>CAVWIS010000040.1:0-118342 GCA_963755055.1 uncultured Alphaproteobacteria bacterium | reverse complement strand
CAAGCGCGGCCCCGACGTCGCGATCGGCGCACCGCGCAACGTCCGGCTTGCCCACGCGGTCGGCATCGCCGAGAGATCATGATCGCCCGACCGCGTGGGCAAGGCGGACGCGGGCCCTTGCCATCCGATGCTCTCCTTGGCCGCCTTGCCCACCCTACGGAACTGGGCCGCATCGCCGGCGGACCGGATACATTATAATGCTGCACCATGACCGGCCTCGGCAAACACCTCGGCCTGCTGCTGAGCCTCCTCGCCGGCGCGGCGACCGCCGTCGCCCAGGGCCCCGACGCGCGGCC
This sequence comes from uncultured Alphaproteobacteria bacterium, assembly GCA_963755055.1. Lineage (GTDB taxonomy): Bacteria > Pseudomonadota > Alphaproteobacteria > Rhizobiales > Xanthobacteraceae > AP-16. Next base: position 118,046 of record CAVWIS010000040.1, on the reverse strand, counting down.
CTGGCTCGATCCCGGCCGGCCGCCCGATGAGCGCGCGGATCTCGCGCTGGGCGCGCTGACCCTCGACGAGAAGATCCGGCTGGTGCACGGCAGCTTCGGCTTTCCGTTCCAGGGCAAACCCAGACCTGAGGGCGCGATCGGCTCGGCCGGCTACGTGCCGGGCGTGCCTCGGCTCGGCATTCCTGCCCTGCAGGAGAGCGATGCCGGGCTCGGCGTCACCAATCCGGAAAACACCCGGCCCGGCGACGTGGCGACGCCGCTGCCCTCGGGGCTCGCGACCGCCGCGACCTTCGATCCGGTGCTGGCCGAGCGCGGCGGCGCCATGATCGGCGCCGAGGCGCGGGCCAAGGGTTTCAACGTGCTGCTCGCTGGCGGCGCCAATCTCGCCCGCGAGCCGCGCAACGGCCGGAACTTCGAGTATGTCAGCGAGGACCCGCTGCTCACCGGCGTCATGGCGGGCGCCGCCATCCGCGGCATCCAGCAGAACCGCATCATCTCGACCACCAAACATTTCGCCCTCAACGCCCAGGAGACCGGGCGCCAGAACCACAGCGCCAACATCGACGAGGCGGCGGCGCGGGAGAGCGACCTGCTGGCGTTCCAGATCGCCATCGAGCAGGGCCGCCCGCATTCGGTGATGTGCGCCTACAACAAGGTGAACCGGGTCTTCGCCTGCGAGAACGAGTTTCTGCTCGAGCGCGTGCTCAAGCGCGACTGGAATTTTTTAGGCTTCGTCATGTCGGACTGGGGCGCGGTGCACTCGACCGTCGAGGCGGCGCTGTCGGGTCTCGACCAGGAATCCGGCGAAAATCTCGACGAGAAGGTTTTCTTTGGTGCCCTGCTGAAGGAGGCTGTCGAGGCCGGCCGCGTGCCGCGCGAAAAGCTCGACGGCATGGTGCGCCGGATACTGCGCACGATGTTTGCTTCCGGCATCGTCGACGATCCGCCGGCGCCGGGCGGCGCCATCGACTATGCGGCGCATGCCGGCCTCGCCCAGGTCATCGCCGAGCACGGCCTGGTGCTGCTGCGCAACGAGAACGCCGTGCTGCCGCTGCCGAAGGGCCTCAAACGCATCCTGCTGGTCGGATCATACGCCGACCGCGGCGTGCTGTCGGGCGGCGGGTCGTCCCAGGTGATCCCGGTCGGCGGCAACGCGGTGCCGGGTCTCGGCCCGGAGGGATTTCCCGGGCCCATGGTCTACGACCCGTCGTCGCCGCTCCGCGCCATCGCGGCCGAGGCCGGCGGGGCGCAAGTGCACTATCTCGACGGCCGCGATATCGCGGCGGCCGAAAACGCCGCCCGCGGCGCCGATGCGGTGATCGTGTTCGCCCATCAGTGGATGGCGGAGATGCTCGACGCGCCGAGCCTTGCCTTGCCTGACGGCCAGGACCGGCTGATCGCCGCGCTCGCCGCCGCCAATCCGCGCACCATCGTGGTGCTGGAGACCGGCGGCCCGGTAAAAATGCCGTGGCTCGCCGCCACGCCCGCGGCGATCGAGGTCTGGTATCCGGGCGCCCGCGGCGCCGAGGCGATCGCCGGCGTGCTGTTTGGCCGGGTCAATCCCGCCGGCCGCCTGCCGCTCACCTTTCCAGCCGACGAGGCGCAGCTGCCGCGCCCGCAGCTCGAGGCCGGCGCCGAGGTGAACTATCTGGAAGGCGCCGACGTCGGCTACAAATGGTTTGCCCGCAACGGCGCCGTGCCGCTCTACCCGTTCGGCTTCGGCCTCTCCTACACGACCTTCGCGCATGGCGGCCTCGCCGCCGCGGTGTCGGGCACGACGCTTACCGTCAGCCTCGACACAACAAATACCGGCCGGCGCGACGGCATCGACACGCCGCAGATCTATCTCGGCTGCCCGGGCGAGGGCGGGTTTGCGCCGCGCCTGGTCGGCTGGAGCCGGGTCCGGCTCGGCGCCGGCGAATCCGCCCGGGTGACGATCACGGTCGATCCCCGCCTGCTGGCGCGCTTCGATGCCGCGGCGAATTCCTGGCGGATCGCACCGGGCCGCTGCACCGTCGCCGCCGGCGCCAATGCCCGCGACCTGCCGCTGACCGCCGAGGTGATGCTCGGCGAGGCGCGCCTGAAGCCGTAGCGAGAGGTTCCGCGAGCGCTTGGCTTGTTGATTGGTTGTTCTTTTGCTTGTTTTCGTCGATCCCTTGTTATTTACAAGCTCGGCGGAGACGACCTACGGGCGGCGCGGGCCGGCGCGGGCTTCTCTCAGGTCCCGGCCATTGTTGTTTATTGTATCTATTGTTTTTCGGAGCGCTCGTGGCTCATTCCGAGCGGCAGCCGGCGCTTGATCCGTTGTATTTTCGTTGTTGTTGTCGATCATTGTTTTTTTCAACGCAGCCGATGCGGATCGCGGCGTAGCCCGCAGGGTGTCGTAGCCGGCCGACCCGTAAACCTTGCTGCCCTGGTCCGCTTCGACCGTCATGCGATCGTCTCCGCGAAGGTTAAACCCGAATCAGGGTACCCTGTACAGGGTAACATGTCAAGGACGATTTCGTGGGCTCAGTCCTCCGATGATCCGCGCCGCCAGCGCCACGTCGAGCGCGCCGAGGCCGAGGAAGCAGGCGACCGCCAGGCGGCAGCCGGGCCGGCGCGGCGCGACGCGGCCGCCGACCAGGTCGGCGAGCTCGCCGTGGATCGACGCGCGGCCGATCAGGCCGGCCTTGACCGCCGGCGCGAGACTGCCGCGCTGGGCGCCGGCCGCGAAATCCTCGACCACCAGCATGTCGGCCGACGCGACCAGCTCGGCGTCGATCTCCTGGTAGGAGCCGAGCGCGCACACGAAGGCGCCGTCGCGCACCATGGCACGCGTCAGGAACGGCGCGTCCGCCGTGAGGCCGCTCGCCGTGATGATGATGTCGGCGTCCGCTGCTGCGCCGGCGACGTCGGGCGCCGCGACGATCGGAATGCCGGTGGCAGCGGCAAGCTCCGCCGCCTCGCGGCGCACGCGGTCGGGGTTGCCGCCCCACACGCAAAATTTTTGGATGGGAAACATTTTCGCCAGCAGCGGGATCGCCGCCTTGCCGACGGCGCCGAATCCGAGAATCGCCGCGCACGAGGCGGCCGGATCGGCGCAGAATTTCGCCGCCACCGTCGCCATCGCGGCAGTACGCCGCGAGGTCAGCGCGGTCGCCGCGACGACGGCGAGCGGCATGCCGGTCACCGCGTCGCTCAGCAGGATGGTGGCCGGCGCGCGCGCAAGGCCGCGCCCGGGATTGCCGGCGAACGTGCCGACCCATTTGACCCCGGCGATTTTTTCGTCGAGCAGGACTCCCGTCATCGCCAGAAGACTGCGGAGGCCGTCGGCGTCGTCGAGGTTGATCATCGCCTTGCCGCCGGCCACCACGCGGCCCGCCGCCATGCCGGCGAGCGCGGCCTCTACGGTGGACAACACCAGTTCCGGCGTCAGCAGCCGCTCGACCTCGTGCTCGGGCACGACGCGCAGGCCGTGCGCGGCCGGCATTTCGCCGGCCGCCATCAGGCGGCCTGCGGCACGGCGCGCCGCGCGATGGCGCCGGCATCGGCGCCTGCCGGCAGGTCGCCGAAATGACCCGACCAGCCGCCGGCGATCCGCGTGGCGATGAAGGCGTCGGCCACCTCCGGGCGGGAGTAGCGCAGCAGCAGGCCGGCGGAGAGCGCCAGCGCGATGCGCTCAACCAATCGCCGCGCCTGGCCCTCCAGCTTCGCGACGTCCAGCAACTCGGCGTCGAGCGCGTCGACGAAGGCGTCGTAGCGGCGGTCGACACCTTTTGCCTGCTTCATCTCGTCGAGCAGCGCCAGCACGCAGCCGGGCTCGCGCTGCATCGAGCGCAGCACGTCGAGGCAGATCACATTGCCGGTCCCCTCCCAGATGCCGTTGAGCGGAGCCTCCCGGTAGAGCCGGGCCATCAGGTGGTCCTCGACAAAACCGTTGCCGCCGTGGCATTCGAGCGCCTCGACCACGACACGGCGGACACCCGCTTGCACGCCCAGTACTTTGCGATCGGCGCGCCGATGCGGCCGAGCAGGCGCTCGGATTCGCTTTCGCTCTCACGGTCGAGCGCGGCGACGAAACGGAACGACATCCAGGTCGCGGCCTCCACCTCCAGCGCGAGATCGGCGATCACGTTGGTCATGATCGGCTGGTCGATCAGCGCCCGCTGGAACGCCCGGCGGTTGGCGACGTGATGGGCGGCCTGCGACAATGCCTGGCGCATCAGCCCGGCCGAGCCCACCGCGAAGTCGAGCCGGGTGAAATGGTTCATCGCGAGGCCAGTGCGGATGCCGCGTCCGGGCTCGCCGATCATATGCGCGATGGCGCCACGGAACTCGACCTCGGAGGAAGCGTTCGACTTGTTGCCGCACTTGTCCTTCAGCCGCTGGATCTGCAGCCGGTTGCGGGTGCCGTCGGGCAGCCAGCCGGCGACCACGAAGCACGACACGCCCGCCTCGGTCTGCGCCAATGTGAGAAACACGTCGGACTGCGGCACCGAGAAGAACCATTTGTGGCCGACCAGCGACCACGTGCCGTCGGCGTTCGGCGTCGCGCCGCGTCTGGGTCTGGCGCAGGTCGGAGCCGCCCTGTTTCTCGGTCATCGCCATGCCGACCGTGGCGCCGGTCTTGTCGGCGCCGCGCACTTGCCGGCGGTCGTAGCGCCGCGAGAGGATCTTTTCGCCCCATTCGGCCCAGCGCGCCGGATCGTTGCGCAGCACCGGGATCGCCGAATAGGTCATGCCGATCGGGCAGCAGATGCCGTTCTCGCCCTGGTTCCACAGATAGGAGAGCGCGGCGCGCGCGACCTGCGCGCCCGGCCGCTTGTCCGTCCAGGCGAGCGCGTGGGTCTCCTGGTCGATGGCGAGCCCCATCAGCTCGTGCCAGGCGGGATGGAAGTCGATGCGGTCGACCCGGTTGCCGAATCGGTCATGGGTGCGCAGCTCCGGCAGGCTGCGGTTGGCCTGGCGGGCGAGCTCCTGCACCTGCGCCGAGCCGACGGTCTTTCCCGCGGCATGCAGCTTGTCGCGCGCCCAGTCGGCGTCGAACGTGGCGATGACCGCGGAGAGCGCCGGGTCGCCGGCGAAGGCGTCGTAGTCCGACAGCGCCGGCGGCTGGTTGAGCACCTCGTGGGTGGCGTAGCCGTAGTCGTCGGTCATGAGGATTGGTCCCGGCTGTAGGGTGGGCAACGCGGCCCCGTACTCTCGATTGATTGACCGCGCCGATGCCGCGTTGCCCACGCGGGCATCGGGTTGTTGTCAGGCGCCGGACCGCGTGGGCAAGGCGGGACGCGCGCCGAACTCTTGCAAACAATACCTTGGCCGACCTTGCCCACCCTACGATTACCGCGCCGATGCCGCGTTGCCCACGCGGGCATCGGGTTGTTGTCAGGCGCCGGACCGCGTGGGCAAGGCGGGACGCGCGCCGAACTCTTGCAAACAATACCTTGGCCGACCTTGCCCACCCTACGATTCCTACAATTATTCCGCGGCGGTCGGCAGGCTCGGGACCTCGCAGCCGGTGGCGCAGCAGCGGCCCGGTTGCTTGGACACGCGCCGGCCGTCGGCGAGCACGCCGCGGTCGAGCAGGTCCTCCACCAGCGCGGCCTTCTCGCCCACCGGATAGTTGCGCCAGATCTCCCGCTTCATCGCCTCCGGCGAGCCGCCGCCGTGCAGCGAGATCACCGAATACCAGCCGCCCTGGTGCGAGGCGGTGAGATCCTCGATCAGGCGAGACACTTCCAGCCGCTGCTCGGCGGGAATGTCCGGCCGCCCGGCGAGCACGGCGGCGAGCGACGCCTGGGTCGCCGGGTTGTGGTCCTCGTCGGGCCCGGGCAGCGCCACGATCAGGCCGCCCGACACGTAGTGCGCCACCCGGTGCATGTCGTAGATTTTCGTCGCCAGCAAGAGCTTTCCGATGTTGGAGAATACCGGGTCCGGCATCACGTTGCCGGCGACATCCTTCTGGCAATAGACCGAGGCGGCGACGCCGCAGGCAAAAAAGCTCTCCGTGATGGTGATGAGCTCCACCATGGCGTCGCGCACATGGGCGTGGTGCTCGGTATCGAGGCCGTTGGCCTCGGTCATCAGCGCGCCGGCGCCGATCAACAGGTCGCCGAAGCCGGCGCGGGCGCCGATGCAGGAATGCCGGTGGTGGGTCGCATACGAGGTGGTGAGCACGCCGCCCTCGACATGCTCGCCGGCGAGAAACACCCGGTCGTGCGGCACAAAGACGTCGTCAAAAATCACCACGCCGGTCGACTGGCCGTATCTCGCCGAAAATTCCGCCGCCGCCTCGCCGGGCCGCCCGGCCGGCCGCGCCACGATGGTGACGCCGGGCGCGTCGACCGGCACCGCGCAGGCCACGGCAAAATCGGCGTCCGCGGCACTGTGGGTGCGGCACGGCATCACCAGAAGCTCGTGCACATAGGGCGCGCCGGTGACGATCGCCTTGGTGCCGCGGATGACGATGCCGTCCGGCCGGCGCTCGGCGATGTGCACGTAGACGTCGGGGTTTTGCTGCGCGCCCGGGCGCTTGGAGCGGTCGCCCTTGGCGTCGGTCATGGCGATGCCGAGGGTGAGGTCCTCGTCCTGCACCCGCGCCAGGTAATGGCCGAAGCGCTGGAAATAGTCGGTGCCGTGACGATCGTCGGCAAGCCTGGTCGCCTGAAACAGCGCGTTGAGGCTGTCGTGGGTGAGATAGCGTAGCGCGCAGCCAGAAGTCCGGCACACCAGCCGCACCGCCTCGAGCTTGTACAACAGGTCCGTCGAGTTTTCGTCGATATGGGTCATCCGGTTGACGATTTTTCCGGAAAAGCTTTGGCGCGCCGTCATGAGGGCGGCGTGCTCCGGCCGGTGGGCGAAATCGTAGGCGACGCCGACCGCCGCGATGCCGGGCGCCAGCAGCGGCTCGTCGGCAACGCTTTGCACCGCCGCGCCGTTGACGAACACTTTTGGCGCATAGCGGCGCAGCAACTCGCGATAGTCGGCCGCGGTCATCAGCATGGGCGGTCTCCCGGACGTATTGCGGCCTATTTTGAACAGTGTTAGATTTTTCGTCAAGCGGGCAGAATGGGGGATTTTTCCGGATGGCGAACGGCGAGCGCAGGCCGCGCGCGGCGAGCGCGCTCAAGCGCGGCCTGATCCTCGAGGCGGCCCGAGAAGTGTTCGAGGCCGAGGGGCTCGACGGCGCCTCGCTGCGGGCGATCGCGACGCAAGCCGGCTACACGCCGGCGGCACTCTATTTCCACTTCGACTCCAAGGAGGCGATCTATGCCGAGCTGCTGACCGGCTCGATCGCCCGGCTCGGCGAGACGGTGGAGCGCGCGGTGGCGCGCGCAGGCGCGCCTGCCGAGCAGCTGCGCGCGGCGGCCACCGCCTTCTTCCGCTTCTATGCCGACAACCCGCGCGACCTCGATCTCGGCTTCTATCTGTTTCGCGGCGGCATGAAGCCCAAAGGCCTCGGCCGCGCACGCGACACCGCGCTCAACGACGCGCTGAAGAATGCGCTCGAGCCGATCGCCGACGCGGCGGAAGCGCTCGGCGCGAGCCGCGAGGCGGCGAATTTGTTGACGGTCGACGTCTTCGCCCATGCGGCGGGCCTGCTGCTGCTGGCGCATACCGGCCGCATCCGCATGTTCGGCGCCTCGGCACAGAAGCTGATGGAGGCCTATGTGGAGGGGCGGATCAGGGATCTGGCGTAAGACGCTGCCCTGTAGGATGGGTTGAGCGAAGCGAAACCCATCAGCATGAGCTTTCTTTGATTGATGGGTTTCGCGAAGTGCTCAACCCATCCTGCGCGCCCTGCTCGGGCTCAAAAATTCCAGGTGAGATTGCCCTTGACGGCGTGGTCCTGCAGGCCGGCGGCGAGCTGGCCGAAATACGACACGCCGATTTTGGCGCGCGGGGTCAGCCGCAGGTCGAAGCCGGCCTCGACGACGGCGGCATCGCGGGCGAGCGGCACGCCGGCGATGGCGAACGCGGCGCCGGTGCCGGCGAAGGCGAGCGGCGCATTGGGGATGACGTCACCGAAAGCGTGCTGCCAGGAGACCGAGGCGCGCGGCACCAGCGCCATCCCGTTCACCAGCACGACGCTGGTCGCCAGCCGGAGGCCCAGCGACGAATAGCCGACGTCCTCGGTCGCCCGCGACCCGGCGAGCGCCGCGCTGCCGCCCGCCTCGGTGAAGCTGCCGGTGTCGAGATGTACATAGGCGAGCCCGGCGAAGGGCTCGATCGCCACGTCGCGGAAGGCACCGGCATAGCCGACCTCGCCGAATATTTGGCCGGCGCCTGCGTCGTAGCGCGCGGCGGCGCTGTCGATGATGCCGGGAAACACGATGGAGCGGCTGGTGCCGATCGTGCTCCAGGCATAGGCGGCGCCCGAGCGGAGATTGAAGGCGCCGTAGCTGGACCCCGCATAGGCCGCAAGATGCGCCGTGTCGATGCTGGCCGAGCTTGCGCGCGCGCTTACGCCGAGGCTCGCATTGGTGTAGCCGCCGGCAAGACCGGCGCGCCAATTGTCGCCGAGCCGGGTGTCGATGCCGGCGAAGAAGCCGGCGAGGCTGCGCTTCGCGCCGGCCGCATCACCGTCGCCCTCGATCCGGCCCCAGGCGCCGAGGCCCTGCGACCACCAAGTGACGTCGGACGTCGGCACCGCGAGCGCCGGGGCCTTCGCCGGGACGGCGGACGCGGCATCCGCAGGAGCGCTCGCGGCGGCCAGTGCCGGTCCGCCAAAGCCCAGCGCAGCCAGCGGGCCGGGCGCGCCGGCAAACGATGCCTGACGCAGCCTTCCGAGCACCGCCTCGCGCATGAACAGGCTGTCGTCGATCATGGTGGTCTGCACGCTGGCGTGGACCTCGCCCGAGAGCGCGTCGAAGGCCTGCCGGGCGCCGGCCGCGGATTGGCTGATCAGCGCCATATAGGGACCGCTTGTCGATCCGCCGGCGCCGATCGCGTTCGCCACCGCGACCTGGTTGGGGGTCGTGGCGACGCCCGCGAACGGCATGCCGTTGCGCGTCAGCGTCAGGAAGACGTCGTCCGCATCGTAGCTCAGCGACGCCTGGATGAAGGCGAGATCGCCGGCATTGGCGCTGGCGAACGTGCCGGTGATCCCGCCGTTCGCGGCGAGGATCGGATAGGCGAGCCCAAGCGTCGGAGTGGTGCCGATGACGATGCCGGCGACGACCGTGCCGCCGGACAGCGTGGCCGTCCCGCCGACCTGGATCAGATCGGCGCCGTTGCCGCCGACTTCGGCCCGATAGGTCGCACCCGGGGCGACCGCGAGGTTGCCGAAGACCCCGATCGTGCCGACCGAGTTGCCCGGCGCGACGGTTGAGCCGGGGAGCAGGGCGAGCGAACCGACCACGCCGTTGCCGGAGAGCAGACCGGAATTGGAAAAAGCGCCGGTGACGATGCCGTTGTTGCTGAAACTTCCGCTGTTGCTCACGTCGCCGACGATCGCGCCGGTGTTGCCGGCGGTGCCGGCATTGATCAGCGGCGTGCTCACCTCGATGAAGATGCCGGCATTGGCGAGCGTGGCATTGCCGGCGACCGCATAGCCGCCATTGCTGATGAAGGTGGCGCCGGGCCTGATCGTCAGATCGCCGCCCAGCGTGCCGGTGACCGCCAGCGTGCCGCCTTGCACCTCGGTGCCGCCGCTATAGCTGTTGTTGCCGGCCAGGATCAGGGTTCCGGTGCCCTGCAGGATCAGGCCGCCGGAACCGGATATGTTGTTGCTCCAGATATCGAAGGCGTTGAAGCCGCCGAGCGCGGCGTTCATGTTCACCGTGACCGTCTTGGCAAAGGCGCCGTAGCCGCCGGCGGCGGCGTAGAGATTGAGGCGAGCCCAGCCGCTGCCGTTGTCGAGCGGCACGCCCGAAGGCAATTCGGTGGTGGCGAGGATCTGATCGAGCTGCGCCTTGCTCAGGTAGGGAAACCGCGTGGCGATCAGCCGATAGGCGTCCGCCGGTACGACCGGCGCCAGCGTCGTGTCGCCGACCGATGGCAGGTTGTAGGTGAGAAAATAGGTGTAGTGCTCGCGCGCGCTGGTATAGGCAGCCGCGGTGGGGATCACGTTGGCGGCGACGCAGGCGGCGACGTTGCCGGCGCAGGCCGCCGCATATGGCGAGCTGCCGCCGCCGCCGAGATAGGTTTGCATCGCCTGGCTGAGCGAGGCCAGATTGCCCGGCGTGAAGCTGGCGGACGGGTACAGCGGATTGCCGGCCAGCGTCTGGGCCACCGTGTAGGTGGCGAGAATCCTCCCGGCGATCACGTCGAGCGGATAGTGAAAGGCGTAGACGTTGAGACTGTAGCCGAAGTCGACGCCGGACTGGACCAGCTGCTGATAGTATCCCGGCGCCAGGATGGCATAGGTGATCGCGTCGATGTTGGCGGGCCACGCATGTCCGCTCGGGAAAGCCGAGGACTGCATGTTGCTCTGCCAGCTCTGGCCCCACCCGCCGATCGATGTTTGCTGAACCTGGTAGGCGAGAAGCGACGAGTTGGCGATGGTGAAGGGATGGCTGCCGATCGCGCTCGATACCTGGAAGGGCGCCGGATCGCCATTGGGGTCGACCGACAGCGGGATGCGGTATGCCCTGCCGTAGATATCGATCTGGCCGATAGTGGTCTTCAAGGCCTCCATCTGCGGGACGTTGAGGATGGAGCCAGCGGCGGTGAGGACGGACGGCGGCAGCGGAGGCGCAGACGGCAAGCCGCCGGAATAACCGAAATTCGGATTCCCCGGGAACGCACCGATCAGAATATTGGCCGGCATGTAGGGGAGCAGCACGTTGGTCGCCGCGGTCACTTTCTGGGCCTGGGTCGAGTTGAGATAGATGTTTTCCTCCGCCTGGAGGTTCGCGTTCAGCAATGCCAGCCCGCCTTGCGTCCTCAGCAGCGAGGTGAACGGCGACAGCAGCACGCCCAGGTCCGCGCATTGTCCGGTACAGCCCTGGGCGAATGCCGGGCCCCCGATCGCCGCCAGCATCGACGCCAGCGCGATAGCCGACGGCAGCCGGCGCAGCGGCCGCGCGAGCTTGCGGCGAGCGAAGCCGTTGGCGAGAGCAGACATAGCATGTCCCCGTATTTACTGAGAAATACCCGGAGACTGGATGCTATTGTTCAGGCGTTAACGATGTTTGGTCATTGCCCGTTATCGATAACTTGGGACAATACTTCCGTATTCATACTTATGTCATCGACGCGGTTGCGGCTTGCATTGCGCGTGGGCGGGAAGTGATCTCGGAATGTCTGGCAATCAGGGCGGATGCCTGGGCGGCGCGATTCCGACGGCACAGCTGCACACGATCGGAAGGCGGAGCTGATCCGCTTGTCAGCCGGCGTAACTTCCATGTTACGGTACGGCATGAAGAGCTTTTCCGTCTCGACCACCATCCGGGCCCGCCCGGAAGCCATCTGGGCATTGCTCACCGACGCCGCCGGCTATCCGCAGTGGAACTCGACCGTCGAAAAGATCGACGGGCGCATTGCCGCCGGCGAAAAGGTGACCGTCCACGCCAAGGGCGCGCCGGGGCGGGCGTTTCCGCTGACGGTCACCGAGCTCGTGCCGCCGCGAAGAATGGTGTGGAGCGGCGGCATGCCGCTCGGACTGTTCACCGGCACCCGGACCTACACGCTGACCCCGATGACCGAGGGCGCGGTCGAGTTTGCCATGCGGGAGGAGTTCGGCGGTTTGCTGGCGCCGCTGATCACCCGATCGATCCCCGACCTGCAGCCGGCCTTCGATACGTTCGCCGCCGATCTCAAGCGCCGTGCGGAGCGCGCCGGATAGGGCAGCGTAGGTGGGCAAGGCGGCCCTGACCTCGCAATTGATACCTGACGCCAGATCCGCCTTGCCCACGCGGTCGGAGCAAATTGTCATACGGTTTGACCGCGTGGGCAACGGCGGAAATGCGCGGTGCTGTGCGGCGATGAACAGGCCGCCGTTGCCCACCCTGCGCGCCCGCTTCGGAATCGGACAAGCGGTCCGAGCAAACAATCAGTCGGCGCGAGGGGCGAATACGAGTATCTACTTACGCAGGAGTCACGGCATCGATACCCGTCGTTAAGCCTCATCTGGTCAAATCGCCTTCCGGCGCATGGAGCTGCGCATCCCCTCGCGGCAGCGCGAACCAATGCGAGGCATGACAAATCATGTCGATGCGTCTCAATTTCACCATCGGCCGAAAAATCTACGCAATCATTGCGTTGAGTTTTGTCGGCTTCCTCGGGGTCACGCTTTTCCAGATGCGGGATCTTCGCCTCGGCCTGGAGACTCAGAAGGCGTTGGAGCTCAAGCATCTGACGGAGCTCGGGCTCGGGATTGCCAGGCAGGAGCATGAGGGCGCGCAGAAGGGCCTCATTACCGACCAGGAGGCGAGGCAACGCGCGGCCGCACGCATCGCCGCCATGCGCTATGGCCAGAGCGAATACTTTTGGATCAACGACATGCATCCTCGCATGGTGATGCATCCGATGCGACCGGAATTGAACGGCACCGACCTGACGGATAACAAGGATCCGAACGGCAAGCGCCTGTTCATGGAATTCGCCGAGATCGTCAAGCGCGAGGCCGCCGGCGTCGTGACCTACGAATGGCCGAAGCCCGGCGCCAGCAAGCCGCAACCGAAAATGTCCTATGTCGCAGGATTTGCGCCGTGGAGCTGGGTGATCGGTACCGGCGTCTACATCGACGACCTCGATCAGCAGGCCTGGGACGCCGTGCGCCGTGCGCTGTTCACTGCCGGCATCGTCATGCTGCTCACCGGCGCCGTTTCCGTGATCGTGGCGCGCAAGACCTCGCGCGCCATGCGCGGAATGACGACAGCCATGGGGCAGCTCGCATCCGGCGATCTGGACGTTGTCCTGCCGGGACTGGGTCGCAAGGACGAGATCGGCGAGATCGCCCAGGCGGTCGAGGGTTTCAAGCAAAAGGCGATCGAGAAGCACAGGCGCGAGGAAAGCGAGAGCAGCCAGCGAGCGGCGACCGTGGCGCGCCGCCAGGAGGAGATCGATCAGCTCGTCGGTTTCTTCCGGCGCAGCGTCGGCGGGGTCTTCACCGCGCTTTCCGCCGCCTCGTCGAACATGGCCCGCACCTCATCCTCGCTGGAGACGTCGGCGGCCGCGACCGGCGATCAGACCCGGTCGGTGCTCGCCGAGATCGGACAGACCGCCGAGACGGTGCAGACCGTCGCCGCCGCTTCGCAGGAGCTCGCTGCCTCGATCGACGAGATCGGCCGCCAGGCCAGCGAATCCTCGCGCATCTCGTCGGGGGCGATGCAGCAGGCCGACAACGTCGTCGTCAAGGTATCCGAGCTGCGCGATGCAGCCCAGCAGATCGGAGCCGTCGTCGAGCTCATCAACAGCATCGCCGGTCAGACCAACCTGCTGGCTCTCAACGCCACGATCGAGGCGGCGCGCGCCGGCGAAGCCGGCAAGGGTTTTGCCGTGGTCGCCTCCGAGGTCAAGTCGCTGGCCAACCAGACCGCCAAGGCGACCGGCGACATCGGTGGACAGATCGCCGCGATCCAGGCGGCGACGCTCGGCGCCTCGGAGGCCATCCAGGGCATCGCCGGCACCGTCCGCCAGCTCAACGAGATCGCCACCTCGATCGCCTCCGCGGTCGTCGAGCAGGGCGCGGCGACACAGGAGATCACCCGCAGCGTCGAGCTGGTATCGTCGAGCACGGCCAGCGTCGCCCAGAGCATGGGGCTGGTGAGCGACGCGGTCGGCAGCAACGGCGGCAGCGCAGCCGAGGTCAAGCGCACGGCGCAGACGCTGACGGCCGAGTTGGAAATGCTGAGCACCGAGGTGAAGGATTTCCTCGACGCGGTCGGCAGCGACGCCGGCGAGGGATTGCGCAGCCTCGACCTCGACGCACCGGCGACGGTGACCATCGACGGCCGCAGCATCCAGGGACGCGTCCTCAAGCTGTCGCCGGGCTTCGCGCTGTTTGCCGGCACGCTGGCGGCGGCGCCGGGCGCGCTGCTCGAGCTGCGGATCGACGGCGTCGATCGCCCGCTGCCCGCTCGCTTCGTGGAAGCCGGCGACGGCGGGGTCTACCTGCAGCTGCCGCTCAACCACGAGCACCTGACCTATATGGGGCAGGTGCTGAACCGGCTGGGCATGGCGGCGGCCGCCTGAGCGCGGGGCAGTTTCGCAAATCCAACTTCAACACCAGGAGCAGAAACGTGGCAGACATCCTGTTGATCGACGACATGGCGGGGGTGCGGCGCGCGGTCGGCTCCATGCTCAAGAGCTCGGGTCATACCGTCACGGCTTCGGAGAACGGCGCCGAGGGGCTCGACATGCTGAAACAACGGCACTTCGACCTCGTCATCACCGATATGCTGATGCCGATGCTCGACGGCAGCGAGGTGCTCGCGCAGTTGCACGCCATGCCCGACCATCCGCCGGTGATCGCGATCTCGGGCGGCGGCGCCGGGGTGTCGGCCGACATGGTGCTGCGCGCCGCCCGGGCCACTGCCGACGCCTATCTGCAAAAACCGTTCGAGAAGGCCGAGCTCATCGCCGCCGTCGACCGGGTCCTCGGCAAGACCGGATGAGACGCGCCTATTGGGGGCCCGGGCCGCCGCCGGTCGCCCCTCGGGGTCGGCGTGGCGCTGTCGGGCATCGCCCTCGTTGTTGCGCTCATCGCCGGGGGCGCCTGGGTCATTCTCGATCACCGGGCCTACACGCTCGCCGACGCCGAAGCCCGGGCCACCAGCCTCTCGCTGGCGCTTGCCGAGCACACGAGCCGGACCTTTCAGGCCGCCGATCTCGTCCTGAAGCACATCGTCGAGAAGCTCGAGGCCGAGGGCGCGGCCTCGCCGGCGGCGCTTGCCGAGCGAATGGGGACGGCAGCCGTCAACCACATGTTGCGCGACCAGCTTGTCGGCCTCAGCCAGCTCGACATCGTCGGCATCGTCGGCGCCGACGGACAACTGATCAATACGTCCAGCACTTGGCCGGCCCCGGCGCTCAACATCGCGGATCGCGAGCACTTCGCCGCTCTGCGCGACGCGCCGACGCGGGACCCTTTCGTCAGCGTTCCGATACAAACCCGCATCACCGGCGTCTGGGCGATCTTCCTGGCACGCCGGATCGAGGCACCGGACGGCAGCTTCATCGGCGTGATTTACTGTGCCATCCGGGTCGATTATTTCAAGGATTTCTACCGCGCCGTTTCCGACGGCGAGGGGAGCAGCGTGTCATTGCGCCGGCGCGACGGTACGCTCCTGGCGCGCCACACGCGACCCGAGCGCATCGAATTGAACGTCGTCGATTTGCCGATGCTCCGAATGATCCAGGAAGGCGCTACGTCGGCCCGCTCGTTGGGGGCGGGCTATGATGGCATTTCCCGTCTGCGCGTCGCGCAGGCCCTGAGGGACTTTCCGCTCATGCTCGTCGTCAGTCGCGACAAGAGCGCGATCGACGCCGAGTGGCGGCCGCAGGCGGTCGTCATCGGAATTGGCGTCCTTGCGGTGGCGGCGGCGCTGCTGGCGGCCGCCATGCTTCTCGCCCGCCAGATCGCCCGTCGCGAAGACTCCGAGGCGGCGCTGGCGGCGACGCTCGAGCACATGGACCAGGGCATCGTCATGATCGCGAGCGATGGCCGGATCCCGGTCTCCAATCAGCGGATCATGGAGATGCTCGACCTGCCGGCCTGGCTCAAGACCGCGAACGTGCGGGTCATCGACGTCCTGCGCTATCAGATCGCGCATGGCGAGTACGGAACCGACGGGTCGGTGAACGACGAGACGATTCGCCGGCACATGGCGACGGGCGACATTTCACGGGAGCCGTTTGCCTATGAGCACCGCCGCCCCAACGGCACCGTTCTCGAGATCCGCAGCACTCCGCTGCCGGGTGGCGGCGCGGTGCGTACCTATACCGACGTGACCGAAGCGCGGGCGCGAGAAGCGGTGCTGCGGCAGGCGCTGGAGGAACGCGATGCGGCGGAAGCCGCGCTGCTGCAGCATCAGGACCGCCTCGAGCGCGAGGTGGCGGCGCGCACCGATGCGCTCGCGGCCAGCGAGGCGCGGCTCCGGGAGGCCATCGAGACGATCCCCGAGGGCTTCGTGCTGTTCGACGCCGAATACCGTCTCGTCCTGTGCAATACGGCGTACCGCGAGCTCTACGGTTTTGCCGAGGAGTTTGCCAAGCCGGGCGTGTCCCTGAAACAGCTCGTGCGCGCGACCGCCGTGCCCGGCCTGTACGCGAGCGACAAGGACATCGACGACCTGCTCGGCGAACGGTTGGCACGACACCGCATGGCGGGCGGCGGGGACTACCGCTCCGAGCACCGCCTCGCCAGCGGGCGGCGGATCGAGGTCCGCGAGCGGCGCACCGCGGATGGCGGCTTCGTCGGCTTGCGCATCGACGTCACCGAGGTGCGGCAGCACGAGGCGATCGAGCGCGCACGCGAGAAGCTGGCCTCGCTCGGCCAGCTCGCCGGCGGCATCGCCCACGAGATCAACAACCTGCTGCAGCCGGCGTTGACCTTCCCCGAGCTGGTGCGCGACCGTCTCCCCGCCGACGACATCGAATCGCGCGAGGATCTCGAGCTCGTGCTGGACAGCGTGCGCAAGGCGCGCGACATCGTGCGCGACATTCTGCTCTATGCCCGCAAGGAGGATCCGGTGCTGGCGCCGCTCGACCTCGGCCAGGAGATTCGCGCCGCGCTCGCTTTCGTGCGCAACGTCCTGCCGCCCGGCATGAATCTGGTCGAGGAAGATTTGCGCGGCAGCGCGACGGTACTCGCCAACAAGACGCAACTGACCCAGGTGCTGACCAATCTCATCGTCAATGCCGGGCACGCGATGAACGGCCGCGGGACCGTCGCCATCGCGGTCAAGAAGGTGCATCCCGACGCCGCCGCGGCGCAGGCCCTGGGTCTCGAGCCGGGGCAGCCCTACTTCGCGGTGACGGTGACCGACGACGGCTGCGGCATGGACGCGGCGACCAGGAGCTGCGTCTTCGACCCCTTCTTCACGACCAAGCCCGTCGGCCAGGGCACCGGTCTCGGCCTCTCGGTGGCGTACGGGATCCTGCGGAGCTGGAACGGGGCGATCGCGGTCGACAGCGCGGTCGGCCGCGGCACCACCTTCACGCTCTACATTCCCGAAACCGTCGGCGCGGCGGAGGCTTGCGTCGAACCGCAATTGATGATGGCGTAATGACGCGACGACGGCGACGCACCGGCGTGAACCTGCTCCCGAACCGTATCCTGCTCCATTTCTTCCCCGCGACCGGCCGGGAGAAACCGACCGAGGTCGAGATCTCCCGGATTTCGTGAGCGGCGCATGTTCTTTGTCGGCGAACCGCGGCGACGGCGCTTGCGGAACCTCGATGTCCTCGTCACTCTGCTCCGCCACATGGACGCCGCCGCCACGATCGATGCCGGGAGGGCGGCGCGGAGGAGACCGCATGCAGTTCAGCTTCACCAGCGAGCAGGAGGAATTCCGCTCGGTGCTGCGGCGGTTCCTCGAGCAGAAATCGCCGCCGACCGTGGTCCGGCGGCTGATGGAGACCGAGGCGGGTTTCGAGCGCGACGGCTGGCGCGAGCTCAACCAGCAGCTCGGGCTGACCGCGATCCACATCCCGGAGGATTTCGGCGGCCAGGGTTTCGGCTTCGTCGAGCTCGGCATCGTGCTGGAGGAGATGGGTCGGGCGCTCGCCTGCGCGCCGTATTTCGCCTCGACCGCGCTGGCGGCGACGGCCATCATGAATGCCGGCACCGACGCGCAGAAACGCGCGCTGCTGCCGTCGATCGCCGCCGGCGACACGATCGCGACGCTCGCCTTCACCGAGCCGAACGGACGCTGGGATGCCGCCGGGATCGAGGCGACCGCGACCCCGGCCGGGGGAAAATTCCGGCTCGATGGCGTCAAGAGTTTCGTGCTCGACGGCCACACCGCCGACCTGATCGTGGTCGCGGCCCGCCGCCCGGGCTCGGCCGGCGACGACGGGCTTTCGCTGCTTCACGGTACCGGGCGACGCGCCGGGGCTCGCGCGGCGGGCGCTGAAAGTGCTCGACCCGACCCGCAAGCAGGCGCGGCTCGAGTTTTGCGCGGTCGAGGCAGAGCTCCTCGGCGAGGAGGGCGGCGGCGCCGGCCCGCTCGCCAGGACGCTGGCGCAGGCCGCCGCATGCCTGGCGAACGAGATGGTCGGAGGCGCCGAGAAGCTGCGCCAGTCGGCGCTCGACTACGCCAACATGAGGGTGCAGTTCGGCCGGCCGATCTCGTCGTTCCAGTCGATGAAGCACAAGCAGGCCGACATGCTGGTCGACGTCGAGCTCGCCAAGTCGGCCGCCTACCACGCGGCCGCGGCGGCCGCCGATGACGATGCCGATCTGCCGGCGCTCGCCTCGCTGGCGAAAGCCTGCGCGTCGGACGCCTACATGCAGACCGCGATCCACACCATCCAGATCCACGGCGGGATCGGCTTCACCTGGGACAACGACACGCATCTGTGGTTCAAGCGCGCCAAGAGCTCGGAAGTGTTTCTCGGCGATCCTGCCTGGCATCGCGAGCGGATGATGCGCGCCTGGGGCCTGTGAGCCGAGGGGATGACGATGAGCGATGCAGACCGAAGCCTCCGTCCGCGCCGAGGTGCGCGCCTGGCTCGAGGCCAGCTGGAATCCCGATTGCGGCCTGGTGGAGTGGCGCAACAAGCTGATCGACTCCGGCTGGGGCGTGCCGAGCTGGCCGAAGCAGTGGTACGGCCGCGACCTGCCGTTGGCGCTCGAGCTTGCGGTCGACGAGGAGTTCCGGCGGATCGGCGCGGTCGGCGTCGCCAAGACCGGCATCCGCCGGCTGGCGGCGGCGACGCTGCTGGTCCACGGCACCGACATGCAGAAGGAAAAATTCCTGCGCCGGAGTCTCACCGGCGAGGACACCTGGTGCCAGCTGTTCAGCGAGCCGGGCAGCGGCTCCGACCTCGCCGGCGCCACGACGCGGGCGGACTTCACAGGCAACCGCTGGGTGATCAACGGGCAGAAGGTGTGGACGACCAGCGCGCATCATGCCGACTGGGGCCTGCTGCTGGCGCGCACCGACTGGGACCTGCCCAAGCATCAGGGGCTGTCGTACTTCATCCTCGAGATGCATCAGCCGGGCGTCGAGGTGCGCCCGCTGCGGCAGATGAACGGGCATGCCTCGTTCAACCAGGTTTTCTTCACCGATGCCGAGGTGCCGCCCGAGCATCTGGTGTCGGAGGTCGGCAAGGGCTGGGCGGTGGCGACGACGACGCTGATGCACGAGCGCCGCGGCGCCGACGGGCTTCGCACCTGGGGGCAGGCGTCGGACCGCAAGGGCCGCATCCACGACGAGGAGCGCGCCGAGACCGCGACCGTCATGGAGCCCTACAAATGGTATCCGCAGCGTGCCGGACGCGTGGACCTTATCGTCGAGCGCGCCAAGGCGACCGGCCGGATCAGCGACCCGGTGGTGCGCCAGGAGATCGCAAAGCTGCTCACGCTGGCGAAGACCGCGGAATGGACCGCGCTGCGCGCCCGCGCCGCGCAGGCGCAGGGGCGGCCGCAGGGACCGGAAGGCTCGCTCGGAAAGCTGGTGGCGAGCCACGTGGCCCGCGCCGCGGCCCACGTTCACACCCTGATCAGCGGGGCGGACGCCATGCTGGCCGGCGCTGACGGCCCGATGGACGGGCTGATCGCCGAGATCCTGATCTCGGTGCCGGGCGGATCGATCGCCGGCGGCACCGACGAGATTCAGCGCAACATCATCGCCGAACGCGTGCTGGAGATGCCCAAGGAGCCGCGCACCGACAACGACCGGCCGTTCCGGGACGTGCCGAGGAACCGGGTCGGCTGATCGCGGGCGCGCAGGGTGGGCAAGGCGGCCTTGACCTTTTGATTGATATCCGACGCCTGATCCGCCTTGCCCACGCGGTCGGACCAAATGTCAGCCGGCTCGACCGCGTGGGCAACGGCGGAAATGGGCGGTGCCATGCGGCGATGAACGGGCCGCCGTTGCCCACCCTACACGCCTTTCGCCGACAGCGGTCGGACCAAATTGTCAGGCTCTACTATGCGCCTTTCGCCGATAGCCCGGCGCCGAGGGCGGCGACCACGATCCTCAGCTGCGCCCGCAGGTCGTTCAGCGGCACCGCGCCGAGCTTGTCCTCGAGCCCGAGGATGACGATCCCGTGCACGGCGGCGAACAGCGAGCGGGCGAGCAGGGCGGACTCTTCCGGCGGCAGGCCGGGCTGCAGCTCGCGCAGGGGCTCCTCGATGAAGCCGAACAGGCGCGCCTGCTCGGCGCGGTACCACTCGGGCACCGGCCGCCGCTTCGACAGATAGTGCTCGAACAGCGCGTGCCAGCGCGGCGTATGGCTTGCGGCGAAGTCCAGATAGGCGAGCGCCATCCGGATCATCAGCGCGATCGAATGCTGCGGCCCGGAACCGCGCTGCGGCCCGGCGCCGACCGCGGCACCGACGGCCTCCTCGAGCGCGGCCAGCGTGCGGGTGTTCACGGCGAGCACCAGGTCGTCGAGGTCGTCGACCGCATTGTAGATCGCACCGACCGCGCAGCCGACCTCGGTCGCAAGCTCGCGGGCTTTCAGCCCATTGAGCCCATTTGCCGCGATGGCCCGCTCGGCCGCGTCGATCAGGGCGTCCTTGAGGCTCTGCCGGCGTTCCGCGGTGCTCATCCGGTCACCTTTTCGTGAACGACGTTCATTAGCCTTGAACGTTGTTCATGGTTGGGATACTAACATGATGTGAACAACGTTCATACCCAAGGAGACGGCAATGCTCAAGACCTTTTTCACCCTGATCCGCGGCGCCACGGCCGCGGCCGAAGAGGAATTCGTCGACCGCAGCGCGCTCTTGATCCTCGATCAGCAGATCCGGGATGCGGCCGGCGCCATCGAGCGCGGCAAGCGGGCGCTGGCGATCGCGATCGCCCAGGACGAGGCGGAGGGCAAACGCCTGGAATCGACGCTTCAGCGCATCTCCGATCTCGAGGAGCGGGCCGCCGCGGCGCTCCAGGCCGGACGCGAAGACCTTGCCGGCGAGGCCGCCGAGGCGATCGCCGTGATGGAGGCCGACCGCGACGCTGTGCGCCAGGCGCGGGAAACTTTTGCCGCCGAGGTCGCGCACTTGCGCAATTCCGTCACCACGGCCGGGCACCGCCTCGCCGAGCTCGAGCGCGGCCGCCGCATCGCGCAAGCCGCCGAGGCGGTTCGCCGGCTCAAGACCGGGGCGCCGGGCGTCTCCGGGACCGCAGCGCTCGCCGATGCCGAAAGAACGCTCAAGCGTCTGCGCGAGCGCCAGCAGGAGGACGCCGCGACCGACAAGGCGCTGGAATCGCTCGACAGCCGGACCGCGTCGGAGACGCTGGCCGGCCGCATGGAGGCCGCAGGTTTTGGCCGGCGCACGCGCACCACCGCCGCCGACGTGCTCGAGCGGCTGCGCAAGCGCAATGCCGCCGCCGTCGCCGGTTGACGTGAACCTTTTTCCGAAAAACCCCACCGAACAGGAGACCGTGTCATGAACCCGCAAGTCCAACAGCATTCCTCGTCCTGGGTCGCCTTCACCTACGCGTCCTTCGTCGCTTCCCTTGCCATGATCTCGCTGGGCATCATGTTCGCGCCCGTCGATATCTGGATGAAGGGTTATCTCGCCATGGGCGCCGTCATGGTGGTGCAGTCCTGCATCACGCTGACCAAGACGCTGCGCGACGTGCACGAGGGCAGCAAGCTGGTCAACCGCATCGAGGATGCCAAGACCGAGCGCCTGCTGATGGAGATCGACCGCACCAAGCAGTGAGGGGCGGCGGTCGAGCCATGGCGTTAGGTGGAAGGTGTTTGTGGCCAGGATCGCGTCGAGAGGACGGCCCGCTTTGTTTGGCACCTTACATGCCGCAAACTCCTCCCTCCCCCCGCTCTTGCGGCGGGGAGGGATGGGGTGGGGGGCGCGCAAAGCTCGGAGCAACAAATAGTCCCCCCACCCCGACCGGCCTTCGCTGCGCTTCGGCCGGTCGACCCTCCCCGCCAACGGGCGGGAGGGTAGACTCGCGGCACGGTCGTGCCCAAGCACAACGGCTCGCTTGGCCGCTCCTTCACTCGCTCCACCAGTAGCGGATCACGTGGAAGAAGATCGGCGCGGCAAAGATCACCGAGTTCGAGGCGGTCGAGCATGCCGCCATGGCCCTCGATCATCGCGCCCCAGTCCTTGACGCCGCGGTCGCGCTTGATCGCCGACATGACGAGGCCGCCGCAGAACCCCATCAGGTTGATCACCAGCGCCATCAGGCCGGCCTGCCACGGCGAGAACGGCGTGATCCACCACAGCGCGGCGCCGATGAGGGTGGCGCTCGCCACGCCGCCGACGAGCCCCTCCACGGTCTTGGAGGGCGACAGCAGCGGCGCCACCTTGTGGCGGCCGGCAAGCTTGCCCCAGACATATTGCAGCACGTCGCTCGCCTGCACCACCAGCACCAGGAAAGCGATCAGCAGGAGGTTGCGGCCGGCGAAGCCCGGGATCGGCAGGGTCAGCAGCGCCGGCACGTGGGACAGGCAAAACACCGTGATCATCAGGCCCCACTGGATCTCGGCGACGCGGCCCATGAAGTTCTTGGTGTCCTGGCGCAGCACCGCGACGATCGGCAGCAGCAGGAAGACGTAGACCGGGATGAAGATCGAGTAGAGGCCGTACCAGTCGATCCAGACCAGATAGTACTGCAGCGGCAGCACCACGAAGAAGGCGGCCGCCAGCGCGTCGTGGTCGCCGCGGCGCGTCGGCGTCAGGGTGATGAACTCGCGCAAGGCCGCGAGCGAGGCGAAGGCGAACAGCACGATGACGCCGGCCCTGCCGAACGCGAAGGCGAGCCCGATCAGCGCCACCATCGCCCACCACGCCCGGATGCGGCTGTTGAGATTGTCGAGGGTCGGGTTCGGCGCTTCCGCCGCGTAGCGACGCTCGAGCGCCATCCCGACGAGCGACGCCACGACCAGAACCGCCATGACGCCGGCAAACAGCGCGAGGCTCTGCTGCGTCGTGGTCATGAATCAGTTCCGGTGGCAAGTGGATCTAGAGTGGCGCCTGTTCCTGCCGGCGAACCGGTATCCACTTCGCCGGAACAGGCGCTGGCCAACCCGAGCAGAGCGGTCTGGCAGCGTTCGAGGAAGATCGACTTGTCCTCGCCGGCGGCGACAACGATCGGCGCGCCAAAGGTCACGGTGCACAAGAGCGGGATCGGCACGATCTCGCCCTTGGGCATGACGCGGTTGAGATTGGCGATCCACACCGGCACCAGCTCGACGTCGGGCCGCGCCATGGCGAGGTGATAGAGCCCGCTCTTGAAGCGCAGCAACGGCTCCTCGGTGGTGTTGCGGGTGCCCTCGGGAAACAGGATCAGCGACAGGTTTTTGTCGAGCGCCCCCGTCATCAGGGCGACCGGGTCGGCTTGCCGGCTCAGCGGGTCGCGATCGATCAGCACCGCGCGAAACACGCCCTCGCCGAAGAATTTTCGCACCCGGCCCTTGAGCCAGTAGTCGGCGCCGGCGACCGGCCTGGTGATTCGCCGCAGCGGCGCCGGCAATACGGTCCAGATCAGGATGAAGTCGAGATGGCTGCGGTGATTGGCGTAATAGACCCGCCGTCGCGGATCGGGTGCCGAGCCGCGCCATTCGCCGCGCACCCCGGTGACCAGACGGGCAAGGGTTGCGACCGCGGTTGCGCAGGCGGCGCAGGCGAGCCGCAGCGCCGGGGCCATCAGCCTTGCCGTCATCGGGCTCACCGCCATGCCAGACCGACCATCGTGCCGACGACAATAATGACTACCTGGGCCGCCAGCGCGGCGACCTGCAGGCCGAGCAGGCGCCGGGCGCCGCCGATGCGGACGTCGGCCGGGCGGCCGGCCTTTGCGGCGGGCAGCAGCCCGAGCCGCATCAATGCGGCGTCCGTCGCCGCAAAGTCAGCGTCGGCGGCGACGGCACGGAACACGCGCCCGTCGAAGCCGACACGGATCGCCAGATAGGTCTCGGCCAGGCCGGCGAGCAGGACGAGCATCGTCCAGGCGAACAGCCACCAGGCCGCCGGCGCCACCATGAATGCCGATATCGCCATGCCAATCAGCGCCGTCACGGTGAGCGGCCGCGACAGCCGGTCGACGACGCGGCCCTGCTCGAGCAGGGCGGCCGCGCAGGCGAGGAGCTGCGTGGTCATCGTTGTTGCTCCGCCGCGGCCACGATCGCCTGGCGCAACGCCGCACCAATCACGATGCCCGGCCGCACCCGGAGGATGATCCCGATCGCATCATCGGTGTCGCTCGCGCGGCCGCTCGCCACCAGCCAGGTCGCGACCACCGCGGCGCTGCGCGAGTAGCCGACCGCGCAGCACACCAGCACCGGTCCGGCAGCCCAAGCGCGCTCGATGCTCGCCGCAGCGCTGCGCAGCAGCGCTGGCGGCGGCACCACGAGGTCCAGCATCGGAACAGAAATCCAAGTCGCGCCATCGGCAGTCAGCTCAGCGCGATCAAATATGGCGAGGAGTCGCCGCAGGCTCCCACCTCTCCCCGTGTGCGGGGAGAGGTCGGCGCGCATAGCGCGCCGGGTGAGGGGGCCTTTCGGCGCGCCGTGGCCGTGGAAAGAGCCCCTCACCCCGACCCTCTCCCCGCCAAGAGCGGGGAGAGGGAGCAGAGGCGCCGAATGCGCGGCAGGGTCATGTGCGACAGCCCCTCCCGGCAGCTCGGCGGCAAGATCCACGATGGCGGCGAAGCCCGCGGTATCGCGTCGTCCGGGAAAGCGGCCGAGAAAAACCCCGTCGCCGATCGCGACCGGTTTCGGCGCCCGCCGGGTCCACAGCCGCGAATTGATCCAGGCCCCGGCCAGACAGGGCGCGAGCAGCAGGCGTGCCGCCATGCTCATGCGGCCGTTGCTGTCCTTCTGAAAACCCTCCGGCCCAAGCACCGCGTAGCTCACGGCGACGAGCCCCAGCGAGACGGCGGGCCACAACAGCGTCAGCCCGGCGCCGCCGATCAAAAACGCGAGCGCCGCGAACGCAACCGCGCCGGCGAGGTAGCGGGCGGCCAGGATCAGGCGGCGGCGGTCGCCGGTCCAGGCGGCCGTCCGCAGCGGACTTTGTCCCGGCCACGGCCACAGCCACACGCAGATGAGGCCGAGCAGGGCGCCGGTCGGAATGTCGATGACGTGGTGCTGGTAGGTCGTGAGCACCGAAAGGCCGACCAGCGCGAACCAGGCGTGCAGCGGCCACTGCGCGACGCGCGGCAGGTGGCGGGAATAAAGATCCCACAGGATGACCAGCAGCGCGATGTGGAGCGACGGCGCCTGGTTGAACGGCTTGATCGAAACTCGTCAGCGCGGCGAACAGGAAGCCGGGGATCCCGTGAGCTTCGGGCTGCGAAAAAGTGAAGCGCAGCGGAAACGCCAGAAAACACGTCACCGCGACGACCTGCGCGGTGAGCAGACGCCGGACATGGGCGTCGAGCTCGGCGCGGGTCGCGCAGACCAGCACCGAGGCGCCGTAGAACAGGTTGATCGACCAGTACGGGATGATCGTCCAGGCGAGGAACGGGATATCGTGCTCCCAGGAAAACACGATGGCGCCGACGTCGTGGCGCCGCGCCGTGACGGCGTTCGCCGCGCCGTAGGTCAGATAGAAGAACGGCGCCAGGAACGCGAGCCAGCAGAGCCCGTAGCGCCAGGGGCGCGGCTGCGGCCGACGTCATCACCGCGGCCCGGCTCATGCGGCGGTCCGCTCGGCGACCGAGACGGAAAAGATGCCCCACTCGTCGATGCGCTGCTCGATCTTGCGAAAACCCGCTGCCGCCACCAGCTGGTCCATCTCGGCCTGGGTCCGCCGGCGCATGATCCAGGCCTGGCCCTGCCGATGGCTGGTGAGCGTGCGGGCGATGAGCTCGAGCTGCGGATGCCACGGCTGGCCGGTGTAGATCAGACAGCCGCCCGGCTCAATCGCGGCGGCAAGCCCGGAGAGCGAGCCGGCCACCATGCGGTTGTCGGGAAACAGCTCATAGAGGCCGGAGACGATGGCGAGCGTCGGCTTCGGGTCGACGGCCGCCAAAGCATCGCGATCGAACGCGTCGCCCTTCTCGAAGCGGGCGATCCCGCCGAGCCCCTTTTCGCCGATCAGCGCGCGGCCGGCCTCGACATTGATGTCCGCATAGTCGCGCAGCAGGATCGTGTCAGGCTTGCTCGTCCCCGCCGCGATGGCGTCGAGGACGTAGCGGCCGTGGCCGGCCGCGATGTCGATGATCCGCACCGGGACGCCGCGGGCCGCCGAGCCGCTCCATGGCGGCGCGCAAGAGCTCCTCCAGGTGGAGCTTGCGCTGGCGGATGCCGCGCCAGCCGATCGACTGCAGATAGATCTTGTCGATCAGGCGACCGAGCGGACCGATTCCGGCGGGCTGGTTGCGGTAGACGTAATCGAGCGTCGAGCCCGAATCGAAGCCGGTGCGCCGGCCGAGCTTCATGCCGTCGGACAAGAACCCGCCCACCCGGATGTTCAGCCGCGCCGTCGCCCAGAACAAGCCGCGCCACGACAGCGGCCGCAGCGGCGACGCCAGCGCGTCGGCCTCGTCGCGGGTATAGCCCATGCGGTCGGCCTCGATCAGCGACGGCCGGGAAGGGGGCTCCGCGAAGCGATCGAGAATGAAGGCGCGCGCCTTGCCGACTGCGAGCGCGCGATCCTTTTCGCCGAGCGTATCGTGATAGAAGCTTGGCAAAACGTGCCGCTCCTTGATCGGCGTGCCCAGGCGCTCGTAGAACCGGTGCTGCGGGTCGTGGTGGACCACGAAATCGGCGCCCGAGACCAGGAGCTGCGTCGGGATGGTGATGGCGCGGGCGTCGGCGACCACGCGGTCCGCCGTCTCGTAGAGGCCGAGCAGGATGTTGACGGCGATCGCCCGGGTGATCAGCGGATCGCTCTGGTAGGACGCGATGCGCGCGGGATCGTGGGTGAGGAATTGCGGCCTGACATACGAGTTGACGAAGAAATTTCCGCGCAGCGCCTGCATCAGCTTCAGGCCCGCCCGGGCAAACGGAACGTAGAGCTTGACCTGGAAGGCCGGCGAGGCGAGCACCATGCAGCGGATCGGCGGCGCGTAGTCGTGCGCCCAGGCGGCGACCGTCACGGCGCCGACGCTCTGGGCGACGACCGCCATGTCGCTGACCGCGATGCCGCAGGTGGTCGCGATGTGGTCGACGAAAGTCTGCACGTCGCGCACCGAGGTGGCGACGCTCGGGCTCGCCCCGCGCTCGCCGGGCGAGCGCCCGTGGCCGCGCGCATCCCAGGCCATCAGGGAAAAATCCGGCAGGTCGAGCTCGTCGGCCAGATGCGCCATGCGGCCGGAATGCTCGTGGCCGCGGTGGAACAACAGGATGGCGCCGCGCGGCGTGCCGGCGGCCGGCCAATGCCGGTAGAACAGCTCGACGCCGTCGTGGGTGCGAAAAATCTTCTCTTCGACCGGTCGCATCGTGGCTCCAGTTTGTGCGCTTTCGGCAGCAGGCACCGCCCGCCCGGCTTCGTCGAGGCCGGCGCGGACCCGGTTCACCACGGTCAGCGCCAGCAGGAGCGCGATCCCCGGCACCGCCCAGCCAAGCCATTGCGGCAGCGATCCGGCAAGGCCGACCCACAGGCCGAGTGCGCCGAACACGCAGGCGCGGTCGCTCTTGCCCAGCGGGCCGTCGTAGCGCCGCGCCGCGCCGATGGCGGGCCCGAGCACGCCGGCGAATTCGGTGAGGATCGCCAGCACGATCACCACGCCGATGCCGAACGGACCGAACGGCGCGACCAGCGCGAACGGCGCGTACAGCGCCGCGTCGGAGACGACGTCGCCGAGCTCGTTGAGATATCCTCCGAGCCGGCTCTTCTGCCCGAACTCGCGCGCCAGCATCCCGTCGATGGCGTTGAGCGCCATGCGGGCGGCGAGCCAGAGCGGGATGAGGAGAAAGACCAGCCGGTGAGCCGTCAAGCCGACGCAGAGGCCGATGATGACCGACCCGAGCGCCGCCGCCACGGTCACCTGGTTCGCCGTCACGCCGGCGGCGGCGAGCCGGCCGACCAGCGGCCGCAGCAGATCCTGAAAACGCGGTTTCAGGGCGTAGACGGTCATGCGGTGATGGTCCGAGGCGAGGATGTTTTTCGCAATGCTACGAGTCGCATATTACCGCAATATGGGCCTGGCGGGCGGCGCAAGGCAGGGCAATCGCACACGATAGAAGATAGGGCAATCGCATATGATGTTTGGGGCACAGCCGTCCCGCGAAGTCTACCCTCCCGCCCGTTGGCGGGGAGGGTCGACCGGCCGAAGCGCAGCGAAGGCCGGTCGGGGTGCGGGGACTATTGCTTGCTCCGAATTTGCGGCCCGACCCCCACCCCATCCCTCCCCGCCGCGAGAGCGGGGGGAGGGAGGAGTTTGCCGCCCGCGAGGCGGCAAACAAACAGCCCGGTGTCCTCGGCACGGTCTCTTCATATGACCTTTCGTCATATAATCCTGGCGCAGACGAAGGGTAACAGATGCCGGCGATGACCAGGCTGAAATTCGCTGCGGTGTCGCGCAACTATTTCAACATGCCGGTGTGGGTGGCGGCGCATGCCGGCCTGTTCG
The DNA here is from genome assembly GCA_963755055.1 of uncultured Alphaproteobacteria bacterium. Classification (GTDB taxonomy): domain Bacteria; phylum Pseudomonadota; class Alphaproteobacteria; order Rhizobiales; family Xanthobacteraceae; genus AP-16. The sequence goes on along the minus strand of CAVWIS010000040.1, from coordinate 89,457 downwards.
CCGCCGAGGGCCTTGATGTCGCGATCGCGCTCTACGAGCCGATCGACGAGGTGACGAGCCGACTGCGCGACGGCCGCGTCGATCTTGCCTTCGGGGTGACCGAGCATGTCATCCTCGACCACGAGGCCGGCGGGCACCTGAGGATCATCGGCGGCAACGTCAACAAGCTGCCGTTCTCGCTGATCGCGGGAAGGGCGATCAAGCATTTCGACGGCCTGCGCGGAAAAACGATCGGCGTGTCGTCGATCGAGGCCGGCTCCTCGTCGCTGGTGATGCGGCTTATGGCGGCGCGCGGGCTCGACTATCCGCAGGACTATCGGCTGCGCGCCGTCGGCCCGATTCTGACACGTTGGGAGATGTTGCAGTCGGGCGAGATCGACGCCGGTCTGCAGGGCGCGCCGCTGAACTACATCGCGGTCGACCAGGGTTTTACGGCGCTGTGCGACCCTCGGGCGGATTTTCCCGATTTCCAGTTCACCTCGCTCAATGTCGATGCCCGTTGGGCTGCCGCGAACGAGAATACGCTGAGGCGCTTCATGCGCGCGTTCGTGCGGGCGCATCGGTGGTTTTTTGCCAACCGCGAGGGGGCGGCAAAGATCGCCGTGGCGGAATCCCGCATCGCCGAGCCGTACGCCCTGCGTGCTTGGGACGAGTACACGTCGGAACAGATCTTTCCGCCCGACGGGGACGCCAGCCTCGCGGGCGTGCAGGCCCTGATCGAGGTGAGCGCGCTGATCCGTGCGGCGACGAGCCGCCGCACCGCCACGGCGGACGCCCATGTGGATCATGCCTGGCTCCGCGTCGCGCAGCGCGAGGTCGCGGAAGACGGGCAAGGGACAAGCGGCTGAAGCCGACGTCGGCCTGCCGCTGCCGCGCCCGGCTCAATGAAACTGCAGCCCGTCGAGCGCCGCCTCGGGCAGCTCGTACTTCAACGCCACGCGTTTCGCATTGCGTCGGGCGACCTCGAAGAAATCGCGCGACTTGAGCTCCGCATAGGTGTCCGGAAGGCTCGGGTCCCATTTCTCGCGGAATGCCTGGTAGGCGTTCTCCACCAGCGCCATGCGGTGCGCGACCGCCGCATTGATCCCCGCCTTGTCCGCCTTGATGTGGCCCGCGCCCCTGTGGAACAGCCAGCCGCCTTTGGCGCATACCAGCTTGAATCCCGCATTGTGGGCGCGCAATCCGTAGTCGATGTCGCCGAAATATCCGAAGAAACGCAGATCCATGACGCCGATGCGGTCGAGCACGCTGCGCTTGATCAGCACCGCGTCGCCGGACAGCTCGCGATCCTCCACATGAGCAAAGCCATTGCGCTCGAGAACGGTGCGGGAAAAATTCTCCACGTCCGTGTAGCCCTTCAGGTCGTCCGGCGCCGCCACGATGTGCTCGGGATGGCTGTCGACGTAATTCGACGTGCCGCGCACGATGCCGATGTCGGCGCTCAATGCCGATACGCCGAGCAGAGCGGTGAGGAACGACGGCGTGACCAGCGTGTCGTTGCTGATGAACATGACGTTGTCGCCCTTCGCCAGATGCAGGCCGATAGAGAATACGCCGGTGTAGTGCTGATGCCTGGCCGATCGTACGATGATGGACCGGCTCACCAGCGCCCCGGACCGGTGCTGGCGGAATATGTCCAGCAGCTTTTCCTCGGATTCGGAGGCGTCGTCGATCAGCACGAGCTCGCAATCGAGGTGGAGCGCCGCCAGCGAATGGCCGACCGAGGCGAGACAGGCCGACGTGTCGGCTGCGCCGTTGCGTGCCGGGATGATAATGCTCAGCAACCAGCCCTCCACACGGTCTTTGCGGCAGATGCATCGCGTCGGCCGACGTCGTCAGGATATCGTGCCGGTCGACGGGCCGGCGCGCCCGCTTTCGTTACGGCCGCTTGACGACGGTCACCTGGCCGTCCTGCGAGCGGGTCACGTCGAACGACGAGCCGCTGGACAGGAACGTCTGCAAATGCTCCAGACGCCCGGAAGCGGCGTGCCAAGCCTGGGCCTTGGCGGCGTAGTTCTCCGGATGGACCTGGTCGAGGCCCGCGACAGGCGCCGGGGTCAAGGCGGCGAGCGCCGGCCAGGAGCCGCGCGCCGCTGCGTCGGCGAACAGCAGGATGTTCTGGCGATACCACCACGCCACCTGCCCGTCGAGCCAGATCGCCGGCCGGATTGCGTCATAGGCCTGGTAGCCGTGGCGGGCGAAAAGCCGGGCCCAATAGCTCGGCCACTGCTCGTTGAGGTGGGCGGTGCCGCCCTGGTAGGGAATCGCGGCGGAAAAAACCACGACCGAGCCGTGCCGCGTCAGCGACTCCACGAACGATGCGGCGGAGGCGGGCGGCAAGTGCTCGGCAACCTCGAGCGACACGACCACGTCGTACCGACGATCGAGGTCGAACCGGTCCGACAGGTTGCGGGAGAGGAAATGGCGCCGATCGATCACCAGCTGATCGAGCGGCACGTAGTCGCCATCGACGCCCATGATGTCGCTCACGCCGGCCTCGCGAAGTGCCCGCAGGAAATGACCGGTGCCGCATCCGACATCGAGAACGGAGCGTGCGGGAACCAGCGCCAGCACCAGCGGCACGATCCGCTGGGCGGACGCATAGGAGGTCGCCAACGCGGTCTTGAAGAACTCCGCCGTATACGGGCCTTCGGTCATCTCTTTGCCCAGGGCTGGTCGCGATCCCGTGGCGCGTCGACGCGCTTCGACCGGCTGGAGGGCGAGTTGACCGCCAATCATCGCAATGGGCAAGAGGCGTGTCCCGAATGCCTGGTATCCGCTCGACGACAGCCGCCCAGCTCTCCGCGTGCAGCAACTCGCTCTGCCGCTCAGGCCGCGCGAACCATCGCCAGGAATTTTTCGACCTCGACCTTCAGGTGGTTGCCCTCGCTCGACAGAGCCTTGGCCGAGACCAGCACCTGGCTCGACACCGAGCCGGTCTCGCCGGCCGCGCGATCGACGTCGACGATCTTGGCCGCGACCTGGGAGGTGCCCTCGGCGGCCTGGTGCACGTTGCGGGAAATTTCCTGGGTCGCCGCCCCCTGCTCCTCGACCGCCGCCGCGATGGTCGAGGCGATCTCCGAGATTCGTCCAATCGTCGTGCCGATCTCCCTGATCGCCGAGACCGATTCACCGGTCGCCGTCTGCATCCCGGCGATCTGCGAACCGATCTCGTCGGTCGCCTTCGAGGTCTGGGCCGCGAGTGCCTTGACCTCCTGGGCAACCACGGCAAATCCGCGGCCGGCTTCGCCGGCGCGCGCCGCCTCGATGGTGGCATTGAGGGCCAGAAGATTGGTCTGATCGGCGACCGCGGTGATCAGCTTGATCACATTGCCGATACGGCTCGCCGCCTCGGCCAGCTCGGCGACCCGCGCATCGGTCTTCTGCGCCTGGCTCACCGCCTCGACCGCGATGCTGTTCGAATCGTGGACCTGCCGGCCGATCTCGCCGACCGACGCCACCAGCTCTTCGGTGGCCGAGGCGACCGACTGGAAATTCGCCGAGGCTTCTTCCGAGGCGCTGGCGACAATCCCGGCGAGCTGCTGCGTGGTGTCGGCGGTCTTCGTCAGAATAGCGGCTGCGCCCTCGAGCTCGGTGGCCGACGATGTGACGGTCTCGACGATCCGGCCGACGGTGGTCTCGAAACTGTCAGCCAGCTGGTGCATCAACGCCTTGCGCTCGGCCGCCGCCGCACGCGCCTGCGCTTCTTCCTGCCCGGCTTCCAGCCGCGCCTTCTCGATGGCCCTGACCTTGAACAACTCGACCGCGCCTGCGACCTCGCCGACCTCGTCCTTCCGCCCCAGGCCCGGCAGGACCACATCGAAATTGCCCGACGCGAGCTCCTTCATCGATCCCACCAGCTGCCTGATCGGGCGCGTGATGCTGCGCGAGATCAGGGTCACGACGCCGACGCAGAGCGCGAGCGCGAGCGCGATGGCGCCCGCCAGCAGGATCAGGGCATTTGTTGCTTCGGCGTGGACGGCAGCGGTCAGCGTCGCCAGGTCCGCGGCGAGGCGATCCTCGACGGTCTTGAGCAGATTGATGCGCGCTGTCGTCGCATCGAACCAGGATTTGGCATCGATGCCCGTCATCTCCCCGGAAAGCCCGCCCTTGGCGACGATCTCCCGCATGCGGGCGACATCGTCGGACGCGGGCGACGACAGGGTCTTCCTGAAGAACTCGCGCTGCGACGGCGAGGCGGCGGCCTCGAACATGGCGAAATAGGTCTCCTGCGCCGCCGCCAGCGACAGAACGCGCCGGTAGGCGGCAATATCGAACCGGCCGGCGGCCAGTCCGCCCGCGCCGGTGGCACGCTCCAGGCCCGCGCTCTCCTTGCCGTGCGCGACGTCGATATAGGCCGAGGTCATTGTCGTAACGTCACCGCGGATGCTCACCTTCCCGATCTCGCTGGTGACCGCGAACAGCCGCGTGATGGTCTGGGTGAAATAGGCAAGGCTGTCGGCGGCGGTGATGGAGAGCGCATCGACCTCGGCCCGGCGACGGTCGAGCGCGGTCACCGCCGCCTCGGCTTCGGCAAGGACATTGCGAAGCTGATCCGAGACGGCCGTCGCGCGCAGCTGCGTCATGATGCCGGTCGCGGTGCGGCGCTGCTCGTCGGTCAGCTTGCGCTGCGCCGCCACCTCGGCGCCCATCTGGGCGCCCTTGCTGGTGACGAAGACGTTCGACGCGCCGCGTTCCCGCTGAAGCTCGTGGATGAGGCGGCTGAACCCGGCGACCCCCTCGGTCAACCGGCCAAGCTCGGCCATCTGGACGCGGGTGCTCCATCTGTCGGCAAGATCATGGCCGGCAAGACCGATGAGGACGATGAGGGGCGCCACCGCGGCAAGTGCCAGCTTGGCGGCGATGCGCAAGTCGAAGCGGCCCATGGATCTCCCCACCGACAAATATTACGAGCACATGAGACACAATCATTGTTAATGGCGAGTGTTGGAGTTACCTGCGCAGTATTACTTACCGCCAACAGCTGCAATCCCGCTCGGCCCATATGCATCACCGCCGACCCTCACTGTGCTGTGGGATCGGTGTCCACTCCGACGACGACATGCCCGTCCCGGAGCAGGGCGGCGACAATCACGACACCGATGTGACCAAGGCCGACGACGACAATTCTCATCCCTTGCTCGCCGCAATCGCCTGGTCATGCCCAGCTCCGTCGCCCGGCTCCCTGGGCTCGCCCAGCGACTGCATCAGCCGGTTGGCCCAGGCGAACATCGCCACCGCGTTGGTCAGGTCGAGAATCTCCAGGTCGCCGAGCCCCTGGGCGCGCAGCGCCTCCGCGTCGGCAGGCTCGATGGCGGCCGGGTCGCGGGTGAGCTTTGCCGCGTAGTCGACGATCGCCCGGTGGCGCGGGTCGAGCGCTGCCTCGACGCCGTCGGCATGCAGGCGCTCCATCACCTCGGGCTGCTTGCTCAGGTCGACGAAGCGTTTGGCATGCACCGCGGCGCAATAGGCGCAGCCGTTGATGCGCGAGGCGGTAACGGCGCCGAGCTCGCGCTCGGCACGCGGCAGGCCGCGGGCGCCGAACATGATGGCGTTGTAGAGGGGAGAGCGCTCGTTGAGCGCCTGCGGGTCGTGGGCGAGCACGAGAGAATAGGCGCCGACCGGGCGGCTCGACGGGGTGATCTTCAGGGCGTCGCGCTGCTCCGGAGTGGCGGCGGCGAGGTCGAGCGGGACGAGCCACGGGCTCCACTCGAACTCGCCGCGGGTGAAGTCGCGCATGGGTCTGCTCATCGGGTCGCTCCCAGCATGCGAAGACCCGCGAGCACGCGGGACTGGAAATTGACGAAGGCGATGACCTGCGACAGCGACACGACCGCGTGCGGCGAGAGCCCGACGCTCGCGAGATCGTCGAGATGGCCCCGCGTCGCGCTCTCGGGATTCGCTCGTCACCCGGTCCACATGGGCGAGCACGGCGGCCCAGCGCGGATCGGTCACCACGGCGGGGCCGGCCTCGGCGGTGCGGACGAAAGTGTCGCTGGGGTCGAGCTCGGCAAGGCGCTCGCGGTAATGCTCCTCCAGCGTCTCGTCGGCGAGCAGGATGGCGATGCGCAACGCGGCGGCGGCGCGCTCGGCGCGCGAAAGACCCGCCGTCGTCGGCCGGGGCGAACAGCGCGTCGTCGCTGCCCTGCAGGTGTTTCACCACGTCGGGCCGCTGGCGCCGGAGCTCGAACAGGGCGCGAGCCGGGGGCAAGCCCGGCCAGCCGGTCCATCACGTCGAAAGCAGCATCGGTCATCGGTCATGCTCCGCGTGGTGGCGACATCGGCGGAAAATTTGCCGACATCCTCGTCGACAACAAACTCGTCGCCGCGAAGCTCGGGATTGTCCCAGGCCTGCATGCGGCGCCAAGTCTCGATCGTAGTCCTCGGCGAACAGCGACGCCGCGATGCCGCCGGCGACCCGCTCGGCGCCGATGCTGATCGCACGGAATGTCGCCGGAGATGGCGCCGTGGCTCAGATAGGCCGGAAAGGCGAAGCAGTGGACACGCGACACCCAAGGCGCGGTTCCGGGCGCGCGCTCCAGAAATTCGAGGTCGGGGCCGAGAAAGGGCTCGACGGCCTGCTCGTAGCTCGTCCCGCCCTTCGGGCATGAAGCGGTCGCCCCAGGCGAGCACGTGCGGCGCCAGCGCGGCGAGCTCAGGACGCATGTGCCCAGTCGATGACAAAACCGGTGGCAAGGATCAGGATAGTCGAAGGCGAGCAGGCCGCGGGTGGTGTCGATGCAGCACGCGGCCGTCCTCGATGGCGGCAGCGCGCGGCGCGCATCGCGGTGATCAGCGAAAAATTCTTGTGCCGCGAGCAGCGCAGCATCGAGTCGCGCGGCGCCGGAATCGCGCAGTCGGCGATGTACTGGACGATCGACCAGCGCTGCGCGATGGGTCAGCCGGGTGAAGCCGTGGGCCATGCCGTGGCTGCCGATTCCCATGCCCTTGTTGATGCGCGGGACGTCGGCGCGCCGCACCAGCATGGCGACCCGCGCCGCACCGGCCTCCAGCGCTTCGGCGGCGTTGTCGACCGCCGAGGCGCCGGCGCCGATCACGCCGACGGTCTTGCCGCGCAGCTTTGCGAAATCGATCGGCTCGCTCGAATGCGCGCAGAACCGGCGGTCGAGCTGCTTGAACAGTTCCGGCAGGTAGGCGCCGCCGAGCCCGTCGCGGCCGTTGGCGAGGATCACGCCGCCGCGCCGCGACCTTTCGGACGCCTGCGGACGACCGCAAGGTCAGCAGCACGTGGTCATTATCGCCGGCGAGATCGACGAGCTCGGTCTCGTTCTCGATCGGCACGTCGATCATTCGCCGGTACCAGCGCAGATAGTCCATCCATGTCAGGCGCGGGATGCGATGCACCTGGTCCCAGGCGGCGCGGCCGAACTGCGCCTCGAACCAGGCGCGGAAGGTGAGATTGGCAAAGCCCAGCGCCGGGCCGACCAGCTCCTTCGGCGAGCGCAGCATCTCCATGCGGGCATAGGTCGCCCACGGGCCCTCGAGCCCATCGGGGGCGCGGTCGAACAGACGCAAAGTTGCGGACGCCCAGGCATTTGAGCGCCAGCGCCGCCGTCAGCCCCGCCATGCCGGCGCCGACGATTGCCACGTCGAGCATCTGTCCCCATTCGGCGTGGGTCTTCGGCGCGAGCCATTGCTTGGCGGGCGGGATCGCCAGGACATCGAGGTCGCGGGCAAAGCGCGCCTCGAGCTCGGCGAGCGAGGCCGGGCCGGGATCGTCGGCCGCAGAAAACGGCGCGCTCACTGCTCGCCCCTTCCGCCCAGATAGGCGTCGCGGATTCGCGGATCATGCAGCAGGTCGCGCGCCGGGCCGGACAGCACGATGCGCCCGGTCTGCAGCACGTAGCCGTAGTCGGCGATCTGCAGCGCCAGATGCGCGTTCTGCTCCACCATGAAGACGGTCACGCCCTGCTGGTTGACGGTGCGGATCAGCTCCAGCACCCGGTCGACGTGGAGCGGCGAGAGCCCCATGGTCGGCTCGTCCATGCAGATCACCCGCGGCCGGCCCATCAGGGCGCGCGCCATCGCGACCATCTGCTGCTCGCCGCCCGACAGCGTGCCGGCGTGCTGGAAACTGCGCTCGGCGAGGCGCGGGAAACAGCGTCATCATGCGGGCAAAATCCTCGGCGATCGCCGCCTTGTCGCGACGGGTGAAGGCGCCCATCAGCATATTCTCGCGCACCGTCATGGTGGCGAACAGGCGGCGCGCCTCCGGCACCGAGCCGAGCCCGCGGCGAATGATCTGCGGCGTCGGCAGGCCGGTGATCGGCGCGCCGTCAAGCAGCACCGCGCCGGAGCGCGGCTTCACCAGGCCGAGGATGACCTTCATGGTGGTCGACTTGCCGCTGGCATTGCCGCCGAGCAGGCAGACGATCTGTCCGCGCCCGACGTCGACGCTGAGGTCGAAATGCACCTGGACCGGGCCGTAGAACGAGTTGATGCGGTCGAGGCGGAGCACCGGGTCGGCGCCGGGGGCGGGCAGGGCGGAGGTCATGGCGCCGCCTCGGCGACCGGCTGTACGCGGCCGCCGACCGCGCCGTGGCCCAGATAGGCCTCGATCACCACCGGATCGGCGGCGACCTCCGCGGGAAGGCCCTCGGCGATCTTTTCGCCGTCGTCCATGACGACGACGCGGTCGGAGAGCTGCATCACCAGGTCGAGCTTGTGCTCGATCAGCAGGATGGTGAGAGCAGCCCTTGAGGCGGCGGATGATGTCGAGCATCTCGGAGGTTTCGGTCGGGTTCATCCCGGCGGTCGGCTCGTCGAGCAGCAGCACGCGAGGGGAGAGCGCCAGCGCGCGGGCGATCTCCAGGCGCCGGCGGTTGGCATAGGAGAGGCTGAAGGCCGGATTGTCCAGCCGCGGCAGCAGCCGGTCGCCGAACAGCGCCGAGGATCGTTCGTTGCTGCCTCGGCGCGCAGCTCCTGCTCCTCGGCAGCGACGCGCTTCGGCCGGACAAGCGCCAGCGCCAGCTCGGCGAGCGGCCCGACGATCGGCCACGCCGGCTTCACCGCGCTGAGCCGGGTGTGCGCGCCGACCAGCACGTTGTCGAGCACGCTCAGGTTTCCGAACACGCGGCCGTGCTGGAAGGTGCGGGCGAGGCCGAGCCCGGCGAGCGTTTCCGCCGGCAGCCCGGTGACGTCGCGCCCGGCGAAGCGGACACTGCCGCCGTCCGGCGTGTCGAGCCCGGTCACCAGGTTGAACACGGTGGTCTTGCCGGCGCCGTTGGGGCCGATGATGCTCACCAGCTCGCCCTTGGCGACGGCGAGCGACAGGCCGTTCGACGGCGGTGACGCCGCCGAAGCGACGGGTGAGGCCGGCGATCTCGCAGGAGCGCCGCCATCACACCGTCCCCAGCAGGCCCTGCGGCCGGAAGCGGATCAGCAGCAGCAGCGCGATGCCGTAGATCAGCATGCGGTAGTCGGCCGCGGCGCGGAACAGTTCCGGCAGGCTGACCAGCACCACCGCGCCGAGGATGGCGCCGGCGATGTTGCCGAGGCCGCCGAGGATCACCATGGTCAGCGCCAGCATCGAGACCTGCGAGTGGAAGGTCTCGTGGTTCACGTAGGAGAAGATGTGCGCCATCAGGCGCGCCGGCGATGCCGGCGAAAAAGCCGGCGACCCCGAAGGCGAGGCTCTTGTAGCGGTCGAGCGCGAGCCCGTAGCTGCGCGCCGCGACGTCGTCGTCGCGGATCGCCCGCAGGCGTGCGGCCGAGATGCGAGCCGAGCAGCCGGTGCTGCAGCAGCGCCAGCGCAATCAGGGCGACGAGGGAGATCTCGTACACCCAGGTGCCGCTGGTCAGCGCGGTGCCGAAGGCCGTCAGCGGGGGAATGGCGGTGAGCCCGATCGGCCCCTGGGTGAGGCTGTCCCAGTTGAGGATGGCCAGCGTGACGATCTCGCCGACGCCGAGCGTCGCGATGGTGACGTAGTGGCCGCGCAGGCGGAACGCCGGAAAGATCAGCAGCGTGCCGAGGCACCGCGGTGATGAACCCGGCCGCCACGATGGTGAGGGCAACGGGGAGCTTCAGATCGATCGCCAGCAGGGCGGACGCGTAGGCGCCGATCGCCAGCAGCCCGGCATGGCCGAGCGAGATCTGGCCCGCGGTGCCCGCAACCAGAGTGAGGCTGATCGCCAGGATGGCGTAGAGCCAGCCGATGCCGAGCGTCTGCAGCACGTAGCCGTTGCGCACCACCAGCGGCAGGGCCAGGGCCGCCGCGGCGAGCGCCGCCATCACCCAGGCCGGGATGCCGCACCGGCGCGCTCGGCGCGATGAAGGTGCCGGTGAGCGGCTCCGGCGGCAGGGCGCGGGTGCGGCTGAACAGGCCGTTGGGCTTGAGCACCAGGACGAGGATCATCACCACGAAGGCAAACAGGTTGCGATAGCTGGTGCCGAAGGCGGCGATGCCGTAGCTTTCGATCAGGCCCAGCAGCAGGCTGCCGGCGATGGCGCCCGGCACGTTGCCCATGCCGCCGATCATCGTGCGCGACGATGCCCTTGAGGCCCGCCTGGAACCCCATGTTGGGATCGATGCTGTTGTAGTACATGCCGACCAGCAAGCCGCTCAACGCCGCCGAGCGCCGCCGCGATGGCGAACACCGCGCTGTTCACGCGGTTGACGTCGACGCCGCATTGCTGCGCGGCGTCGCGGTCGAGCGCGGTGGCGCGCACCGCCCAGCCGAGCTTGGTGAAGCGCAGGAAGGCGTAGAGCGCGAGCGCGCTGACGAGCCCGATGGCGGCGATCAGGAGATCGAGCGCCCCGATGGTGCCGCCGCCGATCCTGGATGCGCCACTCGGGCAGCTGGCTCGGCAGCGCGCGCGGATCGGGCGAGAACATCAGCTGGGCGACCTGGTCGAGCACCAGCGCGACCCCGATGGTGGCGAGCAGCGGGGCGATGCGCGGCGAGCCCTGCAGCGGCGCGCAGCGCGATGCGCTCGATCGCCATGCCGAGAAGCGCCGAGCCCACCACCACCGCCAGCATGGTGAGCGGCAGCGGCGTGCCCAGATGCGTGATGAGAGCAGCCCACATAGGCGCCCACCATGTAGACCGAGCCGTGGGCGAAATTGATGAGATGCGACACCCCGTAGATCAGCGCCAGCCCGACCGCGAGCAGCGCATAGATGTTGCCGACCACCAGGCCATTGATGGCGTAGTCGAGCCAAGGGCCGGACAGCAGCGAGCCGGTCACCCGCGGGTCTTTCGCGGCGACGGGGGAAGTGTTTGTTTGATGAATTGTTGAAGCGACAAGCGGGTGCCCTGTCGCCGGGCCGGCCGATCGCGTGCAGCCGTGCCGCTTGCGCGGCGCCTCTTCCCCCTCTCCCCGCTCTTCGCGGGGAGAGGGTCGGGGTGAGGGGCTCTTTGCAGCGGTCTCGGCGTGCGGAGACGCCCCCTCACCCGACCCGCCTTCGCTGCGCTACGGCGGGTCGACCTCTCCCCGCACGCGGGGAGAGGTGGCGCCCGCGGCGCGTCCTCGTCATATGCCGTAACCATTCGCTCGTTGAGGTGGGCGGCGCTGCGCACGCCGCGACCGGATTGCCTGATCCGCCCCATCACCGCGTCGCGGCGTTGCTGCCGTCCCAGGCGGCGAACTTTCCGTCCCGGACGACGACGCGGGTGACGAACGGGTTGGCGACGCGGCGGGTCTCAGGGTCGAAGCGCACCGTGCCGTAGATCACGCTCGGCACGTCCTTGATCTTCGCCAGGCCATCCCTGATCGCCTTGCGGTCGGTGCCGTACTGGCGCATCACCTCGGCGAGCAGCACCACGGTGTCGTAGGCGCGGCCGTTATAGGCGTCGGGCTCGGTGCTGAACTTGGCGGTGAAGGATTTCACGAAGGCCTGGACCGCCGGGCGCGGGTCGCCGGGAAAGAACGGCACCGTGGTGAGCACGCCGTTCACCGCGTCGCCGCCGAGCTCGATGAATTTCGGCGAATAGATCGAGCCGCCGGCGACGATCGGCTGGGCGACGCCGGCATTGCGGATCTGCCGGGTGATCTGGGCGCCGTCCGGATAGTAGGAGATCAGCGCGATGCCGTCGGGACCGGCGCTGTTGGCGCGGACGATGGCGGAGCGGAAATCTTTTTCGTCCGCCAGGTAGCCTTCGGCGCCGACCACGCTGCCGCCGCGCGCCGCGATCGCCCCGACCAGGAGATCCTTGGCGGTGCGGCCCCAGTCGCTGTTGATGTAGAGTACCGCGATCTTCTTCAACCCGAGATCGCGCAGAAAATCCGCCAGCAGCGGCATCTCGTCCTTCTGGTTGACGGCATTGCTCCAGACGAAGTCGCCGCCCTTGGTGAAATCCGGGTGTGAGTTGGTGAATCCGAACTGGACGAGGCCGGCCTGCTGGTAGATCGGCGAGGCGGCCATCGAGGCGGCGCTGGAAAAATCGCCGACCTCCACCACGATCCGCTCGTCGGCGACGAATTTGCGCGCGATGTTGATGGTCTGGCGCGGGTCGCTCTGGGTGTCCTCGAAGACGTATTGCAGCGGCCGGCCGCCGATGCCGCCGCGGGAATTGATCTCGTCGAGGGCGAGATCGAAACCCTTCTTCCATTGGGCGCCGTATTGGGCATATTGGCCAGTGAGCGGCCCGGAGACGCCGATCAGGATCGGGTCCTTGGTCGCCTGGGCGCGCGCCATTGCGGGCACGATCAGCGCAGCGGCGAGGCTGGCGGCGCCGCGCAAAAGACGACGTCGGTCGGAACGAAATGACATGACCATGGATTGCTCCCGGATGACGCGGATCGGCGAGCCTTCCCGGTGTTTCCCCTGCCGGCCGCGGGCACCGTGGCCGGCCGCGACGACGGCTGCGCTGATTTTTCCCAGGATGGGACCGACCGCGCCATGAAGTCAACCGCGGTCCCCCCGACGGAGGCGTTCCGGCTGGTCTTCCGCACCCATATGACGCCGTGGACGCAGGAATGCGTGTGGTACGTGGTGGTGAGCCTGTCGGACCTCGGCATCGGCGTCGAGCGCGACCCGTCGAAGGGCGGGCTCGGCCTCGAGGAGCAGTGGTTCGCGCCGTGGGGCGACGTGCTGTCGATCCAGCACGGCCATCTGCCCGAGCCGATCATCCGGGTCGAGTTCGCGACCGCGGGCGGGCAGACCGCGGTGCGCGACATCCGCATTCCGCCGATCGCCGAGCCGCCGTTCCGCGGCTGCTCCGGGCCGCACCTGGTCGAGGCGATCGTGGTCGCCTACCAGGAGAGGGGCGCGCCGCCGAGCGTCGAGGAGGTGCTGCGCGTGCTCGCCGAGATCGGCGCCGCGGCGCCGGCAGGCGACTGATCTATGATCCTGGAGCAGGGAACATGACAGAGGCAACGGCTTCACGCGAGATCGACACCGGAACGAGCCAGCTCACCTGCGCGGTCAGCGACGGCGTGGCGGTGATCACCCTCAACCGGCCGGAGGCGCGCAATGCGCTCTCCGACCAGCTCACCCCGGCACTCCGCCGCATGATCCGGGAACGCGGCGACGACCGCGCGGTCGGCGCGCTGCTGATCACCGGCGCCGGCACGGCGTTCTGCGCCGGCGGCGACGTCAAGGGGATGGGCGACAACAGCTCCAGGAAGGACATGCCGGCCGCCGAGCGGGTGGCCGACCTCAAGGAGCGCCAGCGGCTGTTGACCGGCGCCCTGATGGGGTTACGCAAGCCGACCATCGCGGCGCTGCCGGGCCCTGCTGCCGGCGCCGGCTTGGCGCTGGCGCTCGCCTGCGACATCCGCATCGCGGCAGAATCGGCCTTCATCAGCACCGGCTATGCGCGGATCGGATTGAGCGGCGACTACGGCATCTCCTGGCTGATGACCCGGGCGGTCGGCTCGGCGCGGGCTCGCGAGCTGATGTTTTCCGGCGAGCGGGTCGATGCCCGGCGCTGCGAGCGCATCGGGCTGGTCAACCGGGTCGTTTCCGACGCCAGCCTCCACGAGGAGGCGTTGGCGCTGGCGCGATCTTTGGCCGAGGGACCCGCGGTCGCGCTCTCGCTGATGAAGGACAATCTCGACGAGGCGGCGCGGATCGATTACGCCACCGCGCTCGATCACGAGGCCGAGCGCATGATCGAGTGCCAGGCCACCACCGACCACCGCGAGGCGGTGCGCGCCTTCATCGAGAAGCGGAGGCCGAAATTTTCCGGCGCGTGAGTGCGCCGGCCTAAGCACATACCGCTCAGCTGGCTGATGCATGGCTCTTGCTCGATGCTCATGTTCCGGGATACACGACTGCGCGCTTCCTCAAGGTCAATCGGTCATGCGCCCTGACATGCACAAGGTCATCGTCGAGCGTCCGCGGCTCGGCGGACACGGCGCCCGCAAGGGGCGCCGGCCGCGTGACGTGGAAGACCTGCCGGCAACGTCGGGAATGCGCCGGCCCTATGGCTATTGGGGAAAGGAGCTCAATGACTACCTGTCGCCGCTCCGCCGTTTCCTGCGCAAGCAGGTCGGAAGACCCTGGAACAAGATTTACAGCGAGATCTGCTCAGGCTTGAAGGCCGGCCATCCTCTGCACGACCACTTGCGCAGCCATGTCCGCCAGCTCGTGTGCTTCCCGGCTCCCGACGGACCGAACCGCAATCGGTATGGAAGCGATTTCTTCGTCCACCCCCGCTCCGGCATCCTGCGGATAGCCAAGCCGCGGCGGAAAAAGTCCTGAGCGAGCCGGGCGAAAAAGTCGTCCCCTTGGACGCCGATTGGCCGGGTCGTCCGCTGCCGGTCATGCCCGGCGATTTCTCCCGTTATGTGCCGCACGGGATGGGCATCGGCGGGCCGGTCGTCGTCAGGCCCTCGGATGATCTCTTCAGTGCGTTGTCGGCCCCGAGCTACTACGGGTTCGAAGTCCCGGAAACGGACCCGGTGCGTGCCGCTCCGATTCAGTACGCCAATGGCGGCGTCATTTATTTCAATGAGGAGCTCCTCTGGGAGCGCCTCGAGACTGCGCTTTCGGTCATCGGCGTCCGGTTCGGGCAGCGCGACTACGTGGTCATTGCGCGCCAGTCCGAGGACCCGCGGCGCGATCGCTATCTCGATCAGGTGCGCATCGCCTCGCGGCACGGGCTCGGGCAGCTGTTCGAGCCCGGCAGCGAACTCGGCGCGTTGCCGAAGCAACCGATACCGGTGGAAGAATACCTGCGGCAGTTCATCGCCGAGCAGCAGGCCAAGTGGACCTCCGGCAGGCTTCGCGGCACCGCCGGCGGCGACGGCGATTGGGCGAAAGAGCGGCTGGCATTCGGCTTCATGGTCGAGAACGCCTACTGGGAGATCTATCGCATGTGGAGCCGCCCCTGGCTGATCACCAAATGAGCCAGCGGCAATTCAGGGTCTGGTGTGCCCATTGACATCCCGCCCGATCGTGCGACACCGGGCTCCTTAACGAAGTCGTTATCGCGGGACCGCGCGGATGGCCAACCAGCGCGATCCATCTGGCACGCGCACATTGCTCATCTCCAGGATCATGTTGCCGATCGCGATTGTCGCATTCTGTTCTCTGCCGAGAAACACGTCGGAGCCGCCGGTTCGATCATCGGCCCGGGCCGGAGGGATTGCATCGGCGCGCATGATGACCGGTACCTTGGCGGCGCGCATGTCCCCGATGTTCTCGATGAGCTGACTTTTTCCTTGCATTCAACCATCATCGTCGTGATCGCACGGTTGTTCGGCTTCAAGTCGGGCTCGGTGGAAAGCCGGGACCTCGCGGCCCCGGTGGCGACAGCTTGGTTTTTCTGAACAGGCTGACCTGACCTGGCCGGTTTTCTCGGGGCACGGCACAGCCCAAACACGGCAACATACGCCCCAGTAGATCCAGCGCACCAGTCAGGAGCCGGCGCTGCGCCGGACCGCAGCTTTGTCCCACCGCACCAGATAGACCGCGGTCGCGGTGGCGATGCCGTAGGACGCCATGGCGAGCGCCACCAGCGCGAACATGGCCCACTGCGGCGCCTGGGCGGCGACCAGCCACCAGCCGCCGAGCGCGACGACAACGAGGCGGATCGTGCCGGCCAGCACCGGGCCCAGCACTTTTCCCGCCCCCTGCGAGGCGAAATAGAGACAGACGCCGAGGCCGAGGAAGGCAAAGCCCGGCCCCGACAAAGTGAGATAGGAGCGCGCCGAGGCGAGCACGGCGGCATCGCGGGTGAACAGGCCGGCCCACAGATCGGGAAACAACGCGACGATCAGCCCGATCGAACCGACGGTGAGCGCCGCGAGACCGCCGCCGGTCCACGCCACCCGCCGCGCCCGGGAGACATTGCCGGCGCCGATCGCCATGCCGACCATGGGGACGCAGGCGACGCCGATCGCAAACGTGATCGGCACCAGGAGGAATTCGAGGCGCGCCCCGATGCCGTAACCGGCCAGCGCTTCGGTGCCGAAGTGCGAGATGATGCGGGTGAGGATCAGCACTGTCAGCACGGTCTGCAGCGGCGACACGCAGGCGAGCGCGCCCACCTTGAGGATGTCGGAAAACATGTTGCCGCGCAGTCGGGCGCCGCGGAAGGCGAGGCGCAGTCCGGACTGGCCCGACCACAGAAACCACGCCATGAACAGCGCGCCGGCCCCGTAGGCGATCGCCTGCCCAAGCGCGACCCCAGTCATGCCGAGCCGCGGCAACGGTCCGACGCCGAGCCCGAGGCCGCCGCCGAGCACGATCTGCAGGCCGGCGACGGCAAAAAGCGTCGCCGACGGCACCCGCATGTTGCCGGAGCCGCGGGCGACCGAGGCGAACGTGTTGGCGAGCCAGATCGCCGGCGAGGCGGCGAACACGATCCGCGCATAGGCGAGTGCCTCCTCGACCGCGGCGCCGCGACCGCCCAGCAGGAAGAAGATCTCTCGCCCGAACAGCCCGAACACCACGAGGAAGCCGAGGCCGGCGACGATCCCGATCACCGCCGCATGGAGCACCAGGGCCTGCGCCCGCGCCGGATCGCCGGAGCCGAGCGCGCGGCTCACCGCCGCCGACACGCCGCCGCCCATGGCGCCCGCCGACATCATCTGCTGCAGCATGGCGAACGGAAACACCAGCGCCAGCCCGGCGAGCGCCGCGGTGCCGAGCCGGCCCACATAGGCGGTCTCGGCGATCGCCACCAGCGCGGTCGCCACCATCGCCACCATGTTGGGCAGGCTCAGGCGCACCAGGGTGGGCAGGATCGGCCCGGAGAGCAGCGGGTTCGTGGTCGGCGGGCTCGGCGCAAGCATCAGGGTCGCGGCTCCGATTGGATGCATATGCAGGTATTTGGCGGAAAAATCATCGGGCGAGCCGCTCCAGCATGCGGTCGAGCGCGAGGTGGAGATCGGCGGTGTCCGCGGTGCCCAGCACCTCCTCGACGTGGCGCTGGGCGCGGGCCCAGGCCGGACGCGCCGCCTGCAGCGCCTCGCGGCCCTTGGCGGTCAGCCGCAGCGAGCGCGAGCGCCGGTCGTCGGGATCGGGCTCGAGCGTCAGCAGCCCGTCGCGGGCCAGTGGCCGCAGATTGCGGGTCAGCGTGGTAGGGTCCATGACCAGCTTGTCGGCGAGCGCCCCGATGCCGATGCCGTCGTGGGCCTTGAGCCGGATCAGCAGGCCGAACTGGGCGATGGTCAGCCCGAACGGCTCGACATAGCCGTCATAGATCTGGCTGATCCGGCGCGCGGCCTGGCGCAGGCGCTGGCAGGTGCACCCGGACGGCACCCTGGGATCGGCATTGCGGTCGGCCATCCGGCAGAATTAACTGCATATGCAGATAAAGTCAAGCCCGCCGGTCAGCAGTCGGAGGCTTGGTCCTCTGCTGTCCGGCGGACCGCGGCGGCGATCTGCTGCTGCAGCGGCTCGGGCTGCGCCGAGATCGCCGCCGCCACCCCGCGCAGCGTCCGCCGCAAGCCGTGGATCTGGTCGACCAGGTCGAGGATCACCGCGACGCCCTCGTCGTTGACGCCGAGGTCGTCCTTGAGGTCGCGGATCAGCTGCACCCGCGCGGCGTCGATCTCGGAGAACCGCCAGGCGTCGCCGCGGCGCGGCACCAGCCATCCGGACTCCACCCAGGTTTCCAGCACTCTCGCCTCGAGGCGGGTGTGGACGAGGAATTCCGCCGTGCTGATCATTCACGCCTCCATGGCCTGGCGCGGGTTGTAGTCGCGGCCCGGCCAGGTCTCGATGAAACGCGCGAGCTCGGGGTCGGGTTTTTCGGGAAGGAAAATCTCCAGCCGGACATATTCGTCGCCGTGGCCGCCGCCGCGCCTTGCCGCGCCTTTTCCCTTGAGCCGCAACACCGTCCCGGTGTTCGCCCATTTTGGGACCGTCATGGTGACGGTGCCGGTCGGCGTCGGCACCTTGATCTTGGCGCCGAGCACCGCCTCGGCGAGCGAGATCGGCAGGTCGAGGTGGATGTCGTCGCCCTCGAGCCTGAAAAAGCGATGCGGGCGGACCATGATCTCCACCAGCGCGTCGCCCGGCGGGCCGCCGCCGATGCCCGGACGCCCCTTGCCGCGCAGGCGCAGGACCTGCCTGTCGCGGGTGCCGGCCGGGATGCGCACCTCGAGGTTGGCGCCGTCGGGCAGCGTCACCGAGCGGGTGGCGCCGTTGACGGCATCGAGGAAATCGAGCTCGAGGCCGTAATGCGCGTCCTGGCCGCGCATGCGGAAGGTGCGGCCTTGGCCGCCGGCGCCGCGGCCGAAAATCTGCGACAGGATGTCGTCGGCGTCGCCGAGATCGGCGAAGCCGGCATCGCTCGAATAAGGATGCGAGCCAGCGCCCTCCGCAAAGTCGCGATAGTAGGGCTGGCGCGGGCGCTCGTTGCCCGACGCGTCGATCTCGCCGCGATCGAAGCGCGCCCGTTTGTCGGCATCGCCGAGCAGGTCGTAGGCGGCGGTCACCTCCTTGAACTCGTCCTCGGCCTTCTTGTTGCCGGGATTGAGATCGGGATGCAGCTTCTTGGCGAGGCGGCGATAGGCTTTCTGGATGTCGTCCTGGGAGGCGTCCTTCTTTACTCCCAGGACCGTGTAGGGATCGGCGCTCAACGCCATCTCCTGTTCGTACGGGGGCAACGCGTTCTCACGAAGATGTGTGGCCTTTCGTCCGAAACGCAACGGCGTACCGCACGGGCGACAGGAATCCGCTTGCCAAGCCAGGAAACGGACTGTCGTGCGAGTCCTGACGTGTGGGAGCGGCCCTCCCGCGGTCGTTGCGTTTCCGCTGCGGCATTGACACACGGTTACTGACGAATTATCGTTTTCGACAGTCATCACAAACCTGATGCCGGTTCGTCCGGCGAGGCAAGCCCATGATGGTGCCACCGGTCTCCCAGTCGCGGACAAATCCCGACGACACCAGGGCACGGATCATCGAGACCGCCGACGCCCTGTTTCGCCGCCTGGGATTCGCCAAGACCGCCGTCGCCGACATCGCCGCCGAGCTCGGCATGTCGCCTGCCAACGTCTACCGCTTCTTCGCCTCGAAGAACGCCATCGTCGAGGCGATCTGCCAGCGCCACCTCGCCACCATCGAGAACGAGGCGTGGGCAATCGCGCGCTCGCGGGCGCCGGCGGCGACCCGCCTTGAACGGCTGTTTCTCGAGATATTGGCCTATTACAAGGGCAACCTGCTGGGCGACGAGCGCGTGATGGAGATCGTCGTGGCGGCGATCGAGCACAGCTGGGATGCCATCCGCGCCCACAAGGACGTGATGCGGACCGTGCTGGAGCTCATCCTGCGCGACGGCATCGAGGCCGGCGACTTCGAGCCGGTCGACCCGCGCGAGAGCGGAGACGCGATCATGCGCTCGATGACGTGCTTCTGCCACCCGATCCTCGTCTCCGAATGCCTGCACGAGGGCGAGGATCTCGAGGCCCAGGCCCGCGCCTCCGTGCGCTTCCTGCTGCGCGCCATCACTCCCCGCGGCTGATCCCATGCGTAGCCCCCGTCAGATTGCGCGCGCCTTCTTACTGACGAAAGTTAAATTTCGTCAGTCTTCACACGATAGTGATCGACCCACCCCAGAGAAGGAACCGGCCATGACTCCCGTCGCCCGCGTCGCTTCCGCCCTCGCCCTCCTGACCCTGCTGGCCGCATGCCAGGCGCAGACCGCCCCGGCGAGCCGGGCCGACCGCCCCGTCCAGGTCCAGCGCGTAAACTTCGTGACCGATGATTCCGGCCGCGATTTCGTCGGCGTGGTCCGCGCCCGCTTCGAGACCGATCTCGGCTTCCGGGTGGCGGGAAAAATCGTCAGGCGGCTGGTCAATGTCGGCGACCGCATCCATGCGGGCGACGTGGTGGCCGAGCTCGATCCGCAGGATCTGAAGCTCCAGGCCGAGAGTGCCGAGGCCGAGCTTGCGGCCGCCACCTCCAACCTCGCCCAGACCACCGCCGACGCCGAGCGCTACGCGACGCTCAAATCCCGCGGCTTTGCGGCGATCGCCGATTTCGACCGCAAGCAGGTGGCAAAGGACGAGGCCGCCGGGCGGCTGGAGCGGGCGCGCCGTTCGCTCGATCTCGCCCGCCATCAGCTCGGCTATGCGCGGCTGACCGCCGACGCCGACGGCGTGATCACCGCGACCCTGGCCGAGGCCGGCCAGGTCGTCGCCCTCGGCCAGGCGGTGGTCCGGCTTGCCCACCGCGGCGACAAGGAGGCGGTGGTCGCCATGCCGGAGACCTGGCTCGGCGAGGCGCGCAGCGCCACCGCCACGGTGCGGCTGTGGTCGGACCAGCGCCGCAGCTTCGTCGCCCGCCTGCGCGAGCTTTCTCCGCAGGCCGACACCGCCACCCGCACCTACGCGGCGCGCTTCACCATCGACGATACCGACGACACGGTGGCGCTCGGCATGACGGCGACCGTGACGCTCACGCCGTCCGTCAAGGCGAGCGTCGCCCGCCTTCCGCTCTCCGCCGTGCTCAACCGCGGCAGCGGCCCGTTCGTCTACGTGGTGGACGAGAGCGGGGCCCTGGTGCAGCGCAGCGTCACCGTCCAGGCGTTCACCGAGCAGGCGGCGCTGGTCACCTCCGGGGTGAGCGACGGCGACAAGGTCGTGACGCTGGGAGTGCAGAAGCTGGAGGCGGGCCTGAAGGTCCGCACCGTCGACATCCGCTGATCTTCGTCTCGGCCCGCCGCCGCAGCCATTCGCCGCGCGCGGGCCGAACGCCACCATCGGGAGCGGCGTCATGAAGAACCTCAACCTGTCGCAATGGGCGATCACGCACCGGGCGCTCGTCCTGTTCATGATCCTGGTGCTCGGCGCCGCCGGGACCTATTCGTACTTCAAGCTCGGACGCGCCGAGGATCCGTCCTTCACCATCAAGGTGATGGTGATCGACGTGCAGTGGCCGGGCGCCAGCGCCGCCGAGATCCAGGAGCAGGCGGCCGACAAGATCGAGAAGAAGCTGCAGGAACTGCCCTATCTCGATCGCGTGGAGACCTATTCGCGGCCCGGCGTCGCAGTGATCCAGGTGCTGCTGTCCGACCGCACCCCGCCCGCCAAGGTCAAGGACCTGTGGTACCAGGTCCGCAAGAAGGTCGGCGACATCCGCGGCGATCTGCCGGCCGGCATTATCGGCCCGCATTTCAACGACGAGTACGGCGACGTCTATTCGGCGCTCTATATGCTCAGCGCCGACGGGCTGACGCTCGCCGACCTCAAGGCGCGGGCCGAGGACATCCGCCAGCGCCTGCTGCGCACGCCGGGCGTCAACAAGGTCGACCTGATCGGGGCGCGGCCGGAAAAAGTCTTCATCGAGTTCAGCCACGCCAAGCTGGCGACGCTCGGCATCACCCCGCAGCAGATCTTCGACAGCGTGGCGCGGCAGAACGCGCTGGTCGCCGGCGGCTCCGTCGACACTGCCGCCGACCGCATCAACCTGCGCGTCACCGGCGCGTTCTCCGGCGTGGCCGCGATCGCCGCCGTCCCGGTGCAGGCCGAGGGAAAGATCTTTCGGCTCGGCGATGTCGCCACCGTCAAGCGCGGCTACGAGGACCCGCCGAACTTCATCGTGCGCGAGGGCGGCAGGCCGGCGATCGGTCTCGGCGTCTCCATGCAGGACGGCGAGAACATCGTCACGCTGGGCGAGAATCTGAAGAAGGCGATGCGCGGCATCGTCGCCGAGCTGCCGGTCGGCATCGAGATCTCGCAGATCGCCGACCAGCCCCACGTGGTCGAGGAGTCGGTCTCGGAGTTTTTGGAGACTTTTCTCGAGGCGCTGGCGATCGTGCTGCTGGTGAGCTTCGTGTCGCTCGGCTGGCGCACCGGCATCGTGGTGGCGCTGTCGGTGCCGCTGGTGCTCGCCATCGTTTTTGTCGTGATGTACGCCGCCGGCATCGATCTCCACCGCATCACGCTCGGCGCGCTGATCATCGCGCTCGGGCTCCTGGTCGACGACGCCATCATCGCGGTCGAGACCATGGTGGTGAAGATGGAGCAGGGCTGGGACCGCGCCCGCGCCGCGACGTTTGCCTGGACCTCGACGGCTTTTCCGATGCTGACCGGCACGGTGGTGACGGCGGCAGGCTTTCTCCCCGTGGGCTTCGCCAAATCGAGCGCCGGCGAATATGCCGGAAGCATTTTTTGGGTGGTCGGCCTGGCGCTGATCGCCTCGTGGGTGGTCGCCGTGCTGTTCACGCCCTATCTCGGCGTGAAGCTTCTGCCCGAGATGGCGAAGCACGGCACCCACGACGATCCCGACGCGCTCTACGATACCCGCATCTACCGGGCGCTGCGGCGCGTGCTGGAGGCGGTGCTCGCCTGGCGCGGCACCGTGGTGGCCGTCACCGTCCTGATGTTCGCCGCCGCGATCGCCGGCTTCGGCCTGGTGCAGCAGCAGTTCTTTCCGACCTCGACCCGCACCGAGCTGTTTGTCGAGATGCGGATGCCGGAAGGCACCGCGATCGGCGTCACCGATGCGGTGGCGCGCAAGGCCGAGGCCCTGATCGGCCACGATGACCCCGACATCGTGAGCGCCACCACCTATGTGGGCCAGGGCTCGCCGCGCTTCTGGCTCGGCCTCAACCCGGTGCTGCCCAACCCCAACTTTGCGCAGATCGTGCTGGTGACGAAGGACATCGCCGCCCGCGAGCGGGTGAAGGCCCGCCTCGACAAGGCGATCGCCGAAGGGGCTTTGCCCGACGCCCGCGTCCGCGTCGACCGCTTCCTGTTCGGCCCGCCGATCGGCTTTCCGGTGCAGTTCCGCGTGGTCGGGCCTGATCCGCTCGAGGTGCGGCGCATCGCCAACGAGGTGCGCGACGTCATGGCGAGAAATGCCAAGGTGGTCGATCCGCACCTCAATTGGACCGAGCAGGAAAAGTCGATCCGCCTCGAGGTCGACCAGGACCGTGCCCGCGCGCTCGGGCTCACTCCCCAGGACGTCGCCCAGACTTTGCAGACGCTGGTCTCCGGCTACACCGTGACGCAGTACCGCGAGGGCATCGAGCACATCGATGTGGTGGCGCGCGCCGTTCCGGCGGAGCGGCTGGAGCTTGGCCGGCTGCCGGCGCTGACCATCGCGACGCGCAACGGCGTCGCCGTGCCGCTGTCGCAGATCGCCCGCTTCCACTACGAGTTCGAGGAGCCGATCCTGTGGCGGCGCAGCCGCGAGATCGTGCTCACCGTGCGCGGCGACGTCGTCGACGGCGTCCAGGCGCCGGATGTCACCAGCGAGATCCTGCCCAATCTCGCCTCCATCAAGGACCGCCTCTCCTACGGCTATCGTATCGACACCGGCGGCGCCATCGAGGAGAGCGCCAAGGCGAACGGCGCGCTGCTCGCCGTGTTTCCCGTGATGGCGGTGGCGATGCTCGGCCTGCTGATGATCCAGCTGCAGAGCTTTTCGCGGCTGGCGCTGGTCTTCGTCACCGCGCCGCTCGGCATCATCGGCGCCACCGCGGCCCTCTTGGCGAGCAACCGCCCGTTCGGCTTCGTGGCGCTGCTCGGCCTGATCGCGCTTGCCGGCATGATCATGCGCAACACCGTGATCCTGGTCGACCAGATCGACCACGACATCGCCGAGGGCCATTCCCGCCACCGCGCCATCATCGACGCCACCGTGCGCCGGGCGCGGCCCGTGGTGCTCACCGCGCTCGCCGCCGTGCTCGGCATGATCCCGTTGGCCCAGAGCTTCTTCTGGGGCCCGATGGCGATCACCATCATGGGCGGCCTGTTTGTCGCGACCGTGCTGACATTGCTGGTGGTGCCGGCGCTGTATGCGCTGTGGTTCCGGGTGCGCCAGGAGGAGGCCCCGGCGCTCGCGCCTGCGCCCGAGGCGCTGCCGCCGTTCGATCCGCGCGGCGCAGCGCTGCCGGTCGCCGCGGAGTAGTCGGCGTCCGGTCGGATCAAGCCGGCAGGCCGGGCACGGCGACCGGCCGCCGCGCCTCCATCGACCTGATCAACGCCTCGAACGCCGCGACCGTGTCGAGCATCTGCTCCGGCGAGACCGGGAACGGCGCGCCGCCGTCGGCGGCCTCGGCGAATTTTTCCAGCAGCGCGGCCAGCGAATCCGTGGCGGGAAATTCGCGGGTCTTCGGCTCCTGACCCATCGGCGCCACCGTCAGAAGCGTCTCGCCGCGCGCCTCGGCCCAGCCCTTGGTGCCGAAAACGTGCACCCGCCAATAGGCCGGGCCGGCGCGCACGGTCGCCATGGTGCCGGTGGCGCCGCTTGCGAACTCCACCAGAACGGTCGCCACGTCGCGCGGATCGGGCGGCGGCTTTTGCAGGAAAAGTTTTGCGTCGACCTCGCGCACCGGGCCCGCCAGGTTGACGAAGGCATCGAGGATGTGAAGGCCCGCGCCGGTCATGCCGCCGCCCGGCGATTCCGCCGGATTGTCGCGCCAGCCGCCCGTCACGCGGGTCGAGTGCTCGTTGCAGAAATGGCCTTCGAGATGCAGGATCTCGCCGAGTTCTTCGGCGGCGACCAGATCCTTCAGCGCGACCATCGCGGGAAAGAAGCGCTTGCTGTTGCCGAGGCCGAGCACGACCTTGGCCTGCCGGCAGGCCGCCACCGCGCGCGCGGCTTCGGCCAAGGTCAGCGCCAGCGGCTTTTCGCACCACACCGCCTTGCCGGCCGCTGCCACCGCCACGATCTGGTCGACATGCAGCGAGTGGGGCGTGGCGAGCACCACGGCGCGCACGGCGGGATCGGCCAGCACCTCGGCAAGCTCCGTCGTCAGCTGGAAATTCTTCGCCTCGGCAAATGCCCGGACCGCGTCCGGCTCCTTGCTCACCCCGCGCACGAAGCGCAGCCGTCGGCTCTTGCCCTGCACCGCCTCGACGATCGCCTTGCCCCAGCGGCCGAGCCCGACGATCGCGGCATCGATCATGGCGTGTTCCTTCATTGTCGCGGACAATGCCGCAGCACGCATGTATTTTGCCGGCGCATGCTCCGGCGAAGTGGAGGCCGGTTCGCCGTCAAGAGCATGCGCCAGTCAAGAAATGTCAAGACATGGGAGACGGACATGGACACGCGCGAGCTTCACGACCGCGGCCTGGCGTTGCGCAAAAAGATGTTCGGCAGCGAGACGGTCGAAAAGCGCATGAACGCCTTCGGCGATTTCGGCCGGCCGCTGCAGAACATCATCAACGCCTATGCGTATGGCGACGCGTGGCAGGGCACCGAGCTGCCGGCGGCGACGAAAAGCCTGGCGATGATCGCCATGATGGCGGCGGCCGGAAAGCCCGCCGAGCTGCGCGTGCACCTGCGCGGCGCCCGCAACAACGGCTGCACGCCCGAGCAGGTGCGCGAGATTCTGCTGCTGGTCGCGCTGTATTGCGGCATCCCCGCCGCCAACGAGGCCCACCAGGCGACCGTCGAGGCGTTCGAGCTGTAGGGTGGGCAAATCGCCCGGCACGGCGGCGCAATTCGGTGATGCGTTGCCGGCGATTTACCCACGCGGTGGGGACCGGACCGCGTGGGCAAAATCGCATGCGACGCTCGTGCGCGGTGGTTGGCCGGCGCAGCGATTTTGCCCACCCTACTGAACTGTCACGTCAACCGGTTGCGGAACATCCACGACGCCGCCGACAGCGTCACCACGCCGATCACCGCCAGCGGCCAGAGGTCGGGCACCAGCTGGCCCAATGTGGCGCCCTCCAGGTAGACCCGGTGGATGATGTCGATGGCGTAGCGCAGCGGGTTGAGCAGGGTGAAGTACTGCAGGATCTTCGGCATGTTGCCGATCGGCGTGGTCAGACCCGACAGCAGCGTGAACGGCATCAAGATCACGAAGGAGAACAGCATCGCCTGCTGCATGGTTGCCACCACCGACGACACCAGCAGGCCGATGCCGACCGCCGCCAGCAGGAACAAGCGAGAGCGCCGCATAGAGGGTGACGAACGATCCGGCGAACGGGATCCGGAACCACAGCTGCGCCACCAGCAGGATGAGGGTCGCCTGGATGATGCCGACCAGCATCGACGGCAGCGCCTTGCCGACCATGATCTCGGCCGGCCGGAACGGCGTCACCAGAAGCTGGTCGAAGGTGCCTTCCTCGCGCTCGCGGGCGACCGACAGGGCGGTCAGGAGCAGCGTCTGCAGCATCGTCAGCGTGCCGATCAGCGCCGGGATCATGTTCCAGCGGGTCTCCAGGTTCGGATTGTACCAGGCGCGCATGTCGAGCTGCACCGGCGGGCCGCTGCAGGCCGTGGTCCGCCTGCCACTGGGCGTTGAAGCGCTCCGATCGCGGTTCCGACATAGCCGATCGCGGTGCCGGCGGTGTTGGAGTTGCGGCCGTCGGCGATCACCTGGATGTCGGCCGGCTGGCCCGCATCCAGCCGGCGCTCGAAATCCTGGTCGATCTGGACGACAGCAGCGCGCGCCGTCGTCGATAGTGTCGGCGATGTCGGCTGCCCGGTCGAGGTCGGCGACGCGCTCGAAGACGCCGGAGCCGTCGAGCCGGGCCAGGAGGTCGCGCGAGGCGGCGCTGCGGTCCTGGTCGAGCACCGCATAGGGCACGTGGTTGAGGTCGTAGGTCGCCGCGTAGCCGAAGATCAGGCACTGCAGGATCGGCGGCACGAAAAGGCTCACCCGGCTGCGCGGATCCTTCAGGATCGCCAGCAGCTCCTTGCGGGTGAGGGCCGAGAATGCGCAGGAGTGCGTCGAGCATCGTTTTCGACACCTCAGGCCAGCTTCTTGCGTTGGTCGGCGCGCGCGCGCGAGAGCAGCAGCAGGCCGGCCGCCATGCACGGCGAGCACCGCGGCGTTGGGCAGGATCACGCTCCAGATGTCGCCGGCGAGAAAGATGCGTCTGCAGCAGCGCGACGTAGTAGCGGGCCGGCAGCACGTAGGTGATGGCGCGGATCGGCGGTCGGCATGCTGCGCAGATCGAACAGGAAGCCCGACAGCATCATCGCCGGCAGGAAGGTGACCAGCAGCGCGATCTGGCTGGCGACGAACTGGCTCTTGGTCACCGACGAGATCAGCAGGCCGATGCCGAGGGCCACCAGCAGGTACAGCATGGACGACGCCGGTCAGCACCAGGATCGACCCGCGCAGCGGCACGTGGAACAGGAACTTGCCCGACAGGATGCACAGGCAACAGCCCGATCATGCCGAGGACGAAATACGGCATGGTCTTGCCGAGCAGGATCTCGCCGGAGCGGACCGGGCGTGACGAACATCGCCTCGAACGTGCCGCGCTCCCATTCGCGCGCCACCACCAGCGCGGTGAGGAAGGCGCCGATCAGCGTCATGATCAGCACGATCAGGCCGGGCACCAGGAAGTAGCGGCTGTCGTTGGCCTCGTTGAACCACATGCGGTCTGCGCACCGGACCGGCGCCGACGGTGACGGTGCGGCCCTCGGCGAGGCGGCGCGCCGCCCACTGGCCGACCGCGCCCTGCGCATAGGCCTGGATGATGCGGGCCGTGTTGGCGTCGGTGCCGTGCACCAGGATCTGCACCTGGGCGTCGCCGACGCGGCGATTGCGGGCGAAATCCGGGCGGAATGCGGACGATGCCGTCGACCTTGCGATCGAGCATCAGCGCCTCGGCCTCGCTGCATCGAGGTCATCGGCCGCGCGCTTGAAATAGGGCGACAGCTGGAACGCCGGCGGCGAGCTCGCGCGCGTCGGGCGAGGAATCCTCCAGCACCACCGCGACCGGCACGTTCTTGACGTCGAGCGACAGCCCGTAGCCGAACAGCAGGATCAGCATCACCGGCATCACGATGCCGATGGCGATGCTGCTCGGGTCGCGGACGATCTGGCGGCTCTCCTTGACGCATCAGCGCCCAGACGCGCCGAAGTTTCCGGCTCGGCGGCGCGGCTGTCGCGATCGCTCATGGCAGTCACGCGTGCCTCTTGCGCGCGCCTGCTCGTCTGCTGCGGCGCGGCCTCTTCGACGATGGCGATGAAGGCATCTTCCATGGTCGGCTCGCGGCCTTCCTCGGCGTGGCCGCGGGCGCGGATCTCGGCCGGCGTGCCCTGGGCCAGCACCCGGCCGGCATCGAGGATCACGACGCGGTCGCAGTACTCCGCCTCCTCCATGAAATGCGTCGTGACGATGACCGTGACGCCCTGCTCGGCGAGCGCCGTGATCCGCCGCCAGAACTCGCGCCGCGCGAGCGGATCGGCGCCGCTGGTCGGCTCGTCGAGAAACAGGATCTCGCGGCTCGTGCAGCAGGGCCGCCGCCATCGCCAGGCGCTGCTTGAAGCCGCCGGGCAGCTGCCCGCTCGGCAGGCTCGCCGAGCGGCGTCGAGCTCGAACTGCCGCATCGCCCAGTCGATGCGGTCGCGCTTGCGCGCCCCGCGCAGCCCATAGGCGCTGGCGAAGAATTCCAGGTTCTCCGATCACCGAGAGCTGGCCGTAGAGCGAGAACTTCTGCGCCACGTAGCCGATGCGCTGGCGCGCCGAGGCGCGCGCGCATGCGCAGATCGACGCCGGCGACTCTGCAGCGTGCCGCCGGTCGCCGGCAGCAGCCCGCAGAGCATGCGGAAGGTCGTGGTCTTGCCGGCGCCGTTCGGCCCGAGCAGACCGAAAATCTCGCCGCGGCGCACCGTCGAAGCTGACGTGATCGACGGCGGTGAAGGCGCCGAACCGCCGCACCAGGTCGCGCACGTCGACGACGACCTCGTCGCCCTGTCGCGCCGGCGGCCGGTCGAGCGCGAGCGCCGCGGCCGGCGGCGGTGCTTCGACCGCCTGGCGCAGCAGCACCATGAAGCCGTCCTCGAACCGCGGCGGCGCCGGCGCCGACCGCGGCGCCGGCCAGAATGCCGTCGTCCGGATGCGGCGTCGCCTGCTGCGGCGCGCACGATGCGCACGCGGCCGGCCTCGGGCACCGCGTCGACCACGTCCGGGTCGTCGAGCAGCCGCGCCTGGAGACTGCGTGCCGTCTGTCCCGCCGGCGGCTCGGCGATGAAGGTGCGGCCCGCCGCCAGCCCGGTGACCGTGGCGGGCGGGCCCTGCGCCAGGACCTTGCCCGAATGCAGGACGACGACATGGCCGCAGCGCTCGGCCTCGTCCAGATAGGACGTGCTCACCAGCACGCGTCAAGCCCTGCTCGTGCACCAGATGCAGGATGATCTCCCACAGCTCGCGCCGCGACAGCGGGTCGACGCCGACCGTCGGCTCGTCCAGCAGCAGGAGTTCGCGGCGAGCGCACCAGCGTGCAGGCGAGCCCGAGCTTCTGCTTCATGCCGCCCGACAGCCTGCCCGCCAGGCGGTTGCGTGAACGGCCCGAGCGCCGTCATCTCCATCAGTCGCGGATATTGCCGCGGCGCGTTCCGCGGCGCCGATGCCGTGCAGGTCGGCGTAGAGGTCGAGGTTCTCCTGGACGCTCAGATCCTCGTAGAGCCCGAACGCTGCGGCATGTAGCCGATGCGGTCCTGCACCTCCTGCGGCTGCCGCCGTCACGTCGAT
Organism: uncultured Alphaproteobacteria bacterium; assembly: GCA_963755055.1. Taxonomy (GTDB): domain Bacteria; phylum Pseudomonadota; class Alphaproteobacteria; order Rhizobiales; family Xanthobacteraceae; genus AP-16. Next base: position 59,645 of record CAVWIS010000040.1, on the reverse strand, counting down.
GCCGAGCGACCTGAGCTCGCCGGAGTCGGGCGCCAGCAGCCCGGCGGCCAGCCGGATCAGCGTGGTCTTGCCGGCGCCGTCCGGCCCGACCAGCGCGGTCAGGGTGCCGGCGGCGGCGTCGAGCGACACGCCGTCGAGCGCGTGGACGACTTCGCCGGTCCCGCGGCGAAACGTCTTGCGGATGTCGCGGCCGACCAGCGGCGGCGCCGCGTCCGCGTTCATCGCCGGGCGTCCGCCGCCGGCGCCGGCACGGACGGGGAGCCGGCGAGCGCCGCCGGATTGCCGCCGGACGGCAGATGCACCGTCGCCGGCATGCCGAGCGGCAGGTCGTTCTGCGGATCCTTCACGAACACCCGGATCTCGTAGACCAGGCTGGTGCGCAGCTCGGTGGTCTCCACCGCTCTTCGGCGTGAACTCGGCGACCGGCGACATGAAGCCGACCCAGCCGTCGAAGCGCCGCCCCGGAAAGCTGTCGACCGCCACCGAGGCCTGCATGCCGCTGCGGACTTTTCCGAGATTGCGCTCGGACACGTAGGCGCGCACCCATTTCGGATCGATGATGGCGAGCGAGAACACCGGCCGCTGCGGCGATGCCATCTCGCCCGGCTCCATCAGCCGCGAGCGGACGACGCCGTCGACGGGCGCCTTGAGCTCGGCATCGGCGAGCTGCTGGCGCAGGTAGGCGAGCTGCGCCTCGTTGCCGCGCAGCTGCGCCTCGGCCTGGGCGATGTCCTCGCTGCGCGGCCCCGCAATGGAAAGATCGAGCGCCTTCTGGTTGACCTCGACGCGGGCATCGGCGACGTCGGCCACCGCCTTGGCGGTGTCGGCGTCCTGCTGGCTGCCGGCATTCTTGTCGAGCAGCGATTTCTTGCGCTCGTATTGTTTCCTGGCGTTCAGCGCATCGGCTTTTGCCGATCCGAGATTGGCGCGGGCCTGGGCGATCTCCTCCGGACGGCTGCCATTGCGCAGCCGCTCGACCGCGGCGCGCTGGGCCGCGACCTGCGCCTCCGCCTGGGCCACCTGCGGCTCGAGCCGCGACGTGTCGAGGTGCGCCAGGATCTGGCCCTTGGTGACGCGGTCGCCTTCCTCCACCAGGACCGCGGCGATGCGGTCGTTGCCGTTGAAGGCGAGCGACACCTGGCGGAGATCGACGTTGCCGCTGAGCGCGAGCTCGGGCGTCGCGCCGTTGCGCTGCGCATACCACCAGGCGCCGCCGGCGGCAGCGGCGAGCACGACGAGCGCCATTACGATCAACCGGCGTCTCATGGGCCACCTCCGGATCGGCCGCAAACATACGCCCGGACGCGGCGGTAGTCAAAATCAAATTTGAATTTATAATTTGATTTTCGTCATCGATCGCGCTATCGTGAGCGACATGAGCCAGCAGAGCACCGGTCAGGCCCGCCGCGCCCCGCCGCGTCCGCGCGTCCAGGAGCGTCCCGATACCCGGACCCAGCTGCTCGAGGCGGCCGGCCACGTGTTCGCCGAAAAGGGCTTCGACCGGGCGACCGGGAAGGAGATCTGCGAGCGCGCCGCCGCCAATGCGGCGGCGATCAACTATTATTTCGGCGGCATGGAGGGGCTTTATGCCGCGGTGATCGACGAGGCCCACGGCCGGCTGATCACCCTGGAAAAGTTGTCCGCCGCGGTCGCCGGCAAGCGCGACGCCCGGGAGAAGCTCGCCACCATCCTGCGGCTCGCCATCGACCTGCTCACCGGCCCGATCAAGTCGTCCTGGGTGTTGCGCGTTCTCGCCCGCGAGTTCCTCGCCCCGTCGACGGTGCTGGACCCGCTGATCGAGCGGGAAGGCATCCCCAAGCTGCGCATCCTCAAGGGCATCGTCGGCGAGCTGATGGGGCTGCCGGAGGACCATCCGGCGGTGGACCGCGGCTGTCTCACCCTGATCGCGCCATGCAGCATGCTGCTGGTCGCCGACCGGAAAATGCTCGAGCGGGCGTTTCCCGATCTCTATCTGAGCCGCGACAATGCCGAGGCGCTCGCCCGCCACCTGCTCGACTACGCGCTCGCCGGCCTCGCCGCGGTCGGCAGCGAGGCACGGGCGGGGCGGTGAAGCGCCGGCCGCCATCCGGATTGGTCGTGGTTTTCGGCCTTGCACATTACCAACGGACTAGCTAGATGACTAGTCTTATCAGCCTCAAAAAGGTGGCGGCAGATGACGACATGGCAAGTGCAGGACGCCAAGGCGCGCTTCAGCGAGTTGCTTGAGACCTGCCTACGAGAAGGTCCGCAGATCGTCAGCAAACGCGGCGAGGAGGCGGCTGTCCTGGTCCCGATCGGGGATTGGCGGCGGTTGCAGGAATTAGCCCGTCCGACATTCAAGGAATTGCTGCTGGCCGAGGAGCCCAGGGCCGAAATCCCGGTGCCTCCCCGGGGTCGCCGTCGTCGTCGCGTGTCGAGCGTCCTCGACTGAGCCGCGAGGTCCTGCCGGTGTACTTGGTCGATACGAACGTCGTTTCGGAGCTGCGGCGGCCGCGCCCCCATGGGGCGGTCCTTGCCTGGTTGCGAACAGTGCCCGACCGCGACCTCCATATCGCGGCCGTTACGCTGGGCGAGCTCCAGACCGGTGTCGAGATCACCCGCGAGACCGATCCAGCCAAGGCCGCCCAGATCGAAGCGTGGATCGATCACGTTGCCGCGACATGGAACGTGATTGCCCTGGATGCCAGGGTATTTCGTCGTTGGGCAGGCTTGATGCATCGCCGTCCCGACGACCTCGTCGAGGACGCGATGATTGCGGCAACCGCCCTGGTGAACAATCTGACCGTCGTCACACGCAATGTCAGAGATTTCTCGCATTTCGCTGTCCCGACGCTCAATCCCTTCTCCCACCCTCGTCCCTGAGCGACGGCCGCCCGCTGCGCCGCGTTCCTTCCGGCCCGAAGGGCAACCGAGGCGAGCTCTCTATGCCATATGCCATTCGCCGAGCGGGTGGGTTCATCGTCCGCGCCTCGTAACTTGTGGCTCGGCCCATTTCGCGCCATCTTCATCCCACCATCACGGGATTGATCGCGAGGCCGCGGGTAATACCCGCCGTCGAGGGAGGAACCAATGTCCCAAGCCTTCACCGTCGCCAATTTCCGTCATGTCGCCAGGGGACTGCAGCCGGGCCAGTTCGCGGTGGGCGACCGCCGCAAGGCGGCGAGCCTCGCCGATCTCGATCCGATCTACCGAAAGCTGCTCGACGAGCCGATCACCGTGACGCTGGGGCTGATCGGTCCGGGCGGCCGGGTCAACCTGACGCCGATGTGGTTCGACTACGAGGGCGACAAGATCCTGGTCAACACCGCGTCGCATCGCAGCAAGTGCGAGTGGATCCGCAAGAGCCCGCAGCTCACCATGCTGCTGGTCAATCCCAAGAATCCCTATCACTGGGTGCAGATCAAGTGCACGGTGGAGAAGGAGGTGCGCGAATGGGAGCCCGGCGGCGAGCGGGTGACCCAGCAGCTCGATCGCATCTGGACCAAATATACCGGCCAGCCCGGCCCCTATGGCCTGCGCGATCCCGCGATCGACGAGAAGCGCGTGCTGTTCATCTGCGGCATCGACCGCATCGCGACATTCGGAGAGCCGTGACTCGCAGGACGGGTTGAGCGCTTCGCGAAACCCGTCAATGCCGATCAGGTTGCCGCGACATGCAACGTGATCACGCTGGACGCCGCGATGTTTTGTCGAGCCTCGAAGGATGGCGGGGGCACCGCAGTGTGCAGGCCTTGCGGCTGACCGAAGCGAACAGCGCGTGCGCTTCGCTCAGCTGTTGAACTTATCCTGCTGCTGCCTGGCCATCGTTCATACCAAGGTATGAGCCAGGCAATCGTACGTGCGATTGGTCTGAACAACCGCTCCGATCATCATCAGGAATGCAAGCCAGCTGGTGGATGGCGCATCCACGCGTGACAACTCGTCCCCCACGCGGCGGAAGCTTCTTGCCGCATTGGCGGCCGCGGGCGCTTCCAGGGTGCCTTGAAGGCGACACGCGGCAACGTTGAGGTTGCCATCAACCTGAAGAGTTCCGCCGGTCGCACCAGAATGTGAACGGGCGCGACAGGGTCTTACGCGTTACGCACCGTGAAGGGCGAACGTGGAGAGCCCGAATGGAGGCAGGCGGATCGCATCGCAGATCGCCATTGGTCGAGAAGGAGAGGACACCATGGCCTTCACCATCAAGGTCAACGGTCAGACCCATAGCGTCGATGTCGACGGCGACACCCCGCTGCTCTGGGTCCTGCGCGACGTGCTCGGCATGACCGGCACGAAGTTCGGCTGCGGCATGGCGCAGTGCGGCGCCTGCACCGTTCATCTCGACGGCGTCGCCACCCGATCGTGCATCACCTCCGTCGACAGCATCGGAGCGTCTGCGATCACGACGATCGAGGCGATCGGCGCAACGCCGGCAGGCGCCAAGATCCAGAAGGCCTGGCTCGACCACGAGGTCGTCCAGTGCGGCTACTGCCAGTCCGGGCAGATCATGTCGGCCTCGGCGTTGCTGGCGAGCAAGGCGCATCCGAGCGACGCGGACATCGACGACGCCATGAGCGGCAACATCTGCCGCTGCGGGACCTATGGGCGCATCCGCGCGGCAATCAGGCTCGCCGCGCAAACGAACTGAGAGGGAGGCCGGCCATGACTCTGGATCGCAGCGCGTCCCGGGCTTCCGATACCGACCTGTCGCGGCGCGGTTTTCTTGCCACGAGCGCAGCGCTCGGCGGTGGACTGATGCTGGGCTTGAGCCTGCCGCTTGGCCGAGGCGAAGCCGCCGGTTCCGAAGGTTTTGCGCCGAATGCCTTCATCCGCGTCGGCAGCGACGGCCAGATCGTCCTCACCATGCCCTATGTCGAGATGGGCCAGGGTACCTACACGTCGATCCCGATGCTGATCGCCGAGGAGCTCGGGGTGAATTTGCAGCAGGTGCGGCTCGAGCACGCGCCGCCGAACGAGAAGCTCTACGCCAACCCGATGCTGGGCGTGCAGGCGACCGGCAATTCGAACGCGATGCGCGGTGCGTGGAAGCCGTTGCGCGAGGCCGGCGCCACGGCGAGGGTCATGCTGGTTGCGGCCGCAGCCAGGCGCTGGGGCGTCGATCCTGATGCCTGTCGCGCGCAGGGCGGCGAGGTGGTGCACGTCCCGACCGGACGACGCCTCACATATGGCGAGGTGGCCGCGGAGGCGGCGACCATGCCGGTCCCTGCCGGCGTCACGCTCAAGGCGCCCGAAAATTTCAAGCTGATCGGCACGCCGGCCAAGCGGCTCGACGCGCCGGCGAAGGTCAACGGAACGGCGATTTATGGCATCGACGTTCGTCCGCCCGGCGTGAAGATTGCAACTTTGGCGCAATCGCCCGTCTTCGGCGGGCGCCTGAAGAGCCTGGACGATACGGCCGCGAAGGCCGTCAAGGGCGTCCGCCAGATCGTACGGCTCGATGACGCCGTTGCGGTCGTCGCCGATCACATGGGAGCTGCGAAGAAAGGCCTCGCCGCGCTCAAGATCGAATGGGACGACGGTCCGCATGCCAGGCTCACCACGGCGGACATCGCGAGCGAGCTCGAGCAGGCGACGCTGGGTTCGGGTGCAGTGGCGCAGAACATCGGTGACGCCGACAGGGCCATGGCGAGCGCCGCAACAAAAGTCGAGGCGATCTATCAGGCTCCGTTCCTCGCCCACGCGACGATGGAGCCGATGAATTGCACGGTGCACTTTCGCCAGGATGCGTGCGAGATCTGGATCGGCAGCCAGGCGGTAGCGCGGGTTCAGGCGATGGCCGCGAAGGCCGCAGGCCTGCCGCCGGAAAAGGTCATCGTCCACAATCATCTGATCGGCGGCGGCTTCGGCCGGCGGCTGGAGGCCGACGGCGCGGTCCGTGCCGTCGAGATTGCCCGGCATGTCGATGGTCCGGTGAAGGTCGTCTGGACGCGCGAGGAGGATATCCAGCACGACATGTACCGGCCCTATTGGGTCGACCGCATCGCCGCCGGCCTGGACGAGCGGGGCAGGCCGGTGGCCTGGAAGAACCGTTTCGCGGGCTCTTCGGTGATCGCGCGATGGCTGCCGCCGGGCTTCAAGAATGGCCTCGATCCCGACTCGACGGAGGGCGCGATCGGTCTCGTCTACGATCTCCCGAACTTTCACGTGGAATTTGTGCGCGTGGAGCCTCCGGGCATCCCGACCGCGTTCTGGCGGAGCGTCGGTCCCTCGCATACCGTGTTCGTCACCGAAAGCTTCATCGACGAGCTGGCGGCTGCCGCGAAGCAGGATGCGGTCGCCTATCGGCGGGCGCTGCTCGACAAGTCGCCGCGCGCGAAGGCGGTTCTTGACCTGGCCGCGGAAAAGGCCGGCTGGGGCGAGGCATTGCCCAAGGGGCGGGGCCGCGGCGTCTCGCTTCAATTCGTCTTCGGCAGCTACCTCGCACAGGTCGCCGAGGTCGAGGTCTCGAAGCAGGGTGCCGTTCGTGTTCGCCGCGTGGTGTGTGCGGTCGATTGCGGCACCGTCGTCAACCCCGACACGGTGCAGGCGCAGATCCAGAGCGGAATCATCTTTGGCGCCACCGCCGCCCTCCATGGCGAGATCACGCTGAAGAACGGCCGTGTCGAGCAGACCAACTTCGATACCTATCAGGTGCTGCGCATGAATGAGGCGCCGGCCATCGAGGTCCACATCGTCAAGAGCGGGGAGCCGCCGGGTGGCATGGGCGAGACCGGGACATCGGCGATCGTTCCCGCCATCGCCAATGCGATCTTTGCTGCAACCGGCAAGCGCCTGCGCAAGATGCCGGTCGATGCCGGCGTGCTGAAACAACCGGTGTGAGTCGATCGCCGCCGGCAATGCTGCAGATGACTCCGGGCCTGACAGCGACAGTCCACATGATCCAACGGTTGATGGGACAATGCATCCACACGCGACCAACCTCATGTTTACGCCAAGGAAAACAACGAACAAGCTCGTGGCAGCCGCGGTACTCGCCACCGCAATCGGAGTATCGATTGCGGGCTTTGCAGGGGACACGAACGTGGCACGGCCGCTGACATCCACAGGGGTACGGGTCCCGTTCCTTCACGGGCTTCCCACCGGCCAGATTGCCAGTCAATCCGAGTTGGCCTCTCTCGAGCGCGCGAACGAGTGGCTCAATTCGCCGCCCCTGACGGCGTCGGCTCTGCGCGGAAAAATCGTCCTTATCGATTTCTGGACCTACACCTGCATCAACTGGCTGCGCACACTTCCCCATGTCCGCGCCTGGCACGAGAAATATCGTAATCAAGGACTGGTAACAATCGGCGTCCATGCACCGGAGTTCGCCTTTGAAAAAACCATAAGCAACGTTCGCTGGGCCGTGAAGGACATGAGGATCGACCATCCGATCGCGGTCGACAACGAACATGTCATATGGCGTGCTTTCAACAACCAATATTGGCCGGCGCTGTATTTCATCGATGCGCAGGGGCGCGTTCGCCATCATCATTTCGGCGAGGGCTCCTACGAGCAGTCGGAGATGATCATTCAAGAATTGCTGGCCGAGGCCGGAATCGGCGGGATCGACCGTGAACCCGTGGCGGTCGATGCCCGCGGGATCGAGGCGGCCGCCGATTGGGGCAGCCTGAAATCTCCGGAAAATTACCTCGGGTATGAGCGCACCGAGAATTTTGCGTCCGCCGGCGGGGCGGCTCCGGATGCGCCTCGCCGATATGAAGTGCCCGCGCGGTTGCGCCTGAATGAATGGGGGCTGTCCGGCGATTGGACCGTAAGGAAGGAGACCGCCGTGCTGAACAGGCCCAATGGAAGCATCGCGTACCGTTTTCACGCCCGCGATCTTCATCTCGTCATGGGTCCGGCAGCGCCGGGAACGCCGGTGAGATTCCGCGTGCTGATCGATGGACAGCCGCCGGGCGCGGCGCACGGAATTGACGTTGACGAGCAAGGCGACGGCACAGTGACCGAACAGCGCCTGTACCAGCTGATCCGACAACCGAAACCCATCATCGATCGCCAGTTCGAGATCGAGTTTCGCGGTCCGGGCGTGGAGGCTTTTGCCTTCACGTTCGGCTGATCCGCCGCGCGGCGACCATTGCGCAGGCTGCCATCAGCGAGATCACGGTGAGGCTCATCGAGGCAAGGTGATGCGAAAGTGAAGGCTGGCTCTCCCGCCGATCTGGTAAATAGGGCCCCGACGGTTCCCGCGCACCGTGCCGCCGGCCGGTATTGACCAAGCCTGGAGCAAGGAGAACGCGATGCCTGGTCGCAAGAGCTCGCTCCCCCGCAAAGCCGCCGTTTGCGTATTGACCTTCACGGCTTCATGCGGCGTCGTTGCCGCGCAAAGCCCCGCTCCGCCGCCGGCGGTATCGGTGACGCCCGTCGTCAGCCGTCAGATAACCGATACGGCCAACTACATCGGGCGGGTAACGGCGGTCGACAAGGTTGACGTCGTCGCGCGGGTGCCCGGCTTCATCGAGGAGCGCAAGTTCACCGAAGGACAGCAGGTCAAGAAAGGCGACCTGCTGTTTCGCATCGAGCAGGCGACCTATCAGGCGGCCGTCGAGCAGGCGCGCGCCACCGTGGCGAAGGCCAAGGCCACGGAGGTCAACGCAAGACTGCAGCTGGAGCGCGGCAAGGAGCTCGTGCGAAACCAGAACATCTCGCAGGCCACCGTCGACCAGCGTGCCGCCGATGAGGCGGCGGCGCACGCGAGCGTCATGGAGGCGCAGGCGGCGCTCACTCAGGCCGAGATCAACCTCGGCTATACCGAGATCCGGTCACCGATCGACGGACGTATCGGGCTCTCCATCTTCACCCAGGGCAATCTCGTGCAGCCGTCGTCCGGGAAGCTGGCCACCATCGTCAGCCAGGATCCGATCTATCTCATCTTCCAGGTCAGCCAGCGCGATGTTCTCGAGTACCGGCGCAAAGCGGCCGAATCCGAGAAGAGCGCCCGTGTGACCATTCACGTGAAGCTGCCCAACGGCAGCGAGTACCCGCATTCGGGCGCGACCAACTTCCTCGACGTCCAGGTCGAGCCCACGACCGACACGGTGGCGGTACGGGCGCAAGTTCCGAACCCCGAAGGCATCCTGATCGCGGGCGGAGTTGTCGGCGTCACGGTGGAACGCGGCGCCCCGCGCTCGGCGCTGCTCGTTCCCCAGTCCGCCGTCCTGCTCGATCAGGCCGGCAGCTATGTTCTGCTGGTCGATGCCGCGCAAAAGGTCGAGCAGCGGCGCATAACGACCGAAGGCGAGCAGGGCCGCGGTGTCATCGTGACCGACGGGCTCAAGGAGGGAGAGCTGGTCATCGTCCAGGGAATACAGAAGGTGCGGCCCGGCCAGGTCGTGACGGCGACCGGCGTGCCCGGAATCTGACGCGAATGTTCTCCGCCATTTTCATCGACCGCCCGCGGCTGGCCCTTGTGGTCGCCATCGTCATTACGCTTGCCGGCCTCATCGCGATCACGGCGATTCCGATCGCGCAATTCCCCGACATCGTGCCGCCGCAGGTGACGCTCAACGCGACCTATCCGGGCGCCGATGCCGAGGTGGTCGAGACCACGGTGGCCCAGCCGATCGAGCAGCAGATCAACGGCATCGACAACGCGCTCTACTATCAATCCGCGAGCGGCGCCGACGGCAGCTACATCCTGACGGTGACCTTCGCGCTGGGTACGGATCCGGACATCAACACGGTCAACGTCCAGAACCGCGCCAGCCTCGCCATTCCGCAGCTTCCCCAGGAGGTGTCGCGGGCCGGCCTGACGATTCGCAAGAAATCCGCGGCGCTGCTCCAGGTAGTAAACCTCTATTCGCCGAACAAAACTTACGATGCCATCTACCTGAGCAACTACGCGACCATCAACGTGGTCGATCAGCTGGCGCGGATCAAGGGCGTCGGGCAGGCGACCCTGTTCGGGCCGCTCGACTATTCGCTCCGCATCTGGCTCGACCCGCAGCGGCTGACCGAGCTCAACCTGACGCCGAACGACGTCATCTCGGCGGTGCAGAGCCAGAACATCCAGGCGGCGCTGGGTCGTGTCGGCGCCGCCCCTGCGCCGAGCGACCAGCAGATCCAGATCAATATCAAGACCACGGGCCGGCTGACGCGACCGGAGGAGTTCGCCGCCATCGTCCTGCGCGCCAATCCCGACGGCTCGGTCATCCTGGTCAAGGACGTTGCCCGGGTGGAGATGAGCGCAAGATCGCAGGACCGCTTCAGCCGCTACAATGGGGCGCCGGCGGCGGCGATCGGCATCTACCAGTCGCCGGGTTCCAACGCGGTCGACGTGGCGCGCCAGGTTCGCGAGACGATGAGCGCGCACGAGAAGCGCTTCCCCGGCGATCTTGCCTATACGGTGTTCTTCGACAGCACGGTCTTCGTCACGTCAACGATCCATGAGGTGCTCTCCACCCTCGCCGTGGCGATCATCCTCGTGGCGGTCGTGGTGTTCCTGTTTCTCGGGAGAGTGCGGACGACCCTCATTCCGCTGGTCGCCGTCCCGGTTTCGATCATCGGCACCGTCGCGGTCATGCTGATGATCGGATACTCCGCCAACACGGTGTCTCTGCTGGCTCTCGTGCTTGCCATCGGCATCGTGGTCGACGACGCCATCGTCGTGGTCGAGAATGTCGAGCGGGTGATGGAGGAAAATCCCGAGCTGCCGGTGCCGGATGCCTGCAAGAAGGCGATGGCGGAGATCACCGGCCCGATTCTCGCGATCACGCTCGTCCTGTTGTCGGTGTTCGTCCCGGTGGCCTTCATCCCGGGCATCAGCGGGCAGCTTTTCCGCCAGTTCGCGGTGGCGGTCTCGGTCGCCATGCTGATCTCGGCGGTCAACGCGCTGACGTTGAGCCCGGCGCTTTGCGCGGTGCTGCTGCGGCACGGTCAGAGGACCGCCGGCCCGATGCGCCATGTCCTGCGCGCGATCGATCGTGCGCGAGACGGTTATGTGGCGGTGGTGCGTCGATTGGCGCGCCTGGCGCTCGTCGGCGTCGTGGTCGTGGCGGCGACATTGGCCGCCTCGGCTTTGCTGTTCAGCAGGACGCCGCAGAGCTTCCTGCCGGACGAGGACCAGGGCGCGATTTTCGCCGCTCTGCGCCTTCCCGAAGGGGTCTCGCTCACCCGCACCGAAGACGTCGTCAAGCAGGTCGAGGAGATCGTCAGGCCGATTCCCGGCGTCGAGGGCGTGTTGTCGGTGGTCGGCTTGAACTTCATCGACTACGTCGCCTCGGCCAACCAGGCGTTCTTCGTCATCCGGCTCAAGCCCTACGAGACGCGCACCGATCCGGCGCAGCGTGCCGACGCGATCATTGCGCGCCTGCGTCCGCAGATGGCGGCGATCCAGGGCGCCATCGGATTCCCGTTCAACCTGCCGCCCATTCTCGGCCTGGGGAGTACCGGCGGTTTCCAGTATGCGTTGGAGGCGCTACAGGGCCAGTCGGCGTCCGACATCGCGGCCGCGCTGCGCGCGCTGCTGGTGACAGCCAACGGGCAGGCAGAGCTTGCCGGCGTGTACAGCACATATGCCGCCGACACCCCGCAGATTTTTCTCGACATCGACCGCAACAAGGCACAGGTGCTCGGGGTCAAGATCACCGATATCTTCAATGCCCTGCAGTCGACGCTCGGAAGCTTCTACGTCAACGACTTCAATGTGTTCGGTCGCACCTGGCAGGTGAACGTGCAGGCCGAGGCGCCGTTTCGCGACAAGACCGACGATATCTATCAGGTCTATGTCCGCAACGCGCAGGGCGGGATGGTCCCGATGCGGGCGCTGGCCGAGGTGAGGCTGGTGCAGGGTCCGCAGACGGTGGTGCGCTACAACGGATCTCGCAGCGCCATCGTGAACGGCGCGCCGAAGCCGGGCCACAGCTCCGGCCAGGCGCTCGCCGCCATGGAGCGGATCTCCGCGACGACGCTGCCGGCAGGGTACGGCTTCGAATGGACCGGAACCGCGCTGCAGGAGAAGGCGGCAGGCGGGCGCACCGGCATCGTGCTCGGGCTTGCCGTCCTGTTCGCCTACCTGTTTCTCGTCGCGCTTTACGAGAGCTGGAACATCCCCATATCGGCGCTTCTGTCGGTCAGCGTCGCGGTACTCGGCGCAATTGCCGCGGTCAAGTTGGCTGGTTTGAGCTTCGATGTCTACGCGCAGATCGGGCTCGTGGTGCTGATCGCGCTCGCCGCCAAGAACGGCATTCTGATCGTGGCGTTTGCGGTGGAGCAGCGACGCCTCGGGAAGGACATCATGGCCGCTGCCATCGAGGCGGCAAACTTGAGATTTCGTCCGGTCATGATGACCAGCTTCGCGTTCATCCTCGGGCTGTTCCCGCTGGTCGTCGCGCGGGGCGCCGGAGCGGCGACGCGTCACGCAGTGGGCACGCCCGTGTTCGGCGGCATGATCGCTGCATCGCTCTTCGGGATTTTCCTCATTCCGCTGCTCTTCATTACGGCGGAACGCTTGCGGCACAGAGGCCAGGGGCCGAAGTGATCGACCTGTCCCATCATTCCGAGGGACGACCGCCGCTCCTGCCGCCGGCCGCCTGCGAGCGCGCCACCACACAGCGCTGCAGCCGGCGTGCGGCTTGGCAGGCCCATTACCCAATCTGCGATCTGATCCCCGTCACACCGGCGCGTCGCCGCTCGACGCCTTCATGAACCGGTACACCGACGAGCAGTCCTTGCGGCCGAAGCCGTGCGAGGAGGCCATGCGGTAGAGTTGCTGCGCCGCCGGCGCCGCCACCACCGGCACGCGCTTCTCCCGCGCCGCGTTGACGACGAGGCCGAGATCCTTCGCCATCAGGTCGGTGGTGAAGCCCGGCGCGTAGTCGCGGCTCGACGCGGTGTTGGGATTGATGCCCGGCACCGGATGGCTGTGCTGCATCACCCAGGTTCCGCCCGAGGATTTTCCGATCACGTCGGTGAGGATTTTGGGATCCACGCCGTAGGCCTCGCCGATGCGAAAAGCCTCGCTCACCGCCACGAACGCCACCCCGGCGATCAGGTTGTTGCAGAGCTTTGCCACCTCGCCGGCGCCGACCGCGCCCACATGGATGATGTTGGCGCCCATGGCGGCAAGCGCCGGGCGCGCCTCCTCGACATCGGCGGCTTCGCCGCCCACCATGATGGTGAGCGTGCCGTCGGTCGCCCGCGTCACCGCGCCCGACACCGGCGCGTCGATGAAGCGGACCCCGCGCTCCTTCAGGCGGGCCGCCACCCGCTGCGACGTTCCGGGATCGATGGTCGACATGTCGACGCACAGATGGCCGGCCGGCGCCCGCTCGACGAGCCCGCCGGCGCCCAGATACACCGCCTCGACATTGGCCGACGAGGGCAGCATCGTGATCACGAGGTCGCTGGTCGTGGCGGCCTCGGCCGCCGAGCCCGCGCGCCCGGCGCCGAGCTTGACGGCGTTCTCGAGCGCCGCCGGCACCGCGTCGTAGGCGACGACCGCAAAACCCTTCTTCAAGAGGTTGTGCAGCATCGGCAGCCCCATGGCGCCGATCCCGATGAATCCGATCTTCATGGAGAATCCTCCCTTGGTGTCTCTTGCTGGCGCGGGGCCGATTGTCGCGGCCGCTTTGCGCTCATGCCGCTACAGCCGTTTCCGGTCGTATTGAACCGCAACTCATGCCTGCTTCGCCCGGAAACGGCCGTAGACTCTTGCCTTACGCATGTTCTCATCGGCGAACCGGTGTCCACTTCGCCGGAACATGCTCTAAACTAACATCGTGCCGGAAAAAGCAAGAGGACATCTTGATGACCATCACCGAGACGAAACGGTCGACCGCGCAGCCCGTCCGCCGCGCCCGCATGATGATCGGCGGCGCCTGGAGCGACAGCGCAACCGGGGCGATGCTTTCCGTCGAGGATCCGTCGCGGCGACGAACCGTGGCCGAGGTGCCGCGCGGCGACGAGGTCGACGTCGATCGCGCCGTCACCGCGGCGGCCGCGGCGTTTCCGGCCTGGAGCAAGGTGGTGCCGCGCGAGCGCGGGCGCCTCTTGCTGCGCATCGCCGACGCCATCGAGGAGCGGGTCGAGGAACTGGCCAAAACCATCGCGCTGGAGACCGGCAATGCGCTGCGCACCCAGGCGCGGCCCGAGGCAAAAAGCGCGGCCGATATTTTCCGCTATTTCGGCGGGCTCGCCAGCGAGCTCAAGGGCGAGACCATCCCGCTCGGCGAGCATGTCCTGAGCTACACGCGGCGCGAGCCGCTCGGCGTGGTCGGTGCCATCATCCCGTGGAACGCCCCGGTGGTGCTGGCCGCGCTGAAGATCGCTCCGGCGCTGTGCGCCGGCAACACGCTGGTGTTGAAAGCCGCCGAGGACGCGCCGCTCGGCGTGCTGCTGCTCACCGAAATCTGCGCGCCGCATCTGCCGTCCGGCGTGCTCAACGTGCTCACCGGGCTCGGCGAGGAATGCGGCGCGCCGCTGGCGCAGCATCCGCTGGTGCGCAAGCTCTCGTTCACCGGCTCGACCGAGGTCGGCAAGCTGATCATGCGCGCCGCCTCCGAGCGCATCGTCCCGGTCTCCCTCGAGCTCGGAGGAAAAAGCCCGTCGATCGTCTACCCCGACGCCAACGAGGACTGGGTGGTCGACGGCATCATCGCGGCGATGCGGTTCACCCGGCAGAGCCAGTCGTGCACCGCGGGCTCGCGGCTCTTCCTCCACGAGTTGATCTACGAGCCGTTCCTGGCCGCACTGGTGAAAAAGACTTTGGCGCTGAAGATCGGCGATCCGCTCGACGAGGCGACCGACATGGGCAGCATCATCAACGAAAAGCAGTTCCGTAAAGTCTGCGGCTATGTCGACGAGGGGATGCGGCGCCCGGAGGCGCGTCTGGTCACCGGCGGGCTGCCGCCCGCGACCGGGCCGCTCAGCGAAGGATGGTTTGCCATCCCCACCATCTTCGCCGACGAGTCCAACAACTGGCGGCTGGCGCGCGAGGAGATTTTCGGGCCGGTGCTGGTGGCGATCCCGTGGACCGACGAGGCCGAGGCGATCCGCATGGCGAACGACAGCCATTACGGGCTGGCCGCCTATGTGTGGACCCACGATATCGGCCGGGCGCTGCGCACCGCGCACGCCATCGAGGCCGGCTGGGTGCAGGTCAACCAGGGCCTCGGCCAGTCGCCCGGCCATTCCTACGGCGGCGTCAAGCAGAGCGGCATCGGCCGCGAATTTTCCCTGGAAGGCATGCTCGACAGTTTCACCCAGCGCAAGAACGTCACTGTGAATCTGAATGCGTAGGGTGGGAAAAATCGCCTGCCGGAGCATCGCCTCGATCACAAAGCCGGTGCGCGATTTTGCCCACCCGGTCAAACAAATCCGCGCGGGCAATCGCCTGGCCCGCCTTCCACGGAGCGGCTTGACCGCGCGGGCAACGGCGGAATACGCGCCCAGCCAAACCGCGACGGGCGGGCCGCCGTTGCCCACCCTACGGCACTGCTGCGCGATTTCGCCCGAGCGGTCAAACAAACACGCGTGGGCAAATCGCCGGCACCCGATGATCGAGTTGCGCCGCCGTGGCAGGGCGATTCACCCACCCTGCGGCGCGCTGTGGCTGCCGGTCATTTCGCGCGCCGAGCCATTGCAGGCATAGCCGCCTTGAATTTTGGACCGCTTGCCTTAACGTCGGGACAAATCCGGGGGCCAATCGATGCGCTGCAAGGCGGTTTTCCTCACGGTCATCATGGCAGCCACCGCCGTATCTATTCTTCCGGTCGCGGCGGATGATCTTGCCGTGTGCCGTTCGGGCGCAGACGGGTCTATTCCCGCGTGCACCCGCCTCCTCAATTCCGCACCGGCAAAGGGTCAGGCTACTGCCCGCGCATACTATAATCGCGCCAACGCGTTTGCCGCCGGAGGCGATCTGAGCCGCGCAATCGCCGACTTCGACCAGAGCATAAGCCTCGATCCGTCTTTCGCATTGTCATTCAACGATCGGGGCTACTCCCACATGGTCATGGGCAATCTCGATCGCGCCATCGCCGACTTCGACGAAGCCATCCGGCTCGATCCGAATCTGCCCAATGCCCGCGCCCACCGGGGGACTGCATATCTGGGAAAGCGACAGTACGATCGCGCGATTGCTGATCTCAATGAGGCACTTCAACTCAATCCGAAGTATGCCCACGGACATAGTCTACGCGGTGACTACTACTTGAAGCGCGAAGATTACGCAAATGCGATTGCCGATTATGAAACTGCCTTGAAAATAAATCCACGGCTCGTCAGCGCCTCTAACGGGCTGAGACAGGCGACTGCCGCCGCCGCTGCGGCCGGCAGTCCGCCACCTCCGAACGCGAGTACTGCTGCTGCAACCACCTCGCCTGTCGAGAAGCGTGTGGCGTTGGTGATAGGCAATTCCGCCTACCCGGGCGGGGCACGTCTTACCAACCCGGCCAACGACGCGGACGATGTTACAGTTGCCCTGCGGGCGGTGGGTTTCGATGTCGTCGAGGGAAAGGACCTCCCCCTGTCGGGATTTTCCGACATAATCGATACGTTTCGAGCCAAGGCGAAAGGGGCATCCGTAGCTCTGTTCTACTACGCCGGTCACGGAATGCAATTCGAGGAACAGAACTGGCTTATGCCGATCAACTCCCGGATATCGAGCGCGTTCGATGCCCGGCGTTCCAATGTCCCTCTTCAGGAAATCTTGTCGGATATGGAGGCGAATGCCGGGACAAATCTCGTATTTCTCGATGCGTGTCGGGATAATCCTCTTGCCGACAAGCTGAACGAGCAGCTTCGATCACAAGGGAGAGGGTATGGTACCGGGCGTGGTCTGGGTCGTATCGACATCAGAACGCCCCAGAACTCTGATTGTGTACGCGACGAGACCCAACATGACGGCGGCGGATGGCAGCGAACGCAACAGTCCATTTACCGGAGCTTTCCTCCAACATGTCGCAAGCCCTGGTGTAGAAGTGGAGTCCTTGATGAAGCGGGTGGCTGCCTCGGTTTCGGCAAAGACCCAAGGCAGGCAACAGCCAGAGCGCCTTTCAAGGCTGGAGAAGGAATTTTACTTCGTGCCGGCGAAATAGTTCCACGGAGCGGCTTGACCGCGTGGGCAACGGCGGAATACGCGCCAAGCCAAACCGCGACGGGCGGGCCGCCGTTGCCCACCCTACGGCGTCTCAATAATCCGCCCTGTCATCCACCGCATGGCCGCGCTTGGGCACCAGCACGGTGCGCTCGTAGGTCATGAACACGGTGCCGTCGGCCTTGCGGCCGGTGGTCTTCACCGTGACCACCCCTTGGGTCGGGCGCTTGGCCGACTCGCGCTTGCTCAAGACTTCCGACTCGGCATAGATCGTGTCGCCGACGAAGACCGGCGCAACCAGCCTGATGTCGTTCCAGCCGAGATTGCCGATCGCCTTCTGGCTGACATCGCTGACGCTCATGCCGGCGACCACCGAGAGCGTGAAGCAGCTGTTGACGACCAGCCGGCCGAACTCGCTCTTGGCCGCATAAGCGGCGTCGAAATGCAGCGGATGCTGGTTCATGGTGAGCAGGGTGAACCAGGTATTGTCCGCCTCGCTGATGGTGCGTCCCGGGCGGTGCTCATAGACGTCGCCGACGACGAAATCCTCGAAATAGCGGCCGTAGCTCTCGCGGGTGCGCCGCGGCCCGACCTCCTTGGCCAATCCAATCATCTTGTGTCCTGTCCGTTCGGTGGAGATCGGAGCAAACAATAGGCCCCCACCCCGACCGCCTTCGCTGCGCTCAGTTGCAAAGCCGACGCTTCGCGTCGGCGTTCTTAAGGAACGCCGGCCGAAGGCCGGCTATGCCTCCCCGCCAACGGGCGGGAGGGTAGACTCGCGGCACGGCGGTGCCAATACGCGGCAACACCATTGGGCGATAGTCCGCGATCTGCCGGGAGGTCAAGCGGTGCGGTTGCCCCCGCCGGAGAAACGGCATCTACTCGCATGCACGGTTCGCACCCGGCCGGAAAAGATTCCGGGGCGTGACAGGAGGAGCCCGATGAACATCCAGCCGAACGAGCTTCGCGCCGCGCCAGCGCCGCCCGTGGAGCCGGCACTGATCTCCGAGCACCTCGCCCGGTTCGTCGGCGCATTCCCGGCCGACCGCATCCCCGCGGCGGTCAGCGACCGCGCCCGGCACCTGATCCTCGACGCGGTCGGCATCGCGCTCGCCTCCACCACCTACGACTTCGCCCATCGGGCGATGACGGCGATATCGGGGCTCGCAGGTAGCGGCGACGGCGCGGTGATCGGCATGCCGGCGCGGCTTCCCATGCGCGACGCCGCGCTCGTCAATGGCATCCTGGTGCACGGCCTCGACTTCGACGACACCCACAGCGGCGGCATCATTCATGCGACCGCAAGCCTGCTGCCGACCGTGCTGGCGGTGGGCGCCCGGCAGCGCGCCGAGGGGCGCGACATGCTCGCCGCCTACATCCTCGGCGTCGAGGCGGCGGCCCGCCTCGGCGCCGTCGCCAAGGGCGCGTTCCATCAGGTGGGCTTTCATCCGACTGGCCTGATCGGCGCCTTCGCCTGCGCGCTCGCCGCCGGGCGCCTGATGGGCCTGTCGGAAAAGCAGCTGGTCATGGCCCAGGGGATCACGCTGTCGGCCGCCGCCGGGAGCCTGGAATTCTTGGAGGACGGCGCCTGGAACAAGCGCTTCCATCCGGGCTGGGCGGCGGTCTCCGCCATCACGGCGACCGCGCTGGCGCAACAGGGTTTCGTCGGCGCCAGCCGTGCCTACGAGGGGCGCTTCGGCGTCTTCGCCAGCCACCTGCAGCAGCATTTCGATGCGGCGAACCTTGCGCTCGCCACCGCCGCGCTGGGCGAATTCTGGGAATTGACCCAGGTCGCGGTGAAGCCGTATCCGGCCTGCCATTTCGTCCATGCCTGCGCCGATGCCGCCGTTCATCTGGTGCGCGAGCAGGGGCTCGATCCGTCCGCGATCGAGCGCGTGCGCGCTTTGGTGCCCGCCGAGGTGGTGAAGACCGTGTGCGAGCCGGTCGCCAACAAGCGGCGTCCGGCCAACAGCTACGACGCGCAGTTCTCGATCCCCTTCGTGGTGGCGGCCTCGCTCTGCCGCGGACGCTTTACCCTCGACGAGCTCGAGGACGAGGCGCTGGCCGATCCGGCGATCCTTCGCCTCGCCGACCGCGTCGACTACGAGGTCGATCCGGCGGCGACTTTTCCGCGGCACTATTCGGGCGAGGTGATCGCCACCACCCGCGACGGCCGCATTCTGGGCAAGCGCGAGCAGATCAATCGCGGCAACGGCGAGCGCCCGCTCAGCGAGGCCGCGATCGTCGAAAAGTTCCGGCAGAACGCCGCCCGCGCCGTCTCGGCGGACCGCGCGCGGCGGATCGAGGAGCTGGTGCTCTCCCTCGATCGTCTGGCCGACGTCGGCGCGCTCGCCGATGGGCTCAGGCTCGGGTGAGGACCGCACCGATGAACGTCTCGGCCGCCGACGATCAGGAATCCGTCATCTTCGCCAGCATCGATCGCTTCCTGGCGCGCGACGTCGCCCCTTATGTCCACAAGCTCGAGCATGACGACACCTATCCGGCGGACATCGTCGAGGCGATGAAGGAGCTCGGCCTGTTCGGCGCGACGATTTCCGAAGATTTCGGCGGGCTCGGCCTGTCGACCACGACCTACGCAAAAATCGTCGAGCGCATCTCGCGGGTGTGGATGTCGCTCACCGGCATCTTCAACTCGCACCTCATCATGGCGGCGGCGGTGCAGCGCTTCGGCACCGAGGCGCAGAAGCAGGATTTCCTGCCGCGCTTCGCCGCGGGCGAGTTGCGCGGCGGGCTGGCGCTCACCGAGCCCGACTGCGGCACCGACCTGCAGGCGATCCGCACACTCGCCCGCCGCGACGGCGACCGCTACGTGGTCAACGGCACGAAGACCTGGATCTCCAACGGCATATTCGGCCAATGTTTTGCGCTCCTGGTGAAGACCGATCCGGCGGCCGAGCCGCGCCACCGCGGCATGAGCCTGTTTCTCGCCGAGAAGGGCCAGGGCTTCACGGTCAGCCGCAAGCTGGAGAAGCTCGGCTACAAGGGCATCGATTCCGCCGAGCTGGTATTCGACGATTTCGTGATTCCCGCCGACCGCCTGATCGGCGGGGTCGAGGGGCGCGGGCTCAAGCACACGCTGGGCGGCCTCGAGCTCGGCCGCATCAACGTGGCGGCGCGCGGCGTCGGTCTCGCCCAGGCGGCGCTCGACCAGGCGGTCGCCTACGCGCAGGTGCGCAAGACTTTCGGCAAGCCGATCGCCGAGCATCAGGCGATCCAGCTCAAGCTCGCCGACATGGCGACCAAGGTGCACGCCGCGCGTCTGCTCACTGCCGACGCGGCAAGAACCTATGACGCGGGCCTGCGCTGCGACATGGAGGCCGGCATGGCAAAGCTGTTCGCCACCGAGACCGCGGTCGAGGTGTCGCTGGAGGCAATGCGCATCCACGGCGCCTACGGCTATTCCAAGGAGTTCGTGGTCGAGCGGCTCTATCGCGATGCGCCGCTGCTGGTGATCGGCGAAGGCACCAACGAGCTGCAGCGCCTCATCATCGCGCGCCAGCTGGTGGCGCGGAACCCGGTGTGAGGCGAGACCCATGCTGCCGCTCCAGGGGCTTCGCGTCATCGCGGTCGAGCAGTACGGCGCCGGGCCCTACGGCACCATGCAGCTCGCCGATCTCGGCGCCGAGGTGATCAAGATCGAGAACCCCGCCGAGGGCGGAGACATGGCGCGCCGGGTCGGACCGTTCTTCCTCGGGCCCGATGACAGCGAGTTCTTCCAGAGCTTCAACCGCAACAAACGGAGCCTCACCCTCGACCTGAAGAAGCCCGGCGCGCGAGAAGTGTTCCATGCGCTGGTCAGGGACGCCGACGGCGTGCTCGACAATCTGCGCGGCGACCTGCCGGAAAAACTCGGCCTGACCTTTCCGGCGCTACGCGCCGTCAATCCACGCATCGTCTGCGCGCATCTCTCCGCCTATGGGCGCAGCGGCTCGCGCGCCGCCTGGCCGGGCTACGACTATCTGATGCAGGCGGAGGCCGGCTACCTGGCGCTCACCGGCGAGCCGGACGGCCCGCCGGCCCGCATGGGGCTCTCGGTGGTCGACCTGATGACCGGGCTGTTCGCCGCCTTCGCGCTGCTCGCCGGGGTGATGGCGGCGCGGCAGAGCGGGGAGGGGCGCGACATCGACGTCAGCCTGTTCGACTGCGCGCTGCAGAATTTGAGCTATCTCGCCACCTGGTATCTCAACGAGGGCCACAACCAGGGCCGCGAGCCGCGCTCGAGCCATCCCTCGCTCACCCCGAGCCAGCTCTACCGCACCCGCGACGGCTGGATCTTCATCATGTGCAACAAGGAGAAGTTCTGGCCGATCCTGTGCGACGCGATCGAGCAATCCGACTGGGGGCACCACCCGGATTTCGCCTCGTTCCGCCAGCGCCTGGCGAACCGCGAGCGCATCACCGAGATGCTAGACGGGGCGCTCTCGACCGCCACCACCGCCGAGTGGCTCGAGCGCTTCGCCGGCCGTGTTCCCGCCGCGCCGGTCAACGACGTAGCGGCGGCGCTGGACAATCCGTTCGTGCGCGAAGGCGCGAAGATTTGGGACATGGCCCATCCGGCGCGAAAGAATTTCCGCATGGTGGCGGCGCCGTTCGGCTGCCCCGGCGAGGATTTTCCGAAAAACGCCGCCCCACCGCTCGGCCGCGACACCGACGCGATCCTCGGCGCCTGCGGGTTCTCGCCGGAGCGGATCGCGGCCTTGCGCCGGGACGGGGTGGTGTAGTCGACATTCCGCTCCATTTGTTGCCGCGACCTGAGCCAGTCGCATCTTCGTCAAGATTGCCCGGCATCATGGCAATCGTCGCATCGGTTTGTCATCGTCAGCGACGAGCGAGGGAGGCCGGACAGCCGCGCGTGCCCGGGTGGTCAGCCATGCGAACAGACGGACGGAAGCGATGCGATCTGCGGCTTGACAGCCGATGATAGTATCCTAGGCTTGCCTCGCCCGCGCCGCACCGGCGCGAACCCCTCGGCTTCAATCGGAGGATCGACATCTCGGCGACCGGAGACGTGCCTCATCTCCGGGAACGATAACGAGTTGGACCAACGAGTCCGGTTTCAAAGGGAGGAGATCATGATGCAAAGCATGATGCAAAGGCGGACGTTCCTCGGAGCGGCGGCAGCCGCCGCTACCGCGATCGCGGCCAGGCCCGCACAGGCGCACGGGTTGCCGCTCGGCAACCTTCCGGACTGGCGCTATCCCGACCCGCGGGTCGAGGCGCTCGACAAGCGGTTCAAGGCCAAGGTCGGCAATGCGGCGATCGAGCGGGTCGCCACCGGCTTCCGCTGGGCGGAGGGCCCGGTCTACGTGCGCGACGGCGGCTATCTGCTGTGGAGCGACATTCCCAACAACCGGATCATGCGCTGGCTCGAGGACGACGGCCATGTCAGCGTGTACCGCGCCAACTCCAACTACTCGAACGGTAATACCCGCGACCGCCAGGGCCGGCTGATCACCTGCGAGCACGATTCGCGGCGTGTCACCCGCACCGAGCCCGACGGCTCGATCACGGTGCTGATCGACAAGTTCGACGGCAAGAAGCTCAACGCGCCGAACGACGTGGTGGTCGCCGAGGACGGTGGCATCTGGTTCACCGATCCGGGCTACGGCATCTTCGGCAACTACGAGGGCCATCTCGACACGCCCGAGCAGCCGCCGCGGGTCTACCGGCTCGATCCCAGGACCGGCCAGGCGACCATCGTCGCCGACGACTTCGACAAGCCCAACGGGCTCGCCTTCTCGCCCGACGAGAAGAAGCTCTACATCATCGACACCGGCGCCACCCATGGCGGGCGCTCCAACATGCGGGTGTTCGACGTCGCCGGCGACAAGCTCACCAACGGCAAAGTGTTCGCGGAGAATTTCTCGCCCGGCTTCACCGACGGCGTGCGCACCGACATCGACGGCAATGTGTGGTGCAGCATGGGCTGGGCCGATCCCAAGGAGGACGGCGTGCGCTGCTACGCCCCGAACGGCGATATGATCGGAAAGATCCACCTGCCGGAGACCTGCGCCAACCTGTGCTTCGGCGGCAAGAAGCGCAACCGGCTGTTCGTGTGCGGAAGCACGTCGATCTATGCGGTTTATGTCGAGACGCAGGGGGCGCTGAAACCCTGAGGCTGAAAAATCCGCAGACAGAACACGCGAGGCCGCGGCACGAACACGGCCCGGGCGACGAACCAATCACAAGGAGGAGACAAGATGGCTTTCACTGCACGATATCTCGGGGGGTGTGCCGCAATGGTGCTGGCCGCGGCCCTCGGCTCGCCGGCATTTGCCGCCGACCCGGCGGCCCTCAACGCCGACCAGGCCGGGAACGACTGGGCGACCCACCACGGCACTTACAAGTCCTACCACTACAGCGGCCTCGATCAGATCAATGCCGGCAACGTCAAGAATCTCGCGGTGGCGTGGACGCATTTCCCCGAGCGCGCCACCCGCGGCATCCAGTCGACGCCGCTCGCCGCCGACGGCGTGCTGTACTATTCGGGCTCCTACAGTCGCGTCTATGCGCTCGACGGCGCGACCGGCAAGCTCATCTGGTCGTATACGCCCGAGCTCGACGAGGAGCTCGTCGCCAAGCAGACGCACTCGCCGTACAACCGCGGCATGGGGCTCGGTCATGGCCATCTCTATGTCGGCACCGTCGACGGCCGCCTGATCGCGCTCGACCTCAAGACCGGCAAGCCGGCGTGGGACAAGCGGCTCGTCGATTCCAAGAAACTCACCGTCGGCTTCACCGGCGCACCGCTGGTGGTCAAGGACATGGTGATCATCGGCAGCCAGGGCGGCGAGTGGCCGGGCCGCGGCCCGATCTTCGGCGTCGACGGCAAGACCGGCGAGAAGAAATGGGAATTCTTCACCGTCGCCGGCACCGAGGAGGCGAAGGCGACCTGGGGCGGCGACTCGTGGCGCACCGGCGGCGGCGGCGGCTGGATGCCGGGCGGCTACGACGCCGAGACCAACACGGTGTGGTGGGGTACCGCCAACCCGGCGCCGCTCTACGACTGGGCGGGCGCCGACTGGCAGAAGAGCGGGCCGCGTCCCGGCACCAACCTCTACACCACCTCGGTCATCGCGCTCGATCCCGACACCGGCAAGCTCAAATTCTACCATCAGGAGCTGCCGCACGATGCCTGGGACTTCGACTCGGCGGTGGGCGAGTTCGTGATGCTCGACCGCGGCGGGGAGAAGCTGGTCGTCCACCCCAACAAGGGCGGGCACATCTTCGTCTACGACCGCACCAACGGCAAGGTGAAGAACGTCTGGCAGCTCACCAAGAACATCAACTTCGTAAAAAGCATCGATCCCAAGACCGGCGAGCTGATCGGCCGCCGCGACCTCAATCTCGGCAAGGCCGACTCGCCGCTCTGCCCGGCGATCGCCGGCGGCATCAGCTGGAACTCCGGCGCCTACAGCCCGAAGACCCAGCTGTACTACAAGATCTCCCAGGAATGGTGCATGGACATCACCGTGGAGAAGACCACGCCGATCCTCGAGCCGATGGCCCAGCTCAATATCGGCGCCTCGTTCAAGCTGGTGGCGCCGCCCGATGGACCGGCCCGCGGCCGTCTCGACGCCCGCGACCCGGTGACCGGCGACAAGAAGTGGGAGGTCAACTTCAAGGAGCCGCCGCTGTCCAGCCTGCTCGCCACCGCCGGCAACCTGGTGTTCGTCCCCGACTCCGAGGGCGTCGTCCACGCCTACAATGCGGAGACCGGCCAGGAATTGTGGTCGCACAACAACGGCATGGGCCACAATGCCGGGATCATCAGCTACATGGCGGGCGGCAAGCAGTACATCGCCATTCCGGCCGGATGGGGCAGCCTGGTGGCCGACGAGTTCGCCGCGCTGTGGGGCGAGCCGTTCAAGAGCATGGCGAAGAATACCGGCGCGCTCTTCGTGTTCGCGCTGCAGCAATAGGACTCGCGGTTCCCGTCGGGCGGGTATCCGGCCCGTGGGAGACGCCACAAGGAGGAGGCGGCAGGGAGCTTTGCGCCCTGCCGCCGTTATTGGTGAATGCGGACATTGAACACGATCATCCCGTCCCTGGTGATTACGGCTCTCCTGTTGTCGACCGCCGGCGTCCACGCCCAGCAGTCGCCGGCATCCGGCCAAAACCCGCCGGCCAGGACCGAGGCGCAGCCGGAGGCCTCGGCCAACGACATCGACGGCCCGACGATGTTCGCCACCCTGTGCGGCTACTGCCACCAGGACGGCGGCCGTGCCGAAGGCAGGGGCCCGAAGCTCGCGGGCTCGAAGAAGAGCGACGACTACCTTCTGGAGCGCATCAGGAAGGGCAAGCCCGGCGCCATGCCGGCGTTCGGCGGCACGTTCAGCGAAGGCCAGATCATCGCCATCCTGGCCTACATCCGGGGGCTTGATGAATAACGACAGCGCAGGATCGACGGCTCGTCATGCCCGGGCTCGTCCCGGGCATCCACGTCTTGGGCACGGCAGGAAAGGCGTGGATGGCCGGGACGAGCCCGGCCATGACGGAGGACTGCTGGCGTCGATCGTTCGAACGCATGCGCTGGCCGGGCTCGCGGCCGGCCTCTGCCTGCTGACCCTCGGCATTGCCCCAGCGTCCGCCCGCCCGCTGCAGATCATCACCGAGCGAGGGACGCTCTCGCTGTGCGCCAACCCCAATGCGCTCCCGTTCGCCAGCAAGACCGGGCCGATACCGGGATTCCAGATCGAGCTCGGCGAGAAGCTGGCGCAAAAGCTCGGCGTCTCGCTGACGCGGGAATGGGTGATCAGCGCCATCCAGTACCGCCGCGCCGATTGCGACATCGTGGTCGACGCGATCGCCCACAAGGACGCCAAGCCGGAGGGGGGAATCCGGCTGTCGCGCCCCTACCATCGCAGCGGGGTCGTGCTCGCGGTGCGCGGCAGCTCCACCGTCTCGTCGCTGGAGACGCTTGGGCCCGGACAGCGGGTCGGCGTGCCGGTCGGCTCCCTCGTCGCAATGACGCTGGACAAGCGCGGTGTCCCCATCACCCCGTTCGTGCAGGAGGAGGAGATCGTCGCGGCCCTTGCGGCCAGCGAGATCGACGCCGCCGCGGTCACGCCGGCGGCGATCGGCTGGTACAACGTCCGCCATGCCGATCAACCGCTCAAGGCGATCCCGGTATTCGACAGCGATCCGGATCTCACCTGGAACATCGCGGTGGGAATGATCCGCCCGGACGACAAGCTGCGCGAGCGGGTCGACGCCGCCGTCGAGGCGCTCGTCGCCGACGGCACCATTGCGGGCATTTACGCGCGCTACGGGATCACGCTACGATCGCCGCAATGAGTTTGTGACAACCTCGGCAGGAGGGACGGCCATGCGCATGGGTCGAAGGCTCGCATTCGCGACGATCGGCGTCCTCGCAGGCCTCGCCGCGACGCCCGCCCGTGCCGGCTCGGCCTGGGACGACATCCGCGCCTCCCTGTTCGCCGGCCGCGCCATCGAGGACGGCAAGGACGTGCTGGCGTTCAGCGCGCCCTACCGGGCGCTGGAGCAGCGCGCCGTGCCGATCTCGGTCGACGCCGCATTTTCCGACGGGCGCGGCATCAAGACGGTCACCTTCGTGGTCGACGAGAACCCGATGCCGGTGGCGGCGGTGTTTCACCTCGCCGGTGAGCGTGACCGCCTGCGGCTCGGCGCCAACCTGCGGCTCGACCAGGCCTCGCCGGTCCGCGTCGTCGTCGAGGCGAACGACGGCCGGCTCTACATGACGGAGACCTTCGTCAAGGCCTCCGGCCTCGGCGTCTGCGCGGCGCCGCCGCTCTCCGACCAGAACGCCGTCCTCGGCGAGATGAAGCTGACCGATCTCACCGGCAGCGACGCGGCCGCCGGCATGACGCGCTTCCGCCGCAGCGCGCAAATCGACATCACGCACCCGCAGAATACCGGGATGCAGATGAACCAGATCACCATGCTCTACATCCCGCTGCGCTTCATCAGCGCCGTCGAGGTGCGCCAGGGCGAGCAGAAGCTGTTCGACCTGGAGGGCAGCATGTCGCTCAGCGAGAACCCGCGCATCTGGTTCGACTATCGGATCAACGGCGCGGGCCACATCGGCGTCACCGCCCGGGATACCAACAACACGGCCTGGGAGCAGCAGTTCCCGATCGGCTCCGGCAGCTGAAAAAAGGGGCAGGTCGCAGGACCTGCCCCCTCGCAATAATCATTTGGCAAGTTCCGAGGATCGCCGTCAGCCGCCGGCGTCGCCACCGCCGTCGCACGGGGTGAAGCGGCCCTGGCCCTCGTCCTGGACGCACTGGCCGGGCGGACGAATGTAGTTGGGCACTGGCTGGTCGCCGCGGATCGGCTCGCTGGCCATGGCGGGAGCCGCGTTGCGGTGCGATCGCTTCTGCGCCCACGAATCGGTTGCCATGATCGAGACCATGGCGCCGGCGATGGCGGCGAGAGCCACGCCCCTGGCGAGGGCGGATGTGCGGGATGTCGCAAGAATTGTCATCTGATGTCCTTTCCATGTGACCGCCCGCGGAGCGGACGGCAGTTTCGACGGCTTGGGCGAGGGGACTTGGTCGTCCTCTGTTGAGAGCCCGGCCATCGGGCGAGATCCTCGAGCCACCTCCCGGAAGGTCACGCCACGACGTCGGCGTGCGCGGCGAAACTAGCCCGACGGCTGCGTGGCGCCAGTCACAAGCCGATGTTCTGGCTCACGGTTTCTCTGACGGTCTTGTGAGCGGGAGGCTGGCATGCGCGGTCCGAATAACGGGAAGCATCGACCATCAATCCGCCACGAAATGACAATCGTGCCGTCCCATCGGCGACACGATGCGAGGGAACAATCTGTCGCAGGATCGGGTTTCCGATTCGGGGGCGCAACGTTCGAGGCGACCGGTGCTGCACAGACCAGTCCGCGAGGAGGATCTCGGCCGGATTTTTCCGATGTCCGACTCCGTGTCCGCGCGACTGATGAAGATCAAGGCGCGCTGCATCGGCTCGGCCGGCCTGCTGCCGGACGCGCTGAGGTCACGGATCAACCAGGAAGCCAACCGCCTGATCCTCGGCCATCGGCCTGCGTCGGCGGGTCGGCCGGAGCACCGCCTGTCACATCAAGGTTGAGCGATCCGGCGAACGCCAGCGCCCGCTGCTTCGCGACCCGTCACATCACGTCGCTGTCGACCATCGAGGCCCGCGGCGAGACCGGATAATCGAGACGGATGATGCCGTCAGTGGTCACGCAGGCATGCGGGACCCCATTGATCTCCTGGGTGGCGGAGCTCGGCCCCTCCCGGCCTGCGCGCAGGTAGTCTGGCTTGGCGCCATAGCTGGTGCAGTACGGGCTGACGTCGGCGGTGGTATCGGAATCCGCAACCGCGATTCCCCACGCGGATAGCGCCATCGAGGCAACGACGACACGGGCGGTCACGGAGTTTTTCATGGGGCGGCCTCCGCCGACGGACATGCGGCATCCCGTCAACGTGCTGGCATGATTTGTGTTCCAGTCGACACGGGATCCGATGTGGAATCCGCCGCCAAGGCCGTCAGGGGGACGGCGGCTGCCGCCACCAGGTCTCCGGGAGGTAACCCGACAGCGACGTGACGGCCGGGTGCCGGATCGCCGCCCAGTGCGCCACCCATTGGGTCGGCAGGTGGAACAGCGGCACCACGTAGAACCCGGAGATCAGCACCCGGTCGAGCGCGCGCACCGCGGCGACGAAATCCTCGCGGGAACGCGCCTCCAGCATGGCGGCGATCAGGCCGTCGATCGCCGGGCTCTTCACCCCCATGTAGTTGCGGCTGCCCGGCGCGTCGGCCGCCTGCGAGCCCCAGTAGAATGTCTGCTCGTTGCCGGGCGAGAGCGACTGCTGCCACTCGTAGGGGAGCATGTCGAAGTCGAAAGTCTGGCGCCGCTGCTCGTATTGCACGGCGTCGACCAGCCGGACCCGGGCCGTGATGCCGGCGCGCTTGAGGTCGCGGGCGAATGTCAGCGCCAGCCGCTCCTGGTCCTTGGTGGTGACCAGGATCTCGAAGCCGAAGGGTTTGCCATCCTGGCGCCCGCGCAGCTCGCCGCGGACCAGATCGAAGCCGGCCGCGGACAGGAGCGCCAGCGCGCGCTTGAGCATGGAGCGGTCGCGCCCCGATCCGTCGGTGGTCGGCGGCGCCCAGGTACCGGCGAGCACGTCGGGGCGCACCGCGTCCGGCCAGGTCTTGAGGAGGTCGCGCTCGCGGGCGTCGGCGGGCCGGCCGCTTGCGGAGAGCTCGGAACCCTCGAAATAGCTCGCCGTGCGCCGGTAGAGATCGAAGTAGTAGTTGTGGTTGATCCATTCGAAGTCGAACAGGTCGAGGATCGCCTCGCGCACCCTTATGTCGGAGAAAATCTTTCGCCGCGTGTTGAACACCAAGGTCGCCATGATCTTCGGCGCGCCGTTGGAAAAGGCCTCCTTGACGATGCGCCCGTCGCGCACCTGCGGGATGTCGTAGGCGGTCTGCCAGCGGCCCGGATCGGTCTCGGCGCGGACGTCGAACAGGCCCTTCTTGAAGGCCTCGAGCTGGCTGTTGGCCTCGCGATAGAAATCCAGCCTGATCTCGTCGAAATTCCAGAAGCCGCGATTGACCGCGAGATCGCGTCCCCAATAGGCGGGGTTGCGCCGGAGCGTGACGCTCGAGCCGGCCGACACGTCCGCCACCATGTAGGGGCCGCTGCCGACCGGCGGCGCCAGCGATGTCTGCTCGAAGGTTTCCGCGTCGACCGCGTGCCGCGGCAGGATCGGCATCAGGGCGAGGATCAACGGCAGCTCGCGGTCGTTGGCGCCGGCCAGATCGAACCGCACCATCCTGTCGCCGAGCGCCTCGGCGCCCCTGACCTTGCCGTAATAGGCATGGTAGTTCGGCCGGCCCTTGTCGCGCAGGGTCTGCCAGGAAAAGATCACGTCGTCGGCGGTGACCGGCCGCCCATCGGAGAATCTTGCCGCCGGGTCGATAGTGAACGTCACTTGGCTGCGCGCCTCGTCGGTGTCGATCGATCGGGCGATGAGGCCGTAGAGCGTGAACGGCTCGTCGTAGCCGCGCTGCATCAGGCTCTCGACCACGTAGCCGCGGATTTCCTGGATCGCCAGGCCTCTGACGATGAACGGGTTGAGGCTGTCGAAGGTGCCGATGACGCCCTGGGTGAGCCGGCCGCCCTTCGGCGCCTCGGGGTTCACATAGGCGAAATGGGAGAAATTCTCCGGCAGTGCCGGCTCGCCGTGCATCGCGATCGCATGCCGCGGCTCGGCCCGGAGCAGCGTCGGTGCGGCAACGAGAAGGACCAGCAGTGCGGCGCGCCAGGCCGGCACATTCATCCGATCTCGATCACGACGTTGCCGACGGTGCGGCCGCTCTCGACGGCCTCGTGCGCCTCGACGATCCGGTCGAGGGGAAACGTCGCCGCGACGTTGTGGGCGAGGCGGTCGGCCTTCAGCATGTCCTGGATCGCCTCGACGGCGGCGGCGCGCTCCTCGCGGCTGAGCTCATAGACCAGGAAATATTGCAGCGTGATGCTGTTGATGAGGCAGAACGAGGACGGGATCGTGGCCTCCGGCGCGCCGGTGCCGTAGATCACCACCTTGCCCTTGGGCCGCAGCACGCCGGGCAGCAGCTTGGCATTGGCGACGATGTCGAGCTCGATCACCGCGTCGACGCCGCGGCTCTGGGTGAGCTCCATGACGCGCTGACCGACATTCTCGGCGCGGTAGTCGATCGCATGATCGGCCCCGGCCTTGCGCGCGATCTCGGCCTTTGCCGCCGAGCTCACCGTGGTGAGCACGGTCGCGCCGCGCGCCTTGGCGAACTGGATCGCATAATGGCTGACCGCGCCGGCGCCGCCGGCGATCAGCACGGTCGACCCGCCGCCCGCCGCGGCGAGCGCCACCGCGTGCCACGCGGTCATCGCCGGGATCCCGAGGCAGGCACCGGCCGCAAGGCTGATGCCGGCCGGCAGGTTCACCGCCTGCTCGGCGGGAAGCACCACGTATTCGGCCGCGGTGCCGAACGCGCGCTTCCACTGGGCGTTCCACACCCAGACCCGCTCGCCGACACGGCCAGCCGGCACGCCGTCGCCGACCGCATCGATCGTGCCGGCGCCGTCGCTGTGCGGGATCAGTTGCGGCCATGTGATTTTCCGCGAGCCCGCCCGGCTCTTCACGTCGGACGGGTTCACCCCGGAAGTTAAGAGCCGCACCCGCACCTCGCCGGGTCCCGGTTTCGGCGTCTCCACCTCGCCGACCTTCAGCACCTCGCGGGCAGGGCCATTGGCCTCGTAATAGGCGGCGCGCATCGGTCACCCTTGTTTGATGGAGGAAGGCTACGCCGCCGCTATAAGGGCGACGAGCTCGCGGGTCAACGCGCCGCCGGGCGTGGCGATCTCTTCCATGATGGAGAAGTGGTCGAGGCCGGGCAGCACCGCCAGTTGCGCCGGCTGGCCGCGCGCCGTGAGGGCCTCGGCGTAATCGGTCGACTGGCGCACCAGCTCGGGCAGCTCGCCGCCGCCGACCGCAATGCACAGCGGCGGCATCGCGGAAGCGATGTGTCGCTGCGGGCTCATCGCCGCGACCTCGTCGGCGTCGAGCAGAACTTTTTCGTTGAGATAGTTGAGCCGGATCGGCTCGAGCTCGAAAATGCCGCTGATCGGCAGCCCGCCGCGGAATGCCGGGTGACCGGCGACCGCCGCCGTCAGGTGCCCGCCGGCCGACCAGCCGCCGACGAAGATTTTTTTCCCGTCGAACCCGAGCTCGCCGGCATGGCCGGCGAGGTAGTCGAGCGAGGCGGCGATCTCGGCGACGATTGCGGTCAGGCGCTTGTCGGGCGCCAGCGTGTAGCCGACCAGCACGACGTCGATGCCGTTCGGCCGCGGCCCCTCGGCGACGAAGGCGAACGTCTCCTTCTCGTTGCGCTGCCAGTAGCCGCCGTGGATGAACACGAACAGCGGCGCGTTTTTCTTGCCCGAAGGAAAATAGTCGAGCCGCATGCGCGGGGCGGTCCCGTATGGAATGTCGAGCCGCGCGTCCGGCCGCGCCCGGATCGCGGCGCTCCGCTCGCGCCAGCGCGCCACGTAGTCCTGGCTGCCGGCGACGGCGGCGCTGTTGTTGTAGGCCGCATCGAGCGCGGCGCGGTCCATGCCGCGATAGAGGATATTTGACATCTCGCCTCCGGCTTCCATGGCTCAATCCACTGCTGCTGCCTCGATGACGCGCGCGGGCGCCAGATGGCTCTTCAGGCGGAGCGTGATGTCGCGGCGGATGGCGTTGAACTCCGGCGACGACACGTCGCGCGGGCGCGCCAGCCCGACCGCGACCTCGCTCTCGATCCGGCCCGGGCCGGCGCTCATCACCACGACACGGTCCGCCAGCAGCACCGCCTCCTCGACCGAATGGGTGACGAAGATGATGGTCACCCCGGTGCGCGCCGAAAATCTGCAGGAGCTCGCGCTGCAGCTGCTCGCGGGTCAGCGCATCGAGGGCGCCGAACGGCTCGTCCATCAGCAGGATGTCGGCGTCGTTGGCGAGCACGCGGGCGATGGCGACGCGCTGCTTCATGCCGCCCGACAGCTGGCTCGGATAGCGCGTGGCGAAGCGCTCCAGCCCGACCAGCCGCATATAGGTATCCGCCGTGGCGTCGATCTCACCCCGGGCGAGGCGACGCTGGCGCGGGCCGAACGCGATGTTGTCGCGCACCGTCATCCAGGGAAACAGCGCGTAGTCCTGAAACACCATGCCGCGGTCGCTGCCCGGCCCGGTCACCGGCCGGCCGTCCACCGTGACCTCGCCGGTGGTCGGCTCCTCGAACCCGGCGATGATGCGGAGCAGGGTCGATTTTCCGCAGCCCGACGCCCCGATCAGGCAGACGAACTCGCCCTTGGCGATGGCAAGATCGATCGACGCCAGCGCCTCGATCTCGCCGTCGTCCGACCGCGAAGCGCTTGGTGACGCCGCGGATCGACAGGAGCGTGGCGCCGGCCTCACTCATGATGCTGCGGGCTCCAGGCGAGCAGCCGGTTGCTGATCGCCACGATGATGCGGTCGGTGATGAAGCCCGCCATGCCGATCACGATCATGCCGGTGATCACCAGGTCGGTGCGCGACAGGGTGCGGCCGTCCATGATCACCGAGCCGAGCCCGGTCGGCACGCCGGTCATCTCGCCGACCACGATCAGGATCCAGGCAAATCCGTGGGCGATGCGCAGGCCGTTGATGATCGAGGGCAGCGCCGCCGGCAGCATGACCTGGCGGAACATCGCCGGACCCGAGCAGCCCAGCATGGCGGCGGCCTCGAACAGCCTGACGTCCACCGAGCGCACGCCGAAGATCGTGTTCAGCAGGATCGGGTAGAAAGCGCCGAGAAACACCAGGAAAATCGCCGCGTTGGGGCCGAGGCCGAAGAAGATCATCGACAGCGGCAGCCAGGCGGTGACCGGGATCGGGCGTAAGAGCGAGATCGTCGGATCGAGCAGCTGGCGCAGCACCCGGATGCGGCCGACCATCAGGCCGAGCGGGATGGCGATCGCGGCGGCGAGCAGGAAGCCGCCATAGACCCGCTGCATCGACTTCCACACATGGGTCAGGATGGTGCCGCTGAAGGCGTCGTCGTAGATCCCGCCGAAGGTGAAGTCGTACATCATCACGGCGACCTGCCGCGGGCTCGGGATCAGCCTTGTTCCGCTGAGCGCCACGGCGCGATCCCACAACAGCACCAGCAGGATCGGGAAGCCGATGCCGAGCACGATCGCGCGCAGCCGGTCGCGCCGCCGCCGTCGCCGGCGCAGCGTCGCCGGCATCCCGGCATCCGTTGCCGGCTCCTCGGCGACCTGGTCGGTGAGGACGCTCATCGACTACATGTATTTCCGGCTGACGACCTTGGCGATGTCGGGCATCTGGCGGATCTGCTTCTTCTCCAGCATCAGCTCGCCATAGGCCCTGGCGCGGCGCACGAACTCGTCGTCGATCCTCCAGGTGAGCTCCACGTTGGGGACCGCGATCTCGATCGACTTGCGCTGCTGGCCGAGCTTCTGCATCGCCATCTCGATCATCTGCTCGGGATGCGCCATCGCATAGTCGGTCGCCTGCTTGTGCATGTCGAGGATCAGCTTCAGCCGCGCGGGATTTTCCGCGATCATCTTCTCGCTGGTGGAGAGGATCATGTTGAGCGAGCCGATCGGCGTCGAGTAGGGATACTCGACGATGCGGCCGACCCCGTTGGCGACGCTGATGCCGGCCGCCGGCTCGGCGCCCACATAGGCGTCGATGTCGCCGCGCGCCAGCGCCGCCGGCATGTCGCTGAACGACAGCCGGATCGGCTGGATGTCGGCGATCGACATGCCCTCGGCCTTGAGCCGCTCGAGGATGACGACCTCCTGGGTCGATCCGGGAAAGATCGCAACCTTCTTGCCCTTGAGGTCCTTGACGGTCTTGATGTCCTGCTTGGCGTCGGCGACGATCGCCATGCCGCGGTTGGTGGCGGCGGCGACGATCACCACCGGCTCGCCGGCGGCGGCGCCGAGCATGAAGGCGGCGATCCCGTGGATGCAGGTGTCGACCGTGCCGGTCAGCACCGCATTCTTGCCGTCGGTCGGGCTCTCGAACGGCACGACCTCGATGGTGTATCCGGCGGGCGCGAATTTTTCGTAGAAGTACGGCGTGATGCCGTGGATCAGCTTCAGCGTGCCGACCCGGATGATCTTGCTGTCCTCGGCCCCGGCGCCCGCCGGGGCGAGCACCAGCGGGAGGGCGGCAAGAACTGCGAGCAGCAGGCGGTGGATGAGGCGGGCGGCGAGCATGAAGACCCCCGGGCAGTGACGCTGCCGGCCGGCAGCAGGTCACCTTACCGCAGGAAAAGTCGCGCCGGGAATGCCTGAATGACGGTTTGGCTCCGGTCCGGCTGCCGTATTGTCCGGCAGCCGCCGCCGAAACAGCCGGCGCCGGCAACGATCGGTTGTTGCCGGCGCCCGATCCGATCCGCGTGTTGCTGTCAGAAGCGGAAGTTGAGGCCGCCGCGGATGATGTCCTCGTTGAACTTGACATTGGTCGACGCGCCGACCCCGCAGGAGATCCCGCAGTCGAAGCTGCCGAGATCGACGTGGAGATACTCCACCTTGGCGGTCAGGTTGCCGACCAGCGCGAACTCTACGCCGCCGCCGGCGGTCCAGCCCGCATTGGTGGCGCTGGCGCCGCCGATGCCGGGAACGTTGGCCTTGATGTCGCCGACCGCGAGGCCGCCGGTCACGTACGGCATGACCCGGTCGATCGCCCAGCCGACGCGTCCGCGCGCGGTGCCCAGCCAGTCGTTCCTGGTCTCGCAGGAAAACACGCCGCCGAGGCAGGTCGTGCTGCCACGCACGTTCGCCCAGTTGATGTCGCCCTCGACGCCGACGACGAAATTTCCTATCTGATAGTTGTAGCCGGCGGTGCCGCCGGCGAGCCAGCCCGACGTGTTGAAGTTGCCGGTCGGCAGGCCGGGGAACTCGAAGTCGGAGCGGCCCCAGGCGCCGCCGGCGTTGATGCCGAGGTAGAATCCCGTCCAGTTGTAGTAGGGGACCGGCGCCACGATCGGCGCCTTCACGGGCATCTGCCGCGGCAGGTCGGCGGCGAGCGCCGCCTGCGCGGCGGCGACAAGCACGGCAGCAGTCGTCGAAACGGCAACTCGTCTCATTACTGGCCTCCGTTATGGATCGGAGCGGAGCGCTCGAACCCCCTCGCTCCTCTTGTTTGCACCGGTCGTTCATTCCGGCGCCGTTTTCGGATGTGACTGGGCGAGACAAATGGGACGACAAGACGGCGATGCCGGACCCCTCCATGCGGCCGCATGTCACATCCGCGCGAACAATGTCCGCGGCGTTGTTTGGTTCCATGAAAGATTCTGATGCGAGGGCCGGACTGTGGCGGCAATGCGTCGGCCGTTGCCATGTTAGTATGATTGCACCGCCCACGCCTTTGTTTGGCTCGCACGAAGGTCGTGGATGGTCGTGCCGGAAGGGGTTCGAACAACTGGCGGGATATCGCCATTTTGCTGGCGCTGCCGGCGCGCCGGCGGCGGGCAACGCGATCCTACTCCGCCGGCAGCGCCTCGACCTCCTCGCCGAGCGTAATGTGGGTGTTGGTGGCCTGCGCCAGAGAAACAGCGCCGCCAGCGTCATGTATATGTTGGTGCCGTCGAGGTGGAAGCTGTAGCCGGTCCGATGACGATCGCGATGATCACCTGGATATAGAGGATCGAGTACCAGTTCTGGCGACCGATCATGGGGCCTCGTTCCTCCGGAAATCTCTTGATCCTGGGGACTGACGGGCTGTTCTTGGCCCACCGTAACGGTATTGTAGAGCTGCCACGATGGCTCCGGGCACGCCGCCCGACCGGGCCGCGAATCAACTGAAGGACATCCATGACGCAAGGTGACGGCAGCGCTCCGCAGCCTCCGACCTCGCCGCCGCCGACCCCGCCGTCCGGCGTCCGGCCTGCTACCTGGCGGCGGGTGGTGAAGCGGGTGCTCGGGCCGTTCGTGGCGGTCGCCGCGGTGCTCTACTTCCTGATCGACGCACTGTTCTACTGGCTGGTCAAGCCGATCGCCGTCTGGCTCGGACGCCAGCGCATCCTCGAGGGGATGCGCGACTGGATCCGGTCGCTCGGCCCCTATCCGACGCTGGCGCTCTTTCTGGTGCCGGTGATCATCCTCGAGCCGGTCAAGCCGGTCGCGCTCTATCTGCTGGGCACCGGACAGTTCATGGCCGGCACCCTCGTCCTCGTCATCGGCGAGCTCTTGAAGATCACCCTGGTGGAGCGCCTGTTCCATCTCGGCAAGGACAAGCTGATGACGATCGCGGCCTTCGCCTGGGCCTACGGCTTCGTCATGGGCTGGCTCGACTATCTCAAATCGCTGCCGCCCTGGCAGGCGGTGCTGCGCCAGTTCCGCAAGATCAAGGCACGCGTCCGGCTGATCTACGGTGCGCTGAAATCTCAGTCGCGCCGCATCGCCGGAGAGCTCCGGCGACGCTGGGCGGCGTTCTGGACCGATCCGGCGTGATCGCGAGGTCGAGGATCGTCGTAGGATGGGTTGAGCGTCAGCGAAACCCATCAGCTGCGATGCAGGGCGCACGGAGATGATGGGTTTCGCGAAGCGCTCAACCCATCCTACGCGGCAAGCTCGCGCATGATCTGGTAGAGCGCCGACTGGCCCTCGAAGCCGATGCCCGGCCGGTCTGGCAGGTTGAGATAACCGTTCTCCAGCCGCGCGTCGTCGGCAAACCCGCCGAACGCGCCAAACACGCCCGGATAGGATTTGGCGCCGCCGAGCCCGAAGCCGCCGGCGATGGCGAGCGACATCTGGTTGCCGCCATGGGGAAAGAGCGAGCCGCGGGCGAAGCCGTGGCGCGCCAGCATGTCGACGGTGCGGGAAAACTGCACGATGCCGTAAGCCTGCGGCGGATCGATCTGGATGATGTCGCTTTCCGCGCGCAACCCGCCGAACCGCACCAGGTTTTCGACGTCCTGGGTGGAGAACAGATTCTCGCCCGTCGCGAGCGGATGGGGATAGACGGCGGCGATCTCCGCCAGCAGGGCAAAGTCCAGCGGATCGCACGGCTCCTCGAACCAGCGCAGGCGGAAGGGTTTCAGCGCGCTGGCGTAGGCGAGCGCCTCCTCGCGGAGAAATTTCGCGTTGGCGTCGACCGCGAGCGCATGCTCCGAGCCGAGCACCTCGAGCACGGCGGCGACCCGGCGCACGTCCTCGTCGAGCGGCAGGCCGCCGACCTTCATCTTCACCATGGTGTAGCCAGCCGCCAGGTGCCGGCGCATCTCGTCCTGCAGGTCTTTGGTCGTCTGGCCCGGCGTGTACCAGCCGCCGCCCACGTAGCAGAACATTCTGGTCGCGACCTTGCCGTGGTTGAAGCGCTCGGCAAGCAGCCGGTGCAGCGGTTTTTCCGCGATTTTTGCCACCGCGTCCCACACCGCCACCTCGATCGTGCCGATCGGGATCGAGCGCTCGCTGTGGCCGCCGGATTTCTCCCGCTGCATCATGCGGCCGAGAATTTTTTCCGGATCGAGATTGTCTCCGCCGGCGTCGAGAAGATCGTCCGGCTCGGCGGCGAGGATGCGCGGGATGAAGCGCTGGCGCATCTGCGCCCCGCAGGCATAGCGTCCGGTCGAGTTGAAGGCGAAGCCCGCGACCTGCCGCCCGTCGCGGATGACGTCGGTGATCACCGCGACCACCGACGTGGTCATCTCGGAAAAATCGAAGCTCGAGTTCCGCAGCGAGGATCGCAGCGGGATCGCGGTCTCGCGGATGTCGACGATGCGCATCTGACAGTGTCTCTATTGCCTGGGTTTGACCAGTAGATCGCCGCGCGGCACGGCTCCCACCTCGCCCCGCGTGCGGGGAGAGGTCGACCGCCGAAGGCGGGCGGGTGAGGGGGCGTCCCCGCGAGTAGAGAACAACGAATGCGTGGCGAGCAGCCCCTCACCCCGACCCTCTCCCCGCGAGCGGGGAGAGGGGGCAGAGGCGCCGAGCATGCGGAGGCTCTTGATGTCCAAACAGAACCAACCCTCACTCAATGCGCAACTTGGCGTCGTGCACCACTTTTCCCCACTTCTCGATCTCTTCCTTCATCTGCGCGGAAAATTCCTCCGGCGTGTTGGCGACCGGGTCGAAGCCGAGATCGTCGAGCTTCGCCTTGACGTCGGGCTGCGCCACCAGGGCGGCGACCTCGCGCTGCCACAGCGCGATGATCTCCCTCGGCGTTCCCTTCGGCATCACGATGCCGGTCAGCGTCACCGCCTCCTGGCCGGGAACGCCGGCTTCCGCCATGGTGGGCACCTCGGGCAGCAGTCTTGCCCGCGCGCTGCTGGTCACCGCGAGCGCGCGCAGCTTGCCGTCGAGCACGTTGGCGATCGCCGGCGGAAGCGCCGTGAAGGCGAGCGGGGTGTGCCCGCCCATGGTGGAGGTGACTGCGGGCGCGGCGCCGGGAAACGGCACCGCCGGCAGGTCGATGCCGAAGAACAGCCGGAAACGCTCGCCCGACAGATGCGGGGTCGAGCCGGTGCCGGGCGCCGCAAAACTGTATTTTCCCGGGCTCGCCTTGATCAGCGCCACCAGCTCGGCGACGTTCTTCGCCGGCATCGCGGGGTTGATCAGCAGCACGTTGGGCGAGGCCGCCACCAGCGTGACCGCGTCGAAATCCTTCACCGGATCGTAGGGGATCTTCGCGTACAGCGTTGCGTTGACCAGGAAGCCGGTGCTGATGACGTGCACCGTGTAGCCGTCCGGCGCCGCCCGGGCCGCCATGGCCGCCCCGATATTGCCGCCGGCGCCGGCATGGTTCTCCACATAGACCTGCTGGCCCCAGCGCTCGGAGAGCTTTTGCGCCACCAGCCGGGCGATCACGTCGGTCGGCCCGCCCGGCGAGAAGCCGACGATGACCCGCACCGACTTCGTCGGATAGGTTGTCTGCGCCAGCCCGCTGTCGGCGAAGATCAGCGCGGCCAGGCAGGCAAGAGCGCGGGCGAGACAGTTCTTCATGCATTCCCTCCGGGATTTGCCGCACCCTAGCATTGCGCCTGGCGCGGCGTCATCCCGCGTGCCGCCGCTCTTGATGGGAACACCTACGAGTTCCTGTTCGTCGCGCCGGCGATCCCG
The DNA here is from genome assembly GCA_963755055.1 of uncultured Alphaproteobacteria bacterium. GTDB lineage: Bacteria > Pseudomonadota > Alphaproteobacteria > Rhizobiales > Xanthobacteraceae > AP-16. The sequence continues at coordinate 19,974 of CAVWIS010000040.1, read as the reverse complement.
ATCACCGGCGCGGTCGGCTCCCCGTTAACCCACTGGCGATCAAATAGGCCCGCGCCGGCAAAATCGACCATGAAACCGCCGGGCGGGCTTGATGGCTGCGGTCTGGTCGTGCACAGTCGATCAGGAAGGGTGCTCGAGGCGCATCAAGCAACTTTGGCTTGCTGGTCCTCCGCTCAAGACCATGTTCCGGCGAGGTGAGCTCCGGTCCGCCGGCCGGAACATGCCACTTGCGAAGGCGACATGCTAAAGCTCCGCATCGGCTCGACGCCGCTCGTCAAGAAAGCCGTTCATTCCCTGTGCCATCGGTTCCTGCTGTCGCGCCGTCGGACCGTGGTGGCGCATGCGGGCGGATTCCGCCTGGTTGTCCCGCCGACCGTCTTTCATCCGCGCCACTTCGCGACCAGCGAGTTTTTCGCATCCTTCATCGCCGGTCTCGAGCTCGCGGGCAAACGGGCGGCGGATCTCGGCACCGGGAGCGGCATTCTCGCGCTGACCGCGGCGCGATCGGGAGCATCCAGCGTGCTCGCGGTCGACATCAACCCGAACGCCGCACGAGCGGCCGCCGAGAATGCCAGGGCCAACGGCCTCGCCGGTGTCGTCCGCGCCATCTGCGCGAACTTCCTCTCCCCGGTCGCGCCCGGTCCCCGCTTCGACGTGATCTTTGCAAACCCGCCATACTTTGCTGGCGAGCCGCGCGATCTCGCCGACCGGGCGTGGCACGCCGGGCCCGGCTATCGGGACATCGCGGAGCTGTTCACCCAGGCGCGCGAGCGGCTGGTGCCGGATGGCCGCATGTACGTCCTCACATCGTCCAATTCCGAGCTCGACCTTTTTCGCCGGCTGGTGAATCAGGCAGGCTTCCGCGCGCGGCTGGTCACCGAGCACTCGATATTCGTCGAACTCGTTCCTGGTCTATGAGCTTTTGGTGGACATGTAGGATGGGTTGAGCGGAGCGAAACCCATCGCAGCCATCATGGGTTTCGCAAGCGCTCAACCCATCCTACAGCTTCGGCTCCGAGCAAACATACTATAAGGTCCATCATGCCGAGAATGACCGGTGCCCGGGCTCTCGCCGAGATGCTGAAAGGCTACGGCGTCACCCACGTGTTCAACGTGCCCGCCGTGTTGCGCGGCACTTTTGCCGAGCTGGAGCGCCGCGCCCCGGACATCGCCCGAATCCAAACTCACGGGGAAAAATCCGCCGCCTACATGGCGGACGGCTATGCGCGGGCCTGCGGCCGGCCGGGCGTCTGCATGGCGCAGGTGATCGGCGCCATGAATCTCGCGGCCGGCCTGCGCGACGCGTATCTCGCCCATTCGCCGGTGATCGCGCTCACCGGCGGGCGCGACCCGCGGACGAAATTCCGAAAAGTCTATCAGGAGATCGACGACGTGCCGGCGTTCGAGCCGGTGACCAAGTTCAACGCCACCATCGACGCGGTCGAGCGCATCCCCGACATGGTGCGCCAGGCGTTCCGCGTCGCGGTCTCCGGCTGCCCGGGCCCGGTCCATCTGCAGTTCCGCGGCAACGAGGGCCAGATCGACATGGAGGAGGCCGACATGGAGCCCCTGTGCGAGGAGCTCTTTGCCCAGGTGCCGCCGTTCCGCCCGCAGGCCGAGCTCGACAGCGTGCTCAAGGCTCTTCACCTGCTGCAGCAGGCCGAGCGGCCGGTCATTGTCGCCGGCGGCGGCGTGCGCGCGTCGGGCGCCTCCGACGAGCTGGTGGCGCTCGCCGAGCTCCTCGGCATCCCGGTCGCCACCTCGCTCAACGGCAAGGACACTATCGCCGGCAATCATCATCCGATGTCGGTCGGCGTGGTCGGCACCTATTCGCGCGAGAGCGCCAACCAGGTGGTTTTGGAGGCCGATCTGGTCTGCTTCATCGGCACCCAGACCGGCGGGATGACCACGCATTTCTGGAAGGTCCCGAAGATCGGCGTGCGGGCGATCCAGATCGATATCGATCCCGAAGCGCTGGGGCGCAACTATCCGCTGGAAGCGGCCGTCCAGGGCGACGCCAAGTCGGTGCTCGCCCAGATGCTGGAGCATGCCGATCCGGCGACCGCCAAGCGCCGCCAGGCCTGGACCGAGCGGGCGCGGTCACTGTGCCGCGAGTGGTACGGAAAATACCGGTCGCTCCTGGAATCCGACGCCGTCCCGATGCGTCCCGAGCGTCTGTGCGGCGAGCTCACCCGCCACGTGCCCGACGACGCCATCGTGGTGGTCGACACCGGCCATGCGGGCATGTGGATGGGCGGGATGTACGATCTCAAAAGCACCCGGCAGGGCTACATCCGCAGCGCCGGCCATCTCGGCTGGGCGTTCTCGGCGGCGCTCGGCGCCAAGTGCGCCTGCCCGGACCGGCCGGTGGTGGCGTTCACCGGCGATTCCGGGTTCTGGTATCACGTCGCCGAGATCGAGACCGCGGTGCGCTGGGGCATCAATGCGGCGATCGTGGTGAACAACAACGGCGGCGGCAACCAGTCGAAGCGCGGCTTCGACCGCGCCTATGGCGGCCAGCAGACCGACAAGGCGCGCGAGCTGTGGACGTTCCGGATGGTCAATTTCGCCCGCATCGCCGAGGAGATCGGCGCCGTCGGCATCCGGGTGGAAAAGCCCGGCGAGCTCAAGGCCGCCCTGGAGCAGGCATTTTCGGCGAACCGCCCGGTGATCCTCGACGTGGTGAGCGACATCGAGGCGCTGGCGCCGCTGGCGGTGGGCTGAGCCTCGGTTGGACGCCCGGCGCAAGCCCCGCCCCGGGGTCGGGCGCGACCTGGTTGCGCGCCTTCGGGCGGCCCTTGCGGTGTCTCGGGCCGGGCCTAAGCGGGCTCCTGCCCGTCCTCGGCCGGCTCCGGGTCGTTGGGATCGCGCTTCGACTTCCGGGCCTCGGATTTTTCCTGCAGTTTCTTCAGTTTCTCCGCCTGCCTGGCGCGGGCATTGCGATCGCGCTCGGAGCGCTGCTGCCGGTAATTGGGTTTGAAGGCCATGTTCTTCCCGTTCTGTAGGTCGGTCCGCACAATAGAGCATTTCCCGGAAAAGTGGATACCGGTTTTCCGACAGGAAATGCGACGACTGTCGAATCTGGAGCGCTTTGCGATGGGAAAGCGCTCCAGCGTCCGGTGCCGGATCGCCAAAGCCCAATATGCGGAAATGTGACGATTCGACAGCCCCGAAACGGCACAGGGGCACGCCCTTGATATCCCCATCAGCCCGCCTATCTAGGCGGGCTGATGGTGGATAGGCGTCACTGATCGGTCACGATCCGGTCACCATATTGCGCGGTGGCGTCGATACTTGGCGAGGGTCCGTGGCGCCATCACAAAGCCGGCAAGCCGGGCAGGCCGCGGTTGCCCGATCTTCCGGCCGATGGAACAATATGCCCTAGGCGTGCGTCCTAAGAAGGGCCTCGTGCCCGCGCCCGGTTTTTCGCGATCGAAAACGCGGAGGAAGCAATGCCCAGCAGCGTAACTGCCGTTCTCGATCACGACGTCGCCGAGCCCGTGCATGTGACGACCGGCCCCCCGCGCTCCCGCGCGGGCTGGATGGATGCCTTCATCCGGGTCCGCGCCGAGACCGAGGCTCGCGCCGCGCCCCTCTCTCCCGAGGACCAGGTCATCCAGTCGATGCCCGACGCGAGCCCGACAAAGTGGCATCGGGCGCATACGACCTGGTTCTTCGAGCAGTTTCTTCTGGTCCCGCATGTCCCCGCCTACCGGGTTTTCGACGAGCGGCTCGCCTTCCTCTTCAACTCCTACTATGTCTCCGCCGGCCCGCGTCATGCGCGCCCGAAGCGCGGCCTGATCACCCGGCCGGCCGCGGCGGATGTCGCCGCCTATCGCCGCCACGTCGATGCCGCCGTGCAGGACCTGATCGGGCATGCCGACGACGCGCTGCTCGCAACGGTGCTGCCCATCGTCGAGATCGGCCTGCATCACGAGCAGCAGCACCAGGAGCTGATGCTCACCGACATCCTGCACGCCTTTGCGCAGAATCCGATCCTGCCCGCCTATGATCCGGCCTGGCAGCCGCCGCGCCCCGCCCCGGGAGCAGGAGACTTCATCGCGCTCCCCGAGGCCATCCATACGATCGGCCACCAGGCCCAGGGTTTCTCGTTCGACAACGAGGGCCCGGCGCACCGCGAGCTGGTCGGGCCGGTGCGCATTGCCCGCCACCTGGTGACCAACGCCGAATGGCTCGAGTTCATGACGGATGTCGGCTATGCGAACTCCGACGCTTTGGCTGTCGGACGGCTGGGCCAATGTGGAGGCCGAGGGCTGGACCGCGCCCGGCCATTGGCACGAGCAGGACGGCCAATGGTTCTCGTTAAGCCTCGGCGGCCTGCGTCCGGTCGATCCGGCCGCGCCGGTCTGCCACGTCAGCTATTACGAGGCTGATGCTTTTGCGCGCTGGGCCGGAAGGCACCTTCCGAGCGAGGCCGAATGGGAGGTCGCCGCCCGGACCGATGAACTAATCGGGGCGTTCGGCGTTGTGTGGCAGTGGACGCGCAGCGCCTATGCGCCGTATCCGGGCTACCGTGCGGTGCCCGGCGCGCTCGGCGAGTACAACGGCAAGTTCATGATCAACCAGATGGTCCTGCGCGGCTCGTCGTTGGCAACTCCCGCCGGTCATGCCCGCATCAGCTATCGGAATTTCTTCCCGCCCTCGGCCCGCTGGCAGTTCAGCGGGTTGCGGCTCGCCGACTTCGGCTAGCTGGTCTGCGGTTTTCCGACAGGAAATGCGATCAAACCAGGTGCCGTTCGGCCTTCCCCCAATTTTCGAGTGATCACCATGTCAGTCCTCGCACACTCCTTTCCGCGCCCGATACCCCGTCGCGATGCGACGTCGGCTTTCGCCGCCGACGTGATCGCGGGCCTCTCCGCTACGCCCAAGCGGCTGCCCGCCAAATACTTTTACGACAAGACCGGCTCGCAGCTGTTCGAGCAGATCACCGCCCTGCCGGAATACTATCCGACCCGCACCGAGCTGAAGATCCTCGAGGAGAGCGCCGGCGAGATCGCGGCGCTGATCCCGCCGGATGCCGGGCTGGTCGAGTTCGGCAGCGGCCCGACCGTCAAGGTCCGGCTGCTGCTGCGAGCGGCGAAAAGCCTGTTCGCCTACGTGCCGGTCGACATCTCGGCGGAGTTCTTGGACGACGAGGCGACCCGGTTGCGTCATGATTTCCCGTCGATCGCCGTCCTGCCGGTGGCGGCCGATTTTACCCGGCCGTTCGATCTGCCGGAGGTGCTGGCGAAACATCCGCGGGTCGGATTTTTTCCGGGCTCCACCATCGGCAATTTCGAGCCGCTGGAGGCGGCGGCGTTCCTGCGCAACGCCGTGCCCATTCTCGGGCGGCAGGCGACGATGATCGTCGGCGTCGATCTGGTGAAGGACAAGAAGGTTCTGTTCGACGCCTATAACGACGCGGCCGGGGTCACCGACAGGTTCAACCTCAACCTGCTCGCCCGCATCAACCGCGAGCTCGGCGCCAACTTCGATCTCGACGCCTTCGAGCATCACGCCATCTACAACAGCGAGCTGCGCCGCATCGAGATGCACCTCGCCAGCCGCAGGTCGCAGAAGGTGCGGGTCTGCGGCCAGACCTTCGAGTTCCGCGCCGGCGAGACCATCCACACCGAGAACAGCTACAAGTACACCGTCGACGGTTTTGCCGCGCTCGCCCGCGGCGCCGGCTGGACCAATCGCGCGGTGTGGACCGATCCGAAGAAGTATTTCTCCGTCCACGCCCTGACCGTCGGCGACTAGAGACGCCTCTTCTCCCTCTCCCCGCTCTTCGCGCGGGGAGAGGGTCGGGGTGAGGGGCTCGTCCCACAGGCTCGGCGCCTGGAGAGGCCCCCTCACCGACCGCGCCTACGCGCGGTCGACCTCTCCCCGCACGCGGGGCGCACGCGGGGAGAGGTGGGAGCCAGCGGCGCTTAGCCTGCCACGAGCGATCGCTCTGCGTCGTCGGCGCCCGTCGCGGTCCGCCCGCGAATGCCCTATGATCCGGCGCAACGCCGCCCGAGCACAGGGAGCCCGCCCGTGGACCAGAAAGCCCGTGAAATCCGCGCCGACGACATCGACCCGCACTACCGCTGGAACCGCGCCCTGCCGGCGCTCGGTACCATGGGGGTCGACTTCGAGGAGCGCGTCGACTTCCAGCGCCTGCACCGCTACCGGCTCAGCCGCGTCCGTCGGGCGCTGGACAATTCCGAGCTCGGCGCGCTGCTGGTCTTCGACGTCAATAACATCCGCTACATCACCTCGACCAAGATCGGCGAATGGGAGCGCGACAAGCTGTGCCGCTGGGCGCTGCTCACTCGCACCGGCGAGCCCATCCTGTGGGATTTCGGCTCCGCCGCCGTGCATCACCGGCTCTACGTGCCGTGGCTTGCGCCCGAGAACTGCAAGGCCGGGCTGATCGGCATGCGCGGCACCGTGCCGCCCTCGTTCGGCCTGATGAAGCACCATGCCGAGGAGATCGCCTCGCTGATCCGCGAGGCCGGCGTCGGCGACATGGCGGTCGGCGTCGACCTGATCGAGCCGCCGATGCTGTTCGAGCTGGAGAAGGCGGGTCTCAAGATCGCCGACGGCCAGCAGGTCATGCTGGAGGCGCGCGAGGTCAAGAGTTCTGACGAGATCGCGCTGCTCAACCGGGCAGCCGCCATGGTGGACGGCGCCTACCACCTGATCCACGAGGAGCTCAAACCCGGCGTGCGCGAGAACGACATCGTCGCCATGGTCAACGAGTTCCTCTACCGTCACGGATCCGACGACGTCGAGGCGGTGAACGCCATCTCGGGCGAGCGCTGCAACCCGCATCCGCACAACTTCACCGACCGCATGCTGCGTCCCGGCGACCAGGCGTTCTTCGACATCCTGCAGTCGTTCATGGGCTATCGCACCTGCTACTACCGGACCTTCAATGTCGGCCGCGCCACGCCGGTGCAGCACGACGCCTACAAAAAGGCCCGCGAGTGGCTCGACAACGCCATCGCGCTGATCAAGCCCGGCGTGTCGACCGACAAGGTCTGTGGCGTGTGGCCCAAGGCCGAAGAATTCGGCTTCCCCGACGAGATGTCGGCCTTCGGCCTGCAGTTCGGCCACGGCCTCGGCCTTGCGCTCCATGAGCGGCCGATCATCAGCCGGGTGGTCTCGATGAGCCACCCGATGGAGATCAAGGAAGGCATGGTGTTTGCGCTGGAGACCTATTGCCCGGCCACCGACGGCTACTCGGCGGCGCGCATCGAGGAGGAGGTGGTGGTCACCGACAAGGGTTGCCGGGTGATCACGCTGTTTCCCGCCGAGGAACTGCCGATCGCCAACAGGTATTGATTGTAGGGTGGGCAAATTGCCGGCCGTGGCGGCGGAGAAGCGGCACGACAGGTCCGGCAATTTGCCCACGCGGTGTCCACGCTGCCGCTCGCGCATGTTTGGACTATGGTGTTCCTGCCTTGGCCGCAGGGCGGGGCGGTGCGCCGAAGGGCCCGCGAGCGCGTGGTCGCGGACGATGGCTGCCGGGTGATCACCGGCCGGCCAGCACGAACCCCTCATACCCCTTCGCCGCCACCTCGTCGCATCGCTCGCGGTAGGCCGGCGCGCCGCCCGAGTAGAGCAGGAAGGTGCGCTTGTCCTTGCCGGGCACGTTGGAATTGATGCCCATGAACCAGGAATCGACCTTCGTGAACAGCATCTTCTGCGCAAGCTCCAGAACGTGCGCGGTCCACGCGGCCTCGGCTTCGGCCGTCGCCTCAATCCGGGAAAAACCGTTGTCCCGCATGTGGCGCAGCAGGTCGGTGACCCAATCGACGTTCTGCTCGATGCAGCGCGGGATGTTGCAGAAGGTGCCGGCATTGTGCGGCCCGACCAGGGTGAACAGGTTGGGAAAGCCTTCGCTCTGCAGCCCCAGATAGGTCTTCGGCCCGTCCGCCCATTTGTCCTTGAGCCGCCGGCCGCCCGAGCCGCGGATGTCGATGCGGTCGAAGCCGCCGGTGACCGCGTCGAAGCCGGTCGCGTAGATGATCATGTCGAAGGCGAGGTCTTCCGCCGTGGTCCTGATGCCGCTCGCGGTGATGCGCTCGATCGGGGTCTCGCGGATGTCGACGAGGCGCACGTTTTCCTGATTGTAGACCTCGTAGTAGCCGCTCTCCAGCGGCACGCGGCGCGTGCCGAAGCCGTGGTCCTTCGGGATCAGCTTTTCCGCCAGCGCCGGGTCGCGCACCCGCGCGCGGATCTTTTTTCGCATGAACTCGGTCAGCGTCGCGTTCGCCGCCTCGCTGACGAGCGCGTCGCGGAAATTGCCCATCCAGAAGGCGAAGCCGGGCTTGGCGTAGAGCTCCTCGAAGAACGCCTCGCGCTCGGCAGGCGTCACGTCAAAGGTCCTGCGCGGATCCGTCATGTGGATGAACGCGCCGTGGGTCTCGCGGCACCGGGCAAAAATCTCCGGATAGCGCGCCTTGATGGCGCGCCGGGTCGCCGCGTCGATCGGCGCGTTGCGCAGCGGCGCGCACCAGTTCGGCCGCCGCTGGAACACGGTCAGATGGCCGGCGGTCCTGGCGACCTCGGTGATGAGCTGCACCCCGGTCGCGCCGGTGCCGATCACCGCGACGCGTCTGCCCGCAAAGCTGACCGGCCGATGCGGCCAGTCGGCGGTGTGCCAGGATTCTCCGCGGAAATTTTTCACGCCCGGAATGCTCGGCATGGTCGGCGCCGACAGCGGCCCGACCGCGGCGATCAAAAATGTCCCGCGCGCCCGGTGGCCGTCCGCGAGCGCGATCTCCCAAAAATTTTCCGCCTCGTTCCAGGTCGCCGCCGTCACCCGGCTGTTGAAGGCGATGTCACGCCTGAGATCGAGCTTGTCGGCCACGAATTCGCAGTAGCGCAGTGTCTCCGGCTGCGCGGAAAAATGCTCGCTCCAGTCCCATTCCTGCAAGATCTCCTCGGAGAACGAATAGCCGTAGGACCAGCTTTCCGAATCGAAGCGGGCGCCAGGATAGCGGTTCCAGTACCAGGTGCCGCCGACGCCGTTGCCGGCCTCGAAGACGCGCACCGAGAGCCCGAGCTGGCGCAACCGGTGGAGCTGGTACATGCCCGACAGGCCGGCGCCGATGATGAGGACGTCGTAGCGCTCCAGCGCCGCCGGGGCGACGACGGCCATTTGCTCGGATATCACCTCGTCCAAGGTTCGGCCTCTTCGTTCCCTGTCGGTCGCTGGGGCGGCGAGCGCGTCGATCAGTGCAGCCTGCCGCAACTCTGCCGTCGCCAGACACGCCGGCGATCTCAAGGCGGCGCCCCTGCTGCCGTGCTGCGTCAAAACGCTCCCGACGACCACTGCTCACCAGATACGTACGCGCTTCTCCGGCATGATGTAGAGCTCGTCACCGGGCCTCACTGCGAAAGCGGTGTACCATTCGTCGATGTTGCGGACCACGCCGTTCACTCGATACTGACGTGGTGCGTGCGGGTCCGTCGTCACTTGATTGCGCAACGCCGCCTCGCTCAGCTTGCCCCGCCACGCCTGCGCCCAGCCAAGGAAAAAGCGCTGCTCGCCGGTCAGTCCGTCGATAACTGGCGCAGGCTTGCCGCCAAGGAACCTATGATAGGCATCGAGGGCCAGTATCAAGCCTCCGAGGTCGGCGATGTTTTCGCCCATTGTCAGCTGACCGTTGACGTGCGTACCGGACAGCGGCTCGAAAGCGGAGTACTGCATGCCAAGTTCGGAGGCACGAGCCTCGAATGTCCTGGCATCGTCCGTCGTCCACCAGTCACGCAGCCGGCCTTCGGCGTCTATCTTTCGGCCTTGATCGTCGAAGCAGTGCGTGATCTCGTGGCCCGCAATTGCACCGAATGCGCCGTAATTGACTGCAGGATCAGCATTGGGATCGAACATTGGAGCCTGAAAGAGAGCCGCAGGAAATACGAGACTTCGCAAGTAAAAAGCATTGGCTGCATTGTTAACCTGCGGGGTGAAATACCAATCATCGCGATCGACGGGCTTATGCAGGCGATCCACTTGGAAATTCCAATCCAGATCGGCGGCACGACGGGCATTGCCCAGGGGATCATCATCGCTCACGAGCAGGCGTGCGTAATCGCGCCGCGGCCTGCTTGGATAACCGATCTGAACAATGAAATTGTCCAGCTTCTTCAATGCTTCGGCCTTGGTCTCGGAACTCATCCAGTCAAGCGTCTTGAGACGTGCCCGGAAGGCGTTCAGAAGATTGTCGACCAGCATCTCGATCTGGTCTTTGGCCTCCGAGGTAAAGTGGCGTTCGACGTAGAGTTGCCCCACGGCCCAGCCCATGTGGCCCAATGGCCCCTCGTTACCATCCAGGTCGCCGCTGACCGCAAAGACGGCACGCTTCCAGCGAGCCTGCTGCTGCTGCTGACCAAGAAGGGTCTTCTTGTACATCTCGAAGTGAGCATCGGCGAATGACTTTGGCAGGTACGGTGCCGCCTGGCTTATAACATTGAATGCATGCCAAGCCTGAAGGGTATCGACGGAGGTGGTGGCGAAGATGTCTGCAATCTTCGGAAATGCGCTCTTCTCGCCGACAACGATGCGGATGGTCGATGTGAGCTTCGCCTCCGCCAGGTAGGGTTGCCACGGAAAGCCCGGGGCAAGGGCCTCAAGCTCGGCAACGTTCATGGGATTATAGGTCTTGTCGACTTCCCGAGCCTCGGCTTTGCTCCAGTGCGCCTCGGCGATGCGGGTCTCCAACACAATAATTCGGCGGGCGCTCTCAGCTGGATCGGGCCAACCGGCCAAGTCCAGCAGCCGCTCGATATAGGCCTCGTACGTTGCCTTCGTCTCTCGGAACTTCGGATCGGATTTCATGTAATAGTCGCGATCCGGGAGGCCGAGCCCAGCCTGGTTGAGGTTTACGGCGTACTGGCTCGGATTTCTTGCATCCACCTCAACGGAGGCGGCGAAGAACGAACCCGCGAAGTCATGCGTAGCGCGACCCATCATGGCCCCGAGCGCCTCGCGTGCCATCGTTGCCTTGATGGCCGCCAGCATCGGCATTACCGGTTTGGCCCCGAGCGCTTCGATGGCATCCTGATCCATGAAGGCCTTATAGAACGCGCCAACCTTGCCGGTGATATCGGTCGGCTGGTGACTTGCACGGCCTGCCGCTGCTTCGAGGATTGCACGCACCCGTTCTTCGGTCCTGTCCGTCATGAGGGCGCGCAGGGTCGCTCTGGATTTGTCTGGGGGAATTGTAGCGTGCACGAGCCATGTACCGTTGGCGTGCTTGAAAAAATCGTTTCCAGGTGAGGTCGAGGGATCTGCTGCTTGAAGGTCGAGGCCCCAGTTGCCGTAGCGCAGGTCGGGTCCGGCGTCCTGAGCACAGGCAGAACCAAGGGCCATCAACGCACCTATGACATTGAGCACAAGCGCCCGACGACGATGCTTTCGCATGTGTTCCTCCTGCCCCCTTCACCCCTTGTCGCTCGCCGGCACGGCGGCGAGCGCGTCGACCCAGGGCAGCGCCGAGCGCCGCCAGATCTGCCGGCGCGGCTTGAGCGCGGCGCGCTGGGTGATGGTGCCGGCGCGCAGCGAGTAGCTCTGCGGATTTTCCACCGCGCAGGCATAGATGGCCGTGCCGCACTTGCCGCAGAAAACCTGGCGGCGCCTGTTGCCGCTCTCCGCGGTCTTCACGTAGCTCGTCGGCGTGCCGCCGAGCAGCCGGAATGTTTCCGCCGCAGCCAGAATGTTGGCGCGGAAGGCCGAGCCGGAGAGCATCTGGCAGTCGGTGCAATGGCAGATGTGGAGCGCGTCGGGATCGACCTCCGCCTCGAAGGTGATCTCGCCGCAGTGACAGCGTCCGTCGATCTTCATGACCCCTCCATGCATGCCGATGAGCCAGCCCGCGTCAAATGAGCTCCACCGCAATTCCGTCCAGCGCGATGCCGTCGAGCGTCGTCGTCCAGCGCTCTCCCGGCGCAACCGCAAAGGCCCGCGTCAGCGTGCCGGTGGTCACGATCTCGCCGGCGGCAAGCGGCGGATTGAAGGCGTCGCGGCTGAGCTCATCGGCCAGATGCGCCAGCGCCAGCAACGGGCCGCCCAGCACGTTGGTCGCCTTGCCGGTGTCGATGACCTCGCCGTCGCGGCAGAGCGTCACCTCGAAGCTTTTCAGCGCGCGGGCGAGATCAGTCGTCTTGCCGGCCTCCACCGCAAGCCTCGGGCCGAGCAGCAGCGCGCCATGCATGCCGCCCGCCGCGATCGCATCCGCCCCGCCGAAACGCCAGGCCGGGTAGATCGACTGCACCATCTCGAAACCGTGGGCGACCCATTCGATGGCGCCGAGCATGTCTTCCTCGCTCATGCCGGGGAGAATCGGCTTTGCCAGCCTGAAGGCGATCTCCGGCTCGATTTTTGGCTCCGCCAGCCCGGCGAGCGCAAATCGCGCAGGAATCTCGTGCACCGTGGAGGCATACATGTCGCCCCACATCGGCGCCGATATGTTGTACTCGGCCCAGATGCCGCGATTGGTGAACCCGATTTTTCGCCCGACCGCCGGGTCGCCGCGCCGCGTGCGCAACGCCCTGAGCGCCGCGGTCACCGCATAGGCACTTGCGACGTCGAGGCCGGGATGGCGCTGCGAGACCGCGGCGATCTGCCGGCCCGAGTTCGAGCGCGCCGAGAACTTCCGCCGCAATCGCGTCGATGTTTGTTGCCGTCACGTGTCTCGTCTCCTTCGGTCTCACGCGGCCCGGGCAAACCGGCTTGTAGGGTGGGTCATTGCGCCCCCAGCCCGCGGACATGCCCCGGATCTGCGCGCAATGACCCACGCGGTCAGCGTGGGCAAATCGCCCGCAGCCCGTGAGCAAGTCCTGCGGCCGTGCAGCGATTTGCCCACCCTACAATTCCTCGCCGTAGGGTGGGCAAAATCGATGCTCCGGCGCTGCCGCTCGCCAGAACCCCGCGTACGATTTTGCCCACGCGGTCGGACCGGCGTCGGACCGCGTGGGCAAATCGCCGGCTATGCATCAACAAATCTCGCCGCCCGTGCAGCGATTTGCCCACCCTACGAGCTCGTGTCACTCCAACCCGCTCGGCACGTTCTTGTTCTCGCTTGTCAGCTTCATGCCTGCGAGCAGCGCCATGGTCTCGGCGAGCGCGGCGAAATCCTGCTGCAGATATTTTTCCGCGCCGGGCTTCAACGTCGCCGCGCCGAAATGCGCCTGCAGCATTTCTCGCGCCGCCGCGGTCACCGGCATCGGTACGTCCTGCTCGCGCCCGAGTTCCAGGCCGAGGTCGAGATCCTTGCGCAGCAGCTCGGGCGTGAACGTGGTGGTCCAGTCGAGGTTGACCAGCGCCGGCGCCTTGTAGCGGGTGAACATCGACCCCATCACGCCGTTGTTGAGGAAGGCGAGGAAGGCGTGCCGCGGCACCCCCATCTTGTTCACCAGCAGCGTGATCTCGATCAGGTTCTCGATCACCACGCCGAGCATCACGTTGTGGGCGATCTTGCATACGCGGGCGAGCTCGCCGTCGCCGACGAAGCTGACCCCCTGCGGGGCAAAAGCCTCGATCACCGGGGTCACCGCCTTGCAGGCGGCCTCCGGGCCAGAAATCACCGCGGAGAGCTTTCCCGCCTTGATCACCTTGGCGTTGCCGCTGACCGGCGCCGCCACGTACTCGGCGCCGCGCTCCGCGAGCCGCCGCCTTATGTCGGCGGACTCCTCCACCCCGATGGTCGAGCAGTCGACGAAAATCTTCGGCAGCGTGTTGCCGGCAACCGCCACCCCGTGCTCGCCGAAATAGACCTCAACGAGGTCTTTTCCGGTCGACACGATCGAGCACACGATGTCGACGCCGGCGAGGTCGGCCGGGCGGTCGACGATCTTTCCGCCCTTGGCGGCCAGCGGCTCGGCCTTGGCGCGGGTGCGGTTCCAGATCGACACGTCGTAGCCCGCCTTGAGCAGGCGCTCGGCCATCGGAAATCCCATCCGGCCCATGCCGATCCAGCCGATCCGCTGCTTGTCGTCCGCCATCTGTCGCGTCTCCTTCGAGGTCCTTGCTCCAAGAGCGTGCCGGACCATATCGGCAATTGTCCTCGCTCGAAAGCCGGGGGCAGGCGATCGCGGAAATCCGGTCCTCGCGGCCGGCGAATCCCGCTAGGATCGGGCTTCCTCCGGCTTTGCCGCATCCCCGACATCAGCCCTTCATCTCCCAGTGGAGAAGCCCATGCGACGATCCATCATTGTGTCCCTTGGCGTTCTGCTCGCATTCGGAACCTCGCTGTGCGGATCGCTCGGCGCACAGGCGCAGCGCGGCGATGTGGCGGGATCGAAGGATTTCCCCGGCATCGGCCGCTTCCGCGGCAGCGTCATTACCGGCTATCAGGTCAAGGATTTCGACGCGACCCGGCTGCAGGCCGCGGCGTTCACGGACGGCAGGCCGGCCGATCAGCGCCGGCTCGAGGGCCGCATCACCCGCATCGCCTATCGCACCGCGCCCGGCCCCTCGATCCTCGAGGTCGCGCAGAATTTCGAGACCCAGCTCGCCAAGGCCGGCTTCCAGACGCTGCTCGCCTGCGACACCGACGCGTGCGGCGGGATTCCCTTCACCGAGGCGATCGACGTGCTGCCGGTCCCGCAGATGTGGACCGACGGCTTCAACTATCGCTACTACGCCGGCCGCAGGAACGACGGCGGGCGCGACACCTATGCGACCGTTCTGGTGAGCAGCAACAACGACCAGATCTATGCCCAGCTCGTGGTCGCGCAGCTCGGTGCGGTCGAGAACAAGATGATCGATGCCGCCGCGATGGCCAAGGGATTGGGCGAGAAGGGCCATATCGCGCTCTACGGGATCTACTTCGACACCGACAAGGCGGTGCTCCGGCCGGAGAGCCGCCCGACGCTCGAGGAGATCGCAAAACTCCTGCGCGCCCAGCCGAAGCTGCAGGTGTTCATCGTCGGCCACACCGACAGCCAGGGAGCGTTCGACCACAACATGGACCTGTCGCGCCGGCGCGCCGAGGCGATCGCCGCCGAGCTCGTCAAGTCCCACGGCATCGCCCAGGGACGCCTGCGCACCGCCGGGGTCGGCTTCCTCGCCCCGGTCGGCCCCAACGCCACCGAGGACGGCCGCGCGCTCAACCGGCGCGTGGAGCTCGTCGCGCCATGAGCGGTGCCCGGCGCCCGGCATGGCGCCGGCATCGCAAGCCCGGGCGGTGGCAATGGCCGGGCGGCTGGCTATAGTGCGGCCGGCCCGTGCGGCGCCGCGCGCCGGGCGATGACCAGGATGCGGCCCGGGGACACTCATGAGCAACGTGATCACGATCTGCGGCAGCCTGCGCAAAGGGTCCTACAACCTGATGGTGGCGAACAGCCTGCCGGCTCTGGCGCCGCCCGGCATGACCATCACGGCGTCGCCGCCGATCGGCACCATGCCGCTCTACAATGCCGACGTGCAGGCGGGCGGCTGGCCGGCGCCGGTCACGGCGCTCGCCGACGCCATGCGCGCCGCGGACGGCGTGATCATCGTGACGCCGGAATACAACTATTCCTGCCCGGGCGTGCTCAAGAACGCCATCGACTGGGTGTCGCGGCTTCCCGACCAGCCGTTCGCCAACAAGCCGATGGCGCTGCTGTCGGCCTCGCAGGGCCCGCTGGGCGGCCCGCGGGTGCAGTATCACATCCGCCAGATGATGATTTTTCTCGACGGCTTCGTGTTCAACAAGCCGGAGATTTTCATCGGCAACGTCAAGGCCAAGGTCGACGAGGCCAAGGGCGAGCTCACCGACGAGGCCACCCGCACCATCATCCGCCAGCAGCTCGAGGGTTTTGCAAAATTCATCGTGCGGCTGGGCGGCAAGGGGTGACGGAGTTGCAGGCCATGATCGTCGGCCTGCGGAAAAGCCCCAAGGCTCCCCGCATCCCGGTGACATTGAGCGCGATGCCGTCCCAGGCGACGTCGCCCGGGACCACATTAGTCTGGCGCCGACCTTTACGCCGGCTGACGGTTCATTGAGCCTACGAGCGTCCGGCGCTCCTGAAGGCTTTCGCCGCCTTTCCGGCGGCTTCGAACGTGGCTGCCGCATCCTTCGCGGTCATCGCCACGGTCGTCTCGACGTCAGACAGGCTACCCCCTGCAGCCGCGGCGAGCACCGCAGAGGCCGCCGTCTTGTCGTCCGGGAACTCGCCGATGACCAGCCAATCGTGGCGGCCGAAGGTCAAGTACCAGCCGATCAGCCTGCCGCCGACGCTCTTGAACAGGTTGGCGACGGCGTCCTCTCGATTTTCGGGCTTAGCCAGCATGCCCTTGACCGCTTCCGTAGTGAAACGACCGCGCGAAATGTAGATGGGCATTGATCCCTCCTGCTAGTCAGTCCATCACGGACGTTGAACCCTGCTTCCGCATGGCCTGGCGTATTCCAGGCCATGCGGGATTCCGTCGTTGCGCATATTGTCTCGGTTTCGTCACGCCATGGCGATGTCGTGGTTCTTCAGCGGGAACGAGCGGATGCGCTTGCCGGTCGCCTTGAAGTACGCGTTGAGCACCGCCGGCGCCGCCACGCAGATGGTCGGCTCGCCGACGCCGCCCCAGGGATCGTTGCCGCCGGACGGCATGATGATCGATTTCGACCTTCGGCATCTCGGCGATGCGCATCGAGTTGTAGGTGTCGAAGTTCGTCTGCTCGATGGCGCCGTCCTTGACGGTGCATTCCTGGTAGAACAGCGCGGACAGGCCGTAGACGAACGAGCCCGCGACCTGCCGGTCGATCTGCGCCGGATTGACGGCGTAGGTCGGGTCGGTCGCCGCCACGATGCGGTGGATCTTGATCTTGTTGCCGCCTTCCACCGAGACCTCCGCCGCCGCCGCCACGTAGCTGTCGAACGCCTTCATCTGCGGCGAGCCCGCGGAACACGCCCTGCGGGCGCCGGCTTGCCCCAGCCGATCTTCTCGGCCACCGCATTGAGCACCGCGAGGTTGCTCGGATGCTTGCCCATCAGCTTGCGGCGGAACTCGAGCGCGATCCTGGCCGGCCGCCTGGGCCAGCTCGTCCATGAAGCATTCGATGAAGATGCAGTTCTGGTTGATGTTCACGCCACGCCAGAAGCCCGGCAGGATGTGCGGGTTGCGCATCGCGTGGTCGATCAGCAGGTTCGGGATCGTGTAGCCGAACGCGTGCTCCGTTCCCGGCGGCATCAGGCCCTGGAACGCGAGCGGGTCCTTGCCCTTCTCGCAGGTTCTGCGGAAACACGGAGGCGAGGATCGACTGGCCGGACAGCCGCATGTGCAGGCCGGTCAGGTTGTTGTCCTTGTCGAACGCGCCGACGAGCTTGCACTGCATGACCGGGTGATAGCGGCCATGCGTCATGTCCTCCTCGCGCGACCACAGCAGCTTGACCGGCGTGCCGGGCATCTGCTTGGCGATCAGCACGGCCTGCGTCACGTAGTCGTGGAACGCGCCGCGCCGGCCGAAGCCGCCGCCGAGATGGATCTTGTAGACGTCGCACTTGCCGGCCGGCAGGCCTGAGGCCGCGAGCGCTGCCGCGAACGCGGCTTCGCCGTTCTGCGTCGGCACCACACCTCGCACTTGTCGGCCGTGTAGAGCGCGGTGGCGTTCATCGGCTCCATCGGAGCGTGGTTCTGGTAGGGATAGCGTAGACCGCCTCGACCTTCTTGGCCGCGCCGGCGATCGCGGCCTTGGCGTCGCCGTTCTGCGTTGCCGACGAAGGCCTGCTCGGCGTCGAGCCCGGCCTTGAGCAACTCGGCGATCGTGGCGCTCGAGACCTTGGCGTTCGTCGCCGTCGTCCCACTCGATCGGCAGCGCGTCGAGCGCGGTCTTGGCGTGCCACCAGGTGTCGGCGACGACCGCGACGCCGATGTCGCCGACCTGCACGACCTTCTTGACGCCCGTCATGCCGGCGACCTTGGCGGCGTCGAAGCTCTTCACCTTGCCGCCGAGCACCGGGCAGTCCTTGATCGCGGCGATGAGCATGCCGGGCAGTCTTGATGTCGATGCCGTAGACCTGCTTGCCGGTCACCTTGTCGGCGGTGTCGAGCCGCTTGAGCGGCTTGCCGGCGATCTTCCAGTCCTTCGGGTCCTTGAGCGTGACGTCCTTCGGCGGCTCGAGCTTGGCGGCGGCTTCCGCCACCTTGCCGTAGGTGGTGGTGCGGCCCGACGCCTTGTGCGTGATCACGCTGTTGGCCGCGCTGCACTCGGAGGCCGGCACCTTCCACTTCGTTCGCCGCGGCCTGGATCAGCATCATCGCGCGCCGCCGCGCCGCCCTTGCGCACATATTCGTGCGACTTGCGGATGCCGCGGCTGCCGCCGGTCGAGAAATCGCCCCACACGCGCTTGCGCGCGACGTTCTCGCCCGGCGTCGGATATTCCGTCGTGACCTTCGACCAGTCGCATTCGAGCTCCTCGGCGACGAGCTGGGCGAGGCCGGTCAGCGTGCCCTGGCCCATCTCGGAGCGGGCGATGCGGATGACGACCGTGTCGTCGGGCCGGATCACGACCCAGGCGTTGACTTCCGGCGAGCCGTCCGCGGCGCGCACGACTTCGGGCGCCGAACGGAAGTCGAGGCCGAGCGCAAGCCCGCCGCCGACGGCGGCGGCGCCGATGACGAAGGAGCGGCGATTCATTTTCGATATGGAGTTCATGGTTGCCTCCCTTCACGCGTTGGCTGCGGCGTGGATCGCCGCGCGCACCTGCTGGTAGGTGCCGCAGCGGCAGATGTTGGTGATCGCCGCGTCGATGTCGGCGTCGGTCGGCTTCGGCTTCTCCTTCAGCAGCGCCGCGACCGCCATGATCATGCCGCTCTGGCAATAGCCGCATTGCGGCACGTCGTGGTCGATCCAGGCCTGCTGCACCTTGTGCAGCATGCCGTTGTGGGCGAGCCCCTCGATGGTGGTGATCTGCTTGCCGTCGGCGGCGCTGACCGGCACCGAGCAGGAGCGCACCGCGATCGCCGTCGATGTGCACGGTGCAGGCGCCGCATTGCGCGATGCCGCAGCCGTATTTGGTGCCGGTCAGGCCGACCTTCTCCCGGATCACCCACAGCAGCGGGGTGTCGGGCTCGACGTCGATGTTGTGGGATTGTCCATTGATGATGAGGTGAGCCATTCGTCTCCTCCTCCTATGTTGGTCCCGCATTGTCTGCGATGTCGAATACGCCACACAGCTTAGAGCATGTTCCGGCGAAGTGTACGCCCGTTCGCCGACAAGAACATGCGCCGCCGCATGCATTCCAGAGCACATCCGGTCAACACCTGATCGGGATGTGCTCTGGCCGGTCTTGTTGGCGGCGCCGGGCACGCGGGGCAGCGGCCACCGACCCATCCCGCATTCGCGGGCGCCTGTCGTGACACCGTCCGGACCAGTCCTTGGTACTTTCCGTCATGCCTTGGCGTCCGGCGTCGGCACCTGCTCCGAGCGCCTGCAGCGTGGGCGCGTTGGAGCAATAGGTCTGCCAGATCGGATCGCCAGGATCGCGAGCCAGATCGCGCTCGCATCGACGTTTCTCGCCGCACAGGGTGCAAACCCGTTCGAGGTCGCGCGCCGCCAGCGGATCGCCATGCAGCAGCGCGGCCCGGTCCATATCGAGCGCCTCGAGGCGCAATTTCAGCTGGTCGGCCGCGCCGGGGCGCTTGGCGGCGATGGTATAGAGATCGGATGCCGAGAGCCCGACGTCTTGGGCGATGTGGCCGACCTCCGTGCCGCAATTCTGCAACTCGTCGAGGCCGGCACGGGAGATGCCGCGACCGCTCGGCGATCCGACCGAACATTCCGACCTTTCGGCTACCGATCGCTATCGCCACGGCTGCCTCCTTGGCTTCGCGACAGCCTGGAAGCACTGGCGGCAGGCGCATTGATACAGATCAATGCCGGTCCGCCCCGAGGCGGCACGGCGACCGCCCTGCCAGCGACATGCACAGAGTGCATCCGCGGAACGTCAGAGTGCGTCAGAATTTCCTCCTCCAAATCAACGCATCTGGCCGATAACATGCA
>CAVWIS010000039.1:0-91272 GCA_963755055.1 uncultured Alphaproteobacteria bacterium | reverse complement strand
GACAAATGTACCGTCTACGACGACGAGGCCGTCGCGCGCCAGGGACTTGACCGCCTCGCCGTCCAGCTCGTCTAGCCGGCGCCCCTCGTCGGCCACGAGCCGCAGCGTCCGTGCCCTCCGCTGCCGGAACGAGCCCTCCAGCGGCCCCTGCTTCCGCTCGGGCTCCCAGCGGCGCCCGCGCGACGGGCAGCCGGCCGCGAGCGGGCAGGCGCCGCAGCGCGGGATGCGCGCCAGGCAGACCGTCGCCCCGAGGTCGAAGAGCGCCTGCGCGGCGCGGTGGTCGAAGTCGCCGCCGCTGCGCTCGATGACCCGCCGGATGTTGACGTCGACCGGGAGCACCGGGCGCCCGAACGCGAACGCCCCGACCGCATCGGCGGTGTAGCGGCCGACGCCGGGCAGCTCGGTCAGGTCATCGGGCCAGCCGTGCGCCGCGACGTGGCACGCCGCGCGGTGCAGGTTGAGCGCGCGCCGGTTGTAGCCGAGGCCCTGCCAGGCGCGGATCACGTTCGCCGGCGATTCCGCCGCGAGCGCCGCGACCGTCGGCCAGCGCTCGAGCCACTCCGTGTAGCGCGGCACCACCCGGGCCACCTGCGTCTGCTGGAGCATGACCTCCGAGACGAGGATCGCGTACGGGTCGCGCGTCCGCCGCCACGGGAGGTCGCGGCCGTTCTCGGCGAACCAGGCGAGCAGACGCTGTTGCACCCCGGCGGAGCACCCTACTCACCCCATCGGGGCGATGCTGCTGCACTGCGCGGCGATAATGCTCGCGGAACCTGGAGCCACAGGAAGGAGAGTCACGCGATGATGATGAGACGAAGACGCCCGCTCGCGCGCGCCGCGGTCGTGGGCGGAGCCGCGTACGCCGTCGGTAAGAGCAGGCAGAGCTCGCAGGACGCGCAGGCCGCCCAGGCCGAACAGGATGCGCAGTACGCAGCAGCAGCAGCAGTACGCAGCGCCGCCGCCGGCCGCCGCCGCGCCGCCTCCGGCACCTGCTGCGGACCCCGACGAGGTCTATGCGCAGCTCGAGAAGCTCGCCGACCTCAAGTCGAAGGGGATCCTCACCGACGCCGAGTTCGAGGTCCAGAAGGCCAAGCTTCTGGGGCAGATGTGAGCGCCGCCGAGGAGAACGACGGGCTTCCCGTTCGGGCCCGTCCAGATGCTGATCGTCGGCTTCAACGAGCCGAAGTTCCGCGGCGAGGCGCTCGCGGAGCTGCAGCGGCTCAAGGAGGCCGACATCGTCCGCCTCGTCGACCTGCTCGTGGTCAGGAAGGACGACGACGGCAACGTCACCACCGTCCAGACGAGCGACCTCATCGACCGACGAGGCGATGGAGCTCGGCGCGATCATCGGCGCCCTCATCGGGATGGGCACCGGCGACGACGAGATGGTCGACGCCGGCGCGCTTGCAGGCGCTGAGGCCGGCGAGGACGGCCACATCATCGACTCGGACGACGTCTGGTACGTCGCCGACATGATCCCGGACGGCGCCACCGTCGCCATCGGCCTGATCGAGCACCGCTGGGCGATGGGGCTCCGCGACGCGATCGGCCGCGCCGGCGGGTTCGTGCTCGCCGACGAGTGGATCCATCCGAAGGACCTGATCGCCGTCGGCTTCAAGGCCGCCGAAGGCGCCAAGGCCTGAGTGCATGCGTGGGGCGCCGGCGTTTCGCCGGCGCCCCGTCACTCAACGGAGAGGACCGATGACCCTGCTGAAGCCGACCCCGATCGTCGATCTCGAGCTGGACAAGCTGCCGCGGCACGCGCTGCTCGACGGCGGCATCCCTCCCGATGCGGCGGAGCAGGCGATCCGTGACGAGCTGATGCTCGACGGCAACGCGCAGCTCAACCTGGCCACGTTCGTGACGACCTGGATGGAGCCGCAGGCGCGCGCGCTGATGGAGCACACGCTCGACAAGAACATGATCGACAAGGACGAGTACCCGCAGACCGCGGCACTCGAGATGCGCTGCGTGAACATCCTCTCCGACCTCTGGCACGCGCCGAAGGCCGACGTCGGCACCGGCTGCTCGACGACCGGCTCGAGCGAGGCGGCGATGCTCGCCGGCCTGGCGCTGAAGCGCCGCTGGCAGCACGCGCGCGCCGCGGCCGGCAAGCCCGCCGACAAGCCGAACATCGTCATGGGCATCAACGTCCAGGTCTGCTGGGAGAAGTTCGCGAACTACTGGGACGTCGAGATGCGGCTCGTCCCCATGGAGGGCGATCGCTTCACGCTGAACGGCGAGGAGGCGGTGGCGCGCTGCGACGAGAACACGATCGGCGTCGTCGCCATGCTCGGCTCGACGTTCGACGGCGCTACGAGCCGGTGGCCGAGATCGCCGCGGCGCTCGACGACCTCCAGGAGCGCACCGGCCTCGACGTCCCGCTGCACGTCGACGGCGCGTCCGGCGGGTTCGTCGCGCCGTTCATCGACCCGGACCTCGAGTGGGACTTCCGTATCCCGCGCGTGTCGCGTCCATCAACGCGTCGGGCCACAAGTACGGGCTCGTCTACCCGGGCGTCGGCTGGGCGATCTGGCGCGACGCGGAGGCGCTGCCCGAGGACCTGATCTTCCACGTGAACTACCTCGGCGACGACATGCCGACGTTCGCGCTGAACTTCTCGCGCCCGGGATCGCAGGTGGTCGCGCAGTACTACAACTTCCTGCGGCTCGGCTTCGACGGCTACGCGCGCGTCCAGCGCTACGCCCGCGACGTCGCGATGCGGCTCGCCGGCAAGATCGAGGAGCTCGGCCCGTTCCGGCTGATCACGCGCGGCGACCAGCTGCCTGTGTTCGCATTCGCGCTCAACGACGACGTCGACTCGTACAGCGTCTTCGACGTCTCACGCGCGCTGCGCGAGCGCGGCTGGCAGGTGCCGCCGTACACGTTCCCGGCGAACCGCACCGACCTCGCGGTGCTGCGCGTCGTCGTCCGCAGCGGCTTCACGCACGACATGGCAGACATGCTCGCTCGACGACCTGAAGCGTCAGCTACCGCACCTCGAGCGCCAGGCCGCGCCGGTCCACGACGCGACCACCACGAAGGCCTTCAGCCACTAGCCGTAGGCGACGACGAGCGAGCCGGGCGCGACCGGCTCGAACGGGTGCAGCTCGTCCTGGCCGGGCTGGATGACGCCCCAGCTCGACTCGGGGATCTCGTTCCAGACGCCGGGGAACTCGCCGAGCGGCTCCGACACCACGATCCGGCTCTCGTCGCCGACCCGATGGAGCATCTCCACCTCTGGGTAGAGCTCGCGCAGGGTCTCGATCTTGCTCGAGTAGTAGAGCGTCCGCGACTTGCCCTCGCTCGAGTAGCGGAACGCCCAGAGCCGCTCGCCGTCGGTCGTTGCGATCGTGCCCTGGAACGGGAACTCGACTCCGTGCTCGCGGCCGACGTGCTCGACGAGGCCGATCGTGCGCGCGATCGCCTCCGGCGGGTCGTCCGCGAGCCCGAACGTGAGCGCGAGGAAGAACAGCACCTCCGAGTCGGCCGAGCCGAGGATGTTCGGGTAGAGCGAAGGGTCGACCTGAAGGACGAGGTCGCGCTTCACCTTCGCGAAGTCGTGCACGACGCCGTTGTGCATGAAGAGCCAGCCGCCGTGGCAGAAGGGGTGGCAGTTCGTCTGCTGCACCGGCGTGCCGCTCGACGCGCGGATGTGCGCGAAGACGAGCGGGGAGCGGATGTGCGCCGCCATGTTGCGCAGGTTCCAGTCGTTCCAGGCCGGCTCCACGCTGCGGTACACGCCGGCCTGGGCGCCCTCGCCGTACCACCCGACGCCGAAGCCGTCGCCGTTCGTCTCCTCCGCGCCCATGCGGGAATGGAGGCTCTGGTACAGCAGCGAGTACTGCCCCTGGTGGAGCAGCTCATCGATCAGGATCGGCGTTCCGGAGTAGGCGAGCCAGCGACACATAGCGCCCACGATGGCGCGCGGGCCGGCCGTCCGCATCGTCACGACGGGGTGAATCGTGCTGTGCACGTGCGGCGGCGGCAGCAAGTGGAAGCGCCGCCACGGCATGGAGGGGCCGCTGGAGCTCGTGCGTTAGAGCGTCACGGCCTCGAGCCGCGAGCGCACGCCGAGGCGCTCGACGACGTGACGCACGTGGTTGCGTACCGTCTCGCGGCTGAGCGAGAGCGCGGCGGCGATCTGGTCGGTAGACGCGCCGCGGCACAGGAGCGCGTAGATCGCGGCCTGCCGCTCGGTCAGCCGGCCCTCGACGTCGATCTGCGGCACGTGGCCCGGCTCGCCGGCGCCGAAGATCGCGATCGCGTACGCGTCGTCGCCGAGCGGCGCCGAGCTGATCTGCACGCGCATCCGTCCGCGGTTGGCCGGCAGGTCGACCGAGTAGTCCGGGTGCCGCGCCCAGCGGACGTTGCGCTGGAACATGGCGGCCGCGCGGAGCGCCTCCTCGCCGTCGAAGAGCGACGTGAACGGCCGGCCGACGAGCGCCGGCGCGATCGCCTCTCCGGGCTCGTTTGCCCAGACGACGACGCCGTCCGCGTCGAGAACGTAGAGCGGCAGCCCGAGCCTGGCGAAGCGCTCCGGAACCTGTGCCGACACCCTTTCACGCTAGGGCCGGGCGTGCTCGACGGGATCATCCCAACCGGTTGAACTACGTGAGCGCGACGGTGGCGGTGCCCGTTGCGGCGTTGAACGGGTCGACGAGGAGCGTGTACGACCCGGTGGCGGGCAGCGTGGCGGTGAGCATGGCGCCCGGCGCGAAGAAGAACTTGAGCGCGACCGTCGCCCCGCCCGGCCTCAGGATCGAGACGGTCCCGCTCTGCATCGTGACGCCGCTGAGCGTGACCGTCACGACCTGGCCGGCCGCGCCGTCGAACGTCAGTCGTGCGTTCTGGCCGGGAACCGTCGTGTTGACGAGCACGGGCGGCCCGCCGACGCTGATCGTCCCGGTCACGTCGGGCGGCACGTCGTAAAGCGTGGCCGTCAGCGAGCCCACAGCCGGCATTGGCCGGAACCGCCGCGACCAAGGTCGCGGCGAGCAGGCTGGCTAGCATCCTCATGGCGTTCCTCCCGGATTGGTGGCGTTGATCTTGTTTTCGCGACGCTAGTGGCCGCGCCGGAAGCTTGTCAAGGAAAGGCGACCGTTCGCGACTCTCCGGATTGCCGGCGGACTTGACTTCGAGCCCGAAACGGCCGGCATTATGATGCCACGACCCTAGGTCAGCGGGGGAAGGCATGACGCTGGTGCCCGGTTCCGAGCGCATTTACGTCGACGCCGACACCGATCCGGTGCAGGGCACCGTGTGCTGGGCGCCGGCGAAATCGCTGTGGATCGGCGCGATGACGGCTGCCGCGGTGGTGCTCGGCCCGCCCTTCTCTGCGTGGGACGCGATCTTCCTGTTCGTCGCGACCAGCGCCGTCACGCTGTGCTTCGGCCATTCGGTCGGCATGCACCGGCGGCTGATCCACCGGAGCTTCGACTGCCCGCTCTGGCTCGAGCACCTCTGCGTCTATCTCGGGACCCTGGTCGGCATGGCCGGCCCGATCGGGATGATCCGGCTGCACGATTTCCGCGACTGGGCGCAGCGCCAGCGCGCCTGTCACGACTATTCCTGCCACCGCACCACGCTGTGGCACGACGCCTGGTGGCAGATGCATTGCCGGTTGGCGCTGGAGCGGCCGCCTGAGTTCCAGCCGGAGCCGCGGATTGCCGCCGACCGGTTCTACGCATTCGTGGAACGGACCTGGATGTGGCAGCAGTTGCCATGGGGCCTGCTGTTCTTCGCGCTCGGCGGCTGGAGCTGGCTGGTCTGGGGCATCTGCGTGCGGGTCAGCGTCTGCGTGACCGGCCACTGGCTCATCGGGCATTTCGCCCATCGGCGGGGCGGCCAGACCTTCATCGTCGAAGGGGCGGCGGCGCAGGGCTACAATGTCGGGCTCGCCGGCTTCGTCAGCATGGGAGAGAGCTGGCACAACAATCACCATGCCTTTCCGGGCTCGGCCCGGATGGGCCTGTTTCCCGGCCAGACCGATCTCGGCTGGTGGCTGATCAGGATTTTTGCGGCGCTCGGCCTCGCCTGGAACATCAGGACGCCGGAAAACCTTCCCTCCCGCCCCGAGCTCCGGCGCCTGCCCGCGGCCGACGGCGGCGGAGAGCCCGCGCGGCTCGTCGCCAGAGCATGTTCCGGCGAAGTGGATACCGGTTCGCCGATAAGAACATGCGAAAAGCAAGAGTTTACGGCCGTTTCCGGCCGAAGCAGTCATCAGGTGCGGCTCAATGCGACCGGAAACGGCTGTAGGTGAGCACGATGCGGTCGTTCTTCTCGTTCGGCGGACGGATGCGGCCGCTGGCCTATGCGGCATCCTCGGTCGCGGCGTTGTTCAGCCAGCATCTCGTGGTGCTCGCGGTTGTCGTTTCGCGCGGCGAACGGCCGGTCCGGGACTGGGGGTTCTGGCTGGTGCCGCTGCGCTCGCTGGTGACCCACGCGCGCGAATACGACCCGATGCTGGTCGTCGGGCTCGCCTGGATGCTGGTCGTTGCCTGGGCGCTTGCCGCGCTCGCCTTTCGCCGCGCCGCCGACGCCGGCATCAGCGAATGGATCGCCGCCGCCGCGATGGTGCCGCTTGTCCAGATCCCGGTGATCCTCGGCCTTGCCGCGGCGCCGTCGCGCCAGGCGGACCCTCCGCCCGCCAGCGGCGAGGCCAGCACGGCGCGCGACCGCTGGGCGGCCGCCATGCAGGGCATGGTGGCCGGCCTGGGGCTGACGCTGTTCGCCGTCGCCGTCAGCACGCTGGTATTCGGCGTCTACGGTTTTGGCCTGTTCGTCCTCTCGCCCGTCGTCATCGGCGCCGTCACCGCGTATCTCGCCAACCGCCGCCACGATATCGGCGGCGCGCGCACCGCGAGCGTGGTGGCGGCCGCCACGGCGCTGGGCGGCATCGGGCTGATCGCGGCGGCGCTGGAAGGGCTCTTCTGCATCGTGCTGGCGGCGCCGCTCGGGTTCGGTGCCGCGATGATCGGCGGCATGCTGGGACGCGCCGTCGCGGTGTCGACCAGGCGCACCACCACGCAGTCGTTCGCCGGCGTCGCGCTGTTGCCCATGGTGTTCGCGCTGGAGCACGCGCTGCCTGCGACCACGACATTCGACACCGAGCAGACAATCGCGGTCGACGCGCCGCCCGCCGCGGTGTGGGCGGCGATCGTCCGCATGGACACGATTGCTGAGCCGCCGGCTCTGCCGTTTCGCTTCGGCCTGGCCTATCCGCTGCGCGGAGAAATTCTTGGCGAAGGCGTCGGCGCGTTGCGCCGCGGCGAGTTCTCCACCGGCACCGCAGTGGAGCAGGTGACCGCGTGGGTCCCCGAGCGCAAGCTCGCCTTCGTGGTGGTGGACGACGTGCCATCGATGCATGAGCTCAGCCCCTACCGGCACGTGCACGCCCCGCACGCGGTCGGCTACTTCCGCACCGCCTCCACGAGCTTCGAGCTGGTCAAGCGCCCCGATGGCGGCACGCGGATTGTCGAGCGCACCTCCCACGAGCTCAAGCTCGAGCCGATCCTCTACTGGCTGCCAATGGCGCGCTGGGCGGTGGACCAGAACAATGCCCGCGTGCTCGCCCATATCCGCCGCCAAGCCGAGGGACGGCTCGCCGACCGTTGAACGGATCGGGCCGGTTGGCCGTTGCGGTCGTGTCGGCCGTGCTTGGCGACCTCAAGGAATCCCGGCCGCCTGGCCGGCGGGCGCGATGCCGTGCACCAGCAGCACCGTGCCGGTGGTTGCCGCAATGCGGTCCTTGGAAATCTCCTGGTACTCGTCGGAACTCATCCAGCCGTGCGCGCTCGCGGCATCGGCGAACGCCATGACGATGACCTTGTCGCGATCCCACGTGCCCTGCACGATCTCGGGGGCCTCGTCGGCGGCAAGCAGTCGCCCGCCGTATTTGATCAGGATGGGCATGAAGCCCGCGACATATTTTTCGTAGCGGGCCCGGTCGTGAATGGAGATCTGGGCGATCACGTATGCGGTCATTGCAGGCACTCGCGAGCGTGCATCGGATTGCGGCGGTCACTGACGGGCAGGGTGATGACTGCCGCCGCTCATTACATCCGCTCCACCTCGCACCAGGACGCGCGCAACGGGATCGAACCGCTGATCGGATCGGCCGTGGCGGTGTCGATGGCGCCGTTGAGATTGGCGGCGAGCGGATTTTCCGCGTCGTACGGGGTGCCTGGCGCGCCGTCCGCCCACCAGCCGTGCTGCGCGAAGACGGCGCCTGCGGCGAGCCCGGGCAGGACCGCGGCGCGGGCCATCGCCATGCCCCGGCGGGTCCTGATGCGCACCCAGTCGCCGGCCGCGATCGAGCGCGTTGCGGCGTCGACCGGTGCGATCTCCACCACCGGGTCGGGCGCGAGCCGGCGCAGCGACGCGATGTTGCGGTGCTGGCTGTGGCAATACGCGACCGTCTTGGCGCTACCGAGGCGCAGCGGAAAGTCCGGATCGGACGCAGCGACATCGTCGGGCGAAAATGACGGCACGGGCCGATAGCCGGCCTGCAGCAGGCGTTCCGAATAGATCTCCACCCGCCGCGTCGGCGTCGGGAATCCGCGCGGGCAGCCGTCGGCGCCGATCCCGGCATGCGCGTCGAGCGCAACCGCGCCGTCGACGTCGAGGCCTTCGGGAGCGGCGCGCAGCATGGCGACCGAGAAGCCCGCGGGTGCGAGCACGGCGTCGTGGCCGCGGTCGGCGTTGCAGCCGAACATCTCATCCTCGAGCCCGAGCCTCGCCGCCAGCCCGAGGACGATGTCGGTGTCGGAGCGCGCCTGGCCGATCGGCGCGATCACGGCGGGGCGCAGCTGCACCCGTCGCATCGCGCGCAGGCTCGTGTCGAAGCCGGTGCGCAGGCCTTCGCGCTCCCACGATGTCGCCGCCGGGAGGACAATGTCGGCGTAGCGCGCCGTTGGATTGAGGAAGAAGTCGGCATGGACGTGGAACTCGAGCCGCTCCAGCGCGCGCCGGGCAAGTTCGGTGTCAGGCTGCGAGGCGATGAGATTGGTGCCGAACGAGACCAGCATGCGCACCGGGTAAGGCTCCTGCGCCAGCACCGCCCGATAGACGTCGCGCGCCGTGACCCAGCCATTGCGGGGAGGGCCCAGCGGGCGGTCGGCGAGGCCGAGTGCCTTGTCGCGCTGTCCGGACGTCAGGAGATCGCTCCCCGAGATATCGGCGAACGGGGCGGCGCTGCCGGGTATGTTGCCGCCCTGCTGGCCGTAGTGGCCGGTCAGCGCATAGAGGATCGAGATCGCGCGGTCGGTCTGCGTCGCCGTGATGCTCTGGCCGACGCCGTTCCAGCAGTAGTAGGCGACGCTCGATGCCGACGTCAGGATATCGGCCGCGCGGGCAAGCGCCGCGGGCGCTACGCCGGCGAATTCGGCAACGTGCTCCGGTGGATGTCGCGCGGCAGCGCGGGCGAACAGCGTGAAGGCGCTCTGGCAGGCGATCGGTCCGTCGGGTCCGGCGACCCGGCAGTCCGCCCGCAATGCCGGCACGCCGTCGCGGTCGATCCAGTCGCCGCGTCCTGCATCGTAGCGCAGCAACCGGTCGCTGTCGGCGGCGCGCGCATGCAGGACGTGATCGCGACCGCCGCCCCGAAGGTCGCTCTCGCGCAGGAAGCGGCCGGTATCGGTGCGCACCAGAAGCGGGCCATTGGTCCATTGCGTGGCGAACGCCTGGTCGAAGCGATCGTCCGCGATCAGCAAGTGAGCGAGGCCGAGCGCCACCATCTGGTCGGTCCCGGGCCGCACCTGCAGCCATGCGTCGGCGCGGCGGGCGAGCGCGGTCGGCCGCGGATCGATCACCACCAGGCGGGCGCCACGCCGCATCGCGGCCTGGATCTCGTTGTTGCGGGCGAGCCAGGTCGCCATCGGATTGTTGCCCCACAGCACGATGCAGTCGGTGTGGGCGAAATCGGGAATCCCGATGTCGTGCCCGTACGTGAAGCGGCTGGCATGGTCCTTGTGCCAGTTGCAGATCTCGGTGGCGTAGATCGTGTTCGGGCTGCCGAAGGCACGGATCAGGCGCTCGATCCAGGTGATGGAGTTGGAGAGGTGGCTGCCGCTCGGCGTGGTCACCGAGAACGCCACCTGCTCGGGGCCGTGCCGGCGCGCGATCGCGTTCATGCGTCCGGCGATCTCGTCGAGCGCCGCGTCCCAGCCGATCGGCTGCCAGCCGGGATCGGCGGCGCCTTTCGCGGCGGTTCGCCGCAGCGGCTGCGTCAGCCGGTCGGCATGATGGACGAGCTCCGGGGCGGCGCGCCCCTTGGGGCAGAGCTTTTCTCCGGTCGGATGATCGGGCAGCGGCTCGACGGCGACCAGCCGGCCGCCCTCCACCACCGCAAGGCATCCGCAGCGCGACCGGCACTGGGTGCAGAAGGCCGGGATCTTTTTGCCGTCCGCCATCACGGGCTCTCGCGTTGCGTCGCCGGACGCTTCAGTTGAAGTAGGCGGCGAACGTCAAAAAATCGCCGCCGAACACCAGCTGCCACAGCCGCCAGCGCTCCGAGCTGATCATCGGACCGTCCTCCAGATAGGGCGCGGCCGCATGGCCGGTCGCCCACAGGACGAGGTCGAAGGTGCGCGGCTCCTCGAAGACGCGCTTGAGATTGAAGCCCCTCTCCAGGCCCCAGTGCGGCAGCAGCAATTTTCCGTCGAGCACCGCGTCGAAATCGTCGAGCGCCGCGAGCCAGATGTCGATGCGCGGCTGCGTCACCGTCATCCCGGGGAGCACGCCGTTCTTCTGGGTCGCCGACGGGATCCACTCGCGGTCGTCATCGGTCTCGCTCAAGATCGCCTTCCAGCTTTCCCGGCTCAGCGCCACCACCTGCTTGAGATGGCGGCGCGTCTTGGCGAGCCGTGCGGGCTCGACGGGCTCCCAGCGGATCAGATGGATCATGGCGACCGCCGCGGCGATCTCGCCGTTGCCCCGCGTCCACGGGAGCTGGCTCGTGGCGCTGCCGGCCGCCTCGATCCGCGGATAGAACAGGCCCGCCGCGCCGGCGAACGTGTCGCGCCAGTCATAGGCGAGCAGGAACTCGAGCGCCGCCGAGAGCAGGTGGCAATAGCCGCGCAGCCAGATCGCATCGCCGAGGTCGAAGGCGATCTCGAAGGCTTCCGGCCGCGCCGCCCCGGGTCGCATGACCATCGGCGAGATCGAGCGGACGACGGCCATCAGGGTGGCGTCCGCCGTGCCCGTTCCGCGGAAATCGAGGCGGGTCTTCTCCAGGTCGATGACGATCTTGAGGTCCTGCCCCTCGACGCCGGCGAGCGTCGCCTCCGCGGCGGCGAGCCCGTCGAGCAGGCGGGCGAGGCCAGCGCGCTGCGCCGCGTAGGTCAGCACCTCGGGATTGGGATTTTTCGGAACCGGCATGCGCAGGAACGGGAACAGCGGATTCTCCGGCGTCAGCAGGCCGTAGCGGTAGTGATGCTGGCCGAACGCCTCGACGGCGGCGATGAAGCGCACCATGCCGAGCCCGAAGCGGGCCTCGCTGTCCGCCGGATTGGCCTCGAGGCGCGCGGCGAGCTTGCGCTCGCCGTCCTGCCACTTGCCGCTTTCGGCGGTCTGGCGGGTCAGCAGCGCCGATTTGCCGGCGCCTGCCGGTCCCGGCCACGACGCGAGGACCACGAGCGCCGCCGTCGCCAGGCCGCGCCACAGGCCGGCGCACGGATTTCGCCAGGATGTCGGCTGCTTGATCATGGGACGGCTCCGCAAGAATGTTCTGTCCTACTCGGCGGCCTGGCTGCCTTTGGCCTTCTCGTCGCGCTCGGCCTTGTGCTTGGCGAACATCGCCTGGGCGGCGGCCTGGGTCATCGCGACGATCTCCTTGTTGTGCGCCGTCGTCCATTCCAGCGACTCGACGCGATGGGTGTTGGCCTTGCGGAAATGCGGCACCACGTGGCGCGCATAGAGGTCGTAGGATTTCTTCGTCGCCTCCCAGTTGGCCCAGTTGTGCGCGATCTGCAGGAAGGCGCCGAACTGGCCCTGCCGGGCATAGAGCCGCTCGATCTGCGCGATCGCGTCCTCCGGCGTGCCGACCACGATGCCGCGTGCGGCGACCAGAATCTCCAGGGGATCGCCCTTGAGGAGATTGGCGAACCGCGCCGGGTTGATGCGCTGAAAATACTCGAACCACTTGTAGAAGCCGAAGCGGACGTTGCGCATCGCCTCCTCGCGGGTCTCCGCGATGTGCATCGGGCCGACCAGGCGCAGCCGCGCCGGGTCCATCTTCCGTCCGTGCTCGGCGGCGATCTCGTTGGCCACCTGCCAGTTGACGCCGAGCGCGTCGAAGCCGTCGGGCTGGGTCGCGGCGACGCACAGCATGCCGAGATCGTAGCGTCCCGCGGCGCGCCCGCCCGACGGCGTGACCGAGCTCGCCACCGCGATTTCCGGATAAGGCTTCGTGTACGGCAGGAGATGGAGCGCGCGTCCTTCAGCTTGAACCACTCGGTGGTCTCGGTCACCGTCTCGCCGCGGAACAGCCGCAGGATCACGTCGAGCGACTCGACCATGCGGTCGCGCTGCTGCATCGGCTCGATGCCGAGCATCAGCGCATCCGAGGTGAGCAGCCCCGGCCCGACCCCGAACATCACGCGGCCCATGGTCATGTGGTCGAGCTGGATGATGCGGTTCGCCGCCATCAGCGGGTTGTGATAGGGCAGCGAGACGACGCCGGTGCCGAGCCGGATGCGTTTGGTGCGCTCGGCGGCTGCGGCGATGAACAGCTCGGGCGACGAGATGATCTCGAAGCCGGCCGAATGGTGCTCGCCGATCCACGCCTCCTCGTAGCCGAGCTGGTCGAGCCACTCGACGAGCTCGAGGTCGCGTCGGATCGCCAGCGTCGGATCCTCCTCGGTGGGATGGAACGGCGCGAGAAAAATGCCGCTGCGCAGCGTCGGGTCGGCCATGAGTTTCGTCTCCGTCGATGAAATTCCGGCGGAGAGTAGAGCATGTCACGATCGGTTGGAACCGGTCCCCGCGTCATAGCAGCGTCAGGGCCGGGCTTGTCCCGGCCATCCACGTCCTGCCTAGGAAAGAAGACGTGGATGCGCGGGACGAGCCCGTGCATGACGCCGTCGCGAGGTTCAGCCGGTCCAGCCCTGCAGGATCTGGATGTAGTTGGCCCGCCGGAACGCCGTGAGATTGCGCACCCGGCCCTGGCTCATCTTTCCGCGAATGCTCTCGAGGTCGGAGATTTCCCGGGCGTCGAGCCATTCGGTCAGCCCGGTCAGCAGGGTGTGCATGTGCTCGACGCCGTGGCGCAGCAACGCCGACGTCGTCATCACCGCGTCGGCGCCGACCAGCAGGTATTTGACGACCTGCTCTGCCGTCTCCACGCCGGTGGTGGCGGCGAGCGAGCCGCGGACCTGGCCGGCGAGTGCCGCGATCCACAACAGCGGCAGCCGGCTCTCCACCGGCCGGCTCAGCTCCAGGTCGCGCCGCAGCTTGAGCCCGACGAGATCGATGTCCGGTTGGTAGAACCGGTTGAACAGCACGAAGCCGTCGGCACCGGCGAGATCGAGCCGGCGCACGAAATTGCCGACCGCGGTGAAGTACGGCCCGAGCTTCATCGCCACCGGGACGCTGACGGTCCGTTTGACCGCCTTGAGCACGTCGACATAGAGCTGCTCGATGTGCGGGCCGTCGAGCGAGAGGTCGCCCGGGATGAAGTAGACATTGAGCTCGATGGCGTCGGCGCCGGCGTCCTGCACTAGGCGCGCATAGTCGGTCCAGCCGCTGTCGGTCATGCCGTTCAGGCTGGCGATCACCGGGATGTCCACCGCCTCGCGCGCCCGGCGCAGCAGCTCGAGGTAGCGCCCGGTGCCGGCGTGATCGGCGGCGGCCGGGGGAAAATAGGTCAGCGCCTCGGGAAAACTGTCGACGCCGGCGGTGGTCAGCCGCTCGATCTGATCGAGCTCCTGCTCGATCTGCTCCTCGAAGATCGAGGGCAGCACGACCGCGGCCGCCCCGCTGTCCTCGAGGCGGCGGATGTTGCCGACGTCGAAATTGAGCGGCGACGAGGAGGCGATCAGCGGATTCTTCAGCGTGAGCCCGAGATAGCGCGTGGCGAGATCCATGACCAACCTCCCTACGCCCGGACCGTTTCCGGATGGAACCGGCTCGGCGACCAGCCCGCCATGTCCTCGTAGGTGCGATACTTTTCGGTGACCGCCTGCTGGGCCGCGGCCATCAGCTGCGCGGCCTCGTCGGGACGCGCCTGGGCCAGCGACTTGTAGCGGATCTCATTGTAGGCATAGTCGCGGAACCGGATGGTCGGCCGCTGCGAGTTCGAGGCGGAACGGGTTCTCGCCGACCGAGCGCATCGCCGGATTGTAGCGGAACAGCGGCCAGTAGCCGCTGGCCACCGCGAGGTCCTGCTGGCGCATGCCGAACTGCATGTCGATGCCGTGGGCGATGCAGTGGCAATAGGCGAGGATCAGCGAGGCGCCCGGATAGGCCTCGGCCTCGCGGAATGCCAGCAGGGTCTGCTGCGGATTGGCGCCCATCGCCACCTGGGCGACGTAGACGTTGCCGTAGGCGATCGCCTGCAGCGCCAGATCCTTGCGCGCGGTCCGCTTGCCGGCGGCGGCGAACTTCGCCACCGCGCCCAGGGGCGTCGCCTTGGAGGACTGGCCGCCGGTGTTGGAATAGACCTCGGTATCGAGCACCAGCACATTGACGTCGCGGGCGCTCGCCAGCACGTGGTCGAGGCCGCCATAGCCGATGTCGTAGGCCCAGCCGTCGCCGCCGACGATCCATACGCTGCGGCGCACCAGATGGTCGACCACCGACAGGAGGTCCTTGGCGAGCGGATCTTCCTTGATCCGGTCGAGCCGGGCGATCAGGTCCGCCACGCGCACGCGCTGGGCGCGGATCTCCGATTCGTGGATCTGCGGGGCGCCGAGGATGGCGTCGATGAGGTCGGCGCCGATCCGCGGCGCGAGCTGCCGCGCCAGGCTGGCGGCGAGCGCGAGATGCTGGTCGGCGGCAAGGCGGAAGCCCAGCCCGAACTCGGCATTGTCCTCGAACAGCGAGTTCGACCAGGCGGGCCCGCGGCCTTCGTGGTTCTTCGTCCACGGCGTGACCGGCAGGTTGGCGCCGTAGATCGACGAGCAGCCGGTGGCGTTGGCCACCTGCATGCGGTCGCCGAACAGCTGGGAGAGCAGCTTGAGATAGGGCGTCTCGCCGCAGCCGCCGCAGGCGCCGGAGAACTCGAACAGCGGCTCGAGGAACTGCACGCCGCGCACATTGGCGAAATCGACCCGCGCCCGGTCGTTGATCGGCAGGGCCTCGAAGAACTTGACGTTCTCGCGCTCGGGAACGACCAGCGGCAGCTTGTCGCGCAGGTTGATCGCCTTGAGCTCGGGCTCGGTCGGGCTGTGGGCCGGGCAGGCCTCGGTGCACAATCCGCAACCGGTGCAGTCCTCGACGTAGAACTGCAGCGAGAAGCGGACCCCGGGAAATCCGCGCACGTTGATCGGCGCCGCCTTGAAGGTGTCGGGCGCGTTCGCGAGCTTCGACTCGTCGAAATATTTGGCGCGGATCACCGAGTGCGGACAGACGAAGCTGCACTGTCCGCACTGGATGCAGATCCCCGGCTCCCACACCGGCACCACCTCGGCGATGTTGCGCTTCTCCCAGGCCGACGTTCCCGACGGATAGGTGCCGTCGATCGGCATCATGCTCACCGGAATGTCGTCGCCGCGTCCCTCGAGCATCCGCGCCGTGACCCGGCGGACGAAGTCGGGAGCGCTGTCGGGGACGAGCGGCGCCCGATCCCAGGAGCTGCTCGCCACCGCCGGCACCTTGACCTCGAACAGCTGCGCCAGCGTGGCGTCGACCGCCTGGAAATTCTTGCGCACGATGTCCAGGCCCTTGGAGCCGTAGGTCTTCTTGATCGACGCCTTGATCTGCTCGATCGCCCGCTCCTTCGGCAGCACGCCGGAGATCGCGAAGAAGCAGGTCTGCAGGATGGTGTTGGTGCGGCCGCGCAGGCCGACGTCCTGGGCGGCCTTCGAGGCGTCGATCACGAAGAAGCGCAAGCGCAGGTCGATGATCTGCTGCTGCATCGAGCGCGGCAGATGCTCCCACACCTCGTCCGGTCCGTGCGAGGTGTTGAGCAGAAAGACGGCGCCGGGAGCGGCGAGGCGCAGCATGTCCTGGCGGGCGACGAAGTTGAACTGGTGGCAGGCGAGGAAATTCGCCTGCTGGATCAGATAGGGCGCCCGGATCGGCCGCGGCCCGAAGCGCAGGTGCGAGATGGTCTGGGCGCCGGACTTGTGGGAGTCGTAGACGAAGTAGCCCTGGGCGTAGAGCCCGGCGTCCTCGGCGATGATTTTTACGCTGTTCTTGTTGGCGCCGACCGTGCCGTCGGCGCCGAGCCCGTAGAACACCGCGCGCACCACGTCGTCCGCCTCGATCATGAAGCCGGCATCGACGTCGAGGCTGGTCTGCGTCACGTCGTCGATGATGCCGACGGTAAAGCTGTTCTTCGGCTCCGGCTTGGCGATCTCGTCGAACACCGCCTTGACCATGGCGGGATTGAAGTCCTTCGAGGAGAGTCCATAGCGTCCGCCGACCACGCGCGGCATGGTCCGCCGCTTGCCGCTGGCCACCGCCTGGGCGAGCGCCGTCACCACGTCGAGGTAGAGCGGCTCTCCCGGAGCGCCGGGTTCCTTGGTCTGCTCGATCACCGCGACCGCGCGCACTCCCTCGGGCAGGGCTGTCGCGAGGGCGTCGACCGCGAACGGCCGATAGAGCCGGACCTGCAGCACGCCCACCTTCTCGCCGCGCTCGCGGAGCGCCGCGGCGGTCTCCCGGGCGGTCTCGCTGCCCGAGCCCATCACCACGATGACGCGATCGGCGTCGGCCGGACCGTCATATTCGAACAATCGGTACTGGCGGCCGGTGAGGGCGGCGAAGCGGTCCATCGCACCCTGCACGATCTTCGGTACCCGCGCATAGAACGGGTTCACGGTCTCGCGCGCCTGGAAGAAGGTGTCGGGATTGTGCGCGGTGCCGCGCACGAACGGGTGCTCGGGATCGAGCGCGCGCGCCCGATGGGCGCGCACCAGGTCGTCGTCGATCATCGCCCGGATATCGGCGTCGGACAGCAGCTCCAGCGTGTTGAGCTCGTGCGAGGTGCGGAACCCGTCGAAGAAATGCAGGAACGGCACCCGCGATTCGAGCGTGGCGATCTGGGCGATCAGCGCGGTGTCGTGGCCTTCCTGCACCGAGGCGGAGGAGATCAGGGCGAACCCGGTGGTGCGCGCCGCCATCACGTCGGAATGATCGCCGAAGATCGACAGCGCCTGGGTGGCGAGCGCCCGGGCCGCGACGTGGAACACCGTCGAGGTGAGCTCGCCGGCGATCTTGAACATGTTGGGCAGCATCAGCATCAGGCCCTGCGACGCGGTGAACGTCGTCGTCATGGCTCCGGACTGCAGCGCTCCGTGCACGGCGCCGGCGGCGCCGCCTTCGCTCTGCATCTGCTGGACGACCGGGATTTGCCCCCAGATGTTCTTCAGGCCGACCGCGGTCCACTCGTCGGCGAGCTCGGCCATGGTCGAGGAGGGCGTGATCGGAAAGATCGCGCAGACCTCGTTGACCCGGTAGGCGACGTGAGCGACGGCGGTGTTGCCGTCCATGGTCGCGTTGTGCGCTGTCATGCGTTTCGGTCCTTCCGGCGGACGTCCGCTTCAGGGCGATGTCGGCTGGGGTTCGGGAATCATCTCGATGGCGTGACACGGGCACTGCTCGAAGCAGACCGCGCAGCCGGTGCATCGGCCGTAGTCGTAGCGGTAGCGCAGGCCGGGCCCGAGCTTGATGATCGCGTCCTCCGGGCACGCCGCGTAGCAGTTGTCGCATTCGAAGCAGTTGCCGCAGCTCAGGCACCGCTGCGCCTCGCGCCGCGCCTCCGCCTCGGTCAGCCCGGCAAGCACCTCGCCGAACCCCTCGGTGCGCTCCTTGGTCGACAGCACATGCTGCTCGGTCGGATCGGCGTCGCTGAACACCGGCAGGTTGAGCATCGCGAAGTCGACGATCGGCGGGGGCGGCGCCACCAGATGGGTGCGGCCGGAAAGCCAGGCGTCGATGTGGCGTGCCGCCAGCTTGCCGTGCCCGACCGCGACCGTGACGGTGCGCTCGCTCGGCACCATGTCGCCGCCGGCGAACACCCCCGGATAGCCGGTCATCATGTCGGGGCCGACCGCGACCACGCCCTCGTCCTTGAACTCGATCCCCGGCAGGCGCTTGAGGAAGGTCGAATTCGGTCTGCTGGCCGAGCGCCAGCACCACGGCGTCCGCCTCCAGCGTCTCGAACTGCCCGGTCGGCCGCGGGCGCCCCTTGGCGTCGATCTCCATGACCTCGACGGTGAGCGACGAGCCGGAAAACTCCTTGATGGTGGTCAGCCACTTGATCTTGACGCCCTCCTCGATCGCCTCGTCGGCCTCGAAGGCATGCGCCGGCATATGCTCGCGGTCGCGGCGATAGACGATGATGGCCTCCTCGGCGCCGAGCCGCTTGACGGTGCGGGCCGCATCCATCGCGGTGTTGCCGCCGCCATAGATCACCACGCGCCGTCCGAGCTTGGGCTGGCCGCCGACGCTGACGTCGCGCAAGAGGCTCACCGCATCGAGCACCCGGGCGACGTCGCGCGCCGGGATGTCGACGTGGCGCGACACGTGGGCGCCGACCGCCACGAACACCGCGTCGAAGCTCCCGGCCGCCTTCTCGGCGAGCAGGTCCTCGACCTTGTGGCCGAGGACGATGCGCACGCCCATCTCCTCGATGCGGCGGACTTCCTTCAAAAGGTCGGCGCGCGGCAGCCGGTAGGCGGGAATCCCGAAATGCATCATGCCGCCCGGCACCGGCCCCGCTTCGTGGATCTCCACCTGATGGCCGAGCCGGGTGAGGTGGTAGGCGGCCGACAGGCCGCTCGGCCCGGCGCCGACCACCAGCACCCGCTTGCCGCTCGGCCCGGCGAGGACCGACGGCTTCCAGCCCTCGGCGGCCGCCATGTCGCCGAGGAAGCGCTCGACCGCATGAATGCTGACCGAGGCGTCGAGATCCTTGCGATTGCAGCCGCTCTCGCACGGATGATAGCAGACCCGCCCCATGACCGCCGGCAGCGGATTGTCGGCGATCAGCACCTCCCAGGCCTGGCGATATTTTCCCGCCTGGGCGAGCGCCAGCCATCCCTGGATGTCCTCGCCCGCCGGGCAGGCGTGATTGCACGGCGGCAGGAGGTCGACATAGACCGGCCGGTTGCTGCGAATCGGCCCGGCACCCCGCTGGTGGGTGAGATCCACCAGGGGAGTCATGTCGCTGCGTTTCAGCATGGTGCCTCCAGACGGGGGTCCCTGATTGCGGAGGCGGGGCTCACTGCGAGCCCCGCCTGTGGTCCTAGCAGCAGCCCCTGAACCGGCCTTTGCTGATGGCGTAGCGCGCCTCCTGACGCTCCACGAAGAATTCCTGGTAGGTCATCACCGGCAGGTCCGGATGCAGCGTGTTGCGGTGCTGCACATAGGTCTCGTAGTCCGGGATTCCGATCATCAGCCGTGCGGTGCGGACGGTCCATTCGCGGACCGTCGCGGTGCGCACGCGCCACTCGCCGAGCGCCAGGATGTCAGGCACTGCGACCTCCCGCGGTGGCGGCGCCGGCGAGCCCGACCTCGTGGGTGGTCTCCTTGGGATCGCTCAGCGCCTTGCGGATGTTGATGAAGGCGTAAACCACGATCGACACCACGACCATGACGAACAGCGCGGCGAGCGTCGCGTCGACATAGTCGTTGAAGATCACCCGGTTCATCTCCTCCATCGTCTTGGCCGGCGCCAGGATCTTGCCCTCGGCGACGGCGGCGGAGAACCGCCTCGCGTGGGCGAGGAACCCGATCGACGGCGTGCTGTGGAACAGCTTCTCCAGGCCGGCCGTCAGCGTGCACACGATCAGCCATCCGGCGGGCACCATGGTCACCCAGGCGACGCGATGATGCTTCATCTTGAACAGCACCACCGTGCACAGGGTGAGCGCGATCGCCGCCAGCATCTGGTTGGAGGTGCCGAACAGCGGCCACAGCGTCCAGATGCCGCCCAGCGGGTCGATGACCCCCTGGTAGAGGAAGTAGCCCCACAGCAGGCAGGCCAGCGCCGAGCCGATGACGTTGTTGACCCACGACTCGGTGTTCTTGAAGGCCGGGATCGCCCGGCCGACGTAGTCCTGGATCATGAAGCGGCAGACGCGGGTGCCGGCATCGACGGTGGTGAGGATGAACAGCGCCTCGAACAGGATGGCGAAGTGGTACCAGATCCCCATCATGACCTTGCCGCCGAACACCTCGGAGAGGATGTTGGCCATGCCGACCGCCAGCGTCGGGGCACCGCCGGTGCGCGACATGATGGTCTTCTCGCCGACGTCCTTGGCGACCTGGGCGATCATCTCGGGCGTCACCACGAAGCCCCAGTTGGAGATCACCTGGGCGGCCTGCTCGGCGGTGGTGCCGATGATTCCCGCCGAGCTGTTCATGGCGAAATAGACGCCGGGGTGCAGCACCGAGGCGGCGATCATCGCCATGATGGCGACGAAGGACTCGACCAGCATCGCGCCGTAGCCGATCAGCCGGATCTGGTTCTCGTTCTCGATCATCTTCGGCGTGGTGCCCGACGAGATCAGCGAGTGCCAGCCCGACACCGCCCCGCAGGCTATGGTGATGAACAGGAAGGGGAACACGCTGCCGGCCCAGACCGGTCCGCTGCCGTCGATGAACTTGGTGACCTGCGGCATCTGCATGTCGGGCCGCACGATGATGATCGCGATGGCGAGCACCGTGATGACGCCGATCTTCATGAAGGTCGACAGATAGTCACGCGGCGCCAGCAGCAGCCACACCGGCAGCACCGAGGCGACGAAGCCGTAACCGATGATGATCATCGCCAGCTCCGGCCCCTTGAGGTTGAAATAGACGGCGAGCTCCGGGGTCTCGGAGACCGTTTTCCCGTAGACCAGCGCTGCCATCAGCAGGACGAAGCCGATCGCCGACATCTCGCCGACCCGCCCGGGCCGGATGAAGCGGGAATAGATCCCCATGATGAAGGCGATCGGGACCGTGCAGAACACCGTGAAGGCGCCCCACGGGCTGCCGGCCAGCGCCTGCACCACGACGAGGGCGAGGACCGCGAGCACGATCACGCAGATCATCAGAATGCCCAACCCCGCAATGGTCCCGGCGATCGGCCCCATCTCGGTGCGCACCATGTCGCCGAGCGAGCGGCCGTCGCGCCGGGTGGAGATGAACAAGACCGTCATGTCCTGAACGGCGCCGGCGAACACCACGCCGGCGAGAATCCACAGGGTGCCCGGCAGATAGCCCATCTGTGCCGCGAGCACCGGCCCGACCAGCGGACCGGCGCCGGCGATCGCCGCGAAATGGTGGCCGAACAGCACGTAGCGATTGGTCGGGACGTAGTCGAGGCCGTCGTTGTGGCGATAGGCCGGGGTCTGTCGGTTGGGATCGATTCCGAGCGCCTTGCTGGCGATGAACAGGGCATAGAACCGGAAGGCGACGAGGTAGATGCACACCGCGGCGACGACCAGCCAGGCAGCGTTGACGCTTTCCCCGCGATTCAGGGCGACGATACCGAACGACACCGTGCCCAGGGCGACGATCGCGGCCCAGAGCAACTTTGTCTGAATCCCATTCTGTTTAGCCACGAGCCCAGCCATCGCTTCTCTCCTTGAACCCGACCCCACCTGCCGGGATAGCCTGTCAACATGGAAATACCGCCGCTCGGACGAGCGGAACTCGGATTGGTGCAATTATTCATGAAACAACGCCGCAGGCTTTGATGAAGATCAAAAGCCGGAACGGGTTTTTGCGCCGGTGGTTGTGACGCCTGGATGCGATGCGGGGGCCCTGACGAGCAGGCCTGCCTGATTGTAGCGGCGCACCCCTCGGGCGCCGCTGGCCGGGACATGACCATGACCCCGGGGTGCAAGGCCGTGCCGCAATTACGCCGGCGGCAAGAGATTACGACGGCATGACGTGGCGGAATGGGACGACAAGGGGGCCTCGGCGCGGCCCCGATTCCGCGCCACCGTTCACAGCGGGATGGCCAGCAGCGTGTCGATCTGCCGGCTGTCGAGGATCACCACCTTCTCGGCAAAGCGCGGCGAGCCGTCGGCGGCGAACACGATGCGGTCGCGGTAGCGGCCGGTGGCGAACAGCGTCGTCTCCCCGCTCTGCATGATGCGCGCCACCAGAAAGCTCGTCTGCGCGCGCACGGTTCCGTCCGCGTCCGCATCGACGACCGGCACGCCGATCACGTGCCGGTATCGTTGC
Source organism: uncultured Alphaproteobacteria bacterium (assembly GCA_963755055.1). Lineage (GTDB taxonomy): Bacteria > Pseudomonadota > Alphaproteobacteria > Rhizobiales > Xanthobacteraceae > AP-16. The sequence goes on along the minus strand of CAVWIS010000039.1, from coordinate 68,928 downwards.
GCCTCGTAGACGTTGACCTCGCGCAACGAGCGAATGCGATCGCGCAGCATGCCCCGCGAGGTCGCGTACATCATCCCGAGCGGCAATCCGTTGTCGTAGTTGTCGGCCGTGGTGACCAGATAGCGGCCTTCGTCGATGAAGAAATCCGGCCATTGCTCGAGCAGGTCGTCGTCGATCGCCTGGGCATAGCGCACCTGCAGGTCCTGCACGGCGAGCTGCAATTTGATATCCACCTCCGGCTCCCCGTAGGATGGGTTGAGCAATTGCGAAACCCATCACTTCTGTCTTCTGATGCCTGATGCCTGATGCCTGATGCCTGATACTTGGCATTGATGGGTTTCGCGTTCCGCTCAACCCATCCTACAGCCCCATGTGACGGCGGTACTCGGTCCAGATTCCGCGCACCGCCGCCTCGGTGACGCGGCTTTCGCTCGACTCGATGCCGCGGCCGCCCATCTCGACGACGGAAAGAATGTCCGGCGCGGTGTTGACGGCGCGCTGCACCCAGCCGCCCGCCGCGCCGTCTTCCATGGAGATGAAGCCGGCCGGCCCGATCAGGTTGGCCTGGCGCAGCCTGAGATCCGTCATCTCCTCGTCGTCGCTCTCGAACCCGAACACCGTCCAGACCAGCTCGGATTCTTCCAGCCCCCGCGGGATGAGCCGTCGCACCGCCAGGCTGTTGCGGATCTGCTGCAGGACGAAATTGGGAAACACCGCGAGAATCTGCAGCCCGATCCCGTCGCCGAACTCGTCGACCGATTTCAACAGCTGCTCGGGTGCCTCCAGGGAAAACCCTTCCTGCGCCGAGCGCATGCCGGCCTGCTCGTACTCCTTGCCGGCGACGTCGGCGGCGAACGAATAGCTGATATGGCCGCCGCCGGTCTGGTTCACCACCAGGCCGCCCTTCTGCGACAGGCGATTGAGCCGGAATGTCGTGAAGAAGGTATGCAGCAGGCTGGCGTGATAGGAGTCCTTGGTGTTCTCGATGTAGAGCTTCCAGTTGTTCGGCAGCAGTTGATTGTAGCCGCCGAGCAGTCTTACCGGTGCCCGCATGACGCGGCGGATGTGCCGGACGATCTCCGGCCCGAGCCAGGTCTCGAGCGGCGGCGTGTCGGGTGACAGCGTCCCGAACACCAGCCCGGCGAGCGTCTCGACGCGCAGCTTGCGCGGGCCGTGGACTTCCGGCTTGCAGTCGGCCGGCATGCCGCCCTGGCCGCCGATCCCGTTGCGGAACGCGATGCCGAACAGGTTGCCTTCGAGATCGTAGGTCCAGTTGTGGTAGACGCACACGATATTTTTGGCTTCGCCGCTGTCGGCGATGCACAGCAGCGAGCCGCGGTGCGCGCAGCGGTTCTCGAAGGCATGCAGGTTTCCGTTCCGGTCGCGCGTGACCACCACCGGCATGTCGCCGAGGCTCGACCGCCGATAGAGGTTGGGCCGCGGCAGCTCGGCCTCCAGGCACAGGAAATTCCACGTCGGACCGCGAAAGATGCGCTCCTGCTCCTCGGCGTAGAGCCCGCGATCGGAATAGACCCAGTACGGGACCCGGGCCACGCCTTCCGCCGGCCATCGCCGTGCGGTGGTCTGCATGCTCTGGTCTCTCCCTCGTGGCGCTCGTGGGCCGGGTCACTGCAGCTCGACGTTGGCCGCCTTGATCACCTTATACCATCGCTCGCTCTCATCGCGCATGTAGCGCGCGGCCGCTCCGGCCGAGCCGGCCATCGTCTCCGCCGATAGCTTCTTCAGCCGGTCCTGGATGTCCGGCTGGCGCAGCGCCTCGTTGACGTCGGCATTGAGCCGCTGCACCAGCGTCTGCGGCGTCCTCGGCGGCGCCACGATCGCGAACCATGCGACCGACTCGAAGCCGGGCAGCGTCTGCGCCATCGTCGGCACGTCGGGCAGCGAGGGCAACCGGGTCGCGGACGCGACCGCGATCAGTGTGAGCGTGCCGGCCTGGACCAGCGCCAGCGAGACGCCGAGATTGGCCACGCGAGAAGGTTCCCAATCGTCGCAACGACCGTCCCGATGGACCGGCTCGCGAGCATTGCGACATTAATTCAACCATTAGTATTGACAGCGTGGCACCGTTCGGTCCGCAGGCAATCCGGCCCGGCTTTTCAAGAAACTTTTACCATTCCGACATGATCGTTTGAGTATGATCGGAGCCAACTCGGCTTGCTTCTGGGAGGATACCCGTGATGTCCTGGCGGTCGACGAGATGCGGCGCCGACGGTTTCGCCAGGATCGCGGCGGCGGTTGTTCTCCTGCTCGTCGCATCGCCGGTTCACGGGCAGCCCGGCCCGTTCGACGGTCTCGCCGGCTCGTGGTCGGGCAACGGCATCGTCAAGCTGACCGAGGGCGGGCGCGACCGCATCAGGTGCAAGTCCGCCTACGAGGTGCCCGACAGCGCGGCCCTGACGCTGCAACTGACCTGCGCCAGCGACACCTATAAGATCACGCTGACCGGCACCATGGAGTATCGCGACGGGGCGGTCACCGGCTCGTGGAGCGAGGCCACCCGCAAGGTCGACGGAAAATTCTCCGGCCGCGTCAACGGCAATCAGATGGTTCTCAACACGTCGGGCGTCATCGCCGCCACCCTGACGGTCACCACCACCGGCCCCCGCCAGACGATCCTGCTGCAGCTGCAGGGCGCCAAGGTCAACAACGTCTCGATCACCATGGCGCGCGAGGAGACGGCGGAAAAGCCGGCGGCGAACGTCAAGCCGGCGTCCGGGCGATAACGCATGTTCCGGCGAATTGGATACCGGTTCGCCGACAAGTACCTGCGCCACTCAAACGTCGAAACCCGAGGAGGAGCCCGATGAAGATCAGGCGCATCGAGCATATCGCCGTCGCGGTGAAGAGCATCGCCGCCATGCGCGAAATCCTCGAAGACAAGCTCGGCATCGCGCTCGAATACGAGGAGCATCTGCCGGCGCACGCCACGCGGCTCGCCATGTTCCCGGTCGGCGAGACCTATCTCGAGCTGCTCGAATCCGACCAGCCCGACACCGGCACCAGCCGGTGGATCGCCGAGCACGGGGAAGGGCTTTTCCACATCTGCCTCGAGGTCGACGATATCGACGCCGCGATGGCCGAGCTGCGCGCCAAGGGCGTCGGCTTCCAGCAGGAGAAGCCGGTGATCGGCCATGGCAATTGCCGGATCGTATTTCTCGATCCGGCCTCGACCGGCAATCTGGTGATCGAGCTGGCCGAGCTGCCGAAGGACGGCCATGGATCCGCGCCCGGCACCCAGCACGCCGCAGAGTAGCAGACCTGCGTCCCGCTGAGGTCTGTGCCAGGGGAGTTGCTCCGCGCATGGCGCGAGAGCGCCATGCGCCGCTCCCGCTTGCCGCGGCGTTTCCGCCGGTCCATACACGGCCCACGCTGAAGCGTCCGACCATCCGGCAGTCAAAAAAGTCCGGACGCGGCTGGGAGGAGACACTGGTGACCGGTCCGGCGGCGCGCCCCATGGCGAGCATCGAGGGGCGCACGTCGTGGATCGCCGCGGGGGTCACGCTGGCGATTCTCTCGATCTCGTTCGGCTCGTCCCTGCTGATCGTGGTCGGCCTCAAGCCCATGCAGGAGGCGCTCGGCACCGAGCGCTCGGTGCTGGCGCTGGCCGGCGCCCTGGTGTGGATCGGCACCGGCGTGGGTGGCATCCTCATGGGCTGGCTCGCCGACCGTATCGGCATCCGCGCGATCGTCGCGCTCGGCGCGCTGATGGTCGCCGCCGGCCTTGCGGTGTCCACGATCGGCAGTGTCCCTGCCCTCTATGTCGGCCACGGCCTGCTGATCGGGCTCGGCAACGGCGCGATCTACCAGCCGCTGCTGATCCATGTCAGCCGCTGGTTCGACCGCCGGCGCGGGACCGCCATCGCCCTGATCTCCTCCGGCCAGTACATCGCCGGCGTCATCTGGCCGACCCTGTTCGGCGGCGGCATCGCGGCGTTCGGCTGGCAGGCGGCGATGCTCGCCTACGCGGCCGTCATCCTCGTCGCCATCCTGCCCGCCGTGCTGCTGCTGCGGCCGGTACCGGTCCAGCCGCATGCCGAGGTCGGCCACCGCGCCGGCGGGCGCCGCGGCACCGTGCTCGGGCTCTCCCCGAACCTGGCGCAGGCGCTGATCTGCCTGGCGGGATTCTGCTGCTGCATCCCGATGGCGATACCCTCGGCGCATCTGGTGGCCTTCTGCGGCGACATCGGCATCGCGGCGTCCCATGGCGCCGCGATGCTTTCCGTGCTGCTCGGCGCTGCCTTCCTCTCCCGCCAGCTGTGGGGGGCGCTGGCCGACCGCATCGGCGGCCTGCGCACCGCGCTCGCCGGCTCGGCGTGCCAGATGGCGGCGATCGGCGGCTTCCTGCTCACCCAGGACGAGGCCGGCCTGTTCGCGGTCTCGGCGGCGTTCGGGCTCGGCTTCAGCGGCATCATTCCGTCCTACGCGGTGGCGATCCGCGACCTCTATCCCTCCTCGGAGGCGTCGTGGCGCATTCCGACCGTGCTGTTCACCGCGATGTCCGGCATGGCCTTCGGCAGCTGGTTCGCCGGATTGCTGTACGACCGCTTCGGCTATTACGCGCCGGCCTTCGCGGCCGGCGTGCTGTTCAACGTCGCCAACCTCATGATCCTCGGCTTTCTGGTCCTGCGCCGGGCGCCCGGAGAGGCGCCGGTACTGGCCGCGGCGACTGCCGAGGGCTGAGAGGACAAGATCTGAATGATACTGTGAAACGCGCTAATGGCCACCGGATTTCAAGGTGGCCGCCCAAATGATCCCCACAATCAGGAGATCGCCCAGTGCCTGCTCGAGGATTTTGCCAGGAACCGGGGTTTCGACCGCGACCGCCTGCTGCTCGCCTGCGTGCAGCACACCGCCCTGCATCGGAAATACGGCGACTTCCTCGAATGCGGCCGGCGCTACGGCCGGGCGATGGGTGTCGAGGCGCTGGTGTGAGGACAGCCCGTCCGCGCCTCGTCAGACAATGTCGATGTCGAAGCCAATGATGCTGCGATGCCCGAAGTCGGGAGGCGTCTCGGGGTCCTCCCTGATCGACGTGACATAGTGCCATAGCTCGCTGCCCTTGTCGGCCTGAAAGATACCCTCGCCGGCGTGCAGCGTTCGCCGCAGATACTCCGTCTTCTTGTCGGGTCCATAGACGATGGACTCGCCGCCGACGATGCCGGCGCGCTCGATCACGAGCGCGGAGACGATGAAGTCGGTGCCGTCCTGGTGGATGCCCTCGGGAGCGTTGTCGCCGACAGCCATCAAGTCGGCGAACACGAACATCTGGTGCAGGTTGATCTCGAGGCCTTTTGTGTCCGGCCGCAGCTCGAGCACCATATCTGCCAGAGCGCGAATGAGTTGCTGCATCGGCGGGAAATCAGCGACGAACTCCGGGGCCTCGCGGAATTTTCGCACCAGCGAACGCGCGTCGTTGGGGCCGACATTTTGCCGAAATTCCTGTGCACCGACGCGCTCCACAGCCCAGGAATTGGCATTGCGGCGAAGTCGAAAGCGGGCGATCGATCGCTTTCGACGATTGGTGAGGCCGATGCGGTCGAACTCATGGAGATCCGTCGGCGCCAGGCGCGCAAGAAGATCAGCGATGGCATCAAGGTCGGCGTGCTCGCTGTACTGCTCGACGAGAAACTCGTCGAGCCGGCGGGATTTGTCAGGGAAGTGCTTCTTGAGGAATGCGAGCCGGTTGCGCTTCGGATCGTATTGATCGATGTGCAGCAGCGAGAACGTCGGCCGCAGGAACGAGAGGAATTCATGGCTGTCGATGCCGAGCCCCTCCAGCGTGAAGACCCGCAACGGTGGAACAGCGTGGCCGACGCGCTTTCCGATTTGTCCCTCGTGCAGCACGTAGGGGAACCGCGAGTTCACCGGCGATGTCGACATGCTCGACCTCTCTTGCGTGGTTTCATTCTCGGCTGGCGTAGACATACCCCGAAAGCTCCCGCAAGGCCCCTCCGTTCCCGTCCTGTGCGGGCGAGAGGCGGCCGAAAAAGGCGGCGACCGGTCTTCGCCGGCACGCCTGCGGGCTAAATTTCAACGCGATTCGGCGGCAGGGAATGGTGTAGGTTGTCCTCGAGAACATCGAGTCTCAACTCATTGGGCCGCTCTCCGGGAGCCATTGTGGCAACCACACAGGAGGTTAGCAGTGCGACACCAGAAAAGCTCAATCTTGCTTGCAGGCCTTGGGCTTTTACTTGCGGCAAGCCAGGCGGATGCGGTCGACTATACGACGGCACAGCCACTGTCCTCCGCCATCGCCACCCCGGTCAAGGACTGCCCCAAGTTTGTGCAGCTGCCGGTGCCGATCATTGCCTGGGGCGGCGACATCCCGACGATTTACGCCAACGGCAACACCGAAGAGACGTCGCCGGGGAGCCTGTTCGCCAAGAACAATCTGTCGACGAAATTGTATCGCGAGGACCGGCTGGCAAAGCAGGTCGAGGACTTCCTCTCCTGCAAGACGCCGTTCCTGCGCGGCACGCTCGGCATGATCGCCCAGGCGAGCGACGTGCTCAATGCCGACCCGCGCACCAAGCCGGTCGTCATCTACCAATTGACCTGGAGCGAGGGCGGCGACGTGCTGGTCGTCAAGGATGGCATCAAGGAGCCGAAGGAGCTTGCCGGCAAGAAGATCGTCCTGCAGGCCTACGGCCCGCATGTCGATTACCTGACGACGGTGCTGAAATCCGCCGGGATCTCGCTGTCCGACGTCACGATCCAGTGGGTCAAGGACCTCACGGCGGCCGACAAGACGGCGGTCGACCCCGCCAAGGCGTTCCGCGAGGATCCGAGCGTCCAGGCGGCGTTCGTCATCTCTCCTGATGCCAACGCGCTCACCAGCGGCGGCAAGATCGGCACCGGGGCCGAAGACTCCGTCAAGGGAGCTCGCATCCTGCTCTCGACCAAGACCGCGAGCCGCATCATCGCCGACGTCTACGTGGTGCGGCGTGACTGGTTCGACGCGAACCAGGGCACCGTATTCGCCTTCGTGCACACGCTCATGCTGGCGCAGGAGGCGAGCGCCAAGTTGATGAGCGACAAGCAGCCGAAGACCGCGTACGACGCGCTCGTCAAGGCCTCGGCCCGCATGCTGCTGGGAAGCGCCGACTTGACCGCCGACGCCGAGGGGCTGTGGGGCGATGCCCGCTTCGTCGGCTGGAAGGGCAATGTCCAGTTCCTCGCCGACGACAGCTTCCCGCGCAACCTCGCCAAGCTGTCGGCGGAAGCCGGCGAGGCACTCGTCACCCTCAAGCTCATCGCCAAGCCGGTGAGCGTGACGGCGGCGGCGCTCGACTATGCCAAGCTCTCGGAAGGCATCGCCGATACGTCGGGCATCGAAGCCTCGCGGTTCAGCAAGGACGCGGTCGAGAAGCTGATGCGCGAGCGCCAGCAGGCCGACAAGATGGCGGAGGGACGGCTGTTCGGCTTCGAGATCCGGTTTCAGCCGAATCAGCAAGCCTTCACGGCCGACCTCTACGGCACCGAGTTCAACCGCGTGATCGGGCTGGTGTCGACCTATGGCGGCGCGCTCCTCACCATCGAGGGGCATGCCGACACGCTCGAGTATCTCAAGCGCAAACAGGCGGGCGGGGTGGTCGAGGAGCTCTCGCGGATGAAGCAGGGCGCCAAGAACCTCACGCTTCAGCGCGCCAACGCGGTGCGCGATGCGCTGCTGGCCTATGCCAAGCAGAAGGGCGTGACGCTCGATCCCAACCAGTTCGCCACCGTGGGCAATGGCTTCATGAAGCCGAACGTTCCCGGTTGCGTCCTGGACAAGGACGGCGACATCACCGCAAAGTGCGCACCGCGGACCAAGGACGAATGGGATGCCATGCGCCGCGTCGTCTTCAGCGTCGTGTCGGTCGAGGCCGAGGCCGAATCCTTCTCGGCGCTCAAGTGAGGGGGCCGGCCAATGAAGCGCACCGGATTGCTTCCCCTGGCAAGCGCCGTCGTCGCCTTGAGCCTCGTTGCCGGATGCGGCGAGTCGCAACCGCCGGCGGCGAAGGCCCCGGCGCCGAAGGCGGAGCCCGCCCAGCCCGCCCCGCCAGTGCAGCCGGTGTCGACGGTTGCCGCCTGGCCGCCACCGGCGCCGCCGGATACGCCGGTTGCCGCCAACCTCCTCGCCGACAACTGGGAGTTCGTCATCGATGCCAGCGGCAGCATGGGCGGCAGCGCCTGTGGCACCGGCAACCAGCCCCGCATGGAGACGGCCAAGAGCGGCGTCATCGCCTTCAGCCAGTCCCTCCCGGAGACGGCGAACCGCGGCCTCGTCGTGTTCTCGGAACGCAGCCGCCCGGGCATCCACGAGTGGCTCAAGCTCGGCAGCGGCAACCGCGCCGAGTTCACCCGTCTGGTCTCGCGCATCGCGCCCCAGGGCAGCACGCCGCTGCGCAGCTCGATCCAGCTCGCCGCCAAGATTTCTGACCGCGCAGGCGCAATCGCAGCGCGGCTACGGGACATATCACCTCGTGGTGGTTACCGACGGCGAGGCCGATGAAGGCGAGAACCCCGGGCCCTACACCAAGAATCTCGTGACCACGACCGCCATCATGGTGCACGTCATCGGGTTCTGCGTCGACGGCCGCCACTCGCTCGACTTGAAGGGCTACACCCAGTATGCCAGCGCCTCGAGCCCGGAGACCCTGGAGAAGGGCCTGAAAGCAATTCTGGCGGAGAGCTCGACCTTTACCGACTCCAAGTTCCCGCAGTAGCGCCGATGCGTGGGGCGGGCCTGCGCGCCGCGCGTTCGTTTGCCCGGTCCATTGGCTCATCCATGTTGCAGGCAACTCTCACGGGCCCTTCGGAGGGAGGACGTTCATGAAAGCGACCACCATTGCCGCCCTCGGGGTCATGGTCTTGGGCTCGGCGGGCGTCATTGCGTGGAAGTTCGTGGCCCCCATTCTGGAGAAGCGCGCCCTGCTGGAGACCAGCGACGCGGTCAAGAGCAAGGCAACGATCAGCATCGGCGTCGACAATTTCCTCGGCTATTACATCTTGTGCTCGCCCTACCAGCGATCGCAGATGCGCAACGCCGCCTACGAGCTGCGATGCGTCGACGACGATGCCGACTATGGCAAGCGGATGGAACGGCTGCGCAAGGGCGAGATCCAGCTTGCGGTCGCCACCATCGATTCCTACGAGCTCAACGCGGTCGAGACCAAGTTTCCCGGGCTCATCATTGCGGTCATCGATCGCTCGAGCGGCGCCGATGCGATCGTCGCCCGCGCCGGCAGGGTCAAGAACATCGACGACCTCAAGCGCGGCGGTCTCAAGGTCGCGTTTGCCGCAGGCTCGCCGTCCGAGCACCTGCTCAAGGTGATCGCCACGGATTTCGATATTCCGCAGTGGCGCAGCGCCGACAAGTCGTGGCGGGTCGAGGTCAAGAGCTCGCAGGAGGCGGCGAAGCGATTTGCCGCTGGGGAGGTCGACGTGGCGGTGCTCTGGGAACCGGACGTCACCAAGACGCTGCGGAGCAATCCGGACGCCATCAAGGTGATCGGAACCGAGGTCGCGCCGCGGGCCATCATCGACGTGCTGATCGCGCGCCGCGAATTCGTGCGGGACAACAGGGAGGCGGTCAAATCGCTGCTGCAGAGCTACTTCAAGTCGGCGTATTACTACCGCACGAACCCCGATCCGGCCGCCGGTCACGCGGCGGACTACGCCAAGATCGACCGCAAGTACATCGATGATGCCCTCAAGGGCGTCGCCTGGGCCAACCTTGTGGAGAACGCCACGCTGTGGTTCGGTATCGCCGATCCCGGGCAGCAACCGCAGTTCGGCCTCATCGACGCCATCGAGAGCGCCACGCGCATTCTCGTCGAGCACGGGGACTTCAAGGCGAGCCCGTTGCCCGGGGACAATCCGCGCTCGATCATCTGGTCGGACCTTATCGAGGAGCTGTACCGATCCGGGCTAGCCAGTGGCGAGAAAGTCGACCCGAAAAGCGCCGACAGCCTCAGCCGCGAGTTTTCCGAGCTCTCCGAGGCGGAATGGAGGGCCTTGCGCGAGATCGGAACGCTCCGGGTGCGGCCGATCGCCTTCCAAAGCGGCACCGAGACGCTCTCGGCCGACGCCAAAGAGAATATTGATCGGATCGCCGAAACGATCAAGAACTACCCGGATTTCCGCATCGTCGTCGAAGGGCACACCAGCACCCGCGGCGACCCCGCGGTCAATCTCGAGCTGTCGCAGGAGCGGGCGGAGGCGGTGGTGCGCTATCTCATGGTAACCTACGGCCTGAAGCAAAGTCGCATCCGCGCCGTGGGTTACGCCGGCACCAAGCCGCTGCCGCGGCGCGTCGACGAGAGCGACCGGGAATACCTGACCCGGCTGTCCCGGGTCGCGGTCAAGATGGTTGCGGAGGCATATTGATGCAACCGACGGAGAAAGGCGGCACCGACCTGGTTGCGCTCGACTTCTCCAAGCAGGCGGTCGCCAAGGCGGTGCTCAAGGCGGCCGCCGAAAATCCTCTCGTCACCTGGCCGGCGGCGATCGGCGTCATCGGCACGACGGCCGCCCTCACTGGCCTCGCTCCGTGGTGGGTCGCGTTGCTGCTGCTGGTGGGACCGGGCGTATTCGGCGCCAAGTATTTTCTGCGCTATGACGCCGAGGCGGAAAGCTACCTCAAGGCGATGCGGGATCTGCAGCGCCGGGTCGTTGGCGAGATGCCCGCGCGCCTTCGCGCGGCGCTCAAGGAAGCGGGTTCCGAGCGCGGTCTTCAGCAACTCGACGAGCTGGAGAACTCGTTTGCCGACTTCCAGCAGCTGCTGCAGCGAAAATTCTCCACGCGCGGCATGACGCTGGGCCGGTTCCTCGGGTCCGCCGAGCAGGTGCGGGCCGGGGCTCTCTACAAGCTGGAGATGGTGCTCGACCAGATGAAGGCGGTGGAGAGCATTCCCGACGACCTCGAGGCCAAGCTCAAGCGTCAGCCGCAGAACGACGAGGCGGCGCGACTGATTCAGGAACGAATCAACCACCGCAAGCAAGCCCTGGCGGCGATCGAGCAGCTTCATACCGACGTCGAGGCGTCCCTGACCAGGCTCTCCGAGATCTCCGTCCGCATCGCCAATGTCGGCATGGGCGAGGACGAGGAGGTCAAGTTCGAGGCGTATCTCGGCGAGCTCCAGGCGCTGGCATCGCAGGCGTCCACGTTCCACAAGGAAACGTAAGGGAGATTCTCAAATGCAAGGCGAAGTTCAAGCCGCACCGCTGCCCGCGCAGCTTGCCCAGCCCCTCGTCCTCGACATCGCCAAGACGAAGGGCGAGCTCGTGCCGTTCGTCTCCCAACCGCAGGACGCGCCCCTTCCGGACGACGACCCGCTCAAGAAGCAGGCGGACGAGGTGGCAAGGCGTCTCGTCTCGATTCCCGCGGATCGCTACGACGCCGCCCGCGCCGCCATCGATTTCGGCCGGCGGCAGGGTGATGCAGGTCGCCTCGCATCAGTCCGACATGCTCAAAGGCAAGCTCGGCCCGCTGATGAGCAAGACCGAGGAGGGAGGCCCCGTGGCCCAGGCGCTGATCGCGCTGCGCGACCAGGTGTCCGAGCTCGATCCGTCCACGGTCAATTTCACGCCGGGCGCGGTCTCGCGGTTCTTCGGTGGCTTTCCCATCATCGGCAATTCCATGCGCCGGTACTTCAACCGCTTCGAGACCGGGCAGGGCGCCATCAACTCGGTGATCAAGTCGCTGGAGAGCGGCAAGACCATGCTGCAGAACGACAACAACGTCCTGGCATCCGATCAGAAGGCCTGGCGGGAGAATACCCAGCTGCTGCAGACGCAGATCGCCTACCTGCGCGCCGTCGACGCGGCGCTCGAGGCGCAGATACCGGATGTCAGCGACGCCGAGCACCAAAAATTCCTCAAGGAGGAGATCCAGTTCCCGCTGCGGCAGCGGATCCAGGACCTGCTGCAGCGGCTCTCGGTCAATCAGCAGGGCGTGCTGGTCTCCGAAGTGCTCATCCGCAACAACCGCGAGCTCGTTCGCGGGGTCGACCGGGCGCTGTTCGTCACCGTCGACGCGCTCAACATCGCGGTTGCGGCGGCGATGGCGCTGGCCAACCAGAAGCTCGTCCTCGACGCCGTCGACGCGCTCAACACCACGACGAACACCTTGATCGCCGGCACCGCGCGGCGGCTGCGCACGCAGGGAGCCGATATCCAGAAACGGGCGAGTTCGACGACATTGGATTTGCAGGTCCTGCAAAAAGCCTTCGACGACATCAATGCGGCAATCGAGGACATCTCGACCTATCGGCAGAAGGCCCTGCCGGAGATGGCCAAGCAGATCATCGAGCTCGACACCTCGGCACGCGATGCCGAAAAGGCGATCAGTCGGATGGAGCGCGGCGACAAGGTCGTGGTGGCACAGGACCTGGCGCTCGACGTCGATGTCGCCGCCGCCCGGCCGGGCGCGGCAGCGCGGAGGTAACCGCTAGTTCAGGCATGTTCCGGCCAAGCGTGTGCGGTTCGGCGACCAGATGCGACAAGCCACATGATTGCATCAGCGGCCGTCCTTGCGACGACCCGGAGCCAGCAGTCGACGGACAGGAGAGGTTGACATGAAATTTCTTCGCTTCAGGTTCTTTCGCTTCGCGGTCGTCGCCGCTGCCCTGGCGGCCATGGCGGCCATCCCGTCGCCGGCTTCCGCGCAGGCTCGGGAGAAATGCGTCATCGCCTGGTCCCACTATACCGGCTGGGAACCGCTCGACTACATGAAGGCGAGCGGCCTGCTGAAGAAGTGGGGCGACAAGTACAATGTCGATCTCGATATCACGGCGCCGATGGATTACGTCGAGTTGATGAACCAGTTCGCGGCGAAGCAGTTTTGCGCCGTTGCGCTGACCAACATGGACGCGCTGACGATTCCCGCCGGCGGCGGCGTCGATACCACCTTCGTGGTGGTCGGCGACTACTCCAACGGCAACGACGGAATTCTCATCAAGTCGCCCAAGCCGGCGACGCTGAACGACCTGGTCGGCAAGAAGGTTGCGCTGGTCGAGAACACGGTGTCGCATTACGCGCTGGCCCGCGCCCTGGAGATGGGCGGGCTTTCGCTCAAGCAGGTCACGGTGGTGAACACGTCGGACAGCGATATCGGCAACGTGTTTGCGACCGGCGCCGCCGGCACCGCGGTCGTCACCTGGAATCCAATCCTCATTACCGCCCGGCAGGTGAAGGGAGCGCAGTTGCTGTTCGACTCCTCGCGGATCCCCGGGGAGATCATCGACGGCATCGCGGTTCACACCGCGGCCTCCGACAACGTCAAGCGGGCGATCGTCGGCGCCTGGTTCGAGACCATGAAGATCATGTCGCAAAGCGGCTCGCCCGACTACAAGAAGGCGATCGCGCAAATGGCGAACAGTGCCGGAGGAACCGAGCAGGAATTTCTCGCGCAGGTCAAGACGACGTTTCTGTTCTACAAGCCGGCCGATGCGGTCAAGTTCTCCGAGGACAGCCGGCTCAAGGAAACGATGAATTTGGTGCGAAAGTTCTCCGCGGACCTTGGCCTGCTCGGCGCCGGCAAGAGCGCCGACGCTGTCGGCATCCAGTTCCCCGACGGGACGACGGTCGGCGACAAAGCCAACATCAAGTTGCGGTTCGATACGAAGTACATGAAGATGGCTGCCGACGGCTCGATCTGAGGCGGCGAACGCCCGGTTGCGAGGCGCAAATCGCAAAGCGAGGCGGCGGGCCGATGCGCAAGAGATCCTATCTGCTCGGCATCAATGCCAGCCCGACGCCGGTGCTCGTATGGCTGTACGTCATCGCGCCGATCGCGCTGGTGGCGATGATGTACTACTTCGGCTCGGCGCATTATCTGGCCGCCAACCCCAACGGAAAAATCGTTCCGTCGTTCTCCATGATGGCGGAACGGATATGGCAGCTTGCCTTCACCGAGGATCCCCGCACCCACACCTATCTCTTGTGGTCCGATACCGCTGCCAGCCTCTATCGTTTTGCCGCCGGACTGGTGCTGGCGGCGGCGGTCGGGCTCCTGCTGGGGATGAATATCGCCTTGTTCCCGGCGCTGCAGTATATCCTGCTGCCCGGAGTGGTCGCGCTGTCGTTTGTCCCGATGATGGCGCTGCTGCCGATTCTGCTGATCGTCGTGGGGATCGATGACACCGCCAAGATCACCTTGATCTTCCTCGGCGTGGTGTTCTTCATCACCCGCGACATCTATGCGACGACCAGGGAGATTCCGCAGGAGCTCCTGGTCAAGGCGCGCACGCTCGGTGCATCCGAGCTGGCGCTGGTCTATCGGGTGGTGCTTCCCATGGTGATGCCGCGGCTGTTCGAGACCGTGCGCCAATCGCTGGGGGTCGCCTGGTGGGCGTTGATCGCGGGCGAAGGAATAGCCGCCACCGAGGGATTGGGCTATCGCATCTTCCTGGTGCGGCGCTATTTCGACATGGCGGCAATCATCCCGTACGTGCTGTGGATTACGTTCCTGGCGTTCGCGATCTACTCGATCCTGCAGTTCGCCGAGCGTCGCCTGTATCCCTGGAAAGTCGAGAGCTAGCGCATGTTCCGGCAAAGTGGCCACCGGTTTACCGACAAGAACATGCGCAACACAAGAGTTTACGGCCGTTTCCGGCCGAGGCAATTATCAGGTGCGATTCAAAAAGGCTGTAGGCCATGAACCCGATCGACATGGACCTGGCCGGCCCCCCCGGCCGACGCGACGATGCGGCGGGGAAGCGCGGCGTCGAGCTCGATCCCAACAGCCGCCAAATTCATCTCGAGAACGTGGTCAAGGTCTACGACGGCTCCGACGGCCCGAAGACCGTGCTCGACGACATCGACTTCCGGGTCAGCAAGGGAGAGTTCGTCGCGCTGGTCGGTCCGTCCGGATGTGGCAAGTCGACCCTTCTCCGGCTCATCCTCGGACAGGAAGAACCGACCAGCGGCACGCTGTTCCTCGACGGAGCGCCGATCGGATATCCCGACCCGTCCCGTGGCATCGTCTATCAGCAATACTCGTTGTTTCCGCACCTGACCGTGATCGAGAACCTTTTGGAGGGGCATCGGCTGTCGACGCCGTTCTCCGAATGGAGGCGCCGCAAGGCGGAGATCCGGGACCAGGCCATGGAATACCTCAAGACCGCGCAGCTCCAGGAGCATCCGCACAAGTATCCGCACGAACTGTCGGGCGGGCAGCGCCAGCGCGCCGCAGTGCTCCAGGCGCTGATGCTGGACCCCAAAGTGCTGCTCATGGACGAGCCGTTCGGAGCCCTCGATGCCGGCTCGCGCGAACGCATGCAGGTTTTTCTTCTGGAGCAGTGGGAGAAGACCGGCAAGACCATCATTTTCGTCACCCACGACCTCGAGGAGGCGGTCTTCATCGGGACGCGCGTGGCGGTGCTCTCCCAGTATTACACCGATGACCGCACCGATATCCGGGTGCGCGGATCGCGCATCGTCTGCGATCTCGCGGTCGGCGAAAAGGGCCATGCAAACTCGACGCAGGCCAAGCTCGACCCGAGGTTCGCGCGGACGGTCGAGCACATCCGCGACATGGGCTTCAAGCCTGACCATCTGCACCACGTCCGCGAGTTCGATCTCACCCATTCGGACAGCTTCATGACGGAAAATGTCTGATCGAGCGCGGCGAAGGCTGGTCGCGTTGACCGCCGGCCTCCGACGCCGCCTTCAGCCGCACAATCGGACCGTCGCATGCGCGACCGCCTTGGCGGCGGTGACGAGGTCGGCGAGGCGCACCCGCTCGTCGGGTGTCGGCCACTCCCGGTAGACCCGGATGTCGCCGGGACCGTATTGCACGGTCGGGATACCGAGTACCTCCTGGATGATGTTGCCGTCGCCGACATTGCCGAGCCGCCCGTTGGCGCCGACGACGGCGGGCCGCCCCGACGCCAGCGCCTGGCCCTCGGCGAGCGCGCCCACCAGGGGGTGATCCGGCGGGCAGAGCATCGCCAGCTGGTTCCAGGTTTGCTCGGTGCCGGACGCGGGGATCTCGAGGACGCAATTGAACGCCGGGTGATCCTGCTTGATCTGCGCCAGCAGTCGTCTCAGGTCCGCCTCGATGGTGGCGACCGTCTGCCCTGGAACGGTGCGGAACTGCAGGGTCAGCTCGCATTCGCGGGTCGAGCGCCCGGTCGCGCTCTTGAAGTAGTAATGCTCCTTGTGCATGACGTCGAAGGTGTGCGTTGGGAAGCCGGCGAGCTCCGGATGCGGCGTGAACGTCATCCAGCCGCCGGGGGCGATCGGCGTCAGGCTCGGGCCGATACGCCGGACGATCTCCATCTGCTGCTCGATCGGGTTGATATAGGCGGCGCGCGCCTCGGCGCTGTAGCGGAAGAAAAGCTCGGGCGCCGAGCACACCAGCCGCACCATGACGACACCGACGCAGACATTGGCGATCGTGTTGTTGGAGTGCTCCATGTTGATGCACATGTCCGCCTTGATGCCGTGCCGCAACAGCGCGCGCGTGCCCGCGCCGCCGAGCTTGTGGGCAATGACCGGCGTCATCAGGACGTCGCCCTTGAGGCGGGTGCCCGAGCGCACGATGGCCTCGATCGCGCAAATCGCGGCGACGCATCCGCCCTTGTCGTCGTGCGCGCCCATTCCCCAGATCCAGCCGTCCTCGAATTTCGCGCCGTAGGGGCCGACGCTCCACCCGCTCATCTCGACGCCGGGGTCCATGTGGCCGTTGATGAGGAGCGTCGGTCCGCCGCCGCTCCCCTTGAGCCGGCCGATCGGCTGCCGGCTCTTCTGCTCGGGATCGAACGGATGGACGACCTGCTGCATCTCGACCTCGAGGCCGATGCGGGACATGTAGTCGGCATAGAGGTCCGCAATGTCGCCTTCCTGGAAGGTCGAGCTCGGGGTCCGGATCGACCTCTGCTCGAGATCGAGGATCCGCTTCTCGTCGATCGCCGCAAGCGCCGGCCCGGTATCGACTGTCGACGTCATCGGCCCTGTCGAGATTTGTAGGATGGGTTGAGCGAAGCGAAACCCATCAATCCTTGCAATGGGACAATCGATGGGTTTCGCTTTCGCTCAACCCATCCTACATCTTCGCCTTCTCGGCCCAGGTCGGAACCGGATAGAGCACCTCGCAGGACGCCAGCTCGAAGGGATAGATCGTGCAGTACTTGCCCTTCTGCACCTGCATCAGGATCGGCCGTACCAGCTCGTTCTGGCCGGTGGCATCGAACTTGACGCCGCGGTAGGGCACGATCAGCTGGTCGGGCGCAATGTTGGTCGCCGCCAGCGCCGCGCGCAGCTTCTCGGGGTCGGTGGAGCCCGCCCGGTTGAACGCGTCGAGCAGCGTCATGAAGCCCGTGAAGGCGCGAGCCGGAACGTCGGAGAGATCGCGGCCGTTCGAATGCTTCCTGAAGATCGCATTGATCTTGGCGATCAGCGGGATGCGGCCTTCGAGATCGGAGTTGTAGGGAGAGCGGGTGATCGCGCCCTCGGCGTCCCGGCCCATCGTGCTGATGAAGGTCGGGTCGGTAAATCCGGCGTTCTGCGCGACGATGAGTTTTGGATTATAGTCCAGATCCTTGGCGGTGCGCAGCAGCAGGAAGGTGTCCGACGTGTAGGAGGACGGCAGCAGGACGTCGGCGTCCGCCGCCTTCAGGCGCTGCACCTCCGAGGTCAGCGATGTCGTCTGCGCCTTGTAGGCGATCTTCTCGAGAATCTTGATGCCACGGTCCCGGGCGATCTTCTCCTGCACTTTGGCGCTGTCGGTACCGTATGCGGTATCCTCATGGAAGATCGATGCGGACTCGAATTTCCGGCCGGACTTGGCCGCGAAATCCTTCAGGAAGTCGAACATCAGCTGGGAGAACGTCTCGTCCGTCGGCGAGGTGCGGAAGAAATACTTGAGGCCGCGCTGCGTCAGGGCGGGCTGCGAAGATTCGGCATTGACGAAGGGAATGCCGGCGCGCTCGGCAGCCTGGCTCGCCGCCGCCGTCACCGAGGAGAAGTAGGCGCCGAACACGGCATGCACCTTCTCCTGGGTAATGAGACGCTCGGTCTCGCTCTGGCCGACCTCGGGCTTGCCCTGATGGTCGACGACGACGATGGTGACCTTGGCACCGCCGAGACCGGCCAGGCCCTTGCTCTTGGCGAGGTTGAGCGGAAGATCGGCGCCCTCGTTGACGATCTCGAGCGCGGTCCTGACCGCCGCCACGACATCGATGCCGATCTGCGCGGTCGGGCCCGACAGCGCATAGAGCACGCCGATCTTGACCTCCTGCTGGGCCTTCGCGGACGTTGCGGCAGCCAACAGCGCAATGCACGCGAGCACGAAAATACGGGGCTTCATGGCGGCACTCCGTCTAACCTCTTGGCATCGCCCGGCAGTAGAGCGTATTTTGCGAGCGCTCGTCAATCGATCAGCAGAGATGCACGAGGTGCGCGCCCGGTGATGTCCAGGGATCTCATCATACAAGCCGTCATCAGCGGGCTCCTGATGGGGTTGATCTATGCTCTCGTTGCGGTTGGTCTGAGCCTGATTTTTGGGCTGATGGAGATCGTCAACTTCGCCCACGGCGAGTTTCTCATGCTCGCGATGTTCGCGGCGTTCTGGCTGTGGGCGCTCGCCGGCCTCGACCCGATGCTGTCGCTGCCGCTGGTGGCGATGATCCTGGCGCTGGCCGGCATACTGGTCCACTTCGGGATCATCCGACGGCTGCTGAGGGCACCCATGCTGGCCCAGGTTTGCGGCACGTTCGGCCTGGCGGATCGCGCTGCGCGGCAGCGCCCAATTCGCTCTGGACGCCGGACTTCCGCACCATCACCAATCCGCTGATCGCCGGGCGCGTGCAGATCGGCCGGCATCTTCATCGGCGAGCCCCAGCTGGTCGCCGGCAGCGTCTGCCTGGTGTCCTTCGTCGCGCTCTGGCTGTTCGTCACGCGCACCGAGACCGGCCTCGGCCTGCAGGCGACGGCACAGGATCGTCAGGCCGCCGCCGTCATGGGCATTCCGACCGAGCGCATGTCGGCTCTGGCCTGGGCGATCGGGCTCGGCTGCGTCGGGGTCGCCGGCAGCATGCTCTCGACCTTCTATCTACATCTTCCCCGAGGTCGGCGTGAATTTTGCTCTGCTGGCCTTGTTACGGTGGCACTCGGCGGGTTCGGCAGCATCCTCGGCAGCCTCGTCGCCGGCGTGCTGATCGGACTCGTGGAGTTGCTCGGCGGCCTGCTGCTCGACCCGAGCTACAAGACCCTGATGGTGTTCGGGCTCTACCTTGCGGTTGTGATTGCCAGGCCGAACGGCCTGTTTGGTAGGTTCTAGAGACGATGGCGGGCGATCAGGGGCGCATGCTGGAAGCGGCGAGGGCCGAGCGGCTGTGGCCGCAGCCGCCCCCTTGGGTCGTGGCATTCGGCGCAGCCGCAGCCGTGCTGTTGCTTGCCTACCCGTTCATCTTCACGGCGTCGTTCTCCCACCACCTGATGATTCTCATTCTCATGTATGCGCTGATGGCGCAGTCCTGGAACGTGGTGGCGGGATTTTCCGGGCAGATCAGCCTCGGCCATGCAATATTTTTCGGCATCGGTGCCTATTCGTCGACCGTTCTCTTCGCCAAGTACGGCATCACCCCGTGGGCCGGTTTGCTGGTCGGCATGGCGGCCTCGGCGCTTGCCGCCGTCGCCATCGGGGTGCCGACGCTGCGCCTGCGCGGGCACTACTTCGCCATCGCGACGCTGCTGATCGGCTCCAGCGTGCAGATCGTCTTCCAGCGCTGGGACTGGGTCGGCGCCGCGTCCGGCCTCTATGTGCCGATCGATCGCACCGCGCCCTGGTTCTATCTGCAGTTCCACACCAGCAAGGTGCCGTACTATTACCTGGCTCTGGGAGCGGCCGCGGTCGGCTATCTGCTGGTGTGGAAGCTGCGCCGCAGCCGGTTCGGCTTCCGCCTGCAGGCGCTGCGCGACGAGCCGGATGCGGCCGCCAGCCTCGGCATCGCGATCGCGCGCCACAAGGTGCTGGCGTTCATGATCTCCGGCGCCATGATGTCGGTCGCCGGCACGTTCTACGGGCAATACGTGCTGGTGCTCGATCCCGAGCGGCTGTTCTCGGCGGAGATATCGATCATCGTCCTGCTTGATGACCGTGCTCGGCGGCAGCGGCACGCTGTGGGGACCGGCGCTGGGAGCCGCGATCCTGGTGCCGTTGTCGGAGTACAGCCGCATCTGGTTCGGCGGCACCGGCCGCACCATCGATCTCATCATCTACGGCATCCTGATTCTGCTGGTGTGCATGTGGCGTCCGAGCGGCATCCTCAGCTTGTTCGCCGAGCGCATCCGTCGCCGCGCAGTGGAAGCGCGACATGAACCCGCTCCTCGACGTCAAGGGCCTGACCAAGCGCTACGGCGGCCTGACCGCCAACGCCGATATCACCTTCGACGTGAACGAGGGCGAGATCGTCGGCATCATCGGTCCCAATGGCGCCGGCAAGTCCACGCTGTTCGACCTGATCACCGGCTTCCAGCCGCTCGACGCCGGTCGCGTCTTCCTCGACGGCCGCGACATCACCGGCCTGCGGCCCGACCGCATCAGCCGCCGGGCGTCGCCCGCACCTTCCAGAAGCTCAAGCCGTTCCCCGACCTGACGGTGACGGAGAACGTCATCGTCGGCGCGCTCGTCCGCACCGCCGACATGAGAGTCGGCGCGCGACACGGCGCTGGAGGCAGCTCGCCTTCGTCGACCTGCTGGAGAAGCGCAACAACTTCGCCCGCGAGCTCTCCACCGGCCAGCGCAAGCGGCTGGAGCTGGCGCGCGGGCTCGCCATGAGCCCGCGCATGATCCTGATGGACGAGGTGACCGGCGGAGTCGACCAGCGCACCATCCCCGGGCCTCGTCGACCTCGTGCTCGAGCTCAAGCAGCGCGGCGCTCACCATCGTCACCATCGAGCACAACATGCAGGTGATGATGCGCATCGCCGACCGCATCCTGGCGCTGCACGCAGGACGGCGCATCGCCTTCGGCAAGCCCGACGAGGTGCGCCAGGACCCGGCCGTCGTCGACGCCTATCTCGGGACCACCGCCGATGCTGCTTGATGTCAAGATCTCGAGGTCGCCTACGGCGACTACCAGGTGGTGTGGGGCGTCTCGCTCTCGGTCGCGGCCGGCGAGAGCGTGGCGCTGCTCGGCCCCAACGGCTCCGGCAAGAGCACCGTCGTCAATACCATCAGCGGCCTGCATCCCGGTCAAGGCGGGCGACATCCGCTTCGAAGGCGCGAGCCTGGCCGGGCCGGCCGACGCACACCCGCGCGAGCCTCGGCATCGCCCACGTGCTGGAGCGCCGGCGCGTTTTCCCGCACCTGACCGTGCTGCAGAACCTGACGCTCGGGGCCTGGCATCCGGCAGCCAGGGCAGCGCGCGCCAAGATCCACCGAGCGGGTCTTCGCGCTGTTCCCGCGCCTGTCGGAGCGCAAGAGCCAGCTCGCACGCACGCTGTCGGGCGGCGAGCAGCAGATGCTGGCGCTCGGCCGCGGCCTGATGTCGCTTCCCCGGCTGCTGATGGTCGACGAGCCGTTCCTCGGGCTCGCGCCGCAGGTCATGGAGCAGATGCAGGCGCGTGTTCGACGACGCTCAAGTCCGGAAGGCATGGCGATCCTGTTCATCGAGCAGAACGTGCGCCTGGCGCTGTCCATGGCGGGCCGCGGCTATATCCTGGAGAGCGGGCGCCTGGCCGATCGAGGGGCCGGCAGCCGACCCTCATCGACAGCCCCGAGGTGCGGCGCATCTTCCTCGGCGGCTGAGGGATGAGCGCGGTCGGGGAGCCAAGCCCCGGAGGGGGCGGCAGGGGGACGCGCCAAACCCCTGGCGCCTGTGCATCGGATGAAAGATGCCAGGCATCGTCAAGACCTTCAGCCGCCTGTCTGCGCGCCGGGCCGTGCCAAACGGTGCGGGCCATTGGCGGCGTACGTCTTGAGCAGCGAAAGATTGTGCTCGCGCACGAACGCGACGAAGTGGTCGCTGGGTAGCGGCTCGGTGAAGAGGTAGCCCTGGATCTCGTCGCAATCCCGCTCGCGCAGGAACCGCTCCTGCTCCTTGGTCTCGACGCCTTCGGCGATGATCGTCAAGTCGAGCGCTCTGCCGAGCGCAATGATCGCGCCGGTAATGGCGCGGTCGTTCGAATCGGTCACGATCTCCCGCACGAACGACCGATCCACCTTGATCGTATCAACGGGGAACTGCTTGATGAGCGACATCGATGAATAACCGGTGCCGAAATCGTCGATGGACAGCCGCACCCCCATCTTCTTGATGGCACCGAGGAGCCGCGTCGCCCGCTCGGCATTTTGCGTCATCACGCTCTCGGTGATCTCAAGCTCAAGCAGGTTGGGAGCCATGCCCGACTTGTCGAGCGCTCGCTGAATGTCATCGATGAGGTGCTCGGTGGCAAACTGACGTGGCGAGATGTTGACCGCCATGCGCATGGGGGGCAGCCCCTGTTTCTGCCAGGCGACGTTTTGCGCACACGCTGTCTCCAGCACCCACTTGCCGATCGGCACGATCAGGCCCGACTCCTCGGCGAGCGGTATGAACTGCAGGGGCGGCAGCATGCCGAGGTCGGGATGTTGCCAACGCAGCAGCGCCTCGACACCGGAGATCTCGCCGGTCCCGAGATCCTGCTTGGCCTGGTAGTGCAACAGGAACTCGCTGCGCTCGAGCGCCCGCCGCAGGCTCGTCTCAAGCATCAGCCGCTCGATGGACTGAGTCCTTATCTCCTTGGAGAAGAAGCAGAAGCTGCTGCGCCCCTCCTCCTTGGCGAGGTACATGGCGGCGTCGGCGTTCTTGGTGAGCGACTGCTCGTCCGAGCCATCGTCCGGGAATGTCGCGATGCCGATGCTGGCAGTAACGCGACACTCGCGGCCGTGGATTACAATCGGCCTGACCGCCGCTGAAAGAAGCTTGCGCGCGACCGCGGTCACCTGCGCAGCATCGGATGTTTCGTGCAGCAGGATCACGAACTCGTCGCCTCCGAACCGTGCCACCACGTCGCTGTCGCGCAGGCACCGCCGGAACCGAGCCGCAACCTCCTTGAGCAGGACGTCGCCTGCGGCATGGCCCAGCGTGTCGTTGATGATCTTGAAGCGATCGAGATCGACGAACACCACGCTGAACTTGCGGTCATAGCGTTGCGCGACCCTGATGGCGTCATTGAGCGTCCGGCTGAACATCGCCCGGTTGGGGAGCGCGGTCAGATCGTCGTGGCTCGCCAGGTAGCGGGCGCGTTCCTCCGCACGCTTGCGTTCGTTCTCGCGGTCGAAATTGTCGAGCGCGAACGAGACGTTGTCGGCCATGCGTGCCAGGAGCGCAACGATTCCCTCGTCTTCGGCCCACGATCGGCTGATGAAGAACATCAGCACGCCGATGCTTTGCCCCCTCTTGACGAGCGGAAGCGCCGTACAGGCGACCACGTCAAATACCGTTCCCGCCTCCCGCCACGGCCGCGCCTGCTCCGAGTTGAGAACGTCCGGGTTGACCGCCGGCTTCTGGTCGCGGAACGCCTGGCCGCAGACGCCCCTGCCGTAGGGGTTGTCCGGATCGATTGAGAACCGCGTCTTTTTCACGAGCTCGAAGATGTCACCGGTTCCTGCGGCGGGCTTGAGCCAGGGTGAGGGAGGCTCGGCGAGCAGCACGGTGGCCGCGATGGACTTTCCGCCGTAAACGGCGGCATCACAGACGCGTTCGTAAAGCTCTTGAGGACTCTTGGACCGGAGGATCGCCTCGTTCGTCGCGGAGAGTGCCGCATACATCCGGTTGAGCCGACGCGCCGCACGTTCGCTCGCCTTGCGCTCGGCCTCGCGATCCAGGTTGTGCAGGGCGAAGGCGACGTTTTCGGCCATGCGGCTGAGAAGCGAGACCATCTCGTCATCAAGTGCGCCGACCTCGCCCAGGTAGACAACCAGCACGCCCACGCTCGCGCCGGCGCGGATCAGCGGCAACGCGGCGGCCGCGAGAACGCCTGCTTCACGGGCTCCCTCGCGCCAGGCGTTTGCCCGGACGTCGTTCAAGAAATCATTGCTGATGCATGGTTTCGCCGAGCGGAACGCCACGCCGGCGAGACCCTGCCCATAGGGCGACGCCTCGGCGACTGAAATTTCGGCGGCTCGCAGGCGTTCGGCGAGCGTGCCGGAGCCGGCGACGACCCTGAGCCGGTCCGTTTCCGGTTCGCGCAGCAGGATTGCGGCGCCGATCAGATCCCCGCCGCTCAGCGCGGCATCGCAAACATCCTGGTAAAGCTGCTCCGCTGATTGCGTGCGCAGGATCGCTTCGTTCGTCGCGCAGAGCGCAGCAAACATTTTGGCGACACGTTGCAGCGGCCCATTGGTCACGGCTCACGGCCCGAGTCTGTTACCTGAAGTAGACATTTGTATGCGATTACATCGTAAGAATTGTTAACTAGTTACAAACCCGGCGTTATTGTTAGGCCATCAGGTTAAGAAAGCTGGAATCGCTGCAAGTAACGAGCCGCATGCCAAGGGCCGTGCGTCGCGGAGGCTGCATCACCACACGCCCAACAGCATCCGTTCAGGCGTGCCGGGCGATGATGGCGGGGCCCCTGACCGGAGGCGGCCGCGCCACCTGGGGAGCCGCGTAAAAGTCATCCAACAGGCGCTCGACCTCTATCGCGCCGTCGCCGCGCATTCACCCGCAACGGAACGGCCCGCTCCGGCAGGAGGCGCGCGGGCTTTTCCGACCACCTCGCGGCGTCATCTTGCGGCGGTTGCCATGATCTCCACCAGAAGGCCGGGGTCGAACAATTCCGCCTGGACGCAGGCGCGCACCGGCGGGCTCTGCGGGTCGACCCACTCGTTCCAGGCGAGATTGTGCTGGCGAAAGAAGCGCATGTCGGAGAGCCAGACCTGGGCGCTCAGCAGCCTGGACTTGCTCGTTCCGGCCTTCTCGAGCAGGCGATCGATGCGCTCCAGCACCTGCCGGGTCTGCGCCGTGATGTCGCCGACCGGGTCGGCCGTTACGCCGCAGAGAAACACCATGGGGCCGTGCACGACCGCCCGGCTGATGATCGGCTTGAAGTTGCCGCTGTCCATGATGAGATGCCGCGCGATATCCATGGGGGTGTCCTTCCGCGTTCTCGACCGGTGGCTCCGGCGCGATAAGGCGCGAGGAGGCGCGATTTGTCGAATGCATAGTATCGAGGTCCGCTATCAGCTATCCTGATCGGCATGAACATCGACGAGATCCAGGCTTTCGTGTCGATCGTCCGTCTCGGCTCCTTCGCGCGCGCCGCCGTCGCGCTTCACCGCAGCCAGCCCGCCATCAGCCGCCGGGTGGAGATGCTGGAGGCCGCGCTGCGCAGTCCCGTGTTCGAGCGGCTGCCGGGCGGCGTCGTCCTCACCGAGACGGGCCGCACGTTCCTGCCCTACGCGGAGGCGATGCTCGCGGCGCTGAAGGACGGCGCCGAGGCGGTGCGCGGGCTGGATGAGGGCGAGCGCGGCACGGTCGCCCTGGCGCTGGTCGGCACGCTCGCCAGCACCGGCCTGACCGCCGCGCTGCAAACGTTCCGGCGGCGGCACCCCGGGATCGACCTCGCGCTGACGACCGCGACCAGCCAGGAGGTCAGCGACCTGGTGCGCCGGGGCGAGGCCACGCTTGGGCTGCGCTATTTCACCGACGCGAGCGAAAGCCTGGTCTCGAGCGCCGTCATGGAGGAGGCGCTGGTCGTTGCCTGCTCGCCGGAGCATCGGCTGGCGGGGCGCAGGTTGCGCGACGCCCGGAAGCTCGACGGCGAGCGCTGGGTCGCCTTTCCGCCGCAGCGCGGCAGGCGCGAGCCGTTCGCCAGCGTCTCGGAGCAGCGGCTGGCGGCGGCCGGGATCGCCGCCGCCCGCATCGTGCGCATCGACAGCCTGACCGCGCAAAAGCGCTTCGTCGAGGCCGGATTCGGCATAGCCCTGCTGGTCGAAAGCAGCATCCAGGAAGAGCTGCGCCTGGGGACGCTGACGATCATCGACGTTCCGGCGCTGCACGCCACCGTGCCGGTGAGCCTGGTTCACCGTCGCAACGGCTATCTGAGCCCCGCGGCGCTGACGCTGGCGGCGGCGATCCGCCAGGGAGCGGCGACGAGCGGACCGAGCCGCGCGACCGGAACGGCCGATGGCCGATGAGGTGACTACTTGAGCGGCGAGTGCGGCGCCGGCAGCATCACGGTCGAGTGCATCTCATCGAGCAGGCCGGTGCTGCTTTTCAAAAACTCCTGCCAGCCAGAATCCTTCGCCACCTCGGCCCGCACGGCCGCCCGCGCGTTGAGGTCGGGATAGGCCCAGAGGTGGCACACCTCGTTGACCTGCGGCGCCTCGGTCGACCACAGCGCGACGATCTTCGAATAGCTCTCGCGCACCGTGAGCGCCTTGGTGAACAGCTGCAGCCACTGCGGCGCCGCACCGGGCCTGGCTCGGTAGTTGCGGAACTCGTAGACATTCGGCGTGCGCTCCGGGGCCGTCGGCGCTCTCACGGCATTGAGCAGGCGGATCTCCTGACGGACCAGGTTCGGCCGGATGAGAGGGACATACTCGGCGCCCCAGCGCGGGTTCTTGCCGAGCTCGGCGCGCAGCTGCGCCCGCTGGTTCAGGTCCTGGTAGCTCCACAGGTGCATCACCTGGTTGAGCGGCCCGATCTCCGTCTGCCAATAGCCTTCGAGCTTGCCGTAATTGTCGCCGCGGATGTCCCGCCCTGCCGTGCCGGCGGCCTTCACCACGTCGGCCAGCGTGCCTTGCTTTAGCGTGTAGGTTCGCAATTCGTAGATCATGGGTGCTCCTCCGATGGGGCCCGCAGTTCACGCAAAGTGGGCCGGGCATGTCAATCCGCTTCGAATCCGACGCCGCATCGGCCCCCGATTGTGAGCCTGTTGCGCGACGTGCTACCCCGGAGACCGCGCAAGGCGTCGGAGGAGCAGGCCCTTTGTCGGCCGAGGGCCTCGTGCCTTGACGCGATGCACACATCAAGTCTGCAATTCGCCACCGGACCGAGCAGCAGGAGCCACACATGACGAGCATCGAACCCTATGCGGCCAAGACCGTCTGGGATCCGCCGATCTATGCGCAGGCCGTCAAGGTCACCGGCGCGCAGACGATCCTCTACATCGCCGGACAGGTGGCCTATGACCAATCCGGCAACCCGGCCCACCGCGGCGACTTCAAGGCCCAGGCGCGTGCGGCCCTGCAGGCGCTCAAGGCCCAGGTCGAGGCCGGCGGCGGCACCATGGCCAGTATCGTCAAGGTCAACACCTATCTCACCGATATCCGCTTCCGGGCGGACTACGGCCCGATCCGCGAGGAGTTCTTCGGCAAGAAGATGCCGGCGCATACTCTGGTCGCGGTGGCGGCGCTCGCGCTTCCCGAGTTCCTGATCGAGGTGGAAGCGGTCGCGGTCATCTGATCGCGGCGCATAAGACGAGGGATCGCCGCGGGCTCCACCTCTCCCCGCGTGCGGGGAGAGGTCGACGCGAAGCGTCGGGTGAGGGGGCCTTTCCAAGCGCCGAGACTTTTGAAAAGGGCCCCTCACCCCGACCCTCTCCCCGCAAAGAGCGGGGAGAGGGAGAAGAGGCGCCGAGGCGCGCGGCGAACGCATATGCGATCGCCCTGCATCGAGGGGCTCCGCGCACCTCCTGCCGCATCGCGCATCGCGCGTGGTCTTCCCGCTGACCGCAGCGTTGGCTATCGTGCCTCCGGGTGGGGGGACCGGCATGGCCGACGACGACACTTATGACTTCATCGTCACCGGCGCCGGCTCGGCCGGGTGCGCGGTCGCCGCGCGGCTCAGCGAGAGCGGCCGCTACCGGGTGCTGCTGCTCGAAGCCGGCGTCAGGCGACACCAACCCGTGGATCCATATCCCGCTCGGCTACACCAAGACCTTCACCGACCCGCGAGTGAACTGGATGTTCGAGAGCGAGCCGGAGGCGGAGCTCAACGGCCGCGCCCTCTACCAGCCGCGCGGCAAGGTGCTGGGCGGCACCAGCTCGATCAACGGCATGGTCTACATGCGCGGCACGTCGACCGATTACGACGGCTGGCGCCAGCGCGGCTGCGAAGGCTGGGATTGTGACGACGTCCTGCCGTTATTTCAAGAAGGCGGAGGACCAGGAGCGCGGCGCCGACGAGTTCCACGGCGTCGGCGGCCCGCTGCACGTCTCCAACCCGGTGCGCTCGCCGCTCGGCGATGCGATGGTCCAGGCCGCGATCGAGGCCGGCATCCGCCGCCAACGCCGACTTCAACGGCGCCCGCCAGGAAGGCGTCGGCTACTACCAGACGACGACCACCAACCGCCGGCGCTGGAGCGCGGCGCGCGCCTATCTCGGTCCCGCCCGGCGACCGGCGCAACCTGACGGTCGCGACCGAGGCGCACGCCACCCGCATGCTGTTCGACGGAGGCCGCGCGGTCGGGGTCGAATACCACACGCCGCATGGGACGCAAGACGGCGCGCGCCCGCGGCGAGATCGTCGTCTCCGGCGGCGTCTACGGCTCGCCGCAATTGCTGCAATTGTCCGGGCTCGGGCCGGCCGATCTGCTCGGCGAGTTCGGCATCCCGGTGGTGCGCGACATGCCGGGGGTCGGCAAGCACCTGCACGACCATTTCAACACCTACCTGGTGTGGCGCTGCCCGCAGAAGGTCACCGTCAACGACCTGGCGATGAGCCCGCTGCAGAAGCTGAAGGCGGCGGTGCAATACGCTGTCACCCGCTCGGGCCATCTGTCGAATGCCGGGATCTATGCCGGCGCTTTCGTCAAGCAGCGACCCGCGGCTCGAGCAGCCCGATCTGCAGATCAACATGTCCGGCTGGAGCGCGTTCGAGCGGCTGCGCACCGGCATCAAGCCGCACCCGTTCTCCGCCTTCACCTTCAGCCCGGTGCATCTGCGCCCGGAGGGCCGCGGCACGGTGCGGATCAAGAGCGCCGATCCGCTTGGCGCCGCCGGCGATCCAGTTCAACTTCCTCGCCAGCGACTACGATTTCCAGGCGCTGATCTACGGCACGCGGCTCAGCCGCAAGATCGCCGCGCAGCCGGCGTTGAAGCCTTTCGTCGGTCGAGGAGGTGATGCCCGGCGACGCAATGCCAGACCGATGAGCAGATCGATCGAGGAGATCCGCGTGCGCGGCGTCTCCAACCTGCACCCGGTCGGCACCTGCCGCATGGGCCGCGAGGTCGACGCCGTCGTCGATCCGCGGCTGCGCGTGCATGGCATCGAGGGCCTTGCGCGTCGCCGACGCCTCGATCATGCCGCAGGTCCCCGGCGGCAACACCAACGCGCCGTCGATCATGATCGGCGAAAAATGCGCCGCGATGATTTTGCAGGATGCGCGGGAGGGATGACCATGTCCAGGCTCACTGGCCGTATCGCCATTGTGACCGGCGCCAGCCGGGGGATCGGCGAGGAGATCGCCAAATTGCTCGCCCAGGAGGGCGCGCGGGTCGTGTGCGCGGCGAGGACCCTGAACGAAGGCGATCATCGCCTGCTGTCGGGGTCGCTGTCCGGCACGGTCGGCAGGATCAGGGATGCGGGCGGACAGGCCATGGCGCTCGCGGTCGATGTCTCCAGCGAGGAGGACTGCCGCAGGCTGGTCAAGACCGCCGAGGACACCTACGGCACGGTCGACATTCTGGTCAACGACGCGGCGCTCACCTACTACAAGCCGATCGTCGACTACAACGTCAGGCACTGGATCAAGGCCTTCGCCGTCAATGTGCACGGGCCCTTCATTCTGTCGCAGCTCGTGCTGCCCGGCATGATCAGGCTGCGTCGCGGGGCGATCGTGAACATTTCTTCCGGATCGGCGATCGGCCCGGGCCGCGCACCGTTCCGGGACGCGCGTCCCGCCAATGGCGGCACCATGTACGGCGCCACCAAGGCGGCGCTGGAACGCTTCACCCAGGGCCTAGCCCAGGAAGTCGCCATGCACAACATCGCGGTCACCGCGCTGTCGCCGTCGCAGATCGTCGCCACGCCGGGCACCGTCTATCACAAGATCGCGTCGGGAATGGACGATCCGCGCGCCGAGCCTCCCGCCTACATGGCGCGCGCGGCGCTGCTGCTGGCGAGCGAGCCGGCCGACAAGGTCAACGGTCGCGTCACCTACAGCCAGCAGATCTTGAGCGAATACGGCCTGCTCGACAAACCGACCGGCCGCGGCGTGACCACCAGGGGGTCGGGCTATTCCAAATCGTAGGGTGGGCAAAATCCGACACGGACAGACAACGCGGGCGCAGGCCGTGCGTGGATTTTGCCCACGCGGGTGTGACCATCCGCAAATTCCACCGCGTGGGCAAATCGCCGGAAACGCCGGTCGTGTTGCAATCTCGCGTACGGCGATTTGCCCACCCTACGGTCATCGAACGGATTTTGCCAATCAAACAAACCACGACGGAGACGCCCCGATGTTCATTCGTGCCGTCCAGCACAATACCGAGCTCGATGCCTTCCGCGCCGAGGTGCGCGCGTTCTGCGCGGAGCGAGATGCCGGCCGAGGTCCGCCGCAAGCAGGCGCGCGGCCAGCATCTCGAGCGCCACGAGTACGACGCCTGGCTCAAGCGCCTCGGCTCGCGCGGCTGGCTGACCGGAAAATGGCCGAAACAGCATGGCGGGCTCGGCTGGCAACCCGAGCAGTTCCTTGCCTTCCAGGAGGAGCTCGGCCGTGCCGGCGCGCCGCCGCTGGTCTCGTTCGGCCCGACCATGGCGGGTCCGGTGATCTACACCTTCGGCACGCCCGAGCAGAAGGAAGAAGTATCTCGAGGGGCATCATCACGAACGACACCTGGTGGTGCCAGGGCTACTCGGAGCCCGGCGCCGGCTCGGACCTCGCAAGCCTGAAGACCCGCGCGGTCCGCGACGGCGACCATTACGTGGTCAACGGGCAGAAGATCTGGACCTCGATGGCGCACTGGGCCGACATGATGTTCGCCCTCGTGCGCACCGATCCGGACGCCAAGAAGCAGGAGGGCATCTCTTTCCTGCTGATCGACATGAAGTCGCCGGGCATCACGGTGAGGCCGATCATCGGGATCACGCTCGGCCACCATCTCAACGAGGTTTTCTTCGAGGACGTGCGGGTGCCGGTGGAGAACCGGATCGGCGAGGAGAACAAGGGCTGGACCTACGCGAAATTCCTGCTCGCCAACGAGCGCGTCGGCACCGTCGATATCGCCAAGACGGAAGCCTATCTGGGCCAGATCCGCCGGCTGCTCGAGGAAACCAAGGACGGCGGCAGGCCGCTCGCCGAGGACCCGCTGTTTCAGCGAAGGCTGGCGGAGCTCGAGGTGGGGATCGCCACCGTGAAGGCGCTGATGGCCGACCAGCTCGCCGCCGCCCGGACCGACGGCGCCCCGTCGCTGATGGGCGCCGCCGCGCTGAAGCTGCGCGGGACCGAGCTGCAGCAGGCCATCCTGCAGACCGGGCTCGAGGCGCTCGGCCGGCACGGCATGGTTTTTCAGAGCGATGCCCTGCAGGCCGGGTGGAACGGCGAGCTGATCGGGCCGGAGGAATCCGCCGACGTCGTCTACGAGCACCTCTACCGGCGCGCCGCCACCATCTACGGCGGCTCGAGCGAGGTGCAGAAGAACATCATCGCCAAGGGCGCGCTCGGGCTCTGAAGAAAGTCCAGGGGACGACATGCCAAGCTTTTCCGCCGAGGAGCGCCAGCTGCTCGATGACAGCCTGCGCGACTTCCTCGCCAGGAACTACAGTTTCGAGCGCTGGAAAAAGCTCGCCCGCGGGCCGGAGACCGAGGGCTTCGGACGCGCCGAGTGGGCGAGATATGCCGAGCTCGGCTGGCTCGGCGTCGCCTTGCCGGAGGCTTTCGGAGGGGCCGGCGGCGGCATGACGGAGCTCGGCATCGTGATGGCCGGCGCCGGCCGTCACCTCGTGCTGGAGCCGCTGCTCGGCACCGTCGTGCTGGGCGCCGGTGCCATCGAGCTCGCCGGTACGCCGGCGCAGCGCGAAAAACTGCTGCCGCCGGTCGCCGGCGGCAGCCAACTGATGGCGTTCTGTCACGCCGAGCCCGGCACCGGCTATGCCCGCGACTACGTGCGCGCGGTCGCCCGGCGGGACGGCGGCAGCTTCGTCATCGACGGGAGCAAGACCTTCGCGCTCGGCGCGCACGCGGCCGACACCCTCGTCGTCTCCGCGCGCATCGGGTCGGACACCGGGCCGGTCGGCCTCTTTCTGGTTCCGCGCACCGCGACCGGCGTCCGGCTCACTGTCGCCCCGGCGCTCGACGGCCGGCCGGGGGCGACCGTCGGCCTCGCCGGCGTGCGGGTCGAGGCAGATGCCAGGCTCGGCGATCAGGACGACGACATGCTCGGGGTGATCGACCGCCTGATCGACCGCGGCGCCATCGCGGTTTGCGCCGAGGCCTGCGGCGCCATGGCGGCGGTGACGCAGGCGACCGTCGAGTATCTCAAGACCCGCCAGCAGTTCGGCCAGCCGCTGGCGAAATTCCAGGTGCTGCAGCACCGGCTGGTCGACATGAGCGTCGCCGCCGAGGAGGCGCGGGCCGTCGTTCACGCCGGCCTGCAGGCGCTCGACGACGAGGCGCCGGGCGCCCAGCGCGCCGTGTGGGCCGCGAAGGTTGCGACCGCGCGCTCGGCCCGGTTCGTCGGCGGCCAGGCGATCCAGCTGCACGGCGGCATCGGCATGACCGACGAGCTGGCGATCGGCCACTACTACAAGCGGCTCACGCTCTGCGAGACGCTGTTCGGCGATGCCGAGTGGTATTTGAAGCAGATCGGCGCTGCCGCGGCGACCTCGGTGGTGTCCTGAATCCATTCAAAATAACGAGGAGAGATGGAGATGCAACCTGGTCAGAGACTGGTCGGCAAGGTCGCGATCGTGACGGGAGGGGCATCGGGCATCGGCGCGGAGACGGCGCGCGCATTTGCGCAGCACGGCGCCAAGGTGCTGCTGACCGACAGCAACGCGGCCCTGGGCAAGAGCGTCGCAAAGGAGATATCCGACTTGCGGCGGCACGGCGACCTTCGCGCTCCAGGACGTGTGCGATGAGGCGCTGTGGGCGGCGACCGTCGCGCTGGCCGAGGAAAGTTTTGGCCGGCTCGACATCCTGTGCAATATCGCCGGCATCTCCGGCCGCGATCCGAAACTGAATATCCAGACGAGCTCCACCGCCGGACCGCGGCTGGCCGAGCAGACGCTCGAGCAGTGGAACCGCGTCATGGAGGTCAACGCCACCGGCGTCTTCCTCGGAACCAAGGCCGCGATACCGGCGATGCAGCGCGCCGGCGGCGGCTCGATCATCAACATCTCGTCGATCTGCGGAATCATCGGCTCGCATGCCAATGCCGCCTATCACGCGTCGAAGGGCGCGGTGCGGATCTTCTCAAAAGCCGCGGCGATCCAGTACGCGCCGGACCGGATTCGCGTCAACTCGGTCCATCCGGGCTTCGTCGATACGCCGATGACCAGGCCCGGCCATTCAAATCCCGACGTCGCGAAACAGCGCCTGGCAGCGACCCCGCTCGGCCGGTTCGGAACGCCGGCCGATATTGCGGCGGGCTGCCTCTACCTCGCCTCCGACGAGGCGTCGTGGGTCACCGGCAGCGAGCTCGTGATCGACGGCGGCATGACGGCGAACTGATGGCCACGCCGATCAGCGGATCGGCGGCGCGTACAGAATGCCGCCGTTGGTCCACAGCTGATTGATGCCGCGCGGAATGGCGAGCTTCGACTTCGCCCCGACATTGCGATCGTAGACTTCCGCGTAGTTGCCGACGTGACGGATCACGCGGACCACCCAGTCCCTGGTCAGGCCAAGTTGCTCGCCAAACCCTCCCTCGTTGCCGACCAGGCGCCTGACGTCGGGCTTGGCCGACTTGAGCGCCGCGTCGAGCGTCTGCGAGCTCACCCCCAACTCCTCCGCGTCGAGCATCGCGAAGTGGATCCATTTCACGATATTGAACCAGTGGAAATCGTCCTGGCGCACCGCCGGGCCGAGCGGCTCCTTGGAGATGATCTCGGGCAGGATGTCATGATCGTCGGGCTTCGCGGTCTTCAGGCGCTCGCCGTGCAGTGCCGAGGCGTCCGCCGTGAGCACGTCGCAGCGTCCCTCCTCGTAGGCCTTGAGCGCATCCGCGAGCGTCACGGTCGGGATGACCTCGTATTTCATGCCGTTGGCCTGGAAATAGTCCTGCAGATTGAGCTCCGTGGTGGTGCCGGTCTGCACGCAGACCTTGCTGTCGCCGAGCTCGAGGGCGGAGGCCACATTGCGGGCGTGGCGCACCATGAGGCCCTGGCCGTCGTAGAACGTCACCCCGGCAAACAGGAGCCCGAGCCCGCTCTCGCGCGACATGGTCCAGGTGGAGTTGCGCGACAGCAGGTCGATCTCCTTCGACTGCAGCGCACGGAATTGATCGTCCGCCGACAGCGGCACGAACGTCACCTTGGTGGCGTCGTTGAAGACGGCGGCGGCGAGCGCGCGACAGAGATCAACGTCGAACCCCGCCCATTCGCTCTTGTCGGACTGGACCGAGAAGCCGAGCACGCCCTGGCTCACCCCGCACACCAGGGCGCCGCGTTCCTTGACGGTCTTCAGGGTCTCGGCAGCGGCGCCGCTGCCCGGCATCAGATGCCCGATGATGAGCGCACACGAGAGCGCGATCGTGCGCGCCACGGGCAGGCTTGCGACAGGCGGCATGAACTCGATCTCCCAGTGACGCCGGATCATGTAGGATGGGTTGAGCGTCAGCGAAACCCATCAAACGGCCGAGCAACAAATTGATGGGTTTCGCTGCGCTCAACCCATCCTACAGACTGCGACGCGGACCTCAGAGTGTCGCGGCCTGGCGGACGATCACCTTGGTCCCGACCGGAACGCGCTCGTACAGGTCGATGAGCTCGGGATTGGTCAGGCGGAAGCAGCCGGACGAGACCGCCGAGCCGATCGTTTCCGGCTGGTTGGTGCCGTGGATGCGGTAGACGGTGCCGCCGATATAGAGCGCGCGTGCGCCCATCGGGTTGCCCGGCCCGCCTGCCATGAAACGCGGCAGATAGGGCTGGCGCTCGATCATCTCGGGCGGAGGGGTCCAGTCGGGCCATTCCGCCTTGCGGTCGATACGCTTCAGCCCGTTCCACTGAAAACCCTGGCGCCCGACGCCGATACCGTAGCGGATCGCGCGATTGTTGCCCTGCACCAGGTACAAAAAGCGCTCCTGGGTGTGGACGACGATGGTTCCCGGAACCTCGGTGGTGCGGAAGAACACCGGCTGCCGGCGCAGCTCGGCCGGAAGCTGCTCCTCCTGCTCGGTCGGAATGTAGCCCGGACGCTCCACGTCGGTTGCCGCCGGCGCCGAGAAACTCATTCCGGCGCCAGCGACCAGGATGACGCCTGCGAAAAATCCGCAGGCTCCGATACTGCTTCGTCGCATGCCTGGCATTGTCGTCACTCCGGATAACGGACGGCACTCCTGCCGCCTACCACGCGGGGGCAGCCGGCGACAACCTTCCTCACGTCGTCAGCCAGCCGAGCTCCTGCGGCTTATGCGACAGCCCTGCCCTCCAAGGCCCTCGAGAGGACGGCGAAGACGTCGCGCCGCCGAGCATCGGGCGAATGATTTGCGGTTGCGCTGCCTGTGGTGCGCCGCCGATGCCCGCATGTCGCGCCAGGGCGGCCGAATTGGGAACCGTTTCGCGGTCGCGACGTTTGAGATCCTGACGTCGCGCGGATCGGGTCACCGCCGTCACGCCACGGTTCATCCTGCCGCGCCTGCACTGTCAGAAAAGCAGACATCCCACCCCTTCAAGGAAGCAACCATGGCCAGCACCAAGGAAAAAACCCTCGACGACCTGTTCTACGAGACGCTCAAGGACATCTACTTCGCCGAGAAGCAGATCCTGAAAGCCCTGCCGAAGATGGCCAAGGCGGCCCAGTCGGCCGAGCTCAAGCAGGCCTTCGAGACCCATCGCGAGCAGACCGAAGGACATGTCGACCGCCTCGAGCAGGTCTTCGAGATCATCCAGAAGCCCGCCCGCGGCAAGACCTGCGACGCCATCCTCGGCCTCATCGACGAGGGCAAGGAGGTCATGGAGGATTTTGCCAAGATGCCGGCGCTCGACGCCGGCCTGCTCGCCGGCGCCCAGGCGGTGGAGCACTACGAGATCTCCCGCTACGGCACGCTCAAGGCCTGGGCGCTGAAGCTCGGCCACAGCGACGCCGCCAGCCTGCTCGACCAGACCCTGCGGGAGGAGGAGAAGACCGACAAGCTCCTCACCGGGCTCGCCGAAAAATCCGTCAACATGGCGGCGGCGGCGTAACCCGCTGGCGCCACGAGGAAGACATGCGCGGGGCGCAGGCCCCGCGCATGCGCCGTGATTCGGCCGTACACGAGGAGAGTGCCCGCCGAGGCAATCGCTGCCTGATGCGCGTTGCCATCAGATCGCATCAGCCTCGTAGGGTGGGCAAATCGCCCGCAATGATGGCGGAACCGGATCGAAGCGTTGCCGGCGATTTGCCCACGCTGTCCGACGCTGCGTCCGCTTCCCGCGCCGGCAAGATCATCCGCGGCAAACCGGCCAAATGCTCGGACCACCTCACCGCGTGGGCAAAGGCGGACGATGCGCAGCGCGTCACGCGGCAGCGAATGGGCCGCCTTTGCCCATCCTACAAACCGTGCGGACGACTCTTCTGCTGATCTCGCGGCGTGAGATGACGCGCGTCCGGCGCTGCCCGGTGATCCATGACGCGCAGGATGGATGCGTTCATCATGTAGACGCTCATGACCGCGGTGAGCTCCATCAGGCCCCGTTCGCCCCACCGCGTTCTGACGGCATTGAACGTGTCGTCGCCGACCCGCGGCTCACCCAGGAGCTCCCTGCCGAAGCGAATGATCAATGCCTCGTCCGCGGTCAGCTGGTCCACCGGCCCGTACGTGTCGACGGCGTGGATTGCCTCCTCGCGGGTGCCGGCCGCAGCGCCGAGCCGCACGTGCGCGTTCCAGATGTAATCGGCGTTGGCGGCCCGTGCTGCCGTGCAGATCGCCAGCTCCGTCTCGGCCGCAGTCAGCGAGGTGTGGTAGCGCAGGTGCTCGACGAGGTCGGAAAGCAGCGCGCCCGCCTTGCCGGCGTAGGTGAGATAGCTTGACGGCGGGGGCATGCTCTTGCGGGTATCGAGGACGTGGCGCACGGCGGCGCGGGTCTCTTCGCCGAAC
Source organism: uncultured Alphaproteobacteria bacterium (assembly GCA_963755055.1). GTDB lineage: Bacteria > Pseudomonadota > Alphaproteobacteria > Rhizobiales > Xanthobacteraceae > AP-16. Next base: position 31,750 of record CAVWIS010000039.1, on the reverse strand, counting down.
GCCGGCGTATCAGAGGGGATCGGCAATCGCGGCATCGTCTCGCTCCGTGCTTTGGCCTCTTGCTTCATGGGGTCGCATCGACTTGCATGCTACGATTTACGCTCGCGGGAAGAATCTCGCCTCGCAGCGCAGCAGGAAGGCTCGCTCGACCTGGCAAGGCTCACTTTTCCAGCAACCCGGCGGCGCGCAACGCACCGACGAACCGATCCCGCTCATCGGACAGCATGAAGGGATAGGTGTCGTCTATGTAGGCGATATCGAGCGCAGGCTGCAGGCGTGACAGCTCGATTGCGGCCGCACGGGCTCTGTCGTCCAGACCACGCAGGCTCAATGCGGCGACCAACCGTTGGCGCGCTCTGACGTTTCCCGGTTGGGTTCGCACCGCCTTCTCGGCAGTGGAGATCGCCTCGTCGAGATTGCCGAGCAGCAAGTGGCAAAGACTTTGATCGGCGATGGCAAGAGAGCGGAAGCGGTAACGCGGATCGAGGCGGAGAATCGCGTCGAGGTGTGGGAGAGCTTCCATCGGACGGCCGGAAAATTCCAAGACGCAACCCAGGAAATGTCTGGCCAGCGGCGCGCTGGGGTTCAGCGCCACGGCGTGCTCCGCGCCCTCGAGTGCCGACGAGAAATCGCGCTCGGTCCACAGCCGCCCCATGCCCCACAGCCCCTGGGCAAGCCACTCCCGGTCGTCGCACCGGATGGCCTGCTCGGCTGCCGCCAGCGAGGATTGGAGCGCATTGCCGCGGTCCTTGGCCCAGCCGAGAATGCCCTCGTGATAATGGCACAGTGACAACAGCGACCACGCACGGGCCGAGGTCGGATCGATCTCCAATGCGAGCTTGAGATGATCCCTGGCCTCCGCATGGCGAGCGGGGGTCATGCGCTCCTGCAGGAACAAGGCCCTGAGAGCGTGATCCCAGGCACCGAGATCAGACGGATGCTTGCGCTCCGCGCGCCGCGCCTCCGCCCGATGGATCTCGGGTTCGATGCTGGCGACGATACGCTCGGCGATCTCGTCCTGCACGATGAACACATCGGCCATCCCCCGGTCGTAACGCTCCGCAAACAGGTGATGACCGGTCGCCGTCTCGATAAGCTGAACCGTGATGCGCACCTGGTCGCCCGAACGCCGGGCGCTACCCTCGACCAGATAGGCTGCTCCCAATTCGCGGCCGATCTCCGTGACGTTCTTCGGCTTGCCCTTGTAGGCAAGCGTCGAATTGCGGGCGACTACCGGAAACCAGCGCCAGTATGCGAGGGCGGTGATGATATCCTCGGTAAGTCCGTCGACGAAGTAGTCTTCCGCCGGGTCCTTGCTCAGATTGTCGAACGGTAGAACGGCAACCGCCCGGAGGTCGGCAAAGTCGCCTCGAAGCGGCGGGTTTTCCGGCGCGGCCGCAACCCCACGATCACCGGGTTCCGGACCAGTCGCTGGCTGCACCGCGGCCGGTCCGGCCTCGGCGGCCGGCACTCCACTTTCCGCCGTCACCTTGCGATGACCGCGCTGGCGCCACAGGACGTCGCCGACGATGATTGCCATCCCGACGAAGAAGATGGCGACCCGCAGGTCCACGTGTGCCCCCCAGAGGTGCAGGGCGTCGCTGGAAATGCGCACAGAATGCAGTATGCGGTTGAACCACTCCTCCGGGGCAGCCCCCGTGGCGGAGACGACCAGACCAACCACGAGCCACGTCGAAAAGTTCTCTCGGACGGTGTCCACGAGCCCCGTCGTGGCCTGCGCACGGACGGTGTGCCAGACGCGGTGGCGAAGCTTCCCGCCCGTTGGTGAGTCCATGGCCCATAGCCCCACGCCAGCGTCCCGGCGGAAATGCGCGCCGTAGGACACCCTCGCGGCCATATTAAGGGGGTCTTGCGGGCAGGGCCACGACAGTTTCAGCGGCGGCACGTGCATCAGGACGCGCCGACGAAGCGATCGAACAGACGTCGGCAATGGCCGCTTCGGGTCCAAGGGCGGTCGTCGCCGGGCTGCAATAAAGGCGCGGATGCCCAGCGGCGGCATTCTTGTCGTTCCCAACCTCCGGTTTCACCGCGTGAGGCCCGCAAAATTCCATCGCCATCCGGGCGCGGATGAAGGATATATCGCCATGTCGAAAGCGTTGAGACTTCGTGCATCCTCCGGTCACGGCGGTGTCGTCGAGCCGGCCACCCAGATCAGCTTGCTATTTTGATCTAGGTCATGTCGTAGCGCCAGAGGGCGCGCAAGCATCATCGCCTGCCGTCAGGGGATGATTGAGATAAGCGCATGGCGGACGCCGATCACATCGCTCAGCTCAAGAAAGGGATAGCGGCCTGGAACGCATGGCGTGAGGAGAACCCTGACATCAGTCCGGATCTCCGCGGCGCAAACCTCCGCGGCGCGGACCTTAGGGGCGCGGACCTCAATTCGGCGGACCTCAACTCGGCGGACCTCAGCCGCGCAGATCTCAGGAACGCGCACCTTAACTTTGCGCATCTCAGAAAGGCGAAACTCAAGAACGCGGACCTTCTTGCTGTGGGGCTCATGAAGGCGGACCTCACTGGGGCGAACCTCAGCGGGGCTCGCCTGAGAAAAGCAGTCCTCATGGCAGCTCGCCTTCCTGGGGCGAACCTCAGCCGCGCGGATCTCAGCATTGCGAGCCTGTTTAGTGCGAACCTTCGTGGGGCGGATCTGAGCAGGGCGGACCTCAGCGCAGCGCGCCTGACCCGCGCGAATCTCCACGGGGCGACCCTTAGGGAAGCGAACCTCAGTAATGCAAATGTGGTCGGCACGGATCTTACAAATGCTGATATCACCGGCTGTCATGTCTACGGGATATCGGTATGGGGACTGAAGCTGGACAAGCACACGAAGCAAGAGAATTTGGTCATCACACCTGAGAAAGAATCTGCTGTCTACGTTGACGACATTCAGGTCGCTCAGTTCATCTATCTCCTGCTCAATAATGAGAAGATCCGCGATGTCATCGACACCATTGGAAAGAAAGGCGTGCTTCTGTTGGGCCGCTTCACTGAAGGCCGAATGCTGATCTTGAACCGGTTACGAGAGAAACTCCGCAGCCTCGGCTTCGTGCCCCTGGTGTTCAACTTCGACAAGCCTGAGACCAAGGATTTTACCGAGACGGTGCGGTTGCTGGCCAACCTGTCCCACTTTGTGATTGTCGACATCACCAATCCTCGGTCGACGCCGCTTGAGCTGCAGGCGCTTGTACCAGATTACATGGTGCCGTTCGTCCCGATCTTGGAGAAAGGCCAGGATCCATTCGCAATGTTCGTAGACCTTCAGAAATATGACTGGGTGCTCAAACCTGTGATCGTGTATCCCTCAGTGGACCGGCTGATAGAGGTGTTGGAGAACAAGGTCGTCCGGCCTGCTGAGGCGAAGTTCAATCGACTGCTGGTGCGACGGGCCAAGCAACTGCGTGTCGAGAACGTCTAGAGTGCCGTGGGCGCTGACAGCTGTCGCCGCATTGTCATGTACGCTTTGGGTCAAGAGGCGGCAGGGGTGACCGGCCAACGTTCAATCGTGCGGGCACGGCACCCAGTTCCGAGCGGTGCTGGGCGGCCGGCCTGGCCGAGCCTCGAGGGGGAAATTGCCGCCGGGAAATTTGGCGGTCGCCGGAAATCTACGCGAAGCGGTGTGCGTGCCGCAGGAACGTGAGGACGCCGAAGGGCGGCGATGGCGAGATGGTCCTTGACGCTTGCGGCTGCCCGGGCCGGTCTCGCCCGTCCCGGACCGCCGCTATCGTCTTGACTCCGGGCGCCGGGCCACCAGATTCCCCGATTGTATCGGATCGCGTATCGCCAGGGCGGGGGCATCGAGCTCGCCCAACCCGAAGCGGCCGCCGGCGAGGTCCCGACACTGGGCGAGCCGCCGTGAGCGAAGAACGCAGCAAATGAGCCCACGAACGCTTGCCCTGACGACCGTTCTCTGCGCCATCGTGGCCGGCTGCGGACAATCCGACCAAAAAGGTCCCAAGGACGAAGTCGGCGCGACGACGGCGGCGGGACCGCAGGGTCCCAAAGGCGATCCGGGGCCGCCTGGCGCTCCCGGGCCGCCTGGCGCTCCCGGGCCGCAGGGCGCGCAAGGTCCACCAGGCGGTGGCGCGCAGATACGTGTCGTCCGTTCGGATTGTTCGCCGGCCTCGTGCACTGCAGCATGCGTCGACGGAGAAGTGCTCGTGAGCTCGTATTGCGGGGAGCGCCGGCGTCCCGTGACCGTGCTCTCCGAAACCTCGGTCTCCTGCACGCCCCGGCGAGCCAGCAGCGGTCCCGTGGTTGCCATATGTGCCAAGCCATCGGCGCAGTAAAGCGCCGCAGGTCAGAGGAGCGAGAGCGGGCCACGAGACAGGCCGGCGAGCGGATCCCCGCCTCCTTGCTCCGGCCGGATGACGGCCGCGGATGGCCCCGAAGAAGAAGCCGCCGGCGCCGTTGGTGCGACGCACGACGCGTCACCGCGCCTGAACACCCTTCCAGCGGCCACCTGCGAAATTTATTCGCTTCTGTGTCAGGTATCGGACTCGACATTCCCGTCAATTGGGGAGGTGAATACTTGCGGGCACCCTTGGGAGGTTGTCATGGGCGTTCTGCTGTTGAAATGTCCGAGCACCGACCGCGAGTTCTCCACTGGCATTCACCTCGCCGACGAGGACAGCTTCCGAAAGCTTCCCGACACCGTGACGAAGGCGACCTGTCCGCACTGCGGCCTGGAGCATTCTTGGTGGACGCGGGAAGCCCGTTGGACGGCAGCCGTCGTTCCGAGCATGTGGGTCGAACGTCGCGCGTCATCGCGCTAGGTCGCCCGCGACCCTGTTCGCGTATGGAAGGGCCGCTGTCCCGGTCGATCGGGTCAGGGAAACGGCCGCGCCTGAGACGATTGCTGTCCAATGGTCTCTGGGTGGGCGCTCTTGAAGGCGCGGCGCGGTCATGGAGGCTGGCGAGCGTTGCACGCGCGAGCCACCCGTGCGCACACAGACCCGCTAGTAGGCCGCTACCGCTTGGCCGCGGCCGGGACCGTCGCGTCGCCTGCCTCGATCAATCTGCGGTGCGCAGCGCCGCCTCGATGGCAGTCGGATTTTCCCCCACTTCTTCAATGATGGCGCGCAGCTCTATACCAGAGATGGCAAGCCTCTCTGCTTCGCAATCGATTGTATGCCATTTGCTCGTTGCGGGCTGCACGCGGTCAATCTTGCGCACCTGTGTCTTGCGATTGAGCATTTCGGGCTCCGGGCACATCCTCAACAAGCCATAACAGGCGAGGGTCGTATCGGTTCCCGCGGCAAAATACCCGTTCTACCGGCAATCTCGTTGGCATGTTGCCGTTTGTGCCGAGCAGGCTCCTTAATTTGCCAATAAGCGGGATACCCAGTCGGACACCTTGTCCCCGCTGCCCAAGTCGGGCTGCACCAGGCCATCGATCATGAAGGTCGGCGACACGTGGATGCCATTCTGTCGAGCATATTTGGTGTGCCGTTTGATTTCGCGATCCAGATTCGGGATGGCAAACGCGTCGGCCAGCTTGAATCCGCAGTAGTTCTCAAGACGCTCTATGATCTGTCTTGGTGTGGCGTCCATATTCGGTCCAGTGCAATGCCTGGTGAATTCGAACTCCTCACGATGAGCGCCAACAGCCGCAAGCACCGCTCTTGCGGCTTCCTTGCCCGTTGGCAATGTGGAAGCGGCCAGAACACAGCGGACGATCACGCCGGAATACATGTGCCATGGCTGCGAGTGGAGGCGAATATTGATGGTTATGTTGTCCGAACCCGAAGCTGCCAGCGTCTCATCGAGCTTGGCAAACGCCCTTGCCGAGTACGGGCAGGTCGGCTCAAGGAACATGTCGAATTGACGCGGGCCGAGGCCCCAAGCCAGCGGTTCGGCGCGCCAGGTCTTGATCGTCTCGGTCATTCAGTCATCCTCGCTTTGGGTGCCCATCTCTGCGCGGTGGTGTCCGCTTCGGTCTTGGTTGTGTAACACAGCCAGGGTCAGAAGCGGGAGCGCAGACCAGGTCGATGGCCTGTCTCGCACGGGGCCGCTGTACCGCGGTGACCGGACTGCCGGGCCCAACCGGGTGCGGGCCCGCCTCGCGCGGGCTTGTCCCGCATCCACGTCTTCTTGTCTGGGCAAGGCATGGATGGCCGGGACAAGCCCGGCCATGACGAAGAAATGGATCGACCTCAGTGGGATGTGCGCCTAGCCGACGATCGCCCGGGAACTCATCGCCACCGGCTTCTGCCGGCGCAGCCGTATCTGGGCATCGCACAACGGACACCGGTAGTCGGTCTTCAGCGCGATTGACTGATCGGTGGAATGGCGGATCGTCTTGTTGACCCACATCGGGATGTTGCACGGACCGCACAGCGGCGCGGGAAATTCCAGCACCTGTACGCTGATCGTGATCGGATCCTGGTGGCCGTCGGCACGCATCGATTCCTCCGTCCCGGAAAGAACACCGATGCGGCTGCAAAGTTCCACCTTGCGTGGAGGCCACGCCAGGCGAGCCGCAGGACGTCGCATGCACCGGTCCTGGTGCACGGACCGAAGCGGGTGCAGCCGGACGCGGGAACGCCGGTCGGGATCGCCCACAGGTACCAGTCCGGGTGACCCAATCCGGAACTGGCGGGACTTGCTCTTCAAACCGCATCAAGGTGTGACGGCGCCCGGTCGAAGACCGGCTACAGTTCGCTGGCGATGAACTGCTTGAACTCCGCCGTCTTCGGACGAGCGAACAGCTCGGCCGTCGGGCCGGTCTCCCATACCTTCCCTTTGTGCATGAACACGACCAGGTCCGCGACCCTGCGGGCGAAGCCCATCTCGTGCGTGACGGTGATCATGGTCATGCCGCGCCGGGCGAGATCCTCCATCACGGCCAGCACCTCGGAGGTCAGCTCGGGATCGAGCGCGGAGGTCACCTCGTCGAACAGCATGACCTCCGGCGACAGCGCCAGAGAGCGCGCAATGGCGACCCTCTGCTGCTGGCCGCCCGAGAGCTGCTCGGGGTAGGCGACCAGCTTGTCCATGAGGCCGACCTGGCCCAGCACCTCTGCCGCCCGCTTCCTGGCGGCTTCCTTGGGCTCCTTCTTCACCAGGGTCAGCGCCAGCGTGATGTTTCGCTCGACCGTGAGGTGCGGGAACAGATTGTAGCTCTGGAACACCATGCCGACGTCGCGCCGCAACTGCGCACGCGCGGCGCGGCCGGGCCTGCCGACCGCGTGGCCGCACACCTCGATGGTGCCGGCCTGGATGGTCTCCAGCCCCGCGATGCAGCGCAACAGCGTGCTCTTGCCCGAGCCGCTGCGGCCGACCACCGCCACGGTCTGGCCGCGCACGACGTCGAAGCCGACGCCGTCCAGCACGCGCAGCGCCCCGAAATTCTTGACCACGCCGCTAACGCGGACGACGGCGTCGCTGTTGGCCTCAGCGGCCGGCATGAACTTTCCTCTCGAGATGGCGGCTGGCCAGCGACAGCGGGTAGCACAACACGAAATAGATGGCGGCGACCGCACAGAAGATGGTGAACGGCTCGAATGTCGAGTTGTTGACGATCTGGCCCGCGCGCACCAGCTCGACGAAGCCGATGACCGACGCCAGCGACGTGTTCTTCACGATCTGCACCATGAAGCCCACCGTCGGCGGGATGGCGATGCGCACCGCTTGCGGCAGCACCACGTAGGCGTATTGCTGGAAGCGATTGAGCCCGAGGCAGTCCGATGCCTCCCACTGCGTCCCCGGCACCGCCTCGATGCAGCCGCGCCAGATCTCGCCCAGGAACGCCGCCGCATAGAGCGTGAACGCGAGGCCGGCCGCGACCAGCGGCGCGAGCTTGTAGCCGAGGATGCCGAGGCCGAAATACGACAGGAACAGCACGATCAGCAGCGGCGTGCCCTGGATGAGCTGAATGTAAGTGCTGGCCGCGACCCGGAAGGCACCGACCGGCGACACGCGCATCAAGGCAATCGGCAGGCCGACCAGCGCGCCGCCCGCAAAGGCGATCAGCGACAGGAGCAACGTCCACTGGGCGGCAGTGACGAGGTACAATAGATGGTTGACGTTGAGCTGGATCATAGCGCCGTGCCCAGTCGGCGCTTGCGCTCGAACAGCACCAGCCCGATCGCCCAGAAGGCCAGGCGATAGAGAACCGACAGCGCGAGATAGACCACCGCCACGACGATGTAGACCTCGAAGCTGCGGTAGGTGTCGGACTGCACGTTGTTGGCCACCGCCGTCAGCTCCTCGGCCGAGATCTGCGACGTGATCGACGAAGCGAGCATCAGCAGCACGAACTGGCTCGCCAGAGCGGGATAGACCCGCTCCATCGCCGGCAGCAGCACGACATGCAGGATGGTCTGCAGGCGCGTCAGGCCCAGGCAATCGGCCGCCTCGAGCTGCGTGCGCTGGATCGACTGGATGCCGGCCCGCATGATCTCCGTGGTGTAGGCGCCCATGTTGACCACCAGCGCGACCACCGCGGAGGTCTCGGCGGAGAGCTTGAGGCCAAGGCTGGAGAGACCGAAATAGACGATGAAGATCTGCACCAGCAGCGGCGTGTTGCGGATCAGCTCGACATAGAGACCGACCAGCCGACGCAGCACGGATCCTCCATAGACCCGCACGAGCGCGCACACCGTGCCGACCGCGAAGCCGAGCGCGATCGACACGACCGTGAGCTGGATCGTGAGCCAGGCGCCGGCAAGGAATGCCGGCCACTTCTCCGCCAGGAACGAGAAGTCGAACCGGTAGGACATGGCAAGTCGTCTAGCCGAGCTGGACTTGTAGGGTGGGCAAGATCGATGCCCGAACCGCGCGGCTCGCCCGAACCTCGCGTACGATCTTGCCCACGCGGTCGGCGCCGGCGTCGGACGGCGTGGGCAAATCGCCGGCAGCGCATCGCCTCGTCCGCGCCTGCCGTGCAGGCGATTTGCCCACCCTACACACTAGTCGTTCACCCGCTGGACTTGTAGGGTGGGCAAGATCGATGCCCGAACCGCGCGGCTCGCCCGAACCTCGCGTACGATTTTGCCCACGCGGTCGGCGCCGGCGTCGGACGGCGTGGGCAAATCGCCGGCAGGGCATCGCCTCGTCCGCGCCTGCCGTGCAGGCGATTTGCCCACCCTACACACTAGTCGTTCAGCCGCCGGCCTTGAGCAGCGCATCGACCGGAATGTCGACGCCGTGATACTTCTTGTAGATGGCGCCGAGCTGGCCGTTCTGCAGGTTGGTCTTCACCCAGCCATTGACCCAATCCTTCAGCTTGGGCTCGTTCTTGCGCATGCCGACGGCGAGATAGAACGTCTGCTGGGTGATCCGCGACTCGGCCGTGCGCGCCGGGTTCTTCTTGTTGATAGCGGGCAGAAGCGATCGCGCCGTCGCGAAGATATCGACCTGGCCGGAGGCGAAGGCGAGCGCCATGGTGGCGTCGTCCTCGTAGCGCACCAGTTGCGCGCCTTTGGCCTGCTGCGTCAGGTCGTTGTCCTGCGTGGTGCCGCGTACCACCGCCACCTTCTTGCCGGCGAGATCGGACATCTCCTTGAGCGGGATCGACTTCAGCGCGGCAACGACCGACGGGTGATCCGCATAAGGCAGCGAAAAGTCGATCACTTTGGCGCGGTCAGGCGTGATCGACAGCGTCGAGATCACCAGATCGGTCTTGTCGGTCTGCAGCATGGGGATGCGCGTCGGCCCGGTCGTGGTGACGATGTCCAGCTTGACGCCGAGGTCCTTTGCCATGAGCTGCGCGGTCTCCACGTCCGATCCCGTGGGCTGCATCTTGTCGTCGGTCATGCCGAAGGGCGGGATTGCGACATCGATCGCGATCCGCACCTTGCCGGCCTTCCTGATGTCGTCGAGCGTCTCGGCCTGTGCCGATACCAACGCCAGGAGCACCAGCGCGAAGCCCGCGATCACGCGCCGCAAGAGAATGGTGGGCATGGCGGTTCCTATTGCTTCAGGATGAGGTCGGGCAGGTCGCTGGCGAAGTATTTCTTGTTGAGCTCGTTCAGGCGGCCATTCCTGAGGTTGGCCGCGATCCACCTGTTGACCTCCTCGAGGAGGCGCTTCTCGTCCTTCTTGACGCCGACCGCGAGCTTGAAATTGTCGAGCACGAACTTCACCTCGACCTGTCGCGCCGGATTCTTCTTGTCGATCTGCGGCACGATCATTTCCGCCGTCGAGAAGATGTCGACCTGGCCGCTGAGGAAGGCCTGCGCCTCGGTCGCATCGTCCTCGTAGCGCACCAGCTTCATGCCCTTCGGCGCTTCCTTGGTGAGCTGGGTGTCGTGGGTGGTGCCGCGCACCGTGGCGACGGTCTTGCCGTCGAGATCGGCCAGCGTCTTGACGTTGACCGCCTTCGGCGCGGCGACCACCGTGCGCAGCACGGCGTAGCCCAGCGAAAAGTCGATCACCTTGGCGCGCTCGGCGGTATAGGACAGGCTCGAGATCACCAGGTCGGCCTTGTCTGTCTGCAGCGCGGGAATACGCGAGGCGCCGGTTGTCGACACGTGCTCGAGCTCAAGGCCCCAGTCCTTGGCGAGCAGCCGGGCGGTCTCGACGTCGAGGCCGGTGGGTTGCATCTTCTCGTCGGTCATCCCGTAGGGCGGCACGCCGAGATCGATGGCAATGCGGATCTTGCCCGCCTTCCTGATGTCGTCCAGCTGATCGGCGCCGGCGACGTGACTTGCGCCCATCATCGCCGCGACGGCCATAGCCGCTGCCATTGCAATTTTCCTCAACGTTCCCTCCGTTCTGCGACTTTCTAGATTCGACACTTGTCGCATTTCCTTTCGGAAAACCGGTATCCACTTTTCCGGGAAATGCTCTTAACGTCCCGCATCCATGTCCGCGAGCTTTGCAACGCGACGGCGGAACTCCTCCGCCGTCGAGAATTTCGCGTCGAGATAGGCCGCGATCAGGTCCTTGGCGAGCCACGGCCCGACGATCTGCGCGCCGATGCACATGACGTTGACGTCGTCGTGCTCGACGCATTGGTGCGCCGAATGCACGTCATGGCACACCGCAGCGCGGATGCCCTTCATCTTGTTGGCGCCGATCGAGGCGCCGACGCCGGTGCCGCATACCATCAGGCCGCGCTCGACCTGTCCCGTGGTGATGGCGGCTGCCACCTGGCGCGCGATATCGGGGAAGTCCACTGGAGCCGGATCGAAGGAGCCCACATCGAGCACATCATGGCCGCGCTCGCGCAGGAACGCCAGCAGCTCGGCCTTCATGGGGAAGCCTGCATGGTCCGATCCGACGACAATCCTCATGGTTGCATTCCTCGCAACGGCAGCTCTGCCAAATCGATATTCCCCGGATGAATCGCGGAAGGGGCCAAAGCTTATCCGTGGACTGACCTGCTGTGAAGCCATGGACCCGCCGCGACGCGCTTTTCCCGGCGTCGATTGCCGTGGCTTCGATCATCATGCTGCCGCGCGGTCCCCGCGTCCTCTTGCCGGGGCGCGTGCGTCCGCAGGTGGCACATGACTTAGCTCATCGGTGCTGTCAAGCCGGCCTTCACCGCTTCGCGTCGCCGGGCTTGTTAATGCGGTACAGCTGGAAGCGCTCGCCATCATGGCTCAGGGTCAGCAGCTCCGGCGCGGGATTGTCCGATTCCGGATCACTGAACATCAAAAACACATAGTCGAACTTGGTCGTCCAGTCTCGCCAGTAGCCGGTACTCTCGCCATCCCGACGCTGCGCCGCGACCAGCAGCTGCTCCACCGTCGGCGGCGTGCCGTCTTCAGTATCCACCTGCTCGTTGAACGGCGGCCTGACATGCATGATCTGCTTGCCGTGCACCGTGAAAGCGGTCGACACCAGCGCGGAGCGCTCGATCATGGCGATGCAGGCGGCGTGGACGAGACCGAGGTCGCGCACCTCGTCGCCGGCCGAGCGGTCCGCATAGGCAACCAGCACGGTGGAGCCCCGCTTGATGCGCTTGATCGAGTCGCGCAGCTCCGTCGTGGTGCTCGACAAGGCGGCCCAATTGACGTCGACCTCGATCACCCGCACCACCACCATGATCGTCAGCATGGCCACGAAACCGCGGCGCACCAGCCGGTGTCGCAGCTCGAGGTGCATGCAGGCGATCACCATGAAGGCCAGCGCGACCGGCAGGCGCTGGTCCGCCCCGTAGGTGTCGAACAGCACTCGCGGCATGATCAGGTAGACAAAGCCGCCGATCGTGAGAACCATGAGGCCGATCGGATGCAGCCGCAGCAGGCGGTGGCGGACCGCCCAGGCGGCCGCTATCGCGGCGATGGCGGCGAGCGCGAAGGCGACGACGTCGGAATAGGCCTCGATCACGTAGATCAGGCCGTCGATCTTGCCCTGCTGCTCCCAGGAGAACTCGCTCTTGAGTTCCCAGGTCGGGCTCTTGAGCAGCAGCAGCAGCACCGGGACGAACGGAAGGCCGGTGGCGACGAAGTCGAGCAGCCGCCAGCCGAACGGACCCGCGCGCTTCTCCCACAGCCGGCACAGCTCGATGGCGAGCAGGCCGAGGCCGTAGAGACCGGCCGCCGACAGGTGGCAGAAGAACAGCACCATCACCACGGCGGTCGAGACCAGGAACCTCAGCGGCCAAAACCGCTCGCGCAGCCACAGCCACAGCGCCAGCCCCCACAACGCGAGCCCGACGCCGAACAGATAGTTCATATAGCCGAGCAGGAAGATGTGATTGTAGAGCACCGGCAAGGCCACCAGCGGGAACACGGACCAGCGGCGGTACAGCGCGCAATTGATGGCAAGGGCGCCCGATAGCAACAGCATAAAGGTGGCAACCGCGAATACCTGGCCCCCCCGGTACACGTTCATCACCTTCGTCAGCGTCGGCACGACCAGATCCATCACCAGATTGGGGATAATCTGCCAGTCGATCACGTAGAAGCGGGAAAGATCCGGATCGTTGCCGACGGTCGCAATGACGTGCATGCGCGCCAAGTGGTTTACGTAGTCTTCGAGGGGCGGCAGCGGATGGGTGATGATCGGGATCGACACCATCAGAGTGGACACGATAAACAGCACGGCGGTCTGGGCGCCGGAAAAGTCCGTGGGCCGGCGCATCGACCGGGCGAAGCTCACTGTCGTTGTCACTCCGCCCCGGTCAAAACGCGATGCACTTCGCAGGCTGCTCGTCTGTGGCAACCGCGGACCGGATCGCGGCACCCCGGCGAATCCGTTTCCGAACCTCGCAAACTAGTCTGAACGGCACCTTAAATCAATAGTGCGTGGCCGAACCCCGGCGAACCTCCAAGACCGCCGGTTTGTGCCACGGGACCAAACCGCTCGCGCGCCAGGGAAGCGCCGCGACTTCATCACTCTTCTCGGCGGCGCGGCGGTCGCGTGGCCGCTTGCGGCGCAGGCGAAGGAGACCCGGCGCATGCGGCGGATCGGCGTGCTGATGTCGGACCTCGAAACCGATCCGGACGGGCAGGCGCGCGTCACCACATTCCTGCGAGATGTGCAGGAGCTGGGTTGGGTAGACGGTCGAAACATCCGGATCGATACCAGGTGGTCGGGCGGCGATGCCACAGCACATAGGGACGAGCGAGCGGCAGCCCCACGGTTCGCAGCACGATCTCTTGCAGCCTCATTGTCTGCCTTCGTCTCTGCGCTCAATTGATCCGTTGGTCGCCCTTGATCTGGCTGCGGTGCATGACCCGCCGCGTCCTGGGATCGAACGGGTCGCGCCGGTGCAGCACGGAAAGATTGTTCCACATCAGGAGGTCGCCCACCTTCCATTGGTGGCACAAGGTGAAGCGCGGCTCTGTCGCGTGCCTCCACAGCGCATCGAGCAGCGCCTCGCTCTCGGCGACCTCAAGACCGATGACGTAGGCGTTGGGCCGCCGGCCGAGAAAGAGCGCTTTGCGCCCGGTCCCCGGCTCGGTGCGGACCAGCGGATGATGCGCCCCCAATGTCTGCCGGACATCGGTGACTTGTCTGTAGCCCTTGCGCAGCATGCCGGCGCTGTTCGTCGAGGCGTCATGGACCGCGATCCTGCCTTCGGCCGCTTTCTTCAGGTCGGCCGGCAGGGTCTCGTAGGCGGCGAACATGTTGGCAAAATAGGTGTTGCCGCCCGCTTCCGGAGGCGGCACCTCGAGCGAGTGCAGCATCGCGGCCTTGGGTGGCACCTCCACGTAGGTCATGTCGGCGTGCCACACCGCCTCGCCGTCGCCGAGATTTCCCACCGGCTTGCCGTTCTCGACGACGTTCGAGATGACGTTGAGCTCGGGGTATTCCTTGAGGAACGGCTGCCCATAGGGATTGGGCCCGGGCGGATCGAGCTCGCCGAAATTCCTGCTGAACGCGATGAGCTGCGGGTCGGAAAGTTTCTGGTCGTGGAAGACGACGACCAGCCGCTCGCGCCATGCATCATCGATGGATTTCACCTCGTCGGGCGCAATGGAGCTCGAAAGATCGAGACCGAAGATCTCGACGCCCAGCGGGGCATCGAGATTCCTGATCGCCAGCGTCATGCTCTGCTCCTCGATGCGAATGACCGGCCTGCTGCATGCAAATACGGGAGGTGAAAAAGCGGAGGCGGGAGCGCGCAGCTCTCAGAACATGTCGGGCCTGATGACGTTCTGCGGCCGCGGGCCGAGCAGCGCCGCGCGCATCGTCTCGGCCGACTTGCGCCGGATGTCATCCCAGGCGTGCGGCGAGTGGAAGGCCGAGTGCGGCGTGATGATCAGCCGGCCCTCGACCCATGGCTCGCGGGCGCGATAGGCGCGCACGAGCTCGGGCATCGGCTCGACCGGCGGTTCGACCGGCAGGACGTCGAGCCCGGCGCCGGCGAGATGGTCCTGGCGCAACAGGGTGGCGAGCGCGTCGAGGTCGATGATCGGCCCGCGCGCGGTGTTGACCACGACCGCGCCCTTGGGCAGCAGCCGCAGCTGCGCCAGGCCCAGCATGCCGCATGTCTCCGGGGTCAGCGGGGCGTGCACCGCCAGGACGTTCGGTCTTGGCGCAGCATGTCCTCGAGCCTCGCGACGCGCCGCACGCCAACCGCCAGCTCGACGCCGTTTGGCTGGTGCGGGTCGAACATCATGACGTCGAAGCCGAACGCCTTGGCGCGCAGCGCCACCGCGGTGCCGATCCGCCCAGCCCGACGATGCCGAAGGTCTGCGCGCCAAGGCGCTCGATCAGCGGCGTGTCGACGTAGCGCCACGGCGCCGGTGTCGGCTTGCGCTGCAGCTCGTGATGCAGCAGCAGGCCGCGGCGCAGCGCCAACACCAGCGCCATGGCGTGATCGGCGACCTCGGTGGTGCCGTAATCGGGCACGTTGCACACCATGATGTTGCGCGCCGCCGCAGCCTTGCGGTCCAGCCTGTCGTAGCCGACGCCCATGCGCAGCACGACGCGCAGCTTCTTGGAAGCGCGCGAAGTCGGCTTCGGTGACCGGCTGACGCATGATCATCAGCCCGTCGGCCTCGGCGCAGTCGCGGTCGCTGAGCCCCGCCAGCGTGGCGACGCCCGGCATGACGACGCGCACCTCGGCGCCGTAGACCTCGCGCTCGACGCTCTGGTCGGGATAGAGGACCTCGGGATAGAGCACCGTCACGGGCATCATCGGGACCTGGGTCGTTGGGCCGCCGCATCAGTTACCAGACCGCGCGACAGCTCACAACATCGACCCGATCGCGAGCTATTCCCTCCCCGATACCCGCATGGGGAGGCTGCCGCCAGCCGCCGACCCTCTCCTTGGCGGTCGCTGTAGCTGCCTTGCGCTTCGTGCCTGAGGCCGGGCCGCCTACTTCTAGCAAGCACAACTGGAGCCTGATCACGCGCACAAAGAGAGTAGAATGATGCACGCCATCGAAATCCGCCTTTTGCGAGACCATGAGCTTGACGTTGTTGCTGGAGGGTCGGCCGCGTCAAGATGCTTACAGAAAGAGCGAGAGGTGATGCAGGCTGGATGCTGGCGTGGCGGGAAGGCGGCTCAGCCCCCTCGCCTAAACATCGCGGCACCTTGGCGCCCGCCGGCGTTGCCTTGCCCTTCGGCAGGTAGGCAATTGTTGCATCGAACGCGTGACCGGTCTGTCGGCTCGCCGGGCCGCGCGGCCGCAGCGCACTGGTACTCCAAGGTCAATCCATCTCTCCAGGCCTGGCGGCCCGTGCCACCCTTGATTCAAGTCGCCCGAAGCGTGCCGCGCGTCGGCTTCTTGACGCGTCGGAGCCCGCCGCCGAAGCGGCGAGGCCCCTTCTTGTGCCGAACCTCGGTCGCCGTCATCGTTTCGACACCGGCACGTAGTCGCGCCGTGTCGGCCCGGTATAGAGCTGGCGCGGCCGCCCGATCTTCTGGATCGGGATCCTCGACCATCTCCTTCCACTGGGCAATCCAGCCGACCGTGCGGGCGAGCGCGAACAGCACCGTGAACATGGCGGTCGGGAACCCCATCGCCTTGAGCGTGATGCCCGAATAGAAGTCGACGTTGGGATAGAGCTTCTTCTCGATGAAGTACGGGTCGCTCAGCGCGATCCGCTCGAGCTCGAGCGCCACTTCAAGCAGCGGATCGTCCTTGATGTCCGAGTCTCGTTGAGCACCTCGTGGCACGTCTTCTGCATGATCTTGGCGCGCGGATCGTAGTTCTTGTAGACCCGGTGGCCGAAGCCCATGAGACGGAACGGATCGTTCTTGTCCTTGGCGCGCTCGATGTACTCGGGGATGCGGCTGACGCTGCCGATCTCCGCGAGCATCTTGAGCGCCGCTTCGTTGGCACCGCCATGCGCCGGACCCCACAGGCAGGCGACGCCGGCGGCGATGCAGGCGAACGGATTGGCGCCGGAGGAGCCGGCGACGCCGTACCGTCGAGGTCGAGGCGTTCTGCTCGTGATCGGCGTGCAGGATGAAGATCCGATCCATCGCCCGCGCCAGCACCGGATTGACCTTGTACTCCTCGCACGGCACGGCGAAGCACATGCGCAGGAAGTTCGACGGCGTAGTCGAGCTCGTTCCTCGGATAGACGAACGGCTGGCCGATCGAGTATTTGTAGGCCATCGCCGCCGATCGTCGGCATCTTCGCGATCATGCGGATCGAGGCGATCATTGCGCTGGATCGGATCGGAGATGTCGGTCGAATTCGTGATAGAAGGCCGAAAGCGCGCCGACGACTGCCCACCATGATCGCCATCGGGTGCGCGTCGCGGCGGAAGCCCTGGAAGAACCGGCCACCTGCTCGTGCACCATGGTGTGATGGGTCACGCCATGCTCGAAATCCGCCTTCTGCGCGGCGGTCGGCAGCTCGCCATAGAGCAGCAGGTAGCAGGTCTCGAGGAAGTCGCCGTGCTCGGCCAGCTGCTCGATCGGATAGCCGCGGTAGAGCAGGACGCCCTTGTCGCCGTCGATGTAGGTGATTTTGGATTCGCAGCTCGCCGTCGAGGTGAAGCCTGGATCGTAGGTGAAGCGGCCGCTCACGTTGTAGAGCTTGGAGATGTCGATGACATCCGGGCCGACCGTTCCTTGGTAGACCGGAAACGACCAATTCTGGTCGCCGATGCCCAGCGTGGCGGTCTTGACGTTGGTTCTGGTATCCATGATCGAACCCTCCGCTGTTCTGATGGGGCAGACCCGGCGGCCCGCACCCGCCGCGTCCCACGCGGCCCCCATCGCCGGCGTATCGCGGCTTCATCAAACCCTGCAGCCTCGGATGGAGTCCGAGACCTTGTGTAATCTAGAAAGAGATTTCAACGCGATCGCAATGATCCAGATCAATCGTATTCTGCGAGGGGCAAAGCCAAGCGAGCTTTCTGTGCAGGCCCCAGTCAAGCTCGAGTTCGTCGTCAACCTCAAGCCCTGCCGGCGCGCCTCGAAGCGGTTGCAACCGGACGCGCTTCATTCGATATTCCGGCCTTCCCGCGGAGGAAGCCATGCGAATTCTGTCTGGTCTCGTGATCGCTGTCCTGCTCCTTCCCGCGCCCGGCGGCGCGCAGGAGATGCAGGCCTGCGACCGCGCCGTCGCGATCCTCTCCGATCGAGCGCGCCCGGCCGCGGCCGACGGCCCCGATCCGAACGAGGCGCTGCGGTCGTGCGAGGCGGCGGTCGCGGCGGCGCCGGACAATCTCCGGCTGCTGCTGCGGATGGGCCGCGCCTACGAGCTCGCCAGGGATGACGGCAAGGCGCGCGTTGCCTACCAAAGGGCCGCCCAGCGCGGCAGCGCGGCGGCGCAATACATCCTCGGCGGTTTCCACGAGCGCGGGCGCGGCGGGCTGGCGAAGAACGACCGGGAGGCCGTCCGCTTCTATCGGCTCGCCGCCGATCAGGGCTATGCCGACGGACAGTTCGCCCTCGGCTGGGCCCATGCCAACGGCCGCGGCGGCCTGGCGAAGGACGACCAGGAAGCCCTGCGGCTCTATCGACTTGCTGCCGGCCAGGGCAATGCGCTGGCGCAATATGCGCTCGGCGGCTTCTACGAGGCCGGCCGCGGCGGGCTGACCAAGAGCGAGCCGGAGTCGGTCCGCCTCTATCGGCTCGCCGCCGATCAGGGAAATCCCTACGGGCAGTTCGCCCTCGGCTGGGCCTATGCCAACGGCCGCGGAGGCCTGGCGAGGAACGACCAGGAGGCGGCGCGGCTCTATCGGCTGTCGGCCGATCAGGGCAATGCGCTGGCGCAACGGCAGCTCGGCGGCTTCTATGAGACCGGACGGGGCGGGCTGACGAAGAACGACGAGGAGTCGGTCCGCTTCTACCGGCTCGCCGCCGAGCAGGGATTGGCCGACGGACAGTTCGCGCTCGGCTGGGCCTATGCGAACGCCCGCGCCGGCCTGGCGAAAAACGACCAGGAGGCGGCGCGGCTCTATCGGCTCGCCGCCGATCAGGGCAATGCGCCGGCGCAATGGGCGCTCGGCGGCTTCTACGAGACCGGACGCGGCGGGCTGACGAAGAACGACGAGGAGTCGGTCCGCCTCTACCGGCTCGCCGCCGATCAGCGATTTGCCAACGGACAGTTCGCCCTCGGCTGGGCCCATGCCCACGGCCGCGGCGGACTGGCGAGGAACGACCAGGAAGCGGCGCGGCTCTACCGGCTCGCCGCCGACCAGGGCTCGGGGCTCGCCCAATGGCAGCTCGGCAGTTTTTACGAGACCGGACGGGGCGGGCTGGCGAAGAGCGAGCAGGACGCCGTCCGCCTCTACCGGCTCGCCGCCGGCCTGGGCATTGCCGAGGCGAAGGCCCGCCTCGCCGCGCTGCACCAGGATGGCGGAACGACCGCCCAGGCGCCGGCCGCGCCGGCAACGGCTCCTGCTGTCGCGGCGACGGCGCCCGCCGTCGCCGCCACCACGGCCATCACGGCGCTTCCCTCTGCCGGACCCGCCGAACGCCGCGTTGCGCTCATCATCGGAAACTCGGACTACCGGTTCGTCGAGGCCCTGCCCAACGCCGTCTACGACGCCAGGAGCGTTGCCGACGCTTTTACCGGCGCCGGGTTCCAGGTTGTCCGCGCCGTCTCCGATGCCTCGCGTGACGCCATGGTCCAGGCGTTGCGGGCGTTCCAGGACGACGCCGACGCGGCCGACTGGGCCGTGGTCTATTATGCGGGCCACGGCATGGAGATCGGCGGCGTGAACTATCTGATCCCGACCGATGCGCGCCTCAAGGTCGATCGCGACGCGCAGGACGAGGCGGTCTCGCTCAACCGCATCCTCGATGCCATGTCGGGGGCGAAAAAGCTCAAGCTGGTGATGCTCGACGCCTGCCGCGAGAACCCGTTCGCCCGCCAGATGCGGCGCACCACCGCCATGCGTGCGGTGAGCCGCGGCCTCGCCCGGGTCGAGCCCGAGGGCGCCACGCTGGTCGTCTACGCCGCCAAGGACGGCGAGCTCGCGGCGGACGGAACCGGCGATCACAGCCCCTTCGCGGCGGCGCTGCTCGCCCGCCTGCAGCAGCCCGGCGTCGAGATCACCAAGCTGTTCCGCCTGGTCACCGCCGACGTCATCGCGGCGACCAACAACCGCCAGCGGCCGTTCGTCTACGGCTCGATCCCCGGCGTCGAGGATTTTTATGTGAGGCGGCCGTAGCGGGTGGTCATGGCGGAGGCACACCCGTCATGGCCGGGCTTGTCCCGGCCATCCACGTCTTGCCTGGCTCGCGCAATAGAGACGTGGATGCCCGGCACAGAGCCGGGCATGACGACGGAGAATGCCCCTTGACTTTGCACCCATAAAGGAGTACTCTGACGAGAGTTTTGACGCTGGAAAATCCCGGAGCAGAGATGCTGCCAGGATGCATGTCGACCGGTGTGCCACGACAGGCTTATTGATAAAGCGAGGGAACGCCGAAACAATGAAGCAGCAAGGGGTCAACGAGGGGGCGGGGAGGGCTGCGTCGTCGGAATGCCTCCCCGATATCGGCGCCGGCGCGGCCGCCTTGATAAAATAACAACGACAACAAGCAAATAACAACGGATCAACAACGGGCTCCTTGATAAAAACAACGCGACGCGAAAACAACGAAATCTACAACGGATCAACAGCGAAGGTCGGAGAGAAACGCATGGCAAGGAAGATCGCGATCGTCGGGGCGGGGGCGGTGGGCGGCTATACCGGCGCCCACATGGTGCAGGCGGGCGAGGACGTCGTCTTCATCGATCCGTGGCCGGAGCACGTCGAGCACCTGCGCCGCCACGGGCTCACCGTCAGCCACGCCAAGGATGTTCCCGAGTTCACCGTCAACGTGCGCGCGCTCCACCTCACCGATGCCCAGCAGCTCGCCAAGGAGCCGCCGGTCGACGTCGCCTTCGTCTGCATGAAGTCCTACGACACCGCCTGGGCCACCATGCTGATCCGCCAGTACCTGGCGCCGGACGGCTACGTGGTGTCGCTGCAGAACTGCATGAACGAGGAGACGATCGCCGGCGTCGTCGGCTGGGGAAAGACGCTCGGCTGCATCGCCAGCCAGATCACCGTCAACCTGAACGAGCCCGGCCACGTCCATCGCGGCGCCGGCAAGGGCGGCGCCAAGCACACCGTCTACCGCACCGGCGAGGTGCACGGCCGCGTCACCGCGCGCGCCGAGGAGGTGTGCCGCCTGGTCGGCTATGCGGACAGCGCCAAGGTCACGGCGAACCTGTGGGGCGAGCGCTGGTCGAAGCTCGTCGCCAACGTGATGCAGAACGGGGTCTCCGCCTGCACCGGGCTCCCCGGCGGCGAGATGCTGCAGAACGAGCCGATCCGCCGCTTCGCCACCCGGCTCGGCAGCGAGGCGATCCGGGTCGGCCAGGCCCACGGCTTCGCGCTCGAGGAGATCATGCACCTGCCGCCGGAGACCATCGCGCTCGCCGGCGAGGGCGACGCGGAGGCGATCCGCGCCTACGAGGCCCAGCGCTTCAAGGACGCCGGCCGCACCTCGGCGGAGCAGCGGCCCTCGATGGGCCAGGACATGATGAAGGGCCGGCGCACCGAGATCGAGTTCCTCAACGGCTACGTGGTCGGGCAGGGCGCCAAGGTCGGCCTGCCCTGCGTCGCCAATGCCAAGCTCACCGACATCGTCAAGCGGGTCGAGCGCGGCGAGCTCAAGCCGGATCCGCGCCACATCACCGAGCTCAGGTGGAACTGATTGCCTGGCGACGGTCGATCGTGCGGCGTGATGAGGGAGTAAGCCGCGATGGCGAGCAAGGGGTTCCTGCTGGTCCTGATGGACTGCCCTCCGACCTTCGAGGAGGAGTTCAATGCCTGGTACGACGCCGAGCATGTGCCGGAACGCGTGGCCGTGCCGGGTTTCGAGACCGGCCTGCGCTTTGTCTGCCTCTCAGGCACGCCGCGCTATCTCGCCATGTACGATCTGACAAACCCCGACGTGCTTGCCTCGCCGGACTATCTGAAAGTCGCCGGCGGCAATTCGAGCCCGTGGACCAGGCGGGTGACCAGCCGGGTGCGGATCTATCGGTCGGCAGGAAGCCAGATCTATCCCGGCCAGGCGGTGACGCGGCGCGCCGCCCGGGTGGTGCTGCTGCGCTTCCGCGGGCTCGACACCGCGGCCGGCCCGGCGGTGGTCGTCGGCATGCGGGGAAACTTCGAGGGGCGCGCCGAGACCATCCAGGTCCGCGTGCTCGAATACGATACCGGGTCGGGCGTCGACTATCTGGGCTTCGTGGAGGCGCGGGCGCCGATCTCCGAGCGGCTCGACCTCGCCGCCTTCGGCGGCTGCGCCGGCGCCATCGATCTGGTCAACACTTACGCGCCGTATTGATTGTTTGTGTTTGTAGGGTGGGCAAAATCGGGGCGAGGCGAAGCGACGCCCACGCGACTCGCGGACGATTTTGCCCACGCGGTCAGGCCGCCTGACATTTGATCCGACCGCGTGGGCAAATCGCCGGCAGCGCTTCATCAGGTTCCACATTCATTGCGGGCGATTTGCCCACCCTACGAACTCCTACATCATCTTGTCGTCCGCCCCGATCAGATGCAGCGGCGTCTCGCCGGAAAGCGCGCGGCGGCAGTTCTCCACGGCGCGGCGCAGGCTGACCTCGCGGGCGGGGCCGGCCATCGCCGAGTTGTGCGGCGAGGCGATGACGTTGGGGAGATCGAGGAACGGCTGGTCCATGCGGAACTCGCCATGGCGCACCGGCTCGATCCACCAGGCATCGATGCAGGCGGTGAAGCGCGGATGCGCGACCAGGTGGTCGTACAAAGCCTTCTCCTGCACGATCTCGCCGCGCGCCAGATTGACCAGGATGGCGTCGTCCTTCATCTGTGCCAGCTCGGCCTTGCCGATCATGCCGCGGGTCGTCCGCGTCAGCGGCGTCGCGATCACCAGGACGTCGGAGGCGGCGAGCATCTCGCCGAGCCGGTCGGGAGTGCCGATCCAGTCGACCGGCACGTCGGCGACACCGCGCCGGTTGATGGCATGCACCCGCATGCCGACATTGCGCAGGAGCCGGGCGGTGGCCGCGCCGATGCCGCCGAAGCCGAGGATGCCGCAGGTGAGCCCGGCCATCATGCGGGTCGGGGTGAACTGGTTGAAGCGGCCGCCTTTGAGATTCTCGTGCTCGACGATCAGCCGCTTGCCGGCCGCAAACATCATCGCCAGGGCGTGCTCCGCCATCGGCTCCGCATAGGCGCCGCCATTGGTGGCGATCGGCACCTGCGGCAGCGCGCCGAGCGGGATGTAGTCGACCCCGGCGGTCATGAACTGGATCAGCCGGGTATCGGCCAGGAGCTCCGCCTCGCCGGGCCGCAGGTCCTTGGCGGTGTTGCGCGAGAGCAGCGCGCCGGCGCCGCGCAGCACCCGCGCGCGGTCGGCGTCGGCGACCTCGGCCAGGTAGACGGCGTCGGCGGTGCCCGCGAGCGTCGCGGCCACCATCGTCCTGCTCGTCTGGTCGACATTGAAGGCAACGACGAGCGTCGGTCTATTGTCCACTATCTGCTCCGACGCCCGTCCGACCGAACCGCTGCGTCACGACGTCTGCAGCGAATAGACCGCCATCTCGGTGCGCGCGTCGGCGATCGAGAACCAGCGGTGCTGCTCGGCGCGGAACAGCCGCCAGTTGTCGAGGATGCGCTTGAACTGCTCACTCTTGGCGGCCTCCTCGTCGAGCACCGCCTCGAGCGCGACTTTCAGCGCCTTGAGGATGTCGGGAGAGAGCACCGAGAGCTGGGCGCCCTGCGCCACCACGCGGCCCAGCGCCTTGGCGTTCTTGGCGTCATAGGAGGCGAGCATCTCCATCAACGCATAGCCGCAGGCGGCCTGCAGCATCGAGCGGTAGGTCTTGGGCAGCGCCTCCCAGGCCGCCTTGTTGATGTAGAAGACGTTGTTGGCGCACAGCTCGAGCACCCCCGGCACGTAGTAGAACTTGGCGATCTTCTGGAAGCCGAGCTTCTCGTCGTCGTAGGGGCCGACCCATTCGGCGGCGTCGATCGTGCCCTTCTCCAGCGCCGGATAGATGTCGCCGCCGGCGATCTGCTGCGGCACCACGCCGAGCTTGGCGAGCACCTTGCCGCCGAAGCCGGCAACGCGCATCTTGATGCCGACGAAATCGGCCGGGACTTTCAGCTCCTTGCGGAACCAGCCGAACATCTGGCCCCCGGTATTGCCCATCGGGATGCTGACCACGCCGAAACCGTCATAGAGCTCGTCGATCAGCTTCTTGCCCTCGCCGAACAGGTACCAGGCATTGTGCTGGCGCGCCGTCATGCCGAACGGCAGCGACCCGTCGAAGATGAGGGCCGGATTCTTGCCGATATAGTAGCCCGCATAGCTGTGACCGCACTCGACCGTTCCGTTGCTCACCGCGTCGAGCACCTGCAGGCCGGGTACGATCTCGCCGGCGGCAAACGGCTGGATGAGGAACTTTCCGTCGCTCATCTCCTCGACGAACCGCGCCACGGTCGGCCCGGCACCCCACAGCGCATCGAGGTTCTTGGGGAAGCTCGAGGCGAGACGCCACTTCACGGTCGGCCCGCCCTGCTGGGCCAGCGCCGGCGTGGCAATCGAGAGGGCTGCGCCCGCTGCGGTGACTTGCGCGAAACGTCTGCGCGATACGCTCATGATGTCCTCCCCGGACGCAGCCATGGTTCGGCCCGTTGTCGCCAGATGATCCTGGAGCCGGCGAGGATAGCAAGGACTGGCGGCGACACAAAGGGGATCGCGCCGGTCATCGCATCAGCACGTCGGCGATCGCATCGACGAGCACCTGGGCGCCCCGCACGATGTCGGCGTCGCTGGTGTTCTCGCTCCAGTGGTGGCTGATGCCGCCGATCGAGGGCACGAACAGCATGGCCGACGGCAGCTTGCGGGCGAGGTATTGGGTGTCGTGGCCGGCGCCCGACGGCATGCGGATGTGCTTTCCCGGCGCGCGCCGCTCGGCGGCGCGCTCGAGCGCCGCCTGCAGGTTTTCGTCCATCCTGGCCGGCGTGCTGGCGGACAGCCGCTCGAGCGACAGCCTGCAGCGGCCGGCCTCGTTGGCGCGACCGACCAGCGCGTGGAGCTCGGCATCGAGCCGGTCGAGCACGGCAGGCTCGGTGTCGCGCAGCTGGAACAGCGCCTCGGCCCGCCCCGGGATGATGCTCTTCGCACCGGGATCAAGCTCGATGCGGCCGGTAGTCCACACCGTGCGCGGCCCGCAGATTTCCGGGAAACGCCGGTCGATCGCCGAGATGAGCCGCACCAGCTCGAGCCCGGCATCGCGCCGGCGCGTCATCGAGGTGGTGCCGGCATGGTTCTGCTCGCCCACGACCGTGATCCGGTACTGCCAGATCGCCACGATCGCGGTG
This sequence comes from uncultured Alphaproteobacteria bacterium, assembly GCA_963755055.1. Taxonomy (GTDB): domain Bacteria; phylum Pseudomonadota; class Alphaproteobacteria; order Rhizobiales; family Xanthobacteraceae; genus AP-16. The sequence continues at coordinate 6,555 of CAVWIS010000039.1, read as the reverse complement.
ACCACGCCGATCCCGAGCCCGCCGCTCTCCAGCGCGTCGCCCTGCTCGATATGGGCCTCGAAGAACGCCGCATAGCGCTCGGGGTCGATGACATGGCGCGGACGCCCCGCATAGCCCGCCGCCTTCAGGGCGTCGCGCAGCGGCCTGCCGCTTGCGATGTCTTTGGCCGCGTCGATCTCCTGCTCGGTCACGTCGCCGATGAACGAGCGGCTGCCGAGGAACCCGCCGAAATGGCCCTCCTCGTCGCAGAACACCGCGACGTCGACGCCGAGATGGGCGGTCGAAGAATCCTCCGACAGCGCGCGGGCGGCCTCCAGCGCGTAGACGCAGCCGAGCGGCCCGTCGAGCCAGCCGGCGTGGTTCTGGCTCTCCAGATGCGAGCCCGACAGGACTTTTCGCCCCTGCGCGCGGCTGCGGCCCAGAATGTTGGCGATGCCGTCGATCGCGCTGTCGAGCCCGGCCTCGCGCAGGCGCTGGGAAAACCATTCGCGCGCCGCGATGTCCTGAGGGGACAGTGTCGGGCGATGCACGCCGCTCTTGTAGGCGCCGTAGCCGGCGAGCGTGCGCAGGTCGGAGAGCACGCGTTCGGCGTTGATCTCGGGCATTGCTGTGAACCTTCGTCTGCCGGGATAGAGGCCGGCACGTCGTCACCCACGGCAGACTGGCACCGCGACGGATTGGCCGCAACCGCGTGTCCCGCCGTCAAACAGTTCGGTCGCCGGCGAAGCGTCGGCGGCTGACCCCCGTACCCCGTCCGGCTATCGTCGCCTCATCGAAAGCAAGACCAACCATGGAGAAGACGATGTCCACATCGGCAAACGGCACGCTGGCATTGGCGGTCACCTGGGAGGCGAAGGAGGGCGAGGCGGAATTGGTCGCCGATATCTTGGAACGCATGGCGCAAGCGGTCGCGTCCGAGCCCGGCACCCTGATGTTCCGCCCCCATCGGTCGCCGACCAACGCCCATGTGTTCTTCCTCTATGAGCTGTTCGCCGACGAGGCGGCATTCGCCGCGCATCAGCAGACCGAGCATTTCAAGACGCTGGTGGTCGCACAGGCGCTGCCAAAGCTCGCGCGGCGCGAGCGCGTCCAGTTCGTTCCGCTCGCCGCGTAACCTTCACCGCCGGGCGATCTCGGCAAAGCGGCCGCCGGTCAGCCGCTTGAGATCGCCCGGGGTGAGCCGGAAGACCGCGTTGGGGGTCCCGGCCGCCGCCCAGATCGTGTCGAAGCCCTTGAGGTCGGCGTCGAGCAGAACCACAGGCGCGACCGCATGACCGACCGGCGGCACCCCGCCGATCGCATAGCCGGTCATCCGGCGGACGAAATCCGCGTCCGCCCTCCCGATCTTCTCGCCAATCAAGGCGCCGACCTTCTTCTCGTCGACGCGGTTGGCACCCGACGCCACCACCAGGACCGGTCGGTCGCCGGCGCTGCGGAACACCAGCGACTTGGCGATCTGCGCGACGTCGCAGCCGATCGCCGCCGCGGCTTCTGCCGACGTCCCGGTGCTCTGGTCGAACTCGACCACCTCGTAGCTCGGACCGAGCAGCTCCTGCACGCGAACGGCAGTCGCGGCGACGGCTCTTCTCACTGATTGGTCTCCTGCGCTTCCGCGGCGTCGTGCCGGGATGCTTCGGCCTTCCTCATCGCCGCCACCGCCTGGTCGCGCAGCTCCCGGCGGAGGATTTTTCCCACACTGGTCTTCGGCAGCTCGTCGCGGAACTCGATGTGGCGCGGCCGCTTGTAGCCAGTGAGCTCCTTGGCGCAATGGACGATCAGGTCGTGCCTGGTGAGTTTTGGGTCCCGCTTCACCACGAACAGCGTGACGGCCTCGCCCGAGCCCCGGTCGGGCACGCCGACCACCGCGCATTCGCTCACCCCGGCATGACCGGCGACGACCTCCTCGACCTCGTTGGGATAGACGTTGAAGCCGGACACCAGGATCATGTCCTTCTTGCGATCGACGATCCGGGTGTAGCCGCGCTCGTCCATCACGCCAATGTCGCCCGACTTGAAGAAGCCGTCCGCCGTCATCACCTGGGCGGTGTCGGCGGGGCGTTGCCAGTAGCCCGACATCACCTGCGGTCCCCTGATGGCGATCTCGCCCGGCTGCCCGAGCGGGACGTCGTGTCCGTCGTCGTCGAGAAGGCGGATGTCGACGCTCGGCAGCGGCAGGCCGATCGCTCCGGTGAACGCCAGCGAGTCGGTCGGATTGCAGGCGATGCCGGCCGAGGTCTCGGACAGGCCGTAGCCTTCCACCACGGGACATCCGGTGATCGCCAGCCACTTTTTGGCGACCGCCTCCTGCACCGCCATGCCGCCGCCGTTCGAGATCAGCAGCTCGGAAAAGTCGAGCTTGGGGAATTCCGGGTGATGCGCCAGTGCGTTGAACAGGGTGTTGACGGCGGGGAACACGTTGACCTTGTACCTGGATATCTCCTTGATCAGGCCGCCGATGTCACGCGGATTGGGGATCAGGATATTCACCGCGCCGCTGCGCATCGCCAGCAGGCCGCAGATGATGAACGCGAACACGTGGTAGAGCGGCAGCGCGCAGACGAAGGTGAGCTGGCCGGTGACCGGCTTGCGCCGGAGCCCGGGCTCCATCCAGGCTTCGGACGCCAGCAGGTTGGCGATCAGCGTCCCGTGCAGCAGGGTCGCGCCCTTGGCGATGCCGGTCGTCCCTCCGGTATACTGCAGCACCGCGACGTCGCTCGGCCCGAGCTCCGGCCGCCGGAACTGCATGCGGCGGCCCGCCGCGACCGCGGCGTTGAAGGCCGTCGCCTTGAGATCGTAGGCCGGCACCATCTTCTTCACGCGGCGCACCACGTGGTTCACCATCAGTCCCCTGGGGAAGCCGAGCAGGTCGCCCATGCTTGCCACCACGACGTGGCGCACCGAGGTGGCGGGCATCGCCTGCTGGAAAATGCTGGCAAAGTTCTCCAGGATGATGATCGCGCTGGCGCCGGAATCTTTCAGCTGGTGCTCGAGCTCGCGCGGCGTATAGAGCGGGTTGACGTTGACGGCGACGAAGCCTGCGCGCAGCACAGCGGCGAGCGCCACCGGATACTGCAGCACGTTCGGCATCATGATGGCGACGCGGTCGCCGCGCGCGAGGCCCTGGTTCTGCAGCCAGGCAGCCAGCGCCTGCGACAGCTTGTCGACCTGCCCATAGGTCAGGGTCTTGCCCATGCAGATATAGGCGGGGGCGTCGCGGTACTTGGCAAAGCTCTCCTCCACAAGCGCGACGACGGACGGATACCGGGAGGTATCGATCTCGGTCGGCATGCCGGGCGGGTAGCTCTTCAGCCAGATGCGCTCCATGATCGTCCCCGCTTCGTGTTGTGCGCGCGGCGAGCGTAGAGCATTTCGGGTTCTCCAGACAGGCGCGACACTACGCATCCCGGTCTGATTCCGCAGCGTCAGTCGGCGGCCACCAGACGTTCGCGCAGCCTGAAGCGGATGATCTTTCCCGACCCGGTCCGCGGGATCTGGTCGATGACGTGTACCGCGTCGGGGAGCTTGTAGGCGGAGAGCCGCGCCCGCAGGTGGTCGAGCAGCAGGGCGGCATCGACCCGGCAGCCCGGCTTCTCGACCACGAAGATCACCGGGACTTCTCCGAGATGCTGGTGGGCGGCGCCGACCACCGCGCAGTCGAGGACGCCGTCGAAGGTGCCGGCCACCTCCTCGATCTCGGCCGGCGCGATGTTCTGCCCGCCGCGGATGATCAGCTCCTTGAGCCGTCCGGTGATGGTGAGATAGCCGTTGGCGTCGCTTCGCGCGAGATCGCCGGTGCGGTACCAGCCGTCTCTGAGCGCCGCCGCGGTCTCCTGCGGCTTGTTGTGATAGCCGGACATCAGATTGGGTCCGCGCACGATCAGCTCGCCCTCCTGGCCGGGCTCGACGTCGCCGCCGTTGGGATCGACGATGCGGACCGCGAGGCCGGGAACCGGCAATCCGCAGGAGCCCATCACCCGGGTTCCGGTCGGCCAGTTCATCGTCACCATGGTGGCGGTCTCGGTGATCCCGTAACCGTCCAGCAGCGGAACTTCGAACGCCGCCTCGAAGGCCCGGTTGAGCGGCGCCGGCATGATCGCGCCGGCGGAAATGAACAGCCGCATGCGGTCGAGGCGCGGCTTCGCCGTGCCGGCTCCCTGCAGCAGATAATGGAACATCGTCGGCACGCCCGGCATCAGCGTGAACGGCCCGCCGTCCAGCAGGCGCAGCGCCTCGCTGGTCGAATACTTTTCCATGATGTACTCGCTGGCGCCCGCCGCCAGCACGCTGAGCACCGAGAGATTGAGCGCATAGGAATGGAACAGCGGCAGCGGCGAGAGCACGTGGTCGCGGTCGGTGAGCCCGGTGATCGGCGCCCAGCACGCCGCCGTCACCCACAGCATGCTGCGCACCGACAGGAGCACGCCCTTGGCGCGTCCGGTGGTTCCCGACGTGTAGATGATGAACGACGGATGATCGATCGACGCCGGATCGGGAGCGGCGACCGACGGCCGGTTGCCGATCAGGTCGGCGAGGCTCGGGCCGTCCGGCACCGGCGACCGCCCGCCGGCCCAGATGACCGTCTCCAGCTCCGGCGCCTCGGTCCGCACTTTGGCGACGGTCTCCGCCATGTCGGTTGTGGTGATCAGGGTGTGACAGCCGGCGTCGAGGATCCGGTAGACGATCTCCGGCAGGCTCGAACTCGTAGCTGATCGGAACGCTGAGCGCGCCGGCGCGGTTGACGGCGAGGCAGGCCTCGACCCATGCGACCGAGTTGGGCAGCAGGATCGCCACCGAATCGCCGGGCGAGGTGCCGAGATCCGCGAGATGGCCCGCGAGGTTCCCGGTCGTGGCGAGGAGGTCCGCATAGTTGACGCTCGCATGCGCGTCGGCGAATGCCATCTTGCCGCCGCGCGCCTCGGCGTGGCGGCGCAGCAGGTCCGGCACGCTGGCAATCAACTCCGTCCTGATCACGACTGGGCCCTCCAAGTATACGCTTTCGTCGGTTCGGCCGACCAGACAGGACGCCGGGCATCACACCATGCTGAAGCCGCCGCTGATGCTGATCACCTGGCCGGTGATCCAGCCGGAATGTTTTGATGCCAGCAGTGCCACCATCGGGGCGATGTCGGCGGCCTGGCCGAGGCGGCGCACCGGATAGAGTTTGGTCAGGCGCTCGCGGTTGGCGTCGAGCCAGGCGCGATCGTGATCGGTCTCCACCAGGCCGAGCGACACCGTGTTGGCGGTGGTGCCGGTTTTTCCGAATTCCCGGGCGAGCGACTTCATCAGCGCGATGACGCCGGCGCGCGCCGCGCCGACGATCGACAGGCCGGACTCGCCGACTCGCGAGGAATCGCCGACCAGGCTGATGATCCTTCCGTCGCCGCCGCCTTCGAGGTGGGTAGCCGCCGCGTGACAACAGTGGATGGCGCCGTAGAGGCAGACGTCGATCTGGCGTTTCCACTCGGTCGGGGTCGTCTCGACGAAGCGCCGGCGCAGCGCCAGCCCCGCATTGTTGACCAGGATGTTCAGGCCGCCGAGCTTTGCCGCGACCTCCCCCACCATCGCCTTGACCTGCTCGTAGTCGGCGACATCGGCGCCGCAGGCGATCGCCTTGCCGCCGTTCGCCTCGATCGCCGCCACGACCGCCTTGGCGTCGTCGCCGGAGCTCGCATAGTTGACCGCCACCGCGGCGCCTTCGGCGGCGAGCGTCAGCGCGATCTCGCGTCCGACGCCGCGCGCGCCCCCCGTGACCAGGGCGACCTTGCCGGCGAGATTGAGATCCATCATGACCCTCGTTGTGCGGATTCCTTGGCGCGCTCGATGAGCCGGAACAGCCGCTCCGGGCTCGCCGGCAATTCCATGATCTCGATTCCCAGCGGTGCCAGCGCGTCCGAGATGGCGTTGGCGACCGCCGCGGGCGCGCCGATCGTGCCGCCTTCGCCCATGCCGCGAAACCCGCCTTCAGTCGCCGGCAGATCGATCTGAAGATGCTCGACCGCGATCGACGGGATCTCGCTCGCCGCCGGGATCACGTAGTCGGCGAGGTTGGCGGTGAGGATCTGGCCGCGGGCGTCGAACTGCAGCTCCTCGTAGAGCGCGGCCCCGATGCCCTGGGCGACGCCGCCATGCACCTGGCCGTCGACGATCAGCGGATTGATCACCCGCCCGCAGTCCTCGCACACCACGTAGCGGTCGATCCGGACCCGGTAGGTTCTTGGATCGATCTCCACCGTGACGATGTGGGTCGCCGACGACGCGGTGCCGAAATACGGATCATAGACCCGCGTCGCCTCGAGCTCCTCGCGCGCCTCCCGGGGCAGGCGGCCCATCTCGGAATACACCGCCTTGGCGAGCGCCCGGATGGTGATCGCCCGGTCGGTGCCGGCGACGAAGATTCTTCCGTCGGCGGCGTCGAGGTCCTCGACCGCTGCCTCGAGCAGATGCGACGCGGCGCGCAGCATGCGGGCGCGCACCTCCCGGGCGGCGAGCGTCGCCGCGCCCCCGGCGAGCACGGTGCTGCGGCTCGCATAGGTCCCGGTGCTGTGAGCGACCACA
>CAVWIS010000038.1:0-13402 GCA_963755055.1 uncultured Alphaproteobacteria bacterium | reverse complement strand
CAAGCCACCGTCACCGTCCCGAACCGGTTCGAGCGCGGGAACCCGTCCGGCCGGATGCGGCCGGCCTGGGCCCGCTCGCCGACCCATTCCTTCAGTTCGGCCATCGCCCGGTTGAACGTCCGGCCGGACGAGTCCACCCAGGTCAAGCCGTCCGCCTTGGCGAAGACGCGCGCGTCGGCAACGCCGCCGTCCTTGTAGCGCTGCAGGCGCACGCCCTTGCCGCTGCCCATCTCCGGGATCTGGTTGAGCGGGAAGAGGAGGAGCTTGCGGTTGTCGCCGAGGATCGCGACGGTGTCGCCGGCCGCCGCGACGCAGAGGCGCATCTCCTCGCCGGCGGAGACCGCCATGACGCGCTTGCCCTTGCGCGTATTGGCGAGCACGTCGTCCTCCGGCACGACGAAGCCGCGCCCCTCGGTCGAGACGACGAGCAGCTTGCGGCCGGCCTTGTGGACGAAGACCGCCGACGATGTCCTCGGCCGCGTCCATGTCGACCATCAGCTTGATCGGCTCGCCATGGCCGCGCCCGCCGGGGAGCTTGTCGGCCTGCAGCGTGTAGAAGCGCCCGGCGGTCGAGGCGACGACGATCGCGTCGGTGGTCTCGGCGTGGAACGCGACCTTCAGCTGGTCGTCGGTCTTGAAGGCGAGCGTCCGCGGTATCCGGCGCGTGCCCCTTCAAGGCGCGGATCCAGCCCTTCTCGGAGACGATCACGGTGATCGGCTCGCGCTCGATCATGGCGAGCTCGATGTCGCTCCTCGGCATGCACCGGCGCCTCGGCGAAGGTCGTGCGGCGCTTGCCGAGCTGGCGTATCCGGACCGAAAGTCTTCCTGACCGCCCTGATCTCGTCGGCGATCGCCGCCCACTGCTTGTCCTCGGACTTGACCAGCGCCGCGGAGCGCCCCCTGCTCCTTGGTGAGGGTGGCGTGCTCGGTGCGGATCTCCATCTCCTCGAGGCGGCGGAGCTTGCGGAGGCGCATGTTGAGGATCGCCTCGGCCTGGACGTCGGAGAGCTTGAACTCCTGCATCAGGACCGGCTTCGGCTCGTCCTCGTTGCGGATGATCTGGATCACCCGGTCGAGGTCGAGATAGACGATCAGGTAGCCCTCGAGCACCTCCAGGCGGCGGGCGATCTGCTCCAGCCGATGGTTCGGTGCGGCGGATCAGCACCTCGCGGCGGTGGGCGAGCCACTCGTCGAGCACCTCGCCGAGGCCCATGACGCGCGGGACGACGCCCTGCGAGAGGACGTTCAGGTTGAGCGGGATGCGGGTCTCGAGGTCGGTCAGCTTGAACAGCAATTCCATCAGCAGCGCCGCATCGACCGTGCGGCTGCGCGGCTCGATGACGATGCGCACGTCCTCGGCCGATTCGTCGCGGATGTCGGCGACGAGCGGCAGCCGCTTGCGCCTCGACCAGCTCGCCGATCTTCTCGATCAGGCGCGACTTCTGCACCTGATAGGGAATCTCGGTGACGATGATCGCGTAGGTGCCGCGCCTCTGCTCCTCGATCTGCCCAGCGCGCCCGGACGCGGAAGCTGCCGCGGCCGGTGCGATAGGCCTCGACGATGCTGGCGCGCTCCTCGACGATGATGCCGCCGGTCGGCAAGTCCGGCCCGGGCACGAAATCGACCAGCGTCTCGACGCGGGCGCGCGGATTCTTGATGAGATGCAGCGCGGCGTCGCAGAGCTCCGCCGCATTGTGCGGCGGGATGTTGGTCGCCATGCCGACGGCGATGCCGGCGGAGCCGTTGGCGAGGAGGTTCGGGAAGGCGCCGGGCAGCACCACCGGCTCGCTTTCCGCGCCGTCATAGGTCTCGCGGAAATCGACGGCGTTCTCGTCGATGCCGTCGAGGAGGAGCCGCGCCACCTCGGTGAGGCGCGCCTCGGTGTAGCGCATCGCCGCCGGGTTATCGCCGTCGATATTGCCGAAATTGCCCTGCCCGTCGACCAGCGGGTAGCGGACGGCGAAATCCTGCGCCAGGCGCACCAGCGCGTCATAGACCGACTGGTCGCCATGCGGATGGTATTTGCCGATGACGTCGCCGACGACGCGGGCCGATTTCTTGTAGCCGGCGCCGGGATCGAGGCGGAGTTGCCGCATCGCGTAGAGGATGCGGCGGTGCACCGGCTTCAGCCCGTCGCGCACATCGGGCAGCGCGCGGTGCATGATGGTCGAGAGGGCATAAGCGAGATAGCGCTCCTCGAGCGCGTCCCGCAGGTTGACGGGCTCGATGGCGCCGCCCGGAATCACTTCGTTTCCCATGCGATCGCAGTATCATTTTGTCGCTGGGTGGGCAAAGCCGGTGCGCGTTGGCGCCTGCAACCCCGACAGCACCGACCCCCGCGTGGTCGACTATCTGGCCCGCCATGGCGTCGAGGTCTTCGATGGTCGCCGCGAGCCGCGTCATATCTACGACGACACGCTTCGCCGCTTTGCGGCCGGGCCGCTCGACGCAATATGCGACATGGGCGGCGAGCTCATCGAAGCCGCCACCCTCGCGGGCACGTCCGTCGCCGGCGCGCGTGCGACGGGGCTAGGGGGATTTGGTATCAGAGTGCGGGCTGGCGACATTGAGGCGAGACCGGCGATCCGGTTGCCTAGGGCGTGGGCGCGCGGGTCTCTACGCGGCAATCCGGTCTCGAAGCAGTAATAGACCGTGCGGAAACCCGAGCGCAGCGCCAGCGCGTCTTTCTTCACGCTCTCCGGGCTTTCTCGCGGCGCACTACGACTTCAGCGATGAAATCGGCGATGGGTCCATTCTCGCGTTCCGCGCATGCCGTAGCGCGTGACCTCGATCGTGCCCATGCGCAGCCCGCTGGGCCGGTCCCAATCCTCCGGCGTGTCGCTCGGGATGCAGGTTCTTGTTCGTCACGAGGTTGGCCCGCGCCACAGATGGGCCGCATCCAGCCCGCTGCCGAAGGCGCGCGCATCGGCGATGACCTGGTGCGTGCGTGTGTAGCCTTCCAGCGCCAAGCACCGGGATGCCGCGCTTTTCCAGCGCCGCGCCCAGCGCCTGCGCGTTCGGACGATCTGCGCCATGTAGGTCTGCCCGAACTCGATCATTTCCGCCGCCGCGACCGCCAGCGCGGCGACGCGGTTCACCTGATGGGTCGCGGCCAGGACCGGGAAGATAGCATGCGTGATCGGCTGCGTCAGGCCGTCGGGTCGTCCCAGACGATGATGCCGCTCTGCGGTCCGCTGAACGTCTTGCCGGCCGAACCGGTCATGACGGCCGCGCCCTTCGCGCAACGGTCCTGGAACTGGCCGCCGGCGATCAGGCCGATCTGATGCGCGCCGTCGAAGTAGATCTTGCCGCCCCACTCCGCCACAATCTCGTCTCATTTCCTGCACCGGGAACGGAAACAAGGTCATCGATGCGCCGAGCGCGACCAGCTTCGGACGCACCAGCGGCGCGCCCTTGCGGAAGGCATCGATGTCCACCACCAGCTCGTCGGGGATCCATCGGGACATCGACGATCTTCAGCCCGCGCACGCCCGCCGGCCCGTCGAGGCGGTTGCTCGAATGCCCGCCGAACGGCTGCGCGATGCTCATGATCACGTCGCCCGGTTCGGTGAGCGCCGTATAGACGCCGAGATTGCCGATCATGCTGGCGACCAGGCGGTGGTCGGCATAGCGGCGCGAAAGGCCTGCTTGAGCAATTCCACGCACAGGGCCTCGATCTCGTCGATGTATTGCGTGCCGGCAAACCAGCGATTGACCTTGCCGATGTGCCCTTCGGCCGGCGCGCGTGCCGACTTCGGCCGACAGCAATGCCCGAACGGCGGGGCTGGTGGGCGCTTCGGGCGCCAGCAGATTGATGCATTCCTGCCCGCGCCATTGCGCGTTCCGGGCGACTGCCGCCTTGACCGCCTCGCCCATGTCGCGCGCTTCAGCACAGGCGTCCAGGATGGCGCTGGCGGCAGCGAGCGAGTTGCGGTCGTGCACTTCGATCCGGTTATGCATGGCGGTCATGGTCGACGCTCCTCATCCTGACTATCAGGAAACGCTATCACGCAATTCAAGAACTATTCTGTTTTGACATTTCCTTATTTTCATCTTGGAACGTCAAAACGAGACTTGATTGAAATGAATGGCAAGAAGTAGAAGCCCAAATCCTGATGTCGGCAGTTGTGAAGGGTTTCGGATGACGGCCCATCGCGACGATTGGGCTGGCACCGGGGCCGTCGTCCGAAAGCCTCCAATGAAGGAAACCGCGATGAGAATGTGCGGCGGGCTTGAGTATCCTGGCCTTGATCGCCTGCACAACTTGAAAGGGACGGAACGAATATTGCTAAATGGGGATTTGATGTTTTGCTCTACGTTTGACTTCAATGAGTTAGGCACAGCAAAAATAGCACACCGACAACCTTTGCGTTATGAGCCTGTCGACAAGCCTCAGCGGCATGAGGCGACCCGATTGTTGTGGACCGAAACAATCGCCTCCCGACAAACGATTCTGATCCAGGCCGGTTGTCAAGTTGATCACCTCCCCTCCGATTGCACTTCGTCATGAGAGTGATCGTTGTCCTCCCGGACCTTCGCCGTGGATCGTCGTGTCCTCAATTCAGCAACGGCGCAGGGGCTGATGGGTCGTGGAATGCCCTCCGAACCGACGTTGTCAAAACGATCATCGGACAGCGCGCTGCCGTCGCCGCCACCCCTCCGCCAAACTACCGCGCGAGCGGTTTCGTTCATTGGCCCATAGCAGAGATGGCGGCCGACCACGAAAGTCCTACCGCCGCCTGTCAGAGCGTATGTGGCACGGAATGCCCGGCCGAGGTGAGTTGCCTGCGAGTTTCTCTTCTGCCTCGGCCGAGGTAGCCTGAGGCTCCACGATGTCGATCCCGAGATTGGCAAGGCCACGCCCCATACAGCCAGCAATGGCACCGGCGCATGCCCTTGAGATCCGAGGCAGGACCAGACCGGCGACCGGCCGGGCGTCAGGCTGAGGACGGGAAAAAGCGGTGACCGAGGGCAGAGGAGCAATGGGACTAATGCGCGGGCTTCTGCTGATCACCGCTGTTCTCCCGTCGAGCAAAAAGCTCAAGCTTGGTTCGCCGGCAAAGATTTGTTGTCATGGTGCAAGGAAGATCGATACTACGTTCAGATTATATTGCGGAAGTTGATGACAAGGCACAATCAGATTTTCTTGAAGTGTTATTCGAAAGGACTATGGACATGTTTACTGAAAAAACATCTGAAAGAATGGAGAACGCTATCTTGCCTTTCTGCATCCCCAAGGGAGTTGAGTTGAAACAGCTCGCGGACGTCTTTTGCGAATATTTGGCCGAGACGCCTGAAGATGCAGATCGGCCAGCCGACCGCCTCATTTTTTCGGCGATGGTAAAGGTATGGCCCTGCAAGGCTACTTTGGCGCGGTGAAGGGCCCGCCCAATCGCGGGACCACAACGCAAAGGCCCTCTGGCGCCCATCACCGAACTGGCGGTTCGGCAAAGTCGACCCGAGTTGGAGGATGAGCGGACCTCTATCACGGGCGCTCGGGCAACCAACGTGATTGACCCAAGACGGACAAGAGCTCCGAATTCCTGACATGAAATCCTCGACGGCGGGCGACACCGAGTTTCGCCCGAACGCCAACAGGATACCCTGGTCCAGGCTCGGACGACTTTCAGTGCCGGCACGTTATTGTCGCCAAACTCGACCGCCTGACGCCTGACGGTGGCGTCCTTTGCCAGCTAACGGGTGCCTTTTTACGCCGTGATGAACGTCATCGAACGTGCGAACCCATGGGCCTTTATTTGATAAACGGGAAATCCTGCAAATGGCATAATCACTTTGCGCCATACTTAAGCAACAACCCTCGAATTTGAGCATTGCCAGCCAGTTGCAGAGGCCTCTTGCCATCGTTAGTCGCGATGTTTGGATCGGCGCCGCGTGCAAGTAGAAACGCAATAAGATTTACCCAGTCCTTCTTGGTCGCTTCGTATAGTGGCGTTTCTCCGTTGTGACTGCTCCTGAGATTGATGTTTACACCACTCGACAATAGAACTTGCACCACGTTGAGCCTACCCAACACAGCAGCCACGTGGATCGGCGTGTCATAGCCGCTGTCCTCAGTTAGCGGGTTGGCGCCCGCCTTGAGGAGTACCTTAGCAATCTCAGCTTTACCGTTCGATGCAGCTACGGAGAGTGGCGTTGCTCCTTCGGCGTTCCGTGCATTCACCTGTGCGCCTCGTCTAATCAACAATTCTGCCACTGCCACCGCATTGGCCATGGCAGCGGTATGCAATGGATGACCACGTCTCTGATTTTCCACCGCCTCTGCTTCCAAGTTCGCGCCGGCGTCGATTAACACTTCTGCGATGACTGCAGAATTTCGGGCTGCCGCATAATGCAATGGGGTACCGAATTGATCTATCTCGTTTACGTCTGCGCCCTCTGTTAGCCGGAGCTTCACCAGCACCACACTGTCGGCTTTCACGGCATCAAGCAACGGATGGCATGCTGAGCGCGAGGCGGAGGGGTGCGCTATCGAATTCGGCAAGCAATTGCTCGCCGATAGCTCGGTGGCTTTGACCGCGCAGGCGCTTGGGAACATGAATGCAAGGAACATTGCCACCACCCGGCCGGGTGCGTGATGTCCCATTGTCACATCCTGAGTTGCTTGTGCGCCGTCGAGCCTTCGTTTGCGAGACCCCCGTCTCAGATTACGCGGCAGCCCGGGAACCAATGCGGCAACCGGAAAACGTAACTGCACCACAAATTGCGGTCACAAGTGCGCCATGCAAAAGAGCTCTGTACATCACGCCCTCCAAGGTTCGCCAGAGCAACCTTCACCAAGAAGATAGCACGAACTTGGCAGCCAAGCTTGATATGCACCTCGCCCTTCCGGTCGTAACCCAAAGGCGTCGTTCGATACGATAGCAGTGATGTCTTGCGCCTCGCCTTGCGATCATGATCATGTTGCGATCGAGAAGCAACCCCGGCGCTCGCCGACCTCTTTAGGAACCCGAGTAGTCGAAGACGTTGGGATCAATCGGCCGGCAGCGCCGCACTGAGCACTTCACCGTATCGATTACAGGCACGGGTCGCAGCCCCGGTCGGATATGTAGCAAAGGTCAGATTATCGTATCTTCGACCCAAGAAGGCATCGCAGCCAACATCGGCACTGGTTTCCGCTTATGGCGCATACCCGCCATTCGCCGCACCTCACATTCCGGCAGCAACACCCCAACATCTGGACGCGCACAGCCTCGCCTTTCTTGCGGCAATAGTCTGCGCCGCCGAACCGATCCGTGACGGGCCTTGCTCGCGGAGCCACCTTCAGACCAACTCGATCAGTTCGCGCCCTCTATGAACCAGTTCGGCGACGGCTCAGCTCGATCGCGCGGAACATTAATGAGGGCGCCCCCCACCGGATGGAAGCCCGCCAAATAGCTACGTTCACGCTCTCCCTGAGAGACCTGTCGCTGCCACCGGGGCGCGACGGCCAAGTGGCTGAGGACGAGATCAACGCAGCCGTCAAACGCGGGAAGCAAAACTGGTGCCGATCTAGCGTGCCAGGTGGCATCCGAATCCCTCTTCAAATATCGCTGTCGAGGAGAAGACGAGGAGCGCCGAGACCGTCACAGAACGTTGTTCGACCCGCCAGCTGAACCAGTGAGCCGCCGTCGGATTATAGTCGCCCTTGCATGACTCCAATGGTCGGCCGCTCACGAAAAGGCAAGAACAGGTCTGCTTCGCGGCAAACGACGTGCCAATCTGAGCGAGCGCAATTTGATCGCGGGCCAAAAATGCGCCCACGGCCGCGAGCGAAATCACCCCTATCAGCCCGACCCGCCATTTGCCGCGCACGGGAGCCTCCGACTAGGGTAGCGAACCTATGGCCGATCCAACGAAACGCCAATGCATCGGGTGATGTTGACAGCATTCGTGGCCGCGCTCATCGCGACTGAATCCCTCGCCGTGGAGCTGGCGCCGCTACCCGCACAGCCCATAGATGTACCTTGGCCGACTCAATCCTGGCCTACAGCGCCCATGCCGCCAGGCGCCGATCAAGCGGCTTTGGATGATGCGTTGGCGATCGCGTTCCAGCGGCGAGAGCCACTCCTTGGCGAAACCCGTGCGGTCGTCATCGTTCAGGGTGGTCGGTTGGTGCGGGAGCAATATGCGCCAGGCTACGGTCCCGAAAGCCGGCTGGTTTCCTGGTCAATGGCTAAATCGATCACCCACGCTCTCGTCGGTGTGGCTGTGCAGCAAGGACTCGTCGACATCGACAGGCCGATGGGCAACCCGCACTGGCGCGCCGATGATGCGCGCTCGGCGATCACTTGGCGCCAGTGGTTGAACATGGTCGACGGGCAACGTTATCTCGAGATCGGAGCGCGGTCGCCGGCTGAGAGTGATGCAGCCAAGATGCTGTTCGGCAGCGGTCGGCTCGACATGGCAGCCTATGCGGCCTCGCTGTCGCTCGCCAATCCTCCAGGGACTCACTGGAACTACAATACGGCGGGCGAGATTCTGATCTGCGATGCGCTCACTCGCATGGTCGTCCCCCAGCCCATCTCACCGCAAGCACGTCGCGCCACAATGCTGGCCTGGATGCACGCAAGCCTATTCGATCGAATCGGAATGAAAAGCGCGCAGCCGGAATTCGATGCACAGGGCCTCTATGTTGGGGGATCGCTTGTCTACGCTACAGCCCGGGACTTCGCGAAGATCGGTCTGCTCTATCTGCGCGACGGCATATGGGACGGGAGCCGAATTCTTCCCGAAGGGTGGGTGGATTTCGCGCGCTCTCCGACCCCCGCCCCCAACGGCGACATCTACGGCGCCGGATGGTGGATCAATCCCGCGTCCGGCACTGGCAAGGCGATGTTCAGCTACATCGACACCGGACCTGCGCGCGATGCGTTCAGCGCCCGTGGGCTCCAAGGTCAGGTCATCCTGCTTGTGCCGACGAAAGATCTCGTCATCGTGCGTCTCGGATATTTCGAGGACAGCCCGGAGAGCTGGATCACGCTTGAGGACTGGTTAGGCCGCGTCGCCAGGGCCTTCCCACCGACTCCCGCGCACCCGCCAGTGCCACATTGATTTTTCGTCCCCGCCCGAGAGCCTCGTCCAGCTCTTCTGCGCTGGCCAGGAAACGGACCTTGTCCAGACATATGGCGATCCCATGTGCCTTCGAGCCTCGGGGGGTCTGTTCTCGCAAGAGGGGAAGTAGATGCGTCACTCTCGCCCGCACTCGGACCACCTTACGGCTGGCCACCGGTGAGCGTTATTTTGCCAACGTTACGCCGAATGGCCCGGTCGAATGAACTTCCATCACGGTCTCGGCGTCGGCCCACAAGCGATGGTAGGCGTCGCCCGGCAGGATCAGGAACGATCCCGGAATGAGTGTCTGTGCGCCGCTCGCATCAGCCCTCTCACCAAACGCCATTCGCAATTTGCCAGAGATGATCGTGATGACTTCGCCGGTCGGATGCGAATGGGTCGCTATTTCGTACCCTGCCGGCAACCAGAGGCGCACGGTGAAGGGTCCTGCCTTCGAGAGATCGCCTTGAAGCGTGGCGAGCTTCGTGCCAGGTGGCAGACCTGCGAAAGGCGCCCAGGCAAGCGCGTCCGGCTGGATGATCGTCCCTGTTTCCGCGGAGTGCGCCAAGACTGCGGGCTGGCCGACCAAGGCGATTGAAACCACCGCTGAAAGCAGGAGCGTTGATCGCAACTGATGGGAAATCATGGGATTCCTCCGTTTCTTTAGTCACACGATCACAGCGAGACGTCGTACGACGCCGCAGAGTTTTTCAAGCGAGGTTCATGCGGCGACCATGAGTTCGCCGATGTTCGACGGCGCAAAGAATTCCGCCGGCGAGATCGTGCCGGCGTTCATCTGAGCGAAGGCGTCCATGGCCTTTCTCCGGCCGTGAATGGCGCCGATCAGCTTCTGCATCTCGGGCGGCGGCGGTTCCAGCGCCGCGAGCTGGCACGTGAACTCGTACATCGGCAGCACGCGTTCGTCGCGCCCGCGCTGATATTCGGCCATGGCTTCGTCGAACGAGAGAGCGCTGCCGAACACCTGGTCCAACGCAGCGGCACAGCGTTCGGCCTCACGGAAAGCGTCGGTGATGCCCTGCGCGGTGATCGAGTCCTTGTGATAGGCCGCATCGCCCACGAGCACCCAGCCGGGGCCATATGGCTTGCGGAAGAAGTTCGGTAACACCGCGCCGAAAAACCGCGCTTCGCGCTTGGCGCCGCGCAGGCGCTCCGCAAAAGCGGGCACAAGCCCGAGGGTCTTGAGATAATTGGCCTCGACGTCTTTTTTGTTTTCTTCGAACTCGGCGATCGGCCATCCCGCGATGATCATCGTGAGACCCTCGTGGGTTTCGGCTCCGCCGAACCCGCGCTGCGGCCGGACATACATTTCGAAGCGGCCGTTCATCGGCAGTCCGCTCCAGTACGTATAGTACGCGGCAAGCAGCGGCGGCTTTGTGTTGTACTGCCTCGGCCCGAACCGCTCTTGCGACGAAGGAATTGCGGCCGTCGGCCCCGACCACGACCCGCGCGCGCGCTGAGATCGGCTGACCGTCCGCGGTACGACCTTTGATACCGAGGACACGCGTGCCGTCCATCAGCAGGTCGTCGACATGGAAGCCTTCGCGGACCTCAGCGCCGGCTTCTGCAGCCGCATCGACAAGGAGCTTGTCGAGGACGGTGCGCCGGGGGCAGTACGCGACGGAAGCACTGCTCGTGCCGGGCGACCCGGCGATCGTGACCGGACCAAAGTCGAATGCGTATGTATGGATCGGCGGACAACCGGTGGCGACGAGGCGATCAAGCAGGCCCCATCGCGCCGAGGCAGCTACGCCGAGCGGCTGCACGACATGGGTCGAGAGCGTGTCGCTCGGAAACGTGGCGCGATCGAGGAGCAGAACGCGGTAGCCCTTGCGGGCCAGCAGCATTGCGGTCGGTGACCCGGCGCAGCGGGCTCCCACCACTATTGCGTCGTACGAATTGTCCATCATCACTAGAGCCCCTTCCCGGCCGGGCACGATTGCTGGCTCGCCTCCTGCCGGTGCGCGAGATCTGGCCTTTCCCTCGTCACCCGCAAGATCGAATTGCCGGTCCAGTCTTGGTCCTGAAACGGAGGCGCGTCGATTCTCCAAGAGTGCACCGCCGTGTGCGCGAATGGGCAGGACGTGCCGCAATCGGCTAGAATTCGGCGGTGACCAATATCGAGAAGCTCGACTGGAACGATCTCCGTTATTTCCTTGCGGCCGTGCGGTCCGGCACGCTAGCCGGTGCCGCGCGTGCACTCGGCGTGAAACACTCAACCGTTGGCCGGCGCCTGACTGCGCTCGAACGTGCCCTCGGCGCGGCGGTGATGATCCGTGATGAGCATGGCCTGCAGCTTACGCTGCTCGGCGAAAAGCTGGTACCTCACGCGGAGGCCGCGGAGCGCTCGGTGGTTGAGCTGCAAAACCAGGCCGTATCGCACACGGCGCGCGTTCGGCTCTCCGTTCCTACGGGTCTTGCCAAACCTTTCACGCCGCATCTTGCGCGGTTGCGGCGCGAGCACCCGGATATCTCGCTCGAATTTCTAAGCAGCAGCCTCCCAGCCGATCTGCACAAAGGCGAAGCCGAACTTGCGCTGAGGGTGGGCCCGATTGCCGACGAAAGTCTCGTCGCGCAAAAGATCGGCGAACTCGGCTGGTCTCTCTACGCCTCGCCCATCTATCTCGCGCGGCACGCCGCACCCCCTGATCCACGCGATCTGGCGGGCCATGAGGTGCTCGGCTTTCATTCCAGGCTTGCCGGCATGCCAGGAGCAGAATGGATCGCCGATCATGGTGCAGGCGCCAGTATTGTGCTGATCTATCGCGAAATTGTCGATATGACCGCGGCGGCAGTGGCGGGAGTGGGCCTCGCCGTGCTGCCCTGCATCGTCGCCGATAGCGAAGCGGGGTTGAAGCGACTGACGCCCGAGATTCTTGGGCAAGCTAACCCTCTCGGTCGCCTATCGCCGGGAGGCGGCGCTGGCGCGCTCGGTTTCGATCATCATCCGTTTCGTGATTGACGTGATGCGCGCACAAATTCATGCAGTGCAGGACTAAAGCGGTGCACCCTCCGCGCATCCTTGCATGGCGAGGGACTGTCAGGGCGGGGCGCTGGGGATGGGCGCGGACGGTGTCGTGATCGGCGGAGGCTGTATCGGCCTCGCCTGCGCAACGACGCTTGCACAACGGGGGCTGCAGGTCGCTCTCCTGGAAAGGAGGCTGCCGGGTGCGGCCAATTCGACACGCACCGGCGGCGGGATCCGAAGACAGTTCGGAAGCGCCCTGAACGTTCGCCTGTCGCTGCTCAGTGCCGACATCTGGAACAATTTCGCCGAAGTCTTCGGTATCGATCCTGACTTCAAAGGTATCGGCTATCTGTTCCTGGCACGTTCGAGCGAGCATGCCGCTGCGCTTCGCCGGAACGTGACGCTGCAGGTCGGCTTGGGCGTCGCAAGCGAGTACCTGGATGGTGATGAGATTGAACAGCGTTGGCCGTCGCTTGCAGGGCGTGGCTTTGCAGCAGCTTCGTTCTGTGCCGAAGACGGATGGGCCAACCACCACCGTATCGTTTATGGACTTGCTCGCGGAGCAAGCGCCGCCGGCGTCGATCTCTTGATCGGGAGGGAGGCCCTTGCGCTCAGGATACTGGCCGGCAGGGTTGTCGGGGTCGAGACGAGCGCCGGACCGATTGCGGCGAATTCAGTGCTCGTTGCCACAGGGCCATGGACCGACGCTCTCCTCGGGCCGCTCGGGATCGCGCCGCCGGTCGTCGCGCGCCGCCACGAATTGCTGATCGTAAAACCGTTGAAGCCACCTCCTGCCGGCTTCCCCTGGCTTATCGCAACGGAGGACGAGGTTCATGTCCGCAGCGACACTGCGGGCCGGGCAGTCGGCGGCTTTCTCGGTGAAGATCGCGCCGTCGATCCAGACGACTACGACGAGCGGGCCGACACTACGTGGACCCGGGCTGTCCTTCAGACTGTCGAACGGGTTTTCGGAGTGGTCGATGCAGGCGCGCGCGTTGATCATGGTTGGGCGGGCATCTATCCCAGCACGCCCGACTACCACCCGATCATGGATCGCCTCATCGACGGGCTGTACATGGCACTCGGCTTTTCCGGAACCGGCCTTATGCACGCTCCCGCGGCGGGTTTGCTGGCCGCGGAATTGATCGTGGACGGCGCGATCCATTCGGTCGACGCCGAAGCGGTCTCCCTCAAGCGCTTCGACAACCGCGGCTCGACTGTCGAGACGACAGGGTTCTGAAGTCACCCCAGAAGGAAAAAACGCGCATAATATCGCTGCGCCCGCCCTAAGCCGATCAAGCTGATATCGGTTCATAGCGCGAATCCTCCGTCGCGCGACCCTCGGGTCATGGCGGAAGGCGAC
>CAVWIS010000037.1:0-48826 GCA_963755055.1 uncultured Alphaproteobacteria bacterium | reverse complement strand
GCGAGATCACCTGCTTCCGGACCAGGTTCGCGAGCGCCTGGTCGAAGCTCTGCATTCCGTACTGCGTCACGCCCTCCTGGATCGCTCGTGCGGATCTGCGAGGTCTTCGTCCGGTCGATGATGTAGTCGCGCATGGTCGGCGTGTTGACCAGGATCTCGACCGCGGGGACGCGGCCCGTGCCGTCGCGCGCGGCATGAGGCGCTGCGAGACGACCGCCCGCAGGTTGCGCGCGAGCAGCGCGCGCGGATCTCGTCCTGCTCGTGCGGCGGGAAGAACGAGATGATGCGCTCGATCGTCTGCACCGCGTCGATGGTGTGGAGCGTCGAGAGCACGAGGTGGCCCGTTCGGCCGCCGTGAGCGCGGTCGTCATGCGTCTCGTTGTCGCGGATCTCGCCGATCAGGATGATGTCGGGGTCCTGGCGCAGCACGTGGCGCAGGCCGTCGGCGAACGAGGCGTGTCCTCGCCGACCTCGCGCTGGTAGATCGAGCGCGGTCGTCGCGGTGGAGGTACTCGATCGGGTCCTCGATCGTGACGATCTTGCGGGTCTCGCGGTGGTTCATGTGGTCGATCATCGCGGCCAGCGTCGTCGACTTGCCCGCGCCGGTCGCGCCGGTCACCAGGATCGAGGCCGCGCTGCTCCTCGGCGAGTCGCCGAGCAGCGGCGGCAGCGACAGTCCTCGAGCGTCGGGATGATCGTCGGCACGAGCCGGAACGACACGCCGACCGTGCCGCGCTGGCGGCACAGGTTGACGCGGAAGCGGGCGAGGCCCGGGACGCTGATCGCGATGTCGCACTCGAGCTCCTCCGCGAACGCGAGCCGGCGCTCCGGCGGCAGCAGCTCTTCGACCAGCCCCTCGATGTCCGCGGGAGTGCAGCGCGGCTCGTCGATCGCCGAACAGCACGCCGTCGATGCGCAGGGTCGGCGGGGCGCCGACCTTGAGATGCAGGTCGGACGCGCCGAGCGAGATCATGTTCGAGAGGACGGATTGGAAGTCGCGCGGGCGCGCCGGCGTCGGTGGTCATGAATCGGTCTCCGGGAAATCGTCGAGTGGCTCGCCGGGCGGGGCGAGCGTCGAGTCGGGCTCAGTCGCCCACGATTCGCAAGAATCGGTCCACGCGTAAGTCGTTGCGGCCGCTCGGGCGCTCCCCGCATGCGAGTTGCAATCCGCCCCTCCGGGGCGGGCAGATCGCGGATCGGGACTCGACCTCAGGCGCGGGGCGGGACGCGCGACCCGGATGCGGGCGTCCACGACCACGGCGCCCCGCCCGGCGCGAGCACGGCGACCGGGTTGAGGTCGAGCTCGACGATCTCCGGCAGGTCGCCGACCAGCTGCGAGACGCGCAGCATCGTCTCCACGAACGCGGCGAGGTCCGCCGGCCGGCGCCGCCGCGATAGCCCGTCGAACAGCGGCGCGAACGCAGCGAGTCGACCATCTCGGCCGCGTCCTGGCGGTGTCAGCGGATGGAGGCGGAACGCGACGTCCTTCTGCAGCTCGACCACGTGCCCGCCCAGCCCGGCCATGAGCAGCGGCCCGAACTGCGGATCGAGCGTCATGCCGATCACCGCCTCGAAGTCCCGCGTCACCATCGGCTGGACGAGCGCGCCGCGCATCGCATCGCGGCCTGGCCGTGCGCCGCGAGTCGCGGCGACGAGCCGCGTACGCCCGCGGCACGGCTTCGGCGTCCGCGCAGGTCGCAGCAGCACGCCGCCGACGTCCGACTTGTGCGTCATCGTGTCGCTCACGAGCTTGAGCGCGACCGGGAGCCCGATCGCGCGCGCCGCCGCACGCCGCCGCCGCGTCGGCGCCACGCGCGACGCTCTCGGGCGCGCCCGCAGGCCGTAGGCGGCGAGCAGCGCCTCGCACGTCGTCCGGGCGCCAGCCACCCGCGCGTCCGCGCCGGCGCCGCGCCGCGCGCGACGCGCGCCGCGCGCCGCGCCGCGACATCGACGTCCGCGAAGCTCCGGGATCGCGCCCTCGGGCCGCGCCCGCCAGCGCGCGTAGCGCACCGCCGCGGCCGAGCGCGCGCGCCGCCGCCTCGGGGAACGCGTACGACGGCACGTGCCCCTCCCGCAGCGAGCGCAGGCCCTCGGGAATGCCGTGGCTGCCCATGAAGCACGCCAGCACCGGCTTGCGCTCGCGCGCCGCGGCGCGCCGCGCGAGGATGCGCCGCGCGCGACGTCGGGCGCGTCGGTGCCGATCGGCGGAACGAAGATCACGAGCACCGCGTCGACGTTCGGGTCCTCGACGCAGCGAGCGCGACGCGCGCGCTCGAACTACTCGGGCGCGCGCCGAGGCGATCATGTCGACCGGGTTGCGGGTCGACGCCTCGGGCGCGAGGAACGCGCGCAGCGCCGCGCTCGGTCGTCGGGATCGAGCGACGGGATCACGAGGCCCGCGCGCCTCGCACGCGTCGGCCGCCATGATGCCCGGGGCCGCCCGCGTTGGTCAGGATCGCCGACGCGGTGGCCCGCGCGGCAGCGGCTGGTGCGCGAGCAGCAGCGCCGCGTCGAACAGCTCCTCGATCGTGTCGGTGCGGATGCACGCCGGCCTGGCGGAACAGCGCGTCGACCGCGACGTCGGCGCCGCGCCAGCGCGCCCGGTGTGCGACTGCGCCGCGCGCGCGCCCGGCGCCGGTGCGGCCGCGACTTCACCGCGAGGATCGGCTTGGTCGCGCGCGACGCGGCGCGCGATCTGCGTGAACCGCCGCGGGTTTCCGAACGACTCGAGGTACAGCAGGATCGACGTCGGTGTCGGGATCCTTCTCCCAGTACTCGATGCAGGTCGTTGCCCGAGACGTCGGCCTTGTTGCCGATCGACGACGAACGTCGAGATGCCGAGGCCGAGCTCGCGCGCGCAGGTCGAGGATCGCGAGCCCGAGCGCGCCGCTCTGCGAGGAGAACGCGACGCCGCCCGGCCGGCGGCCAGGTCGGCGCGAACGTCGCGTCGAGCGCGCACGGCCGGATCCGTGTTGAGGACGCCGAGGCAGTTCGGTCCGACCATGCGCATGCCCGCGCCGCGCACGACCTGCGACGCAGCTCGTCCTCGAGCGCGCGGCCCTCGGCGCCGATCTCGCGGAACCCGGCCGTGATCACGACCAGCGCCGCGCACGCCCTTGCGCCGCGCAGTCCTCGACCGCGGCGAGCACGCTGTCGCGCGGGCACGGTGATGACCGCGAGGTCGACCGGGCCCGGCATGTCGTCGAGCGACGGGATACGCGCGCACCGACTGGACGAATTCGGCCTTCGGATTGACCGGGTAGACCGGTCCCTGGAATCCGTTCGCGAGCAGGTTCTTGAACACCGCCCCGCCGATCGAATCGGGCCGGCGGGACGCGCCGACGACGGCGACCGAGCGGGGACAGAGCAGGTCGCCGAGCGTGGCGGGGGGATTCGTCACCGGGACTCCTGTCAGTAGCGCGGCATCGTGGGATCCGACGTCCTTCGCCCACGCGTCGATGCCGCCCTCCAGGTTGAACATGCGCGCGCGGGAGAAGCCGGCCTGGGCGAGCAGCTCGATCGCCTTCGCCGAGCGGATTCCGTGTCCGGCAGTGGACCACGAGTTCGCGGCTCGAGTCCAGTTCGGAGAGGTGAGCCGGCAGTTCGCCGAGCGGGACCAGGCGCGTGCCCGGAATCCGGCACAGCTCGAACTCCTGCGGCTCGCGCACGTCGAGGATCACGAGTTCCTCGCCGCGCGTCGAGGCGGCGCTTGAGCTCGCACGGCGGTGATCGTTCGCAGTTCTCCGCTCGGCGAGGTCGTCATCGTCCGGGCGGATCCCGCAGAACTCCTCGTAGTCGATCAGCTCCGTGATCGTCGGGTTCGTCGCCGCACACCGGGCAGTCCGGGTCCTTCCGCAGCCTGAGCTCGCGGAAGCTCATCGTCCAGCGCGTCGAACAGCAGCAGGCGGCCCGATCGAGCGGCTCGCCGATGCCCGAGGATCAGCTTGATCGTCTCGGTCGCCTGGATGCAGGCCGATCGACGCCCGGCAGCACGCCGAGCACGCCGCCCTCGGCGCACGACGGCACCAGCCCGGGCGGCGGCGGCTCCGGGTAGAGGCAGCGGTAGCACGGGCCGTCCTGCGCGCGCGAACACCGTCGCCTGCCCCTCGAAGCGGAAGATCGAGCCGTAGACGTTCGGCTTGCCGAGCAGCACGCACGCGTCGTTCACCAGGTAGCGCGTCGGGAAGTTGTCGGTGCCGTCGACGACCACGTCGTAGCTGGCGGAACGAGCTCGAGCGCGTTCTCGGAGGTGAGACGCGTCTCGTGCGTCTCGACCTGCACGTGCGGGTTGATGTCGTGGATGCGGTCCGCGGCCGAGTCGAGCTTCGGCCGGCCGACGTCCGTCGTGCCGTGGAGCACCTGGCGCTGGAGGTTGGTCTCGTCCACGACGTCGAAGTCGACGAGCCCGAGCGTGCCCACCCCCGCCGCCGCGAGGTAGAGCGCGAGCGGACGAGCCGAGCCCGCCGGCGCCGATCAGCAGCACGCGCGCGTCCTTGAGCTTGCCTGGCCCGTCGAGCCCGACCTCGGGCAGGATCAGGTGCCGGCTGTAGCGCCGCACCTCCTCGTGGGTCAGCGGCAGCTCGGCCCGGTCCGCCGGCGCATCGCGGCCGCGCGGCGGCGAGCTCGTCGGCGTCGACCGGCGCCGTCCGGCACCGGCACCGCCGGCGATCGAGGGCACGATCGATGAGCGTGTCCCCCGCCGCGAGCCGCGCGTCGCCCGCCCAGTTAGCGCACGTCGTCGTCGTTGACGTACACGTTGACGAAGCAGCGCAGCCGCGCCGTCGTCGCCGAAGAGCTGGCGGCCGCAGCCCCGGCGCGCGCGGCGACGAGCGCCGCGAGCGCCTCGCCGACCGTCGCCCCTTCGACCTCGACCGCGCCGCGCCCGCGATGAACCCGCGCAACGGGCCGGGACAGGAACACGCTTCGACCGCCATCTCAAGCCTCCTCGAGCGGGAATCTGGGTCGAACGAACCGTCCACTCGCACGCCAGCCGGAACCCGTTCAGTGCGCGCGCCTCGCCGCCGGCGCACCTCGACGCGATCAGGTAGGCGTAACCGGGCCACGCGTGATCCCGGTCGAACGCGCTACGGCCGCGCCGGATGATCCGGATGCGAATGATAGAAGCCCGACGATCTCGAGCCCGCGCCGATCCGCGTCGCGCTGGACCCGCACGAATTCCTCGGGCGGGATCAGGTAACGGTTCGCCGGCGAGTCCACGCGCGCGTTCGAGGCGCGCGCGATCTCGCTGACCGCGCCGCCCGCCCGCGGCGCCGAGCAGGAAGCCGCAGCACTCGTGCGGGTAGGTCTCGCGCCCGTGGGCGCGGATCGCGTCGGCATGCGTCGCGCGGCAGCGCCGGAGACCCCGCGTTCATCGCGCCCTCCAGCCAGAAGCGTCGCTGGCGTAGCGCGCGCCCCCGTCGCACAGCACGGCGACGAGGGTCGCGCGCGTCGAGCGTGCGCCGCCAGCTCGAGCCGCCGCGTGGAGCGCCGCGCCGGCGGAGACGCCCGACCACACCCCCTGCCTCGCGCGCCGCGCGCCGGCGCATCGCCTGCGCCGCCTCGGTCGCGACCGCCCGCTGCACGTCCGCCATGGCCGGGTCGTAGATCGCAGGGCACGAGCGCGGTCGCCATGTGCTTCAGCCCCTCGAGGCCGTGCAGCGGCGTGGTCCGGCTGGACGCGACGACGCAGCACGGCGGGGCGCGCCTCCTTGCAGGCAGCGGCCCGCGCCCATGAGCGTACCGCTGGTGCCGAGGCCGGCGACGAAGTGCGTCACCTCGCCGCCCGTCTGTTCGCAGGATCTCGGGCCCGGTGGTCTCGTAGTGGGCCCGCGCAGTTGGCCGGGTTCGCCTACTGGTCGGCGTGGAAGTACCGCGCCGGGTCGACGCGCCGCACGGCGCCGCGCCTCGCGGATCGCGCCGTCGGTCCCGCCATGGGATCGGTGTGCCGATCATCGGCGCCGTGCGCGCAGGAGCGCCGCTTGCGCTCGGCCCTCGACGTTCGCCGGGCACGCAGAGCGTCACCGGGTAACCGAGCGCCGCGCCGATCATCGCGTAGGCGATGCCGGTGTTGCCGCGCGTGGCTCGAGGATCGTCATGCCGCGCCTGAGCGGGCCGGACCTCTCCCCGTCGCGGACCATCCACAGGGCGGCGCGATCCTTCACCGACCCGCCGGGGTTGAACCACTCGCACTTGCCGAGGATCCGCACACCGGGGCGCGGGGAGAAATGAGACAGGTCGATGAGCGGAGTGCGGCCGACGAGGGAGGTCAGGGAGGCGGCGGTCGCGAGGGGCATGGTGTAAATAGGATGCCCCAGACCGGGGGACTACGCCCGTAACTACGTAAGTCTTGGGAAGGAATGAGGGGCGATGCTTCGAAGCTTGCGCCTGGGCCGGCAGATCCCCGCTTCTGCCTGCAGTTGGCTCCGGCGCGTCCCCGGGGGGAGCCGGGCGGTTCGGAGGTGCAAGCGGCGCAAGGGATTGGTCAGCGAACAGGCGCAAACTTCGAAACCCGATTTGATGAGCGGGCGGCGCGCCCACTTGATCCCACAAGGTGCTTAATTCGCCAGAACGATTCGCGCCGCCCCGCCCTGCTCCAAATCACCTTGCAAGAAATAGGCCCCCGGCGCGAGCCGGGTCCCGTGATCGTCATTGCCGTCCCAGCGCCACGAGGCCGAACCATCGCCCAGGGCGGGACACTTTCGTGCCGCACGATCCGGCCCCGGACGTCGGCGATACGAATGAGGCGCACGGGTGCGGCGGTCGAGTTGGCCGCCCCCGCGCGCGGGGTGAACTGGATGGTGGTTGCGATGCGGAACGGGTTCGGGTAGACAGCTACCGTGTGGCCCACGGTCGCGACCCGGCGCGCCCGGTCGGGCAGGTCGAGCAGGAACTCCGCCAGGCCTTCGATGGTCTGGGGCGCGGCCAGGAACGCGTTCTCGATCGTGCCGTTCGTGCGCGCCAGGGGGGAACCGCAGAGCGCGCGAAAGTCCTCGGCAAAGATCTCGCGCGGGTTGTCGGCGTGGGAGGTGCTTCGCCCCTCGCTCGTCGGCAGCCCGCGCAGCTTGAGGTAAGCGGCCCAGGCCCGGCTCCCGACGGTGGCGAACTGGTACTGAACCACGTGCCCGAACTCGTGCGCGACGGTCGCATGCACTTGCGCTTCGTCGACCGCGCGCACTCCGGGTGCAAGAAGAATGGCGCCGGGGCCAGCCGCCGACTCGAGACCCGCCCGTCTCGGATACGGCAACACGTAGACCACGGCGTCCACCTGGTCGACCGGGAAGTCGATGCCGCCCAGTGCATCGGCGACGAACTTCGGATCGACCGGGTGGAAGGATCCATCACCGCGATTCGCGATGATCGGATCGTCCACTCGGGTGACGAGTTCCTGGGGCGCCACCCCGGGCACGGCCAACCAGAGTCGGCCCGCCCTCCACCCGGCAATAGCGCTTCAGAACCTCGTCGGGTCCGACGATGCGGACCTCCGCTTCGCACTTGGCCGACTCCGCACATCACCGCGCTGACTGCGAGCGCAAGGGCGAGGGGGGAACGCGCGGGGCGTCGGCTCATGCAACTCGCTATCATCACGAACCGTGCCACGCGCGGTGGCCGGTGTGAGATCCCGCCGGCGTGCCGCCTCGCGCGCGCGTCGCCCGGGGCGATCGCTGGAAAGTGCCGATTCCATGCGGGGTTGCGCGGCCTGTGGATTGCGGTGGCGGACAGGTTCGCGGCGCGTGCTGCGCCCGACGCGCGGCGCGAGCCGGATGCGCGAAGCCCCGGCATCGGGGGAGTTCCCCCAGACGCCGGGGCTCGGCTGGGAAGATTCCCGCAGCGCGGCGCGCGCTCAGGGCGCAGGCGCCGCGTGCGGATCGGTCGACGCCGGCGTCGGACCCGTCGGGGACGCGTCCCCACCGGAGCGTACCGGAGGCGGCGGAGGCGGCGTGGCCGGGGCCCACTGGCTGCCGCGCGGCGCGGGAGCGATCGGCCCCTGCCCGAGCCGCGAGAGGAGCAGCGCGCCGAGCCCATCATCCAGCACACGTTCCCGATCACGAGCCACAGCAGCAGGAACCCGAAGCCGAACACCCGGCCGCGCCCTCGAACGACATCAGCGGCACGCCGACGGCGTAGAACACGTGACGAACGCGGTCCCGGCCGCGATCGGGCCGAACATGCCGGAGTTCACGCCGGTCGGGCGACCGAGCAGCTTGGAGCCCAGCAGGTAGACCGCCGCGGTGTAGCCGACGAACGCCGCCAGGCATGAACAGAACGGCAGCAGCACCGCGAGCGGGATCCCGATCACCGTCACGAGCAGCAGCAACCCGATCATGAGCGCGAGCGGGATCGACAGGCAGGCCGAGCACGAGCGACAGGAACGTGCGCCGCGAGATCGTCCCGCCATGCGACGAGCCGCTCGGGGAACAGCCGCCCGGACCGCCGCCAGGCGACGAACAACAGCAGCGAAGAGGCCGAAGTCAGGAGCAGCGGCACCGACGGCTGGCCCAGTTGGCGAACGGCAGGAAGCCGATCGAGACCGTCTCGCCCTCGACCCGCGCCCTCGCCGGCCCGCCCGGACGGCGCCGCCGATCGTGACCGCCTCGCCGGGATCACCGCCGAGTCGCCCTGCTGGATCGAGCCCAGGATCGACACGCAGTCGCCCGAGATCACGCCGTTGTTGTTCACGTTGCCGAAGAGCGCGACCACGTCGCCGGCCTCTCGCCCTTCTCGACATGACGTCCTTGAAGAACTGGACGATCTCGTTGTCGCCGCCGCGTGTGGACCTTGACGCACGCGGCAGTGAATCGCCGATATCCCGGACGACGCGATCCGGTCGCGCCCGTTGATGGTCGACGTGGCCGACGGCGCCCTGGTCCGCCGGGCAGCACGATGTCCTTGTCGCCGCCGACGATGCGGATGCCCTCGTCGTCGATCGTGATCTCGCGGGCGACCGTCGTGTCGTTGCCGCCCGACCTCGATCCGTGCCGTGGACTTCGCGAACGCCGGCCGGGCGACGAGCGACGGGACGAGGCCGCGACGCGGCAAGTCCGCGCGCGGCGAGGGGAAGGATCGACTAAAGGAACGCGGAGACATCGTGGATCCTCCCCTGCCCCATCGACCGGCGGTGCTGGATGAACCACCACAGCGCGGTCGTGAGCACGAGCGCCACCGAGAAGCCGGCGCGCAGTTCGGGTTGAGCCGCAAGGAGCTCGAGCGAGCGCCCGAGGGGAGCGAGAGGTCTGGGACAGCCGCTTGCGCGCCTTCGCGCAGGCGGACCGCCCCGTCGAACAGCCACATCAGGCGGTCGAACGCGCTGACGAACGCGTTGACCGTGCCCGCCACGACCACGCCGAGCGCGGTGCGCGCGCCGGCCAGCAGGTCGCCGCGCCAGGGCGAGAGCCCGAGCGCGATCAGCACGGCGACCGCCGCCCCTGCGTACGCCGAGCCGGCGACCTCGATCCAGCGGAAGCGGCGGCGGCGACGACGATCGGCCAGCGCCGCCGCGGTGATCCGGGCGGCGAGGTAGGCGGGCGGACGGCGCGCCGGCAGCCGGGAAACGCCGCGGAACAGCGCGCGGTAGACCCGGACCTCGCGCACGCATGCCGGGCAGGCCGCGAGATGCGCCGGTGACCGCTGCGCGCTCGGACGGGCTGACCTCGCCATCGAGCCAGCGCATGAGGAGCCCGCCCGGGCCGGCGGACAGGTGGTCCGCGGAGGGGATGGGCGCCTCGTGGGCCGGGCGCGGGGCTTTTCGTATTGCGGCGGTCGGAACAATACGTACGAACGAGTACAGGAACATAAAAATTTAGATTATAGAATTTGTATAATTATTATAGAAAAATATGATAAAAAAGAATTAAAACATTTAGTACTTTTTAAAAATGATTTTACAACGGCTCATAATAAAATATTGGAAATAATAGATGGAAAGGTTAAATATGAATTCGCAGACTCCATGATGAAGTGTCATAGATAAAGCATGTAATAAAGCAGGTTTTGGTGATGTTGTTTTATCATCCCCAGGAGGAGCATCATTTGGAATGTTCCAACATGAATTTGATAGAGGAGAACAGTTTAATAGGGGGATTAATAATTTATAATTTATAATTTAAAATTTATAAATAATTTATAATTATAAAATATTTAATTTTTTAAAACTGTTAATATATTATATTATGAATTAAATATTAAAAATTCTTTGAAAATTAAAAATTTTAAATTTAAAATTATGACAAAGATATTCGACATTAATATTTCTACGCTTAATAAAAATGAAACTATTAATTTCATCTCTCTCTGGCTTACAAAAAATGAAAAAGGTTTTATTTCTACTGTAAATCCGCAATTTTTATTATTATCAAAGAAAGACGAAGATTTTAAAATATATTAAATAAAAGCAAATTAAACACGGCTGATGGGGTCGGATTAATTTGGGCAAGTTGGTTTATTGAAAAAACCAAAAACCAAAAACAAAAAATAAAATTTTTAAATTATATTTACGGATTTTTTTCATATATTTTTTTATAATAAAAATAAATTTAAAACAATCATAAAAGAGAGAGTGCCTGGTTCTGAATTATTTTTTCGATATATTAAAAATTGCAAAAGAACAAAATAGAAAAATATTTTTATCGCAGCGCACTATTGGTGGGCTTATGTCCATCCGGGGGCGGTGCGGGTTTTCGAGCGCGAATGGCTGGTCAACCTCATCCTGTGGGGCAACTACGACCGATTGCGCGATGCGGCGCTTGGTGAATTCGGCGAGGCGCCGTCCGGTTCCACCCTGCAGGTCGCCTGCGTCTACGGCGATCTGACCAGCCGGCTCTATCGCAAGGTCGTGGCAGGCAGCGGCACCCTCGACGTCGTCGACGTCCTGCCGATCCAGCTCGGCAATCTGAAAAAGAAGCTGCCGGCCAATGCGTCGGCCCGTCTCCTGTCGATGGATTCGAGCGACCTGAGGCTTCCCGACGCGAGCTATGATCGGGCGCTCGCGTTCTTTCTGCTCCATGAGCAGCCCGCCAGTTACCGCGAGCGGACCATCAGCGAGCTCTTCCGCGTGGTCAAGCCCGGCGGCAAGATCGTCATCGTCGATTATGCGGCACCGCGCTGGTGGAACCCGCTGCGCTACCTGTGGGGCCCGGTGCTCGCCGTTCTCGAGCCGTTTGCCCTCGACTTGTGGCGCCGCGAGATCGCCTCGTGGTTTCCCCGGGGACTTGGCGTCCGGTTTCGCAAGCAGTCGTTCTTCGGCGGCCTCTACCAGAAGCTCGTGATCACGCGCTGAAATTTTCGGCCGGCGCGCGGGCCCGACACCCTGACGGGAGATTGACCAAGGTCAATTCGGCGCGATGAACTCCCTGGCGAATATCGGTCACCCACGGTGGCCCGGCCTTCGAGCCGGCTCGCTGAACTTGACGCTAGGAATTGAATCTTCCAGACTGGCCTTCGGGAAAGCGGGACGGTGGAAGGCAGAGGCGCACGGGCGCTGGCGCTGGATCCCGGGTTCGGGGTCGCGGCGGCGAGCAGACGCCGTTGTTCCGCTCGATCAGAGGAGCCGACCGCTTCGGCCGTCAAGGCACAACGCGCATGCGCCTGAGCAAAGTTGGGTATTATGCGGACTTCGTGGTGTACCCGCCCGTCGTGTCTGCCCTGACCGCAGCGGGGTTGTGGAGCTCCCGCTCCGATTACTTCGGGTACTTCGTGTCCTCGTGCGCGCTCGGCGTCGTCGGCTGGACGCTCGTCGAATATGTCATGCATCGGTTCGTGTTTCACCGAATTCGAGGCGGCGATCGAGATGCACGACATGCACCATGCCGCGCCGGCGGCGTTCGTCGGTACGCCGACCTGGGTGAGCCTCGTCAGCTTCGCCTTCGGCGCCTTCTTGCCGCTTTGGTGGGCGGGCGGTCTGGAGATCGCCTACGGCGGGACGGTCGGCCTGATGATCGGCTATCTCGGCTACCTTACCGTTCACGACGCCGTGCACCGCTGGCGCATCGACGACAAGTCGCTCCTGTACCGCGCCAAGCTGCGACATGCCGCCCATCACTATGGCGAGCAGGACGGCAATTTCGGGGTGACCACCGGATTCTGGGATCGGGTGTTCGGTACGGCGCTGGGCGATTCGCGGGGCATGCGCAACCTTCGCGCCTAGCACCCGTCTCGGCCGAGCCCATCCTCCTTTCGACAATTCGGGCACTGCGGTGCCGCGAGTCTACCCTCCCGCCCGTTGGCGGGGAGGGTCGACCGCGTTCGCGGAGGACAACCACATGAAGGTCTTCCAGGCCGACATTGCCATTGTCGGCGCCGGCGGCGCCGGCCTCCGGGCGGCGATCGCCGTCGCCGAGGCCGATCCGACGCTGACGCATCGCGCTGATCTCCAAGGTCTATCCGATGCGCAGCCACACGGTGGCGGCGGAAGGCGGCGCGGCCGCGGTGACCCAGGCCGCACGACAGCCTGGAGCATCACTTCAACGACACCGTCGGCGGCGGCGACTGGCTGTGCGAGCAGGACGTGGTCGAGTACTTCGTCGCCCACGCGCACGAGGAGATGGTGCAGATGGAGCACTGGGGCTGCCCGTGGAGCCGCAAGGCGGACGGCCACGTCAACGTGCGCGCCTTCGGCGGCATGAAGATCGAGCGCACCTGGTTCGCCGCCGACAAGACCGGCTTCCACATGCTGCACACGCTGTTCCAGACCTCGATCAAGTATCCCGTCGATCAAGCGCTTCGACGAGCATTTCTGCGTCGACCTGGTCGTCGAGGACGGCCGCGTGCAGGGCGTGGTGGCGATCGAGATCGCGACCGGCGAGTTCACGGCTGATCCAGGCCAAGGCGGTGATCATCGCCACCGGCGGCGCCGGCCGCGTGTTCCGCGAGAACACCAACGGCGGCATCGTCACCGGCGACGGCATGGCGCTCGCCTACCGCCACGGCGTGCCGCTGCGCGACATGGAGTTCGTGCAGTACCACCCGACCTGCATGCCGGGCACCGGCCTCCTGTTCACCGAGGCCTGCCGCGGCGAAGGCGGCTTCCTGCTCAACAAGGACGGCTACCGCTACCTGCAGGACTACGGCCTCGGGCCGCCCGACCCGTGGCCGCGCAACAAGGCGATGGAGCTCGGGCCCGCGCGACCGCCTGAGCCAGGCGTTCTGGCACGAGAAGCAGAAGGGCCGCACGATCGCCGGCGCCGCATGGCGCAGGTGGTGCACCTCGACCTGCGCCACCTGGGCGCGAAGAAGCTGCGCGAGCGGCTGCCGCAGATCTACGAGCTGGCCGAAGAGTTCCTCGGCGTCGATCCGGCCGAGAAGCCGATCCCGGTGCTGCCCGGCGGTGCACTACACGATGGGCGGCATCCTCGCCGACGGCGAGACGGCGTCGCCGCTGGCCGGCCTCTATTCGGTCGGCGAATGCTCGAGCGTCGGCATCCACGGCGCCAACCGGCTCGGCTCGAATTCGCTGACCGAGCTGATCGGTCTTCGGCAAGGTGGCCGGGCGAGGCGGCGGCCCGTTACGCCACGCTCGGTGACGACGGCGAACGTCGGCCGCGCTGCAGAAGCAGGCCGAGCGACGCCGAGGCCGCGCGCGCTCGTCATCGTCACGCGCGGAGGACGGCACCGAGCGCATGGCCGTGCTGCGCGACGAGATGGCGCAGAGCATGGAAGAGCGGCTGCGGCATCTACCGGCTCGGCCCGGACATGCAGGCCGACCTGCGACAAGCTCGCCGAGCTGAAGCAGCGCTACCAGCCGGCTGCAGCTCGACGACCACTCGCGGGCGTGGAACACCGAGTGGCTGCTCGCGATCGAGCTCGGCTACCAGCTCGACGTCGCGCGAGGCGATCGCCCATTCGGCGCTCAACCGCAAGGAATCGCGCGGCTCGCACCAGCGGCTCGACGGGTTCGAGCAGCGCGACGACGCCAATTTCCTCAAGCACACGCTCGCCGACTATCGCGGCGACGGACCGCCCGCGATCAGCTACGGCCCGGTGAAGATCACCAAGTCGCAGCCCGGCAACGCGGGCCTACGGCGCCGCCGGCGAGCAGCGCCGAGACGAATCGCAAGGAGAAGAGCCATGCGGCGCCATGACTGGACAGCCGAAGAACTGATGCGAGATCGAGGTCCTGCGCTACCGGCCCGAGCAGGACGCAGGACCCGGTGCTGGCAGACCTACGACGTTCCCTTCACCGACGACATGTCGGTGCTGCAGGGCCTGCAGTACATCAAGGACTACCTCGACGGCACGCTGAGCTTCCGCTGGTCCTGCCGCATGGCGATCTGCGGCAGCTGCGGGATGATGATCAACGGCAAGCCGCAGCTCTCCTGCCAGACCTTCCTGCGCGACGTGCTCGCCGGCGCCGGTGCGCGTCGAGGCGCTCGCGCATTTTCCGATCGAGCGCGACCTCGTGGTCGACGGTCGACGGACTTCGTCAGGAAGCTCGAGAGCATCAAGCCCTACATCATCCCGAAAGAGCCGCGCACGCTCGGCCGAGGGCGAATACCTGCAGACGCCGGCCGCAGCTGGCGCAGTTCGAGCAATTTCAGCGACTGCATCAACTGCATGCTGTGCTACGCCGCCTGCCCGCAGTTCGGCGATGAACCCGGATTTCACTCGGCCCCGGCGTGCTTCGCGCTGCTGCACCGCTACAACGCCGATTCGCGCGACGGCGCGCACGGCCGAGCGCATGGAGCTCGTGCAACGCCGAGGAAGGCGTCTGGAGCTGCACCGCGGTCGGCTATCTGCTCGGAGGTCTGCCCGAAGGCGCGTCGATCCGGCCAATGCGGTCAACCAGAACAAGGTCAACAGCGCGCTGGACTTCTTCCTCGAATTTCTGCCCGGGCTCAGTCGATCCGAGAAGGCCTGACGATGAAGCGCGCCTATGTCCGTCCGATCGATCCTCGCTGGTGGGCCAAGCCCCCCTATCTCGGCTACACGATGCGGGAGGCGACCGGCGTCGCGATTGCCGGCTATGCGCTCGTCCTGCTCGCCGGCGTGATCTCGCCTCGCCGCCGGAAGGAACGCCTACGAGACGTGGCTCGGGTTTCTCATAA
Organism: uncultured Alphaproteobacteria bacterium; assembly: GCA_963755055.1. GTDB lineage: Bacteria > Pseudomonadota > Alphaproteobacteria > Rhizobiales > Xanthobacteraceae > AP-16. The sequence goes on along the minus strand of CAVWIS010000037.1, from coordinate 33,791 downwards.
GCCCCTGGTCGCTCGCCCTGCACGCGGTCTTCCTGGTCGGCATGCTCTATCACGTCTGGACCTGGTTCCGGATCATGCCGAAGACGATGCCGCGGCTGGTGATCGGCGGCCGCTACGTGGAGCCGCGGCTCATCACCGGGGTCGGCATCGCGGTCGCGGCCTTGGCCTCGCTGCTGCTGCTTGCGCTGGCGCTGTGGGTGCAGCCATGAAGCGGACCATCGCCCCGGTCTTCTGGCTGCTGTTCGGCGCCGGCGGCATGCTGGCGGCGCTGTTCGGCCCGGCGCTCGTTATCATCACCGGGCTTGCCGCGCCCACCGGCATCGGCTTCGGCCCGGCCTTCATGGACCACGCCCATGCGCTCGCCTTTGCCCGCTACCCGCTGGGCAAGCTCATCCTGCTGGCGGTCATCGCGCTGTTCGCCTGGCACGGGGCGGAGCGCATCTATCTCACCCTGAAGGACATGCATCTCGGGCCGAAGTCCGTGCTAGCATGGCTGAGCTACGGGTCGGCCGGCGTGGTCACGCTGGTCGCCGCCGCGGCGCTGCTGGCCATCGGATTCTGAGAGTTTCAGCTTGACCACGACACTGATCCGGAATGCCGCCTGGGCGATCGCCTGGGAGGAGAGCGGGAGGCGTCACGTCTACCGCAAGGGCGTCGACGTGGCCTTTGCCGACGACGCCATCGTCCATGTCGGGCAGAAATTTTCCGGCCCCGCCGACGTCACGATCGACGGCTCCGGCCTGATGGTGATGCCCGGCCTCGTCGACATCCATGCGCATCCGAGCCACGAGCCGGCCTATCGCGGCATCCGCGAGGAGCACGGCGTCGCCAACATGTACATGTCGAGCCTCTACGAGCGCAGCCAAGCCTTCGACATTTCCGATCCAGCGCTGCGGCGGGCGAGCCTGGAAGTGGCGCTGTGCGAGCTGTTGAAAAGCGGCGTCACCACGCTCTGCGACATTTCGCCGATCTATGACGGGTGGGCCGATATTTTTGCCAGGAGCGGCATTCGCGGCTTCCTCGCGCCCGGCTATGCGAGCGCCCGCTGGAAGCTTTCCGACGACCATTCGCTCGGCTTCGACTGGGACGAGGCCCGCGGCCGCAGGGGTTTTGCGGCGGCGCTCGCCTTCATCGACGCGCTGCCGAAACACCCGTCGGGCATGCTGTCCGGCGTGGTCTCGCCCATGCAGATCGAGAACTGTTCCGACGACCTCCTGCGCGACAGTCTCGCTGCGGCGAACGACCGGAAAGTTCCTTTCACGCTGCACATCGCCCAGGGCGTGCTCGAGCACCTCGAGATGGTCAGGCGCCACGGCGTCACTCCCATCCGCCATGCCCGCGACATCGGCATCCTCGGGCCGACCTCGATCATCGGCCATGCCATCCTGCCGGACACCCATTCGTGGATCCGCTGGTGGACCAAGGACGACATCCGCTCGCTGGCCGATTCCGGGTGCTCGGTGGCGCATTGCCCGACCCCGTTCGCCCGCTACGGCATCCTCATGGAAAGCTTTGGCGACTACGTGCGCGCCGGGATCAATATGGGGATCGGCACCGATACGACGCCGCACAACATGCTGGAGGAGATCCGCAAGGCCGGCACCTTTGCCCGCATCGCCTCGCGCGACATCAACGACGTGTCGAGCGCCATGCTGCTCCATGCCGCGACCGTCGCCGGCGCCAAGGCCTTGATGCGCGAGGATCTCGGGAAACTCTCGCCCGGCGCCCGAGCCGACATCGTGCTGGTCGACACGAGGCATCCCGACATGATGCCGGCGCGCGACCCGCTGCGCTCGCTCATCTTCCATGCCGCCGACCGCGCCGTGAAGGACGTCTACGTGGCGGGCCGGAAAGTGGTGGCGGACGGCAAGGTGACGACGCTCGACCACGCGGGCGCCGCCGAACGCCTCGTCGAGGCCCAGGACCGCATGATGGCGGCAACGCCTGCGCGCGATTATCGCGGCCGCACCGCCGACGAGGTGGCGCCGCTGACCTTGCCGATCGCATAGCAGGGGCGGGCGGGGGGCTGCTTTTCAACCGGCTCGCGCTGGCTTACCCTTCCGGCAAAGCCCGCGCCGCAGCAAGACCGCGCGCCTTGGAGGAGCCGCCATGCCCGTCACCATCCGCCAGATCCATCCGGTCTTCGTCGGCGAGGTTTCCGGCGTCGACATCACTAAGCCTCTCACCCGCGAGGAGGTGGCGGCGATCGATGCCGGCATGGACACGTACGCGGTGCTGGTGTTCCACGACCAGCAGCTGACCGACGAGCAGCAGATGGCGTTCACGCAGAATTTCGGCGCCATCGAGGACGCCCGCGGCGGCAACGTCACCAAGCCGCAGGACAAGCGGCTCACCGTCGGCATGAACGACGTCTCCAACCTGGGCAAGGACGGCAAGCCGCTGCCCCGCGACAGCCGGCAGCGCCTGTTCAACATCGGCAACATGCTGTGGCACTCGGATTCCTCGTTCCGGCCGATCCCGGCGAAATATTCCCTGCTCTCCGCCCGGGTGGTGAATCTCGAAGGGCGGCAATACCGAGTTCGCCGACATGCGGGCGGCCTATGACGGCCTCGACGACGAGATGAAGCGCGAGATCGAGGATCTCGTCTGCGAGCACTCGCTGATGTACTCGCGCGGCTCGCTCGGCTTCCTCGACTATACGGACGAGGAGAAGAGGATGTTCAAGCCGGTGCTCCAGCGCCTGGTGCGGCGGCACCCGGTGACCGGCCGCAAATCGCTCTATCTGGCGTCCCATGCCGGCGCCATCATCGGCATGCCGATGCCGGAGGCCCGCATGCTGCTGCGCGATCTCACCGAGCACGCCACCCAGCCGGCCTTCGTCTATGTGCACAAGTGGCGCTCTACGACCTGGTGATCTGGGACAATCGCCAGACCATGCACCGCGTGCGCCGCTACGACGAATCCCAGCCGCGCGACATGCGGCGCACCACGGTCGCCGGCGACGCGCCGACGGTTGCCCAGGTGGCGGCCGAGTAGCCGCTGCGCCGATCCGCCTAAAGTCCCAGCGCCGTCAAGCCGGGATGATCGTCGGGACGGCGGCCGAGCGGCCAGCGGAATCTGCGCTCCGCTTCCGTGATGCGCACGTCGTTGATGCTCGCCTCGCGCCGGCGCATCAGGCCGTCGCCGTCGAATTCCCATTGCTCGTTGCCGTGAGACCGGTACCAGTTGCCGCTGTCGTCGTGCCATTCGTAGACGAAGCGCACCGCAATGCGGTCGCCGGTGAACGCCCAGACCTCCTTGATCAGCCGGTAGTCGAGCTCGCGCTGCCACTTGCGGGTCAGGAAGGCCTCGATCTCCTCGCGGCCGGCGAGGAACTCGGCGCGATTTCGCCAGCGGCTGTCGGGCGTATAGGCCTGGGCGACGCGGTGCGGGTCGCGGCTGTTCCACGCATCCTCGGCAAGGCGTGCCTTCTGGGCGGCGGTCTCGGCGTCAAACGGCGGCAGCGGCGGTCGGGACATCGGATCTCTCGCAATGGATCGCGGCGTCGTGCGCGCGAGATCATACGTGGACTCGACGGATGGACGAGGTTGACGACCCGTAAGGCGGCCAATGCCGGCACGCTGGCGGCGACGGGCGCCGCGCCCCGCGACAATCGCCAGGCTCCTCAATTGCAACCGAGCCGTCGTTCCATCCTGGTGATATCGGCGATGCGACCACGAACGTCGCGCGACAGCGGCAGGCTCGCTTCATTGTCGTACTGGCAGCCCGCATTGCCGAAATAGCTGATCGCGCGCGAAGTCTTGAAGCAATAGCCGGCCTCCTTGTAGTAGGAGTTGCGCTCGACCCAGAGATCTTGGCAGCTCTGCGCCTGGGCGGCGGAAACGGAGGCGACGGCACCTGCTGCCAGCGCGGCGGCGGCGATCAACAGGCGGTGGAGGCGAGCGGTCGACGTGGTCTTCATTGGAAAACTCCAGGGAGGATTACCGACTTTCGGATGCCACAGTCCGGCGCAAATCGCTATGCGATACGTCAAAGGTGCCTATCCCCATTCGATCGCCTCCGACATCGGTCGTGCAGCCGGCGACGTGTAGCGCAAGAATACCGGCGGGACGAGGGCGAGGATGCCAGAGCGGCAGACGACGATCGCGGTGTTCACCAAGAACCGGACCAACCCGGCCTATGCGGCCGCGCGCCGCGGCGCCGACCGGATCGCGCAGGCGGCCGGCGCCACAACCATCCATTACGTGCCGGAAAAGCCCGACGACGTCGGCGAGCAGAAGCTGCTGGTCGACGAAGCCATCCGCGAGCGGCCGGACGCCATCCTGTTCGTGCCGGTCGACGACGGCGTCATGGTGAAGCCGGTCGAGAAGATCGTCGCGGCCGGTATCCCGATCGTGCTGTTCATCAACCGGCTGCCCGGCCGTGTCGTCACGTTCGTCGGCTCCGATGACGTCGAGGTCGGCTACACGGCCGCCCGTGCGCTGCTGCAAAAGCTCGGCAAGGGCAGGGTAGCGGTGATCTCCGGCGTGCCGGCGGCTCCCACCAGCCGCGACCGCGTGCGCGGCATCGAGCGCGCGCTCGCCGAGTTCCCGGACATCGAGCTGGTGGCCTCCGGCGTCGGCAACTATCAGCGGCGCGACGGCCGGCGCGCAATGGCCGCCATGCTGCGCGAGCATCCGGCGATCGACGGGATCGTTGCCGCCAATGACGAGATGGCGCTGGGGGCGCTCGAGGCCTTGAGCGAAGCCGGTCGTCGTGCCGAAGTGGTCGGGGTCAACGGGATCCTCGAGGCGGTGCGGCAGATCGAGGCGGGTGTGCTGCTGGCGAGCGTCGACTTCAGCGCATTCAACATCGCCTGTGTGGCCGCCGAGGCGGCGTTGCGCCATCTGCGGGGCGAGCCGGTTCCGGAAAAAATCATGCTTCCGGCCAAGCTCATCGACCGCACGAATTTTGCCGCCTGGCTCACGCCGCTCGAGGAGCGGGTGTGCCCGGCATGGGACGATGTCGTCGGCTGACGCGATGGGTCCTGGACAGCCGAGGGCCGCGCGGGTACCCCGGACGCCAATGGCCCGGGCAAGATCGCGGGCGCCTGAGATGCGCCGCCAGCCTGATTCCTCGATCCGCCCGAAATCAATCCTGGCACTCTACCTCGCCGAGTGCTAAAGAGTGCCCAGCTCGCGGCGCCCGGTTCGGCGCCGAGCCATCACCAACCCAAATTGACCAATACAACTCAAAGACTTAGGAGGATACGATGAAGTTTCGCCCACTCCACGATCGGGTCGTGCTCAAGCGGATCGAGGCCGAGGAGAAGACCTCCGGGGGGATCATCATCCCGGACACCGCGCAGGAAAAGCCGCAGCAGGGCGAGGTCGTCGCCGTCGGTCCCGGCGGGCGGGACGAGGCCGGCAAGCTCATTCCGATCGACCTGAAGACCGGCGATCGGGTGCTGTTCGGCAAGTGGTCCGGCACCGAGGTGAAGATCGACGGCGTCGAGTACCTGATCATGAAGGAAAGCGACGTCATGGGGGTCCTGACCGACGTCCCGGCCGCCCGCAAGAAGGCGGCCTGACATCGTCCGAACCGCGAGAATCCCTCATCTCCCAGGCGTGACCCGTCGCCATCGCGTTCGGCGGGCATCCGCCAGGCAATGCGTAAACACAAAGGAAATCCACAATGGCTGCCAAACACGTTCGATTTTCGGTCGACGCGCGTGACCGGATGCTGCGCGGGGTCGACACCCTCGCCCATGCGGTTCGCGTGACGCTCGGCCCGAAGGGCCGCAATGTCGTGCTCGACAAGTCGTGGGGCTCGCCCCGCATCACCAAGGACGGCGTCACCGTCGCCAAGGAGATCGAGCTCGAGGACAAGTTCGAGAACATGGGCGCCCAGATGGTCCGCGAGGTCGCCTCAAAAACCTCCGACCAGGCGGGAGACGGCACCACGACCGCGACCGTGCTGGCGCATGCGATCGTCAGGGAGGGTGCCAAGGGCGTCGCCGCCGGCATGAACCCGATGGATCTCAAGCGCGGCGTCGATCTCGCCGTCGAGGCGGTCGTCGCCGACCTGCAGAAGAACTCCAAGAAGGTCACCTCGAACGAGGAGATCGCCCAGGTCGGAACCATCTCGGCCAACGGCGACGCCGAGATCGGGCGTTTCCTTGCCGACGCCATGAAGAAGGTCGGCAACGAGGGCGTGATCACGGTCGAGGAGGCAAAGTCGCTGGAGACCGAGCTCGAGATCGTCGAGGGCATGCAGTTCGACCGCGGCTACATCTCGCCCTACTTCATCACCAACGCCGACAAGATGCGGGTCGAGATGGAGGATCCCTACATCCTGATCTACGAGAAGAAGCTCTCCGGCCTGCAGGAGCTGCTGCCGCTGCTGGAAGCCGTGGTGCAGACCTCCAAGCCCCTGGTGATCATCGCCGAGGACGTCGAGGGCGAGGCGCTGGCCACCCTGGTGGTCAACAAGCTGCGCGGCGGCCTGAAGGTCGCGGCCGTCAAGGCGCCGGGCTTTGGCGATCGCCGCAAGGCGATGCTCGAGGACATCGCCATCCTGACCGGCGGCACCATGGTATCGTCGGATCTCGGGGTGAAGCTCGAGAACGTCACGATCCAGATGCTCGGCCGCACCAAGAAGGTGATGATCGAGAAGGAGAACACCACGGTCGTCAACGGCGCCGGCAAGAAGGCCGACATCCAGGCCCGCATCGCCCAGATCAAGGCGCAGATCGAGGAGACGACCTCGGACTACGACCGCGAGAAGCTGCAGGAGCGGCTGGCAAAACTCGCCGGCGGCGTGGCGGTGATCCGGGTCGGCGGCGCAACGGAAGTCGAGGTGAAGGAGCGCAAGGATCGCGTCGACGACGCGATGCATGCGACCCGCGCCGCGGTCGAGGAAGGCATCCTGCCGGGCGGCGGTGTCGCCCTGCTGCGTGCCATCAAGGCGCTGGAGAAGCTCAAGGGAGAGAACGAGGACCAGCGGCACGGCATCGAGATCGTCAAGAAGGCGATCTCCTGGCCGGCGCGCCAGATCGCCCTCAATGCCGGCGATGACGGCTCGGTTGTCGTGGGCAAGATCCTCGAAAAGGACACCTACGCCTACGGCTACGATGCGCAGACCGGCGAGTACGGCAACCTCGTCGCCAAGGGCATCATCGACCCGACCAAGGTGGTGCGGGCGGCGCTGCAGGGGGCGGCATCGGTTGCCGGCCTTCTCATCACCACCGAGGCGATGGTCGCCGAGCTGCCCAAGAAGGAATCGGCAGCACCGGCGATGCCTGGCGGCGGCGGCATGGGCGGCATGGGCGGCATGGATTTCTGATCTGCCGCGACATCGCTACAAGCAGACGAGACCCGGGCGCATGCGCCCGGGTCTTTTTTTGACCCGCCGACGGATTGTCTCGGCTGCCTCGACCGCGGACGTCCCGTATTGTCCGCCTGTTGGACAGAGTGTCGATCATGCCGTCGAAGTTGCGGATCTGGCTGGGCATCCTCATCGGCTCTACGATCGGTGGGCTCGTTCCCTCGCTGTGGGGCGACGGTTTTCTGTCGTACTCGTCGGTCATTCTGAGCGGCATTGGAGCGCTTGTCGGCATGTGGATCGTATTCAAGCTATGACCACGGCCTCATCGAGCGGGTCCGAGAGCTTGCGAATCCGGCGACGCCGACGGGCTTGGCTTGCCCGTGGGCTACCCCATTACCGGCCACTGATGACTCTTGCCCTCGCGCTCGCTCCACCGCCGCGCCACGCCCAGCAGGAAAACGTCGCGTCCATGGGCGGCGCAGAGCTGGAATCCGATCGGAAGGCCGTTTGCCGCCGGCCGGCACGGCAGGCTCATCGCCGGCAGGCCGAGCGCGTTGGCGAAGGCGGTGAACACCGCGTGGCCGCGCGGGCCGACTTTTTCGCCGGCGATGACCGGCGGATAAAGCTCGGTGGCCGGCCAGGGCATGGCGGCGGCGGTGGGGATGAGCAGCAGGTCGAACGTGGCGAACAGATCGTCGAACCTCCGCTGCACCCGGGCGATCGTATCGAGGGCGCCGAGATAGTCGGTTGACCGGAAGGCCGCGCCCGCCCGCGCCATCTCGATCAGCGCCGGACCGACCGCAGTTGCTCGGTCCTTGAAGCGCTCGAGCAGCCAGGCGACTCCGGTCTGGCTGATGACCGGCCAGATCGCGGCGATCGGCTCGGCCTCTTCAAAGATCCGCGCGGTCTCCACCTGGTGGCCCTGGCGGGCGAACCCCGCCGCGACCTCGGCGACTGACGCGGCGATTTCTGGATCGACCGGCGCCTTGCCGAACGTCGGGACGAAGAGGACGCGCAGCGGCGCATCGCTATGCGCCGCCTGCCGACGCCACGCCGGGCCGGCGATCGTCTCCATGACAAGGATCACGTCGGCGACGCTGCGCGCGATCGGGCCGGCGACCTCGAAATCGTGGAGAATTGCCGGAAACCCTTCGCCGCGCGGCACCATGTGGCGCGACGGCTTGAAGCCGACCAGGCCGGTATGGCCGGCCGGGCGGCGGATCGAGCCGCCGCCGTCGGTGCAGAGCGCGATCGCGCCGAGCCCGGTGGCGACCGCCGCCACCGCTCCGCCGCTCGACCCTCCGGGCGTGAGAGCCAGGTCCCACGGATTGCGGGTCGGCCCGAACAGCGCATTGTCGGTGATGCCCTGGACCGTGAACTCCGGCACGTTGGTCTTGCCGAGGATGACGGCGCCGGCCTCGCGCAGCCGGGCGACGGGCGCCTCGTCGTGATCGGGCACATGGTCGGCATAGAGCGTGCTGCCCCAGGTGGCGCGCAGCCCACCGACCAGGATGTTGTCCTTGGCCGTGATCGGCACGCCGTCGAGCGCTCCGCGGGCTTCGCCGGCCCGCCAGCGCGCGGTGCTGGCGCTTGCGCTGGCGCGCGCGCCGTCGGCGTCGAGCGTGATGATCGCGTTGACGCGCGGGTTGACCTCGGCGATGCGATCGAGCGTGGCCGTGAGCACCGCGTCGGGCGTCGTCTCGCCGGCCCGGTACGCCGCCGCAAGCTCGGCGGCCGACAACCGCCACAGCGCCGGCACCACCGTGGCGCTCATGCCCGCACGATCGCGGCGATCGGCGCCTCGCCGGGAGGGCATTGGTGCTCGGTGCCGCCCGACACGAAGATCGCGGGATCGAACGTGACCGAGGCGATCACCGCGCCGACCGCCGCGCGCGCGTGGCGCTCGTAGTTGATGTCGGCGTCGCTCAGCATGGTGTTGCGCCGCCCGCGGATCGCGCCGGTCGGGCTTGCCTCCGCCTTGGCAAAGACGCTGACAATGTTTTTTGCCTGCTCGGCGGTCGGATTGCCGTCGAAGGCGAGCCCGGCGCCGGTGAGCGCGTCGCGCACGCCGTCGGCGTCGATCGCGTCCTTCAGCACGCCATGGCCGATGCGAAACGCGCTCGAGGCGCGCGGCGAGTTGCCGAACAGCAGGATCTCGCAATTCTTCAGCTCGCCGCCCGCAGACGTCGAGGCGACCGACGAATAGATCGTCATGTCGCGCGCCACCACGTCGGGCGTGATCTTTTCGCCCGGCACCTCCTCGAGCCCGAGCGCGACGCCAAGCGCCGTTGCCCCGCGGGCAAACGCCTTCGATCCGTTGGGGTCGCGGGTCACCAGCGCGGCACCACGGCGGTCGGCGTCGGCGATCGTCGCCGGCGTGAGCAGCGGTCCCTTGACCTGGACATAGTGGACGTCGCGCGGATCGTCGATCGCCGCCTTGGCGAGCGCCTGCCTGACGGCACCCGCGACCTCGTAGATCTGCGCCATCGTGCCGACCTCCTCGGGCGCGATGTCGCGGGTGATGCCGATACCCATGGCAAGGCGCGGCGAGCCGTCGGCGGTGCCGCCGCTGGTCTGCGTGAACACCGTGGCATGCGGAGACAGCACGCCCTCGGTGCCGCCCGACCACACGAAGGCGACGCGCTTGCCGATCTCATCGGGCGTGGTCCTCAGATGTCTTGCGAGCAGGAGCTGATAGGAGAGGGTTGCGTAGCCGCGGGTGAAATCGTTCGCCCCGCCGTTTCCCTCGGTCTTGCCGATCAGGGCGACGATCGCGGCGGGGTCGACTTCTCCGGTGTCGATCAGACGCGCGAGCTCGGAGACGTCGTTGGGCGCCGCCATCCCGACTTTCCAAACGCCGATGTTCATCTGAGCTATCCTCCCTGTTCTTGTCGCGGTCTGTTTTGTCAGTTGCGGGTGAATGCAGTGCCGATCGCGGCGGGCATGCGTGCCGAGCGGCCGATCCCGGCCAGCAGGCCGAGCGCCACCAGATAGGGGATCATCTGGATCACGTAGGAGGAGACCGGAAGCGCCAGACCCTGGACCCGCAGCTCGAGCGCCGCGACGGCGCCGAACAGCAGGCAGCCGGCGAGCGCGCCGAACGGGGTCCAGCGGCCGACGATGATGGCGGCGAGCGCGATGAAGCCGCGGCCGTTGGTCATGCCGTCGGTGAAGGTTCCGACCTCCTGGAGCGAGAGCACGGCGCCGCCCAGTCCCGCGAGGCCACCGCCGGCCACGATCGCCAGGATGCGCACCAGCACCGGATCGGTGCCGACCGCAAAGGCGGCTTCCGGGTTTTCTCCGACGGCGCGCAGCGTCAGGCCGGCCCGCGTCTTGGCGAGCAGCAGATGGACCGGGACGGCAAGCAGGAAAGCCGCGTAGACCAGCGCCGGCTGGCGGAACAGGAGCGGCCCGAGGAGCGGAATGTCCGACAGAAGAGGCACCGGCCAGGCCGCGAGCGTCGGCAGGCGGATCACCGGCGCGCGGCCGCCGAACAGGCCGCGCAGCAGAAAGCTGGTGAGGCCGAGCGCCAGGATGTTGACGGCGAGCCCGGCGACCATCTGATCGGCGCGGAATCGCGCGGTGGCGACGCCGACGACGAGGGCGATCGCAGCCCCGCTGAGCGCGCTCGCCGCAAGGCCGACCGCGACATTGCCGGACAGCAGCATGGCGATGGCGCCGGCAAACGCGCCGGCCAGCATCATCCCTTCGATCCCGACCGCGAACGTGCCGGCACGTTCCGAGATCAGCCCGCCGAGGGCGGCGAACATCAGCGGCGTCGCGATGCGCACCGCGGCGCTGAGGAGCTCGACGAGAGCGGCGCTATCCATCGTGTCAAACCTTCTGCTGCCGGGCGCCGAGCCCGATCGCGCACAGCACGAACATCATGGTCAGGCCCTCGATCACGTAGACCAGGGAGGAGGGAACCCCGACCTCGCGCTGCATGGCGAGCGCGCCGGCCTCGAGAAAGCCGAGGAACAGCCCGGCCGGCAGGACGGCGATCGGATTGACCGAGGCGAGCAGGGCGACGGCGACGGCGTTGAAGCCGAAGCCCAGCGAAAAGCCCTCGATCAGCCGGTAGTGCACCCCGATCACCTCGATGCCACCGGCAATCCCGGCGAGCGCTCCGGCGATTGCCATCACGCCGAAGGTGCAGCGCGTGAGCGAGATGCCCACATAGGCCGCGGCCGGGGCGCTCGCGCCCATCACCCGCAGGCGGAAGCCGAAGGTCGTGCGCCACAGCAGCAGGTGGCAGCCGACGACTGCGACCGCCGCGACGATGATCCCGACATGGAGCTCGGTTCCGGCGATGAGCTTTGGCAGCCACGCGGCGCGCGCGAGCAGCGCCGATTGCGGAAAGCCGGCGCCGGGCTCGCCCATCTCGCCGTGCAGGGCTTCGCTCACCAGCAACAGGCCGACGAAGTTGAGCAGCAGGGTGCACAGCACCTCGTGGACGCCGCGCTTGAGGCGGATCGCGGCGGCGAGCGCCGACCAGGCGGCGCCACCGAGGCCGCCGGCCGCGAGCGCCAGCGGGATGAGGAGCACGGAGGGCAGGGCGGTGGCGGTGAGCGCCACCCAGGTGGTGGCGATGCCGCCCACCGCGATCTGGCCTTCGGCGCCGATATTGATCACCCTGGCGCGGAAGCAGAGCGCGACGCCGACGCCGGCCAGGATGTACGGCGCGCTCTTGTTGAGCGCGAAGGCGACCCGGTCGGGCGATCCGGCAGCGCCCCTGATGAGCGCCCAGTAGGCGAGCAGCGGGTTTTTTCCGGCCACCGCGATGAGCAGCGCGGTGGCCGCCAGCGCCAGCCCGATCGCCATCGCGGCGAGCAGCAGGGTGCGAAAACCCTCGCGCCCGGCGAGGTTTTGGCGCGCCCGCCCGAGGATCTCGGCCGCCGCCGGTGCGGGTTCCTGCACCTCTCCGACTCCCCCTTGAGTCATCCGTTACGTCCGCGCGAGATGCTCCGCCATGGCGCCGGCCCCGGCCATCATCAGGCCGATCGCGGTCACGTCGGCGGCTTCGCGGGCCACCGGCTCGGACAGTCGACCGTTATACATGACGGCGATCCGGTCGCTGAGCATCAGCACCTCGTCGAGCGCCGACGACAGATAGACAACGGCGCCGCCCGCTTCGCGTAGCGCCAGCAGCTCGTCGACGACGAACCGGGTGGCGCCCGGATCGAGCCCCCAGGTCGGCTGGAAGGCGATCAGCACTTTTGGTCCGCGACCGATCTCCCGGGCGACCACGATTTTTTGCTGGTTGCCGCCCGACAGCGTCCGTGCCGGCGCGTCGGGACCCGAGGCGCGGATGGCGAACCGGCGCATGCGCTCGGCCGCATGCTCGCGGAAGCGGCGGCGGTCGAGCCAGCCGCGGCGGGCGAATTGCGGCCGGTCGAACTCGCGCAGCGCCAGATTGTCGGCGACGCTCATGGCGGGAACCAGCGACGTGGTCGCCCGATCGACCGGAATGTAGGAGAGACCGAGCGCGAGCCGTTCGGCGACGTCGAGGTCGGTGATGTCGCTGCCGGCAAGCTCGATGCCGCCGCCGGTGGCCGGCCGCAGGCCGGCGAGCGCGTCGACCAGCTCCGATTGGCCGTTGCCGTCGACGCCGGCGATGCCGAGAATCTCGCCGGCATGGAGCGCGAAGGAGATGTCGCGCAGCCGCTCCACCCCGTCCGCATCGCGGCGGGTGAGGCGCTCCACGTGCAGCACCGCGGCGCCGCGCGCGCGCGTCGAGCGGATCACCGCGCTGGTCACGTCGCGGCCGACCATCATGCGGGCGAGTTCGGCCTTGGTGGCGCCGGCCGCGGTGCAGCGTCCCGTCACCTCGCCGTCGCGCAGGACGACGATGTCGTCGCAGATCGCCAGCACCTCGTCGAGCTTGTGCGAGATGAAGATCACGGCACGGCCCTGCTCGCGCAGGCGCCGCATCACCCCGAGCAGGCCGGCCACCTCCGGCGGGCTGAGGTTCGAGGTGGGCTCGTCGAGGATGAGAAGCTCGGCGCCGCGCAGGATCACCTTGACGATCTCCACGCGCTGGCGCTGGCCGTGGGCAAGGTTGCCGACGATGGCGTCGGGATCGACGTCGAGCCCGAAGGTGGCACTGGTGCTGCGGATCAGCTCGGCGATCGCCCGCGGGCGCAGCCAGCCGCCGGCGCGGTCCCAGCCCAGCATCACGTTCTCGACCACCGTCATGGCGTCGACCAGGGTGAAATGCTGGTGGATCATGCCGAGGCCGGCGGCGATCGCGGCGCCGGGATCGTGCACCTCGAGCGGCCGGCCGTTGAAGCTGATGGTGCCGGCATCCGCCGCGGTGATGCCGAACAGCACCTTCATCAGCGTGCTCTTGCCCGACCCGTTCTCGCCGAGCAGCCCGACGATGCGGCCGGCCGGAACGTCGAGATCGATGCCGCGGTTGGCGTGGACCGCGCCGTAGCTCTTGTGGATTGCCCGCATCTGAAGCATGCGATGCCCGGCCCGGATGGAGTGGGCCCGCGTCTCGCGGGCGGGACCGCGCGGCCGGCGCCTGCGGCGTCGGCCGGCGCAACCGGATGCAGCGGGTCGGTCAGGTCCCGCCGCGCGCGTCCTCGCGGGTCACCGTGATCTTGAGCTCGCCGGCGGCGAACTTCTTCTTGAGACCGTCGAGCTCGGCGATCACGGCGTCGGGCACCGCCGGATTGAAGGCGCGCTCCGCGCTCAGCCGCAGCTCCGCTCCGGTCGAGCCCGGCGTGTTGAAGCCGTAGACCAGGTATTTGCCGCCGACGCCGCCGGTCTTGCTGGCCTCGGCGGCGGTGGAATACATGTCGGCCCATTTCTCGATGATGTTGGTCAGCACCGTCTCGGGAGCGATCGCGGTGTGGCCGAAGGAGCGGCCGCTGGCATAGACGCCCTTCTCCTTGGCGGCCTGGATGATGCCGACCTGTCCGGCATTGAGCTTGCCGAACACGAAGTCCGCCCCGCCGGCGATCAGCGACAGCGCGGCCTCCTTGGCCTCGGCGGCATCCTCCATGCCCTTGATGTAGACGATCTTGACCTCGATGTCGGGGCGCACGCTCTTGGCGCCCTTGCGGAAGGCGCCGACCTGCGCCACCACGTTGGGGAGGCCCTCCAGACCGTTCACCGAGGCGATCTTTCCGGTCTTGCTCATGCGGGCGGCGAGCACGCCCATGAGAAATCCGAACTGGGTGTTGTCGTAGTCGATCGAGGTGACGTTGTCGCCGGCGCCGGCCGAGCCCGAGCCGACGATGAACAGCGTCTTGGGAAAGTCGGGGCCGACGCGCTGGGCCGCCGACAGGAAGCGCCCGGTATGGCCGACCACGACGTTGAAGTCCTGCCGCGCATAGTCGCGCAGCGCCTCGACCATGTCGGCCGCCTGGACGTTCTCGGTATAGCCGATCTGCCAGCCCAGGGTTTTGAGCTTTTCGGCGCCCTGATAGCCCTGCGCGTTCCAGCTCTGGTCGTTGATGCTTCCGGGCAGCAGGAATGCCGCCTTTTTCTGGGCGAAAGCCGGCCCCGCAAGCAGGGCGCCGGCAAGCGCTCCGGCGCCGAGCAAACGAGCGGATCGGGAAAGCGTCGTCCTCTTCGCGAACATGGGAAAACCTCCTGGCCATCGACCTCGGCCCGGACGATGTCGGGAGCGTCGAAGAATGCTCGCGCGCCGTCCGGGCGCGATTGTCACGACGGTACTGCAAGAACGATACCCGCGCAGCCTCGCCCAAGCCTCCGCGTGGAGGATTCCGCCTGCCGGGATGAAAAGCCGAAAGGCGCCGTTGTTTCAGCGCCTCGGCGCCGCCGGGCACAGCCGCCCGCTCGCCGCCATGCCGCCGGATTAGGCAACGTGCCCGTTCTCTAGGCGCAGTGGCGCGCCACCCACGCCAGAGCGCGCTGTCGCGCGCTATCGTGCGCGGGGCCATCCATATCCGCGCTGCTGTTGGCAACCTGGCAGGTGCGATTGCACCGAAGGGCGGCCGACTGCACTCCGAGCGAGCCCAAAGGGAGTTGCATCCCGTATCATGGCATCAGACAGGAGGTCGGACCCAGTCGGTGTCCGAGGCGACGCAGAACAGCATGATGCGCTCGGGCACGGTGATGCCAGCGGCGATGTCTTCGGGGGTGGGCCGCTTGGCCATCATCGCAGTTTCAACATGATATGGGGGCACCGCGCGTCAAACGGGGCCGCAGTGGCTGAAATGACTGTCGGTAGTCCAGTTGTAGCCGACGGTACAACCGTCGACGGTGATCGACCATCCATTTGCATTGACGGCAAAACCACCCAACCTGAACTCGCCGCCCGAGACATTGTCCATCTCGCTTGCGGACAACTCGCAAATCTCCTCGCTCATGAGGTCCCGCGTCTTGCTGTTCGTGGTCATACCGCTTCTCCTGGGTTCCAACGCTGGTTCAATGACGGATGCCCCGTCATTGATGTGGTCTCGACCGTCTCGGCATTCGTTCACCGCGAAACACCGCACTGTGCTGTTGGTCACAGCCGTCAACTTCGAAAGCCAGTCTGTCAGCTTGGCGTCCGGCCCGAGGCGGGATCACGAGCTGGTCGACGCGGTACACGCCGTGCCGATCGCACTTGCGGCATTCGGGCAGCGCAGCACTTTCGGATTGACTTGACCGGAGCCTCATCCATTCTGGTTGCGCCGGACGGGGGTGCAATCCATGGCGACGTCACCATTGGCGACGGCAGCGCTCGTCATCGCGGCGCTCGGCGCAATCGCGCTGCTCATCGGCGCCGGTGCGGCGGGATTCGCCGCCGGGCAATGGCTTGGCGCCGGCCCCGCGAGCATCGTCTGGGTGATCGTTGCCCTTGTGCTGCTCGCAGCGATCCTTGCTGCTCTCACCTGGCTGATCTTCCGGGTGCACCGGCTGAATCTTTCGCTGATCGGCCTGTCGGCGGCGAAAAACATTCCGGCGGTTCCGTTCTGGTTGTCGCAGCTGCCCGACACGGCGGTGAAGCTGCTGCTCCGGAGAAAACAGATGGAGCAGGCGCTCGCCGGCCTCTCTGGCGAATGGCGCATCGGCGGCATCGCGGCCAACGCCTATACTTTCATGGGCCTGGAATATGCCGACGCCACGGCCCGGGCGCTCGATCCGCGCACCAGACTGTTTCTCGATACGCCAGATCAGTTCGCCATGGGCTGGACCACGCTCGGCGGCGTGCTGGAGAGCGCCACCAGGAAATATCTCCCGGCCTTTGCGGCCTCGCTCGACGACCCGGCCGCGGCGACGAAGCAGTTCTGGCCGATGATCGCGGCATACGGCCTCGCCTACAATCTCATCATCCTGAAGCGGATCGATCCGGGTGACGCCAGCCTCAAGACCGCGCTCGGCACCGACTGGACGCAACAGATGGAGACAGTCTGGCGCGCCGGCGGCCTCCACATCATCGACATGAGGTTCTTCGAGGCGTTTGCGGCGAGCACGGTCAATTTCGCTCCGCGCTTCACGCCGGCGACGCTGACCCTGCTGGCGCGCGATGCGCAGAGCCGGGAGATCGCGCCGTTTGCCATCCGCGTCCGCGATCCGGCCGGACCCTGGGTGCAGTTTTCCGACGCCGACCCGGCCTGGCTCTATGCGCTGCAGGCGGCGAAAACCTCGATCGGCGTCTGGGGCATCTGGATCGGCCATGTCTATCATTGGCACATCGTCACTGCCGCCATGCAGATGACCATGTTCCAGCGCCTGCCGGCACTGCATCCGGTCACCCAGGTGTTCGGCAGGCAGTCGGATTATCTGATCGGCTTCGACCAGTTCCTGCTCCTCGAGTGGAGCATCGCGCCGCCGACCTCGTTCGCCTCGAGCCCGGAATTCCTCATGCTGATGGACGCCTTCGCCAGAGGGCGCCAATTCCACGACGACGATCCGCTGGTCACGATTGCCGCGCTCGGCCTGCGCGAGGCGGATTTTTCCGCGCACGCGCCCTGGGACCAGTATCCGGTGGTGCGCTATCTGCTGTTTCTGTGGGAGGCGACCGCGCGCTATGTCGGCAGCGTGGTCGAGGCGTTCTATCCGGACGATGCGGCGGTCGCCGCCGATGCGGATCTGCGGCGCTGGATCGCCGTGTCCGGCGAGCCGTCGGGCGGCAATGTCCGCGGCCTGCCGGAGATGACCACGAGGGCGGCGCTGTGCGGCGTGCTGACCAGCCTGATCTATCGCGTCACCGCCCATGGCAGCTCACGGCTCAATCAGGCCGCCAATCCCGCCCTGTCGTTCGCGGCAAACTTTCCGCCCTGCCTGCAGCGCACCGATGTGCCGGCGCCCGCGACGCGGATCGTGTTCCGCGCCGACGCCAGCTCGCCGCCCGGCACCATCAGCCTGGCGGATTTTCTGCCGAGCACCGGATCGATCGGCGAGCTCATCAGCTTCCTGTTCACCTTCGTCTACTCGACGCCCTATATCCCGTTCATCCCGCTCGACGGCATCGACCAGGAACTCTCCTTCGTCGGGCCGTCCGGCATCGGCGATATCTGCAACCAGGCCCTGATCCGCTATCGCCAGGATATCTGCGCGTTCATCGCTCTCTACGCCGCCGGCTCCGACGTTCCCGGCGCGCCTGCCCAGATCCACCAGTGGGAGCTCAACATCGAGACCTGACATGACCAGGCACCGGCTCGCGGCCCCGTTCCGCACCCCCACCAACTCAACGTCGCTCCTGCTCGCGCTCGCCGCCGTGGTGCTCGCCGCGCTGGCCGGGTTGCTGTTCGCGGTCGGGATGCTCGTCGGGCTGCTGACCCATCCGGCCGGGACGGAAAGAGTGTCGGCCCCCGTGCTGGCCGCGCCGGCGCTGGCGCTGCCCGCGATCGTGCTGGCGCTGCTGCTCGGCCTGTTCTGGTGGAGCCGGCGGCGCGAGAGGAGGGCGGTTCCGGGGGACGCGCGGGGCACCGGTCCGCCGCGCCGGGATGGTTGATGGCGCGGCGGCCACGGAGGAGCCGTTACGACACAGCATGACGAGCCGTCGGTTTCCGCCGGGTCCGCAACGTCACCGTTCGACCGAGTTGGTCGGAAGCCCGGCGAGGTGTTGGGCGAGATCGTCCAGCATCCACGCGTCGACCGGCGCCAGACGCCCCTGAGCCTCCAGGTCGCGCGCAATCACGAGCGCCTGTGACAGGCGGGCTCGCGCCTCGGACGGAACATTCTCCGAGATTTTCACGCACGACACGATGAGGTCGCGCTGGTAGTCGGCGCGTTCGGGCTCCGCCTGGGCCAGCCGCTCAACAATCGCGAGCGCCTTGAGATAAGCCTGTCGCGCCTCGTCGCCCTGATCGAGGGCGGCGTAGATGTCGCCCATGTTGTTGTAGGACACCGAGAGGTCGCGCTGGTAGTCGGCGCGCTCGGGCTCCGCCTGGGCCAGCCGCTCAACAATCGCGAGCGCCTTGAGATAGGCCTGTCGCGCCTCGTCGCCCTGACCGAGGGCGGCGTAGATGTCGCCCATGTTGTTGTAGGACACCGAGAGGTCGCGCTGGTAGTCGGCGCGATCTGGCTCCGCCTGGGCCAGCCGCTCTCTGATCGCGAGCGCCTTGAGATAGGCCTGTCGCGCCTCGTCGCTCTGGCCGAGGGCGGCGTAGAGGTCGCCAATCTTGTTGTAGGACACCGAGAGGTCGTGCTGGTAGTCGGCGCGATCTGGCTCGGCCTGGGCCAGCCGCTCGGCAATCGCCAGGTCTTTGAGATAGGCCTGTCGCGCCTCGTCGCCCTGGCCGAGGGCGCGGTAGAGATCGCCCATCCTGTTGTAGGACACCGAGAGGTCGCGCTGGTAGTCGGCGCGATTGGGCTCGGCCTGGGCCAGCCGCTCTCTGATCGCGAGCGCCTTGAGATAGGCCTGTTGCGCCTCGTCGCCCTGGCCGAGGGCGCGGTAGAGGTCGCCCATCCGCTCGTAGGACACCGAGAGGTCGCGCTGGTAGTCGGCGCGATCTGGCTCGGCCTGGGCCAGCCGCTCGGCAATCGCGAGCGACTTGAGAAAGGCCTGTCGCGCCTCCTCGCCCTGTCCGAGGGCGCGGAACAAATCGCCCATCCGCTCGTAGGACACCGAGAGGTCGCGCTGGTAGTCGGCGCGATCGGGCTCGGCCTGCGCCAGCCGTTCTCTGATCGCAAGCGCCTTGAGATAGGCCTGTCGCGCCTCGTCGCCCTGGCCGAGGGCGCCATAGAGGTCGCCCATCTTGTTGCAGGACACCGAGAGGTCGCGCTGGTAGTCGGCGCGCTCGGGCTCGGCCTGAGCCAGCCGCTCGGCAATCGCGAGCGCCTTGAGATAGGCCTGTCGCGCCTCCTCGCCCTGGCCGAGGGCGCCGTAGAGGTCGCCCATCCTGCTGTAGGACGCCGCGAGGTCGCGCTGGTAGTCGGCGCGATCGGGCTCGGCCTGCGCCAGCCGTTCTCTGATCGCAAGCGCCTTGAGATAGGCCTGTCGCGCCTCGTCGCTCTGGCCGAGGGCGCCGTAGAGGTCGCCCATCTTGTTGTAGGACACCGAGAGGTCGCGCTGGTGGTCGGCGCGATCGGGCTCGGCCTGGGCCAGCCGCTCGGCAATCGCGAGCGATTTGAGATAGGCCTGTCGCGCCTCGTCACCCTGGCCGAGGGCACCGTAGAGGTCGCCCATCTTGCTGTAGCACACCGAGAGGTCGCGCTGGTAGTCGGCGCGATCGGGCTCAGCCTCGACGTGGCGTTCGTAGCGGCCGAGGAGCTGCCGGTATCGCATCAGCGCCCTGTCCGTCAAACCGAGCGCGAGGTGAGCCTGCGCTTCCTCATCCGCGATCGATGCGTATCCGGGATGCGTCTCCGGCAGGGTCTCGAGGATCTCGGCCGCCAGCACGGCAATACCGACAGATTGTTGCCAGCGGCGTAGCGCCTCGATGCAGCTCTCGCCAACGCCGACGGCGTCATCGAAGTCCCGCCCGGCGAGGAAGCTGCGCAGGGCCTCGATCCCATCGTCGAACCTTCCGCCCTCGTTCTCCACGCGCCACCACCGGTACCGGCCGGCCCGGAGGCAGCGGGCATGGTGCTGCTCTTCGTCGCCGAGATTGGCCAATCCTTCGGCAGTCCAGCGATGGACCCACACGGTGCCCTCGGGCAGTCGGTGCAGGAGCGACAAGGCTTCGAGCTTACCGATCGCGATGACAACCGGCGCCGGGTCGCCCGGGCCATCGTCGGCGAGCATGCGGGCAAGACCTTCCGGCGTCACTGGGAGGTTGGAGACGGCGGCCTGCAGCAGGATCTCCTCGCTCCCGTCGCGGCGGGCGATCGCCAGCAACTCCTCGAGAAACACATCGCGCGCACCGATCGCCAAGGCCGTCTCAACTGCGTTGTCGATCTCGGGCGTCGGGGCGGTCAGGTCAAGGTTCAGCGTCCCGGCGATGCCGCGCAGTTTCGCCGTCACCGCGGGGAGCCGGCCCTCGCCGCCGCGCAGCAGCCCGTCGAGGAATTCCAGCATGCGGGGGTGGCCGCCGATGATGCGCAAAATTCCCGCGAGCCCAGCGGCATCCCGGGCGGCGAGGCCGGGCAGCCGCAGCAGCAGCTTGCGGCTCTCCGCCGGGCTGAGCGGACCGACGGCGATGGGGCGAAGCCAGGCCTCTGTTCCGGGCACCGGATGGCGGCAGGTGATCAGGACGCGGCCGGTGCGCGCGCTCTCCGCTAGCAAGCGCAGATGCTCCGCCACGCTGTCGTCGAGAAAGGCGCCGCCTCCGGTTGGCAGGTTCTGCTCGAAATCGTCGAGCACCAGCAGGACGCGTTCCCCGGTCAGTGCCTGTCCGAGCAATTGCAGACGCAGGCGATCGTCGAGGTCCGTCCGCATCAGCATCTCGCCCAGCCGGCGGGCCGGCGCGCGGCCCGTCTGGACGAGCGCCGAGCCGAGCGTCACGGCGATGGCCGTCAGGTCGAAGCGCCCGCGATGGGCCGGCACCAGCCAGCCGTCCCCGGCGAGGCGGTTCATCATGCGGCCGGCGACGGCGCTCTTTCCAACGCCGCCGATGCCGGTCAGCACGATGCCGGCGTACTGTCGTTTCCGGTCGCGCAAGGTGCGCAGCGCCTCGCGCAGCTCGCGCCGGCGGCCGATGAGGTCGTCGAGGCGAAGCTGCGGCACCGGGCCGGGAACGTCGTAGACCGGCCGCGAGCCCAGCGGCTGCCTCGTCCGGGCAAAATCCGCGAACGGCTGCTCCTCGCCCGCCACGTAGAGCGCGGCGGTGGCATATTCGGGCTGGGTCTGCGACAGCGGCGCGCCGTGCGCAGCGGCGGCGAGGCGCGCGCGCTCCTGTTCCTTGCGGGCATCGGCAAGCGCCCGGCTGGCGAGCGGACTGTCGCGCCGGCGCGCCAGGTGGCGATAGAAGGATTCGGCGAGCTTCGTCGCGTAGAAATCGCTCACCGGCGCCTGCATGGCGACGACGGCGGGGATTCCGCCGCGCAGCAACGCCTCGGCAAGACTTGCGGTCTGCGCCGCGGGAACGCCGCCGTAGCAGGAATTGAGCAGGATCAGCGGCAGTGGCCGTCCGGCCTGGAGCAGCGGTGCGAGCAGCTCGGCCGCGGTCACGCGGACGGCGCGGCCTTCCTCGTCCTCCAGCTCCAGCGCGCCGGGAAGCCCGTGGCAAGAAAGGTGGAGCACGTGATAGGCATCCGAGGCGATCGCAGCACCAATCACGTCGGGGTGGCCGACCTCCAGGATGCGCACGTCGCAGTTCTCGTCGTGCCGCGCCGTCTCGACCGCGTCGAGGATGTTTTGCAGCTCGCGCTCCTGGTCGAGCACCGCGCCGCCGCTCGCGCCTTCGTCCGGCGCGCCGACCGCGACCAGGATTTTCAGGGGTCCCGCCAACAGGTCCGCGGGGGCCGGCGCCAACCCCGCGGGCCGGCGCATCATCACGACGGGCGGCTGCAGGGCCAACAGCCGGCCGTCGGGCAGCAGCATCGCCTCGAACGGCAGCCCCAGCAGTGTTGGATCATCCGCCTTGCAACAAATCTCCACGGTGGTCCCGACCGGACAGCCGTCCACCAGGTTCGCCACCGCGGCGCCCGCATCCCCCGGCAGGCAAAACTCCGCCAGGGCGCGGCCGAGCGCCGCCATGTGGGCTTCCTGCGCGTGGCGCTCGGCGGCCGCGGCGTCGCGGCGCAGCCCGTGACGAAAACCTTTCAGGAAAGTCTCATGGGCGGCCGCCAGCGCGGAGGGCAACGCCGGATAGGTCTGCTGGCCGTAGGTCTTGCCGCCGATCCGCACCTCGCTGGCGATGCCCGGCCCATTTTGGCGCAAGGCGACGAGCACGCGCTCGACGCTGCCATGTCCGGCCGGACCGGCAGGGGCGGGCGTCGCCTCCGGGTGAAGCAGCGCCTGGACGATCGCCTCGACCTCGTCGATGCGCCGGCGGGCGAGCGGCCGCAGCAACGGCGGCACATAGGAATCGTCGCCGATCATCACCGGAACGATGATCTTCTGCTCCTGAATGCGCGCATAGGTCAGATAGCTGGCCTCGGCATCGACCCAGCGGCTCTCGCGCGAGTGGCGCGAGAACACGATGATCCCAGCGTCGGCGCCCTCGAGTCCCTGGTTGATCTGCCGGACGATGTCGTCGCCCGGGCCGATCTCTGCCTTGTCGAGCCAGACGTCGATCTTGCGCGCCGTCAGTGCCGCGGCCAGCGTCTCGACGGCCGGCTTGTCCTGCGACGAGTGGCTGATGAATACGCGCATGCGGCAGGCTGGCTCCGGCGACGGAACGACCCGCCGCGGACGCGACGCTACCCAATCCCTGACGGCAATTCCAGCGTTGGTTGAATCCGAGCCGTCCCTCGGGACGAGATCGCCGTGTCAGCTCCCCGGCGGCCGTCCGCCGTGGGCTGCATCCGCCGCGGGGCCGCTCCACCGCATGCTCAGCTCACGGGCGGCCGCCGCGATCATCGCGCCGGCCGACGCGATGTGCTCGTTGTTCAGGCGGTCGGCCGGGGCCGCCATCGAGACCGCGGCAACCGCCCGGCCGTATTCGTCGAACACCGGGGCGGCGACGCAGCGCAGCCCGATCGTGTTCTCCTCGTCGTCGAGCGCGAAGCCGGCGCGGCGGGCCGCTTCCAGCTCGCGGCGCAGCGCGCGCTCGCTGACCACGGTGTTCGGCGTCACCTGCACCAGTTTTTCGGGTGCGAGGGCGTGCCCGATCTCGCGCGCCGGCAGGGCGGCGAGCAGCGCCTTGCCGATGCTTGAGCAGTGGGCCGGGATGGCGGGCGCGACGGTCGGGACGAAGCTCTGCCGGGTCCGCGGATCGACCCGCTGCAGAAAAACCACCTTGCCGTCGTCGATCACCCCGAGATTGAGGGTCTCGCCGCAGGTCGCGCTGAACCGGCGCAGGATCGGCCGCGCCAGGGCGACGAGCTCGCGCGATCCCGCATAGTTGGCGCCGACCGCCAGCGCGGTGCGGCCGACCAGCCAGTGGCCGGTGAGGCGCTCGAAGCGCACGAAGCCGCGGTCCTGCAACGTGGTGAGCAGGCGGTGCGCCGTGGAGGTCGAGAGCTCCGCGGCGGCCGCGAGGTCGCCGAGCGTCATCCCGCGGGTTTGGGCGGCGAGGTGCTCGAGCAGCCCGAGCGCGCGATCGACGGAGCGGACAAGCCCCGTCCGCGTCGCCCGGTCCGTCGTGTCGGCCCTACCCATCGGCGTCCGCACCGCTTCGGGTTTGCGGAGACGCGGTCGGAGTGCGGCCTCGTCGGGTCACGTCATCCTCCGGACGGGACCGCGAGCCTGGGATAGGTCGCGGGATCGAAAAAGCTCGCGCCGGCCACATAGCTGCGGCTGGGCGACATGTCCGGGAGCTCGTCACCCTCGACGCTGCCCTCGAAGGTGAGCTCGAGCTGGACCCCGCTCGGGTCGTAGACGAAGAGCTGCCACAGGCTCGTGCCCGGCACGATGAACTCGCGCCAGGCGAGGCCGGCAGCCTTGAAACGCGCGACATATTTGCGAAAACCCGAGCAGGAGAGCGAGACGTGGTCGATAGCCGCCGTGCCGGACGGCGCCTTGCCCGACGGGCCGAGCGCCGGTCCGCCCGCATAGACATGGATGATCGCCGTTCCTCCGGGTTGCGGGCAGGCGAGCCAGGCGCCCGGATAGCCGAAATCGGGGCGCGCCACCTCGCGCAAGCCGATGACGTTGCGCCAGAAGGCGCGGGTCGCCTCGAGATCGGAGGTCTTGATGGCGATGTGGAAGAGGCCATGCAGCGCCGCCGAGGGCAGGGCCTTGCTCACGGTCATCGGCTTCATGGTCATCGGCGAGACCTTTCCCGCGGGCGCCCGGTTGTCGGCCGGCACGGACCGAGGGCCGGACCAGCCTGCGCCCGCCCGGGCGTGAGCCAGGCGCCAGAACGTCCTGCCTGGGCTGCCGTCAGACGCGCCAATTCGAGAATTCCATGTTGCCGCCTTGCGATCAAGCCGCCGCCCGGGGCGTCTCGGCGCAATCGCCGGTCACCATGATTGCCCGTAACACCAGAGGATTTCAGGATTCCGCAGAATCGGTGGTATCTTCCAACTTCGCAAAGAGTTGGGAGCGAACGATGGCCGCAAAGAATTCGAAGGAGGCTCGGGACCGGGCGGAAGCAAGCTTCCAGAAAAAGGAGCTCCAGGCCCGGGAGGGCAACAAGGCCATGGCCGATTATCACGCCGCGACCCGCGCCGTGCACGAGAAGACTGCGAAGCTGCGGGAGCTCCGATTGGCCAAGGAGGAGCAGGACCGGAAGGCCGCTCTCGAGAAGCGCGCCGCCCCGGCGAAGAAGCGCAAGCCGCCACAGCCCGCCTGATGCTCCGGCGCCTGGATTCCTGACGCCCGCGGATTGCGCCGCCCCACTTGCCCGGTCGAGCAGACACGCCTGCCCTTCTGCCCATCCTTGTCCCTCCGGTCGAGCCTCGGACTGCGAAAAGTCGAACCGTTCGCACGCCCTTGCGGTCGAGCAATCCGGGCCGTATCTGCCGCTCACTCGCGCGCTTCCTCGCCCCCATGCCGGCGCCAGCGATGCGCTCCGGACGGAGCGATTCGCCCCAGGCCGTGCGGGCATGCCTCGCCTCTTGCCGGTGATCTCGATGGACGCAACCGAGCTGCCGAACCCCGCGGGCTTCGTATGCCAGGACTGCGGCGCGTGCTGCGCGTTCTCGCGCGAATGGCCGCGGTTCTCCCTCGAGGACGATGCCGCGCTCGCGCGCATTCCGCCCGCTCTGGTCGACGACGGGGAAGGGCGCATGCGGTGCGATGGAGAGCGCTGTGCGGCCCTGGTCGGCGAGGTCGGGGTCGCGACCTCATGCGCCATCTACGAGATCAGGCCCGACGTCTGCAGGGCATGCCTGCCGGGCGACGACGCCTGCCTGACGGCACGCCGTCGATACGGTCTGTGAGGCTGGCGCCTTGCGAAAATTCGCAGCGAGGCGCGGCGTTTCGAGCTGCTCGGGTTGAATGCGACAGAGGCCGCCTGCGCGGGGCCGGGTGCGACACAATCTTCAGCTTTGATGTGGATCAATGCGCCGCCATGGTTAAGCATTAACCGCAGTACTTCGGTGATCTCATGGACGCTTGCTACATCAGCTTCTTCAAGAACTTGCTCAGCTCCGACGGTCGTCGGTTCAAGTGCTTGCAGGAACGGTTTTATGTGCCGAACCCCGAAAGCTTGGCGGAAGCGGCGGAGCGCGCGTCGCGATATTTCGAGAAGCTCCACGGATTGCCCGATTGGAGGCTGCATGCGGATTCGATCGAGGTCGAATCCGCGGGCGCAGACGGTCTTGCAGGTTCGCATATGACCCGGAGCGGGCAGGGAGCTTCGCAAATCAACGACGTGATCGCAGTGCGGCCGTTGTCGGCGAGATCGCCCTTGCGATCCTGACAGCAGGCGACCAGGGCCTCGCCGGCCGGCTCTATCGGCCGGGATGCGGGCGATGTCTTGCTCGCCTTTTCTCCAGCGCCACGATGCGGGTGCGGCCGCGGCCGATGCTCTGCACGATCGAGCCGGCGCGAACGCTCCGGCCCGGCGCGGATTGCATCCATTTGCCGCTGATCAGTCCCGCCAGCAGCTCGATCTCGCTATCCGCGGTGACCTCGCCGGTCTTGCTTGACTCGTTCATTGCTCTTCCTGTCGATCCTTGCGTTCTCCGGGCGCGACCAAGCCCGTGCTCTTCGCCGATGGCGCGAGCCCGGATGCCTGCCGCGGCCGGACGAATGTCTCGTTCTGATGGTAGTGCCGTGCTCTACTCGTTCGGGGTGGGCGCCCCAAGCCGACGTGGATCAACGCTGCTGCGCCGTGCCGGTTCCCGGCGCTGCGATGAAACCATTCGGATGCGACAACGTCGTTGCCGGGCGGCTTCACACTGGCGCTGCCGGTTTCGGGATGCGGCCCGGGGGTTGACAATCGGCGGACCGGCATGAACGAGGCGTGGTGGTTGCGCTGAACCGCCGGCAGGGTCGATGCTCGTAAGGAAATGAAGATGGATCAGGGAGATCGTTTTTCCATCGCGCCGATGATGGATTGGACGGAAAGTGCCGTTGGTTCAGCTACTTGCAAGCGCGCTTGTGCAAAATTTGCACACGTCCGTTCGCCTTTTCTTTTGCTTTCGTTCGTGTCCGGGAGCCGCTCCGCAGTTTCATACGGTACGATCGGAGACGCCAAGCTCTGCGTGGGCTCGCCCGACTGTTCGCTCGCGGCGCCATTGCTCGCCCGTTTTTGAGGCCGCGCCTGAATGCTTTGCGCTTGAACAGGAGTCCGCGATCCCGATTTGCGCCAGCAGACGGTAGAGCACCTCGTTCGGGACGAGGGGGTCGCAGGTTCAAATCCTGCCACTTCGACCAATACTTAGCCGATTTTCAGGACACGTTCCCGACAGATATCCCGACAGAAACGTTCCGATCGCTCGCCGATACATCGGTCGACACAGTCATGCCGCATGGTGCACCCCAGAAACCGGACCCCGCTGGCCCGCTAGGGGTGGCTTCCGGGTCGGGTAGAGTCGAGATGTGACGCGGGGGCGGTAGGCTGAACATATCTGTTTTCTGCTACCGCAGAGTAGGCGGCTCGTCTGCTCGCGCCTCCAGCCTGCTTATTAAGAGACAGTGTGAAGCAGGTCACAGATGAAATCCAAATTGCCTTTATAGTTTTGCCGCCAAGAGACGTGCCCGGCGAAAAAACGAATCCAACATTGTTGGAGTGCGCCATGGCGGACGGGTCAACCGGCAACGACAGGGCGCAAAGCGCGCCGGTGCCCGCGTCGACGCGGTTTTCCGCGCCGCAGATCGAGCTGCCCAAGGGCGGCGGGGCAATCCGCGGGATCGATCAGAAATTCGCGGCAAATCCGGCGACCGGAACGGGCTCGCTGAGCATTCCGATCGCGGCGAGCCCGGGGCGTTCCGGGTTCGGACCGCAGCTCTCGGTGAGCTACGATTCCGGAGCCGGCAACGGCATCTTCGGCATGGGCTGGAGCCTGTCGCAGCAGGCGATCACCCGCCGGGTCGACAAGGGAAACCCGCGCTATGACGACGGCGCTCCCCCGCACCGGGCGGACATCTTCGTCCTGTCGGGCGCTGAGGATCTGGTGGCAGTGCTGCGCCCCGGCACGTCGGAGCCCGACGAATTCGTGCGCCACGACCATCGCGTTAAGCGCTACCGGCCGCGCATCGAAGGATTGTTTGCCCGCATCGAGCGCTGGACGTCGCTCGCCGACGGGACGGTGCACTGGCGCTCGATCTCCAAGGACAATGTCCTCACCGTCTACGGGCTCGACGCGCAATCGCGCATCGCCGATCCGGAGCATCCGGACCGCGTGTTCAGCTGGTTGATCTGCCGCAGCTACGACGACAAGGGCAATGCCATCCGCTACGACTACGTCGGCGAGAACGACGCCGGCGTCGACACGAGCAAGAACGGCGAGCGCGGCCGGATCAGGACCGCCAACCGCTATCCCAAGCGCATCCGCTACGGCAATCGCGTTCCGCTGCTCGTCGACCTCGACCGCGACGGCGCGCGGCGCTGCCATCTCGAGCCGCACGACCTCGATGCCGCGCAATGGATGTTCGAGCTCGTGTTCGATTACGGCGAAGGCCACTACCGCGAAGCGCCGCCCGACGCCGACGGCCGCATTTTGGCGGTGGCCGACGTCGCGGCAGCGCACGACTGGCCCGCGCGCCGCGACCCGTTCTCCTCCTATCGCTCCGCCTTCGAGATCCGCACTCACCGGCTGTGCCGGCGCGTGCTGATGTTCCACCGGTTTCCCGAGGAGCTGGGCACCGACGCGTGTCTGGTGCGCTCCACCGCGTTCCACTATCTGGAGAAGCCGGTCGGCTCCTTCGTGGCCCAGGTCGTGCAGTCCGGCCACGCACGCATCGAAGGCGACGGCCGCTACCTCACGCGGCACGTTCCCCGGCTCGATCTGTCCTACAGCGCGAGCCCGCTCGAGGACGCCGATATCGGCGACTACCACATCCACGAGATCGACGCGGAAAGTCTCGCCAACCTGCCGGGCGGGATCGACGGCGGAAACTATCGCCTGCTCGATCTCGACGGCGAAGGCATCGCCGGAATCCTCGCCGAGCAGGGCGACGCGTGGCTCTACAAGCCGAACCTCGGCAACGGCCGCTTCGGCGCGACCGAGATCGTCAGGCGCAAGCCGTCGCTCGCCGCGCTGAACGGCAGCGCGCAGATGCTGATGGACGTGGCCGGCGACGGCAATCTCGACCTGGTCGATCTCGCGCCGTCGGCCGCGGGATTCCAGGAGCGCACGGCAGACGCGGGCTGGGAAGCATTCCGCGCGTTCCGCTCGCTGCCGGTGCGCGACTGGGGCGACCCCAATCTCCGCTTCGTCGACCTGACCGGCGACGGCGTCGCCGACGTGCTGGTGACCGAGGACGACGCGCTGACCTGGCACCCCTCGCTGCTGCAGGACGGTTTCGGCCCCGGCCTGCGGGTGCGCGTGCCGCTCGACGAGGAGGCCGGCGCGCGCGTCGTGTTCGCGGACGAGACCCAGTCGATCTATCTCGCCGACGTGTCGGGCGGCGGCCTCTCCGACATCGTGCGCATCCGCAACCGCGACATCTGCTACTGGCCGAACCTCGGCTACGGGCGGTTTGGCGCCAAGATCACGATGGCGAACGCGCCGCACTTCGACACCAAGGACCTGTTCGACCAGAGGCGGCTGCACCTCGCCGACACTGACGGCTCCGGCACCTCGGACATTCTCTATTTCGACGACGATGGCGTACGCATCTATCTCAACGAGACCGGAAACGGCTGGAGCCACGCGCGGCACATTCGCCAGTCGCCCGGCGCCGACAATGCCGGCTCGATCACCGTCACCGACCTGCTCGGCCGCGGCACCGCCTGCCTGCTGTGGTCCTCGCCGCTGCCGCGCGATGCGGGGCGGCAGCTGCGCTATGTCGATCTCATGCGCGGGCAGAAGCCGCATCTGCTCACCCGCGTCGTCAACAATCTCGGCGCCGAGACCCGCATCGCTTATGCGTCGTCGACCGAGTTTTATCTGGCCGACAAGGCCGCGGGCATGCCGTGGGTGACCAGGCTCCCATTTCCCGTCCACGTGGTGACGCGCGTCGAGACCTACGATTGGTTGAGCCGCAACCGCTTCGTCGCGTGCTATTCCTATCACCATGGCTACTACGACGCCGTGGACCGGGAGTTTCACGGCTTCGGCCGCGTCGACCAGATCGACACCGAGGAATTCGCGACGCTGACGGGGGGCGGCGACTTCCCGGTCGGCGACAACATCGACGCCGCGTCGAGCATGCCGCCGGTTCTGACCAAGACCTGGCTGCACACCGGTGCTTACTTTCACGGCGAGGCGATCTCGCGGCATCTCGCGCACGAATACTATCTCGAAGGCGAAGGTCTCGGCCGCCGCGGCCGGCTGACGCCGGAGCAGATGCGGGCGATGCTGCTCGACGACACCGTGCTGCCGAAAGGCCTGACGGCGGAGGAGGCGCGCGAGGCCTGCCGGTCGCTGAAAGGCGCGATGCTGCGGCGGGAAGTTTTTGCGCTCGACGGGACCGGGCAAACGCGCCATCCCTACACCGTCGAGGAGAACAATTTCACGATCCGGGTGCTGCAGCGGCAGCGGACCAACCGTTATGCCGTCTTCTTCACCCACCCGCGCGAAGCGCTGAGCTTCAACTACGAGCGCAAGCTCTACGCGGTGGACAACCGCCTGCGCGCCGACCCGCGAGTGTCGCACGCCGTCACGCTCGAAGTGGACGAGTATGGCAACGTATTGAAATCAGTGGCTATCGGTTATGGGCGCAGATTCCCGGATCCGTCTCCTCTGCTGACCGATGCCGACCGGGATAAGCAGTCGCAAATCCTCGTGACCATCACGGAAAACGACTACACAAATGCGGTCAGCGAGCACGATGCTTATCGCACGCCGCTTCCTTCGGAGTGGCGGCTTTTTGAACTGATCGGGGCAAAGCCGCGGAGTGAGGTTAGCGGCATCACCAATCTTTTTCGCTTCCATGAAATGGCCGAGAAGGCGGCGCGGGCGAGCGAGAGTGGACACGATCTAGCGGTCGAAGACTGGCGGTCGACACTCGCAGCTTGCGACGTTATTTATCGCCGGCTGCGGAGGCAGACCCGGAGCATCTACCGCAGCGACCACCTTGACCGGCTATTGCCGCTCGGGGTGATGCAAACTCTGGCGATTCCGGGCGAGAGCTATAGGCTGGCCTTCTCATCCGGCTTGCTGGCGGCCATCTATACGCGCTACATCGCTGAGCAACTGCCGGAGATATTGGTGCTGGATCCGACTGCAGTGTTGGGCAGCCGAGGCCCGGATGGCGGTGGCTACGTCGACCTCGATGGTGACGGCCGCTGGTGGGTGCCGAGCGGGAGAGTCTTTTTTCACACCGATCCTCATGTCGATCCAGCACTTGAGAGGGATCAAGGCGCTCGACACTTCTTCCTGCCCCGCCGGTTCGGGGATCCGTTCGGCTATTGCAGCACGGCGGACTATGACGCTCATGATTTGACGATCACCCGCACGGTGGATGCCGTAGGGAACTCGGTGAGTGCCGTCAACGACTACCGCGTTCTCCAGCCGAAGCTTGTCACCGATCCCAACGGAAACCGATCGGAAGCCGCGTTCGATGCGCTGGGACTGGTCGCCGGCTCGGCGGTCATGGGCAAGGCCACCGAAAACCTGGGCGACTCGCTGGACGATTTCCGCGCCGACCTCACGCAAGCGGAACTCGACCAATTCTTCACCGATCCGACGGGGCCGTCCGCAACCGCGCTGCTCGGTCATGCAACGGCTCGCATCGTTTACGATCGGCATCGCTTCTACCGTACACGAGTTGCCAATCCGGATAATCCGAGCCTATGGCAACCTGCCTTCGCGGCAGCTCTGAACCGCGAGACTCATCAAAGCGATTTGGTGCCGGGGCAACAGACGAAGATCCAGGTCGGCTTCAGCTATTCGGACGGTTTTAGTCGCGAGATTCAGAAGAAAATTCGGGCGGAGCCGGGGCCACTCGGTGATCGTGGTCCTGTCGTAGATCCGCGCTGGGTCGGCAGCGGCTGGAGCATCTTCAACAACAAGGGCAAACCCGTCCGCCAGTATGAGCCGTTTTTCGACGACACTCATGACTTCAGGTTCGGGCACAAGATAGGCGTCAGTCCTATCGTGTTGTATGACGCGCTCGAACGCGTGGTCGCCACCATCGATCCGAACCACAGTTGGCAGAAAGTGGTGTTCGATCCATGGCGGCAGGAAAGCTGGGATGCAAACGATACGGTACTTGTGGCTCATCCCGGGGAGGATGCCGACGTCGGTCACTTGTTCCAGCGCCTTCCGGTCACGGATTTTCTGCCCACGTGGTACGAACAGCGCGCATCCGGAGCGCTTGGCGCCTACGAGCGCAACGCGGCGCGCAAGGCCTCGGTTCATGCGAGCACGCCGTCGGTTGTCTTCGCCGACTCGCTGGGACGCACGTTTCTTACTTTCGCCCACAACCGATCGAAGCGCAGCGATAGCCCCGGCTCCGATCCGCCAACCGAGGAGTTTCTTGCGACGCGGGTTGTCTTCGACATCGAAGGCAATCCGCGCGAGATGCTCGACGCCAAGAACCGCTTGGTCATGCGCTACGGCTACGACCTGCACGGCGACCGCATCCTCCAGGCCAGCATGGAGGCAGGAGCGCGCTGGACGCTCAATGACGTCGCCGGGAAACCCATTCGCATCTGGGACAGCCGCCGGCACCAATTCCGCGCCACTTACGATCCGTTACGACGGCCGACGCACTCGTTCTTGCGCGAAGGCGAAGACATTGAGCTGATGGTCGGGCGCACGGTCTATGGCGAGACCCGGCCCAATCCGGAAGTCAACAATCTGCGCGGCAAAGTGGTGGAAGTTTTCGACCAAGCGGGAGTGGCCAGCAGCGACGATTACGATTTTAAGGGCAATCTTCTGCACGGCCATCGTCAGCTGGCAGTTGAGTACAAAAAGACCCTCGACTGGTCTTCCCCCGTGCCGTTGGAAGAATCCGTCTACTCCAGTAGCACCCGCTACGATGCACTCGACCGGCCGACGGCCCTGACGTCGCCGGACAACAGCGTCATCATCCCTCGGTACAACGACGCCAATCTGTTGGAGCGGGTCGACGCACATCTGCACAGATCAGATGTGGCAACACCGTTTGTCGCCAACATCGATTACAACGCTAAGGGCCAGCGTACCCTGGTGGAGTACGGCAATGGTGCACGTACAAATTATGAATACGATCGTTTCACTTTCCGCTTGATTCATCTACTGACCCGGCGCGATAAGGTTGCATTTCCCGACGATTGCCCGGAACCGCCTTCATCGGATTGGCCGGGCTGTCGGCTCCAGAACCTGCACTACACCTACGATCCCAAAGGCAACATCACGCATATTCGCGACGACGCGCAGCAGACGATTTTTTTCCGCAATCGCCGCGTCGAGCCGAGCAACGATTATACCTATGACTCCATTTACCGGTTGATCGAAGCCACAGGCCGCGAGCATCTTGGACAAATTGGTGGTTCAGCCACGCCCCACTGCGATAACGACGCGCCGCGCGTCGGCCTGCCGCAACCCGGCGATGGCAACGCCATGGGGATGTATGCCGAGCGGTACGTGTACGATTCCGTTGGCAACATCCTCACGATGCAGCATCGCGGAACCGACCCGGCCCAGCCTGTTTGGATGCGTATTTATTCGTATGACGAACCCAGCCAATTGGAAGCCGGCCAAACGAACAACCGGCTGAGCTGTACCAAAGTCGGAACGACTATCGAGCGCTATCGCTATGATGGCTCAGCCGGCTTGCACGGCAATATCACGGCTATGCCCCATTTGCCGCTGATGCAATGGGACTACCGGGATGAGCTTCAATCGACCGCGCGGCAATTGGTCAATGACGGAGCGCCGGAGACAACCTGGTACGTCTACGACGCAAGCGGGCAGCGGGTGCGGAAGGTGACCGAGCGACAGACGCCTGCCGGGCAAGCGCCTGCTCGATCCAAAGAGCGAATTTATCTCGGTAGTTTCGAGATATACCGCGAGCGCGAGAATGATGGCGACAA
>CAVWIS010000036.1:0-168502 GCA_963755055.1 uncultured Alphaproteobacteria bacterium | reverse complement strand
CCGGCTCTAACCATTGAGCTACGGGCCCGACCGCCGCGGGGCGGGCAGCTTTCGACGTCTTAGCAATGAGGTGCGGCGGGCCGCAACCGCGATGCGGGAGCGCTCCGGCACCGGCGGCGCCCCCACCCGTCCCGACGGACCGACTAACACCCTGGGGGTGCTGTCTATTCACCCGGCCTCGCGGAACCCATCCCGCCCCCCGACGTTGCCCCTCGGCAAGACGGAGTCACGCCCATGAACGACGCCCAGTATTTTCGCCGCCAGGCCGAGCGCTGCTACCGGCTGGCGCGCGTGTGCTTCGACCTCGATGTGGCGTCGGAGCTCAACCTCATGGGCGACGACTTCATGGAGATCGCGCGCGAGCGCGGCGCCGACCTTCCTGGCCTCGTGGCGGCGTCCCGCCGGGGCAGCGGCCATACCTCCAACGGCGGGATCGGCCACGGCTAGATCGCCGAGCCGTCAGCGACCCCGGCTCTCCCGGACGCGATGCGGCCAATCGACGACGTCGGCGCACCACAGTGCCCACCAGATCAGGACCGGCTGCAAGGCCAGTCTCGGCCCGTGATACCACCAGGTATCTGGGACGGGGGGAAGGTGAATGCCCTCGACCGCGTGCTTGATGTTGGCGGGCCATACGCAAAACGCATAGACGGCCAGCATCATCCCGGCCCACCAGCGGAATCGCCGGGTCATGAGGCCAAAGCTGCCTAAAATCTCGCAGATTCCCGTGGCCAGCACGGTTTCGCGCGGCCAGGGGACCCACCCGGGCACGATCGGCAGGAATCCGTCGGGAACCGCCAGGTGGGCGATGCCGGCCGCGAGGTAGAACGCCGCCAGGATCCACCGCAGCGCTGCCCGGAGCCCGCCGCGGGCGTCGTCCTTTGGCGCCATTGCCATGGGTCTTCTCCACCGCATCATCGCCAACGATCCAACAGATACGTGGCCCAGGTCCGCGCAGTTGCGGGTGGGGGTGTGCACAGCCTCACCATTTCGCTCAGCGCCTGTGGCCTTCACCCCACCCCGACCGCTTCCGCTACGTTCCAGCGGTCGATCCCTCCCCTTCCAGGGGAGGGATGAAGTCGTCGCGGGGCCAAGGCCGAGCAAACCATAGGTTATGGCCCTGCCCGACAGGAGTGCGATCCCGGGCCCGAATCGCTAACATGCCGGGCGCCGCCCTCCGGCGGCTGCCGGGCGCTTTGGATGAAATTCTCTCCCCACCAGGACGCCGCCCTCAAGGCGGTCGGCCAATGGCTCAAGTCCAAGCCGGGGACCGGCGCGAGCCAGATTTTCCGGCTGTTCGGCTATGCGGGCACCGGCAAAACCACGCTGGCAAAGCACATCGCGCGCAGCGCCGACGGCAAGGTGATGTTCGCGGCGTTCACCGGCAAGGCGGCGCTGGTGATGCGCAGCAAGGGCTGTTACGGCGCCTCGACCATCCACCGGCTGATCTACAAGCCGCCGGAGACCAGCGTCGAGAAGCCGCGCTTCGAATTGTGGGACAGCGGCCCGGCCACCAAGGCCGGCCTGATCGTCATCGACGAATGCTCGATGGTGGACGAGGAGCTCGGCCGCGACCTGCTGTCGTTCGGGGTGCCGGTGCTGGTGCTGGGCGACCCGGCGCAGCTGCCTCCGGTGCAGGGCGGCGGCTTCTTCACCGCCGCCGAGCCCGACATCATGCTGCACGAGGTGCACCGGCAGGCGGAGAACGACCCGATCGTGCGGCTCTCCATGGAGATCCGGGCGGGCCGGCGCCTGGTCCCCGGGACCTATGGCCTGACAAAAGTGGTGCGCCGCGACGAGCTCGATCCGCAATGGGTGCTCGACGCCGACCAGATACTGGTCGGCCGCAATGCCACCCGCCGCGCCTATAACGGGCGGATGCGCCAGCGCCGCGGCCTGGAGGATCCCATGCCGGTCGTCGGCGACAAGCTGGTCTGCCTGCGCAACAACCGCAACAAGGGCCTGTTCAACGGCGGGCTCTGGGTGGTGCGCAAGCGCAAGAAGCGCAAATCCTCCGGCGTGCTCAACATGCGGCTCGCGCCCGAGGAGAACGTCGGCGGCGACGACATGGAGGACGTCAAAGTGTCGGTCCGGCCGGAGTGCTTTGCCGGCGGCATGGAGGCGCTCGACTGGCTCGAGCGCAAGGGTTTCGACGAGTTCGACTACGGCTACGTGCTCACCGTCCACAAGGCGCAAGGCTCGCAGTGGGACGACGTGGTGCTGTTCGACGAAATCCTTCGCCTTCCCCGACAGCCGCGACCGCTGGCTCTATACCGGGGTCACCCGGGCGGCGAAGCGCTTGACCGTGGTGGTGCCCGGGGATCGGTGATACCCGGGGCCCCCGGGAACACAACCGCGCTGCGCACGTTGATACCGGCGTCGAGCCACGCCGGAGCCTTAAAAGATGTTCAAGTATGCGGTCATCTTCCTCATCATCTCGCTGATCGCCGGCGGGCTCGGGCTCACCAACATCTCGGTCGTGGCCAAGCGGGTGTCGTTCGTGCTGTTCGCGCTGTTCTTCCTCACCTTCCTGGCGCTGCTCGGCTTCGCCTGGGTGGTGGGAGAAGCGCTCAACCATGCCTGGCTGGTGCCGGCGGCCAGCATCCTGCTGGCCGCATAGGTCCGATCCGCCGCCGCGAGCCGGGTTGACGTTTCGCCGCCGGGCCGCTTTGCTGGCTGTCTATCGACAGGCAACCGGGCGAAACCAACCATGAAATTCGGGATCTTTTACGAGCTGCAGCTGCCGCGGCCCTGGGAGCCGGGCGGCGAGCACAAGCTTTACCAGAATGCCTTGACCCAGCTCGAGGTCGCCGACCGGCTGGGCTACGACCACGCCTGGGTGGTCGAGCATCATTTCCTCGAGGAGTATTCCCACTGCCCGACGCCCGAGGCGTTTCTCGGCGCTGCCAGCCAGCGGACCAAGAACATCCGGCTCGGCCACGGCATCATCCAGCTCACGACCAGCCATCCGGCGCGGGTCGCCGAGCGCGTCTCGGTGCTTGATCTCCTGAGCAACGGCCGCGTCGAGTTCGGCATGGGCGAGAGCGCCAGCATCACCGAGCTCGAGCCGTTCGGCCGCAGCATGGCGGACAAGCGCGCGGTGTTCGAGGACGCGGTGCGGGCGCTGATCCCGATGTTCCGCGAGGGCGGCTGCAGCTATGACGGGCCGCATTTCCAGTTCCCGCTGCGCAACGTGGTGCCGAAACCGCTGCAGAAGCCGCATCCGCCGCTGTGGATGGCGTGCTCGCAGCTCGACACCATCGAGCGCGCCGGCCGCCACGGCTTTGGCGCGCTCGGCTTCCAGTTCGTCAGCGCCGACGCGGCGCATGCCTGGGTCCACGCCTACTACAACGCCATCACCAAGCGGCTCGAGCGGCTCGCCGACTACCCGGTCAATCCCAACATGGCGCTGGTGAGCTTCTTCATGTGCGCGGAGACCGACGAGGAGGCGCGGCGGCGCGCCGACGGCGCCACCTTCTTCCAGTTCGCGCTGCGCTATTACGGGCAGTCGAACGCGCGCGAGCGCCCGGCGCCCGGCACCGTCAACATGTGGGACGAGTACGAGGCGTGGAAGCGCGCCAATCCGGACGTCAC
Source organism: uncultured Alphaproteobacteria bacterium (assembly GCA_963755055.1). Taxonomy (GTDB): domain Bacteria; phylum Pseudomonadota; class Alphaproteobacteria; order Rhizobiales; family Xanthobacteraceae; genus AP-16. The sequence goes on along the minus strand of CAVWIS010000036.1, from coordinate 164,908 downwards.
GGCGAGCGCCCTGGCCGGCGGCCTGATCGGCTCGCCGGAGACGATCCGGCGCAAGCTGCGGAAATTCGAGACCTCCCACATCGACCAGGTGATTTTTCTCAACCAGGCGGGAAAGAACGCCCACGAGGACATCTGCGAGAGCCTGGAGCTGTTTGCCCGCGAGGTGATGCCGGAATTCCATGACCACGAGCCAGAGCACCAGGCCTGGAAGGCGAAGGTGATGGCGCGCGAGATCGAGCTCGAGGAGATCGAGACCCAGCAGTTCCGGGACCGTTTCGGCGCGAAATTCGCCGGCGTCGCGCCCGCGGCACGAAGCGCCACCGGGTAGTTTTTCCGGACGCCGGCAGCGGGCGTCGGAGTGGTCGCGGAACGCCCACCGCCGTGGCGCGTTGAATTCCAGGGAGCTGACGGAGGCGTCGATGACTGGTCGTGCCAGCATGCTTGCGGCCGCCCTGCTCGCGGCCCTCGCCGTTCCGGCGCTTGCCCAGCAGGCGGGCTCCGGCGCGGAAGCCGGCCAGCTCGTCTTCAACAATGCCTGCCGCACCTGCCACTCGATGAAGGACGGCGACAACCGCCTCGGACCGCATCTTCACGGCATCATCGGGCGCAAGGCCGGATCGGTCGCGAACTTCGCCTATTCGGACTCGATGAAGCAGGCGGGCCTCGCCTGGGACGAGGCGACGCTCGACCGCTTCCTCGCCGAGCCCGACGCCGTGGTGCGCGACAACAAGATGAAGCCGTTCGGCGGCATGCCGTCGGCCGAGGAGCGCGCGAAGCTGCTGGCTTATCTCAAATCCGCCGGCAGCTGACGGCCTCGATCCGATCGTGCCGAGGACACCAACCCGCGTTTGTTTGGCGTCTCCCGTGCAAAAAATTCCTCCCTCCCCCCGCTCTTGCGGCGGGGAGGGATGGGGTGGGGGGCGGGCCGCAAGCTCGGAGCAACAGATACTCCCCCCACCCCGACCGCCTTCGCTTCGCTCAGGCAGTCGACCCTCCCCGCCAACGGGCGGGAGGGTAGACTGGCGGCACGGCTATGCCCGTTCCGCAGCAACATCACATGATCAACCCGGCCTTCAGTCACCGTCCGGTCCACCGCCGCGGCGGGAGGGAAACAGCGCGGCGGGAAAATCCGCCGCCGAGCGGCGGGTCTGCGTCGGGGCGCGCAGCTCGGCGTGGGCCGCCGGATCCGGCTCGACGACTTTCCGGTAGAGGTGCCAAGTCGCGTGGCCGAGCACCGGCAGCACCACGGTGAGGCCGAAGAAGAACGGCAGCGAGCCCAGCGCCAGCAGAGCGGCGACGATCAGGCCCCACAGCGCCATGGTGCCGGGGTTCCGCCGCACCGCCTCGATCGAGGTCAGCACCGCCGGCGCGACGCCGACGTCGCGGTCGAGCAGGAGCGGGAACGACACCACGCTGATGGTGAGCACCACCACCGCGAACAGGAAGCCGATCCCGTTGCCGACGACGATGAGCGCCCAGCCCGCCGGGGTGGTGAAGACCCGGGTGACGAAATCGGGAATCGACGCCGCCGGCGCATAGCCGAAATTCATCACGTAGATCGCCTGCGCGACGGCGAGCCAGATGAGGAAGATCGCCATCAGCAGCACGCCGAGCACGAGGATCGCCGGGAACGAGGGCGAGCGGTAGACCTCGACGGCGCGCTGCCAGGAGACGTCGAGACCCTGCTCGCGGCGCCGGCTGAGCTCATAGAGGCCGAGCGCCGCGAACGGGCCGATCAGCGCAAAGCCGGCGATCAGCGGAAACAGCATCGGCAGCACGTCGTAGCCGAACGCCAGCCGCGCCAGCACCAGCCCCCCGAGCGGGTAGATCACGCACAGGAAAATGGCGTGGCTCGGCATGGCGGAAAAATCGGCAAAACCCTTGGCCAGCGCGTCCCTGAGATCCGCCGGCCCGATGGTGCGCACGACCGGTTGCGCCGCCGTATCGGCCGCGCCCTGGATGAGACGAGAAGTTGCCATCGTCGTGCCTCCCTGGTGTCGGAGGTCGCAACGCCCGCAGTGACGAGAGCCACCCGGCCACCGGTCACGTCGAGCCGCGACCCGCTTTTCTGCCGCCATCCTAGCGCCGCCGGGCAGGCCCGGATCTTCACGATTTCGGGACGCGTTGAGGACAATTTGAGGAAAAGAAGGTGGACCCGCCGGGCTCTTCGGCTATGAGTGGAGGCGGTAACAGCGTGGGGAAGGACATGAACAAACACCTGCTCGGAGGTTTCTTGCTCGCAGCAATGCTCGCCGCAGCGCCGGGCGGGCCGTGGGCCCAGCGGAGGCCGCAGCCCCCGGCGCCGCCCACCGTCAACCTGCCGGTGGACCCGGACGAGATGCCGCCGGCCGAGCCCGAGCACCAGCCGCCGAAGGCGGCGCCCGCTCCGGCGCGCGCGGTCGCCTGCACCGGCACGTTCGCCAAGACCTCGAACCACATCAAGCTCGCCACCGTGTACGGCGCGCAGAACCTCACCTTCGCCGAGGTCGACGGGCCCGACAACTCGAAGCTCAATGCCTCCATCCTGTTTCCCAAGGACGCCAAGCGCCGGCTCGAGGTTTTGTGGACCAACGAGGCGGCGCGCAGCGACACCTCGCTGATCGTGATCGGCGGCCAGTCCACCTGGACCGGGCCCAAGGGGGTGCGGATCGGGCTTGCCCTCGAGGCGCTGGAAAAGCTCAACGGCAAGCCTTTCCGGCTCAAGGGGTTCGGAGCGGACGGCGCCTCGGTGGCCGACTGGCAGGGCGGTGCGCTCGACAAGGTTCCGGGCGGCTGCAAGGTCGGCATCCGTCTGGTCGCCGACCCCAAGGCGCCGGAGGCCGCCCGCAACGAGGTGTCCGGCGACAAGGTGCTGATGTCGAGCGACGCCGTGGTGCGCGCCGTCAAGGCGAAGGTCGTCGAGATTTTGATCGGGTATTAGCCTGATTCTGAATTGATGGGTTTCGCGAAAAGCTCAACCCATCCGATTGTCCTCGGATCGCCGAAGCCGTCGTCTATTCGGCCGCCACGCGAACCTCGTCGTCGAGCGGCAGACAGAGAGCGCTTCGCATCGATTGGTGATAGTGGATCATGGCGGGCTCGTTGCGGCCGAGCAGGGTGTGGCTCTGCGCCCCCGAGGTGAGGCCGATCTGGATGCTGCGGCCCGCGGGAAAATCCTCCCCGGTGACGACATCGAGGATGAGCTGCATGTTCTTGTCCCAGTGGGTCCGCTCTTCGTCGCTGACCGGCGCGCGCGGAACATAGAGCCCGAGCTCCATCACGGCGCGGTCTACCCTGCCCTCGGACGGGAAGATGCGCGAGACCTCGACGTGATCGCCCTGAATCATGAGGATCGTGTTGGGGAACAGCGAGTAGATCAGCGTGGTGTTCCACATCAGGTCCCAGCTCTCCTCCGGCAGGCTGCGCAGTCGCGCGAGCTTCTTGCGCGGGAAGGTGAGACGGTGATTGAGCCCGAAGGGCTCGAAGTCCGCCACGTTGCCGTGGAGAATCTCGCGCAGCGACTCGCGGTGCAGGAAGCCGATGTGGTAGCCCTCGTGGAACGTATCGACCAGGATCTTCCAGTTCATGGTCTCGGGGATCAGCCGCCGGTCGTAGAACGCCCATGAGGCGAATCCGAACGACGCGAGCTCGGGCCCCAGGCCGCCGAGCCACGGATCGATATCGAAACCGGTCGCGCCGTCAGCGGCCGGCGTCGCGATCACCCAGACCAGCCCGTGCTTCTCGCACAGCGGCAGCTCGACCAGGGAGGAGCGCTGGTCGCGCGCACCGGGGAAGCAGCGCTCGTCGGGTATGCCCCGCAGCTTGCCGGCGAGATCGTAGGTCCAGGCATGATACGGGCAGGAGAACACGCGGGCCTGCCCGCAGCCCTGCGCCACCTTGGCGCCGCGGTGGCGGCACACGTTGAGGAACGCCCGCAGCTTGTCGTCGCGCCCGCGGGCGACGAGGATCGGCACGCCGGCATGATCGTCGGTGCGGAAATCGCCCGGCGCCGCCCACTCCGAGGCAAAGCCCATCAGGAGCGGATGCCGGCGGAACAGGATCTCACGCTCGCGCGCCAGATGCTCCGGGTCGGAATAGACCGTGACGTCGTTGTGCCAGGGCGCATCCGCCATGGCGGTGGTCCCGGTCTCGACATGGTGCAGCAGCCGCTGCAGCAGCGCGATCTGTTGCTGCCGGTTCATTGAAGTCTCCTCCTTGTCGTCGCGCCGGGTCGCCGCACGGCGGACGCCAGGCGCAATCTGGTCCTGCGGCTGCGATCGGCGGATCGCGCCGGCCCCGTGCGTTGCACGTGCTCCCGGTCTCTGATACGGTACCGTATCACGGGCGCCGGCCGTGTCAATACGGCACCGTATCGTCTGTATCGAGGGGGCAATCATGACGGATCCCGACGGGGGCGACCGGTGGATCGAGGCGGGCCTGAAGGAGCTCGGCCGCGGCGGTGTCGAGCGGGTGCGGGTCGAGGTGCTGGCCGCCAATCTCGGCGTCACCAAGGGCGGGTTCTATCGGCGTTTCAGGGACCGCCGGGCGCTGCTCGACGCGCTGCTGGAGACCTGGCGGCACGGCCGCATCGCGGCGATCGAGCAGCAGACCAAGCTCGGCAACGAACAGCCCCGCGACCGGCTCAAGGCGGTGATCCGGCTCTATTCCGAGCGCGTCAATCCCGAAGGCCTGGCGATCGAGCTGGCGATCCGCCAGTGGGCGCGCAGCGATGCGGGCGCCGCCGCGGCGGTGACCAGCGTCGACGCCGCGCGTCTGAACTTTGTCGCCGAGCTCTACCGGATGGCCGGTCTATCGGGTGAGCAGGCCCGGGCGCGCGCCGTTCTGTTCTACGCCTTCATCTTCGGGCAGGGCCTGATCTCCTTCGAGCAGGCGCCGCGCAAGCGGGCGGGGCTCATCGCCATCTGCGCCGACGTGCTGACGGAAAGCTGAGCGGAGCGCGCCGGCCATGACGAGAGTCCCCGCAAGTCATCGCATCTCGCGGCCGTGAAAAACTCGAAGAATAACAAGTCGCTCGCCGTCTATCCGATACTGGATGACATAGGCAGCATTCATTATCTGCATCACAATTTGTCGATATTCCTGGTGGCCGGTGAGAGGTCGTCCCAGACGAGGATATTCCAAGAGTTGTTGCACCGTTCGGATGATTTCGTTGGCAATAATGCCTGCAAGCAATGGATCCCGCTGCTGGAGAAATCTGGCGAACCGGTCGAGATCCGCGAGCGCGTCCTTCGACCACTCGATCCTCACCGCTCCGCCCATGGCCGAAACGCTGGTGTTCCCCAGGTTCTCAGCCAGCTTTCGACATCCGCTTGAGAGACCGTCTCGTCGCCCGCTTGGACCGCGCGCCAGCGTCGTTCCAGCTCAGCGATGACTTCGGAATCGGCCGCAATGGGAATGAGTTCTGCAACCAGCTCGGATACCGATACGCCGCGATCGTTGGCGCAGGCTTCCAGCGCCACGGCCGCAGCTTCATCGAGCTCGATCGTACGCGTCTTCGCGCCCATCGGATCAGTTGTCCAGGAAACTCCGCAGCTTCCTCGACCGCGACGGGTGCTTCAGCTTGCGCAGCGCCTTGGCCTCGATCTGGCGGATACGCTCGCGGGTCACCGAGAACTGCTGGCCGACCTCCTCCAGCGTGTGGTCGGTGTTCATGCCGATGCCGAAGCGCATGCGCAGGACCCGCTCCTCGCGCGGGGTGAGCGAGGCGAGCACCCGGGTGGTGGTCTCGCGCAGGTTCGACTGGATCGCGGCGTCGATCGGCAGGATCGCGTTCTTGTCCTCGATGAAGTCGCCGAGATGGGAATCCTCCTCGTCGCCGATCGGGGTCTCCAGCGAGATCGGCTCCTTGGCGATCTTGAGAACTTTTCGCACCTTCTCCAGCGGCATGCCGAGCTTCTCGGCGAGCTCCTCCGGCGTCGGCTCGCGGCCGATCTCGTGGAGCATCTGCCGCGAGGTGCGCACGATCTTGTTGATGGTCTCGATCATGTGCACCGGGATGCGGATGGTGCGCGCCTGGTCGGCGATCGAGCGGGTGATCGCCTGCCTGATCCACCACGTCGCGTAGGTGGAGAACTTGTAGCCGCGGCGGTACTCGAACTTGTCGACCGCCTTCATCAGGCCGATATTGCCCTCCTGGATCAGGTCGAGGAACTGCAGGCCGCGATTGGTGTATTTCTTGGCGATCGAGATGACGAGCCGCAGGTTCGCCTCCACCATCTCCTTCTTGGCCTGCCGCGCCTCGCGCTCGCCCTTCTGCACCATCTGGACGATCTTGCGAAATTCCTGGATCTCCAGGCCGGTCTCGCTGGCGAGCGCGTGGATGTCGGAGCGGATCGACTTGATGCGGTCCTTGTCCTTGGCGACGAGGTTCTTCCAGCCCTTGGCGGAGAGCTTCGACACCCGGTTGAGCCAGCGCGGGTCGAGCTCGGAGCCCTGGTAGTTGCGCAGAAAATCCTCGCGCGAAACCCCGTAGCTTTCCGACAGCCGCATCAGCCGGCCCTCGTAGCTCACCAGGCGCTTGTTGATGTCGTAGAGCTGCTCGACCAGGGCGTCGATGCGGCCCTGGTTGAGGCGAAGCGACTTCACCTCGGCGATCAGCTCTTCCTTGAGCTTCTTGTACTTGCGCTCCTGGGCCGGCGACAGCGACTCGTTCTTCAGCCGGTTGGCGATGTCCTGGTCCTGCAGGCGGCGCAGCCGCTGGTAGGTCGACGCGATGGTGTCGAACGTCTCCAGCACTTTCGGCTTGAGCTCGGCCTCGATCGCGGCGAGCGAGAGCGAGTTCTCCAGATCGTCGTCGTCGAGGTCGGCGTCGGCGATCGCCGCCTCCTCGGCGGGATCGCCCGTGCCGTTGCCGCCGTTGGGGGGAGCCGGTTTGAACGGGGTCGGTCCGGCGGGCGCCGCCGGCGGCGCCGAGGTCATGCCGGGTGCGGTCTCCACCACCACGGTGGCGGCCGCCGCGATGATCAGGCCGTCGTCGCTCACCGTCTCGGTGACCATGCCGACCGCGGTCACCGTGCCGGCCGCCTCCGCCGCCGGTTGGCCCGGCGCCGACTTGGCGTCGGGCCCCGCATAGGTCGCCTCGAGGTCGATGATGTCGCGCAGGAAAACCTTTGCCTCGTTGAGCTCGTCGCGCCAGATGATGATGGCCTGGAAGGTCAGCGGGCTTTCGCAGAGGCCGGCGATCATCGCCTCGCGGCCGGCCTCGATGCGCTTGGCGATGGCGATCTCGCCCTCGCGGGACAAGAGCTCGACCGAGCCCATCTCGCGCAGGTACATGCGCACCGGGTCGTCGGTGCGCTCGGCCGGCTCGGATTTTTCCGCCTTGACGGGGGTGGCGCGGACCACCTCGACGAGCTCGCCGTCGGGCTCCTCTTCCTCGGGCTCCTCGCGCGCTTCCTCGGTCGCGCCCTCCTCGGCCTCGGCCTCCTCGGACTCCACGACGTTGATGCCCATCTCGTTGAGCATCGCCAGGATGTCCTCGATCTGCTCGGACGTCACCTCCTCGGAGGGAAGCACCGCATTGAGCTGCTCGTAGGTCACATAGCCGCGCTTCTTGGCGGACTTGATCATCTTGCGGACGGCGGCGTCGGAAAGGTCGAGCAGCGGGCTGTCCGGGGTCTCGGGGGCGGCATCCTTGTCCGGAGCCTCGTCCTTCCCCTGGGTCGTCTTGGGCTTGGCCACCGGGCGCTTCTCGGGAAGCGGGCGTTTCAGCTTTGTTGCCATCTAAAGTTTCCCTTGTCGGTCGCGATCGTGCTACCGTGACGAGGAGCGGAACGATCGGTCGCAAACGTCTCCTACCCTATGGGCAGTCGCAACGGGTCGCAGCGGTCCCCCTACCCTATGGGGACTCCGACGGTCCGCTTGTAGGTCCCCGATGCCGGGGAGTCACGCCGCTCTCGTCGAGATTATCGAAAGCGGCCCGACACAAACCCATGCCAAAAGGGCAGCGCCGTTGCCGAGCACCGCCCCCCGCTTACACGAATCAGCCTGTCCCCAAGTCTTGCGGACGCCCCGTTAAGGCGCGCTTAACCCTGTTGTTATGGTTATATGGGGACGTTTAGTCCCTTTGCGGTCCCCGGGCTAGAGCATTTTCCGCCGAGGCAGACGCCGGCGAGAGCATGGGAATCTCCGGCTTCAAAAAGTTCTGGCGGCGCGACCGGAATGCGCACCGAAGCCCTCCACCAGGGCCTCTGTCCCCTCCAGCGCCGAGAGCCGCAATTTCACGTCGGTGAGCCAGCTGAAGTTCGCCTCGGTATTGTCATGCCCGAGCGCCTCCTCGGCATCCTTGAGCTCCTTGGCGAGCGAATGCCACTGATGATGCAGGGTGAGCAGCTGCTTCCAGGTCAGCAGCACGTCGTCGGGCGCCGAGTTCGGACTGGCCGCCCACACCGACGCGGTGGTGATGGTGCGGTCGAGCCGCTCGCGGAACGGCCCGTAGCCCATGGCGACGAACGTCGTGCCCAGTTCCTCCCGGTCGCTGATCCCGCCATGGGCGACGAGATCGATCAGCACCGACTTCGCCTTCTGGGCCTCCTGGTGGCGGAACTCGATCTCGACCAGCTCCTCGAGATGGTCGTTGAGCAGCCAGGGATGGTTGAGCACCATCTGCAGGATCAGCGCCTCGCGCCGCGGCAGCGTCGACCGGGGTCCGCGATGGAGCGGGCTCGAGGCAAGGTCGGCGCTGGCCGCAACGTAGGGCGTTCCGCTGGCGAGCGCGCCGACCTGCCCGCGGTCCCACGCGCCGCCGCCGCGGCCGGCCGCGCCGCCGCGTCGGGGATTGGCCGGCCGTGGCGCGACGACGCCGGCGGCTCGCTGCGGGCGAACAGTTTGTGAAGACGATCGGCGAGGGCCTGGCGATAATACTTCCTCACCGCGTCGTCACCGATCGCCGCGGTCAGCGCGCCGATCCGGCCTTCGAGCGCGGCGCGGCGCTCCGGCGTCTCGAAACCTCCCGCCTCGGTCTCGCGCAGCCACAGCATGTCGGACAGCGGCCGCGCCCCGGACAGCACCTCCTCGACCGCCTCGCGGCCCCCGGATCGCACCAGATCGTCGGGATCCTGGCCTTCGGGAAGCGCGGCGAATTTCAGGCTCTTGCCGGGCTTGAGCTGCGGCAGGGCGAGGTCGATCGCCCGATAGGCGGCCTTGCGCCCGGCCTTGTCGCCGTCGAAGCACAGCACCGGCTCGTCGGTCATCTTCCACAGGAGCGCGAGCTGATCCTCGGTCAGCGCGGTGCCGAGCGGCGCCACGGTCGCCGGAAACCCGGCCGTCACCATGGCGATCACGTCGACATAGCCTTCCACCGCGATGACGGTGGCGCCCTGGTGGGCGGCGGCGCGGGCGGGCGCCGCATTGAACAGCGTCGCGCCCTTGTGGAACAGCGGGGTTTCCGGGGAATTGAGGTATTTGGCCGGCGCGTCCTTGTCGAGCGCGCGCCCGCCGAAGGCGACCGCGCGGCCGCGAATATCACCGATCGGAAACATCACGCGGTCGCGAAAACGATCGAACGGAACCGGGATGTCGTCGCCGGCGATCAGCAAGCCCGCCTCGACCATGTCGGCGACCGGAATATTTTGCGCGCCCAGATGCTCCTTGAGGGCGAAGCGCTCGGCCGGCGCATAGCCGATGCGGAACGCGAGCTGCGTGGCCGGCTGGATGCCGCGGTCGGCCAGATAGCCACGCGCCCGGGCGCCGGCGCGCGAGGCGAGCATCGCCTCGAAGAATTTTGCCGCCAGCTCGAGCACGTCGTGCAGGGTCTTGCGCCGCTCCTCATGGGCTTCGGCCTCCCGGGAGATCTTCGGCATCGGCAGCCCGGCGAGCCCGGCCAGCCGCTCGACGGCTTCCGGAAAGCCCAAACCCTCGGTCTCCATCACGAAGCCGAAAATGTCGCCGTGCTTGCCGGAGGAGAAATCGTGAAAAAAGCCCTTCTGGTCGTTGACCGTGAACGACGGGCTCTTTTCCTGGTTGAACGGGGAAAGGCCGACCCATTCGCGGCCGGTTTTCCGCAGCTTCACCCGACGGCCGACGACCTCCGAGACCGGGAGGCGGGCACGCAGCTCGTCGAGGAACTGGGGCGGGAAGCGCATGGGGATGTCGGCAACCGATTCGCTGGACCGCCCCCAGTATAGGAGGAAAGCGGCGCAAGGCCGCGAGCCGGCATGTTGTCCCGGCTATCCACAGGGACCTGGCGCGTCGGCCGGCGCCGGTTCAGCCGACGGGCGTATCGCGATAGACGTCCAGCACCGCGCATGCGAGACCGAATTCCGGCAGCACCAGCTGATCGCCGCCGTCCAACACCTCAACATGCCAGCCGTCCGCCGCCCGGCGGTCCACGGTGATCTCCGCCCGGTCCTGGCGGACCAGCAGAATGCAGGTGCAGCACGGGTGCGCGCGGTAGATCTCCCGCTTGCCTTCGATGATGCCTTTGTCGCTCTCCGAAAGAATTTCGGCCACGAGGTAGAAGCGCTCGGCGTAGCGCGTGTCGGGGTTCTCGTCCTCGCGGATTACCGCCACGTCCGGCTCCGGATCGTAGGGCACGGCGGAGACGATGTTCACGCCGATGTCGTGATAGGCGACGAGCGCCGGGTCATGGCGCCGCAGCGCGGAATTGAGGAGCACCTCGAGATTGGTCACGATCCGCTGATGCCTGCGGTTCGGCGGCATCATCATCATCGGCACGCCCTCGATCAGCTCCCAGTGCTCCTCGTCCGGCCGCGACGCGAGCCAGGCGCGGAAGGTAGCCACCGAGAGGATCGGAGCTTGCTGGCGCGTGGCGCCGACCATGACCGTTCTCTCCCAGGATGCGGTCGCATCTTAATGCTGCCGATGCGGACGATCCAGCGACTGGTCCAATCGCGACCGAACGATCGCTCGACAAGCCCTCACCCCGCCAGCAGCCCCTTCACCAGGCCGCTCGCCTTGGCGACGTCCAGCTTGCCGCTGTGGCGCTCTTTCAGCGCCGCCATCACCTTGCCCATGTCCTTCATGCCGGCGGCCCCGGTGTCGCGGATCGCCTCGATGATCGCAGCGCGGGCCTCGTCCTCGGACATCTGCCGCGGCAGGTAGGCCTGGATGATGGCGATCTCCTCGCGCTCCTGGGTGGCGAGGTCGGCGCGCCCGGCCTTGTCGTAGATGTCGAGGGATTCCTGGCGCTGCTTGATCATCTTCTGCAGGAGCCCGAGCAATTCGTCGTCGGTCAGCGCAGCCTTGCCGTTGCCGCGCGCCTCGATGTCGCGGTCCTTGATCGCCGCATTGACGAGGCGCAGCGTCGAGACCCGGCGCTTGTCGCCGCCCTTCATGGCGTCCTTGAGTGCAGTGTTGATATCTTCGCGCAGCACGGCCGCCTCTCTGTGAACGGGACGATTCGGGGTGAACGGGACGATTCGGGGCACCCCTTGCCTCGGCCCGGATAATACGCAAGTAAGGCCATATGACGCAGACGCAAGGAATTTCCGGCTGGGCCGAGCCGCGGTCGACCGCCGTGCTGGTGCTCGCCGACGGCACCGTGCTCGAAGGCTTCGGCCTCGGTGCCACCGGATCGGCGGTCGGCGAGGTGTGCTTCAACACCGCCATGACCGGCTACGAGGAGATCCTGACCGACCCGTCCTATGCGGGGCAGATCATCACCTTCACGTTCCCGCATATCGGCAATGTCGGCACCAACGAGGACGACATCGAGACCGTCAACCTGGCGGCAACGCCCGGGGCCCGCGGCGTCATCCTGCGCACCACCATCACCGAGCCGTCGAGCTGGCGCGCCACCCGTCACCTCGACCAGTGGCTGAAAAGCCGGGGCATCATCGGGCTGTCCGGCATCGACACCAGGGCGCTGACCAGCCTGATCCGGCAGAACGGCATGCCCAATGCGGTGATCGCCCACGAGCCGTCCGGCGACTTCGACCTCGCGGCGCTCGGCGCCGAGGCGCGCCAGTGGCCCGGCCTCGTCGGCATGGACCTGGTGCCCATGGTCACCAGCGCCCAGCGCTTCACCTGGGACGAGACCCCGTGGCACTGGGGAAGAGGGTTCGGCCGGCAGCATGCGCCGAGCTTCGAGGTGGTTGCGGTCGACTACGGGATCAAGCGCAACATCCTGCGGATGCTGGCGGGAGTGGGCTGCCGGGTCACCGTGGTGCCGGCGCGGACCTCCGCGGAGGATATTCTCGCGCTCGAGCCCGACGGCATCTTCCTCTCCAACGGGCCGGGCGATCCGGCGGCGACCGGCGAATACGCCGTGCCGGTGATCTCCAAGATCATCAAGTCGGGCGTTCCGACCTTCGGCATCTGCCTCGGGCACCAGATGCTCGGCATCGCGGTCGGCGGCAGGACCGTGAAGATGCACCAGGGCCATCACGGCGCCAACCATCCGGTCAAGGACCTGGTCACCGGAAAGGTCGAGATCACCTCGATGAACCACGGCTTCGCGGTCGATCGCGACAGCCTGCCGGCGAACGCCCGGGAAACCCACGTGTCGCTGTTCGACGGGTCGAACTGCGGGATCGCCTTGAAGGATCGTCCGGTGTTCTCCGTACAGTATCATCCCGAGGCGTCGCCCGGTCCGCGCGATAGTCACTATTTGTTCACGCGTTTCACCGATCTGATGCGAGGCACCGGGACGTGATGAACCGAAACAGCCGGGGTCGGGCTATTGCTCGCACCCAGGCGCCAAGAACCTGATCCATGCCGACGACCGAGCTCATCAATCCGCTGACCTTCATGCTTCGCGACGACGGGGTCATCCCCAACAACCCGTCGCTGCCGCTGCTGGTGTTCCGCCATGCGATCGACCTCGCCGGCACGCCCGATCCCGAGGATGTCGTCGAGGGGGTGTTCGCGCGCAACGGCTGGGGCGACATGTGGCGCAACGGCATCTATCCGTTCACCCACTATCATTCGATGATCCACGAGGCGCTTGGCATCGCCCGCGGCCGCGCCAAGGTGCGGTTCGGCGGGCCGCATGGCGAGGACCTCGAGGTCGAGGCCGGGGACGTGGTGGTGCTGCCCGCCGGCACCGGCCATCAGCGCTTGTGGCAGAGCCACGACCTGGTGGTCATCGGAGCCTATCCGCGAAGTGGAACCTACAACCTCTGCCAGGGCACCCCGGCCGAATATCCCCGTGCCCGCGCCGCCATCCCGCAGGTGCCGCTGCCGGGCAGCGATCCGGTCCTCGGGGCGGACGGGCCGCTCACCCGGCTGTGGCGAGTTGATCGCGGCGCGACCACCCTGTAGCCGTTGATCGCGGCAACCGGGCTTGCGACCTGCGGGGGTATCGGCCGATGGGCGACTGGATCGCCTTCTGGAATTCCGACCACAGCATCTATGTCAACGATCGGCACCGCGACCTGCACTATGGGGCGATCGCCGACGACATCGTGGCGCACATCCCCTCGCCGGCCGCGACCGTCGTCGATTTCGGTTGCGGCGAGGCGCTGCATGCCGACCGGGTGGCGCAAGCCGCCGGCCGGCTTATCCTGATCGATGCCGCCGACAAGGTGCGTGCCGGGCTCGCGGCCCGGTTCAAGGATTGCCCATCGATCGAGGTGCGCTCCCCGCAGCAGCTCGCCGAATGTCTCGACCGCTCGGTCGACCTCGTGGTCATGAACTCGGTCGCCCAATACCTGAGCTCGGCCGAGCTCAGTGCGCTGCTCGTCCTGTTCCGCCGGCTGCTGCGGCCCGACGGCCTCCTGGTCATCGGCGACGTCGTGCCGCCCGACGTGTCGCCGGCGACCGACGCCTTCGCGCTGCTGAATTTTGCCGCGGCGAGCGGATTCCTCGGCGCCGCGATCTTCGGCCTGGTGCGGACCGTGCTGTCGGATTACCGCCGATTGCGGTCGAGCGTCGGCCTCACCCGCTATACCGAGCAGGCGGTCACCGAAAAGCTCGCCGCCGCCGGGTTCGCCGGCAGGCGCGCCCCGGCCAATATCGGGCATAATCAGGCGCGCATGACCTTCCAGGCCCGGCCCGCCTGATCCGGCGAATTTGCCGGTCCGTGTTTACCCTGTCTCAACCATTCCCTTGCGGTATCGACGCCCGACCGCATGATGCGCCACGGCCCGGTGGCGGAGTGGCGACGCAGGGGCGATGCAACGTCCCAAAAGCCTGGTTCGAATCCAGGCCCGGGCCTCCACATGTCCGGCATATTGCCGCAACCCTTTCCTCTGCGGCGATTCTGCGATAAGTCAGCGGCCGCCGCGGCGGACCTGACGTTCTCCGCCATTGGGGGGTTTTCGGGCGCGCGTCCGATGTCGCCTTTTTTTATGCCCGATCGATCACGGACACATGCCCAAGCGCACCGACATCACATCGATCCTGATCATCGGGGCCGGCCCGATCGTGATCGGCCAGGCGTGCGAGTTCGACTATTCGGGCACCCAGGCCTGCAAGGCGCTGAAAGCCGAGGGCTATCGGATCGTCCTGGTCAACTCCAATCCGGCGACGATCATGACCGACCCGGATCTCGCCGACGCGACCTATGTGGAGCCGATCACCCCGGAAATCGTCGCCAAGATCATCGAGGCGGAGCGCCCCGATGCCCTGCTCCCCACCATGGGCGGGCAGACGGCGCTCAACTGCGCGCTCAGCCTGCGCCGCATGGGCGTGCTGGAGAAGTTCGGCGTCGAGATGATCGGCGCCACCGCCGACGCCATCGACAAGGCGGAGGACCGCGAGCGGTTCCGCGAGGCGATGCACCGGATCGGCCTCAAGACCCCGCGCTCGCACCAGATCAAGACCCTGGTGCAGGCGCTCACGGCGCTCGACGAGATCGGGCTTCCCGCTATCATCCGCCCGTCCTTCACGCTCGGCGGCACCGGCGGCGGCGTCGCCTACAACAAGACGGAATTCATCGAGATCGTCGAGCGCGGCATCGACGCCTCGCCGACCAGCGAGGTGCTGATCGAGGAGGCGGTGCTCGGCTGGAAAGAGTTCGAGATGGAGGTGGTGCGCGACAAGCGCGACAACTGCATCATCATCTGCTCGATCGAGAATTTCGACCCGATGGGGGTGCATACCGGCGACTCGATCACCGTGGCGCCGGCGCTGACGCTGACCGACAAGGAATACCAGATCATGCGCGACGCCTCGATCGCGATCCTGCGCGAGATCGGGGTGGACACCGGCGGCTCCAACGTGCAGTTCGCCATCAATCCGGAAGACGGGCGCATGGTGGTCATCGAGATGAATCCGCGGGTGTCGCGCTCCTCGGCGCTGGCCTCGAAGGCGACCGGCTTTCCCATCGCCAAGGTCGCCGCCAAGCTCGCGGTCGGCTACACGCTCGACGAGGTGGCCAACGACATCACCGGCGGTGCGACGCCGGCCTCGTTCGAGCCGACCATCGACTACGTGGTGACCAAGATCCCGCGCTTCGCGTTCGAAAAATTTCCCGGCGCCGAGCCGACCTTGACCACCTCGATGAAGTCGGTCGGCGAGGCGATGGCGATCGGCCGCACCTTCAAGGAGAGCCTGCAGAAGGCGCTGCGCTCGCTGGAGACCGGGCTCACCGGTCTCGACGAGATCGAGATCGAGGGCCTCGGCCAGGGCGACGACAAGAACGCAGTGCGGGCCGCGCTGGGCACGCCGACGCCCGACCGGCTCCTGAAGGTCGCCCAGGCGATGCGGCTCGGCGTCGGCAATGAGCTGATCCACGCCTCGTGCAGGATCGATCCGTGGTTTCTCGACGAGATCCGCGGGATCGTCGACATGGAGGCGGAGATCCGCCGCAACGGGCTGCCGACCACGGCCCGCACCTTCCGGCGGCTCAAATCGATGGGGTTCTCCGACGCACGGCTGGCAAAGCTCACCGGCATTGCGGCGGACGAGACGGCCCGGCGCCGGCGCGCCCTCGACGTCAGGCCGGTCTACAAGCGCATCGACACCTGCGCGGCGGAGTTCGCCTCGCCCACCGCCTACATGTACTCGACCTACGAGACGCCGTTCGCCGGCAGCCCGGCCGACGAGGCGAGGCCGTCGGCGAACCGCAAGGTGATGATCCTGGGCGGCGGGCCGAACCGCATCGGCCAGGGGATCGAGTTCGACTACTGCTGCTGCCACGCCGCCTTCGCGCTCAAGGACGTCGGCTACGAGACCATCATGGTCAACTGCAATCCGGAGACGGTGTCGACCGACTACGACACCTCGGACCGGCTGTATTTCGAGCCGCTGACCGCCGAGGACGTGATGGAGATCATCGACGCGGAGCGGGCTAACGGCACGCTGCACGGCGTCATCGTGCAGTTCGGCGGCCAGACGCCGCTCAAGCTCGCCGAGCCGCTGGAGCGCGCCGATGTGCCGATCCTCGGTACGTCGCCCGACGCCATCGACCTCGCCGAGGACCGCGACCGTTTCAAGCAGCTGCTCGACCAACTCGGGCTGCTGCAGCCGCTCAGCGGCATCGCCAAGAGCCCGGCGGAGGCCCGCGCCATCGCCGACCAGATCGGCTACCCGATCGTCATCCGGCCGTCCTACGTGCTCGGCGGGCGCGGAATGGAGATCGTGCACGATCCGGCCCAGCTCGACCGCTACGTGGTCCGGCTCGCCGCCGATCTCGACCGGCCGTCCGAGCTTGCGGTGTCGGATCGGCGGCCGCTGCTCATCGACCGCTATCTCACCGACGCGATCGAGATCGACGTCGACTGCCTGGCCGACGGCCGCGATACCTATGTGGCGGGCGTCATGGAGCACATCGAGGAAGCCGGAATCCATTCGGGCGATTCGGCCTGCTCGCTGCCGCCGCACTCGCTCGATGCCGCAATGATCGAAAGGCTGGAGCAGCAGACCCGCGCGCTCGCGCTCGCGCTCCGCGTCGTCGGCCTGATGAACGTGCAATACGCCATCAAGGACGGCGATATTCACGTGCTCGAGGTCAATCCGCGGGCCTCGCGCACGGTGCCGTTCGTCGCCAAGGTGATCGGAACGCCGATCGCGAAGATCGCCGCGCGGATCATGGCGGGCGAGACGCTCAAGAGCTTCGCGCTGAGCCCGCCGCACTTCCGGCATATCGGCGTCAAGGAGGCGGTGTTTCCATTTGCGCGATTCCCCGGCGTCGATACCGTGCTCGGCCCGGAAATGCGCTCGACCGGCGAGGTGATGGGCCTCGACTACTCGTTCGCCGTCGCCTTCGTGAAGAGCCAGCTGGGTGGCGGGACCAATTTACCCTACGATGGTACCGTCTTCGTCTCGGTGCGCGAGGTCGACAAGGCCCGCATCCTCGACACGGTGCGCGCGCTCGGCGAGCTCGGCTTCAAGATCATCGCCACCTCGGGAACCCAGCGATATCTCGCCGAGCACGGGGTGTCGGCGGAAAAGGTCAATAAAGTGCTGGAAGGCCGTCCCCATATCGTCGACCGGATCAAGAACGGCGAGGTTCAGCTGGTTTTCAACACCACCGAGGGGGTGACCGCGCTCGCCGACAGCCGCTCGCTGAGGCGTGCCGCCCTCTTGCATAAAGTGCCATACTACACCACACTTTCAGGGGCCGTGGCCGCGGCGCAGGGGATCAAGGCCCATCTCGGGGGCGATCTCGAGGTTCGCGCGCTGCAAAGCTATTTCGGCAGCCGGAACTAGGACCGGAGACCGGACGGGCCCACCGGGCAACGGCACGAGTCGGGAAGAAAGTTTGCGGTCGAGGGGCCGGAAAGTCCCCGCGATCGGAGCTTTTTTCTGTCGGGAGGTCGGAGGACCAAGGAGCGATGGACAAGATTCCGATGACTGCGGCGGGTCACGCCGCGCTCGAGGTGGAGCTCAAGCACCGCCAGCAGGTGGAGCGGCCGCGCATCATTCAGCAGATCTCCGACGCGCGCACCCACGGCGACCTCTCCGAGAATGCCGAGTATCACGCCGCCAAGGAGCAGCAGGCGCACAACGAGGGCCGCATCGCCGAGCTCGAGGACAAGCTCGCGCGCTCCGAGGTCATCGACGTGTCGAAGCTCTCCGGCGACACGGTGAAGTTCGGCGCCACCGTCACGCTGGTCGACGAGGATACCGAGGAAAAGCGTGTGTGGCAGATCGTCGGCGAGCCCGAGGCCGACGCCAAGGCCGGCCGCATCTCCATCACCTCGCCGCTCGCCCGTGCCCTGGTCGGCAAGAAGAAGGGTGCCTCGGTCGAGGTCGTGACCCCGGGCGGCGCCAAGGCGTTCGAGGTGCTCAAGGTCGAGTGGCGCTGACGCTCTGATTACTCACTACTGATCCCTGACTCCTGGTCCCCGCGTCTCCAGCGGGACCATCGGAGCGTCCTTGGAGTTGCGCAGCGTAAGCGAAGTCTTGACGTTGCGCACGTGGGGCGCTGCGGTGAGCTCGGCCACGAAGGTCTGGAAGGTCCGCAGGTCCGGCGCCACGCACTTGAGAATGAAGTCGATCTCCCCCGACAGCATCCAGCATTCGCGCACCAGCGGCG
Source organism: uncultured Alphaproteobacteria bacterium (assembly GCA_963755055.1). Lineage (GTDB taxonomy): Bacteria > Pseudomonadota > Alphaproteobacteria > Rhizobiales > Xanthobacteraceae > AP-16. The sequence goes on along the minus strand of CAVWIS010000036.1, from coordinate 146,526 downwards.
CGGCGCGCACGAAGGCCTCGAACTCGGCGAGATCGGCCTCGGCCTGGCTCGACAGATGCACCATGGCGAACACCGTCACCTCGTAGCCGAGCAGCTTTTCGTCGAGCAGCGCCCGATAGCCCTTGATGTAGCCGGCCTCCTCCAGCGCGCGGACCCGCCGCAGCGAGGGAGGCGCCGATATGCCGACACGGCGGGCGAGCTCCACGTTGGTGATTCGGCCGTCGTTCTGGAGCTCTCGCAGGATCTTCCAGTCGATGGCGTCGAGATCGGTGGACACGACGTTGCTCCGCATGAACGGGGTCGGCGGGTGAATAGCCCAACCGGAGCGATCGCGAAACATTATTGCGCGGAATATGCCGGAGGGGCCAGGGATCGGGTCGGCCACCCCAACCTGTTGAGTTCTGGGTTGCGTGGCTTGCATAGCTCAGTCAATTCCCTAGATTGTGCGAGGCACCACGGCCCACAAGACCGAACGGTACTGTCGGCGTGGTGGGAAGGGCGGAATTGTCCGCCCTGGGAATGCTTCCATGGCCAAGACCACACACGCCAAGGTCGTCATCATCGGGTCGGGCCCGGCAGGCTACACGGCGGCGATCTACGCGTCGCGCGCCATGCTGGAGCCGATCATGATCCGCGGCATCCAGCCCGGCGGCCAGCTCACCATCACCACCGACGTGGAAAACTATCCAGGCTTCGCCGACGTCATCCAGGGACCCTGGCTGATGGAGCAGATGGAGAAGCAGGCCGTCCATGTGGGGACCCGGCTGGTCGACGACCACGTGACCAGGCTCGATCTCGATCGGCGGCCGTTCCGCCTCGAATGCGACAGCGGCGACCTCTATCTGGCCGATTCGGTGATTCTCGCGACCGGCGCCCAGGCGCGCTGGCTCGACCTGCCGTCGGAGCGCAGGTTCCAGGGCTACGGCGTGTCGGCCTGCGCCACCTGCGACGGGTTCTTCTATCGCGGCAAGAGCGTGGCGGTGATCGGCGGCGGCAATACCGCGGTCGAGGAGGCACTGTTCCTCACCAACTTCGCAGCAAGCGTGACGCTGGTGCACCGGCGCGACAGCCTGCGGGCGGAAAAAATCCTGCAGGAACGCCTGTTCCGAAACCCCAAGATCGCGATGGTCTGGGACAGCATCCTGGAAGAGATCGTCGGGACCGACGCGCCGCCCAAGGTGACCGGCATCCGGCTGAAGGACCGCCGGACCGGTGCCATGTCCGAAAAGGCCGTCGACGGCGTGTTCATCGCCATCGGGCACTCGCCGGCGACCTCGCTGGTCGCCGGGCAACTGGACATGAAGCCCACGGGCTATATCCTCACGGCGCCGTATTCGACGGCAACGTCGGTGCCCGGCGTATTCGCCGCCGGCGACGTCACCGACGACATCTATCGTCAGGCAGTCACCGCGGCCGGCCAGGGCTGCATGGCGGCGCTCGAGGCCGAGCGCTTCCTTGCGGCCTCGCACGAGCGTCGCGCGGCAGCCGAATGAAAGGCAATCGCCCGTCCAGAGGGCGGGTGGGAACCATCATGGATTGGGACAAGCTGAAGGTTTTTCATGCCGCCGCCGAGGCCGGAAGCTTCACCCATGCGGGCGAGCAGCTCGGCCTCTCGCAGTCGGCGGTGTCGCGCCAGGTCGGAGCGCTCGAGCAGGAGCTCAACGTCCCGCTGTTCCATCGCCATGCGCGTGGCCTGATTCTCCACCGAGCAGGGCGACCTGCTCTACCGCACCGCCCACGACGTCTTCATGAAGCTCGAGGCGGCACGCACCAAGCTGACCGACAGCCGCGAGCGGCCGAGCGGCGAATTGAAGGTCGCGACCTCGGTCGGCATCGGCGTGCACTGGCTCACCCCGCGGCTCGGCGAGTTCCTCGATCTCTATCCCGGCATCCGCATCCAGCTGATCACCACCGACGAGGAGCTCGATCTCTCCATGCGCGAGGCCGACGTCGCCATCCGGCTGCGCCAGCCCATCCAGCCCGACCTGATCCAGCGCAAGCTGTTCTCGATGCATTTCCACGCCTACGCGTCGCCCGAATATCTCAAGCGTCACGGCACCCCGCGGACGCACGAGGACCTCGACAATCACCGCATCATGGTGCTTGGCGGCAATGCTCCGCACTATCTGCAGAACGTGCACTGGCTGACCGAGGCGGCGCGCGACGGCAAGGGCCGCCGCGAGCCGTGGTTCATGATCAACAACGTGCTCGGCCTGTTGCGCGCCTGCCAGCGCGGCCTCGGCATTGCCAGCCTTCCCGACTATCTGGTCGAGGAGAACGGCGGCCTCGTCCTGCTGTTCGCCGAGCTCCAGGCGGTCGCCTTCGACGTCTATTTCGTCTATCCGGAAGAGCTCAAGTCGGTGGCGCGCATCCAGGTCTTCCGCGATTTTCTCGTCGCCAACGCGCAGCGCTGGAGCTACTGATTTGCCATCTCGCCGTTGCGACCTACCGCAGCGGCGCGCGGCGGAAATAACGCCGGCATAAATTTTTTGCCCGACGGAATCACTAATCGTCAGTCGTCGGATCACATCGCGCAACGGCTTGCGGTCATCGCATGGCTGGCATGCGACTTGTTGCGTTGCGCCATGCCGAAGCTCCCCGCATAGTTCGTTACTGCTGTAGGCAAACCGTTTGCATTTCCTCCCAGGTGGCATGCGGTCTGCAGCCAGCTGTTCCCCTCTGGAAGGTGATTGTCGGCGGTGACGCGTCGACAATACTGCGCCGGGCCTTCGGGCCCGGCGTTTTTCTTGGCCGGTGGCTTGCTTTCGCCAGACCGACGTCGTCGGGGCGCTCACGATCGTTGGCGCCGCCACCCGACTTCAATTTGTTTGATGATTCGCTTCACGCGAATTGACGCTCCCCCGGAGCGCCGGCACCATCAGACGTAGAGCTTCTCGCCCTCGATCCCCTTGTAGAGATCGGCCACATACTCGCCGTAGCCGTTGAAAAGCACTGTCGGTCGCCGCTCGCCGCCCCGCCCGATGAGCTCCTCGGTCTCCTGGCTCCAGCGCGGATGCGGAATGGCCGGGTTCACGTTCGCCCAGAACCCGTATTCCGAGGGGGCCACCGTCTCCCAAAAGCTCTTCGGCCGCTTATCGGTGAAATTGAAGCGCACCACCGACTTGATGGACTTGAAGCCGTACTTCCATGGAAGCGCGAGGCGCAGCGGCGCTCCGTGCTGCTTGGGCATCGGCTTGCCGTAGGCGCCGATCGCCACGAAGGCGAGCTCGTTGGTCGCCTCCGCGATGGTGAGCCCTTCCACGTAGGGCCACGGCAGCCAGCTCTGACGCTGGCCCGAGGCGGTCTTGGTGTCGAGAAACGTCTCCGTGCGCAGGTATTTGGCCGACGCCAGCGGCTTGGCGAGCTCGACCAGCCGGGCGAGCGGAAATCCCGACCACGGAATCGCCATCGACCACGCCTCGACGCAGCGATGCCGATAGAGCCGCTCCTCGAGCGGCATCTGCCGGATCAGATCGTCGATCGCCAGCTCGCGCGGCTTCTCCACCATGCCGTCGATCTTGACCGTCCACGGCCGCACCTTCAGCGCCTGCGCGGCCTTGGCGATCAGCTTCGAGGAGCCGAACTCGAAGAAATTGTTGTAGGAGCCGTTGATCTTCTCGTCCGTCAGCGGCCGGTCGAGCGTGAACTTGTCGTTGCGCTTGATCGGATAGAGATCGGCGGTGGGGTCGGGCAGATCGGAGACGCGCTGGGCGAGCGCCGCGCCGGGCACCAGCGTCGATGCCGCGGCGGCACCCGCTCCGATGAACGCCCGGCGGCTCAGGAACAGGTGCTCGGGCGTCGCCAGGCGCTCTGGCAGCTCCCAGCCGCGACGATAAATGACGTTCATGCGCCAACCCTCCCAGGATCGCACGATGACAGGTACGGCGTTTGCCGGATCACACGCAAGTCACAGATGCGGGATTCTTCGCGTGCCGGCGCCGCGCGATTCGACGCGGGCCGCGACGCAGCGGCTACCGGGTGCGGCCGCGCTGGCGCAGCAGCTCGGCGAACTGCGCCTTGGGCAGCGGCTTAGCGAACAGATAGCCCTGCCCGAGATCGCAATCCATCCGGTGCAGCGCCTTGAGCTCGGCGGCGGTCTCGATCCCCTCGGCGACCGCGAGGACGCCGAACCGGTGGGCGAGCTCGACCACGGTCTCGCACAGCCCGCCATTGGTCGGGTCGCTGTCGCAGCCCGCCACATAGCTGCGATCGATCTTGAGCTCGCAGAACGGCAGCTCCCTGAGCCGTGCCAGCGCGCCGTAGCCGGCGCCGAAATCATCGATCGCCAGACCGACGTTGAGGGATTTGAGCTGCTTCGCAAGATCGCGCGCCAGCGACAGGTCGGCAATGATCTCGTCCTCGGTCACCTCGAGGATCAGGCCCGGCCAGTTCGCATCCCTGGGGCGCTCCTGACGCAACAACGTGCTGAGCGGCAGACCGCGGAGCGCCGAGCCCGGAACGTTGACGGCGAATTTCAACGAGACCCCGAATCCCGAGAAGGTCGGCCAGTCGCGCAGCACCGTGCGGATGACGTGCTCGCTCAGGCTCAGGAGCTCGGGCTCGGGGGCGTCGATCAGGAAATTGTCCGGAGACACCACGCCGTGCGCCGGGTGCCTGATCCGGATGTAGGCTTCGGCGCCGGCGAGAATTTTTGCCCGCAGATCGATCTTCGGCTGGTACCAGACCTCGAGCCAACCGCAACACAGCGCTTCGGCCAGCGTCACGTTGAACGTCGACATCGCATCGCGACGCAAGCCGAGACCGCCGACGATCCGTTTGATGGCGCTGTCGCGGAACGGCTTGTGCAGCACCGGCAACATGTCCAGCCCGCGGCGCTCGCCGGTGCGGCGGATCTCCTCGACCAGGACCGCGTTGAGCCCGCTCATGAGCTGCACCTGGCAGCCGCACAGCACGGCGCCGAGCAAGGCAATCGATTTGGTGCCGTCGGGCCCGAGATCGACGAACAGCAGATCGGGCCGGCCCCGGGCGGCCGCCTCGAGCATCTGCGGGATGTCGTCGAACTGGTCGGCGCAAAGCCCCAGATCGTCGAGCACCGAGGCGATCAGCCGGCGAGTGCCCGGGTCGCGGTCGACCACGAAGCACGACGGGATGTCGGTTGCGACGGAGACCGGACGTGGCTTTGCGGGCTGCCGTGCAAACACGAACTTGCCCGAGGAATGCAACTGGCGAGGCTGGTCGGTCGTCGACAATATCCGGCCTTCCATCCGGGCGGCGCACCGCCTGACGACACCGTCGGCCGCGAGGTCGCCCCTACGTGGCTTTACTTACCAATAAAGGCCCGATTCGTTGCGCATTCCCTAATCGACGGCGCTTGTCGGGTTTAATTCGCAATAATTCGCGTTTATTGGGACGGATATCGATAACATGCTACCAGCAACGCCGGTTCTGACGACCAGCGTTGCCAGGCCGGCGGGCAGGAAGCCGAACCCGGACCGTCACTCGGCGGCGCGGCGCGCCGCGACGATCTGGTCGGCCTGCTTGCCGGTGAGCTCGGCCATGTGATCGAACTTGGAGGTGAAGCTGCCGACCCCGGCGGTGCCGGACCGGACCTCCACGATCAGATCGCCGATCTCGGTCTCCGGCATCAACGCCTTGACCACGTCCCAGCCGGCCCATCCTTCGCGGGTGTCGAAGCCCAGGATCTGGCCGCGCCGGCCCGACAGGATGGCGTTCATCTTGGCGGTGGCCTCCGACGGGCAGACGATCTCGACCGCATAGATCGGCTCCAGCAGAACCGGCTGACATTGCGGCAGCGCCTCGACGACGCCGATGCGACCGGCAGTGCGGAACGCCATGTCGGAGGAATCCACCGTGTGGTAGGAGCCGTCGGTCAGCGTCACCGCCACGTCGACCACCGGGAAGCCGAGCGGACCGGTCTTCAGCCCGTCGATCACCCCCTCCTCGACCGCCGGGATGTAGCCCCGCGGCACCGCGCCGCCGGTGATCTTTTCGTCGAACTTGAAGCCGCCGCCGCGCGGAAGCGGGGCGATGTTGAGCACCACGTCGCCGAACTGGCCGTGGCCGCCCGACTGCTTCTTGTGGCGCCCGCGCTGGTCCTGCACGCCGCGACGGATGGTCTCGCGGTAGCCCACCGTCGGCCGCCGGGTCGCGATGGCGACGCCGAAGCGCGCCGCGAGCCGCTCGGTCGCCACCCTGAGATGCATCTCGCCCTGACCCCAGACGATGACCTCGTGGGTCTCCGGATTGTGGATGACGGACAGCGAGGGATCCTCCTCGATCAGCTTGTTCAAGGCCTGGCCGAGCTTGACGTCGTCCTTGCGCTCCTTGGAGGCGACCGAGATGGCGAGCACCGGCGCATAGGGCGTGACCGCGGCAACCGGCGCATGGGGCTGCTTGCCGGAGGTGAGGGTGTCGCCGGTCCGCGCATGATCGAGCTTGCCGAGCGCGACCGCATCGCCAGTGATCGACGGCCCGCGCTTCTCGCTGGCCTGGCCGGTGAGCTTGAACACGCCGGAGACGCGGTCGTGGGCGGTCGACGGGCCGGTCATCATCGCGCCTTCCGGGATGCTTCCCGACAGCACGCGGGCGACCGACATCTTGCCGCCATGGGCGGTATGCAGGGTCTTCATCACATAGGCGACGGCCTCGTCGTCTCCCGTCACCTTCAGACGCTTCACCGTATCGGCGATGCTCGGCGCCTCGTGGCGCAGCGCCTTCATCAGCCGCAGCACGCCGTTGGTGCGGGTGGCGACGCCGATCAGGACCGGGCAGATGATCCCGTCGCGCAGCTCCTTCGACAGGTCGTCGAACACCTTGTCGCGCGGCGGCGGAATGTCCTCGAGCAGCTGCTCCATCAGCTCGTCGTCGTGGTCGGCGAGCTTCTCCAGCATACTGAAGCGCGCTTCCTTCTCGCGGTCGAGCTCCTGGCCGTCGAGCGGCACCACCACCGAGGGCGCGTGCTCCTTGTAGATGAAGGCGCGCTCCAGGGCGAGGTCGACGAAGCCGGTGATGATGTCGTTCTGCCAGATGGGAATCTGCCGCAGCACGAGGGGCACCCGCGAGGCCGGCTGCAGCACCTTCAGGGTCTCGCGGACGCGCTTGTCGGCCTTGTCGATCTTGTTGAGGAACAGGAAGCGCGGGATGCCGAGATCCTCGAGCTCGCGCAGCACCAGCTGGAGCTGCGGCACCTTGCGCTCGTCGGCCTCGCACACCACGATGGCGGCGTCGACCGCCGGCAGGGCGGCGCGCATGTCGTGGAGGAACTCCACGGATCCCGGGCAGTCGACGAAGGTGTAGGCGTCGCCCATGAAGGTGGTCGAGGCGACCGACAGCTCGACGCTCATGCGATGATGGCGCGCCTCGGCGCTGCCGTCGCCGACGCTGGTTCCGGCATCGACCGTTCCCTGACGCGCCAGGGCGCCGGTGCGTGCCAGGATGGCCTCGAGCAGCGTCGTTTTTCCGCTCTGGAAGGGGCCCACCAGTGCGATGCACCGGGGACCCTTCGGACTCGTCCCTGAGGGCTGTGCCATGTCTGTCTCCGCGATGGGCGCCTTGCAGTTCCCGCCTGCCAATTCGAACCTTCAGGCGGTCCGTTTCGTGTCATCGTTTCAGGGGATGGCGGCGCTGGCAAGAGGATCGAGCAGCGCATGGCCGCATCGCCCCGCGGCGGACGGCGCAAGCGGCTGCCGGCGGCCCGTGCAGGCGCCGCGGCGTCTCGCCGCGGGCCGCAGCCGCCGCAAGGTCAGCCCCCGAAGCGCAGCTCGAGCTCGGCCACGCCTGCCGAGATGTTGACGCCGGTCGTCCCCTCGAGGCTCAACGGCTGCAGGGCGAACGAATTGTTCGACCCGCCGACCAGCGCGTTGGCGTTGGCGCCGACGCCGACCGCCGCACCGGCGCTCACCCCCGCATAGTTGCCGGCGAGATCGCCGGGGCCGAACTGGCGGGTCGGGGCGAACACCCCCCAGGCAAAGGTCGTCTGCTCGGTGAAGCCGATATCGAGGCCGAATTTGCGCACCAGGCCGTGATAGCGCTGCACCGGAAAATACTCGGAACGGAACGCGCATTCGAGCTCGCGCACCGAGCCGATGATGAAGCTCGTGCTGCCCAGGCCGCGACACTCCAGGATTCCGAGCTGGATGCCGCTTTGCGCCGCCCCCGGCCCGCCCGCAAAGGCGAGCGTCGTGAGCGCGCCGATGATCGCTCGACGGATCATGGTTCCCCCCTCGTCCGAACTTTGGCCGGGGGAACTATAGCAGCACCGGTCGAACCGGAACTCAGCCCCACCCGCCTTCAGCGGCCGTAGCGCAGCTCGAGATCGGCCACGCCGACCGCGACGTTGACGCCGGTCTGGCCCTCGACGCTCACCGGCTGCAACGCGATGGAATTGCGCGACCCGCCCACCAGCGCATTAGCCCAACTTCGCCGATTCGGAGGGCGTTGCGAGATTTTTGCGTATCTAAGGCATTGATTTTGTGAGATTGGAGCGCGCCTTTTTGGGCAAAAAGCGCTGTAGTGCCGACCAAGTCTATTTTCATGGTTGTTTTTCTGCGGATAATCACCGGCCATGTTCTTGCGCGCCAAGATTCGGCGGAAGGACGGCAAGGAGCACCGCTACTGGAGCCTTGTCGAGAACAAGCGGGTCAGCGGCGGTCGGGTGGTCCAGCGCCACGTGCTGTATCTCGGCGAGATCAACTCGTCGCAGGAACTGGCATGGCGCAAGTCGATCGAGGTGCTGGAAGACGGCGCCGATCGGCCGGTGACGCTGGCGCTGTTTCCGGAGGATCGCTGCGAAGGGGTGCTGCCGGACGCCTCGGTCGTGCGGCTGAAGCTGTCGCAATTGCGGCTCAACCGCCCGCGGCAATGGGGAGCGTGCTGGCTGGCGCTCAAGCTGTGGGAAGAGCTGCGGCTCGATCGCTTCTGGGCCGAACGTCTTTCTCCCAGCCGCAAAGGCACGCGGTGGGATCAGGTGCTTGTGGTGCTGGCGGCGTACCGGCTGATTGCGCCGGGAGCGGAGTGGCATCTGCATCGCGAGTGGTACGGCCGCAGCGCCTTGGCGGACTTGCTGGGCGCCGACGCGGCGCTTGCCGACAGTCACAAGCTCTATCGCTGCCACGACCGGCTGCTGGCGCACAAGCAGGCGGTGTTCGACCATCTGGTGGGGCGCTGGCGGGATCTGTTCAATGCCCGCTTCGATGTTCTGCTGTACGACTTGACGAGCACCTATTTCGAGGCCAGCCCGCCGTTTCCCGACGGCGACAAGCGTCGTTACGGCTACTCGCGCGATCACCGGTCGGACTGCGTGCAGGTGGTCATTGCGCTGGTGGTGACGCCGGAGGGGCTGCCGCTGGCCTATGAGGTCATGGCCGGCAATACGGCGGATAGCACGACGCTGCGCGGCTTTCTCGACCGCATCGAGAGCCAGTACGGCAAGGCGCGCCGCATCTGGGTGATGGACCGCGGGATACCGACCGAGGCGGTGCTCGAGGTGATGCAGCAATCCGATCCGCCAGTCTCGTATCTGGTGGGCACCCCGAAGGGACGGTTGAACCGACTGGAGCAGCAGCTGATCGCCCGCCCGTGGCACGAGGCCCAGCCCGGGGTCCAGGTGAAGCTGCTGCCGCAGGACGGCGAGCTCTACGTGTTCGCCCAGAGCACCGATCGGGTCGCCAAGGAACGCGCGATGCGCCGGCGGCAGCTCAAGTGGCTGTGGGCACGCCTGGCGCAACTGGCGCAAATGAGCCTCACGCGCGAGGAACTGCTCATGAAGCTCGGCGCCGCGCGCGCCAAAGCCCCGACGGCCTGGCGCCTGGTCGAGGTCACGGTGGAGCCCGGCAGCGCGGCATTCACCTATCGGATCGATCGCCCAAAGCTGCGCCGGGCGCGGCGGCGCGAAGGCCGCTACCTGCTGCGCACCAACCTCACCGAGCACGATCCCGCCAAACTGTGGACCTATTATCTCCAGCTCGTGACGGTGGAGGAGGCCTTCAAGGACCTCAAGGGCGATCTCGCGATCCGCCCGATCTTCCACCAGGATGAGCAGCGGATCGAGGCGCACATCTTCATCGCGTTCCTCGCCTATTGCTTGCACGCCACCTTAAGGCGCCGCTTGCAGGCTCTGGCTCCAGGATTGACCCCACGCAGCGTCCTCGAGAAATTCTCCGCCGTGCAGATGATCGACGTCCATGTCCCGACTACGGACGGACGCGAACTGGTGCTCACCCGCTATACCCAGCCGGAGCCCGAGCTCGCCTTGCTGCTCGACAAGCTCAAGCTCGATCTGCCCGCTCAACCGCCGCCCAAAATCAGCGCCGCCCCCGGCGATCCGCCAACCCTCGCGTAGTGCCGACCTTCGGGGGGCCACCCGTGATAAATCAATCACTTAGCCTCTTCGTACCCCTCCAATCGGCGAAGTTGGGTTAGCGCTCGCCCCGACGCCGACGGCCGCGCCGGCGCTCACCCCGGCATAACGGCCGGCGAGGTCGGAGGGGCCGATCTGGCGGGTGGGTGCGAACACCCCCCAGGCGATCGCCGAGCGTCGGCTGACGCCGATATCGAGCCCGTATTTGCGGACGGTGCCATGATAGGGATAGCTGCCGCCGAAGTCGGGGCGGAAGACGCAGCTCAGGTGGCGCACCGATCCGACGATGAAGCCGGTCGTGCGGGCGCCCCGGCAGGTCAGGAGCCCGGTCTGCACCCGCGACTGGGCGGCAGCCGTGTCCGCCGCCATGACCGCCATCGCGGCGGCCATGAGGGCGATCGTCGTGCAACGAATCATGGTGTGTCCCCTTGGTGGGCCGCCGAGATTACCGGAGCCGCCACCCGAGCGGGAACACGATCGCGTCGCGGAAGCACCTCTGACGGCAAAATGCCGAGGCTGCTCGTCATGAGCCGGCGCTTGATGGCCCGCAAGGCGGGGAATGGCGCGGCGAGGATGGAAGGATTTTTGCGGTCGGACAGCCGCGCCGTGCGGTGCGGCTGGTGCCCGGGATCGGTCGATCAGTACGTGAAGATCAGGAGCGTGCCGAGCAGGAAGCCGGCCGTCATCATGAGAGCCGGGACGATGTCGAAACGTCGATACACGACTTGGCCGTACATGCGAACCACCATTTGCTTGCCCCGGAACCACTAAGAACCAATCGCCGAGCCGGGACAATCGATAAGACGGTTCGCGGTGAATTTCGCTCCGGACTGTGTCGTTCGCGCAACAGGAGTCGCAACATAGCCACACCCGGAGCGCGTCGCCGCCGTGAAATCGCCATCCGCCGCGCCGCCGCGGCCCAGTTCATCTCATTTCAGGTTGCCGCAGAACCGCTGGATGCGGGTGCATGCCTCCTCGAGGTCCTGGGTTTTCGTCGCGTAGGAGATGCGGAACGCCGGGCCATACCCGAAGGCCGAACCCTGCACCACCGCGACGCCCTCGGCATCGAGCAGCTCGGTGACGAAATCATCGTCGGTCTTGAGCGTCCTGCCGGACGGCGCCGCCTTGCCGATGGTGCCGGCGCAGGACGGAAACACGTAGAAGGCGCCCTCCGGCTTCGGGCAGGTGATGCCGTTGGCCTGGTTGAGCATGCCGACCACGAGGTCGCGGCGCTCCTTGAAGATCTTGTTGTGCCTGGGGATGAAGTCCTGCGGTCCTTGCAGCGCCTCGACTGATGCCCATTGCGAGATCGAGCAGGGAGCATGCGTCGACTGCGACTGCAGGGTCGCCATCGCCTTGATCAGCATCTGCGGTCCGCCGCCGTAGCCGATGCGCCAGCCGGTCATGCAGTAGGTCTTCGACACGCCGTTGACGGTGAGCGTCCGGTCGTAAAGTCTCGGCTCGACCTGCACCACGGTGGAGAACTCGAAATCGTCGTAGACGAGGTGCTCGTACATGTCGTCGGTGAGCACCCAGACGTGCTCGTGGCGCACCAGCACATCGGTCAGCGCCTTGAGCTCGGCGCGCGTATAGGCCGAGCCGGTCGGGTTGGACGGCGAGTTGAGGATCAGCCACTTGGTCTTCGGCCCGATCGCCCGCTCGAGCGCCTCCGGCTTCATCTTGAAGCCGTCCTCCATCCGGGTGTCGACCGCCACCGGCGTGCCGCCGGCCAGCAGCACCATGTCGGGATAGCTCACCCAGTAGGGTGCCGGGATGATCACCTCGTCGCCCGGATTGAGGGTGACGGCGAGCGCATTGTAGAGCACCTGCTTGCCGCCGGTGCCGACGCTGATCTGCGACGGCTTGTAGTCGAGCCCGTTCTCGCGCTTGAACTTGCTGGCGATCGCCGCCTTGAGCTCCGGGATCCCGTCGATCGCCGTGTATTTCGTCTTGCCGCTCTCGATCGCCCGGATCGCCGCCTGCTTGATGTTGTCCGGCGTGTCGAAATCCGGCTCGCCGGCGCCGAGCCCGATGACGTTCTGCCCCGCCTCCTTCATCGCGCGCGCCTTGTCGGTCACCGCAACCGTGGCGGACGGCTTTACGCGCGCGAGCGTGTCGGCGAGGAAGGCCATGAGCGTGCTCCGTGAATGGTCTCGGCCCGTCGACCGGGCGCGATCCTGGTAATGCGGGAGGCCGCGTCCGGCAAGGGCAGCGGCGGCGCGAGCCCTGCTATAGCGTGCGTTCGGCCCAGGCTTCGAGTAATTATTTTTCATGGCCTCGATCGATTCCGCGCATCGTTTCGCTCGGGGCCGCGGGCCGCGCCCCGCAACGCTCCCTTAATACGCGGCTGGTAGACCGGCTCCCGACCGATCGGGGATCCGGCCATGAGCGCGCCTTCGACCACCGGGCTGGCCGCCGCCTTGCGCGACGGCGCCTTTCTCACCCGCGCGCGGATGAAGCTCTGGGGCCTCGCGGTGATCGCCGCCTCGGCGGCCGGGCTCGTCTATATCCTCCTCACCGCGCACGGCATGGTGGATGCCCAGGGCCGCCCGCTGGGAACCGATTTTTCCAACGTCTACGCAGCCGGCACCCTGGTGCTCGACGGGCATCCCGAGGCCCCGTTCGATCCCGCCCTGCAGCACGCCCGCGAGCAGGCGATCTTCGGCGACGCCACCCCGTTCTACGGCTGGCACTATCCGCCGTTCTTTCTCGGCGTCGCTGGCCTGCTGGCGCTCATGCCCTACTGGCTGGCGCTCGTGGTGTGGCAGGGCACGACGGCACTGGCCTACGTGCTGGCGATCCGGGCGATCGTCTCGCCGCCCGCCGACGGCGGCCCCGACACCGCGGCGCGGGACCCGCTTTGGCTGCTGCTGGCGGTCGCCTTCCCGGCGGTCTTCGTCAATCTCGGCCACGGCCACAACGGCTTTCTCACCGCGGCGCTGATTGCGGGCGCCTTGCTGCAGCTCGATCGCCGGCCGCTCCTCTCCGGCCTGCTGTTCGGCCTCATCGCCTACAAGCCGCAGTTCGGTGTGCTGATCCCGCTGGTGCTGGCGGCGACCGGTCGCTGGCGCACCTTCGCGGCGGCCGCCGCCACCGTGGCGGCGCTCGCGCTCGCCACCACGCTTGCGTTCGGCGCCGGTGTGTGGCCGGCATTCCTCGCCTCGACCCGCTTCACCCGGATCGTGGTGCTCGAATCCGGCGACACCGGCTGGCACAAGATCCAGAGCGTGTTCGCCTGGGTGCGGATGTGGGGCGGCGGCATTCCGCTTGGTTATCTGATTCACGTCTGCGTGAGCGTCGCGGTCGCCGCCGGCCTGGTCCGGCTGTGGCGCAGTGGCGCGGCCTTCGCCCTCAAGGCGGCGGCGCTGCCGCTCGCCGCGATCCTCGCCACACCCTATTGCCTCGACTACGACATGATGGTGCTGGCGCCGACCATCGCGTTTCTCGGCGTTCACGGCATCGGCCACGGCTTCGGACGTTACGAGAAGACCGCACTCGCTGCGTTGTGGATCGTTCCGCTGTTCGCCCGCGCGTTTGCCGACGCCACGCTGGTGCCGATCGGCACCATCGCCATGCTGATCGCCTGCACGCTGCTGCTGCAGCGCACCAAATCGGAGCCGGCGCCGTCGTTCTCGCTTCCCGTTCCGCGCGCGATGAAATAGAACTGTCGTTGCACGGCTCGATGGTGGTGCACGATGGTGACGAGCTCGCCGCGCCACGGACGAGACGCCCCGACCAAACACCGCCTGTCTGGTCGACCTTCGCCGCCTCCGCGACAATTGGGCGCGCGAATCGATTTGATTGATTCGTGTCGTGGCGCGGTCACATTGATCGGGCACGAGGGCAAGATGTCGTCGATTCGGATGCGAGACACCGGATGTACACACTCTATTCGATGCAACGTTCCGGCAACTGCTACAAGGTGCGGCTGGCGCTCGCCCAGCTCGACATCCCGTATCGTCTCGCCGAGATCGACCTGCTCAAGGGCGAGAGCCGCACGCCGGAATTCCTGGCAAAGAATCCGAGCGGCCGGGTGCCGCTGCTCGAGGTCGCGCCGGGGCGCTACCTGCCGGAGTTCGAACGCCATCCTGTGGTACATCGCCGGCGGCTCGGCGCTGGCCACCGAGAACCGCCTCGACCGCGCCGAGGCGCTGCAATGGATGTTCTTCGAGCAGCACAGCCTGGAGCCCAATCTCGGCGCGGCGCGGTTCTGGCTGACCCTGGTCAAGGGCGGCCGCGAGCTGCAATCCCACTCGCTGGAGGACTGGCTGGAGAAAGGCTACCAGGCGCTCAGCGTCATGGAGAAGCACCTGGCGCGTCACCGGTTCTTCGCCGCCGACCGCTATACCATCGCCGACATCGCGCTCTACGCCTATACGCATTGCGCCGAGGAAAGCGATTTCGACCTGTCGGCGTTTCCCGCCATCCGCGCCTGGCTGGCGCGCGTCGCCGACCAGCCGCGCCACGTCGCCATGGACTGGCAGCCGGAGGCCGAGAGCGAGGGGCGGATTCACGCCGTATCTGGCTCGCGGTAACCTTTGGTTAACCCGAATCCTTAAAAAGCCTCGAATTCTCAACCGGCCCGACAAAGTGCGGCCGGATGGCGGCCGGTATCGGAATGCACTTTGCCGGAATGGCGACCCACGATCCTTGCGAGGCAGATTTGACCAGATCCCCGATCCAGCGGACCGGCTTCGTCTATCCGGAAGGCTTGGTGCGCGACGAGCGACGGCGCTCCACCGTCCTCACCCGGCTGATCGCGCTCACGGTACTGATCGCGTCGATCGCGGTCGTCGCCTCGACCCTGTCGTTCGGCATGGCAAGTGCCTGCCCCGAGACGACCGCCTCGTCGCCGCGCTGAGGCACCGGCTTACTCGGCCGCGAAGCTGCCGAACTCCACGTCGCGGCCCGGCGCTGCATCGAACAGCGCCCGCGTATAGGCGTGGTTCGGACTGCCGAAGACCCTGACCGTCGGCCCCTCCTCCACCACCTCGCCGCGGTGCATCACCGCGATGCGGTCGCAGATCTGCGCGGCGACGCGCAGGTCGTGGGTGATGAACAGGACCGCCAGGTTGAAGCGTCGCCGCACGTCGTCGATCAGGGTCAGCACCTGCGCCTGCACCGAGACGTCGAGGGCGGAGACCGCCTCGTCGGCGATGAGGATCTCCGGCTCCATGGCAAGCGCGCGGGCGACGCAGATGCGCTGGCGCTGGCCGCCGGAAAACTGGTGCGGGAACCGGCTGAGCGCATCGGGGTCGAGCCCGACCAGGCGCATGAGCTGGCGCGCCCGCTCCTCGGCGACCGCCGGCGCGGTGCCGAAATTGACCGGCCCTTCGACGATCGAGGCGCCGACGGTGCGGCGGGGATTGAGCGACCGGTAGGGGTCCTGGAAAATGATCTGCACGCGCTTGCGGTGGGGTCTCAGCGCCCGCGTGCCGAGATGCGCCACATCGGCGCCCTCGATCAGGATGGCGCCCTCGGTCGGCTCGATCAGGCGGGCGATGCAGCGCGCCACGGTGGATTTGCCCGACCCCGATTCGCCGACGACGCCAAGAGTCTCGCCGCGCCGCACGGTGAGGCCCACCGCCTTGGCGGCCGGCACCTGACGGCGGGCGAACAGGCCGCCCATCACGTAGGTCTTGCCGAGCCCGCGGGTCTCCAGCACGACCGCAGTGTCGGTGATCGGCGTGCGCGGCGGCGGATTGAGGCTCGGCACCGCGCGAATCAGCATGCGGGTATAGTCGTCGCGCGGGCTCTTGAGCACCTGCGCGGTTTTTCCCTGCTCGACCACGCGGCCGTGCTGCATCACCACCACCCGGTCGGCGATCTCGGCGACCACGCCGAAATCATGAGTGATGAACAGCACGCCGGTATCGCGCCGCTGCTGCAGCTCCTTGATGAGACGGAGAATCTGCGCCTGGGTGGTGACGTCGAGCGCGGTGGTCGGCTCGTCGGCGACCAGCAGCACCGGGTCGAGCACCAGCGCCGCCGCGATCATGATGCGCTGGCGCTGGCCGCCCGAGAGCTGGTGCGGATAGACGTCGATCATCCGCTCGGGGTCGGGCAGGTGCACCGACGCCATGACGTCGAGGACGCGGCGGCGGCGGGCGCGGTCGTCGAGGTCGGTATGGATCTGCAGCACCTCCTCGATCTGCTCGCCGACCCGCATGACCGGATTGAGCGCCGTCATCGGCTCCTGGAAAACCATGGCCATGCGGTCGCCGCGCAGCCGGCGCAGATCGTTGGGAGACCGGGTCAGGAGATCGACGCCTTCGAGCACGACGCGGCCGCTGGTCGCCTGCAACTCGCGCGGCAACAATCCCATCACGGCGAATGCGGTTACCGATTTGCCGGATCCCGGACTCGCCGACCACGCAGACGATCTCTCCGGGGGCGACCGCGAAGGAGATGTTCTCCACCGCGTTGGCGCGATCCGATCCGGCCGGCAGCCTGACCGTCAGGCCCTGGACGTCGAGCACCGGCCTCGGGTCGGCCACCGGCTAGACCCGCTTCGCCAGCTTGGGATCGAGCTGATCGCGCAAGCCATCGCCCAGCATGTTCACGGCGAGCACGGTCACCGCCAGGAATATGCCGGGAAAGAATATGTTGTGCGGGTAAACCCGGAACAGGCCGCGGCCCTCCGCCATGATGTTGCCCCAGGTCGGGGTCTCGGGAGGGATGCCGACGCCGAGAAACGACAGGATCGCCTCGATCAGGATGGCGGAGGCGCAGATGAAGGTGCCCTGCACGATCAGCGGCGCCAGGGTGTTGGGCAGGATATGGCGCACCAGCAGGAGCGGCGTCCGCGTGCCCGCCATCACGGCGGCCTCGACATACGGCTCCTCGCGCACCGAGAGCACGATCGAGCGCACCAGGCGGACCACCCGGGGGATTTCCGGCACCACGATGGCGACGACTACGCTCAACAGCCCGGTACGGAACAGCGACACCAGCGCCAGCGCCAGCAGGATCGCCGGGATCGCCATCAGGCCGTCCATGAATCGCATGACCAGCCCGTCGAGCCAGCGCAGGTAGCCGGCGAGGAGGCCGATCACCAGCCCGATCGCCACGCTGATCACCGCCACGGTGATGCCGACCAGGAGCGAGATGCGGGCGCCGTAGACGACGCGGCTGTAGACGTCGCGGCCGAGGCTGTCGGTGCCCATCCAGTGGGTATAGGTCGTGGTGCTGCCGTCGTCGCGGCGGATCGTCTGCTCAGTTCCGGGAACCCGGTTGCGGAACGCCGGATCGATCGCCGACGGGCTCACGGTGCCGAGCAGCGGCGCCGCCAGCCCGATCAGCACCATGATGAGGATGACGATCGCCCCGACCACGACGCTGCCGTCGCGCGCCAGCCGGGCGAACGGCTTCGGCCCGGCGAGCGGAGGGGCCGCGGCCTCGACGAGCAGGACGGGTTCGACGCTCAATAGCGTATCCTCGGATCGAACACCCGGTAGACGAGATCGACGGCGAGATTGATCAGCACGTACACGAACGAGAACAGCAGGATCACCGCCTGGATCGTCGGATAGTCGCGGGCGAGAACCGCGTCGACGGTGAGCCGTCCGATGCCCGGAATGGTGAAGACGCTCTCGGTGACCACGACGCCGCCGATCAGCAGCGCCACGCCAAGCCCGATCACGGTGACGATCGGCACCGCGGCGTTCTTCAGCGCATGGCGAAACAGCACCAGGCGCTCGACCTGGCCCTTGGCGCGCGCGGTGCGGATATAGTCCTCGCCCATGACGTCGAGCACGCTGGTGCGGGTCATCCGGGCGATCAGCGCGATGTAGATCACCGCCAGCGTCAGCGACGGCAGGACCAGGCGCTGCAGGAAGCCGGGAAACCCGTCGGCGATCCGCTGATAGCCCTGGACCGGAAACCAGTTGAGCTTGATGGCGAACAGATAGATCAGCGCATAGCCGATGACGAAGACCGGCACCGAGAAGCCGAGCACGGAAAATCCCATCACCACTTTGTCGACCAGGCTGCCGTGCCGGTAGGCGGCGAGCACCCCGAGCGGGACCGCGATCGCCACCGCCAGGATGATGGTCGACACCGAGAGCGCCAGCGTGGGCTCCAGCCGGCTGGCGATCAGCTCGGACACGGCCTTCTTGAAGAAGAACGATTCGCCGAAGTCGCCGCGCAGGATGTTGCCGAACCAGATGAAGAACTGGGTGAGGATCGGCTGGTCGAGCCCGAGCCGGTTGCGGATCAGCGCCACCTGCTCGGCATTGGCGTTGTCGCCGGCGATGATCGCGGCGGGATCGCCCGGGGTCAGCCGCAGCATCAGGAAAACCATCACCGCGACGATCAGCATGACCGGCACGGTCGCGGCGAGGCGACGCAGGATGTAGCCGATCATTTGACCTCGATGTTCCAGAAGGCGATCGACGCGCCGGTGAGCAGGCCGCTCACGCCTTTTCGCGTCGCCACCGGCTGGAGGTACTGGCCGAGCTGGATGTGCGTCGGATAGTCGGCCGCGCGCAGCTGCACCGCCTCGGCGATCGCTTTCTGCTTGGCCGGATCGGTCTCCCGGGCAAAGGCGTCACGCAGCCGCTCCAGCTCGGCGTCGCAGGGCCAGCCGAACATCGCCTTGTCGCAGCTTGCATTGAGGAAACCGGTCGCCACCGGATCGAGGACGTCGACCGAGGCCCAGGAGGTGAGGAAGGCGTGCCAGCCGCCGGCGCCGGGCGGATCCTTCTTGGTCCGCCGCGACACCAGGGTCTGCCAGTCCATCGCCTGCAGGTCGACCTTGAAGCCCGCCTTCTCCATGAGGGATTTGGCGAC
This sequence comes from uncultured Alphaproteobacteria bacterium, assembly GCA_963755055.1. GTDB lineage: Bacteria > Pseudomonadota > Alphaproteobacteria > Rhizobiales > Xanthobacteraceae > AP-16. Next base: position 127,397 of record CAVWIS010000036.1, on the reverse strand, counting down.
CGGCGCGAGGTTGCTGAGCGACACGATGTCGGTCGACTGCATCAGCACGATCGGCGTGCCGTCGTAGCCGGCCTCGGCCAGCAGCGCCCGCGCCTTGGCGACGTTCGATGTGAGCTTGTCGTCAAAACCCTTGGTCGATTCCAGCGGCGAGCCGCAGGGAAACAGCGACCTGCATTCGCGATACCATTTGGCGTCGCCGACCACCGCCTGGAGGAAATCCTTCTGGTTGAGCGCATAGGCGACGGCCTGGCGCACCTTGGCATTGTCGAACGGCTTGTGCAGGACGTTGAAGCGCAGCGCGAACTGCCGGCCGGCGGCGTTGGTCACCTTGAGCGCGACGTTGGGGTCGGCCTCGAGCAGCGGCAGCAGGTCGTGCGGCGGCGCCTCGATCATGTCGATCTCGCCCTTCTGCAGGGCGTCGACCTGGACCTGGGGGTCGGAGATCCAGATCCATTCGACCCGGTCGACCTTGGCGAGCTTGGCGCCGGCAAGCCCGGAAGCCTGCTCGCTCCGCGGCCGGTAGCGCGGGTTCCTCTCGTAGACCACCTTCTCGCCGGGGCGCCATTCGTCGCGCTTGAAGATGAAGGGCCCCGAGCCGGTGAAGTCGGTGATCTGCTGCTGCGGATCGGTGGCGGCGACGCGGCGCGGCATCATGAACGGCACGTTGGCGCCGGGCTTCGCCAGGGTCTGCAGGACGAGCCCGTAGGGCTCCTTCAGCGTCATGCGGATCGTCTTGTCGTCGACGGCCACGAGCTCCGTCACATAGGACAGGAGCTTTTGGCCCATGGTGTCGCGGGCGCCCCAGCGACGCAGCGAGGCGACGCAGTCCTCGGCGGTGACCTTCTGCCCGTCGTGCCATTCGAGGCCGTCGCGCAGGACGAAGGTCCAGGTCCGCTTGTCGGCGCTGACCTCGTGATGCCCGACCATCTGCGGCTGGACGGCGAGCTCCTCGTCGAGCGCGAACAGCGTGTCGTAGACCATGTAGCCGTGGTTGACCGAGATCAGCGCCGTGGTCCAGATCGGGTCGACGATCTTGAGATCGGAGTGCGGCGCCACCCGCAAGGTCCCGGCCGCAGCCGGCGCGCCGAGGACGAGGAGCCCCGCGAGCGCCGCTCCGACAATCCCCCTCATCAGTACTCTCCGATCGCAGGATGGGTTGAGCGAAACGAAACCCATCGGGATCACGACGAGCTGCGCTTCTCCACGTTCCAGAACACCGGCACCGGCGCGATCAACATGCCGGTGACGTTCTTCCGGGCAGCGATACGCCCGTACCACTGGCCGAGGAACAGGTGGGTCGTCACCTGCGTATTGCGCACCTGCACGGCCTCGGCGATCTGCTTCTGCTTGGCCGGGTCGGTGGCCCGGGCAAAATCTTCGCGCAGCTTCTCCATCTCGGCGTCGCAGGGCCAGCCGAACATCGCCTTGTCGCAGCCCGAGTTGATGAAGCCGGTCATCACCGGATTGAGGATGTCGGCCGACACCCACGAGGTGAGGAACGCGTTCCAGCCGCCGGCATTCGGCGGATCCTTCTTGGCGCGGCGCGCCACCAGGGTCTGCCAGTCCATCGACTGCATGTCGACCTTGAAGCCGGCGCGCTCCATCAGCGATTTGGCGACCGGCGCGAGGTTCGTCAGCACGCCGAGGTCGGTCGACTGCATCAGCACGACCGGCGTGCCGTCGTAGCCGGCTTCGGCGAGCAGCTCCCTGGCCTTCTGGAAATTCGACTCCAGCAGGCCATCCATTCCGGCATTGGATGCAAGTGCGGTGCCGCACGGGAACATCGACTTGCAGACCTTGTAGTAATCCGGGTCGCCGATCACCGCCTGGAGGAAATCCTTCTGGTTGAAGGCGTACCACAGCGCCTGGCGGATCTTCGGGTTGTCGAACGGCTTGTGCAGGTGATTGGGACGGAAGGTGTACTGATTGCCGAGCGGGTTCGCAGTCGACCAGCTTGACATTGGCATCGCCCTTGATCAGCGGCAGCAGGTCGTGCGACGGCGCCTCGACGTAGTCGACCTCGCCGGCGAGCAGCGCGTTCACCGCCTGCTGCTGGTCGGAGATCGCCAGCCACTCGACGCGGTCGACCTTGACCACCTTGCCGCCGGCGAGCCCCGACGCCGGCTCGGCGCGCGGCTTGTACTTGTCGAACTTGACGTAGACCGCCTTGTCGCCGGGCTTCCACTCGTCGGTCTTGAACACGAACGGCCCCGAGCCGGTGAAGTCGGAGATCTGGCTGTTGGGATCGGTCTCGGCGACCCGCTTGGGCATCATGAAGGGCACGTTCGACGACGGCTTGCCGAGCGCGAAGATAAGCAGGCCGGTCGGCTCCTTCAGCTTGATGACGAAGGTTTTCGGCCCCTGCGCGGCGATGGTGTCGACGAACGACATGACCTTCTGGCCGAGCGTGTCCTTGGCGGCCCAGCGCTTGATCGAGGCGATGCAGTCCTCCGCCGTCACCGCGGCGCCGTCGTGCCACAGCAGCCCGTCGCGCAGCGTGAACGTGAAGGTGAGCTTGTCGGCGCTCTGGTCGTATTTGTCGACCATCTGCGGCTGGATCTCGCCCTTCTCGTCCATGGCGAACAGGGTGTCGTAGATCATGTAGCCGTGGTTGCGGGTGATGTAGGCCGTGGTCCAGATCGGGTCGACGATCTTGACGTCCGAATGCATCACCGCCTTGAGGGTGACCGCGTCGGCGGCGCCGAGCGAGACGGCGAGCAGCCCGACGGCCGCCAGGACTTTCCATACGATGCGCAGCATATTGGCCTCCCGAGGCGATCGTCGCCTGATGACGGGGCGATGCTAAACGTCGCGGCGGGGATCGCCAAGTCGATTTGACGGGCATCATGACGCGCCGGATGGTGGAGGAAGCGGCAGTCCTCGGCGCGTGCCGGTGCGTCACGCGGTCGCCAGCAGCCCCGGCATCGGCGTGACCGCGACGCTCTCGGGAAACACCCGCGAGCCGAGCGCCGCGTCGGTCAACCGCAAATGGTCCTTGAGCACGCCCTTGAGCACGGCGCGCAGGTCGGTGGTGGCTTTGAGATCGCGGTTCTCGTGGAGATCGGCATCCTTCAGGCCGGGCCAGTCGGAGATCACCCGCCCGCCCTTGAGCGCGCCGCCGACGAGCAGCGCGACCGTGGCGGTGCCGTGGTCCGTCCCCTCGGTGCCGTTGATGCGCGCGGTGCGGCCGAACTCGGTGACGACCGCCACCACGGTCTCCCGCCACGCCGCGCCCATCCCGGTCTCCACCGCGGCGATCGCGCCGTCGAGTGCGCCCAGCAGGGCGGCGAGACGCCCGGCGACGACGCCCTCGTCCGCGTGGGTGTCCCAGCCGTCGAAGGCGAGCGCGCCGACCCGCGGACCGTCGGGGCGTGCCATGAATTTTGCCGCGGTGCCGGCCGATTCGGCGAAGAAGCTGCGGACCCGGGCGGCGGGGACCTGCGGCACGGGCGGCCTGCCCTTCTGATCGATCCCGCCGGCACGCGCGATTGCCGCGAGGCCGAGCCGCTCCTCCAGCACCCGCGCCAGCGCCGGATCGGTGTGGCGGTAGAGATCGAGGAGCCGCATCACCGTGTCGTCGCTCGCCGGCGGCAGCCGGGGCGGTGTCCAGGCGAGGACCGGAGCGGGGCCGCGCACCACCAGCGGCGTCACCGGACCGACCGCGAACACCTGGCGGCCTCCCGGATCGGCGCGGCCGGCGGGCTCGAGCGCGGCCAGCGCCCGGTTGAGCCAGCCGGTGTCGTTCACGCCGGGCCTTGCGAGGCCGCTTTCCAAGACATCCTGGCCGTCGAAATGCGAGCGCTCGCGGTAGGGCGTGGCGGTCGCGTGCACGATCGTCGCGTGGCCGGCCCGGTACAGGCGATGGAGATTGGGCATGGCCGGATTGAGCGCGAAGAAGCCGTCGAGGGGGAGTGCCGGCACCGGCCCGCCGAGCACCAGCGCCTTGTCGCCGCGCAACCGCGTCCAGTCCGGATCGCCGACCGGCGCCACCGCGGCGAGCCCGTCGAGCGCGCCGCGCAGGATGATGGTCAGGAGCCGCGGATCGCGACCCTCGGCGCGCGCCGCCTTGGGCAGATGCGCCCAGGCAAAAAGCACGCCCGAGGCCAGGAGCAATTGGCGGCGCGAGGGGGCATGGAGCGTCATGGCGGTCATCTCCGCTGGAATTCCGGCGACATCAGCAGCAAGGCGAGCGCCTGCGGGCGGCTCTCGGCGCGGCCGACCGCCTGCCGCGTCTCCGGCGAGGCGAGCGGCCCGAGCGCGGTGTCGATCAGCGCCAGAGGGTCGACCAGGGCGGCGACGCGGCCGGCCAGCCGGTTGGCGACGTCGAGCCGCTCGGACAGGCCGTCCATCCACGCCGCCGTGTCGTCGGAAAAGCCTTTTGGCGCCGGCGGCCGCCACAGCGGCTCGCCCAGCATGTTTTGCGCCTGCATCACCGGCTGAATGTCGGGCGGCGTCACGCCGGTCGCCCTGAGCGCCGCGACGATCCACTCGCCGGGTCGCTTGAGCTTGCCGCGTGGCGCCGCCCAGGCCTCGGGCGCCGAGACCAGCGCACGGGCAACTTCCCGCAAATCTCCATCAGTCTCGCCGAACCGCTGCGCCAGCCGCTCGACCAGAGCCGGCGGCGGCTGGTCGGCGACGAAATGGCGGGCGAGCTTTTCGGCGACATGCCGTGCGGTCGCCGGATGGCGGGCGAGATCGCCGAGCACCGCAAACCCCTGCTCGAGCCCACCGCCCGCATAGGTCCGGCCGACCACGTCCTGCGGCCCGGGCTCGTGCATGCGCGGATTGAAGGAAAACTCGCCGCCGCGGACCGCGTCCTGGCGAAAAGGAATCACGGTCCAGCCGGTGATGATTTTCGCGAAGCTGGTGACGTCGGCCTGGCTGTAGACCGAGCGCACGCCGAGCGTATGCAGCTCGAGGATTTCCCGGGCCAGATTCTCGTTGAGCCCGCGCCGCTGGTTCACGCCGGCGACCGATTGGAGGCCGATCGAGCGCGCATTGTCGAGATAGAGCAGCATGGCCGGATGGTTTTCGACCGCGCGCAGCATGTCGGCGAATTTTCCGAGCACATGCGGACGGATCGCCTCGCGCTCGTAGGCGCCGGCGAGCGCCCGCAACAGCCCGCTCTTGTCGGCGGAGATGCAAAAATGGTTCGACCAGAACCACACCAGGCGCTCGACGAAGCCGGTCTCGGCGCCGAGCGCCGCGTCGATGCGGCCCTTGGCCTCCTCGAGAAAGATTTTTTGCGGCACCCCGGGTTCGGGCCGCGGCCGGGCGGCCTGCGGGCTTGGCGCGGCCGCGCCCATCTCGGCGCCCGGCGGCTCGGCCATCGGGGCCTGCGGCTGGGCCTCCGCCATGCCGGGCGCCTGAGCGGGTGTCGGGCCGGTCTTCCTGGCGGCGAGCTCGGCTCTTCGCGCCTCGCGGCGCTCCCTCTCGAACTGGAAGGCGGCGCGGCCGGCGGCGCCGCTGCCGGGCAGGTCCGGGTCGGTCGTGCGCGCGGCACCGGGTCGGTCGAGCTCGGCGATCAGCGCCCCGCGCGGGTCGCCGGCAAGCGCCGCGATCGATCCGATGCGCGGACCGAAACCGAACCGGTGCAGCGCCAGGGCGGCATCCGCCTTGCGATCGAGCGCCATGGTCTCCTCCCGGAATGGTCGCGAACGGCAACTCGGCTGTCCGGCAGACCTCGCGATCATCGGCGCCGGCCATGTCGAGACTGCGGCAGGCCACCTTGAGGCGTCATGACCGCGGCATGAAAAAATGGAAATGTTTCGGCATTGTTGCATTGCGGCCCCGATTCCCGCGCATCGGGAAAACCGCGCACCGGTCGCAATTTCGCACTATTGTGCCGGGCTTATTGCCCGGATCTACCCCCTGACAGGAGTCCGTTATGCGCCACCTCTGCCTTGCCTCGACCGCACTCTTGCTCGGGGTCGCGCTCGCTGCCCCGGCCTCGCTGGCGCAGCAGCAGCCGCGGCCCGCACCGGCTCCGGCTGCGCCACAGGCACAGCAGCCGCGGCCAGCTCCCGCTCCGGCTGCCCCGGCGGCGCCGCAGACGCAGTCGGACCAGCCCTCGCCTCCCGCACCCTACAAGGTCATGCCGATCACGCTGGCAAAGCCGATGGTGGATCCGAGCCTCGATGCCTTCCGCAAGGAGGTCGGCGAGATCGCCAAGAAGAAGGACCGCGCCGCGCTGGCGGCAAAAGTGGTGGCCAAGGGCTTCTTCTGGCAGCGCGAGGACACCAACACGGCGGATGCGAAGAAGTCCGGCATCGACAATCTCGCCGCCGCCCTCGGCCTCGACGCCAAGGACGGCTCGGGATGGGAGGCGCTCGCCGCCTACGTGGCCGACGACACCGCCGAGCCCGTTGCCGAGATGAAGGGCGTGGTCTGCACCCCGTCGGCCCCCGGCTTCAACGACAAGGACCTCGAGCAGGCCACCCAGGCGACCAAGACCGATCCGACCGAATGGGCCTATCCGGCGACGCCCGGCGTCGAGGTGCGGTCGAAGCCGACCGACACCGCGCCGGTGATCGAGAAGCTCGGCCTCAACCTGATGCGGCTCTACCCCGACGAGCAGCAGGCCGAGGCGGCGGTCGACTGGATCCGCATCGTCACGCCGTCGGGCAAGACCGGCTACGTGCTGGTCAGCGCCATCATGCCGCTGGTCTCCGACCAGCTCTGCTACGTCAAGGAGCCCGCCGGCTGGAAGATCGCGGGCTTCGCCGGCGGCGGCGGCGGCGAGCAGTAGAGGCTGGGGGCAGCCGCCGTTCAGGCAATGCGTCGCATCGGCCGGCGGCCGACCCGAAGAGGGTCGCCGGCCGATTTGTCGTCAAGCAGCCGTGATGGCGTGCCCGGCTGACATCGGCCAGCGGATCGTCGACACTCGGTCCCGCAGGATCTCGAGGGAGGGACAACCGATGCCACGCAGCCTCGTCGCGCTCACATCCGCCGTGCTGACCATGATTGCCGTCGCCGGCCCGGCCTGGCCGCAGGCAACGCCCCCGGCCGCGCCGCCGCCGACCTTTGCGACCACCAAGGTCGAGGGGACCGACAACGTCTACATCTTCCGCTACGTGGGGCATCAGTCGATGTTCATCGTCACGCCCGAGGGCGTGATCGCCACCGATCCGATCGGCTACCTGCGCCCGACGGCGGAGGCCTATATCGGCGAGATCAAGAAAATCACGCCTGCGCCGATCAAATACGTGGTCTACAGCCACCATCACTACGACCATATCGCCGGCGGCAAGGCGTTCAAGGATCTCGGCGCCACCTTCGTGGCGCACAAGACCGCCAAGGAGCATCTGGTGGCGCTGAAATATCCCGACGTGGTGATCCCCGACGTCACCGTCGACGACACGATGACTCTCCGGCTCGGCGGCACCGAGCTCGAGCTCTCCTATGTGGGGCGCAACCATTCGGACAATTCGCTGGTGATGCGGCTGCCCAAGGAGAAGCTGATCTTCGCGGTCGACTTCATTCCGATCGAGTTGGTCAACTTCCGCAACATGCCCGACAGCTGGCCGATCGAGTGGGAGGGCTCGCTGAAGAAGGTGCTGGCGATGGACTGGGACCGGCTGATTCCCGGCCATCCCTACAAGGGCCGGCTCGGCACCAGGCAGGACGTGCAGAACCTCCTGACCTACATGCAGGAGCTCTCCGCCGACGTGAAGGTGGCGGCCGATCAGGCCAAATGCCCCGACACCGCGATGAAGGAGATCAAGCTGCCGAAATACGAGAGCTGGCTGAGCTACGGCGTCTATCTCGCCGGCAACATCGAGCGCTACTGCTACTACTGGAGCCGCGGATACTGATCCGAGGCGTCCGGGACCCCGCTCACATCAATCGCGCGCCGAAATTCCTCGCCGGATCGAGCTCCGCGGCGACCCGCCCGGTCGGCGCGGCCGTCGCCCCGGCCCGGCGTGCCAGGAATTGTCCGCTTCCGGGCTTCGCCAGTACCGTGCCGTTCTCCACGATGCTGCGCCCGCGGGCGAGCACCACTTCTGGCCAGCCCGTCACCTCGCGGCCCTCGTAGGGGGTGTAGCCGGCGAGATCGCGCATCAGGCCGGGCGCCAGCGTCACCCGCCGGTCGGGGTTCCAGATCGCAATGTCGGCATCGGCGCCGACCGCGACAAAACCCTTGCGCGGAGCCAGCCCGTAGAGCCTTGCCGGCGCCTCCGCGGTGATCTCGACGAATTTCTCCAGTCCCAGTCTGCCCTTCGACACCATGGCGTCGAACAAGAGGGGCAGCCGCACCTGCAGGCCGGGCATGCCGTTGGCGATCTGCTTGAAGTTCGGGTTGGCGCCGGCGCTGAACTTTCCGCTGGCGTCGAGCCGGTAGGGCGCGTGGTCCGACGAGACGAGGTCGAGGTCGCCGCGTCCGAGCGCCGCCCACAGCGCCTCCTGGTCGGCCTCATCGCGCAGCGGCGGGCTGCACATCCATTTGGCGCCCTCGAGACCGGGCCGGTCGATGTCGGCGGCGGTGAGAAACAGATATTGCGGGCAGGTCTCGGCAAAGATCTTTGCCCCCTCGCCGCGGGCGCGGCGAATCACGGCGGCGCCCTCGGCGGTGGAGACGTGAAAGATCATCACCGGCTGGTCGAGGAAGGTGGAGAACGCGATCAGCCGGTTGAAGGCTTCGGACTCCGACGCCCGCGGATGGCTGACCGGATGGAATTTCGGCGCCGTGAAGCCGCGCGCCACCAGCCGCTTGCCCATCCAGGCGATCATGCCGTGGTTCTCGGCATGGACGCAGACGAAGGCCGCATTCTCCCGCGCCGCCATCAGCACGTCGAGCAGCTGCTCGTCGTCGACCTTGAGGCGGTCATAGGTCATGAACACTTTGATCGAGGCGTGGCCGTCGCGCACCAGCTTGGGCAGGTGGTCGTTGAGCGTCGTCGCGGTCGGGTCGGCGATGATCATGTGGAACGAATAGTCGATCACCGCGCCGCGCTCGGCGAGGGCGTGATAGTCCGCCACCACCCGGTCGAGCGCCATGCCGACATGCTGGGCGGCGAACGAGATCACCGTGGTGGTGCCGCCGAGCGCCGCCGAGGCGGTGGCGCTCTCGAAAGTGTCGGCGTTCATCAGCCCGTTGGCGGAGAGCTGCTCGATATGGGCGTGCGGATCGATGCCCCCGGGCAGCACCAGCCTGCCCGATGCGTCGATCTCGCGGGCGCCCGGGGGCAGGTCGCGGCCGACCGCCACGATGGTCTCGCCGCTGACCGCGACGTCGGCGCGGACCGCGCCCTGGCCGGTCGCGACGGTTCCGTGGCGGATCACGAGATGGTAGGGTTCGGACATGCGGGGGCTCCGGAATTGATGGGAAACTTTTGAGGAGGCACGACTTGACGGAGCGTAGCGGCGATATTCTCGTCATCAACCCCAATTCGAACCCGGCGGTGACCAGCGGCTTCGACGCCGAGCTGAAAAAATTCCGCTTCGCCGACGGGCCGGCGATCCGCTGCGCGACGCTCGCAGAAGGCCCCTTCGGCGTCGAGACCCAGCGCGACGCCGATGAGGTGGTGATGCCGCTGCGGAAGATGGTCGAGCAGGACAACGAGGCCGACGCTTTCGTGATCGCCTGCTACAGCGACCCCGGCCTCCAGGTGTGCCGCGAAGGCACGCGCCGCCCGGTATTCGGCATCGCCGAATGCGGGGTGCTCACCGCGCTTGCCCGGGGCGACCGTTTTGGCGTGATCGCCATCGCGCAGAAGTCGATCCGCCGTCACGTCCGCTACCTGCGCCAGATGGGCCTGATGGACCGCCTCGCCGGCGAGCGCCCGCTCGACCTCACGGTGGCCGAGAGCGCCGCGGAGGCGACGCTCCCGCGGATGATCGAGGTCGGCCGCGCGCTGGTCGCCGACGGCGCCGACGTGGTGGTAATGGGCTGCGCCGGGATGTCGCGCCACCGCGCACCGCTGGAGGAGGCGCTCGGCGTGCCAGTGATCGACCCGATCCAGGCCGCCGTCGCCATGGCGATCGGGACGGTGACGGCGGGACGCCGTTGACTGTCGCTGCCCATCGGGGATGTGTTCGCCGGCGCGAGCCCGAGCCCGGCGGCACCGAATTGATCCGGCGGGAAGCGTTTGCGCGCCGCGGCCTGGTCGAGTAGCTGCTTCCCGTCACGCATTGACCCAGCACTGGAGTGGTTCCTTGTCGATATTCATCCGTTCACTGATCATCGTCGTCGCGCTGGTGTCGGCGTCGGCCGCCCGGGCGGCGGATCCGGTGTTTCCGACGGGTGCGCGCGTCGGGCTGGCCCCGCCGCCCGGCATGGTGCCGAGCAAGGCTTTTGCCGGGTTCGAGGACCGGGCGCACAACTCGGGCGTCATCATCAGCGAGGTGCCGGTGGAGACCACCGCCGACGTCGACAAGAGGTTCTCGGCCGAAGCGCTGAAGAGCCAGGGATTGACCCTGGAGCGTCGCGAGGAGGTCAAGTCGAAGGACTGGCGCGGCTTCCTCATCATCGCCCGCCAGGAGCTCGGCGGCGCGCCGGCGCACAAATGGGTCCTGGTGGCGATCGGCTCCGATCTCGCCGCTGTCGTCACCATGCAGGTGCCGGACGCCCAGCTGAAGGTCTATTCCGATGCGACCGCGCGCGCCGCCCTGGCGAGCGTCGCGTTCCGCCCGATTCCCGTCGCCGAGCGGCTCGCGCTGCTGCCCTACGCGATGGCCGACCTCGGCGGTTTTCGTCTGCTGCAGGCCTCGACCGAGGGCACCGCGCTGCTCACCGAGGGCCCCAAGGACGCCTTGGGCCAGATGGACCAGCCCTTCGTGCTCGTCACCATCGTGCTCGGCCAGACTCCCCAGCCGGCCGCCTATGACGGCTTCGCCCGCCAGGTCGTGGCGACCGTGCCCGGCGCCAAGAACTTGCGCATCCTCAGCGCCCAGGCGCTCACCATCGGCACCCAGCCGGCCTTCGAGGTGGTCGGCGAGGCGACCGAAGAGAACTCCGGGGCCGAGGTCAGCCTGGTGCAGTGGCTGCGCTTCGGCGGCACCGGCTATCTGCGCATCCTCGGCGTGGCGCCGCGCAAGACCTGGGCCGCAGTATTTCCCCGCATGCGCAAGGTGCGCGACGGCATCGGGCCGAAGCATTAGCTGAGGAAAGGATTCCACCTGGCATCCTGACGAAGTGCCACGAAATTGCATTCCTGGCGACGCGCCAGGCAAACTCATTCCGCCTTGCCAGCCTGCCGGGGTTCCCAGGGATTGAGCAGCGCCACGCCTGCAGGCTCGAAATCTGCGACATTGCGGGTGACGACAGTGAGACCGTGAACCAGCGCCGTCGCCGCGATCAGGGCATCGCGTTCCGTGCGTCGGTCGGGAACATGGAGACGCGCGCAACGCTGCGCCACGGCTGTATCGACCGGCAGGATGCGTCCTTCGAAGCGAGGCAAGATTTGATCATCGATCCAGGCGCGGAGCATGGCGCCTTGTGCCGCGTCCTTTCTGGCACTCAGAAGGGCGCCGAGTTCGATCTCCAGAATTGAGATCGCCGACAGGAAGAAGCTTGCCGCCGGAATTCGTGCGGGCCCAGGCGACGACATTGCGATCCGCCTTCTCCGGCCGTCTGAGCTCGGAGATGACATTGGTGTCGAGCAGGAACATCAGCCGAGGTCGGCCGGCTTGAAGATCCCGCCGCCAAGCCGGGGCGGGTCGAACTCGAAGTCCGCATCTCCCTGCTGGCGCCAGTCTTCGGCGAGGCTTATTTTGCCCGCCGGCGAGGCGTCGATAGTCCTCGATCGTCAACAGCACATGCGCCGGACGGCCGCGGTCGGTAATGAAGACCGGGCCCCGCCGCGCCGCCTTCTTGGCGCCGCTGGTATCCTGATTGAATTCACGGCTGGTCAGGGTGGTCACCGTCATATCCGCCTCCGATCGGGACAGCGCCGGACAGGCCGGCTTTCTATCGCAGATGATATGTAGTTATGTTTCTACATTCAAGTCTCGGGGGCAATGTCGAGACGCTCCCCATCTTCAACGACCGTGCGATCGGACAATCACACAAGCGCCGCCGCCCATCTGGCCGGGGTCAGCCCATAGGCAAGCTTGAACTGCCGCGACATGTGGCTCTGGTCGGCAAATCCGGCCTGCAGCGCCGCTTCGACGAGACGGCTGCCGCGCCTCACCGATCGGCGCACCGCGTCCAGTTGCCGAAGGGTGCGAAAGCGGCTGGGGCTGGTGCCGAAAGCGGAGCGGAACTGGCGCGCCAGCGACCATCGATCGAGCCCGGCCACACGCTCGAGCTCCTCGATCGACGGCCGCCTCGCGGGGCGCGCGGCGAGGAGGTCGCGCACGCGCAACAGCCCGGCAAGGCACAACCTGGTGGTCCGCCGCCCGGTGCCTTCCGGGGAGACCGCCGAGACGAGGTCGGCGACGGCCGCGGCGATCTCGCTGCGGGCGAGGTCGTCGACCGGGGCCTCCATGTCCCATGAGGATGACAGCGCCTCCCTCTGGCACGCGGTCAGATCGACGACCGGATCCGGCACGAACGGAAGCGGCCTGCCGCCCAATGCCTGCTGGATGAGCGCGGGATCGACGTAGACGATCCGATAGGCGAAGCCGTCGTCGGTGCCGGATGCGCCGTCGTGCAGCTCGTCGGGATGCAGGATGTGACACTGACCGGGCAGGCAGTGCCGCCCGACGCCGCGATAGCGAAAAATCTGGATGCCGGCGAGCGTGATGCCGATCGCATACGTATCATGCCGGTGCGGAGCGAAGGCCCGCCCGCGAAAGCGCGCCTCCAGTCGCTCGATGCCGGCGCATCCCGCACCGATCCGGATGCGCGTATCGCGGGCGCCGAAGGGCGCACACAAGCCTTCAAGACGATCGTTGCGGCCGTCAGGCAGTCTTTCCTGCATGACGACGATGCTACCGGAGCCGCGATGGCGGATCACGTTCTTTCCCTCACCGAGCACTGGCGGCCCATGCTGACGCTGGTCCTGGCATCCACGGTCGTGATGGGAAGCCCGGGGCCTTCGACGATGAGCGTGATGGCGGTCGCGGCCGCCTTCGGGCTCAGGCGCTCGCTGCGCTACGTGCTCGGCCTGATCCTCGGCACCGCCGCCGTGCTGGTCGCCGTCGCCACCGGCGTGGTCGCGATGCTGCGGTCGATGCCCGGCCTCGACCCGGTGCTGACCGGTGTGGCCGCCGTCTATATCCTCTATCTGGCGTTCAGGATCGCGACGGCGCCGCCGTTGTCGGCGCAGGATCGCGAGATCCTCGCTCCCAATTTCGCGGCAGGTTTCCTGCTCGCCGTCGCCAATCCCAAGGCCTATCTGGCGATCGCCGCAGTGTTTGCCGGCTCGACCCTCGCCGAAAATTCCGGCGCGCTGGACGCGATGCTCAAGGTTCTTGTCCTCGCCATCATGATCCTCGTCATTCACGTCTCATGGCTGCTCGCAGGCGCCTCGCTCGCCGGCCTCCTCGGCGATCCCGCGCGGTCGCGCATCATCAACGTGCTCTTTGCCGCGATCCTGATCGGGACGGCGATCATTCCGCTGATGCGTTGAGCGCGGGGAGGCGATCGACGCATGCCGGGGTGCGACCCTGTGCGGCCGGGGCTGATCAACCATGCCGATCTGCCCTCGATGTGACCTCGGTCACATCGCGCCTCGATCGTCGTGCGCTACATCGCGGCACACACGACCAATACGCATGGCCCGCAACCGGCCGATCGCGCAAACCAACATCAGGAGCAAGCAGATGACCGTCGCAGTCGAGAATCACGCGAGCATTCGTGCCCACACTGGCCTGGGGATCGCCTCCTTCATCACCGGGATGTTCTGCCTCGTCCTCACCGTGGGGCTGTTCGGATATGCCGGCGTGATGACCAATGCCGGCAAGGCGACGCCGGAGCTCAATATGATCCTCGGCTTCGGAATATTCTTCGCCTGGTTCGTCGGCGTGATCGGCATCGGGTTGGGCATCGCCGCCGCCCTCGACCGTTCGTCGAAGAAGGTCTTCCCGGTGCTCGGCCTCGTCTTCAGCATCGGCATCCTGTTGCTCAGCGTGACGCTGGTCGTCATCGGGCTGGCAATGAAGGCCCACTGATCCGGCGGGACCTTGTGCACGGCACCCTCGAGCATGCCATTCCGCGCACGGGCCACGCGGTGGCTCGGCGCGGGGCGGGTAGTGCGCCTCATCACGCGAACCCTGGAGCTCCCGACATGTCCACGATGACCGGCACCCTCGACCTGTTGCCTGCAGGCGCGCCGGCGCGGCCGGCGCTCGGGATTCATGCCGGGGCCGGTCCCTGGGGCTTCTGGGGAAGCCTCGGCTGGGGCCTGTTCGCCGTCTTGACGGGCTTCATGGGCGCCATGGCCTGGACGGTGATCTGGATGCTGAGGCATCAGCTCCGCATTCCCGATGCCGAGGACGCCACCTACGCCACCGTGGCCGGCATTGTGGCGTCGGTGGCGCCGGTCGTCGTGCTCGCTGTCGCGGCGAAGATCAGGAAATGGCATCTGCGCGACTATTTCGCTCTCGACGCGGCCGGGTGCCGTGATCTCGTTCTCGGCGCCGCCTGCCTGGCCGGGCTCATCGTCGCCTTCGGCGTGATCCCGTCGCTGCTCGGCATCGACGACGGTACATCCAAGGTCGTCGAAGCCTATCGGCAGGCGCAGCTTGCCGGCGTCCTGCCGCTGCTGTGGCTGGCCATGGTCGTGGTGGCTCCGATCACCGAGGAGTTGCTGTTTCGCGGCTTCCTGCATCGCGGCTGGTCCCCGTCGTGGCTCGGCACCTCCGGCACGATCGTCCTGACTTCGGCTCTGTGGGCTTTGCTGCATCAGCAGTACGGCTGGCTCGGCATCCTGTTCATCTTTGTCATGGGGCTGCTGTTCGGCTGGCTGCGTCAGCGCAGCGGCACCACGACGGTGACCATCGTGCTGCACGCCCTCAACAACCTGTTTGCTATGACCATCGTTGCTCTCCAGCTGGACTGGCTGCGCTGATGACGTCGCCGCTGGATTTTCCGGATCTGGTCTCGACGCTGATCGTTGTCTGGGCCTGCGCCCTCATCGTCCCATTGGGCGAGATGGCGACGGCAAGATATCGAGCCCGGCGGCCCGCCCGCCCGATCCTGCTGGCCGTGTCGCGATATGTCGGCTTCGGCAGCATGCTGACGATCTTCGGCATTGCCCAGACGGCGAATTCTCTCGGGCTCATATCCTACGGCCTGTATGTCTTCACAATCCTCATGGCGGCGCTGGCGGTGGCATGCACAGGCCTCGCGGTTCGCCATGCCGCGCCGCCGAGACGCTGAAGGAAGCGCCGGCCGACCTTGAAGCTTTCCGCGGGGTTGGCGATGTCCTGAACGGCCTTCACCGCAATCCCGCCTTTCGCCGCCACGTGAGCGCGCCGAGAGCCAGGACGATTGCGGCCCCGAGCAGCGCCCCCACCATCGGCCGGTGCAGGATTTGCCCGAAGAAATCGCCGCGCGCGATCAGCAGCGTTCGCCGAAGATTCTCCTCGAGCGGCGGCCCCATGACGAACGCCAGCAGGAACAGACCCCGTTCGCAGCCGGACCGCGTGAATACATATCCGAGCGCCGCGAAGCCGGCCATGAGGAAGACGTCGAAAGCGCTGTTGTTGACCATGTAGGTGGCAAAGCAGGCGTAGACCAGGATGACGGGGGCGAGGCTGCGGTAGTTGACCCGGCTCAAGACCGCAAGGCCGCGCCCGGTGATCAGAACGATGGCCGGCAGCACCGCATGCGCGATGAGGACGGCCGCCGGAACGGCCCAGAACAGCTCGCTGGTGGCGGCCTGGGCGCCGGGAGCGCCCGCATGGACGACCACCAGGCCGACCAGCAGCACCGCCACCGCGTTGGTCGGAACGCCAAGGCACAGCAGCGGAAGAAACGATGCGGTGAGGCGGGCGCTGTTTGCCGCCGCCGCGCGCGTTATCTGTTCGATGCTGTTGCGGCCGGCGGGATCGAGTGGATCGGCGACCGCCTCCTTGTCGTCCGCCGCGAATGTGAGGCTGGTGCCGCTGGCGGGAAAAAACCCCGCCAGGACCCCGAGCAGGCTGGCGCCGACGATGCCGGGAGCAGGCGCATCGGCCGCGCCGCCTGTCGTGGATCGGGCGGCGTCCGGCGCGGCCAGGCCGCGAATGACGTCGGCAACCACGAACATGCCGAACACCAGGCTGGTCACGCCAAGCCCGTCGGCGAGCCCGGCAAGGCCGAAGGTGAGGCGGGCGGCGCCGGTCTCGCGATCGGTTCCCACCATGCCGAGCAGGAGCCCGAGCGCGACCACCGCGACGGCCCGGCTGATCCGTCCCGGCGCAGCCGCGGTCGCGACGACGAGGACCAGTACCTGCAAGGCCGCAAGCTCCGCCGGTCCGAACGACCGTGCGGGACTCGGCACCGCCAGGACGAGCGCGGCTGCAAGGATCGCCGCCGCGGCGCCGCCGAACAGCGACGCCAGGGTCGTGGCGGCGAGTTGGCCGGCGCTGCGGCCGCCCGGCGACGGGCCGAGCCCGGCAAGGAGCAGCGACGCGGTCGCACGGCCATACAGCGATCCCACCGCCATCGAGAACATGGAGGCGATCGCCCCCGCCGACGGCATGGCGAACGACAGGGGGAGTGCAAGGGCAATCATCGCGGCCGGGCTGATGCCCGGCAGGATGGCAGCCACGACGCCGATCAAGGCGCCGGCAACGCAGAAGATCAGATTGGCTTCCGACAGGACGGCGCCGAAACCGAGTGCCAAGCCGGACAGGAGCTCCATTACGCGCCTCGCGGCGGCGGCCACAGTGGCACGGGCAGGTCGAGCAAATAGGTGACCGCCAGCAGGATGAGGACGCTTGCCACGACGGTCACGATGATCGCACCCGGCCGCCTGCCCTGTGCCGGAACGGCGACGATCGCGGAGGCGAGGACGGCCGCGCAAAGGAGCCCGAGCGCGGGGAGTGCCAGCCCGAACGCGATTGCGGCGGCCAGGACCCAGACCAGCGGCCCGAGCGATGCCGGGACGGTCGGGCGCGGACGGATCACGCCGCCGATCGCCACGATTACGCCCAGCACGACCAGCGTGACGGAAAGGATCGTCGGCATGGTGCCGGGTCCCGCCATGGAACCGCGCCAACCGATGAGCTCGCGCGCGTCGGCGAATGCCAGAATGCCCACCACGATGAACAGCGCGCCCAGCGCGGCATCGCGCCACCTCGTGTCGCGGACGGGGGTCGCCTCATCGCTCATCACATCGGGTGCCTCGAGCACGAACAGGACCATGAGGGGGACACGATACATCGGGCACCCCGCCATAGCGAAGCGCCCAGGCTGGTCCCCGTCGTGGCTCGACGTCTCCGGCACGATCGTCCTGACCTCGATCCTGTGGGCTTTGCTGCATCAGCAGTACACCTGGCTCGGCATCCTGTTCCATCTTCTTCATGGGGCTGCTCTTCGGCTGGCTGCGCCAGCGCAGCGGCACCACGACGCTGACCATCGTGCTTCACGCCCTCAACAATCTGTTCGCCATGGCCGTCGTCGCCTTCCAGGTGCAGTGGCCGGGCTGAAGGGTTTTGGGCGGATCGGCGCGCGGCGGGCAGCAGGTTCGCGACCGGAAGGATGACGCCGTCCCTCCTCACTCCGCCAGCCGCGCCCCCTTCGGCTTGTCCATGCCGCTTGATCCAGCCGAGCTCGTCGCCATCTCGATGGCTGAGGGACGCAACCGGGCTGCGGGAAGGGCTGTGCCCACCTGAATCTGGTCTCTCTTCCTTCCTTCTGCCTGATGCTGCGGACCGCAGGCGCGATGAAATGAGGGTTTCATGCCCGAGCAAGAGAGCGGGGCTTCCGGCACGGCGCCGTACAGCGTGCTGATCTGGAACGACGAGACCACGCCGATGGAGTTCGTCGTCTTCCTGCTGCAGACCGTGTTCGACAGGAGCCACGAGGATGCGGTGCGCATCATGCTGGACGCCCACCACAAAGGTGTCGGCGTCGTCGCGGTCTACGACCGGATCGAGGAGGCCGCATCGAAGGTCGGCGAGGCGGCGGCTCTGGTGTGCGAGAACAGGCATGTGCTCAAGCTCACCTGCGCGCAGGGAAATGCCGCCACTGCGGCAAGCCTGCCGCGCCCGGCGGAGACCGGGATCGACACGGCGAGAGCCCGGCAGGTGCGGTTCGACGACGCCGCGATGCATGTCGGGCTGATAGACGGCCGCACGCTGAGCGTGCCGCTCGACTGGTTTCCCGAGCTCATCGGCGCCCCGGCGGATCAGCGCCAGCGATGCGCGCTCGCCGACCAGGGCCGGGAGCTGTCCTGGGAGTTCGGGCTGCTCGTATCGGTGAGCGGGCTCTTGGCGGGACGCGCCGGCCAGGCCGCGATCAGGCCGCCGCCCTGGCGATCGGTCGCGGCCTGTCGCGAGGCACTGGCGGCCTCAAGCCGCCAGGAGACGCCGCTCGCATGGGCGGCGGCCGAGGCCGATCTCGGTCACGCGCTGTTTGCCGCGCACGGCGGGCCTCCCGAACCCGACGCCGCGCTGGTCGCGGAGGCGGTCGCAGCCTATCGCGCGGCGCTCGAGGAGTGCACGCGCGAGCGGGCGCCGCTCGACTGGGCAAGAATCCAGCGCGCGCTCGGGCTTGCACTCCATGTGCTCGGCGGGCACGGGAATGATCCCGACACGATCGAGGCGGCCGTTCTGGCCCTGCGCGCCGCGCTTGCCGAAAAGACCCGGCTGCCGTTGCCGGAGCGCGTCCACGCCCATCACTGTCTCGGCCATGCGCTGAACGATCTCGGCAACCGCGAGGCCGATCCCGTCCGCCTGGACGAGGCCGTCGCCGCCTTCGGCGCGACGCTCGACGCGACGACCCGCGAGCGCCTGCCGTTCGACTGGGCGGTGAGCTTAGGGTTCCAGGGCGCCACCCTCGCGCGGGTGGCCGAGCTGCGCCGCGATCCCGCGGCAGCCGAGCGCGCGGTGACGCAGCTCGGCCTGGCGCTCGAGGTCATGCGCGAGCACGGCCGTCAGCAGCCTGCAGCCCATCCGCCGGTTGCTGAGTTATTCGCGCAGCAGCTGGCCAGGGCGCACGCGCTGCTCGATGAGCTGGGGCGGCGCTGAGGTTTTGTCGAGTGCGCCGAGGTCCGCTCCGGTGGGTCATTGCGCCTGTGGAAGACACCAGATTTCGATCTTGAATTACTACCCCTAGGGTAGTATATTTCCTTGGGATCGCCGATCGAGGGGATGGTGCGGGTCTTCAAGACGCGGGGATTTACGCGCTTCATGCGGAAGGAAGGCATAACCGATGACGCCCTACGTGAGGCCGTGGCGCGCGCCGAACGCGGTTTCATTGATGCCGATCTTGGAAGCGGCGTCATCAAACAGCGCGTCCCGAGGCCGGGCCAAGGCCGCTCCGGCGGGTTCCGTACCTTGATCGCGTTCAGGGCGGCCGAGCGCAGCGTGTTTCTGTACGGCTTTGCCAAGAGCGATCAGGAGAATATCGACGCTGGTGAGCTGAGGCTCCTTCGCAAGGCGGCCACGGAGATGTTGAGCTGGAGCGAGAAGCAAGTCGCCGCGATGTTGGCGAGCGGCGCATGGATGGAGGTCGACGGGTGAGCGTGAAGAAATACAGAAGCAAGCTCGCAGGGGCGGTACACGAGGCGATGCAGGATGCCTTCGAGGCGGGCGTCATCGACAAGCGCACCATGCGTGATTTCGACGAACGGTGCCTGACAAGAGTTAAACCGCTCTCCGCGCGCGCGATTCAGAGGTTGCGCGAGCACGAAGGCGTAAGCCAAAGCGTCTTTGCCCGCCATCTCAACGTGGCCGTAAAGCTCGTGGGCGAATGGGAGCGCGGCCAGAAGAAGCCGTCGGGTCCGTCGCTCAAGCTCCTGGCGCTCGTCAAGGCAAAGGGCCTCGACGCCATCGCGTAGAGTGCACTCACTCCGCCAGCCGCGCGCCTTTCAGCTTGTCGAACATCACCGCGAGCACGATGAAGCTCCCGACGAAAGTCCCCTGCCAGAAGGCGTCCACCCCGAGCAGTAGCAGGCTGTTGCGGATGATCTCGATCAGCGCCGCGCCGATCACGGCGCCGAGCGCGGTGCCGGCACCGCCGCTCAAGTTCGCGCCGCCGATCACCGCGGCGGCGATGACGGCGAGCTCCATGCTCTGGCCGAGATTGGTGGTCACCGCGCCGAGCCAGCCGACCTCGAGCACGCCGGTGATACCGGCGGTCAACGCGGACAACAGGTAGACGCCGACCTTGATGCGGCGGACCGGCACGCCGGCGAGCACTGCCGCCTGCTCGTTGCCGCCGATGGCGAAGACATGGCGACCCCAGCGGGTCCAGCGCAACAGGTAGCCGGCGACAGCGGTGAGCAGCGCCAGCGCCACCACCGGGTTGGCGATGCCGAACGTGGTGCCGCCGCCGAGCGCCAGCAGCAGCGCCTGATCGGGACCGAAATCCCAGATCATGCGGTTGTTGGACGCCACCATGGCGAGGCTCCGGGCGATCGCCAGCGTGCCGAGCGTGACCACGAAAGGCGGCATGCCGACATAGGCGATCAGCACGCCGTTGACGCCGCCGACCGCAAGCGCGGTCGCGAGCGCCGCCGCGATGCCGGCCCAGATCGGCAAGCCGGCGTTCATCGCGACGCCCAAAATCATGCCGGCAAGGCACACCACGGAGCCGACCGAGAGGTCGATGCCGCCGGTGATGATCACCGCCGTCATGCCGAGCGCCACGATGGCGACGAAGGCAAAGTTGCGGGTGACGTTGAACAGGTTCTGTTGCGTCGCGAAGGTGTCGGTGGCGAGCGAGAGCAGCACGAAGGCCACGATGGTGGCGACCAGGATCCAGAAAGTCTGGCGCGACACGAGCCAGCCGAGCGTGCCGCGGCTCGGGCGGTCAAGAACCTCGTCGATCAGCGCGGTCATCTTGTCAGGCCTGCTCGAGCGCGCCGGTGATCAGCCCGGTCACTTGCTCGGGGGTCGAGGCGGCGACCGGCTTGTCGGCCACCTTGCGGCCGCGGCGCAGCACCACGATGCGGTCGGCGACGGCAAACACATCGGGCATGCGGTGGCTCACCAGCACGACGGCGAGGCCCTGGTCGCGCAGGCGGCGGATGAGGTCGAGCACTTCTGCGACCTGGCGCACGCTGATCGCCGCGGTCGGCTCGTCGAGCAACAGGATCTTCGCCTCGCTGAGCCGCGTGCGGGCGATCGCCACCGCCTGGCGCTGGCCGCCCGACATGCGCCGCACCAGATCGCGCGGCCGGGTCTCCGACTTGAGCTCGCGAAACAGCTCCGCCGAGCGCCGGTACATCGCCTTGTAGTCGAGCACGCGGAACGGGCCGAAGCCGAGGCTGAGCTCGCGGCCGAGAAACACGTTGGCGGCCGCGGTGAGATTGTCGCACAGCGCGAGGTCCTGATAGACGATCTCGATGCCGGCGCGGCGCGCCTCGATCGGGCTGCGGAAGGCCGTCTCGCGGCCGTCGATCGCGATCGAGCCGTGGCTCGGCGGAAAATTGCCGGCGACGAGCTTCATCAGGGTGGATTTTCCGGCGCCGTTGTCGCCCATCAGGCCGAGCACCTCTCCGGGCTCCAGCGCCATGGAGACGCCGGTCAGCGCCTGGATGCCGGCGAAATTCTTCGAGATGTCGGCAAGCTCGAGCACCGGCACGCGACGGTCCTTTCGTCTCGGCGCCGCATGCGGCCGCCGGTTCCTCCTGGCGCGACGGATCTTCTTTGGCGGCGCCGCACGCATCGAGCGTCGCCCGTCATTAGACGCGAGGCGCGCCGGGGAGGTCAATCGATTGCGACTTCAGCTTGTCACCTGTCGGGATTGCCCCTACCCTCTCTTGCAGAAAAATCGAGACAGCAAGGGAGGACGTCCATGCGAAACGCCATGATGGTCGCAGCCGTGGCGGCCGCGCTGTGGCTTCCGGCCGGCGCCGCGTCGGCCGAGGACAAGACGCTCGCGGTCGTCGTCAAAGGTCTCGACAATCCGTTCTTCGACCTGATCCGCCAGGGCTGCGCCAAGGCGCAAGGGGAGCTCAAGGGCTACAAGTGCTACTACACGGGCCCGGCCTCGACGTCGGACGAGGCCGGCGAGGTGCAGATCGTCGACGACCTGTTGACCAAGGGGGTGGCCGCCATGGCGATCTCGCCGTCCAATGCGCCGGCGATCGCCAACGTGCTCAAGCAGCGCAAACCCACGATCCCGATCATGACCATCGACGCCGACCTGCTGGCGCAGGATCACGGCCTGCGCCGCACGTATCTCGGCACCGACAACTACCTGATGGGGGTGCGGCTCGCCGAGCACCTGAAGAAGCTCAAGCCCAGTGGCGGCACCCTCTGCCTGGTGCTCGGCAACGTGGCGGCCGACAACATCAACCAGCGCGCCGCCGGCACCCGCGACACCCTGAGCGGCCAGAAGGGTACCGCAAAACTGACCGGGCAGAACGGCTGGACCGAGATCGCCGGCTGCCCGCTGTTCACCAACGACGACGCGGCGAAAGGCAACCAGATGATGGCCGACGTGCTGATCGCCAACAAGACGCTCGACGCCTTCGTGCTCGAGGGAGGCTGGCCGCAATTCGCCCCGCAGGCCTACGCCCAGCTCACCGACCAGTACATGGACCGCATCAAGTCGAAGCAGCTCGTCCTGGTGGTGGCCGACACTCTGCCGCCGCAGATCGCGGCGCTGAAGCAGGGCCGCAGCCACGCCCAGGTGGGCCAGCGCCCATTCGAGATGGGCTACCGGGCGCCCCTGGTGATGCGCGACATGGTCGAGGGCAAGAAGGTCGAGCCGATCTATTATACCGGCCTCGACGAGTGCACGGCGGAGAACGTGGCGACCTGTTTGAAGCAGTAGGCGGGGTCGAGCCCTTCGGCAAACCCATCGGTTTAGGAATTCAGGTGTCAGGGCTCTGGTTCACCCGGGGGATGGGCGCCATCCCCCGCTCCGGGTCGGCGACCGGCTCGGCGGCGTCCCCTTGGCGGTTTCGCGAAAAGCCGCGACATGGATCCGGGTGCCCCGGCGCACGGCTCGCGGTGGCGGTGCTCGTGGTTTCCGAGGCCGCCCGTGCCGGTCAAGCACCGGAGCCGGCACAGGAATGCGAACCGGCTCACCTTCTCGAATTTTATTTGAAATGGCCTTCTTGCTTAGTGGTCAATCTGATCGGAAAGCGCTCTAGTCGACACGAACCATCTGCTCCTCACGTTCACGTGGGTTCAGATAAGTGAAGGGCAACCCGACAAGCAATACTCCCCCAACCACGTTTCCGGCGGTACTGTAGAGCAGGTTGTGCAGTGCGTCGCCCACGGTCAGGGTACTGCCTCCAAGAATCGCCATCGAGAACGTCCCCATGTTGGCGATTGAATGCTCGAAACCGAGATATACGAAGATGAACACGATAAGAATCAGGACAAGGATCTTGGCAACTTCCTCCTTGCAGCGCAGCGCTACCCGTACAGCCAGACAGACGATCCAGTTGGCCAGAATCCCCTTGATGAAGATCACGTTCCCTGCCTGCTGCGCCTTGTGCACGGCGCCGTCGAATAGCGCATGATCGGCGGGCAATTGGCTGAGGGACCCAGCGCCGACAAGCAGCACCGCAACGAGGATAGCGCCCGCGAGATTTCCGAAATAGCAGGAAATCCAGAGCAGTACTGCTTGTCTCCAACTTGTCCGCCCTTCGGCGGAAGATACGCTCAGGTACATATTGTTGCTGGTAAAGAGCTCAGTATTCGTGAAGACGACAATTATCAGACCGACGCCAAAAAAGCCCGCCGCGATCACCGGACCCAGGGAAATGTCGTGAAGGTTTTGCTTCAATACCCAGTACACGAACACGACCAGGGTTAAACCCATCCCTGCGCCGACTGAGCGCAACATGTAGCGCAACGGATCGTCTTGCAGCAAGCTGACCTTGCCGGCGCCCGCATCTGCCGCCTTCTCGACATAGCTACGGTCGGTCATCATTGCCTCCTTTATCTAGTTGAGGTGCTGGGCCGCCACTAAGATCCTTCATGTAGAATCTTCCTCACTCTGGGTTCCGCGGCAGCTCTCCAGACCGGGCCAAGCATCGATGGCCGTCCTGCCTCGGAGCCGATATTGACGACCGCCTGCTCGACGGCGGGCAAGATAGGATATCCGAAGACGACAAGGGACGGCTGGATGCCCAGAAATAAGACATCGGGCACGCTTTCGCGCAATGCCGCGATAAGCCGGAGGTCCCCCCTTGACATTATACATATTACAGTGTACACTTATCTAGGTTTAACAGCCAGGAGGGTAACGCATGACGTTCGTCAAGGGAGTGAGCGGCAATCCGGCGGGCCGGCCGATCGGCTCGCGCAACAGGAAGTCGCTGATCTGCGAGGCCCTGCTGGACGGCGATGCCGAGGGGCTCACCCGCCGGGCGATCGAGATGGCGCTGCGCGCGGCTCGATATCCAGGCAGCGGACCGGGATTTTCACCAGCCCGCCGAATCGACACCTGCCATTGTACTTTGATATAAGGCGACGACGTCTCGACGCCTGCACTCGCCCCCGGCAGCCGTGGTGCGGTCAGCGGGCACGCATTCAGCTCGAGAATCGATCTTGGCTCCCATCGCGGTGCGGTCGGCACCGCGGGTCCGCATGTGCGGTCGCGCGCGCACCCGAAAGCTTCGCGATCAGCCTGGAGGAAATACCATGTCTTGGATGCTCGTACTCGCCATCGTGGTCATCCTGTATCTCATCGCCTCGCTTCGCGTGCTGCGGCAGTACGAGCGCGGCGTCGTATTTCTTCTGGGGAAGTTCGCGGGCGTGCGCGGGGCGGGGCTTACGCTCATCTTCGTTCCTGTCCAGCAGATGGTGCGCGTGTCATTGCGCACCGTCACGATGCAAATTCCCTCGCAGAAGATCATCACCAAGGACAACGTATCGATCGATATCGCCGCGGTCGCCTACTATCATATTTCCGACCCGGAAAAAGCGGTTATCGCCATCGAGAACGTCTATAACGCGATCAATCAGATCAGCCAGACCACCGTGCGCAACGTGGTCGGTCGATTCAGCCTCGACCAGCTTCTGTCCGACACCGCGAGCATCAACGAGCAGATCAAGAACGTGATCGACAAGCACACGGAGCCGTGGGGTACCCAGGTGACGGCGGTCGAGATCAAGGACATAACCCTGCCCGACAATATGCAGCGCGCGATGGCGAAGGAAGCCGAGGCCGAGCGCGAGCGTCGCGCCAAGATCGTCGCCGCCGAAGGGGAGTTCCAGGCGGCGGTGAAGCTCGGCGAGGCGGCCGATATCATCACCCAGCATCCGGTCGCCCTTCAGCTTCGAACCCTGCAGACGATGGCGGAGATCGCCACCGAGAAGAACTCGACCATCATCTTCCCTGCGCAATTCATGACGACCGTGCAGGAAGCCGTCAGGCTGCTGTCGAAGGATTCAACGACCAAATAACCCTGCGGGTCCGGGCCGAGCATGTCGTTCCGTGTCTCACCACAAGGGTGCAGTTCACGCCCGCCGCAGGGGTGCCGCCTCCGATCAGGATGAATTCGGCGGGGCGACCGGCCAGCCCGGCTTGACGCGGTCGGCCGGCGCCCGGCGGGCGCGGTACCAGAGGTTCCATTCGTCGAAGCTCAGCATCATGCGCTTGGCCGAGCGCCGGCGCGCCGCCACCGCGACGGCGATCGCCACCACCTGCTCCTTAGAACCGCCGCTCGAAGATGTCGGTCTCGAGCATCATGGCGTTCCCGATTGGCTCGTGTCCGGAGCCGGTTTTGTGAGCTGATTCACACACGGACGCGTAAATGTATGCGATAACAACGCACGATTTCCATATGCGGCAACGACGGCGATATTGACACGCCGACGCGGCAAGTGGCCCAGGAATCAGGAATCGTCATTGCTGCTCCAATTCCGTTCCGATCGCATGATCGGAACGGGCGAATTGGCTTTCTGGAGGGAGCGAGGACCATGACACCCAGCACGGCGTGGAAGGAGGTACTTGAGGCCGACGAGCAGACGCTATTCGAGGAATTTGCGCACGAGATCGCGGCCCAGCAGAAGGAGGTTGCGGGGAAGACAGGCAAACTGCTCCGCGGGTTTCACGCCAAGGGGCACGCCGGACTGAGGGCCGAGTTCCATGTCCGGGCTGATCTGCCCGAGCAAGCGCGTTGGGGCGTGTTCAGCGCGCCACAAGTCTTTCCGGCGGTGGTCCGGTTCTCCAACGGCCAGCCCACCCCTCAGCCGGATAAGCATCCTGAGCCCCGGGGCATTGCCATCAAGCTGATTGGAGCCCTTGGACGCAAGTTGCTGCCGGGCCAGGAGAATGCCGTCACCCAGGACTTCCTGGCCACGAGCCATTCGGTCACCTCGACGGTCCGCAACGCCAGGCAGTTCATTGCCTTCATCCGGGCATCGCGCAACGGCTTGACGATGCCCGTCCGGCTGGCTCGCGCGGTGGGCGTCCGCGAATTGCTGCGCATCCTGAAAGCCCTTATCGGCACCGTGCTGTTGAGCAAGGTGCGCAGCATGGTCACCGAGCAGTTCTCCAGCACTGCGCCGATCAAGCTTGGGCCCTACGCGGTGAAGTTCACAGTGCGGCCCGCGGCGGGGATCCCGGCGACAACGAGCCGTCCTTTGACGCGCGACTTCCTGGCCGATGAGTTGGCTGATCGGCTGCGCGGGGCGGACCTCGTGTTGGACTTCCTGGTTCAGTTCTACGTGGATGATACCCACACCCCGATCGAGGACACCTCGATTCCGTGGGATACTCCACTGGTGAAAGTTGCGGAATTGCGCATACCGCGTTGCAATCTGAATGACCCCGATACCCGCGCACTGAGCGATGAGGTGGAAAAGCTGTCATTCTCCCCGTGGCATGCGACGGACGACCACCGCCCCTTGGGCAACGTGATGCGCGCCCGGCGCGTCGCCTATGGGGTGAGCTCGGCCCTCCGAGGTCACAGTCCGGAACCGATCGCCCCTCTGTGAAAACGACCGACCCGCCAGTGCCCCAACGCATCTCAACATTATGTGAGGTTGCCTTCCCTTTCAGGAAAGCGTTGGAGACGATCCTACGGCAAGACGGATGACGTTCCAGGAGGCCGGCGACAGCGTGGCGTAAAGGGTGCTGCCGTCGATCCTGACGTCGCGCAACGGCGCAGGCGTCACCCGATCGGGATGATCTCTGCTGTTTACCGCCTCGAGATCGTCGTCGCGCAGCTCCAGGGCCTGCCCGACGGTGAGATCGGAAAAGCCTTCGGCCGACACTTTGAGCGGCATCGCCTCGGTCAGGCTGCGGTTGAGCGCGAGCAGCGTGAGGTGTTTCCCATCTTCCGCCTCGACGGCGGCGAGTTTCAGATACGGCACCGCAGGCAGCGGGAAGAACTGATCCACGGCGCCGCGCGGATCGAAATAGCGCGCCGTGTAGGTTGGCGACTCGACCTCGGTGCGCAGCACCCGGCCGCGGCCGAGATTGCTCATGTGGGAAAACGGATGAAAGATCGTCTGGCGCCAGGCCGGGCCGCCGGTCTCGGTCATGATCGGCGCGATGACGTTGACCAGCTGCGCCAGGCAGGCGACTCTTACCCGGTCGGCGTGGTTGATCAGCGAGATGCAGGCGCCGCCGAAGGCGAGCGCATCCTTCATGGTGTAGATCTCCTCGAGGATCGGCGGGGCGACCGGCCAGCCCGGCTTCACCCGGTCGGCCGGCCGCCGGCGAGTGCGGTACCAGACGTTCCATTCGTCAAAACTCAGCATGATGCGTTTTGTGGAGCGCCGCCGCGCCGCCACCGCGTCGGCGATTGCCGCCACCTCCTCGATGAACGCATCCATCAGGTCCGGGCAGGCGAGAAACGCCGCGGTGTCGCCCGCATAGTCGTTGAGATAGGTGTGCAGCGAGATGAACTCGACGTGGTCGAAGGTGTGCTCGAGCACGGTGTCCTCCCAGGCGCCGAAGGTCGGCATGTTGCGCCCGGAGGAGCCGCAGCTCGCAAGCTCGATGGTCGGATCGATCCACCGCATCATCTTGGCGGTCTCCGCCGCCAGCCGCCCGTACTTGCCGGCGGTTTTGGCCTCCATCTGCCAGGGCCCGTCCATCTCGTTGCCCAGGCACCAAAACTTGACCGCGTGCGGGGCGTCGAAACCGTGGCGGCGGCGCAGCTCGGACAGCGCGGTGCCGCCCGGATGGTTGCAGTATTCCAGGTAGTTGCGGGCGGCATCGCCGCCACGGGTGCCGAGGTTGACGGCGAGCATCGGCTCGATGCCGGCGAGCCGGCACCAGGCGATGAACTCGTTGGTGCCGAAACGATTGGTCTCGGTCGACATCCAGGCGAGGTCGAGCCGCCGCGGCCGCGCCTCGACCGGACCGACGCCGTCCTCCCAATTGTAGCCGGAGACGAAATTGCCGCCCGGATAGCGCATGATGGTAGGATTGAGCTCGCGCACCAGCGCCAGCACGTCGCCGCGGAAGCCTGAGGCATCGGCGGTCGGATGGCCGGGCTCGAAGATGCCGCCATAGACGCAGCGGCCGAGATGCTCGACGAAGGCGCCAAAGAGTCTTCGGTCCGTCGTCCCGATGGCGAAATTCTTGTGCAGGCGCACTTGAACGCTACGCATCCAAAACCGTCTCCGTTGCGAAATTCTTGTCGCGATCCGCCGGATCGGGCGACAGCACCGCGTTCTTCAGCGCCACCGCGTAAGGATGCTGCGGCCGGTCGAGAATCTCCTTTGCGTCGCCGCTCTCCACCACCCGGCCGTGGCGCATGATGGCGATGCGGTCGCTGATCGCATAGGCGGTGGCGAGGTCGTGGGTGATGTAGATGATCGAAACTTTGAGCTCGTCGCGCAGCGCGGCAAAAAGGCCGACGATCGCCATGCGCAGCGAGGCGTCGACCATCGACACCGGCTCGTCGGCGACGATGAGGTTCGGCGCCGGGATCAGCGCGCGGGCGATGGCGATGCGCTGCAGCTGCCCGCCCGACAGCTCGTGGGGAAACCGTCCGTGCACCTCGGAAAGCGACAGCCCGACCTGGCGCAATGCCCGGTCGGCGCTGCCGGCGGGGTCGTCGCCGGCCGCGAAGCGGCGGGCGGTCATCAGCAGGTAGCGGTCGACCCGCTTGAGCGGATTGAACGCCTCGAACGGATTCTGAAAAATCGGCTGGACGTGGCGCATGAACTCGAGGCGATCGCGCCGGCTCCTGACGTGCGCGAGGTCGGCGCCGCGGAATCGAATGAGACCCTGCGTGGGCGTCATCATGCCGAGAACCATCCGGCCGAGCGTGGTCTTGCCGCTGCCGGACTCGCCGACGATGGTGAAGATTTCCGGACGATCGGCCGCGAGCGCAAAGCTCACACCGTCGACCGCATGGACACGGCGGCGGGAGATCAGACCGCCGCCGGCAAAGACTTTCGTGACGTCCTGGACCTCGAGCAGGGGCGGCGTCATGGGGCGCTCCCCGGGGCCGCCGTGACCTCTTTGGTCGCCGCGAAGCAGGCGACGCGATGGCCGGGCGCCACCCATTCCATCGCGGGCGCCTCACGCCGGCAGATCTCCATGGCGAGCGGGCAGCGCGGATGGAAGCGGCACCCGGCCGGCGGGTCGGCGAGGTTCGGCGGCGAGCCCTTCAGGGCCGCCTTCGGGGTCCTGTCGCCGATCCGCGGCAGGCTGGCGATGAGATGCGCCGTATAGGGATGGCGCGGCGCCCGAAAGACGTCGGCGGTGTCGCCCTCCTCCACCAGCCGGCCCGCATACATCACGCCGAGGCGGTCGCTCAGATTGGCGTGCACCGCGAGGTCATGGGTAACGAAGATCAGCGAGGAGCCGAGCTCGCGCTGGGTGTCGCGGATCATCGCCAGCACGCTCTTCTGCACGATCACGTCGAGCGCGGTGGTCGGCTCGTCGGCGATGATGAATTCCGGCCGGCACACCGTGGCGAGCGCGATGGCGACGCGCTGGCGCATGCCGCCGGAAAGCTCGTGCGGATAGGCGCCGAGCACGGCGGGCGAAAGGTGCAGCCGCTCGAGATGCGCCTCCACCACGCCGAGGAAACCCGGCATCGATTTTCCGATGTGGCGGAACGCGAAGTCGACGAAGGATTTCTTCACCCGGCGCACCGGGTTGAGCACGTTCATCGATCCCTGCATGATGCAGGAAAGCTGCTTCCAGCGCATCGCGTCGAGCGTGGCGGCAGAAGCGTCGCAGATGCTGACCGGCCCGTCGCGGAAATTGAACGTCACCGAGCCGGCCAGCACCTCCAGCGGCGGCCGCGTGGCGGCGGCGATCGTCTTGATCAGCGTCGACTTTCCGCAGCTCGACTCCCCGGCGATGCCGAAAATCTCGTTCGCCGCCACCTGGAAGTCGACGCCGTCGACGGCGCGAACCTCGCGCTCGACGCCGTAGACGCGGGTGCGGTACCAGGCGCGCAGGCCGGACACGACGAGGCGGGGAATCGCAGCTTCGCCGCGAAGCGGGGCGTCCGGCGAGGTGGCTGCGACCGCCACGGACTCAGGCTCCCGCCCGAAGCCGGCTGCGCGGGTCGATGTACTCGTTCATCGACACGGCGAGCAGGAAGAGGCCGATGAAGGTCATGACAACCAGGGCGACGGGAAACAGGATCCACCACCAGACGCCTGCCATCATGGCGGTGTGCTGGTTGGCCCAGTAGATCATCATGCCGACGGTCGGCGTATTGATGTCGGTGAAGCCGAGCACCGACAGGGTGACCTCAAGGCCGATCGACCAGTTGATGTTGTTCATGGTGGTGGAGAAAACGATGGGGAGCACGTAGGGCAGATGCTCGCCGACCAGGATCTCCCGCATGGTCATGCCGGAAAAGATCCCGGTCTCGGTGAATTCTCGGGTGCGCAGGCTGAGCGCCACCGAGCGGATCAGCCGGGCGTCGTAGGCCCAGCCGAGGCACGCCATGACCAGCGCCAGCCAGAACCACGACATCGCGTCGCGCATCACGAAGTAGAACAGCACCAGGATGGGGAACAGCGGAATGACGATGAAGCTGTCGTTGATCGACATCAGCACGCGGTCGACCCATCCGCCCGCATAGCCGGCGGAGAGGCCGACGACCAGCGAGAGGATGCGGCTCATGAAGGCGACCAGCAGGCCGAACAGGAGGGTGTTGCGGATGGCGAAGGTCAACTGCCAGAAAACGTCCTGGCCGCGCGACGTGGTGCCGAGCAGATAGGGCCAGGACGGCGGCACGTCGGGCGGCACCACGTAGACGTCCTGCGGCGGATAGGGCGAAAACGCCGAGGCGGCGGCGACCAGCGTCACGATGGCGAGCAGGCCCACGCCGAGCGCGAATTCGCGGTTGCGGCGAAAGAGATCGCGCAGGATCGGTAACATCAGCCGGCCTTCACACGCGGGTCGAGCAGCGGATAGAGGAGATCGATCAGCAGCACTGCCGTCGACACCGCCACGATGGAGACCGAGGCGACGCCGAGCACCAGGCTGTAGTCGCCGGCATGCACCGCGCTGACCAGCAGGCTGCCGATCCCGGGATAGCCAAAAACCTGCTCGGTGATGATGGCACCGTTGAAGATGGCGCCGAGCGACATCGCGAGCCCGGTGACCTGCGGGATCAAAGCGTTGCGCATGACGTAGCTCGCGAGAATTTTTCGCCGGTCGACGCCGGCGAGCTCCGCATAGGCGACGTAGTCCTCGCTGACGATGTTGGAGACGAGGGCCCGCATCCCCATGAACCAGCCGCCGAGCCCGACCACGACCAGCGACAGCGCGGGCAGGATCGAGTGCTTGAGCACGCTGCCGATGAAGGCCGGATCGAGGCCTTGGCGGAGGTTCATCTCGTAGCCGCCGCTGATCGGCAGCACCGGCCACAGGTAGCCGAACATGATCAGCAGAACGAAAGCCACGATGTAATAGGGGATCGGATGGAACCCCATGGCGACGATGCCGGCGAGCCGCAGCAGCCGGCTGTCGCGGTAATAGCCGGCAAGCCCGCCGAGCAGGTTGCCGAGCGTCCAGGCGAGCAGGGTGGCGACCGTCAGCAGGCCGGCGGTCCACGGCAGCGCGCGGGCGATCAGTATGGTGACCGGCGTCGGGAAGGCCGACAGCGAGGGACCGAAATCTCCAACCGCGACCCGCGACCAGAACGTCAGGTATTGCCGCCACAGCCCGCCCTCGAGCCCGTAGAGGTCGCGCAGCGACTGGCGCATCTGCGCGATCGCCTCCGGGCTGGTGCTGCCGAAGGAGGTGGCGGCCGAGACCGTCTGCTCGACCGGGTCGATCGGGGTGGCGTGAGTGATGAAGAAGGCGACGTTGATGCCGATGAAGACGACGAGCACGAACTGCCCAAGCCGGCGCAGCACATGGAGCAGGTAGGTGCTCACTGGACCGGCTTGAGCTTCACCATCATGTAGCGCGTGTTGCTCCAGTTCGGCACCGGGTTGGCGTAAGGGGCACCCTCGGCGCTCGGGTATCCGGTCCAGTGCGTCTCATCCATCACGGTGAACACGTTGTAGGCCATCAGCGGGATGGTCGGCATCTCGGCGGCGACCAGTTTTAGATAGTCGCGGCCAAGCTCGACGCTTTTGGGGTCGTCGAAATCCACCTGGCGGATTTTCTCGATGATCCTGTCGAGGTCGGGGTTGGACCAGCGCTGCCAGTTGCGCGGCGCCTGCGGCTTGCCCGGCGGCGAGACGAACTGCGAGTGCCAGCTGTCGAGGAAGAACGACAGATCCGGATGCCCGCCCCAGGTCTCCACGCTCCAGCTGATCATGGCGTCGAAGTCGCCCGCGGCGCGGCGGTCGACCAGCGTGCCCTGCGCCACCACGGTGGAGGCGTCGATGCCGAACTGCCGCCACTGCTGGGCGATCATGGTGCCCGCCCGGGTCATCACCGGGCGCGACTCGCCCTCGACGGTGATGCGCACCGCGAACGGCTTTCCATCGGGCGTCATCCAGCGCTCGCCCTGCTTGACGAAACCCGCCTTCTCCAGGAGCTCGCGGGCGGCCTGCGGATCGGGCTTCCACCAGCCGCGGCCGAACGCGGTGGCAACCTGGCCGGCGTCTGTCGGGATCTGGTCGCCCAGCGACGGCCGCAGCATGTCGGCGATCTGTCTGCCCACGGTCGGATCGTACGGCTTGATCCTGCGCTTGCCGGTATCGACCTCGAAGTCCTTCAGCCAGCCTTCCAGTGGCACGTGATAGTATTCCGGGTGGGTCCCGGTCGGCGGCACGCCGAGCGCCGAGATCGTCGCGGCGCCGCGATAGGACGCCATCGACACCGCCTTGATGTCGATGAGCAGCGCCAACGCCCAGCGCACGTCGCGAACTCTTGAACACGTCCAGCTGGTCGTTGAAGATCACCGCCGCAAGCGTCGGATCGGGGTGCGCGTAGGGAAAGCCCTTGAACCAGCCGTGCGACGCCTTGGACTGCCGGGCGAGCGTGAACATGCCCTCCGGCGAGGTGTCGTGGATGATGTCGAGCTGATGGTTGAGCTGGGCAATCACCCGCTTGTCGGGCGGGCCCGGATCGACGTAGGTGACGTATTTCGGCCCCGGCGTCCCGAACCGGGCGAGCGTGGTGCGCTGCCAGTCGTCGCGCAATTGCCAGCTGAACCAGCCGCCGTTCGGATCGAAGCTGTTGAGCACGTAGGCGCCGAGCGACACCGGCGGATTGAACGGAAATTTCAGCGGATCGCCGGCCTTCTCGAACACGTGCTTCGGCATCATCCACATGGCGTTCCAGCGCACGGTGAACAGCGCATGGAACCGCGAGTTCGGCTTCTTCAGCTTGAACACCACGGTGTAGCGATCGGGCGCCGCGACCGAGGCGACGTTGATCTGGACCGGCGCGCTCCAGCGAAGGCCGTTGGTCTTCTGGTGGGTCTCGATGGTGTAGACCACGTCGTCGGCGCTGAACTCGACGCCGTCGCTCCAAAAGATGCCCGGGCGCAGCTTCACCGTGAGCTCTGTGAAGTCGGCATTGTAGGCGGGTTTTGCCGCGGCCAGCGAGTTGTCCCACACCCCGTCGATGCCGCGCTCGGGATCGATGTACCAAAAAGTGTCCATCGCCAGCTGGTGCAAGCCGGTGGACTGGCCGCCGGCATTGATCGCCCAGATGTTGAACCAGCCAGCGTTCTTGATGGTGCCTTCGGGGTTCTCGACGATCAGCGTCTGGTTGCGCGGGAGATTCGATGTCGTGCCCTGGGCAAGGGCGGGCGCGGCGGGCAGCAGCGCGATGGCGATGAGGGCAAGAGTGCGCGCGGCGCGCATGGAACCTCCCGGTTTGCGGCGGCGAGTGCATGCTCGCCGCGTCGTCGGCCGGGAGGCTAACGCGGTCGTCCGGACGGGTCAAACCGGCGAGGGGTCGATCGAGAAGCGATACTCCGTGCGCGATCGAAAGACCTCGCCTGGCCGCAGCACCGTCGCGGGAAAGCCCGGCTGGTTCGGCGAGTCGGGAAACGCTTGCGTCTCCAGGCAGAACCCGGCGCCCCGGCCGTAGGGCCGTCCGCTGGCGCCGCTGCGCGACCCGTCGAGACCGTTGCCGCCGTAGAGCTGCAGGCCGGGCTCGGTGGTCCACACCTCCATGACGCGACCGAAGCGCGGCTCGCGCACGATCGCGGCGCGCTGCAATTCGTCCGGACCTCCCGGCCGCAGCACGAAATTGTGGTCGAAGCCGCGACCGCGCAAAATCTGCTCGTCCGGGGCGTCGACGTGCCGGCCGATCGGAGCGGGTTTTCGGAAATCGAACGGCGTGCCGGCGACGGGGCGAATGTCTCCGGTCGGGATCAGCGCCGCATCGACCGGCGTGAAGGCGTCCGCCGCGATCATCAGGTCATGGCCGTGGACATCGCCGTCCCCCTCGCCGGCGAGATTGAAGTAGGCGTGATTGCACAGGTTGACGACGGTCGGCCGATCGGTGGTGGCGATGAACTCGATCGTCAGCGCGTCGTCCGATGTCAGCGCGTAGCGTGCCTCGACCGCGAGCCGGCCGGGGAAACCTTCGTCGCCATCGGGACTGACGTGGCGCAGCACCAGCGCCGGTTGGTCGGAATCCGCCGGCTCTCCGCGCCAAAGGACCTTGTTGAACCCGGTCTTGCCGCCGTGCAGCGTATGCGCCCCGTCGCCGCAGGTCAGCTGATAGGTGGTTCCGTCGAGCGAGAACCGCCCTTTGGCGATGCGGTTGGCGTAGCGGCCGATGAGAGCGCCGAAATAGCTGTCGTCGCGCACATAGCCATCGAGGTCGCGGCAGCCGAGCACGACGTTGCCGGGAGCCCCGTCGCGGTCGGCCACCCACAACGCGGTCAGGATCCCGCCGTACTCGATGATCTGCGCCGTGGTGCCGTGGCGATTCGCCAGCGTGAACTGCGTCACCGTCCTGCCGTCGGGCAGTTCTCCGAACGGAGCGGATTCAATCATGATCGAGCCCCGAATACGCCGGCGGGACGGCCGCGGACCCCGAGGCCCTCGATGGCGAAGACCCCGCCGGACAGCGGCGCGGCAGCAAGCGCGGCGGCGCCGAGCCCGATCGACGCCGAGGTGACAAACAGGATGTCGAGATTCTTGCCCCCGAAGCAGCAGCTGGTGCAGAGCGGCACCGGCATCGTGATGACGCGATCGACGCTGCCATCGGGGGAATAGCGGGTGAGGCGGCCGCCGCCCCAGTGCGCGCTCCACACGTGATCGTCGGCGTCGAGCGTGAGACCGTCGGGATATCCTTGCGTCTCGCCGAGGCGGGCAAACAGACGCGCGGCCTCGGGCGTCCCGCTCGCCATGTCGAAGTCGTAGGCAAGAATCCGCCGCGCCGCGCTGTCGACGAAGTAGAACGTACGTCCATCGTGGCTCCAATCGATACCGTTGGTGACGACGAAGCCGGCTGGAAACCGCGTCACCGACAGGTCGGGATCGAGCCGATAGAGATGACCGGACGGCGCCCGCTCGGCGTCGTCCATGGAGCCGGCCCAGAAGCGACCGAGCGGATCGACCTTGCCGTCATTGAAGCGGTTGCCCGGCACGTCGGCTTCCAGATCGGCGATCCACCTCACCTCGCCCTGCGGCAGGTCGACGAAGGCAAAGCCGCGCCGCAAGGCGGCGACCAGCCCGCCGTCACGACACAGGCCGATCGCACCGATCTCATCGGGCATCGGCCAGCGGCGGCATTCGCCCGTCGCTGGATCGAGCGCATGGACCGCAGGTTTCTTGATATCGACCCAATAGAGCCGGCCGTTGCGCCCATCCCAGACGGGGCCCTCGCCGAGCAGGCAACCAGCAGCGGCGATGCATTCGATGGTCACGGTCACGAGGAGGATCCAAGAAAACACCCGGCGCCGGCTCAGCTCCAGCCGCCGTCGACGGTGAAGTTCTGCGCGGTGACCAGGCGGCTGTCGTCGGCCGCGAGCCACAGCACCATGCGGGCGATGTCGGGCGGATAGAGCTTTTCCTTCAGGCATTGCTGCCGCATCAGCTCGACCTCGCTCTCCGGGGTGAGCCATTTTTCCAGCTGGCGCGCCGTCATGATCCAGCCGGGAATGACCGCATTGACCCGGATCGCGTGCGGGCCGAGGTCGCGGGCGAGCGCGCGGGTGAGCCCGATGACGGCGGATTTTGCCGTGAGATACACCGGCATGCCGCCCTGCCCGACTACAAAACTGATCGAGCTCATGTTGACGATGGCGCCGCCGCCGGCGGAAATCATCTCGTCCTTGACGGCCTGGGCGGCGAAGAACTGGTGCCGCAGATTTGTCGCGATGCGCTCGTCGAAATAATCCGGCGTGACGTCGTCGATGGCGTGGCGGTCGTCGCGCGCCGCATTGTTGACGAGCACGGTGAGCGACCCGCCGAGTTCCCGCCCTCACCTCGTCGATGCCGCGGCGGAGCTCCACGATGTCGCGCAGATCGGCGCGGGCGAACCGGCAGCGCGAGGCCCGCTCGCCCAGGCTTTTCAAGAGCTCGCGGGCCGCAACCTCGTCGAAATCCAAGAAGCCGACACGGGCGCCCTGATCGAGAAAATGCTCGACCATGCAGGCGCCGATGCCGGAGGCGCCGCCGGTCACCAGGACTTTTCGGTCGCGCAGGCTCGGATAGGCGGCGAACGTCGACATGCTCCTCGCTTCCCTCAAGCCTCCGGCGGCAGCATCACCCCAGTGCGGCTGGCGATCAGGCCGTAGTGCTCGATCCGCCGGTGGCGGGCAAAGTCGAACACGGTCGCCTTGCCGAAGGCGGCGGCGTCGAGATCGCAACCGTGGACGATGAGCTCGTCGTCCTCGGTCCGGCATTCGGCCACGATCTCGCCGTCTGGATTGACGATGCAGGTGCCGCCGATCAGCGGATGGCCGTCCTCGGCGCCGGCCTTGGCGACCGCCACCACCCAGGTGGAGTTCTGGTAGGCGCCCGACTGCAGCACGAGCTTGTTGTGGAACAGGCGCTTGGCGGGGCCTTCCTGCTCCGGCGCCGAGGCGTTGACCGACGGCGTGTTGTAGCCGAGCACGATCATTTCCACGCCCTGCAGGCCCATCACCCGGTAGGTTTCCGGCCAGCGCCGGTCGTTGCAGATGCACATGCCGAAAATGCCGCCGAGCATGCGCCAGACCGGGAAGCCGAGATCGCCGGGCTCGAAATAGCGCTTTTCCAGATGCTGGTGGTGCAGCTGCGGATCGTATTCGGAATGGCCGGGCAGATGGATCTTCCGGTATTTCCCCACGATCCGGCCGGCGCGGTCGACCAGGATCGAGGTATTGAACCGACGGCCCGCCGGCGTGAGCTCGGCATAGCCAAAGCTCATGCCCATGGAAAACTTTTGCGCCTGCTCGAACAGCGGCCGGGTCGCGGCATTGGGCATCTCGCGCTCGAACCAGGTGTCGACCTCGGCCCAGTCGGTCATGTACCAGCGCGGAAAGAAGGTGGTGAGCGCCAGCTCCGGATAGACGATCAGGTCGCAGCCCTTGTCCTTCGCCTGCCGCATCAGGTCCAGCATGCGGGCCACCACCTCCTGGCGGCCCTCGGCCTTCTGGATGGGACCGAGCTGGGCGGCTCCGACAGTGACCAGACGCATGAAAAACCCCTCCGGTGATCAGGTTGCGATGCCGTGCTCGAGCCGGCTCACCAGGCGCACCACCGGCCACAGCAGCACGAGATAGATGCCCGCCGCCAGCACGATCGGCGAGGCATTGTAGGTAAGAGAGCGCGCCATGTCGGCGGAATACAGCATTTCGGGCAGCGCGACCACGCTGGCGAGCGAGGTCAGCTTCACCACCTCGACGGTATTGGAGACGAGATCGGGCAGCACGTTGCGGATCGCCTGCGGCAGCACGACGAAGATGGCGGCCTGGGCGGCGCCGAGCCCGGTCGAGCGCGCCGCGTCCCACTGGCCGCGCGGGATGCTGTCGATGCCGGCGCGATAGATTTCCCCGTAATAGGCTGAGTTGTTGAGCAGGAAAGCGATCGCCACCGAGACGAAGGACGACGGCCGGATGCCGGCGAACGGCAGCCCGGCATGGATGAAGATCAGCAGCACCAGCGGCGGCACCGCCCGGAAGAAGTCGATTGCGGCGGCGACCAGCATCCGCACCGCCCGCCAGCGCGACCGGCCGGCGAATGCGATGGCGAGGCCGCCGGCGAGCCCGAGCGGGATCACCACCAAGCAGACCGTGAGCGTCATGACGAGCCCGCGCAGCACGATCGGCAGCGCGCGGCCCATGATCTCCAGGTTGAAGAACTGCTGGATGACGAGATCCATCAGGCTCTCCGCCAGGAGAACTTCGTCTCGATCCAGCGACCGAGCACGACCACCGGGATGAACAGCACCACGTAGGCGATCGCGCCGAACATCAGCGGGGTGGCGTTCCCGGAAAAGCTCTGCTCGGTGGTGGCGACGCTGAGGATTTCCGGCACCCCGATGACGCTGCCGAGCGCGGTGTTCTTGGTGATCGCGATGGTGCGGTTGGTGAGCGGCGGCACCGCCAGCCGGACCGCCTGGGGTAGCACCACGTAGGCGAGCGTCTGGGCGAAGCCGAGCCCGGTGGAGCGCGCCGCCTCCCACTGGCCGCGTCGCACCGACAGGATGCCGGCCCAGAAGATCTCCTCCGCGAAGGCGGCGAGGACGAGGCTGAGCACCAGCCACAGCACCGCGACGCTCGGAAGATTCACCCCGACATTGGGCAGGCCGAAATAGACGATCAGCACCAGAACCAGCGGCGGCAGCGCGCGGAACATGTCGACAAGAATCACGATCAGGAAATTGACCGGGCGGAGGCGGAAGCTGCGCAGAGCCGCCAGCGTGAGCCCGAGCGCGAGCCCGGTCGCCACCACCAGCGCGGCGATCTCGATGGTGACCAGCATGGCCTTGGCGATGCCCGGCGCGGTGTGGGCGATCAGGGCAGGATTGAAAAAACTGTCGAGGAAAACGTTCATGCGCCGATCTCGGCCACGAAGGCGCGGGTGCGCGGACTGGCGTCAGCGCCAAAGATTTTTTCCGGCGGCCCCTGCTCGACGATCGTGCCGTCCTCCAGCACGATGATGCGGTCGGCGGCCTCGCGGGCGAACCGCATCTCGTGGCTGACCACCACCATGGTCATGCCGGAGGCGCGCAGGTCGCGCATCACCGCGAGCACCGAGCCGCGCAGCTCCGGATCGAGCGCCGAGGTCGGCTCGTCGAACAGCATGATTTTTGGCTCCAGCGCGATGGCGCGGGCGATGGCGACGCGCTGCTGCTGGCCGCCGGACAGCTCCGACGGATAGGATTTTGCCTTGTCCTTGAGCCCGACGCGCTCGAGCGCCGCGAGCCCGGCCGCATCCGCCGCCGCGGTCGCGAGCCTGAGGACTTTGCGCAGCGCCAGGGTCACGTTGCCGAGCGCCGTCATGTGCGGGTAGAGATTGAACGACTGGAACACCATGCCGATGCGCCGGCGCATGGCGTTGAGGTCGGTCTTCGGCGCCATCAGGTCGACGCCGTCGATCTTGACCGAGCCGGAGCTCGGCTCCTCCAGACGGTTGAGGCAGCGCAGCAGCGTGCTCTTGCCCGAGCCCGACGGGCCGATGATGAAGACGAGCTCCTGCGGCATCACCGTCAGGTCGATACCCTTGAGCACCGCGTGCGTCCCGAAGGATTTCCACAGCGCCCGCGCATCGACGATGGGATCGCGGCGCTCCGTCACGCGCCGGGCCTTCGGGCGTTTGAGGCCTGTGCGAATGGAACCAAGAATCGCGCCGCAAACTCGGCGCCTCTTCTCCCTCTCCCCGCTCTTCGCGGGGAGAGGGTCGGGGTGAGGGGCTCTTTTGGCAAATTCCGCAGTCTCGTAGCGTCGAGAGGCCCCCTCACCCGCCCCGCCTTCGCTGCGCTCCGGCGGGTCGACTTCTCCCCGCAGGCGGGGAGAGGTGGGGCCGAGACTGCGGCTTGTTTGTTCATCATCATCAGCGGATCGAAACGCCGATGTTTCATCACCGGCACACCACCTCGTGCGGCGTCGGATCGTAGCCGGTCATGCCGGGCACGCCCGAGCCCGGATAGATGGTGGCGGCAGCGGAGCCGGCGGGCGGGGCGAAGCCGAACCATTTTTCGTGCATCTTCGCCATCGTGCCGTCCTTCTTCATGCACTCGATGGCGATCTCCAGCTTGTCGCGCAGCGCCGCGTTGTCCTTGCGCACCGGCGCGCCCCAGACGAGCCCGGTGCTGTGCAGGTATGACAGCTTGATCGCCGGGTTCTGCTTGACCGCCCAGGCCGCCGCGGTGTTACCGGCGACGGTCGCATAAGCCCGTCCGGCGATCACCGCCTGGACGGCGTCGACGGCGGTGCCGAAGGATTCCACCGTCCAGCCGATCTTGTCGGCGAGATCGCGCGCCCAGGAGTCGTACACCGATCCCTTGTTCACCGAGACCACCTTGCCCTTGAGCTCCTCGAGCGCCTTGATGTCGGGGGTGTCCTTCTTCACCACGAACTGGAAGTCGGTGTTGAGATAGCCCTCGGTGAACAGCAGAATTCTCGGCGCGCTCCTTGGTCACCGTGACCGGGGCGGCGATGAAGTCGTAGGTGCCGGCGGCGAGCCCCGGCAGCAGGCCGGAGAACTGGGTGGCGTCGATCTCGATCTTGCGGCCAAGCCGCCGCGCGATCTCGTTGGCGAGGTCGACGTTGAACCCCTCGATGCCGCCCGACAGTTTTGGCATCGCGTGCGGCGCAAAGGTACCGTCGACGCCGGTCTTCAGCGGCGGATCCTCGGCCCACGCGGCGGGAATGCCGGCCACCAGAATCGCGGCAAGAGAAAGCGCGAGAGCGCGAGTGATCATTGAATTCTCTCCTGGTTGACCCGCCGCATCGGCGGACGCGTTGCGGGACGTAGCTGAAACCGTCATTCTGCGCGCGCCGGGGATGACGCCTGGACCTGACCATACGGGAGCTGTGGCCCACGCTGAACGTCGACGCGCACGCCGCCGAACCCCGGGGGGCGACGGCGTTTCGGTCTCGAGTCCGATCATGGTCGTCAGTGTGCCGACAATCGTCCGCGCCGGTCAATTATTCGGCGCGCCAATTCTTTGGGCATGGCAGGCCTCGCGCCGCGCCGGGAATAAACCGGATGGCCGGCCGGTCTTGCCGTCATGTCCTCCACCCGACCCCTGGCGCGCAGCCGATCCTCGATGGCCCGATCTCGCGTCGGGATTGTGCCGATCATCGAATTGCCGGCAAGCCCGAAACGGCATGTCGAGCCGGTTCGCCGTGCAACCTCGAGCGTCAAGGCAGGCAATGGAGACGCGGTGACGGGCGACGACGATAGAGCGCGTTTCGCCAGCGTGGTGCTGCCGCATCTCGGCGACGCCTTCGCGCTGGCGCGCTGGCTGACCGGCGAGCGCGCCGATGCCGAGGATATCGTGCAGGATGCCTGCCTGCGCGCCTTTCGCGGCATTGCGGGGTTTTCTGGCGGCAATGCCCGCGCCTGGGTGCTCACCATCGTGCGGCACACCGCGTTCACCTGGCTGGGCAAGAACCGCCCCGCCGCGCTGGTGGTCACCGACGATCTCGAGGCGGTGGAGCGGACGCAGTACCACGCCGGCACCGCCGATCCCGAGGTCGAGACCCCGGAATCGGTGTTGATCGCCAAGACCGATTCCGCCCGGCTGGAAGCCGCGATCGCGGCGCTGCCGACGCCGTTCCGGGAGACTTTGGTATTGCGCGACGTCCAGGGCCTGGACTACCGCGAGATCGCCGAGGTGACCGGCGTTCCCATCGGCACCGTGATGTCGCGCCTCGCCCGCGCCCGCCGGCGCCTGATCGAAAGCATCGGGAGAACCGAGCCGTGACGACGCCGTCCGACGACCCAAGACTGCTGGTCCACGCCTATCTGGACGGCGAGCTCGATCCCGCCAATGCGCTCGCGATCGAGCGCCGCCTGGAGAGCGATCCGGCGCTGGCGGCCGAGCGCGACCGCATCCTGGCACTGCGCAATCTCATTCGCGACAAGCTGCCGCGCGAGGCACTGCCGCTTGGCCTTCGGGCCCGGGTGGAACGCGCGGTGGGCTTGCGCCCGGTCGCCGCGCCGCCGTCGTGGCGCGCGCTCGCCGCCTCGATCCTGGTCACCGCCGTGGTGGCGAGCGGCTCGACGTTCTGGGCGACGGCGCAGCGTCCCGGCCCCGACCTGGTCGCCGAGGAGGTGGTTGGCGGCCATTTGCGCTCCTTGATGGCGCCGCAGCCGACCGATGTCGTCTCCACGGACCGGCATACGGTCAAGCCGTGGTTCAACGGCCGCACGGTGGAATCGCCGCGGGTCGTCGATCTCGCGGCCCAGGGCTTTCCGCTGGTCGGCGGCCGGCTCGACGTGGTCGCGCGCAAGCCGGTGCCCACCCTGGTCTACCGGCGCAACAGTCACCTGATCAGCCTCACCGCGGTCGCGGCTTCCGACCGTCCCGACGCGGCGCCGGCCGGACGCCAGACCGACGGCTACAACGTGCTGCGCTGGAGCCAGAATGGCGTCGCCTATTGGGCGATCTCCGACGTCGCCGCGGCGGAGCTGGAGAATTTTGCGAACTCTGTTCCGAACGACGCCGCCGGATCAGTAGTCGGCCGGCGCTTCACGACCATGCCTTGATCCGGCCATCAAAGGCCGTTACCCCGCCGGCATCCGATTGGTCCCGACGAGTTGTCCGCAGTGGCCCCGCAAGGGCGCCGCCCGCGGCATCGTCGCGTTTGCGCGAGAATTGTCGTGTTTGCCCTTCTCGAGCGGGTGCTGAGACCCACCGAGCCGCCCAGCCAGCCCGAGCCACCCGCCGGGCTGATGGCGTTCTATTGGCACTTCGCCCGCCAGGCCCAAGGCGTGCTGATCGCGCTGTTCGTGGTCGGCTTCTTCGTCGCGCTGCTCGACTCGATGATCCCGGTGTTCATCGGCCGCGTCGTCACCCTGGTGACGGCGAGCAACCCGGAACGGCTGTTCGCCGATCATGGCTGGCTGCTTGCCGGCATGGCCCTGGTGCTGCTGATCGTGCGGCCGCTGGCCCTGACCGCGCAAAATCTGGTGACCAACCAGGCGATCGCCGCCAACGTGTCGAACCTGATCCGCTGGCAGAACCACTGGCACGTGGCGCGCCAGTCCTGGGCGTTCTTCCAGAACGATTTTGCCGGCCGCATCGCCAGCCGGGTGATGCAGACCGGGCCGGCGCTGCGGGAAAGCCTGGTCTCGCTGCTCACCGCCGTCTGGTACATCATGGTGTACGGCACCAGCGCGCTGCTGCTGCTCGGCTCCGCCGACCCGTGGCTGGCGCTGCCGGTCGCGCTATGGTTCGTCGGCTACATCGCGATCCTGCGGGTGCTGGTGCCGCGCATGCGCAACCGCTCGCGCGAGGTGTCCGAGGCGCGCTCGATGCTGACCGGCCGCATCG
This sequence comes from uncultured Alphaproteobacteria bacterium, assembly GCA_963755055.1. Taxonomy (GTDB): domain Bacteria; phylum Pseudomonadota; class Alphaproteobacteria; order Rhizobiales; family Xanthobacteraceae; genus AP-16. The sequence goes on along the minus strand of CAVWIS010000036.1, from coordinate 83,608 downwards.
TCGACACCTACACCAACATCCTGACGGTAAAACTGTTTGCGCGGGCGCGGAACGAGGACGCCTATGTGCGCGACGCCATGGACGCGCATACCGGCTCGTTCCACGCCGCGCTGCGGCTCAACACGATTTTTGCGCTCAGCCTGTCGACCCTCAACGCGCTGCTGGTCACCGGCACCGGCACCATCGCCGTGGTTCTGTGGACCCGCGGCGTGGTCGGGGTGGGCACGGTGGCGATGGCGCTGCCGCTCGCCTGGCAGATCATCCAGATGGCCGGCTGGGTCGCCTGGCAGGTGACGTCGATCTTCGAGAATGTCGGCGTGGTGCAGGAAGGCATGATGACGATCGCCCGGCCGGTGGCGCTGACCGACCAGCCGGACGCCGCCTCGCTCACGGTGTCGCGCGGCGAGATCCGTTTCGAGGACGTGCGCTTCGGCTATGGCCGCGAGACCGGCGTGATCGACCGGCTGACCCTGCACGTGCGCGCCGGCGAGAAGATCGGCCTGGTCGGGCGCTCGGGGGCCGGCAAGTCGACCCTGGTCAACCTGCTGCTGCGCTTCTTCGACCTCGAGGACGGCCGCATCCTGATCGACGGCCAGGACATCGCCACCGTCACCCAGGAAAGCCTGCGCGCGCAGATCTCGGTGGTCACCCAGGACACCTCTCTGCTGCACCGCTCGATCCGCGACAACATCCGCTACGGCCGGGCCGGCGCCAGCGACGAGGATATCGTCGCCGCCGCCAGGCTCGCCCATGCGGACGAGTTCATCGCCGCGCTCGAGGACTGGAAGGGCCGGCACGGCTACGACGCCCAGGTCGGCGAGCGCGGGGTAAAGCTGTCCGGCGGCCAGCGCCAGCGCGTCGCCATTGCCCGGGTGATCCTCAAGAACGCGCCGATCCTGGTGCTCGATGAGGCGACCTCGGCGCTCGACAGCGAGGTCGAGGCCGCCATTCAGGCGAGCCTCGGCACGCTGATGGCGGGCAAGACCGTGATCGCCATCGCGCACCGGCTCTCCACCATCGCCCAGATGGACCGCCTGGTGGTGCTCGACCGCGGCCGCATCGTCGAGCAGGGCTCGCATGCCGAGCTGCTGCGCGCCGACGGCCACTATGCGGCGCTGTGGCGGCGGCAGTCCGGCGGCTTCCTCGACGCCGCCGTGACGCAGGCGGCGGAGTAGTTGCGGCTCAGCGGGCGAAAAACGGAAACTGCGAGCGCCAGTAAGGGAAGCGGTCGCGCGGACGGTCGTAACGGGCCTGGGCCACCGGATGACGCCGGCGGCTCTTGATGCCGCCCTGCGGCTCGCCGCTCATGAGCACGACGAAATCCGTGCCGTTGCCGGTCTCCGAGCTCAACCCTTCGTCCGAGATGATCAGGGACGAGCGCGGCGACACCATCGGGGAGATGCGATCCAACGCCTCCTGCGGAATGGCGATCCGGTCGAGCGCCGCCCTGGCGGCGCCGATGTCCACCGATATCGGCTCGATGTCCCGAGCGCGCCCCGGACGCCTCGGGCCTTGCGGCTCGAGGACGGCGCCCTCCGGATGTCCGGCGTCCAGCGACACGGCGCTCCATCGCATGGCGGCGCCGCCGTCGGTGGAGTCCATGGCGGTGAAGATATGCGTGCCGATCGGACGATCGTCATCCTGGATCGTCACCGGAATCTCCAGGATGGGCTGAAAGGCCTGCCGGACATAAAGGCGCTGGGTCTTGCGGCTGATGAAAACCGATACCGGCTCCGACTGGCGCGCCACCTCGCGCGCCGCCTCGGAGGCGGCGACCCGTGCGGCCTCGGCGGCAACAGCGGCCTGGCGCGCAGGCGCAACGGCGTCCAGCTTCGGCTGCAGCTCGGCGTTGGCGGTGGCCCACTGCGTCTGCAATTCGGCGATCCGGGCGACCACCTTCGCCTTGGCATCCTCGGCCTGCTCTTTGGCCTCCGCGGAACTTGCGGCGGCGAGCGCACGCTCGGCTGCCGCCAATTGCGCCTCGGCTCGGGCCTTGAGATTTTCCGCCACGCGCACCGGCACCCTCGCTCGCGCGGCCTCGGTGGAGGCCTTCACGGCGGCGAGCCTCGCCTGGTCCGCTGCCCTGGCCGCGTCGGCGGCCTCGGCAGAACGCGCGGCCGCGAGCGCGGCGGCGGCCGGATTCGGCGGGAACAGCGCGGGGTGAGCGATCGGGACCGGGGCCACATCGTGCGGCGCCACGATCACCCGCATGCCGATCCGGGTCTCGTCGAACAGACGCCTGGCGAAATCGTAAGGCATCCGGACGCAGCCATGGGACGCCGCGTGTCCCGGCAAGGGGCCGCCGTGCAACGCAATGCCCGACCAGGTGATGCGCTGCATGTGAGGCATGTAGGCATCGTCGTACAGGTTGGAGTAGTGCTCGGCTTCCTTCTGGATGACGCTGAAGATGCCGGCCGGCGTCTCGCGTCCCCGCTGGCCGCTCGACACCGGCGCCCGCATGGTCCAGCCATCGGCGTCGTAGATGGTGACCCGCTGATTGCGCAGGGAGACGACGGCCATGATCGGCGGGCCCGCGGTGCGGGACTGGACGAGCTCGACCGATCGTTCGTTGCGGGCGCTCGCCGCGTCTGCGCGATCGCCCGCAACGACCAGCGCGGCCAGGCCCGCAATGGCAAGGCGAGCGGGCCGCAGCCGCGTCCGCCTGGACTTCACGTTGAACGAGCGAGACATGAGGGGTGCCGCCTGATCCGATTCGGGGCGCCGGTCGACCGCCGCCCCTGCACTCATAACGCCACTCGATCCAAGCTGCCAACCCGGAACTCGCCGCTGCGTTCCGAGGCGATCGCATTCGTCAAGGCGGATCGAGGGGTGGGTTTCAAGCTCCCGATGATCCGATCCGGTGCAGCCGGTTGGCGGCGCTGGTCACGGCACGGAGCGAGGCCGTCACGATGTCCTTGTCCATGCCCACCCCAAAGGTGCTCGGACAATGATCGGCTCGCGCCTCCACATAGGCGACCGCCATGGCGTCGGCTCCTTTGCCGACCGCATGCTCGTGGTAGTCGACGACCTCGAACGACAATCCCGCCGCCTTGTCGAGGGCATCGACGAAGGCATCGATGGGGCCGGTGCCGCGCCCTTCGATCTCGACCGCCTTGCCGTCGATCCGGACGGTGGCGGCAAGACCGCGGCTGCCCCGTGGCGCAGGCGTCGCGCGGTGGTCGACCAGGACGAAGCGGCCGTCCTCGTCGAGATATTCCCGGCGAAAACAGTCCCAGATGTGCTCCCCGGTCAGCTCGCTGCCGGTGCGATCGGCTTCCACCTGCACCGCCTTGGAGAACTCGATCTGGAGGCGGCGCGGCAAGGCGAGGCCATGATCCTGCTCCAGCACATAGGCGACGCCGCCCTTGCCGGACTGGCTGTTGATGCGGATCACCGTCTCGTAGGTCCGCCCGACGTCCTCGGGATCGATCGGCAGATACGGCACCTCCCACTGGGGGGAGTTGCGGGTACGGATCGCCTTCAGCCCCTTGTTGATGGCGTCCTGGTGCGAGCCCGAGAAGGCGGTGAATACCAGCTCGCCCGCGTAAGGATGCCGCGGATGCACCGGCAGCCTGGTGCAATATTCCGAGACGCCGATCAGCGCGTTGATGTCCGAGGTGTCGAGCCCGGGATCGACCCCTTGGGTGAACATGTTGAGCGCCATGGTGATGAGGTCGACATTGCCGGTGCGCTCGCCGTTGCCGAACAGCGTGCCCTCGACGCGCTCGGCCCCCGCCATCAGGGCGAGCTCGGCGGCGGCGACGCCGGTGCCGCGATCGTTGTGCGGATGGATCGACAGGATGATGGCGTCGCGATCGCGAATGTTGCGGGAGAACCATTCGATCTGGTCGGCGTAGACGTTCGGCGTCGCCATCTCGACGGTCGCCGGCAGATTGAGGATCATGCGGCGATCCGGCGTCGGGCGGTAGACGTCCATCACCGCCTCGCAGATCTCCTTGGCATAGTCGAGCTCGGTGCCGGTAAAGCTTTCCGGCGAGTACTGGTAGATGACCTCCGTCCCGCCCTTGATCTGGTCCGCGAGCTCGCGGATGCGGGTGGCGCCGGTGGTGGCGATCTCGGTGATGCCGGCGCGGTCGAGGCCGAACACGACGCGGCGCTGCAGGGTGGAGGTCGAGTTGTAGAGATGGACGATGGCGCGCCGGCATCCCGAAATGCTCTCGAACGTCCGCGTGATCAGCTCGTCGCGCGACTGGGTCAGCACCTGGATGGTGACGTCGTCGGGGATGAGGTTTTCCTCGATCAGCGAGCGGATGAAGTCGAAGTCGGTCTGCGAGGCGGCGGGAAAGCCTACCTCGATCTCCTTGAAGCCCATGGCGACCAGGGCGTCGAAGAAGCGGTGCTTGCGTTCCGGTCCCATGGGATCGACCAGCGCCTGGTTGCCGTCGCGCAGGTCGACGCTGCACCAGGTCGGCGGCCGGGTGATGACGTTGGCCGGCCAGCGCCGGTCCGGCAGGTTGATCGGCTCGAAGGGACGGTATTTCTGGGTCGGATCGATGTTCATGTTCTTGGCTCCCGGTGGGCATCGACCCGCACTGGGGGGTGATACCTGATCTGAATTCCTGGTGACTGGAGCATTTTCCGCCGGTTGGGCGTGAAAAATGCGACGCGCTCTGTTGGATTCGGCCGCACTGACGGCCGCCGGTGGCCGTGTCAGACCCGGCGGCCGCCGCTAAGCTCACCACAGAGCAGGCCCTTGCGGGCGCGATACCGCGCGAAAAGTGTAATGGAATCGCATCGGCGCTGCGGGACGCGGGCGAACAAATCGAATTGTCTGGACATCTTAAGGTCTGCGCATTCGACGAAGGACGGACGACGGGCAAATTCCCCCGGCGCTGCTAGAGCGCCGGGCCCGTAAGCACGAGCACTGCCATCCGTCGGTCGATACGCATCATGCGTGGCATGTTAGGGGGCGTTCGCGGCGTGGTCAAGCCGAGGTGCAGCGGAGGCGCACAGGTCCGGCCCCGGTCGCGCCGGCCCGATCGGGTTCGCTCCGCAACCTCCTGCCAAATCAAGTCTTCTGGGGACGCTTGCCTGGCGGGCGATACAATTTAAGTTTGTTGCATGTCTTGCTCCCGGGCCGAACCGGGTCCGGTGCCGTTCGTGGAGATATCGATCGGATGCGAAATCCCAGACGCAAGGTGGCGTTCGTGCTCGCGGCGTCCGACCATGGCACCATGATCGTGAACCGGCTCGACTACCGCATGCTCGACGAGCACAACGGCTTCGGCGTCGGCTTTCAGATCCTCGAAGGGGCCTCGTTCGACGCTCAGGAAGTCGATCTGGCGCTGACCCTTCTGACGCTGCGAAGACAGTATTTCGGCGACCGGGTGGTCGCCCTGGACTGCGGCGCCAACATCGGTGTCCACACCGTCGAGTGGGCGAACCGCATGAACGGATGGGGCTCGGTGATCGCGATCGAGGCGCAGGAACGGTTGTTCTACGCGCTGGCCGGAAACATCGCGATCAACAATTGCTTCAATGCCCGGGCGGTCCACGCGGCGGTTGCGGCGAGCGTGGGGACAATGAGGGTTCCCACCCCGGACTACCTGAGCCCCGGCAGCTTCGGCAGCCTGGAATTGCGCAAGCGGGACAGCGTCGAGTTCATCGGACAGCCGATCGACTACACCGATGAGAAGGCTTCCACGATCCGAACGATCACGCTCGATTCGCTGGCGCTGGCGCGAATCGACCTGATCAAGATCGACATCGAGGGCATGGAGCTCGAGGCGATCGATGGGGCGCAGGCATCGCTCGCACGCTGCCACCCGATCCTGATCGTCGAGTCGATCAAGACCGACAAGCCGCGACTGGCCGCAACGTTGGAGAGGCTCGGTTATCGGCTGTTCGAGAGTGGTCTGAACCTCTTGGCGATTCACGCCTCTGACAGCACGCTGACCCATATCAAGGGGAAAGAATGAAGCAAAGCGATGCGAGGCCGTGGTTCTTTGGGTGGCCGCCTGGAGGTCGTTCGCGGCGCGGTCAAGCGGGCGGCCGGAACGGAAATCGCCGCTAAAGAGGGCTCACTTGTCGCGGTCCATGCCCGGCGTGAACGATGTTCTGTGGCGAATTCGTGCGCGGTCCATCGGCTGCCCGAATACGCCCGAAGACGGCCACCGCGACCCATTGGGGGCTGCCGGCGACGAGGCCGCGCTCTTCGGCGTCTGCCTGACCGATCCCGCGTCCGGCGCCAGCTCGGTGCCCGACCAGGCGCTGCGGAAGCGCTTGCGGTAGTCGAGCGGCGCAATGCCGAGGTTGCGGATGAACACGCGACGCATACCGTTGAGGTTGCCGAACCCGCATGCGTGGGCGATGCGCTGGAGCGGCGTCGTGGTGTCCTCGAGCATCCGCCGGGCCGCATCGAGCCGTGCCGCCTCGACGAACTCGGCAGGCGTCACGTTCACCTCGCGGCGAAACACTCTTGAAAAATTGCGGGTGCTCATGCCGGTGCGCAGCGCCAGCGTCTCGACCGAAAGGTCGCCCGCAAGATTCTCGAGCGCATATTCCTGCGCCTGCTGGATGGGTGTCTTGCTCGACATCTGCGCGGCGAGATGGGCACTGAACTGCGACTGGCCGCCGGGCCGTTTCAGGAACATCACCATGTAGCGGGCTACGATCAGCGCCAGCTCGCGGCCGAAATCCTCCTCGACGAGGGCGAGCGCGAGGTCCATGCCGGCGGTGACCCCGGCCGTGGTGCACAGGGCCCCCTCGCGGATGAAGATCTGGTCGGCGTCGACGATCAGCTTCGGATATTCCCGTTCCAGCTTGTCGGCGCATTCCCAGTGGGTGGTGACGCGCCGCCCGTCGAGCAGACCGGCGGCGGCGAGAAAGAACACGCCGGTACAGACCGAGCCGTAGCGGCGGATCGAGGGGATGCGGCGCTTGAGCCAGGCGATGACCGCCGGGTCGATCTGGTCGAAGGCCGGATCGCCGCCGACCAGCAGGGTATCGATCGGCTCGTCGGGGTCGTAGATGGTCCGGTCGGCCAGAAGGCGCAGGCTGCCGGTGCCGCAGACCGCGCCGTCGGTCGTGCCCATCACCTGCACCTGGTAGGCGTCGGGATCGCCGAGCCGACGCGCCGCCTCCCAAAACACCTCGGCAGGTCCCACCACGTCGAGGGATTGGACACCCGGAGGCGCAAGGATCACGATTCGCATGGTACGGACCCCGACCCGCGAGGCCGGCACCGGGCCGGCCTCGACGCGCGGCGTTCAGCCCTGGCGGGCAGTCGCCGGATTCTTCCGTCCTGCTGTCTCGTCATGCCCTCCGGTCATGGGCACAGCACCACCGGCAGATATGACGCGGCGAACAGCGCCCAGTCGGCGAGCGGGGTGCGCTCGTCGCCGAGCGCCAGCCAGAAGCCCACCATAGCGACGACGCCGCCGTAGTACAGGGCGTCGAACCGCAACACCGACGACCAGGCGACCAACTCCTCGCCGAGCAGGCGACGGCCGACGGTTGCATGGGCGGCGATCAGCGGAACGATGAGCGACAGCGAGTTGACACCGAGATGGACGAGGTCCTGCGGCTCGAACAGCACCGCCTGCAGCAGCAGTCCCAGCGCGAAGCCGAATAACGTCGGCAGGAAGCCGAACACGAAGTAGATCGTCGAGGCCCCGATGAAGTGCAGTTCGGAAGGGCCGACCGGCAAATGCCAGACCTCCATGAACAGCGAGAAGAACACCGCTGCCAGCAGCGCCCTGGCGAGGTCGAGGGGCCGGCGCAGGAAACCGGGTGCATGCGCCGTGAGCGTGCCCAAAGCCGCTGCATTGGCGCCGATGATCTTCGTCGCGGAGAGAATGCCGGGTTCGATATGCATGGAAAGCTCCTGTTTGATGCTGGCTATCTTCTTTGATGCTGGCTGTCGCAACACCCAAGCGCGGGCGCCGCAGCGGCGCGCGAGGCTATTTCTTCCCGGCTGGCGAGCCCGGATTCGACGACGACGGCCTCGAGCGCCTTGAGCCACTGCTCGTAGTAGCTCCACGACGGGTCATCGAGCGCGTGATGGCCCTCCCAATCGCCGATCGTCGCGATCAGGTGCTGGCGAAAGTCCTCCCAGTCGAAGTGACCTTCGCGCGCGAGCGCGAGCGCGACCCCGAAGGCCGAGCGCTCCCACTCCTGGGCGAAGCAGAGGGCACCGTTCTCCCGCGGCGGCCGGTCGGGCTCGCCCATCATGCTGGTGATCGCGAAATGCTCGAATTCTCGTCTGCATGGCGTTCTCCGCCTCGTGGGTCGCGATGACTTGTCCCGGATGTCGGCTCGACCCGCGAGCCGCAAACGGTCCGATCGAATCCTTCGTCAGACCCGCGCCACACCCATCATGCCCTCGGCGGTGATCAGCTTGGCGAGCTCGGCTTCGCTCATTCCGGTGGTACCGGCCGGGCGTTCGGGGACCACGAACCAGCGGATCTGTGCGCTGCTGTCCCAGGTCTTGATCTCGACCGAGGCGGGGATATCGAGCCCGAACTCCTTGAGCACCGCGCGCGGCTCGCGCGCCGCCCGGGCCCGGAAGGTCGGGTCCTTATACCAATAGGGCGGCAGGCCGAGGACCGGCCACGGGTAGCACGAGCACAATGTGCAGATGATGAGATTGTGGACCGTGGGCGAGTTGGCGACCGCGCGCATGTGCTCGCCCTCGGCGCCCGCCATGCCCTTGGGCAGATCGAGCTTGGCGATCGCCGCCGCAGTATCGTCGACCAGTGCCTGCTTGAAGGCGGGATCGACCCAGGCACGAGCCACCACCTTGGCGCCGTTGAACGGTCCCATCTGCGTCTCGAAGAACGACAGGACGGTGTTGACGGTCTTGTCGGTGATGATGCCTTTCTCGATCAGCAGCGATTTCGAGCGCCAACGCCCGGGCGGCGCTGTGCGCCTCGCGGTCGGCCGGATATTCGAAGCGCTGCGGCTTCTGCTGCGCCTGCGCCGGCTCGACACCGCCGATGGCGGGAGCCGCCGCCGCGGCCGAGGTCGCGAGCAGCAGATTGCGACGGCTGAAACGGGGATTGATCTCTTCCTTCGCGGCGTTCGCGGGATCGTCGGGCGGGTGGTTCGCGTTCGTGCTCATGATGGTCCTTTCACATGGCGCTCGGATCGTCTGCCGCCGGGAGCAACTGGCACCTGGAGTGTCGCGTCGGCGGCTTGCGCGTCAGTTGGGCTTGTCCAGATAGGCGTCGTAGAGATCGGCGTAGATCGAGACGTTCTTTTCCGTGTTGGCCTTCCAGATCTGCTCGGGGTCGAAGCGGACGCAGTAGACCGGCATGGCGTCGCCGATCCCGTCGGGCCCCGTCGAGGTGAGATAGACGTAGGTCGCCGGGTAGACGGTCTCGATCACGCCGATGCGGTTGCGCAGGAAGCCGGGCAGCCGCGTGTGCTCGACGGTCGGCACGTTCTTGATGAACACCTTGTCGCCCACCGCGAAGCGCGGCTTGGCGGCGCTGTCGCGCTTCGGCGAATCGCCCTCGACCAGATAGGTGACGACGCGCTTGTCGATCGCCGCATCGCCGCCCTGCCTGGCGGCGCCGGCGGGGTTCTTCAAGAACTGCTCGGTGCGCGCCTCGAGCTCCGCCTCGGTGATATAGCCCTTGTCGACGAAGTAGCCGGAGATCCCGCCGAGCCATTTCTCGTAGTAGCGGAACTTGAAATAGTCGAAGGGATTGAGCGACTCCGCGCCCTTGCGCAGGTCCGCCCAGGTCCACACCGTCTTGAACCCGCTCGGCGTCGGCGGCAGTGGCAGCTGCGAGCTCAGCGCCATCATCGCCACGTGGATGCCGAAGATGCGCTTCTCCCACGGCTCGACGAAGACCCGCTTCTCGAACGTGACGGGTCCCAGTCCCTCAAGACCTCCGAGATGATGCTGCAGCTTCATGGATCTCTCCTCGTGAACATCGGGTGGTGGGGCGGTCGGACCGGATGACTTGAGGCGACCGGCGCCGGCGCGGCGACGCAGGCGTCGAATCCCGACCGCAGCGCGACCCCGTCGAGATTGCGGCCGATGAAGACCAGCTCGTTGAGCCGGGGCTCGTCCGGCCTCCACGGCCGGCCAGGCCTGCCGTCGAGCGTCATGTGAACGCCGTGGAAGACGAACCGCCGGTTCTCGCCGCCGAGATCGACGATTCCCTTCAGGCGGAGCAGGTCCCTGCCCCGCTCCTGGACCAGCACGGAAAGCCAGCACGGGAACAGCGCGGCATCCACCGTCCCGGTGCGGCGGATCGCGACGCAGCCGATGTCGTCGTCGTGCTCGTGATCCGACAGCTCGAGGAATGCCGGATCGAGCCGCAACACATTGCGGAGATCGAACGCAGCGACGTCGAGCACGCAGCCGAGCGGAACGGCACAGTCCTGCGTGCGATGGATGCGGGCGAGCGGATTGATGCGACGGATCTCGGACTCGACGATATCGAGACGCGCGTCCGGCTCGAGATCGACCTTGTTGAGCAGGACGACGTCGGCAAACGCGATCTGCTCGCGCGCCTCCTCGTGCTCCATCTGCAGCAGCAGATGGCGCGCATCGACCACGGTGACAACTGCGTCGAGAGCGAAGCGCCGGCGCAGGACCTCGTCGATCACGAAGGACTGGATCACCGGCGCCGGATCGGCGAGACCGCTGGTCTCGATCACCATGCGGTCGAAGACGCGGCCGCTGCCGACGAGCCGCCCGAGCGCCTCGATCAGGTCGCCGCGCACCGCGCAGCACAGGCAGCCGTTGTTGAGCTCGACGATGGTCTCCGCGGTCGACGTCACCAGACGGCCGTCGATGCCGACCTCGCCGAATTCGTTGACGACGACTGCAATGCGTTCCGAGCCTTGCTCGCCCAGGATGCGATTGAGCAGCGTCGTCTTGCCGGCGCCGAGGAACCCCGTCAGTACAGTGACCGGAATCGGTTGCATGTCCTGAGCCTGATTGCGCGCAAGCCGCCAGAAACCCACGACAGACCATGGCCTGCTGGTTCATCCGACCGCGCTGGTCTCGATGTTGCTCGTCAGCTCGCTGACGAAAGTTTCGCCGCCCACCTGCGGCTCCTGCCTGATGACTTGCTTTCGGCGGCACCAACATCTCATCGCGTCGTCGCGACTCCTTCAATGAGCCGTCGGCAACTGTTTCGGACAAACGCAACTGCAATTTCGGCCAAAAATTGCCTATCTGGCAGGCTTGCCTAATTTTTGTACATTTGCCCCTTGGATTGCCCGAAAATCAGGACGATTCCGAGGTTTGACCGCCCACCGGCACCGAGGGTGGGGATTCCGTCGGGGTCGCTCTTCCATCGCCTTTCCGCTCCGACCATATTCGGCGCATGACCGACACGCCCGACAAGCCCGACGCCGCGCCGGCGAAGCCGAAGCGCGATCCGACGCGGCACGCCAGAAAAGACCCGGCAAAGGCCACGCGCTCCAAGGCGCATCGACCGGATTTCACGCCGACCGCGCCCGAGCTGGAAAAGCTGCTCAACCCCGGCATCCACAAGGGTACCGCCGGGCTCGGCTCGGGGACCGGCCTCAAGGGCCCGGCGGAAACCTCGCTGGAGCGCCGCGCCGATTTCGCCGCCGCCCACAAGGCGCGCGCCTCGACGCCCCAGGGTTTTGAGGAGCGGCCGCAGTCGGGCTACGTGGCGAAGACGCCGCTCGCCGGCATCGAGCCGGAGCTCGCCGAGGCGCTGGGCTTCGACGGCACCGACGAGCCGGGCGCCACCGGCGTCTCCGCCACGGTGCGGGCGCTGGAGAGCCTGCTGCGCGACGGGCGGCGGGATTTTACCGACAAGCCGTGGACGCCGCACCGGCCGCCGCGCCCGGAAAAGTCCGAGGGCGGACACCGCCTGATCATCACCTCGGATTTCGAGCCCAAGGGCGACCAGCCGGAGGCGATCCGCGAGCTGGTGGAAGGCGCCAACCGCCACGACCGCACCCAGGTGCTGCTCGGCGTCACCGGGTCGGGAAAAACCTTCACCATGGCCAAGGTGATCGAGGCGACGCAGCGGCCGGCGCTGATTCTGGCGCCCAACAAGACGCTCGCTGCCCAGCTCTACGGCGAGTTCAAGAACTTCTTCCGCGAAAACGCGGTCGAGTATTTCGTCTCCTACTACGACTACTACCAGCCCGAGGCCTACGTCCCGCGCACCGACACCTATATCGAGAAGGAAAGCTCGATCAACGAGCAGATCGACCGCATGCGCCATTCGGCGACGCGCGCCCTGCTTGAGCGCGACGACGTGGTGATCGTCGCCTCGGTGTCGTGCATCTACGGTATCGGCTCGGTCGAGACCTATTCGGCGATGACGTTTGCGCTCAAGCGCGGCGAGCGCATCGACCAGCGTCGCCTGATCGCCGACCTGGTGGCGCTGCAGTACAAGCGCACCATGGGCGACTTTGCCCGCGGCACGTTCCGGGTGCGCGGCGACGTCATCGAGATCTTTCCCGCCCACTACGAGGACCGCGCCTGGCGCATCTCGCTGTTCGGCGACGAGATCGAGTTGATCGTCGAGCTCGACCCTCTTACCGGGCAGAAGACCGACGAGTTCTCGTTCGTGAAGGTCTACGCCAACTCGCACTACGTGACGCCGCGCCCGACGCTGATCCAGGCGATCGCCGGGATCAAGGTCGAGCTGCGCCAGCGGCTCGACGAGCTCAACCGCATGGGCCGGCTGCTCGAGGCGCAGCGGCTGGAGCAGCGCACCCTGTTCGACCTGGAGATGATGGAGGCGACCGGGAGCTGCGCCGGCATCGAGAACTATTCGCGCTATCTCACCGGCCGCCGCCCCGGCGAGCCGCCGCCGACCCTGTTCGAGTACGTGCCCGACAACGCGCTGGTCTTCGTCGACGAGAGCCACGTGACCATCCCGCAGCTCGGCGGCATGTATCGCGGCGATTTCCGCCGCAAGGCGACGCTCGCCGAATACGGCTTCCGCCTGCCCTCCTGCATGGACAACCGGCCGCTGCGCTTCGAGGAATGGGACGCCATGCGGCCGCAGACCTTTGCGGTCTCGGCGACGCCGTCGGCGTGGGAGATCGAGCAGGCCGGCGGCGTTTTTGTCGAGCAGGTGATCCGCCCCACCGGGCTGACCGATCCGCCGGTGCTGGTGCGCCCGGCCCGCACCCAGGTCGACGACTTGGTCGGCGAGGTGCGCCAGGTAGCCCTGCAGGGTTTTCGCACCCTGGTGACCGTGCTGACCAAGCGCATGGCCGAGGATCTCACCGAATACCTGCACGAGCAGGGCATCCGGGTGCGCTACATGCACTCCGACATCGACACCCTGGAGCGCATCGAGATCATCCGCGATCTCCGCCTCGGCGCCTTCGACGTGCTGGTCGGCATCAACCTGCTGCGCGAGGGCCTCGACATCCCGGAATGCGCCCTGGTGGCGATCCTCGATGCCGACAAGGAAGGATTCCTGCGCTCGGAGACCTCGCTGATCCAGACCATCGGCCGCGCCGCCCGCAACGTCGAGGGAAAGGTCATCCTCTATGCCGACCGCATCACCGGCTCGATGGAGCGCGCCATCGAGGAGACCGACCGGCGCCGCGAGAAGCAGGTCGCCTACAACGAGGCGAACGGCATCACGCCGGAGAGCATCCGCAAATCGATCGGCGACATCCTGTCGTCGGTCTACGAGCGCGACCACGTCACCGTCGATACGGGGCTCGCCGACCATCCGGTGGCGATCGGGCACAATCTCGACGCCGTGCTGAAGGATCTGGAGAAGCGCATGCGCGAGGCGGCGGGCGATCTCGACTTCGAGGAGGCCGCGCGGCTGCGCGACGAGATCAAGCGCCTGCAGGCGACCGCGCTCGCCGTGTCCGACGACCCGCTGGCGCGCCAGCAGGCGATCGAGGAGCGCGCCGGCGCGTATGCCGGGACGCAGAAGTACGGCCGCGCCGCCAACATGCCGCCGGTGGAGGGCCGGGCGCGAAAACCGACGCTCGACGAGATGGGACCGGGCCCGGACAAGGAGGCGATGCCCTATCGCCCGGGCGCCGCACCGCGCTCGAAGGCCGGCAAGGGCGGGACGCGGGCGTGGCGGGGGAAGCGGCCATAGCCGCAGGTGGCGAAGGAAAGGGTCGCGGGGGTGCCGGTCGGGTGGAGACGCCCCCGCGACAAGTAGGGAGGAATGGTGCAGCGAACGTCAGCCGGCCAACCGGTAGCCACGGCATGACCTGCCGACGGATCGCACCACAACGTGCGTGTGGTTACGCGATAAGCGGCTGGGATTCTGTGAAGCGCGTCACACAGCGGCACGAATGTTCAGAAAAAATTTCTCGTTCAGCCGAGGATTGCAGAGAAGATGTCCCAAAAAAGGCAAGGGCCCGGCGACTTTGCGACTACGGGGATCGATAGCGCGGTGTCAGGGGCGCATCCGCCAGCGCGGGTCGAAGGGGCGCGACCTTCTCCCCGCGGGCAGCGGGGAGAAGGAGCTAAAGGCGCCGAGCGCGCCGCACGATCACGGCCCTCGGCCTACTTGATCTCCACCAAGCTGACCTGGTTGGCGAGACTGTTGGCGAGCACCGGATTGCCGTCGGGGGTGACGTCCATGTTGCGCACGATGTCGCCGCCGCCGGGGATCGCCCAGGTCTGGAATTTTTCCGTCTTCGGGTCGAAGCGCACGACGGTGTTCGGCTTGGCGAAGGATTCGCTGTACCACAGCGCCCCCTTGGTGAGGACGATCCCGTAGGGCTCGGACTTCGGCCCGCTGGGCGACGGCCACTCGGTCACTTTTCCGGTCGCCATGTCGAGCCGGCCGAGGAAGCCGCGGGCGAAATCCGTGTACCAGACGAGGTCGCCGTCGAGCGCGAGGCGGCGCGGCCGCGCCGCCGGATCCGGCAGCGGGTACTCCTTGATCTCAAGAGTTTTCGGATCGACGCTGGCGACCTTGTTGGTGCCGAACTCGACCACGATCGGCATGCCCTTGGCATTGATCTGGATGCCGTAAGGCCGTGCCTTCGCGGTCGGCGGGGTCAGGAGCTTGATCTCGCCGGTTTTCGGGTCGAGCCGGCCGATCCGGTTGGCCTGCTGGACCGTGAACCACAGGATGCCGGACTGATCGAAGGCAAGCGAATGGGGATCGCGCGCCGCCGGATCGGGCAGCGGATACTCGCTCACCTTGCCGGTCTTCGGGTCGAGCTTGCCGATCAGGCCCTGAAAATTGCCGGTGAACCAGATGTTGCCCTCGCGATCCTCGACCAGGCCGTGCGGGCCGGTCTGCGGCTCCAGCTTGTATTCCTTGATCTGGCCGCTCTTCGGATCGAGCCGCCCGAGCATGTTGGACAATTGCCCGGTGTACCAGACGGAGCCGTCACGGGCGGCGAGCGGATCATGCGGACGCGAGCCCGGGGTCGCCACCGGCCATTGCCTGATCGCGACCTCGGCGGGACCGGGAACCAGCACGGCGGCGGGTCGCGCCTTTTCCGGGAACGACTTGATCAGATAGTTGGTGATGGTGTCGAGCTGGTGGCGGGGGATCGGCGCGTTGAAATTGAGCATCATGCGCATGACGGTGTGCCAGCCCTCGGTCGTGTAGCCGGCGCCCAGGCGGCTGATGTCGTGGCAGCCGCCGCAGAGCGCCGCGACGGTCTCCTTGCCCGGCCCGTCGGGAAGATTGAACTGCGCCGATGCCGGCGACAGCGGCCACAACCCCACGGCGGCCGTCACGGCCACGGGAAACAGCAATTTTCTCGACATGATCCCTCCCTCGAGCGGCTCGGCCCGCCCGGCCCGACACGATACGCGGCGCCGGCATCGTTGCCAATCATGCGATGTCGGACGAACCGAGCTACGGGCGGCAAGCCGATCACCGCCTTGTTACACCGCAGTCCGGCAGGAGGGGTAGCATCGGCCGGATGCCGCAACCGGCATCGACAGCCCAAAGGGGGGAACTCATGAAGATCAGGACATCGGCAGCGCTCGCCGCGATGCTGGGTATCGCCACCGCATCGGTCTTCGCAGTCCAGGTACAGGCCGGCGGCGACAAGATCGCCTTTCCCGAGAACTACGACAAGGGCGTGATGTATTTCTCCTTCGACAAAGCCGACACCAAACAGTACCGCGACATCTACATCACGCCGGCGGCGATCGACGCGCTGAAGAAGGGCGAGCCGGCGCCGAGCGGGACGGTGATCACCACCGTGATCTACAAGGCCAAGCTCGACGCCGACAATAATCCGGTCAAGGACGCCAACGGCCGCTACATCAAGACCGATCTCGCCGCCTATGCGGTGATGGAGAAGCGCACCGGATGGGGAGCCGAATACCCGCCGGAGAAGCGCAACGGCGAATGGGAATACCAGGTGTTCACGGCCGACCGGAAGGTCAACGACAAGGCCAATCTCGCAGCCTGCTTCGACTGCCACAAGCCGCACGCCGCCACCGACTTCCTGTTCACGGCGGACAAGATCAAGGCGGCCTCCAGGTAGGCCGATCCAGGCGGAACCCGCGGTCGGCGCGATAATACCGGCACGTGAAAAATCGTCCGCGGCGAGGCGCCGCGGGCGGAACCGCGGCGCCTCGCCGGCGTTGATGAACCTGCGTTCATACCGCGTTCATCAAGATGCAGCCGTGGGAGGTCGCCATGTGGACCACGCTATTCCTGATCACGCTCATGAGCTCGGTGGGCTTCGGCGTCGCGGCGGTTCTGGTGCAGCGGTACGGCTTGGCCTAGCCGCATTGATGCCGCTCGGTACCAAAAAGGGCGACCCCGGGGTCGCCCTTTTTGCTTGCGCAGCCCTGTCCCCGTGGCAATCTCGTCAACCATGGGGAAGAAACCGCTGGACGAGGCCGCCGAGGTCGAGATCATCTGCCCGCGCTGCGGCTACCACACGGCCCGTACGGTGGCCCGGCTCCGCCGCCGCGACACCAAGGTGGTCTGCGCCAGCTGTGGCGACGACCTGGTAACGCCGTCCGGCTATGGGCGCGACAATCCCGACGAGGATGCGCCCTAGATCATGCCGGCCCTGGCAAGATCGCTGATCGGCGTGATCCGGCGCGGGGCGATCGTGGCCGCGCTGGCGGCAACGACGGCGAGCCAGGGCTCCGCCAACGAGCTCTATGAGACGCAAACCATCGTCACCGGGCAGGGCGAAGCCAACCGGACAATGGGCTTTGCCGTCTGCCTGCGGGATGTCCTGGTGAAGGTATCGGGGGACGCGCGGCTGATCGGCGACCAGCGCGTCGCGCCGATGGCGCGGCATGCCGGGGATTTCGTCAGCGGCTTCGACTATCACGACCGCATGTCCGGCATGCCGCTTCACGACGAGCAGGGTACCCGCGACCGGCCCTATGATCTCATCGTGCGCTTCGATCCGGCGAAGATCGATCCGGCGCTGCGGTCGCTGGGGGTCGAGCCGTGGACCGCGGCAAGACCGCAGCTCGTGGTCCTTCTCGCCATGCGCAACGGACCGACGGCTCTCGTTCTCGCTGCCGACGGCGAGCGCGGACGCGATCAGCGCGACTCGCTGACGGCCGCCGCATCCAGGCGCGGCATGCCGGTGTTGCTGCCGCAGACCACCGCGCTCGCCGCCGCGGAGCTGACGGTCGATCGATTGGCGTCAGTCGAACTGCCGCGGCTCGACGAGCTCGCCCGCAGCCTCGGCGGCGATGCGGCGCTGGCCGGCAGCATGGTGTGGGTGGACAATCCCCCCGGCTGGACCGGCGACTGGCGCATCGCACGACAGGGTACGACCTATCGCTGGCAACTGCGCGAGGTGAGCTTCGACGACATGTTTCGCAGGGCACTGGCGGGCGCCGCCCAGGTCATGTCGGGCCACGGGCAGCCCGGCGATCATCGCCGTTCGACACGCTGAAGCCGGCGGCTACTTGGCGGTGGCTTCGGGCGGCTTGTCGTCGGCCCGTTGCAGGATTTCCATGACCTGGCGGATCGCCGCCTCGAAACGCGGCATGTCGGCCTTGGTCACCAGATAGGTCATGCCGGCACCCTTGGGCGAGGTCACCGCGACCTTGATACCGTGCCCGGCCAGCACCGTGACCCGCGCGGGATCGCCGGCACTCTTCTCGGTGAGCGAGCCGACCGTTCGCCAGCTGCGCGGCGACTGCATGCGAGTCGCCTTGGCCCACAGCTCGACCAGGACGCCCCACTCGTCGGGGCGAAGCGCGATCGAGTTGCGCACGCCACCGCTGGCCAAGCCGATGAGCCCGACCTTGCCGGCCGGCATCTCCGCGTCGGGATCGATGTAGGTGGCGATATCGAGCTCCAGGCTCGGCCGCTGGAACTTCGCCACCACGTCGAGCCGGCCCTTGGCCAGCAGCGGAAGCGCCGAGCCGAGGCCGAGGACCACGACCGCGATCAGGCGCAGAATTGGCGTCCGAGGTCCGCAAGACATGGCCGCTCCCCCATCGTCGCAAGCCCGGGAAGGTTAGTAGAGGCTCGCCGGCGCTGCTGCAACCAAGCGGTTCGTTGTCGCCACAAGTCTTTCCAAAAATTAGGGATTTTTACCGGATTGGGGCAAATGGACCGCAATCCCTCCGGGCTATCATGACGGAAATCGGGCGGAACTGTGCAGTCGCTCACGGTTTCGAGCCCGGCGATTGAACCGGTTGCCGTCGAGCGGCGACTAACGAAGCGTTAACCATGACGTCCGTTGCCCGGAGGGCTGGCCAATGAAAAAATTCCGTCTCATCCTCGCCCTCACCCCGATCCTGCTCGCCGCGGCACCCGCCCCGGCCGGCAACGACAGCCAGGGCTGCGGCCTCCCGTCGGTTCGCGATCCGGAAATCCGCGCGAGCTTCGCCCGCTTCGATCGCGGACAGTCGGCGGGCGCCGCGATGATCTGCGGCATCTACACGAACACGCTGGGAACGCCGTTTCCCACCTACTGAAAACTCGCACGTGCGTTTTCACGGCGGCCCATCGTCGTGACAGCGGCGGCGCCCGGCTTTGCGCTTTGTCTTCCCCAACGTAATGATTTATCAATAAGAATCATGCCTTATGGAGTGGGCAGGATCACGGTTCCATGGCACCATCCATCGACCGAAAAACCGTCATGGACTTTTACGATGCGCTGGCCTCCCGCGATGCGAGGCGGATCATCGGTTTCGTTGGCGATCCGGTCGATTGGCTGCTGATCGGCCCCGTCGAGTTCATGCATTTTTGCGGCCAGCGACGCACCCGGGCGGAAGTGTTCGAGCTGTTCGACCGCATGATTCCTGCAGTTCTCGACGTTACCGGCTACGTCCAGGAATATCTGCTGACGGACCGCGATACCGCCGCCGCGCTCAACCGACTCACCGCTGTCCAGCGCAGCAGCGGGCGGGTGATCAGCTATCGCGTCGCCAATTTCATGCGCTTCCGCGACGGCCAGATCGTCGAATTCCGCGCCGTCACCGACACGTTCGATGCCGTCGAGCAGATGCTCGGTCACCAGGTCGAGCTGTCGGAGTCCTGAGGACGCTTTTCGGCACGGCGGGGCGCAACCGGACAAGGATCGGCTCGCATGCCGATCGCGCCGAGGAGTCGAACTTCGGAATCGGAAGCACCCGGTCAGCGCGTCACGATGTCCCTCTTCATCGGCGCCAGGATGGCGACCAGCTCCTTCTGCTCGCGCGCCGGCACCTTGAACTTGTTGAGCGTCTTGCCGAGGTCCTGGACCAGCGCGCCGAAATGCCGTCCCCGGATGCCAAGGCCCGCATGGGTGCGCTTCATGTCGCGGCCGGTATAGACGCAGGGCCCGCCGGTGCCCTGGCAGATCTGCTGCACCAGCAGGAACTTGAGCCGCGGAATGTCGGTATGGGCGAAGAACCCGTTGATCCGCCGGTCGGCCGCCACGTTGCCGACGAAATCGTCGACCACCGCGACGATCGCCGGCGTGCCTCCGAGCCGTTCGTACAGCGACTTGTGCATCATCTGGGCTGAGGCTTCGGTGGCGACGGACGTCGCGACGGTGACGAGCATCGCGGCGGCGATGGTGGACATGCGCATGGCTGTTCTCCCTGTGAAGAGTTTGCCGGGGCGACCCGGACGGTGATCCGACGGGACAAGGACGGTGTCGTCCGGCAACCACGTTCGCCCGCCGATCAGAGCCCTCGGTCCCGGCGCCAGCTACCGGACGAGGGGTCTCGCGGTTTCAGCCGCGCCGTCACGAAGCCGTGAGAGGAGCGTCCCGGTCGGAGCGTGGCCTTCGGGTCACGCATGCCGGCCAATCGCCGCGGCCAGGCGCCTCGCCCCTTGATTCCCGGCGAACAGCGCGGCACGGTCGCGATCCTGGATCAGGAGCTTCGTCATGGGCAGTCGCAGCCGGGCCGCGGTCATCGCCAGTGCGGGGATGCTGCTTGCCGCGATGTGGGCGCAGCCGGCCGGCGCGGCAAACTGGCTCGAGATGAACTTCGGGCTGAGCGGCCCGCGTTATGACGGCGTGCTCCCGCCCTGCGACAACTCGTGGGCGCTTTCCAGAATCGAGTCGCGCTTCCACACCAAGGAGGGCCGGTTCTGGAGTTCGGACCTCCGCATCGTCCACTTCGAGAACATCCGCGAGACAGCGTTCCGGCCGTGGGCGCCGGAGACCATTCCACGGCGGTTCTGCAGCGCCGTCGTGCTCACCTCCGACGGCGTGCGGCGTCCGCTGCACTACTCGATCGTCGAGGACGGCGGCATGATAGGGCAGATTTTTGGCGTCGAATGGTGCGTCGTCGGCACCGACCGCAACTGGGCCTACAATCCCGGCTGCCAGATGGCGCGCCCTTGAGATCACTGTTTGTTCTTTTTTGTTCTTGAAATGTTCGAAAAATTGCCTTAGCCTCCCCCCGGTGCAACGTCCGGTTAGGGAGTCCTGTCATGATCCGGTTCACCATCCGAAATGCCCTGTCCGCCGCCATCGCTCTCGCGCTTGCCGCACTCTCGCTCTCCGTTCCGCTCCGGGCGCAGGACGTCCGGCAGAACGAGCCGGGCAACTTCGACTTCTACGTCCTGTCGCTGTCATGGTCGCCGTCGTTCTGCGACGCCATCGGCGACCGGGCGCAGCAGCAGCCCCAATGCAGCGAACGGCCCTACGCGTTCGTGGTCCACGGCCTGTGGCCGCAATACGACCAGGGCTTTCCCGAATTCTGCCGCGCGCCGGCGCCGCGGCTCGACCGCAATATCGTATCCTCGATGCTCGACCTGATGCCGGCGCCGCGGCTCATCTTCCATGGATGGGATCGCCACGGCACGTGCTCCGGCCTGTCGGCACGCGCCTATTTCGAGACCGTGCGAAAAGCCCGCGCCGTCATCAAGATCCCGGGCGAGTACATCGCGCTCAAGTCGCAGCTCACGGTGGCGCCGAGCGAGGTCGAGCAGGCATTCGTCAACGCCAATCCGGGCCTCACCGCGGGCGCGATCGCGGTGAGCTGCGATGCCGAGCGCCTGCGCGAGGTGCGGATCTGCCTGAGCAAGGAGCTCAAGTTCCGCGAATGCGCCGAGGTCGATCGTCGCGCCTGCCGGCGCGACCAGGTCGTCATGCCGCCGCTCCGCGTCAAGCAGAACGCCGCCGACGCCAGCGCCACCCTGCGCTGACCGGCCGAAGTCTGCGCCCGGCGGGCTCAATGTCGCCCGTCGGGTCTTGTCGTGGTGCCGCGCCTGGCCACGATCAGGTGTCGGCGCCGCGATCTTGCTGTGAAGGGCCAGCTCGTCGTTTCGCGCAGGTTCCTGGTGTCGCATAAGTCGGCAGGGGAGCGATATCGGGCTGATCGCTCCGCAATGCCGCAGCGCGCACTCTGAGATGAACTACCGCCACGCCTTTCACGCCGGAAATTTCGCCGAGGTGGTCAAGCATGCGGTGCTCGCCCGGGTGGTGGCACAGCTGCGCGCGAAGGCGACACCATTCAGGATCATCGACACCCATGCGGGGCCGGGGGTGACCGATCTCACCGGTCCGGAAGCGAGCCGCACCGGCGAGTGGCACCGCGGCATCGAGCGGCTGCTCGCGGCGCGGCTTCCGGCGGAGACGCGCGATCTGCTGGCGCCCTATCTGGACGCCGTGGCGCGCCTCAATCCGGGCGGTCGGCTCGCCGCCTATCCGGGATCGCCGGCGCTGGCGCAGGCCTGGCTGCGGGCGCACGACCGGCTGACGGCCTGCGAGCTGGAGCCCGGTACGCTCGCCCTGCTGACCCAGCGCATGCGCGGCGACCGGCGGGTCAACGTGGTGGCGATCGACGGCTGGATGGCGCTGGGCGCCTATGTGCCGCCCAGGGAACGGCGCGGAGCGGTGCTGATCGATCCGCCGTTCGAGGCGCCAGGCGAGCTCGCCCGCATGGCGAACGGCTTGGCGCGGGCACATCGCAAGTGGGCAACCGGCATCTACCTGCTGTGGTATCCGATCAAGAACCCGGCGGAGACCGATGCCTTCGGGCGGCGGATCGCCGGGCTCGGCATTGCAAGAATCCTCCGCGCCGAGGTGATGGTCGGGCCCGCTGGCGGAGACCGCCTGGCCGGCACCGGCCTCATCCTGGTCAATCCGCCCTGGAAGCTCGAAGGCGAGCTCGCCGCCCTGCTTCCGAGCCTCGCCGAGGTCCTCGCCGAGGGGGAAGGCCGGGTCCGGCTCGACTGGATCGTGGGCGAAAAATGACTATTTTGTGGCAAGTCCTCTTTCCACCGCGATCCGGTTGGTCTACTTCATATAGGTGCTGGCTTTGACGTTCCGCCTCCAGAGGGGGCCGGCGGAGGAGACTGAGGCCGTCACGGGCCGATGCCTTTCCCGGTTTGCGAATGTCCGGCCGAGCTGCCGCGCCGTGGGGGCCGGTGGTGGGGGCAACATTGGGGAAAGGAGCTTCCCGATGGCGATGACCGGTACGGTCAAGTTCTTCAACAGCGAGCGCGGCTACGGCTTCATCAAACCGGACGACGGAGGCCGCGACGTGTTCGTGCATATCACCGCTGTCGAGCGTGCCGGGATGAAGTCGTTGACCGAGGGCCAGCGGATCAGCTTCGACGTGGAGCCGGACAAGAAGGGCAAGGGCCCCAAGGCTGTCAATCTCGTGATCACCGGCTGACCTTTCGAACTGCGGCCGGCCTGCGGTCGGCCGCGCAGGTTTTCACACCGCACGCTCGGAGCATTCGGGCGTTTCGTCACCACCCACGTGCTGCGCGGTGCTATTTTCCCGAGGCGGCGGGATATGCTGGCGCGGGGAGTTCCGCCCTCGGCCGGATCGCTCGCCGCTCAGCCCTCGCCCTCTCGGGAGGCCGGGGCCCGCGACGGCTGATCCGGGCTCGACGGCTGCGCTCCATGGCCTGGCCTTCGGCATCCGCCCCGCCCGTTCGCCCCGACAAGACCTGGACCTCGACCATGATCCTCCGTTCGTCCCCGCCCTCACCGTTCGGCCGCAAGATCAGGATTGCTATCGCCGTGCTCGGCCTCGAGCACGCCGTCACCATCGAGCCCGCCGATCCCACCGATCCGTCCGACAGCGTGCGTCGGCAGAACCCGCTGGGCAAGATTCCCGTGCTGGTCACCGACGACGGGATGGCGCTCTACGATTCCCGGGTGATCCTGGAATATCTCGATCATCGTGCCGGGGGCAGGATCATTCCGCCCGACCCGGCCGCGCGTTTCCCGGCGCTCCGACTGCAGGCGCTCGCCGACGGCATCATGGATGCGGCGATCCTGCAGGTCTACGAAGGCCGCTGGCGTGCGGCCGAGCACCACGAGGCCAAATGGATCGAGCACCAGTCCGGCAAGATTGCCCGCGCCCTGGCCACGCTCGAGGACGAGCCGCCCGGGCTCGACGCCACCCCGCATGTCGGACAGATCGCCGCGGCTTGCGCGCTCGGCTATCTCGATTTGCGGTTCCAGGGACGCTGGCGCGCCGGTCATCCCGGCCTCGTCGCCTGGCTCGACCGGTTCGCCGCCGCGGTCCCGGCTTTCGGCGCGACGAAGGTCGCAGCCTGACCGGACAGCATGGCCGATAAGGCAGAACCGCTCGGCGGCGCGGCCGCGTCGCGCGCCGTCAGAACCGGTAGTTCACGCCGAAGCGCACGATGCTCGAGGCGAGCCCATTGGTCGTGCCCGACAGCACGTAGCTCTTCTCCGAGAGGTCGACGTAGAGGTACTCGGCCTTGGCCGACCAGTGCGGGGTGAAGCCGACCTCGATGCCGGCTCCTGCCGTCCAGCCGACATGCGTGCGGGTTTCCGTGACGCCGGCGAAGTTGAGCCTGCCGCCGCCATAGGCGAGGCCCGCCGTGGCGTAGAGCAAAATGTTGTTCATCGCCATGCCGGCGCGCAGCCGGGCGGTCCCGAACCACGGATTGGAGAACTTGTAGGAGGCGAACGTGTCGTCGGCGCCGGAGACCTGCAGGTCGGTCTCTCCGCCGATCACGAACTGCCCGGTCTGCCAGTTGTAGCCGGCCTGGCCGCCGCCATTGAACCCCGACGGATTGAGCCCGAGATTACGCGCCTTGCCCCATTGATAGCCGAGATTGAGGCCCACATAGCCGCCGTTCCAGTTGTAGACGCCGAATGGCGTGGCCGTCACATAGGACGGCGCGGGACCGCCCGGGATGTCGGCGGCGCCGGCCGGTGCCGCGAGCAGCGCCACAGCGATGGCCGCGATGCCGACGAGACCCTTGCACAAGCAAGCCTCCCCTTGGCCGCAACGTCGCGCTGCGACCCACTCGACCAACAATCCACGCCGCATCGCAGATCTTTCCTTCAAGACGCATAGCTCAGCAAAATGGAGTCGCGAAGGCGGATGCACGGCGTCACGTCGACATTTCCGTGATTACGTTCATTCTGGTCCGAATAGTTAAACAGAGATTAAACAATATTAAATTTCGATTTGTTCTCCTTACCGATCCGTTAAAGATACTATGCGGCAACCAAACCGGCCCGATGAGAAGCAACCAAACCGGCCCGATGAGGAGCTTGCAGAAGGGCATCCTTCCCGACTGGCCGGAATCCGCCGGAGCCCTTACTTTCCGCCCCATGATCGACAGCAAGAAGAACCTCGAGCCCGACCTGGAGCCCGATGACGAGGACGAGGAGTTGAGCCTGCCGGTGCTCGACGAGGAGGCGGCATCCGCAGTCGGGCCCGATCTGCAGCCCACCGCCGACGGTCCTGCGGCCATCGCCCGCTACGCCAGGCACGCCCCGGCGGCGCCCGGCGTCTACCGGATGATCGACGCCAACGGCGAGGTGCTCTACGTCGGCAAGGCGAAGAACATCCGCAAGCGGATCCTCGCCTATCAGCGCGCGGGCGGCCACACGACCCGCATCGCCCGGATGATCGCCGCCACGCGGACGATCGAGTTCGTATCGACCGCCACCGAGACCGAGGCGCTGCTGCTCGAGGCCAACCTCATCAAGCGGCTGCGGCCACGCTTCAACGTCCTGCTGCGCGACGACAAGTCGTTCCCCTACATCCTGATCACCGGCGACGGCGCGGCGCCGCAGATCCTCAAGCACCGCGGCGCGCGCAGCCGCCCGGGGCAATATTTCGGGCCGTTCGCCTCGGCGCAGGCGGTCCATCGCACCATCACGGCCCTGGAGCGGGCGTTCCTGATCCGCTCATGCCCGGACGCCGTCTACGAGAGCCGGACACGACCCTGCCTGCTTCATCAGATCAAGCGCTGCGCGGCCCCGTGCACCGGCGAGATCGCGCCCGCCGACTACGCGGAGCTCGTTCGCGAGGCCACGGCCTTCCTGTCGGGCAAGAGCCGCCAGGTGAAGGACGAGCTCGCCGCCGAGATGGAGAAGGCCTCCGCCGAGCTCGATTTCGAGCGTGCCGCGATCTATCGCGACCGCCTCGCCGCGCTCTCCGCCGTGCAGGCCCATCAGGGCATCAATCCGCGCGGCGTCGAGGAGGCCGACGTATTCGCGCTCCATCAGGCCGGGGGATTCTTCTGCGTGCAGGTGTTCTTCTTCCGCACCGGGCAGAACTGGGGCAACCGCGCATATTTCCCCCGCGCCGACCGCTCGCTGTCGGCGGAGACCGTGCTCGGCGCGTTCATTGGCCAGTTCTACGACGACAAGCCGGTGCCGCGGCTGGTCCTCGTCTCTCACGACGTCGACGAGCTGTCGCTCATCGCCGAGGCGCTGACCGTCAAGAGCGGCCACAAGGTCGAGGTGCTGGTGCCGCGGCGGGGCGAGAAGAAGGAGCTGGTCGACCATGCGCTGGGCAACGCCCGGGAGGCACTCGGTCGAAAGCTCGCCGAGGCGTCCTCGCAACAACGCCTGCTGGCGGCGCTCGCCGCGACATTCGGGCTTGCGGCGCCGCCGCGGCGGATCGAGGTGTTCGACAACAGCCACATCCAGGGCAGCAACGCGGTGGGCGCCATGATCGTGGCCGGACGCGAAGGCTTCCGCAAGAACCAGTATCGCAAGTTCAACATCCGCTCGGACAATCTCGCGCCGGGCGACGACTACGGCATGATGCGGGAGATGCTGACGCGGCGGTTCCGTCGGCTCATCGACCAGACGCCGCGGGCCCCGGTGGGCGCGACCGAAGCTCGCGAAGCCGTCGCGGCGGGCCTGGTGGCCGACGACCTCTCCGCCGCGGGCGGCCGACTGCCGGTCGAGGCCGACGCCGGGGTGACGGCGAGGAATCCGGATGACGCGGCGGCGGCCATCGAACCGGTCGGGGTAGCTCCTCGCCCCGATCCGCTCGCACCGGAAACCGAGCCAGCAGGCGCAAGCCCGGACGCAGGCGACGGGACGGAACCGGAGCCGGGCAACGAACTCGCGGATGACGACCTTCCGGATTCGCCGTGGCCGGACTTGGTGCTGATCGACGGGGGTCTCGGCCAGCTCAATGCGGCGCGCGAGACCCTCGCGGCGCTCGGCGTTGCCGATCTGCCGCTCGTCGCCATCGCCAAAGGTCCCGACCGCGATGCCGGGCGCGAGACGTTCCACGTCGCCGGCCGATCGCCCTTCATGCTCAAGCCCCGCGACCCGGTGCTCTATTTCGTGGAGCGGCTGCGCGACGAGGCGCACCGCTTCGCCATCGGATCGCACCGGCAGCGACGCAAGCGCGACATCCGCGAGGCGGGCTTGCGCGAGATCCCGGGCATCGGCCCGGCGCGCAAACGCGCCTTGCTGCGTCATTTCGGCACGCTGCGGGCGATCGAGCGCGCCTCGGTGGGCGATCTTCAGCAGGTCGCCGGCATCAACGCGGAAACCGCGCGCAAGGTCTATGATTTCTTCCATGAGGCTCCCCGGTGACTCCAGCCGGAAAGGTTCCGCCACCGGCTGAAATCCTCGCTGTGGCGCCCGGCGGCGCACACGGACGGGTTGACGCCCCAGCGGGCGCGGTGTTCGCTGCCGCCATGACCACCGCCGTCAGCCCGCGCTCCCCTGCGCACCCGTTCTCGGTGCCCAACGTGCTGACCTACGCGCGGATCGCCGCGGTGCCGGCGGTCGTCGCCTGCCTGTACGGCTCGGACATCCGCGACGGCGGCTTGTGGTTGCGCTGGCTGGCGCTCGCGATCTTCATCGCGGCGGCGGTGACCGATTTTCTCGACGGCTATTTCGCCAGGATTTGGGGACAGCAGTCGACCTTCGGCCGCATGCTCGACCCGATCGCCGACAAGCTGCTGGTCGCGTCGTGCCTGCTGATGCTGGCCGCCGACGGCACCGTCAAGGGCTGGTCGATCTGGGCGGCGATCATCATCCTGTGCCGTGAGATCCTGGTCTCGGGCCTGCGCGAGTATCTCGCCGGCCTCCGGGTCAGCGTGCCGGTCACCAGGCTTGCCAAATGGAAGACCACCGCCCAGCTCATCGCCATC
Organism: uncultured Alphaproteobacteria bacterium; assembly: GCA_963755055.1. Taxonomy (GTDB): domain Bacteria; phylum Pseudomonadota; class Alphaproteobacteria; order Rhizobiales; family Xanthobacteraceae; genus AP-16. The sequence goes on along the minus strand of CAVWIS010000036.1, from coordinate 55,904 downwards.
GGCTTCCTGCTCGCCGGACGTGCGGGCGACCAGATCCTTCCCGTCACCACGCTGATCGGGCTCACCCTGCTGTGGCTCTCGGCGATCGTGACGCTATATACCGGCTGGGATTATCTTCGCGCCGGCATGCGTCATCTGATCGAGGAGGAGCCGTGAAGATCCTGTACTTTGCCTGGGTGCGCGAGCGCATCGGCCGGGTCGAGGAGGACATCGAGCCGCCGACGGACGTGACAACGGTCGGCGACCTGATCGGGTGGCTTTCGGCACGCGGCGACGAATATGCCCACGCATTCGCCAATCCGGGCGTGGTGCGCGCCGCCATCGACCGCACCCACGTCAAGCCGGACGCCAGCATTGCGGGCGCGCGGGAGATCGCGTTCTTTCCGCCGATGACCGGGGGCTAACGATGACGGTGCGCCTCCAGCAGGAGGATTTCGACGTCGCGGCCGAGACCGCCGCGCTGACCGCGGGGCGGTGCGACGTCGGCGCGGTGGTGACCTTCACCGGCATCTGCCGCGGCAGCGACCGCGGCGAGCCGATCGCCGCGATGACGCTCGAGCACTATCCCGGCATGGCGGAGGCCGAGATCGCCCGCCACGTCGAGGAAGCCAACGGCCATTGGCCGCTGATGGGCGTGACCGTGATCCATCGCTATGGGCGCCTCGTCCCGGGCGACAATGTCGTCCTGGTGGCGACTGCGGCGGCGCATCGGCACGACGCCTTCGCGGCCGCCGAGTTCCTGATGGACTATCTGAAGACGCGGGCGCCGCTGTGGAAGCGCGAGGAACGCCCGAGCGGCGCCCAGTGGGTCGCCGCCAAGGACGCGGACGACGACGCGGCCAGGCGATGGACTACGCCGCGCCGCCGCGAAGCCGCCGAATAGGCTCCCTCACGACCCGAACCGGTTCGCCGCAGGAGGCAGGTCATGATCCGCATCGTCGCCGCCGCTGCCGCCTTCCTGCTGCTGTGCACCGCCGTCGCCGCCGCCGCCGAAGCCCAGCGCTACGACCTGCCGCCCGGCTCCTATCCGCATGACGTCGCGGCGGCCGCCGACGGCACCGTCTGGTACGCCGACCAGTACAAGGGACTGCTGGGCCGTTTCGACCCGAAAACCGGTAAGGTCGAGCAGATCCCGCTGGGGCGCGGCTCGGCCCCCCACGGGGTGATCGTCGGCGGCGACGGCGGGGTCTGGCTCACCGACGACGGGCAGAACGCGATGGTGCGCGTCGATCCGACGACCAGGGCGGTGAGGAGCTTTCCGCTGCCCAAGGGCTTTGCCAACGCCAACCTCAACACCCCGGTCTCCGACCGCAACGGCGTCGTGTGGTTCACCGGGCAGAGCGGCGTCTACGGCCGCGTCGATCCGGCCTCCGGCAAGATCGAGGCCTGGCATGCGCCGAAGGGATTTGGACCTTACGGCATCACGGTCACGCCGTCGGGCGATGTCTGGTACGCCTCGCTCGCCGGCGACCATATCGCCAGGATCGATCCGGCGACCGGGAGCGCCACCGTGGTGGCGCCGCCGAAACGCCGCGTCGGCCCGCGGCGCATCTGGTCGGACTCCAAGGGCGTGCTGTGGGTGAGCTTGTGGCATAGCGGCGAGGTCGGCCGTTACGATCCGGCGACGAAGGCCTGGAAGACCTGGCGGCTGCCCAACAGCGGATCGGGATGCTACGCGGTCTATGTCGACGACAAGGATCGCGTCTGGCTCACCGACTTCGTCGCCAATGCGATCGTCCGCTTCGATCCCGCGACCGAGACATTCGAGCGCTTCGTCAGCGATCGCAAGGACGCCAATGTGCGCCAGCTCGCCGGGCGGCCCGGCGAGGTCTGGGGGGGCGAATCCGGCACCGCGCGGCTGGTCGTGGTGAGGGATTAGATCCGGAACATGCGCTCTGTGTGGCGCATGTTCCTTATCGGCGAACCGGGTCCACTTCGCCGGAACATGCGCTGTGTGGCGCATGTTCCTTATCGGTGAACCGGGTCCACTCGGAACAGGCGCTAAACGGAAGCGCGGACCTTGGCGATCACGTCGGCGCCGAACAGCTTGTCGAACTGCGCCGACGCCCCCGAGACGGCAGCGACGAACTTGGCGCGGTCGATCTCGGCGGTCACCGTCATTCCGGCCTGGCGCAGCGTCGCCACGCCCTTGGCCTGCGCCTCGGCGGCAAAGACCCGCGATGCCTTGGCGCCGGCTTTTGCCGCCTCGAGCATCGCCGCCCGGTCGGCTTCGGCCAGCTCATCGAACGCGTCGACCGACATGACGATCACGGCGGGGTCGTAGACGTGGCCGCTGACGGTCAGATATTTTTGCACCTGGTCGAATTTCGACGCGATGATCGTCGCGATCGGGTTCTCCTGGCCGTCGAACTGACCGAGCTTCAAGGCTTCATAGAGCTGCGGGAACGGCAGCGGCGCGACTTCGGCACCCATTGCCTTGAAGCCGGCGAGCATCACCTCCGACTGCGGGAGCCGCAGCTTGAGGCCCTTGAGGTCATCCGGGCTCTTGATCTCGCGTTTCGAGTTGGTGATGTGGCGCATGCCGTTCTCGCCCCAGGCCAGCGCCACCAGATCCTTCTCGCGGAACTTCTTCAGATAGGACTGGCCGAACTCTCCGTCGAGCGCCGCATGGGCATGCGCGGCATCGCGGAACAGGAACGGGATGTTGAAGACGCCGACACCGGGCACGATGTTGGGCAGCGGCGCGCCGGTGATGAAGGCGATATCGATGGTGCCGAGCTGCACGCCCTTGAGCATCTCGACCTCGCCGCCGAGCACCGAATTGGGGAACTGCTCGACGCTCAGGCGCCCGCCGGTGCGCTGGGCCAGCTCCTTGGCGAGCGCCGTCGCGCCGGCGCCGAGCTGGGAATCCTGCGCCAGGATGTATCCGAGCTTCAGGCCGCGCGCCTGCGCGCGCGCCGGCGACATTCCGAGCGCGGCCGTCGCCGCAAGTCCGCCGCCGAGCAGCATGGCCTGACGCCGCGTCGGCCGGCCCGTCTGCAGGCTCCTGATATTCGTCATGTGAAATCTCCCATCATATGCGCATAGGCGCTGTGGCCCGCACGATGGGTGGCGCCCCTGAACAAACAGTTACCTGCGTCGCGCCATCAGGTCGAGTAAGTACTAGTCGCATCGGGACTATTGCGAATGTGAGAAAGCCATCAGGAATTCCGCCATCCAAACAAGCCGGCACCTTGGCGCGGGTAACCGGATGGGCGCCTCACCATGGGGCTGCGCTGATTGGCTGCACCGCCGGCGGAGATCCCGCCGGGTTCCGGCCTACCGGGCAAGTGCGATGCGCAGAGCGGCGGCGCTACGCGGCCGCCGCCTTGCCCTTCGGCTGCACCTCGACCGTATAGTCGGCCATCAGCTGCTCGGTGATCGTGCCGGGCTTGAAGCGCCACTGGGCGATTTCCGAGACCGGCGTCACCTCGGCGGCGGTGCCGGTGATGAAGCATTCGGAGAATCCGTCGAGTTCCTCGGGCATGATGCGGCGCTCGGCGACCTCGATACCGCGGCGGCGGGCGAGCGCGATCACGGTCTGCCGGGTGATGCCGTCGAGGAAGCAGTCGGCGGCGGGCGTATGGATGCGGCCGTCCGCGATGAAGAACACGTTGGCGCCGGTGCATTCGGCGACCTGGCCGCGCCAGTCGAGCATCAGCGCGTCGGCATAGCCTTGGCGCTCGGCCTTGTGCTTGGAGATCGTGCAGATCATGTAGAGCCCGGCGGCCTTGGCCTTGGCGGGGATCGTCGCGGGATCCGGTCGGCGGTACTCGGCGAGATCGAGACGGATGCCCTTGAGGCGCTGCGCCGGATCGAAATAGCTCGGCCATTCCCAGGTCGCGATGGCGAGGTGGATCTTGTTGTGCTGCGCCGAGACGCCCATCATCTCGGCGCCGCGCCACGCCACCGGACGCACATAGGCGTCCTTCTGGCCGTTGCGCTCCAGCACCAGATGCTTGGCCGCGTCGATCTCGGCAACCGCGTACGGAATCTCGAAGTCGAGATATTCGGCCGAGCGCCGCAGCCGCTCGGAATGCGCGGTGCTGCGAAAGATCTCGCCCCCATAGGCGCGCTCGCCCTCGAACACGCAGCTCGCATAGTGCAGCCCGTGCGAAAGCACGTGCAGGGTGGCGTCACGCCACGGAACTAGCCCGCCGTCGTACCAGATGAAGCCGTCGCGTTGGTCGAAAGGCATGTCCATGGCATCTCTCCCGAAATCCGATGGGCAGATCGAGGCCTGCCGGCCCGCTCCGCCGCCGCATTGTAGTCCGCCGCCCCCGCCTGCGCACGCCGAGACGGGCCGGGCAACGGGCCGACGCAGCGAATGATGGCATCGGAACCGCTGGCTGCTTTTGCGTCGCGGCCCAAGTCCCGATATGTTCCGGCCGTGGGTGGATGCCTTCGCGATTCCGGCCGATCGACCGTTCCCGGGGTATTCCGAGCACGATCCTTTCGCGAGAGCGTCCTCCTTGGTAACAAACGAATCGAAATATGTCAACATGGCTGACGTAACTGTTACCGCACCGGACCGGCGGGCCCAGCCCGAGCCGAGCGAGCCGCCCACCGCGACCGAGCCCCTGTGGGACGTCATCGAGCTCCTGTTCTTCGCTTACCGGGATTTCGTAAGCGATCCCGACGACGTCCTCGCCAAGCTGGGCTTCGGCCGCGCGCATCATCGGGTCCTGCATTTCGTCAACCGCAATCCCGGCATGAAGGTGGCGGATCTCCTCGACATCCTGAAGATCACCAAGCAGTCGCTCGGGCGCGTGCTCAAGCAGCTGATCGACCAGGACTACGTGTCGCAGAAGGAGGGTGCCAATGACCGCCGCCAGCGGTTGCTCCATGTCACGCCGAAAGGCGAGGCGCTCGCCCTGAAGCTCGCCGGGCTGCAGACCGAGCGCATCGCGCGGGCATTCGCCCAGTTCGGGCCGGGCGGTCACGACGCGGCGCGCCGCTTCCTCGCCGCGATGATCGATGCCAAGGACCGCGACGGAGTGCTCCGGCTGATCGCCCGCGCCGACCGCGCGCGGCGGCCGCGCGGCTGAAGGCGTCGCCGGTGACCGCGATCGTCACCCGAGCGGTCGTGGCGCCGTCCGACGATGCGCCGCATCTGCTGGTCGTCGACGACGACCGCCGCATCCGCGACCTGCTGCAGCGATACCTCGCCGGCGAGGGCTATCGGGTCACCACGGCGGAAAGCGCCATGGAGGCGAGGGCCAAGCTGGACGGGCTCAGCTTCGATCTCTTGATCCTCGACGTGATGATGCCGGGCGAGACCGGGTTCGATCTCGCCAAGGCGATCCGCATCGCCTCGCACGTGCCGATCCTGATGCTGACCGCGCGCGACGAGGCCGAGAACCGCATCAGGGGTCTGGAGATCGGCGCCGACGACTACGTGGCGAAACCCTTCGAGCCGCGCGAGCTCTCGCTGCGAATCGCCAACATTCTCAAGCGCCAGCTTCCGTCCGTGGCCGTGGCAATCGAATCGGTACGGTTCGGCGAGTTCGTCTTCCATCTGGCGCGCGGCGAGCTTCGCCGCGGCGAGGACCCCGTTCACCTCACCGACCGCGAGCGCGAGATGCTCCGCGTGCTGGCGACCGCGCCCGGCGAGACCGTGCCGCGGCAGGCGCTCGGCGGGCCCGGAGGGGCAGCCAACGAGCGCGCCGTCGACGTGCAGGTCAACCGGCTGCGCCGCAAGGTCGAGCGCGACCCCGCCAATCCGCTGATCATCCAGACGGTCCGCGGCATCGGCTACCGCCTGGTGGTGGCGCCGTGACCAGCCTGGATCTCGGCCTGGCAACGCTGCGCAGCGCGGCGGGTCATGTGTCCGAGGCCTGGGATCGCGTCGGCCGGCTGCTCAAATCCTTCATGCCGACCGGGCTCTATGCCCGCTCGCTGCTGATCATCGTGACGCCGATGGTGATCCTGCAATCGGTCGTCGCCTTCGTGTTCATGGAACGCCATTGGAACACGGTGACGCGACGGCTCTCGGCGGCGGTGACCCAGGACATTGCCGGGCTGATCGACGTCTATCACCTCTATCCGCAGGACCGCGATCGCCTGACGCTCCGGCGCATCGCGGCACAACGGCTCGGCCTCGACATCGATTTTCTGAATGGCCTGGACCTGCCGCCACCGGGGCCGAAACCGTTCTTCTCCCTGCTCGACCAGGCGCTGTCGGTGGAAATCCGGCAGAAGATCGGCCGGCCGTTCTGGATCGATACGGTCGGACGCTCGTCCCTGGTCGAGATCCGCATCCGTCTCGATGACGTGGTCATGCGGGTGCTGGCACCGCGCAGCGCCGCCTATGCGTCCAACTCGGAGATATTCCTGCTGTGGATGGTCGGTACCTCGCTGGTGCTGCTGATCGTCGCCATCCTGTTCCTGCGCAACCAGATCCGGCCGATCCTGGCGCTCGCCGACGCGGCGGAGAGTTTTGGCAAGGGCCGCGAGGTTCCCGGCTTCCGGCCGCGCGGCGCCAGCGAGGTGCGGCGCGCGGCGCTCGCCTTCATCGAGATGAAGCGGCGCGTCGAGCGCACGATCGAGCAGCGCACCACCATGCTGGCCGGCGTGTCGCACGATCTGCGCACGCTGCTCACCCGGTTCAAGCTCGAGCTGGCGCTGATCGGCGACAGCCCCGAGGTCGAGGCCCTGCGCAAGGACGTCGACGAGATGGGGCGGATGCTCGAGGACTATCTGGCATTCGCCCGCGGCGATACCGGCGAGCAGTCGGCGCCGACCGACATGGCGGCCTTCCTGGACGAGCTCAAGGCGGACGCCGAGCGCCACGGGCACAAGGCCAGCGTGGTGTTCCACGGCCATCCGATCGTCACGGTGCGGCCGGCCGCCTTCAAGCGCTGCCTGGCCAACCTGGTCTCCAACGCCTCGCGTTTTGCCTCGACGGTCGCGATCACCGGCCACCGCGATCACCGCTGGCTCACCGTGACGGTCGACGACGATGGGCCGGGCATTCCTCCCCTGATGCGCGACGAGGTGTTCAAGCCGTTCCTCCGGCTCGACGATGCGCGCAATCAGGACGAAGGGGGCACTGGCCTCGGCCTGGCGATCGCCCGCGATATCGCCCGCTCCCACGGCGGCGACATCACTCTTGCCGACAGCCCCCTGGGCGGCCTGCGCGCCGTGGTCCGGGTGCCGGTGTAACGATCTCGCTTCAGCGAGGGGCGCGCCAGAGTCGTTGAATGGCGCATGTTCTTATCGGTGAACCGGCATCCACTTCACCGGAACATGCGCTATGCGATCACCGCCTCCTCGCCGGGCCCGGCGGCGCGCCGGCTTCGTCGCTCCTCGGAGCGGTCGACACGGCCGCAGCCGGGCAGCCGCCGCAGATTGTCGAGCAGGCCGGCCCAGCGGGCGCCACGCCCGAGGCCGCGATCGAGCGCCGCCATGGTGCGGGCGAGCCCCGGGTCGTCGTCCTCCAACCAGACCCGCAGCACCGAGGCGTAGAGCAGCGCCAGACCCTGGGCGCGAACCATCCCGCCCGGGCCCGCCGCATCGATGTCCGCCGCGGTCAGCATCCACTGCTGGGATCGCACCGCCAACCCGTTGAGCGTCAACGCCAACCTGGGATTGCGCGTGGCGGAGCGCATCAATGAACGCATCGCGGCCTTGTGCGGCGCAAGCACCTCCAGCCGGCGCATCAGCACGTCGAACAATCGTTCGCGCGGCGGCTCCTCGGCCATGTCGGGGGCGATGCCGGCCAGGACCGTGCGATCCACCTCCTTGACGTGAGCGGCGAGCAGGCCGAGCAGCGAGCCGAATTCTTCGCGGCAGTCGGCGAGATTGAGCCCGGCGCGAGCCGCAATATCCCCGAACCCGATCTCCTCGAAGGGCCATTCGGCGAGCTGCGCCAGGAATGCCTCGATGATTTTTTCGCGATTGCCCTCGGGGGGATCGCTCACGTCGGGGGTCGGGCTGCGGGCCATGATCGGCCTCCCTGCTGTTCCGCGGCCACTCTATGCCGGTTGGCGGCACCGTTCAAAGGCGGCGCATCCGCGCATGCTGGCGCCGCGGGCCGCCCGGGGAGCGCAACCGGAGTTGTGGCAGCCGGCCGAAGCCCGCGCGCGGCGGGTCGCCGTCGCGGCTCAATCGGCGAGTTCCCCCGCCCGCCTCGTCGCCGCGGCGACCGCCTGCTCGAGGAGCGGGCCGAGGCCGGCCTCGGCCATCAGGATGTCGAGCGCCGCGGCCGTCGTGCCGCCGGGCGAGGTGACGTTGCGGCGGAGCGTGGCGGCATCGAGATCGGATCGGTGCAGCAATTCGCCGGACCCCGCCACGGTCGCCCGCGCCAGCCTGGCCGCCAGCTCGGCGGGCAAGCCCGCCCTGGTACCGGCGGCCGCCAGGGCCTCGGCGAGCAGAAACACATAGGCCGGCCCCGAGCCGGACACCGCGGTGACCGCATCGAGCAGAACCTCGTCGTCGACCCACTCGGCGCGTCCGGTCGCCGCGAGCAGACGGTCCGCCAGATCGCGCTGAAGCGGCGTCACCCTGGCATTGGCCACCGCGACCGTGATGCCGCGACCGATCGAGGCCGGCAGGTTCGGCATGGTGCGAACGACGGCGCTGCCCGCGGGCAACGCGCGTTCGAGGCCGGCGAGTGTCCGGCCGGCCATGATCGAGAGCACGACGGTCGATGGTCCGATCAGTGGGGCGAGGCCCGGCACGACCGCCGTGGCGGATTGCGGCTTGATGGCGATGACCACGGCCGCCGCGTCGCGGACCGGCTCGGCCGCCGGAACCAGACGCATGCCGTTGCGCGCCAGGGCCGCGATGGCGGCGGATGGCTGCGGCTCGATCACCAGGACTCGCGCGGGATCGAGGCCGAGCCCGAGCCAGCCATCGAGCATCGCACCACCCATCTTGCCGGCACCGACCAGCACCAGGGTGCCGGAAAGATCGCCGAGCGAGGCCGCGCTGTGCGGCCGCGATGTCAGGGTCGTCATGACGGTCGTCCCGAAGACGCGCTGGAGCCATCAACACCTTCGGGACGGGCTTTGTCCACCCTCGGCGTGACGGATCCGTGGCAGGGTCCGGTTGCTCAGGCCTCGCCGGACGTGTCGAACATGGCGGCATCCAGCGCCTCGCGGGCGCCCTTGCCGGCCCAGACGACGAACTGGAACGACTGGTAATAGCGCTCGCAGGTATCGAGCGCCGCCTCCAGCATGGCTTCGCATTGCTTGCCGGAGGCCTGCACGCCGCCGGCCAGCACCAGGGCGTGGCGGAACATCACCAGCCCGTCCTTGGCCCACAGGTCGAAATGCCCGACCCAGAGCTGCTCGTTCACCTCGGAGACGAGCTGACGTACCTCGGCGCGACGGCGCTCCGGCACCTTGAGATCGAACGCGCAGGCGAGATGCAGCGCCTCGATCTCGTCCATCCAGGTGAAGGAGGCATGATAGTCCGCCCAGCGTCCGGCGATCGAGATGGTGATCTCGTCGTCATCGGCGCGATCGAACGTCCAGTCGTTGACGGAGGCGAGGCGCTCGACCACGTCGACCGGATTCATCTGACGCTCTGCGGGGAGGTCGACGAGCGACATGCCGTCTCCACGATTCGGCTTGAGAATGGGGAATTGCAGTCCACGGTACGACCTGCCGAACGAACGGCATGTCCACAATGGCCGATACCAAACTTAGGCGAATCACTTACCCAACCGACTATATCTCGTCGGCCAACGGGCTTGTATAGGCCCTCGTGATCGAAGATTCGCTCGCGTTGGGCAATCCGCCGCGAGGCTCCGTCCACAGGCGGCGGCGCGGCATTTCGACTCGGCCTTGCCGCGCCTCAGGCGGACGACGGCAATGCGGGGGTCCGCGTGCCGGTCCGATCAGTCGAACAGGCTCGATACCGATTCCTCGGAGGCGATCCGGCCGATCGCCTCGGCGATCAGCGTGGCGATCGACAGGACCCGGATGTTGCGGGCGACCCGTACCGCCTCGGTCGGCTGGATCGAATCGGTGATCACCAGTTCCTTGAGGCGCGACGCGGTGATCCGTGCCACCGCTCCGCCCGACAGCACTCCGTGACTGATATAGGCGTAGACCTCGCTGGCGCCCTCGCCGAGGAGCGCGTCGGCGGCATTGACCAGGGTGCCGCCGGAATCGACGATGTCGTCGACCAGGATGCAGACATGCCCTTCGACCTCGCCGATGACGTTCATGACCTCGGATTCGCCGGCGCGCTCGCGGCGCTTGTCGATGATGGCGAGCGGCGCGCCGATGCGCTTGGCAAGCCCGCGTGCCCGCACCACGCCGCCGACATCGGGCGATACCACCATCAGCTTCGACAGATCGAAACGGCTGCGGATGTCGCGCACCATGACCGGCGAGGCGAAGAGATTGTCGGTCGGGATGTCGAAAAAGCCCTGGATCTGCCCGGCATGCAGGTCGACGGTCATGACCCGGTCGGCGCCGGCGCGGGTGATCATGTTGGCGACGAGCTTCGCCGAGATCGGCGTCCGCGGCCCGGGCTTGCGGTCCTGACGGGCATAGCCGAAATAGGGGATGACCGCGGTGATGCGCCGCGCCGACGCACGGCGCAGCGCGTCGATGATGATCAAGAGCTCCATCAGGTGATCGTTGGCGGGATATGACGTCGACTGCAGGACGAAGACGTCGGTGCCGCGAACGTTCTCGTGGATCTCGACGAAGATCTCCATGTCGGCGAAGCGCCGGACCACGGCCTTGGCGAGCGGCGTCGCCAGATAGGCGGCGATCGCTTCCGACAGCGCGCGGTTGGAGTTGCCGGCGACGAGCTTGATCGCTCCGTTGTTCGCCGCCATCGCCCTCTCCGATCCTCGCCCGCGCGGCGTGGTGATAACAAGCCCCATCGGACGCGGCAATATCGCGGCCGGAACTTGTCCCGTAGTTTCGCGGCGGGTGGTTACGGACCGGTGGCGGCAAACGCGACCGGATCGGGTGGCAGGCCGGGTATTCCCGGCGCAGTAGGCTCGGCGGCAGCGACGGCCGGCCGTGCCGGCGGCGACGACGGTTCAGGCAGCTGGGGCGTGCCGGGGGACGCCAGGAACGCCACCAGCCGCTCCACGCTCACACGCGCGATCCGGCGCAGCATCTGGTCGTCGGCCGCTCCCCAAGCGTCCGCACCTTTGCGCGTACCCGGCTCCTCGCCGGAGATCCGCAGCGCCCGCCGTTTCTCCGCATCGTAGACGTCCCACACCCAGGCGACCTGCGGGCGCCCCTGCACCACATGGACGGCGAGAAACCCGCGGATACGGTAGGCTGGCGTGCTCTCGCGCGACACGACCGTCACTTGGCGCGCCTGGGCCTCCTCGCTCAGATCGAGCACCAGCTTCTGGAACACGCCGACCGGGGGACCATCGATCGACTCGAACGCGATGGTCGACCCGCGCGCCGCCGCCGGCATCGCCGCCATGCCGGGCGGGTTGCCGTCGGTGGTGCAGGCCGCCGCACCGACGAGCGCAAGCGCCAGCGCCGCCAAGGCGCCGGGGTTCGCTCTCGCAACAGCCTTGCCCGGCGCGCTCCCGGCGCGCCGGCCCGTCCCACTCGCCATCGACACCCCCGTGCCGGCTATCCGCAAGATCGATTGCGCGACGCGGCATCGTGTTCTCGGACCACTCACGGCCCGCCGCATGCCGGCGGGCCGCAGCCCATGCCGACGAACGATTCGGTAACCCCAATCGGCCCCGCGGTCCAGCCTCCCGGCACAGATCGGCGCTATTCGGCCAACACGATGGCGTTGACGTGGCGCCCGTAATCGGGCTCGGCCCGATGGGTCGACCGACGATAGCTGAAGAAAAGCCGGGAATCGGCGTAGGTGCAGCAGGCGAGATCCTCGATCTGCCCCACTCCGGCACGCCCGAGGCGGAACGCGATATAGCCCCCGAGATCGAATCTCGCACGATCCTCCCGGTCGGCAGGTGCGAAGAAGCGGCCGTTGTCGGGGTCGGCGGCCGCGAACCGGGCGACGAATTCCGGCCCGACCTCGTAGCTTTGCTGGCGAATCATCGGCCCGAGCGCCGCCACCAGGCGAACCCGCGTCGCACCCAACTCCTCCATCGCGGCAATCGTCGCCTCGAGCACCCCGCCGAGCGCGCCCTTCCAGCCCGCATGGGCGGCGCCGACCACCCGGGCCGCGGGGTCGGCGAGCAGAACCGGCCCGCAATCGGCCGTGGTGACGCCGACGGCGAGCCCCGGCACCTTGGTGACCACCGCGTCGGCGCGCGGCGCGTCGGCCCGCGTCCAGGCCCGCTCGGCGACGACCACGTCGGGAGAGTGGATCTGATAGGCGGTGACGAGGTTGTCCGGCTCCACCCCGAGCAGACCTGCCATGCGGGCACGATTCTCCCTGACATGGGTCGGGGAATCCTGCGAGCCCAGGCCGGCGTTGAGGCTCTGATAGATGCCGTCAGAAACGCCGCCATCTCGAGTGAAGAAGGCGTGACGGATGCCCGCAAGAGCGGAGAGCGAGGGAGCCTGAAGCATGTCGGTTTCTCTGACGCTCCTGTCGATGCGCAGGTCGGAAACTGCCGGACGGATGGAATTGGTCGCGGCCGCGGCGAGGCCAGGCGAGCCTAGCATCGGCTAGGCAAAGCCCGGAAGCGGTCCGAGGTCGGGAGCCACGATCCCGACCGCCTTGAAGAGCTCGCCCATGTCGCCTGCCCCCGAACCGGTCAGCCGCTGCACGGCAGCATGGATGCCGGCCGACTGGGCGGGCGTCGCCGCGGCGGCAAGCCGCGCCGCCCTCGCCTCGATGCCGAGCCGGCGCAGAAGCTCGCCCTGCGCAAGCGGTCCGCGGACCCTGGCGCCCGCCCGTTCGGCCGCCCGCGACAGCGCGGAAAAATCGACATGGGCGGTGAGGTCGGCCTCGCCGGGCGCCTCCAGCACGCCGACAAAACTGTGCCGCGCGACGGCCTGAAGCGTCTCGCCGATCTGGCTCTCGGGGTGGCCATAGTCGATCATCAGAGCCACGCCGCCCGACCGAGCCACCCGCCCGGCCAACTCGGTGACCAGACGGTCGGAACGCCACTCGAACAGCGAGCCGATCGGCGCGTTGCGCAGGTTTTCCGGCACGATCGCGGCGGCACCCGGCAATGGTTCGGGGTGCAGCGCGAAGGCGAGCCGTCCGTCGGCGCCCGTCCCCACCATGCGCTGGTGCCAGCCGTCGGCGGCTCGCACCGCCTGCTCGACCGGAAGCGCGTCGATGAACTCGTTGGCAACGACGATCAGCGGGCCGTCCGGCACGTCGGCAAGCTCGCGGTGCCAGGCGAGCGGCACATCGTGACCGGCGAGCATCCTGCCCTGGCAGTCACGCAGGACCGGGCTGGTCTCGACCAGGTGAACACGGAGGGCGGCGCGAAAGCCCGGAACGACCTTGATGGCGCGCAACGCATCGGCCATCAGCGTGCCACGCCCGGGTCCGAGCTCGACCAGACGGAGGCTCGGGGGGGCGCCCATCTGGCCCCACACCGCGGCCGCCCACAGCCCGATCAGTTCGCCGAACATCTGGCTGATCTCCGGCGCCGTGACGAAATCGCCCGCCGCACCGAACGGGTCGCGGGTCAGGTAGTAGCCATGCACCGGATGGCCGAGGCAGAGCGCCATGTACTGCCCGACCGGAACCGGTCCGTCGCTCGCGACGATGCGGTGAATCTCGGCTTCAAGCGGTGTCACGGTGCGCTCCGTCAGCCGGCCGGCACGGACGCCCGCCGCAGGGCGATGACGATCAAGGCAATTCCGAACAGCATCATCGGGAGCGACAGCAGCATGCCCATGGTGAGCCCGCCCCACAGGAAACCGAGCTGCGCGTCGGGCTCGCGAAACAGCTCGCCGAAGCAGCGCGCCACCCCGTAGCCCAGGCTGAACAGGCCGATGACGAGGCCCGGACGCCGCAGCGCCCCAGCGCGGATCGCAATGGCGAGCACCGCGAACAGGACCAGCCCTTCGAGCCCGGCCTCGTAGAGCTGGCTCGGATGGCGCGGCTGCGGCCCTCCGCTCGGAAAAACCATGGCCCAGGGCACGTCGCTCGCCCGTCCCCACAATTCCCCGTTCACGAAATTGGCGAGACGGCCGAGCAAGAGCCCGATCGGCCCGACCGCACAGGTGACGTCGCCGAGCGAGAACATCGAGACGCCGCGACTGCGGGCAAACAGGACGACCGCGACGACGCAGCCAAGGAACCCTCCATGGAACGACATCCCGCCCTTCCACAGCTCGAGAATCTCCAGCGGATGGGCGGCGAAATGCACCGGATTGTAGAACAGCACGTAGACGATGCGGCCGCCCAGGATGATCCCCAGCGTCACCCAGAGGATGAAGTCGTCGAGGTCGAGCGTCGTGAACGGCGCCTCGCCGCCCCAAAACCTCGCCGACCGCACGATCGCCCGCGCATAGAGCCAGCCGAGCACGATGCCGACGATATAGGCGAGCGCGTACCAGCGGATCGCGAACGGGCCGACCTCGATGAGGACTGGCTTGATCGCCGGAAACGGCACGGCAAAGAGCATGGGGGCGGTCCTTAGTGGGAGGCGCCTCATGGCGCTGCGGCCGCCGCCAAGTCAAGCCGCCGGCGCGCGACGAAGCGGCACTTGCATGCGAACTGCCCAATGCCCATTGTCCAACTTCGTCACAACGGGGCCGCAACGCGGGGATGCCGATGACCCAGACCTCCAACCGGTTGTTCGACGAGATGGCGCGACTGATGAACGATGCCGCCGGTGTCGCCCAGGGTGTCCGCCGCGAGGCCGAGACGCTGATGCGCAGCCAGGCCGAGCGCTTTTTGCGCGAGCTCGACGTGGTCAAGCGCGAGGAGTTCGAGGCGATCAAGGATATGGCCCGGCTCGCCCGGGAGGAGAACGAGGCCCTCAAGGCGCGGATCGCGGCCCTCGAGCCGCTCAAGGACGAGGCCCACCTTGCCCGTCAGGACGTCGAGGCGCTCAAGGCCGGGATCGCCGCCCTCGAGCAGGTCAAGGACGAGGCCCGCACCGCCCGTCAGGAGATCGAGGTGCTCAAGGCCCGGGTTGCCGCCATCGAGCCGCTCAAGGATGAAGGCCCGCTCGCCCGTCAGGAGATCGAAGCGCTCAAGGCCCGGGTTGCGGGGCTCGAGCCGCTCAAGGACGCGGCCCGGCGGGCCCTGGAGGAGACCGTTGCACTCAGAGGCCGGATGGCCGCCTTGGAGGCGATGCCCACCCCCGCCTCGGTCGCGCCGCTGCCGCCTGCAGCAGCCGGCTCGGCCTCCATGCCGGCTCCCGCCGATACCTCGTCCCGGACGACCGGCATCACAGTCGCGCCGCCGCCGGGGACGGTCGCAACGCCGCACCAGGGTGGCGAGTCGGGGGCGGGATCGGGCGGTCCGGCCGCCCCGCCCGGCATGTGACGAGGGGCCGCCCGACTCGCACCGTGCGCCCTTGTCCGTGCTGCGGAGGGAGCACGGTTTCTTGTGTTCCGGTGACGGCACGGCTATAAGCCGCGCGATCACGGCTTGGTGCACCCCTGGAGGCCGGCCGTGGATGGCACGGCCGCGTTTGCGGCCGTTTGCATTGCAGCCGAAACGACCGTTCACGACCTGAAGGATCAAGACCATGGCGACCGTCAAGGAGCTCAAGGCGGCGGAACGTCCGCGGGCCGGTAAGGGGGCCGCTCGGGCGACACGTCGCGACGGCCGTGTGCCGGGCGTGATCTATGGTGACGGCAAGCCGCCGGTCACCATCTCGCTCGACCAGGCCGACATCCGGCAGAAGATCTATGCCGGCCACTTCCTCACGACGATCTACGACCTCGATATCGGCGGCGCCAAGCACCGCGTGATCCCGCGCGACTACCAGCTCGATGCGGTGAAGGATCATCCGATCCACGTGGATTTCATGCGTCTCGGCGAGGGGGCACGCATCCGCGTGCGCATTCCGGTCCACGTGATCAACGCCGACCAGGCGACCGGCGTCAAGCGCGGGGGCACGGTCAACATCGTCGAGCACGCCGTCGAGGTCTATTGCCCGGCCGATGCCATTCCGTCGGCCATCGACGTCGATCTGAGCGGTCTCGACATCAACCGCTCGATCCACCTCAGCGACCTGACATTGCCGGAGAACGTGCGTCCGGTCACGCGCCGCGACGTGACGCTGGTGACCATCGTGGCGCCGTCCGGTTACCTGGAAGAGCAGAAGGCCGCCGCCGAAGCCGCGGCGGTTGCGGCCGCGGCCGCGGCCGCGGCAGCCGAGGCCGGAGAAGG
The DNA here is from genome assembly GCA_963755055.1 of uncultured Alphaproteobacteria bacterium. Lineage (GTDB taxonomy): Bacteria > Pseudomonadota > Alphaproteobacteria > Rhizobiales > Xanthobacteraceae > AP-16. The sequence goes on along the minus strand of CAVWIS010000036.1, from coordinate 39,683 downwards.
CGTTGCCACGGGTGCACCCTCGGCACCAGGCGCAGCGCCGGCTGCCGGAGCCGCCGCTCCCGCAACGGGCGGAGCGGAGAAGAAATGAGGCGCCGCGCGGCGTGAACCATGCTGCTGCTCGTCGGGCTCGGCAATCCGGGCGCGCGCTATGCCGGCAACCGTCACAATGTCGGTTTCATGGCGGTGGATGCCATTGCGCGGCGCCACGGGATTGGTCCGTGGCGCCGACGCTTCCAGGGCGTTGCGGCGGAAGGAGCGATCGGCGGGCAGCGCGTGCTGCTGCTGCTGCCGGAAACCTTCATGAATGAGTCCGGCCGCGCGGTCGCCGAGGCTGCGCGTTTCTTCAAGCTGGCACCCCACCAGGTGGTGGTGTTCCACGACGAGATCGACCTGCCGCCGGCCAAGCTCCGGGTGAAGACGGGCGGCGGCAATGCCGGGCACAATGGCCTGCGCTCGATCACCGCCCATATCGGCAACGACTACGGCCGGGTGCGCATCGGGGTCGGCCATCCGGGCGCCCGGGAGTTGGTCCAGCCCTACGTGCTGAGCGATTTCGCCAAGAGCGAGCGCCCATGGGTCGAAGCCCTGTGCGCGATCGCCGCCGACAATGCCGAGCTCGTCGCCAGGGGCGAGAACGCGACGTTCCAGAACAAGGTCCATCTCGCCATGGACGCCAAGGGTTTCGGCGAGCCGAAGCCGCCGCGCGAGGCCGCAAAGTAGAGCATTTCCCGGAAAAGTGGACAGCGGTTTTCCGAAAAGGAAATGCGACAACTGACGAATAACTTGCGCGACGCGGTCGCCGCCTCGCTGTTCGGCAAACCCGACACCATCGATACCGGAAGAGAGACAAATGGGATTCAAGTGCGGCATTGTCGGGCTGCCCAATGTGGGCAAATCAACGCTGTTCAATGCGCTGACCGAGACCGCCGCGGCACAGGCCGCCAACTATCCGTTCTGCACCATCGAGCCCAATGTCGGCGAGGTCGCGGTGCCTGATCCGCGGCTCGACGTCCTGGCGCGGCTGGCCAAATCGGCCGAGATCATTCCGACCCGGCTCACCTTCGTGGATATCGCCGGGCTGGTGCGCGGGGCCTCCAAGGGCGAAGGGCTGGGCAACCAGTTCCTCGCCACCATTCGCGAGGTCGATGCCATCGCCCACGTGGTGCGCTGCTTTGACGAAAGCGACGTCGTCCATGTCGAGGGCAAGATCGACCCGATCGCCGATATCGAGACCATCGAGACCGAGCTGATGCTCGCCGATCTCGACAGCCTCGAGGGCCGGATCGTCGCGCTGGAAAAGCGCGTGCGCGGCGCCGACAAGGAGGCCAGGGAAACGCTTGACCTGGTCGGACGCGCGCTGAAGTTGTTGCAGGACGGCAAGCCCGCGCGTCTCCTCGAGCGCAAGCCCGAGGAGGAACGGAGCTTTCGCCTGCTCGGCCTCTTGACCTCGACGCCGGTGCTCTATGTGTGCAACGTCGACGAAGGCGCGGCGGCGACCGGCAACGCGTATTCGCGACTCGTCGAGGGGCGGGCCCGGGAGGAGGGCGCCGGCGCGGTGACGATCTCCGCCAAGATCGAGGCCGAGATCGCCGCCCTGTCCCGCCAGGAGCGCGACGAGTACCTGGCGGCGATCGGCCTCGCCGAGCCCGGCCTCGACCGCCTGATCCGGGCCGGCTACGCGCTGCTCGATCTGGTCACGTTCTTCACCGCCGGGCCGAAGGAGGCCCGGGCGTGGACGGTAACCCGCGGCACCCGCGCACCGCAGTCGGCCGGCGTCATCCACACGGATTTCGAGCGCGGCTTCATCCGCGCCGAGACGATCTCCTATGACGACTACGTGGCGCTCGGCGGGGAAGCCGGAGCGCGCGACGCGGGCCGGCTGCGGCTCGAAGGCAAGGACTATGTCGTCGCCGACGGCGACGTCATGCATTTCCGTTTCGCGACGTGAACGACGGTCGAGGCCGAATGTCCCGGCCCGCGATCGTTGCGGCCGGCGGTCCTCACATCTCGGCGCGATTGCGGATGGCGCCGAGATGCTCGTTGATGCGGAACACGATGAGCACGAACTCCGCGGCGATGCGCGCGAAGATGATGCCGACGAACATGCCGGCCAGGCTGACCACCGCCATGATCGCGCCGAGAATCGGGCTGAACGCCATGGTTCCCAACGCCGAGATCAGGCCGGATAGGCCGACGAGCACGGTGATGATCACCACCAGCCAATAGAAGATCTTGATGATCGATGGCGTGATGAAGCGATCCCACTGGAACAGGTCGCCGATGTAGAACATCAAGTCCTCCTCTCGGGCGCACGCGGCCGGGCGGAGCCTTCCTGGCCGTTCGGTCGGGCGCGGAGACTGCACGGTCGCCCCGAATCGGTCAACGCATAGAGGGCCTGCGTGCACGGTGCCTGCCGAGGAGCCCGGCGTTCGCGGCACGCGAGCCATGCGGTCGCCAGACGGCATTGTCGGCACCCGGTTGACGAAGCGCCGCATCGCCTCTACGCAACAAATGTCGATGCAAGATGACGGAAGCCGTGCCCACCATCAGTTTCGAGGACTTCGTCGAAGGCGGCGTGACCGAGATGGGGCCGCGCCGCATCACCGCCGAAGAGATCGTCGCATTCGCCGCCGAGTTCGACCCTCAGCCGATGCATCTCGGCGACGATGGCGCGCGTGCCGCCGGCCTCGACGGGCTGATCGCGTCGGGCTGGCACACCTGCGCAATCCTGATGCGGATGATCGTCGACGGCTTCGTCGGCGATGCGGCCTCGATGGGCTCGCCCGGCGTCGACGAGGTGCGATGGCTCAGGCCGGTGCGTGCGGGCGACACCCTGACGGCGCGCCGTACCGTGCTGGCGACCCGCTCCTCGAACAGCAGGCCCGGCATGGGCTTCGTCACCTTCCGGTTCGAGGTCATCAACCAGTCCGGCGACGTGGTGATGGTCCTGGTCTCGCCAATGATGATCGGCAGGCGCAGTCCGCCGAAGCAGTCGGGCTGACAGCGTCTTTAAGCGACCACCAACGAAACGGTTCGCCATGGAGTATTTCGAGGATATTCAGGTCGGTGCGCGGACCGAGCTCGGGCGTCACACGTTCACCGCCATTGAGATCAAGACGTTCGCGCAAAAATTCGATCCGCAACCGTTCCATCTCGACGAGGCGGCGGCCGCGCGATCGCTGTACGGCGGGCTCATCGCGTCGGGCTGGCACAGCGCGGCGATCTGGATGCGTCTGAGCATGGACTACCACCGCGATGCGGATGCGGCGCGCCGCGCGCGGGGCGAGCCGGTCGCCGAGCTCGGCCTGTCGCCGGGCTTCCGCGAGCTCAAATGGCTCGCCCCGGTGCGGGTGGGCGACGTCATCGCCTATGCGACCGAGATCGTCGACAAGCGGGTATCGAGGTCCAAGCCCGGCTGGGGCCTCATCACCATCCGCAATACCGGGACCAACCAGGCGGGCAAGCTGGTCATCTCGTTCGTCAGCACGGCCTTTCTGCAGCGCCGGCCGGGCTAGAGCGTCAATGGCCGGCGAACGAGATCAGCGTGCGCACCGGCACGTCGAGCTTGCGCAGCTTGTCCGCGCCGCCGAGCTCCGGCAGATCGATGATGAAGCAGGCGGCGAGCACGTCGGCTCCCATCTGGCGCAGCAGCTTGACCGCGCCCTCGGCGGTGCCTCCGGTGGCGATGAGGTCGTCCACCAGGATCACCCGTTCGCCCCTGACCACCGCGTCCTCGTGCATCTCCATCTCGTCGAGGCCGTATTCCAGCGAGTAGGCGATCCGCACCGTGGTATGCGGCAGCTTTCCCTTCTTGCGGATCGGCACGAAGCCGGCGGAGACCTGGTGCGCCACCGCGCCGCCGAGGATGAACCCGCGCGCCTCGATCCCCGCGACCTTGTCGATCTTCGACCCGGCCCACGGATGCACCAGCTCGTCGACCGCACGGCGGAACGACCGCGCATTGCCGAGCAGCGTGGTGATGTCGCGGAACATGATGCCCGGCTTCGGGTAGTCCGGAATGGTGCGGACCGCGGCCTTGAGGTCCTGTTCGACGGTCGAAGTGATCATCGGGTCTCTCGATGCTGTCTGTCGGTTGATTCCGCCGGACCACTGTGACCAACGGCGGCGCGCTCCGCAATGCGGCACGGCACGGCTCAGAGCACCCGTCCCGCCACCGCGTCGAGCTTCCTGATCAGCGCCGGGTCGCGCGCGTCCGGCGCCGTGATCAGGGCATTGTCGAGCGCCCGGTCGGAGCCGATCGGGCAGGCCTCGTGGTCGCGCGGGAAATCCCGGGCGAGCCGCGCCACCAGCCGCTTGGCGCTCTCCGCATTGCCGCCGAGCACCCGGATGACGTCGGCCACCGTGACCGCGTCGTGACCGGGATGCCAGCAGTCGAAATCGGTGACCATCGCGACGGTCGCGTAGGACAGCTCCGCCTCGCGCGCGAGCTTGACCTCCGGCATGTTGGTCATGCCGATCACCGCATAGCCGAGGCCCTTGTAGGTGAGGCTCTCGGCGAGCGTGGAGAACTGCGGGCCCTCGATGCACACATAAGTGCCGCCGCGCGCCACCGCGATGCCCTCCGCCGCCGCCGCTGCGGCCAGGCGATCCTGCAGGCGCGGCGCGACCGGGTGGGCCATCGACACGTGAGCGACCAGACCGGTGCCGAAGAACGAGCTTTCGCGCCTATGGGTACGGTCGACGAACTGGTCGACCAGCACGAAGGTGCCGGGCGGCAGCTCCTCCTTGAACGACCCGCAGGCCGACAGCGACACCAGATCGGTGACGCCGGCACGCTTCAGGGCATCGATGTTGGCGCGGTAGTTGATGTCGGAGGGGGAGATCCGGTGACCCTTGTCGTGGCGCGACAGGAAGACGACCGGCAGGCCGGCGATCTCGCCGATGCGCAACGGCGCGGACGGCTCGCCCCACGGGCTGGCGACGCGCTCCTCGCGCACGTGCTCGAGCCCCGGCAGATCGTAGATGCCGGAGCCGCCGATGACGCCGAGCACGGCCTTGGTCATTCGCTTGAGCTCCCGAGACACCGCCTGCACCAAACGCGAAGGGCCCCGCATCGGGGCCCTTCGTCAAGCATTAAATCGGACGTCAGGCGTGACCTTCCACCGTCGACCACACCCTCTTCTTGGTGAAATAGAGCAGGCCGGCGAACACCAGGAGGAAGATCATCACCTGGAAGCCGGCGCGCTTGCGCGCCTCCATGTGCGGCTCGGCGGCCCACATCAGGAATCCCGAGATGTCCCTGGCGTACTGGGCGGAGGTCTGCGGCGCTCCGTCCGGATAGGTCACCTGGCCATCGGTCAGCACCTTGGGCATGCCGATGGCGTGGCCGGGGAAGTATTTGTTGTAGTTGAGCCCCGGCAGCAGCGTGAAGCCCTGCGGCGGATCCTCGTAGCCGTTCAGCAGCGCCGCGATATAGTCGACGCCCTGCTCCTGATACTGGGTGACGATGTCGAACAGGAACCAGGGAAAGCCGCGCTCGTAGGTGCGCGCCTTGGCCATCACCGAGAGATCGGGCGGCAGCACGCCGTTGTTGGCGTTGCGAGCGGCGGCATCGTTGGGGAACGGCGGCGGAAAGTGGTCGGCCGGCCGCCCGGCGCGCTGGAACATCTCGCCCTGGTCGTTCGGACCGTCGGTAATCTGGAACTCGGCGGCGACCGCCGCCGCCTGTGCCGGGGTGAAGCCCGGGCCGCCCGGCTCGGCCAGATTGCGGAACGACAACAGGGTGAGACCGTGGCAGGCCTTGCAGACCTCCTGATAGACCTTGAATCCACGCTGCAGCTGGCCGCGATCGTAGAGGCCGAACGGACCGGCAAACGTCCACTTGACCCGCGGCGGCGTCTCGGTCTCGGCGGCGGTCGCCGGGGCCATTCGGCCCGCCGCCAGCAAGGCGGCAAGCGCAAGCGCGAGGATCCTGCTCATTGGCATCATGACGTTGTCCCCCGGCCCCGCATCAGCCGCGCCCTTCGGGCGCCGCCGCGGCGGCGGCCACCCGCGACCCGGCCACATCGGCCTCGGCGATAGATGCGGGCACCGGCTTCGGCGTCTCGATCAGGCCGAGCAGCGGCAGGATGATGATGAAGTGGATGAAATACCAAGCGGTGAGGATGCGGGCCGCGATCACGTAGCCGCCCTCGGCCGGCTTCGACCCGAGCCAGCCGAGCCCGATGCACACCACGACGAAGATCCAGAAGAACTGGCGATAGAGCGGCCGGTAGCTCGCCGACTTCACCCGGGAGGTGTCGAGCCAGGGCACGAAGACCAGGATGGCGATGGAGGCCACCAGCATCAGCACGCCGCCGAGCTTCGACGGGATGGCGCGCAGGATCGCGTAGAACGGCAGATAGTACCATTCGGGGACGATGTGGGTCGGGGTCACCGCCGGATTGGCCGGGATGTAGTTGTCGGCGTGGCCGAGATAGTTCGGCAGGTAGAACACGAACCAGGCATAGACAAGGAAGAAGCAGATGACGATGAAGAAGTCCTTGATCGTCGCATAGGGCGTGAACGGCACCGTGTCGCGGCTCGACTTCGGCTCGACGCCGGCCGGATTGTTCTGGCCGGTGACGTGGAGCGCCCAGACATGCAGCCCGACCACGCCGACGATCACGAACGGCAGGAGGTAGTGCAGCGAATAGAACCGGTTGAGCGTGGGATTGCCGACCGAATAGCCGCCCCACAGCCACTTGACCACGCCTTCGCCCACCAGCGGAATCGCCGAGAACAGGTTGGTGATGACGGTCGCCGCCCAGAAGCTCATCTGACCCCAGGGCAGCACGTATCCCATGAAGCCGGTGGCGATCATCAGGAGGAAGATGATGACGCCGAGGATCCACAGCACCTCGCGCGGCTCCTTGTAGGAGCCGTAATAGAGGCCGCGGAAGATGTGGACGTAGACGGCGAGGAAGAACATCGAGGCGCCGGCGGCGTGCACGTAGCGCAGCAGCCAGCCGTAACTGACGTCGCGCATGATCTGCTCGACGGAATTGAACGCATGATCGACATGCGGCGTGTAGTGCATGGCGAGCACGATGCCGGTGACGATCTGCTCGGCCAGCATGATGGTCAGGACCGCGCCGAACGCCCACAGATAGTTCAGGTTGCGCGGCGTCGGATAGGCGATGAACGAGGAATGCATCAACCCGACGATGGGCAGCCGGGCCTCGAACCATTTGAGGAAGGCGTTGCGTGGCTGATAGGTCGATGGTCCGCTCATGCTCGAAACCCTAAAGGTGGCGACGGCCGCATCAGCCGATCTGGATCTTGCTGTCGGAGGTGAAGGTGTAGGGCGGCAACGGCAGGTTCGCCGGCGCCGGTCCGCGCCGGATGCGGCCCGACGTATCGTATTGCGAGCCGTGACACGGGCAGAACCAGCCGTCGAAGTCGCCCTGATGGGCGAGCGGAATGCAGCCGAGATGGGTACAGATGCCGATCAGCACCAGCCACTGGTCGTGTCCGGGCTTCACCCGGGCATCGTCGGGCTGCGGATCGGGCAGGCTCGCGACGTTGACCGCGCGCGCCTCGTCGATCTCCTTCTTGGTGCGATGGCTGATGAAGATCGGCTTGCCGCGCCAGAACACCTTGATGACCTGGCCTTCCTGGATCGGCGCCAGGTCGACCTCGATCGGGGCGCCGGCGGCGATCGTCGAGGCATCGGGATTCATTTGATCGATCATTGGAATGAGCGACGCAACAGCGGCCACCGCTCCGACGGCGCCGGTCGCGATGTAAAGAAAATCGCGCCGTGTCGGTTCGGCCGAAGACATGGTTGCCACGGTCTAAGATCCTTTCCCGTCTTGCCGGTCAGTCCACCCGCGCTGCAAACCGCCAAGGCCCCGGACCACCCCACCAGGGCACGCCGAACGGCGGCGGGCGGACCGGCCGCGGCCCACCCTGGGGAAGGGCGGGCGACGCGATCCGGGATTTTATTGGCACCCTTGCCGAAAGAGCGCAAGCCCGCTATCGCGTCGATGACCAAAAGTCGCATAGCTCATTGGTCTTGCATGACGTTTTGGCAATCGTCCGGGTTTGCGCGCACCATGCGGATCGCCCTCCATCAGCCGGACATCGCGCAGAATACCGGGACAATTCTGCGCCTGTGCGCATGTCTCGGCATCGAGGCGCATATCATCGAGCCGGCCGGCTTTCCGACCTCCGACCGCGCCTTCCGGCGCGCCGGGATGGACTATCTCGATCAGGTCGACGTGGTGCGCCACGTCTCCTGGAAGGCATTCGACGGCTGGCGGCGCGACGGCGGGCTCCGTCTGCTCCTGCTGACGACCAGCGCCGCGGCGGCCTATGTGGATCATCGGTTCACGGCGAGCGATATCGCGCTGTTCGGCCGCGAATCGTCGGGCGTGCCGAAGGACGTCCATGCGGCCGCCGACGTCCGGCTGAGGATTCCGATGCGCGCCGGGCTGCGCTCGCTCAATGTCGCGGTGGCCGCCGCGATGGTGGCCGGCGAAGCGCTGCGCCAGTGCGGCGGCTTTGCCGCGCTCGGCGCCGCCGTCGACGGTGATCGCGGCTTGGCGTAAGGGGATGCCCGGACAAGGAGCCGCCATGCTCGACGCTCGCGAGATAGAGACCCGCAAGGCTCGTTGCAGAACGTGGTTCGAAGCGCTGCGCGACGACATCTGCGCGGCGTTCGAGGCGCTCGAGCGCGAGGCGCCGCAGGCGCTGCATGCAGGCGCGCCCGGCCGTTTCGTGCGCACGCCGTGGAGCCGCACCGATCATGCGGGCGGCGCGGGCGGCGGCGGCGTGATGTCGGTGATGCGCGGACGACTGTTCGAGAAGGTCGGGGTTCACGTCTCCACCGTGCACGGCGAGTTCGCCCCGGAATTCCGCAAGGAGATCCCCGGCGCCGAATCCGATCCGAGCTTCTGGGCCTCGGGCGTCTCGCTGATCGCCCACATGTGGAACCCGCATATCCCCGCCGTCCACATGAACACGCGGTTCGTCGTCACCAGCAAGGCCTGGTTCGGCGGCGGCGCGGATCTCACCCCGGTGCTGGCGGCGCGGCGCCGGCAGGACGATGCCGACGCGCTCGCCTTCCATGCCGCCATGAAGGCGGCCTGCGATGCGCATGCCGCCGTGGCGCCCTACGGCAAGTACAAGGCGTGGTGCGACGAGTATTTCTATCTGAAGCACCGCAAGGAGCCGCGAGGGATCGGCGGCATCTTCTACGACTGGCACGACAGCGGCGATTTCGACGCCGACCTCGCCTTCACGCAGGACGTCGGGCGGGCGTTCCTCGGTGTCTATCCGGCGATCGTGCGGCGGAACTTGGCCACGCCGTGGTCCGACGACGAGCGCCAGGAGCAGCTCGTCCGCCGCGGACGCTACGTCGAGTTCAACCTCCTGTACGATCGCGGCACGGTGTTCGGACTGAGAACCGGCGGCAATGTGGATTCGATCCTCTCCTCGATGCCGCCGCTGGTGAAGTGGCCCTGAGCGGCAACCTCATGCGGATCCGCGATATCCAGATCGCCGGCTATCGCTCGCTTCGCCAGATCCGCTTTCCGGTCGGCGGCCTCACCGTATTCGTCGGCGCCAACGGCGTCGGCAAGACCAACCTGTACAACGCCCTGCAACTCGTCCAGGCCGCCGCGGCCGGGACGCTCGCACGCGAGCTTGCGGCGGAGGGCGGCATGGAATCCGCGTTGTGGGCGGGAAAGCGCGCCAGCAACAAGCCGGCGCGCATCCGGCTCGCGGTCGAGCTTGGACCCGATGGGGCAGCCACTCCCCCACAATCCGCCGGCGGGACCGGATCGTATTCCTACGAGGTCGCCGCCGGCCTCCGTGCGCCGACCGACGCGGCATTCGCGCTCGAGCCACAGATCAAGGAGGAGAAGCTCGTATTCCGCGGCAGCCGCCGTCCGCAGACCCTGCTCGAGCGGAAAGGACCGGTGGCGTTCGCGGTCGACGACGCCGACGCGCGGCACATGGTCGACAAGGATCTGATGGCCTCCGAGACCATGCTCGGTGCCCTGCAGGACGCCGGACGTTTTCCCGACGTCGATCTGGTGCGCCGGACGATGCTCAGCTGGCGGTTCTACCACGATCTGCGCACCGATCGCGCCTCGCCGCTGCGCCAGCCCTGCCTCGCCGTCACCACGCCGACGCTGGCCTCCGACGGTTCCGACCTCGCCGCCGTGTTCGCCACCCTGTTCCATATCCGCCAGGACGCCGGCGATCTGATGCGGGCGATCGACGATGCGTTTCCCGGCGCACGGCTCAGGGTCCCGCCGCCCGACCGCACCGCATCCTTCGGCCTGGTCCTGCCGGACTACCCGCAGCGCGTCTTCGAGGCCGGCGAGCTCTCCGACGGCACGCTGCGCTTCCTCGGGCTCGCCGGCGCCCTGCTCGGCTATCGGCTGCCGGCCTTCGTCGCGCTTAACGAGCCCGAGGCGAGCCTCCACCCGGAGCTCCTGGAGCCGCTCGCACGCCTGATCGTCCGGGCCTCCCACCGCACCCAGATCTGGGTGGTGACCCATTCGGAAAAGCTCGCCGCCGCACTGGCCGAGTTCGGCGGCGTCAAGCCGCGCGAGGTGATCAAGCGCAAGGGCGAGACCTGGATCGAGGGCCTGCGTCTGATCGGCGATTTCAAGGATGAGGACGTGGAGGAGGACCGGTAGCTGCGCCCCATCCTCTACCAGTTGAACTTCACGCCGCCGGTCGCCGCATAGGTCTGCCGACACCTGCTCACCGGGGCGTTCCCTCACCTGACGAGCGCGCCGATTATCAGGAATGCCCCGCCGATGAGCACCACCGCGTCGAGGATCGCGGTATGCACGTGGATCGGCATGCGGTCGACCGCTGCCTTGGCGAGGAAGGCGCCCGGAAAGGCAACGAGGCCGATCAGCAAAGCGAGAGCCACCACCTTGGGGCTGACCGCACCCGCAATGCCGAACACCGCGACCTTGACGATGCCGAGCACGATGGAGATCGCCGCATCGGTGGCGATGACGGCGGCGCCTTCGAGGCCCGCCGCCATCAGCATCGACATCAGGATGATGCCGGCGCCGGCGGTGCCGCCCACCACGAGCCCGAAGCCGACGGCACCGGCTGCCAGGCCCCTGTCGCCGAGCCGCACGCCGTGCCGCCTGAGGAGCCGACGCAACGGCACGCTGGCGATGAGCATGGTGCCGATCACCAGCGCGGCACCGGTGTCGTTGAGCCGGGAATAGCCGTAGGCGCCGAGCATGCAGGTCGGTATGGCGGCGGCAAGCACGATCAGGGCGCGGCGCCGATCGACCGCCTTGCGGAAAGCGACGGTGCGGCTCGAATTGGTGAACAGTGCCGAGATCGCGATGATCGGCACGACCGGCCCGGCGCCGACCAGCGGCACCAGAACGAGCGGCATCAGCACGCCGGTTCCATAGCCCGTCACCCCGCCCACCACCGAGGCGACGAGCGCCATGGCGGCGACCGCCAGCAGCTGAAGGAGCGATATGTCGGCAAGCGCAGAGGACAAGCGATGTTCCCGGCGCCGGATTGGCCCGGCGGGGGAGCAATACTGCGGTCGGGGGCGACCGTACAATGAGAGTCGACCGCCGGACCGCCCGTCAGCCAAATGCGCCACTCAACCGATCATTCCGTTCGCGCCGCCGCATCGGCGATTGCCGCCATCGCGTCGGCATCGTCGGGAAAGCCCGCGGCGATCCACGCCTCCTCGGCGGCCTTGAGGGCCGCGCCGAGCTGCGGCCCCCGCGCGACGCCGCGGGCAACGAAGTCCGCCGCCTTGAGCCGGAAGCGCGGCCGCCTCCAGGTCCCGCCGAGCCGCGCCAGATCGCGCCAGGCGCTGTCGGCCGCCGGCGCGCCGGCTCGCGCCCAGGCCATCAGCACCCGGTCGGTGAAGCGGTCGGGACCCAGACGATAAAGCATGGCGCGCGCCTCGCCCTCTGCCGGCGGGCAGGCGATGCGCCACCAGCGGTCGGCCATCGAGACCAGCCGATCGTGCTCGACATTGGCAAGACGCAGCCGCTGCGTGAGCCGTTCGGCGTCCTCCTCGATGGTGACGGCAAGCGCTGCGAGCCGCCGCACCGGATCGGCCTCGAGGCCCAGTCCCCCCTCGATCGCCACCATGTTGACGAGGCTGGCGATCAGCGGCACCCCGCCGAGAACCCGTCCGAGCAGGCCGGCCTCCGCCATGATCGCCATGGTCGGTGCCGCCGCCGCCGCGACCATCAGCTTGAAGAGCTCCATCCGCACGCGCTCGCGGGACAGCCGGTCGAGCCCGTCGCGAGCCGCAATGGCGGCCGCCAGGCCGGCCGGGTCCGGAGCGCCGTGACCGTATGCGGCATGGAAGCGGAAGAAGCGCAGGATGCGAAGATAATCCTCGGCGATACGCGTCGCCGCATCGCCGATGAAGCGCACCCGGCGGGCCCACAGGTCGGCCAGCCCGCCGACGTAATCGTGCATCGCGCCGTCCGGCGAGACCGACAGGGCGTTCATGGTGAAATCGCGCCGCCAGGCATCCTGCTCCCAGTCGCGGCCGAAGCGCACGACCGCCTTGCGGCCGAACGTCTCGACGTCCTGGCGGAGCGTCGTGACCTCGAACGGCACGCCCTCGACCACCACGGTGACGGTGCCATGATCGATCCCCGTCGGCACCGCCTTGAATCCTTGCGCTTCGACGCGCCGGACGATCTCCGCCGGCAGCGCGGTGGTGGCGACGTCGATATCCCCGATGGTCTCGCCGAGCAGGGCGTTGCGCACCGCCCCGCCGACCACCCTCGCCTCCTCGCCGTCGGCGTCGAGCGCTGCCAGCAACCTGGTCAGCGGCGGCGCGGTGAGCCATCGCGCGTCGGGGATGCGCGGCGGGTCCGCCGGAACCATTATTTTATCCGTCCCGGCACGAACCGCCCGTTCTCCAAATGGGCCGGCTCATAGGTCGAGCCGGGCGGCGCCCCGGCGAAATGGCCGATCACCACGAAGCTTCCGACCATCAAGACCAGCGCCGCAATGGTCAGCCAGGCGAGGACCGGCAGCGGCCACGCCTCGGGATGCAGCACGCGGGCCCGGGTCGCCCACAGAAACACCATGTAGGCGACGAATGGCACGAGAAACAGCGCAATTTCGGTGAGTACCGGCCGTATCATTCGGGTGTGCCGGTCATCGTATCGGCTCGTTCCACGCAATCCCGCCCCTGCATGATCGCTCCGCCCCGCGCCTCACGTACCATAGAGACGCTCGTACATGTTCCGCAGGATGCCGGCGGTGACACCCCAGATATAGCGCTCGCCGAACGGCATCGCGTAGTAGCTTCGCATCAGCCCCTTCCATTCCCGGCTGTGGCGCTGGTGATTGTCCGGCTGCATCAGGAACTCCAGCGGGACCTCAAAGGCGTCGTCCACCTCGGACGGATTGAGGGTCAGCTGGAAATCCGGAGCGATCCGGGCGACCGTCGGAACGATGCGGTAGCCGAGCGTCGTCATGTAAAGGTCGAGATAGCCGATCGGATCGATGTAGCCTCGCCCGAGCCCGATCTCCTCGTCGGCTTCGCGCAAGGCTGCCTCGAGCGGGCTTTCGTCGGCGGCGTCGATCTTGCCGCCCGGAAAGGCGATCTGGCCGGCATGATCGGGCAGCGCCGCGGTCCGCTTGGTCAGCAGGATGGTCGGCGCCGGCCGGTCGACGATCGGCACCAGCACGGCCGCGGGCCGGATCGGCCTGATGTCGGCGATTGCCTTGCGGACGGGGTCCAGGGCGTGATCGCCGTGGAGCGGCACGATGTCGGGATCGGTGAGGCCGGGCGGCACCGCAAGCCCGAGCCGCTCGCGGGCGCGTTCGAAAATATCGTGTCCGGGAACCGGCCGGCTCGCCGGGACGGCGGCATCCATCAGACATACTCCCGCAGGCTGTCGGCCGGGGCCATGGCGTAAAACTCTCCGGCCGACGCTACGCCGAACTGGCGCACCCCTTCGACCTCCCGCTCCTCGCCGAGCTCGACCAGATCGTAGAACAGCGCCCGCGTCACTTTGGCCCACAAGTCGCGGCGCACATGCAGATAGGGCCTCAGGCCCCCGGTGTCGGCTTCGGGCTCGAAACGCAGCGCATGACCCGGGCCGCACGCCACCCAGTCATCGACATTGGTACGGAATCGAAGCACGCGGTCTGCGGCGCTCGTTTCGACAGCCATCTCGACCGCCAGGAAAGGTGCGTCATCGACCGCAATCCCGCATTTTTCCACGGGAGTCACGAGAAAAAACCTGTCGCCTTCGCGCTTGAGCACGGATGCGAACAATTTCACCAGGGGCGCCCGTCCGATGGGCGTCTTCATGTAGAACCAGGTCCCGTCGGCGGCGATCCGCATGTCGATCTCGCCGCAATAGGGCGGATTCCACAGATGCACCGGCGGCGGACCCTTGGCACCGGCGCGCCTCACCTCGCCGGCGATCGCCTCGATGGCGCCTGGTGCTCCGCCCTGCCCTTCCTTCGCCATGGATTACCCTACGTTACGGATTGCCACGCGGCGCGGTCGCGCGATCGTGATCGGTGGAACCGGAATCGCCACGATTGAAAAATAGCGTAAGCTCGCATGGGGTGGCATTCGCCGACAATTCGCCGACCGGGTTCGGCGCAGTCCCGGCCGGCTCTGGCGCAGTCATTGCATAATTTCATCGCACCCTTACGTCCGGAAGGCCGTTATGGGACGACCGCCGCGGAACAATAGCGTCGCGGACGATACCGCCGCAAAACCATAACAAGGAGCACAACACGATGGCAGTGCCGAGCGGAGAAGGGCTGGAAAAGCTCGAGGACATGATCGTTCGCGCCGCGGAATCCACCGCCGCCAACATACGCGCGGCGAAGGCCGCGATCGGCGCGGTGATTTTTGGCCAGGACAAGGTGGTCGAGCGAGCGCTGGTGACGGTGCTGTCCGGCGGTCACGCGCTCCTCGTCGGCGTGCCGGGCCTCGCCAAGACCAAGCTGGTCGAGACCATGGGAACGGTGCTCGGCCTCGATGCGCGGCGCATCCAGTTCACGCCCGACCTGATGCCGTCCGATATTCTGGGATCCGAGGTGCTCGAGGAGAGCCCCGGCGGAAAGCGCAATTTCCGCTTCATCCGCGGCCCGATCTTCGCCCAGTTGCTGATGGCCGACGAGATCAACCGGGCGAGCCCGCGCACCCAGTCTGCGCTGCTGCAGGCCATGCAGGAGCAGCATGTGACGGTCGCCGGCGCCCGGCACGACCTGCCGAGGCCGTTTCACGTGCTGGCCACCCAGAATCCGCTGGAGCAGGAAGGCACCTATCCGCTTCCCGAGGCCCAGCTCGACCGCTTCCTGATGGAGGTCGATGTCGACTATCCGGACCGCGAGGCGGAGCGCCGCATCCTGTTCGACACGACCGGCGCCGAGGAGACCCGCCCGAAGCCGGCGATGAGCGCCGACGACCTGATCGCGGCGCAGCGCCTGGTGCGCCGCCTGCCGGTCGGCGAATCGGTGGTCGAGGCGATTCTCGCTCTGGTCCGCTCGGCCCGCCCCGGGCCCGAAGGGGGCGACAACGCCAGGCTGATCGCCTGGGGGCCCGGCCCGCGGGCAAGCCAGGCGCTGATGCTCGCGGTGCGCGCCCGCGCGCTGCTCGATGGGCGCTTCGCGCCGTCCGTCGACGATGTGATCGAGCTCGCCGAGCCCGTGCTGAAACACCGGATGGCACTGACCTTCGCGGCGCGCGCCGACGGCGAGACGATCGAGGCGGTGATCGGCCGCGTCAAGGCGCGCATCGGGTGAGCGGATGGCCGCCGAGCCTCTAGCGAGCGGATACGACAACGAGCCGACACGACGCGCGACCGCTCAGGGTCGATCGCTCGCGGCCACCATGCCGCGGCTGATCCTCGAGGCCCGGCGGGTGGCGGCGACCGTGATCCATGGCCTGCACGGCCGCCGGCGCGCCGGCTCGGGGGAGAATTTTTGGCAGTACCGGCGTTTCGTATCCGGCGAGGCTGCAAGCCGGGTCGATTGGCGGCGGTCGGCGCGCGACGACCATCTTTACGTGCGCGAGCTCGAATGGGAGGCGGCCCATACGGTGTGGATCTGGCCGGACCGCTCGCCCTCCATGGCGTTCGCCTCGCCGCTGGCGCTGGACAGCAAGCTCGACCGCACCCTGGTGGTTGCGTTCGCGCTCGCCCACGTGCTGGTCGAAGGCGGCGAGCGGATCGGCGTTCCCGGGCTGATGCGCCCGACCGCGAGCCGCAACGTGATCGAGAAGATCGCGCAGACCATCGTGCACGACGAGAGCGAGCGTGCGAGCCTGCCTCCGTCGTTCGCGCCCTCCCCGCTCGCCGAGGTCGTGGTCCTGTCGGACTTGTGGAGCCCGACCGCGGAGGTTCTGCGCACCATCGCGCAGCTCTCGGCCAGCGGCGCCCATGGCCACGTGGTGCAGATTGTCGATCCTGCCGAGGAGACATTTCCCTATTCGGGCCGCATCGAGTTCGTCGAGCCCGAGGGCGGCGGCAGCATCACGGCGGGCCGCGCCGAGACCTGGCGCGACGAGTACCAGATGCGAATCGAGCGGCATCGCGGGCAGATCCGCGCCGAGACCGACCGGCTCGGCTGGAGCTTCACCATCCATCGCACCGACCGGCCGGCGAGCGAGCTGCTGCTCAAGCTGCACGTTCAGATGGGCGCCGGGCCGTCCGGCACCGGGATCAACCGCTGGCACGCCGCCTCGCAACCGGGGAGGCACGCATGATCGCGGGCCTGCCGCTCGGCTTTGCCCAGCCGCTGGTGCTGATCGGCCTCTTGAGCCTGCCGGTCCTGTGGTGGCTGCTGCGGCTGGTGCCGCCGCGGCCGCGTCGCATCGCCTTTGCCCCGACCCGGCTGTTGTTCGACATCGCGCCGCGGGAGGAGACGCCCGCCAGGACCCCGTGGTGGCTGACGCTGTTGCGGCTGACGCTCGCCGCCCTGGTGATCCTCGCGGCCGCCGGTCCCTTGTGGAATCCGCCGCTGGCGACCACGACGGCGGCGGCGCCGATCGCGCTCCTGATCGATGACGGCTGGGCGGCGGCGGCGACCTGGGATGCGCGCCTGCGCACCGCCGAGGACCTGATCGCACGCGCCGAGGTCGACAACCGCGGCGTCGCCGTGATCCCGCTCTCCGAGCCTTCCCGCGACATCACGCTGGAAACGCCCGGCGCCGCGCGGGTGCGGCTGCGGCAGATGAAGCCGAAACCCCACACGCTGGTGCGTACCGATGCGCTGGTGCCGATCGCCCGCTTCCTCGGCGCCACCCCCGACGTCGAGGTCGTCTGGCTCACCGACGGGGTCGATGTCGGCCACGCCCGGGATTTCGTCGCCGGGCTCGCCCGCGTGGTCGACAAGCGACCGATGACCGTGGTGACCGGCGGCGTCAAGCCGGCACTGGCGCTCGCCGCCGCCGACAACGCGGCCGGCGCGCTGAGCGTCAAGGTGCTGCGTGCCGCCGCCGGCGCGGAGGATTCGGGCGTCGTGCGGGCGCTCGACCTCAAGAGCCTGCCGCTCGGCGAGGCGAGGTTCGCCTTCAAGGCGGACGAGCGGGAGACCGAGGCGCAGCTCGACCTGCCGGTGGAGATCCGCAACGACATTGCCCGTCTCGATATCGCCGGCGAGCGCTCCTCCGGGGCCGTCCAGCTGCTCGACAAGCGCTGGCGCCGACGCACCATCGGTTTGGTCTCCGGGGCCAGCGCCGACACCGCACAGCCGCTGCTCGAACTCGATCTACTACCTGTCGCGCGCCCTCAATCCGTTCGCCGACATCAGGCTGGCGGAAGGCACCGGGCCGTCCGAGGCGGTGCGAAAATTCCTCGATCAGAACGTGCCGATGCTGATCCTCGCCGATGTCGGCAATGTTCCCGCCGAGGCCCGCGAGCGGCTGACCAAATGGGTCGAGGACGGCGGCGTGCTGGTGCGCTTCGCCGGCCCCAGGCTCGCCGCCGCCGACGACGACCTCGTGCCGGTCAAGCTGCGTCGCGGCGGCCGCATCCTCGGCGGCAGCCTGACCTGGGAGCAGCCGCAGCAGCTCACCGGCTTCTCCCGCGACAGCCCGTTCAACGGGATGCCGATCCCCAACGACGTCACGGTGACCCGCCAGGTCCTCGCCGAACCCGATACGGGGCTGAGCGAGCACACCTGGGCGACCCTCGGCGACGGCACGCCGCTGGTCACCGCACAGAAGCGGGCCAAGGGCGTGATCGTGCTGTTCCACGTCACCGCCGACACCCGCTGGTCAGACCTGCCGCTATCCGGCACATTCGTCGAGATGCTCAAGCGAATCGTCGCCCTTGCGGGCTCGACGGCGACCGCCGACGCCCGCCCGAAGACTGCCGGCGCGGCGCAGGAGGCGGTGCCGCCGAGCCGCCTGCTCGACGGTTTTGGCGTCTTCGGCCCGCCGCCCGCGACCGCACGCCCGGTTCCCCCCGGCTACGGCAGCGCGGCCAGCGCCGACCATCCGCCGGGCTTTTATGGCCCGCCGGAGGGACTGCTCGCGGTCAATACGCTGAGCCCGGCGGACCGGCTGGGTCCGATCGATTTCTCACCCCTTTCTGCGCGTCTCGAGCCCTATCGGGTGGGAGAGCCGAAAGACCTCAGGGGCCCGATCTTCCTGACCGCGCTCGGCCTGCTGCTGCTCGATGCCCTGGTCGTGTTCTCGCTCGCCGGCGGCGTCCGCCGGCTCATCCCGCGCCGCGCGACCGCTTCCGTGCTGGTCGCAGCCGCGATCACTGCCGCGATCGCGGTTGCCGCGCCGCGGACGATGGCCGAACCGGCCACCGACGAATTCGCCATGAAGACCACGCTGGACACGAGGCTCGCCTATGTGGTCACGGGGAATCCCGAGGTCGATGCCGTCAGCAAGAGCGGACTTACGGGACTGACCGCGTTTCTCGGCCAGCGGACGGCGCTCGAGGCCGGTGAGCCGGTCGGCGTCGATATTTCACGCGACGAGCTTGCCTTCTTTCCGCTGATCTACTGGCCGATCGCGCCCGATGTGGCAAAACCTTCGGCCGAGGCGCTGGCGCGTATCGACGCCTACATGAAGCAGGGCGGCACGGTCCTGTTCGACACGCGTGACGCGGTGGTCGCCCCGCCCGGCCCCGGCGGCGAGGCCCGCGGTCCCGGCATGGTGGCATTGCGGGCGATCCTGTCGGCTCTGGACATACCGGAGCTCGAGCCGGTCCCGCGCGACCATGTGGTGACCAAGACCTTTTTCCTGCTGCGCGATTTTCCCGGGCGCTTCACCTCGGGGCAGCTCTGGGTCGAGGCGAGTCAGGCCGAGAGCGAGGAAGAGACGACGCGGCGGCCGGCGCGCGCCGGCGACGGCGTGTCGTCGATCCTGATCACGTCGAACGATTTCGCCGGCGCCTGGGCGATGCGTCCGGACGGGCAACCGACCCTGCCCCTGGTGCCCGGCGACCCGCGCCAGCGCGAGTTCGCATTCCGCGCCGGCGTCAACATCGTGATGTATACGCTGACCGGCAACTACAAGGCCGATCAGGTGCACATCCCGGCGCTGCTGGAGCGGCTCGGGCAGTGAGCCATCGGCGCAGGGTCCAAAGAAACACGGCTGCGCCGAGACCATGCGGGGCGTGACAACCGGCCGAACAGACAGGTGACGTAGTGGGTTTCGGAATCACCTTCACGCCTCTGGTCCCGCCCGAAGTGCTGTGGGCGGCGATCGCGGTGGCCGCTGTCATGGCCGGACTGCTGCTTCTGGTGCGCAGCCGCGGCGCCTGGGTGCGCACCGTGGCGCTTGCCTTCGTGGCGCTGGCGCTCGCCAATCCGTCGTTCACCCGCGAGGATCGCGAGGCATTGCCCTCGGTGGTCGCCGTCGTCGTCGACAAGAGCCCGAGCCAGAGTTTTGGCGACAGGCTGGCGCAGACCGAGGCGGCGCGCGAGGCGCTGGTCCGGCGTCTCGGCCGGATTTCCGGTCTCGAGACCCGCGTGGTCGAGGCCGCCCAGTCCGACGGCGAGACCGACGGGACGCGGTTGTTCTCGGCGCTCGGCGCGGCGCTCGGCGACGTGCCGCCCGACCGGGTCGCCGGCGCCATCCTGCTGACCGATGGCCGCGTGCACGACGTTCCGGCCGATGCCGGTGCGCTCGGCTTCGCGGCGCCGGTCCATGCCCTGATCACCGGCCATCCCGACGAGCGCGACCGTCGCGTCGTCCTGGTGTCGACGCCGCGCTTCGGCATCGTCGGCCAGTCGCAGACCATCACGTTCCGCGTCGAGGACAGCGGCGTGCGTCCCGGCACCGCGCAGGTCGCGGTGCGCCGCGACGGCGACACCTTGGAGCGGCGCAATGTCACGGTCGGCAGCACCGTCAACGTCCAGGTGCCGATCCCGCATGCCGGCCCGAACATCGTCGAGATCGAGGCATCGCCACTCGACAACGAGCTCACCACCATCAACAATCGCGCGGTGGTGTCGATCGACGGCGTGCGCGACAAGCTGCGCGTGCTGCTGGTGTCCGGCGAGCCCCATGCGGGCGAGCGCACCTGGCGCAACCTGCTGAAATCCGACGCCAGCGTCGACCTCGTCCACTTCACCATCCTGCGCCCGCCGGAAAAGCAGGACGGCACGCCGATCAACGAACTCTCGCTCATCGCCTTTCCGACGCGGGAGCTGTTTCAGCAGAGGATCAACGATTTCAACCTGATCATCTTCGACCGCTATGCCCGCCAGGGCGTGCTGCCGATCATCTATTTCGACAACATCGCCCGCTATGTGCGCGAGGGCGGCGCCGTGCTGGTCGCCGCCGGTCCCGACTATGCGAGCCCGACCAGCATCTGGCGGACGCCGCTCGACGTCATCCTGCCGGCGGAGCCGACCGGCCGGATGACCGAGCAGCCATTCACCGCCCGGCTCACCGACCTCGGCAAGCGCCATCCGGTGACCCGCTCCCTGGAGGGCGCCGATACCGATCCGCCGCACTGGAGCCGCTGGTTCCGTCTGGTCGACACCAAGAGCGCCAACGGCACCTCGGTCATGGAGGGGCCGGACGGCAAGCCGTTGCTGCTGCTCTCGCGCGAAGGCGAGGGCCGGGTCGCCCTGCTGCTGTCGGACCACATCTGGCTGTGGGCGCGCGGCTACGAGGGCGGCGGGCCGCATCTCGACCTGTTGCGCCGGCTCTCCCATTGGCTGATGAAGCAGCCCGATCTCGAAGAGGAAGCGCTGCGGATGACCGCGCGCGGCCGCGACCTCACCGTCCAGCGTCAGACCATGGCGGAGACGGTGGCGCCGGTCACGCTGACGTCGCCGAGCGGACAGACCCGGACGCTGACGCTCAATCCGGCCGAGCCCGGCGTGTGGCGCCTGAGCCTCGCCGCCGACGAGCTCGGCCTGTGGCGCGCCACCGACGGCAAGCTCAATGCGCTCGCCAATGTGGGTCCGGCCAATCCCCGCGAGTTCTCCGAGGTGACGTCGACCACCGAGGTGCTGCGCCCGCTCGCCGACGCGACCGGGGGCGAGGTTCGCCGTCTCGCCGAGGCCGGCGGCATCAATGTGCCGCGGCTGCTCGCGGTGCGCTCGAGCGATACCTTCAAGGGCGACGACTGGATCGGCCTGAAGATCCGCGATGCCAGCGTGGTGCGCGGGATCGGCGTGCTGCCGGTCTTCGTCGGCCTGCTCGGGCTGCTGCTGCTGGTCGGCAGCCTGGCGGCGACCTGGCTGCGCGAAGGCCGGTAGGATGGGTTGAGCGGGAGCGAAACCCATCGCTCGCGGCCTACCCGATGGGGTTCGCGCAAAGGGGCGCTCTACCCATCCTACGTGCTACGCCTGGGCCAGATCCCAGTCCGGCCTTATCGGCCCGGCAATGCCGGCCGAGGCGCCGTCGACGAGCTCGGCGACCAGCAGCCGTTCCGGGTCGACCGGCCCGGGCATGGTGACCTTGCCCTTCGCCACGCGTCTGAACCCCGCTTTGGCATAGTAGGCCTCGTCGCCGACCAGCACGACCAGCCGGTGGCCCTGCGCGCGCGCCGCCGCGAGTGCCCGATCGATCAGGATCCGGCCGATCCCGCGGTCGCGGAACGGCGGCTCCACCGTCAGCGGCCCGAGCAGCAGCGCCGCGGTCTCGCCGATGCGGATGGGGGTGAGCTGCACCGAGCCGACCAGCAACGTGCCGATGCGCGCCGTGAACGACAGATCGAGCCGGTGCCCGATCCTTTCACGGACGCGGAAGGAGGTCCTGGCGAACCGCCCAGGCCCGAAGGTGCGCTCGTGCAGCCGCTCGATCGCCGTTGCGTCGTCGGGGGTCTCGGGAAGGATCGTCACGGCGAGATCGGTCATGTGTCGGCCCGGCGCGCCGATTAGCATTTGCCGGCATTCAGGTCTATCGCTGGCGCGCAATCGACCGTCGCCCGCCGGCCGCAGCTCGGGCGGCATCATGTCCAGCCCGACAGGAGGCTCTCATGGGTCTGCTCGTGGACGGCGTCTGGCACGACCAGTGGTACGACACCGCGGCGACCGGCGGCCGCTTCGTGCGGACAGAGACGCAGTTCCGCAACTGGCTGACGGCCGACGGCAGCCCCGGTCCCACGGGCCTGGGAGGCTTTGCGGCCGAGCCCGGCCGGTATCATCTCATCGTCTCGCTGGCCTGCCCGTGGGCGCACCGCACTCTGATCTTCCGCAAGCTCAAGCGGCTCGAGCAGGCAATCACGCTCACCGTGGTCGAGCCCCTGATGGGACCGGCGGGCTGGACCTTTGCGCCGGACGACGAGACGTTGCCCGAAGGCCTCGCCGGCGCCAAGCGTCTGTCCGAAGTGTATGTGGCGGCTGACCCGCATTATTCCGGCCGCGTCACGGTTCCGGTGCTGTGGGACAAGCGGCGGCGGACCATCGTCAACAACGAATTGGCCGAGATCATCCGGATGCTCAATTCGGCGTTCGCCACGGCGGGCGCCGACAGCGCCGACTTCTACCCGCCCGAGCTTGCCGCCGACATCGACCGCATCAATGCCTTCGTCTACGAGAACATCAACAACGGCGTCTACCGCACCGGCTTCGCGACCACCCAGGCCGCCTACGAGGAGGCATTCGCTGCGCTGTTCGCAGCGCTCGACCGGATCGAGGAGATTCTCGGGCACCAGCGCTACCTCGTCGACAGCCGGCTCACCGAGGCTGACTGGCGGCTGTTCACCACGCTGGTCCGATTCGATGCCGTCTACGTCGGCCACTTCAAATGCAATCTCAGGCGCATCGCCGACTATCCAGATCTGTCGAACTATCTGCGCGACCTCTATCAGGTGCCGGGCGTCGGCGAGACGGTCGATCTCGGCCACATCAAGCGCCACTATTTTGCGAGCCATCGACAGATCAATCCGACCGGCATCGTCCCGGTCGGCCCGGCTCTCGACTTCGGCGCCCCGCACGACCGGGAGCGGTTCGGTCGCCGAGCCGCCGACGCTTGACGCCTTCGCGTTGCCACGAAAGGCCCGCAGCCTTTGGGGTCACGTCAAGGTCACCACCGCTCCGCCGGCGCGGCCCCATCGAACACTTCGTCGAGCCGCCGCCGCGTCGCGTTAGTCGTGCCCTCCGGCAGGGCGTCCAGGGGGAAAAATCCGTGGTCGATGATCTCGCGATCGGGCTGCGGCGTAGCGTCCTGGCGAAACGCCTGCACCACATACACCGCGATGTGGTCGCGTCGCGAATAGGCGTCGTGGAAGAACACGCCATGGAGCCTCGGCGGGCCGGTGAGCGTGATATTGCCCTCCTCGACGAGCTCGCGGGCGAGGGCCTCGCGCAGCGTCTCGCCGACCTCGACCCCGCCGCCGGGAAAATGCCACCCCGCCACGTAGCTGTGCTTGACCAGAAAGATCCGACCGCCGGCGTCGACCACCAGCCCGCGCACACCGAGCGTCATGCCCCGGGCCAGCCACCAGTAGAAGTGGAAAATCCGACGGATCGCCGGTTCGAGGGTCCGACGCCAATGATTCTGTTTCATTTTCGTCCCTCTCGCGTTACCCATCGCCGGGCCGGGATCATGCCTCTATTTTGCCCAGCCCCGACGCTTGCGCCCTCCGGGCTCATCCGTTAACCGCTTAGAATTGTTCAAAAGAGGTTTTGCCCTTGAAGCGCTTTGCCGATCTGACCGAGCAGGAGATACTTGCCCTCGCGATCACCAACGAGGAGGAGGACAGTCGCATCTATCGCGGTTTCGCCGAAGGCTTGCGCCAGCAATTCCCCGCTTCCGCCAAAGTCTTCGACGAGATGGCGGACGAGGAGGTCCGGCACCGCACCATGCTGTTCGAGCTCTATCGCACGAAATTCGGGGAATATCTGCCTCTGATCCGCCGCCAGGACGTCAAGGGCTTCATCAGCCACAAGGCGCTGTGGCTGATGCGACCGCTCGGGCTCGACGACGTGCGCAAGTATGCCGCCGAGATGGAATACGAGGCCGCGCGGTTCTACCGCAAGGCTGCACAGAATGCGCGCGACGCCTCGGTCCGTGAGCTCCTGGACCAACTGGCCGAAGCCGAGGACAAGCACGAGAACCTGGCGGAAAAGCTCGGCGAGACCATCCTGACCAAGGACGCGCGGGCCGCCGAGGACGAGACCGCGCGGCGCATGTTCGTGCTGCAATACGTGCAGCCTGGGCTCGCCGGGCTGATGGACGGCTCGGTGTCGACACTGGCACCGCTGTTCGCCGCGGCGTTCGCCACCCACAACACCTGGAACACCTTCCTGGTGGGGCTTGCCGCATCGATCGGCGCCGGCATCTCGATGGGGTTCGCCGAGGCGCTGTCGGACGACGGCTCGCTCACCGGGCGCGGCACGCCCTGGCTTCGCGGCGCGGTGTGCGGCATCATGACGGCGGTCGGCGGGCTCGGGCATACGCTGCCCTACCTGATCCCCAGTTTCGCGATCGCCACCGGCGTGGCGATCGTCGTCGTCGTCGTCGAGCTCATCGCCATCTCGTGGATCCGCTGGCGCTTCATGGACACGCCGTTCCTCTCCGCCGCGTTTCAGGTCATGGTCGGGGGCGCCCTGGTGTTCCTCGCCGGCATCCTGATCGGCAACTCATGACAGCGCCGATGTTCGTGCTGGGGCATCTGTCGGACCCGCATCTCGGGCCATTGCCGACGCCGCGGCTGAGCGAGCTCAGCGGCAAGCGCGTGCTCGGCATCATCAACTGGCGGCGGCGGCGGCGCGTGGCGCACCGTTCGGACGTGGTCGACACCCTGGTCCACGACCTCCAGGCCGAGACACCCGACCACATCGCGGTGACCGGCGACCTCGTCAATGTGGCGCTCGATCTCGAGTTCGCGCCCGCCCGCCAATGGCTGTCGCGGCTCGGCCCGCCGGACCACGTCACCGTCGTCCCGGGCAATCATGACGTCTATGTGCGCTCCGCCGTCCAGTATCCGGCGCGGCATTGGGGCGACTACATGCGGGGCGACGGCGTCGGCGCGGCGGCGCCGCACGGCCGGCCGGCGCATTTTCCCTTCGTGCGGCGGCGCGGCTCGATCGCACTGGTCGGGCTCTCCACCGCGGTGCCGACCGGTCTGGTGACGGCGACCGGCAAGCTCGGGGCCGAGCAGCTGATGCGGCTCGCCGATACGCTCGACCATCTGGCGCATCTCGGGCTGTTCCGCGTGGTGCTGCTGCATCATCCGCCGACCTCCACGGTCTCCGAGCGGCTCAAGCGGCTGATCGATGCGGGACCCTTCAGGCGGGTGATCGCCGAGCACGGGGCCGAGCTGGTGATCCACGGCCACACCCATGTCCAGTCGCTGGTCTGGCTCGATGGCCCGAAGCAGCGGCGGGTGCCGGTGTTCGGCGTGCCCTCGGCCTCCGCCACGCTGCATGGGCGGCGCGATCCGGCCTCCTACAACCTCTACCGCATCGAGGGCGGTCCGGGAGGCTGGCAGTGCGAGGCGGTCACCCGGGGCCTGCGCCCCGGCCATCACGGTGTCGTCGAGATCGAGCGGCATACCGTGTGCGGCTGACCCCGCGACCGGAACGGGTCAATCGCGCCAGGTGGAGATCCAGGCGGTTCCCAGCAGGGCGGCAGCGCCAGCCACGAACCCGAGAACGAGACCGATCAGCAGGATCGCCACCAGGCGGCGGCGCTGACGTCGGCGGGCGACCCCATCGATCAGCAGGTCGCGGGCGGCGAGCTCGGTGTCGCCCGCGAGCACGCGTTCGCGCTCCACCAGCCGACGGGCGACGTATCTGGTGACCGCGGCGGCGATCACCTCGACATCCGGCGACTCGGCGATGATGCGCCGGCCGTAGCGGGTATCCTGCACGAAACGATAGACCCGCTTGTCGCGGCCCATCGCGACGTGGGCGATCATGTCGATCCACAGCCGCGGCGGGTCGCCGGGAATGATCCCGCGGTCGAACAGCTCGACATTGTCCGGGATGTCGGCATAGACCGCGTCGAGCGCCTCGTTGAGCATTTCCAGGCGCGCGAGCTCGGCATTGTGCAGATCGACGACCACGCCGGTGCGTTCGGCCATCTCGATGCGCGCCTGACGCACCGCGTCCTTGAGGCGCGGGGCGCGCGGCGCCTCCGCTCCGGCATTGCTGTCGCTCATGGCATTCGTCCTGCGCCCGCGGGCGAAGCGTACCACCGGCCGGGCAGCGGACAAAGACGATCCGCCGCCACGGAGCAGCCGCCGAGCGGCTCGCCTGCCGGTACTTGCAATTCGAGGCGTGGAAGACCACCTTGACGCCCCTTGCGGCGCTGCTGCGGGTGGGGAGGTTGGCAGATGCGGCGCTCCAGGATCCGCGCAAGCTCGCCACCTGCGATACCTCTGCAACATGGAACTTCATGATGAGTTTCGGCGGACCATCCGAATCGTGTTTCAGGACGTTTGCAGATCAAGATTTCGAACCGCAACGTCCTTCGGACGTGACCTTCATCATGCCGACAATCATGCGCAAGACGATCACCGACGCATTGAGATCGGTTTTCCGGCAGAACTTGGCTGGTCGAATCCAGATCCTGATCGGGATCGACCATCCCGATGGTGATATCGGGCTGATCGATCAGGCGTGCTCCGACCGGCCGTCGAATTGCTGCGTTCAGGTGGTGTATCCGGGTTATTCCACGTCGGTGCGGCACGGCGGACTGCATCCGGCGCGCGATGGCGGGGTGCTGCGATGCGTGCTCACCTACCTCGCCAACAGTCGCCATGTGGCGTATCTGGACGATGACAACTGGTGGGCCGAGGATCACCTGAGCTCCATGCGGGCGGCAATCGAAGGGCATGACTGGGCGTTCTCGCTGCGATGGTTCGTGCACCCAGAGACGCGTCGACAGATCTGCGTCGACCGTTGGGAGTCCGTCGGGCCCGGCAAGGGCGTTTTCAGCCAGGGCTTCGGCGGCTGGGTCGATCCGAACTGCCTGATGTATGACAAGCTCGCCTGCGAGCCGGTCACTCCCTTCTGGGCCAGGCCCATGGCATGGGACACGCGAGGCTTGATGGCCGATCGCCAGGTCTTCGGGCTTCTGAGGCAGAACCAACGTTGGCGGGCGACCAACCAACCGTCCGTCTACTATCAGCTCAATCCTGATGATATCAATCACCGTGACCGCGTGCAGGCGATTGGCGAGGACTATGCGAAGGCGGGCAGAAAGGAGATGCGGAGTTAGCTCAGCTCGGACCGAGAGGCAAAGCTCGGACTGATCTCGATGGCCCGCCCCGCTTCCTCGATTGCGACCTCGGGCTGTCGGGCGAACGTCAGCGCCAGGCCATCGCAAGATGAACCAACGGGCCTCTATGCGATGGCCCTGTGCCCGCCAGAGCCGCGACCGCCGCGACGGATCAGCCGCGGAGCAGCCCACGCGCGGCGAGGTTGCGCATCAGCGCGGCGCTGCCGAACGTCCACGGCGGCGCCCGGTCGCAGGTCGTCACCACATTGGTGAGCGCACCCAGCGGGCGCGACGCGATAGTCACGATATCCCCTTCATGATGGGTGAACCCCTGGCCCTGCGCATCGCGGTCCTTGATCGGCGCGAACATGGTGCCGAGAAAGAGCGCGGCGCCGTCCGGATACTGGTGATGCGGGCCGATCATCTGCGCCACCAGATCGGCGGGATCGCGGCTGATCTTCGCCATGGCGCTCACCCCGTCGAGGCGGAAGCCGTCGATGCCTTCGACCGCGAGCGTCACCTCGGTGCGGCGCACGTCGTCGAGCGAGAAGGTCCGGTCGAACAGCCGGATGAACGGGCCGACGGCGGTCGAGGCGTTGTTGTCCTTGGCGCGCCCGAGCAGCAGCGCCGAGCGTCCCTCGATGTCGCGCAGGTTGACGTCGTTGCCGAGCGTCGCGCCAACGATGGCGCCGCGCGAGTTGACCACGACGACGATTTCCGGCTCCGGATTGTTCCAGTGCGAGGACGGCAGCACGCCGATCGCGGCGCCGCTGCCGACCGCCGCCATCGGCGGCGCCTTGGTGAAGATCTCTGCGTCCGGGCCGATCCCGACCTCGAGGTATTGCGACCACAGGCCCTTGGCCTGCAGCATGCTCTTCAGCTCGCTCGCCTGGGGCGAGCCGGGCACCAGGCCGTCGACGGCGCCGCCGAGCGCCGCCTCCACGTCGGCACGCACCGCAGCCGCGGTCTCCGGCTTGCCGCGTGCCTGCTCCTCGATCAGCCGCTCGATGAGCGAGATCGCGAAGGTGACGCCCGCCGCCTTGATTGCCTGCAGGTCGATCGGGGCGATCAACCACGGCCGCGCCGGATCGCGGTGCGGCTGCGGGGTGTTCGCCAGCAGCGCGGCGAGATCGCCGAGACGTTCACCGCCCGCGCCCGCCACCGCGAGCGCCGGCTCCGATGCCTCGCAAAGATCCCGCATGGTGGGGAATTTTCCCGAGACATCGACCACGCCGTCCGCGCCGATGGCGACGACCGACGGCCCGTCGACATCCGGTCGCCACACCCGGCCGACCAATGTGCCCGACGTGCCGTCGTCCGGCAGCGTCGTCTTCACCGACAGTTCAATGCTGGTCATTCCGTTCGACCGCCGTTTGACAGGTTGGATTTCAGATGCCGGGTCCCGCCTGCGGGCCGCGCATCCAGCCGAGCCCGTCCTCGGTGCGTCCGCGCGGGCGATACTCGGCGGCGACCCATCCCGCATAGCCGACGGCGTCCAGCGCCTGAAAGATCGCCGGATAGTTGACCTCGCCGCCATCGGGCTCGTTGCGCGACGGCACGGCGGCGACCTGAACGTGGCCGATCAGCGGCAGATGCTGCTCGATCCGCCGGATCAGATCGCCCTGCATGATCTGCACGTGATAGCAGTCGAACTGGATCCGGACATTGGGCCGCCCGACCTTGGCGATGACGTCGGCGGCGTGCTCGACGTGGGACAGAAAATAGTCCGGCCGGTCGCGGCGGTTGATCGGCTCGATCAGCAGCGTGATGTTCCGGGCCGCCGCCTGGTCGGCCGCCCGCGTCAGGTTGGCGACGAACGTCGTCTCCGCGGCGGGCCGCCGGTCGGGCGACACAACGCCGGCGAGGCAGTGGATCGCGCTGCCGCCGATCGCCGCCGCATAGTCGAGCGCCTGGCGGAACGCCGCCTCGAAATCCTTCTCGCGACCGGGCACGGCGGTGAGCCCGAACTCACCCGGACCGCCCATCGGCAGGTTGATGCCGAGCTGGGTCAGCCCGTGGCGCGACAGCTCGGCCTTCAGCGTTGCCGGCGGCACGTCGTAGGGCAGTTGCTGCTCGACGGCCTTGAAGCCCGCCGCCGCAGCGGCGCCGAAGCGCTCGATCAATGGACGCTCGGTGAACAGGTAGCCGAAATTGGCGGCAAAGCGCGGCATTGGCACGACCTTGTCGAAGGGCATGAAAGCGGGGCGCCGATCATAGAACGAGGCGCGGCAATGACCAGTGCTCCGATTTCGAAGTTCGCATCACTTCGCGGCATGTTCTCGTGCGAACTTCGAAATCAAAGGAGCACTGGCAACCTTTTGATTCTAGTGCGGCTTTTGAATTTGAAGTTCCTCGACGAGCGTGCGGCAATGTTGGGAGGAACTTCAAATTCGCCGCACTAGTCCCGATCGATCCCGGCGTTACCGCTCGGTCACGGCCAGCTTGGCGGCACGCGCGATCGCCTCGTCGATTGCCTGCTCGGCGGCGACGTAGGCGTCGGTCGCTTTGCCATATTCCCGGGCACGAACCGCCTTGAGCATCCGGCTCGCCTCATCGTGGGCCTTGGTCTCCGCCGCCGCCATGGCGGCGAAGGCACGATGACGGCGAATCGTCTCGTCATCGATCGTGTCGCACCAGCGGGTGAGGCGCCGGGCGTCGGTGTCGGCGAGATCGTGCTCCGGCTTGACGAGCCCGACCACAACAGCGGCGAGCTTGCGTTTCCAGGCTGCCAGCTCGGCCTGGGCGCGCAACAGCCCGTAGCCGGAAACCTTCGTGCAATGGAGCGCCCGAATCCCGTCCAGCGCCCTGGCTTCGGCGGTCACCAGGCGGCCGATCGATCCGTCGATCTCGCCGCGAACTTTTCGGGCATTTTCCGCGATCCTGCCGGCACTGCCGGCGATCTTGTCTGTCGCGGCGCGCTGCTCGCCGAGCACGCCTGCGAGCAGCGACATGCGCTCGCTGACGTGACCCATTTGCTCGCCGATGCCTACAATCCGCTGCTCGGCGGTCCCGACGGCTGCCTGGCCGGAACCCACCGTCTGGGTGCTGTCGAGGATCGCCTGCCTGATGGCCCTGGTCTCCTCCGTCAAGGCTGCGATCCGTTCCCGGATCTGGTCGGTGACCTTGGCGGTTTGCGCCGACAGCGACTTCACTTCCCCGGCGACGACCGCGAAGCCGCGGCCTGCCTCGCCGGCGCGCGCCGCCTCGATCGTGGCGTTGAGCGCCAGCAAATTGGTCTGGCTGGAGATCGCCTCGATGCTCTTCGCCATATCGGCGATCTGCTTGACCGCGGTGTCCAGCACCACCAGCCGTTCGCTCGTGCTGCCGATGCGGCTGCTCACCAACCGCATCGAATTCCCCAGCCTCTCGCATTCCAGCCACGCAGTCCTCGGTCTGACGACGCATCGCGGAGGTTTCCTCCGCGACGGCGGTGCTGGAAGTGGAGATCTCGGCGATCGACCCGGCCAGCTTTTCGACGGACGCCGCGATGGTGGCGCTGCTGTCGGCCACGCCGCGAATGTCGTGAGTGATCCAGCCGATATTGGTCGCCGTTCCCGCCGCATCGGCCGCAAACGCCACCGTCAACTCGAGGCCGGCACGAAGCTCGCGCCGACGCATGTCGGTGAGCTTGCCGAGCGCCAATCCGCCGGCACCCGCGATGCCGGGGCCGTCGGCGGGCCGGCCGGCAACGATATCTTCGAGAGCGGCGACCAGCGGGTGGTCGCCGGAATCCGATCCGGCCGATGTGGCATCGCTCTCGGGTGCCGCGCGCGGAGCGTGGCGAACCCGCCGAATTTGGAACATGGAGACGTTTCCGCTCAACCCTTTGTTAAACGTCCGGGTATCTTGCCCCGCGAGCGTACATGCAGGTTGGTTAACGCAATGTTGGCGCGCCGCGACATTGGCGCGACACCGGGCAATCCGGCTCACACGCTGATGAAATCGTGGATCGCGCCGAGGAAGGCGCCGGGCTGCTCCAGCGGCGGGCAATGGCCGCAGCCGGGCAGCTCGACAAAGCGGGCGTCGGGCACGTTATCGGCGATCAGCCGGTTGAGCGCGGGCGGCGTTGCCTGGTCGAGCTCACCGCAGACCACCAGCGTCGGCAGCCGCACGGACCGCAGCTGCGGCACCAGGTCGGCCTCCACCAGGATCGTGCATGCCGCCTGGAAGGCGACCGGATCGATCTTCATGAGCACGGCGCGCCGCTCCTCGATCGCCTCCCGGTGCTCCGCCAAGTGGGCGGCGTGGAACACGCGGTTTGCCGCGATATCGGCGATCGCCCCCATGCCGCCAGCTGCGACCCGTTCCGCCATCACCCTGAACGCCTGCTTGCCGGCTTCGGGGAATCCCGGCGCCACGTCGCTGAGCACGAGTCGGGCGAACCGCCCGGGATGGGCGAGCACCAGAGCGAGCGCGATGGTGCCGCCGAAGCCGTTGCCCAGCAGGATCGCATCGGACCCGATCTCCAGCTCGTCGAGAGCCGCGGCGATACGTCCCACATAGGCGTCCATCGAGGCCTCGGCCGGCTGCGACCCGTGAAAGCCCGGCAGGTTGACCAGCGTCACGTGAAACCGGTGCGCCAGCCCGGGCAGAACCGGATCGAAGGCGTGACGATCGGCGAGCAGCGAATGCAGGACGACGAGGTCGCGGCCCACGCCGGTTCGCGCCGCCGTGAGCATTCCCTCCGCCACGGTGACCTGCTCGATCGTCATGCCTCGTTCCGACTTGTCCGCGAAGATCGGGCGCCGTTCGATGATCCGCTACGGCAGCCCGGCGATCTTCCGCGCCTCTCCGGTCAGCTCCAGAATGTGCAGGCCGGTATTGGCGCGGTCGGCGACATAGACGTAGCCGCGCTCGTCGACCTCCACATTGTTGCTCTGGATGGCGACCTTGCAGCGGTCCTTGCCGTCGATCTTGATGCAGCGCTTGTCGGTCTGCTCGGTGATCGCCGGGATGAAGTAGCCAACCTCCTTGGGATGGTAGGGGTCACGGATGTCGAGGGCGCGCACCCCGGCATTGAAGAAGGTGATGAAGACGAGTTTTTCATGAAACACCGGCGCCGTGCTCTCGTTGGACGAATGCGCGCCGAAGCGGCCGCCGCGGTCGCAGAAATGTCCACTCGCCTCGGTAACCGTGTAGTTCGACACGATCATCGGCTTCAACTCCACGGTGACGTCGGCGAACCACACCATCTGCCGCGGCTCGAGGCACTCATTGAGGATCTCCTCGTCGACGATCATCACCATGTCGCGCGTCGAGCCGCCTCTGTCCTTGGCGAACTCGGCGATCGGCATCTTCAGGAGCGGCAGGGTGGTGTGGGCGCCGTTGATCGGCAGCATCTCGAGCCGGCCGATCTCCGGATAGCGCAGATTGTCCGGCGTCGGCTCCTTGGGACCGTTCAACAGCTTGTCGCGGTCGACGATCTGCAGGATGCCGCCCTTGTTGGTGCCGTAGCCGAAATAGACCCGGTTGCCTGCCGGACCCGTCGAGATCGGCCCGTGCAGCTCGGTCGGCACGTTGCCGGTCGAGCCGGGCTCCTGGCCGGGCAGGCCGAAGTCGCGGATCTTCACCGGATGCGCCGGGTCGGATAGATCGTAGATCTGGGTCATGCGCCGGGTGCGCCAGCCGGGCGCACCCGACACCAGGAAGGCGATGCCGGTGTCGCATTCCCAGAAATTCTTATGGGTGTCGCGCAAGCCATCGAGCCGGGTGATCAGCTTCGGGCTCGTCGGGTCGGCGACGTTCCAGATCTCATGGGCCTGGCCGCCGAACACCCGCAGCATATAGACCGCGTTGCGGTCGCCCTTGGGGAGGCTCTTGCCGTCGCACACCCGCACCATCTGGGCGCCGCCCGCCTCGTAGGCGCCTTCCAGGCCGGGGAGATGATGCAGATATTTGGGATGCGCCGGATCGGTCACGTCGATGATCGAGGTGCCGCTGAACTCCGGCTGGCCGGTCAGCGGATTGACCGGCTTGGGCGTCGCCTCGGTACCGCCGTGATGACCCACATAGGCGATGAAGCGGTCGCCCTGACGGTGGATGGTCGGCTGATAGGCGCTGCGCGCCTGCAGGTCGCTGTGGCCGACCAGGCGCATGTTGCTCGCCTCGGGCGGGTCGCCCACCTTCTGCATCTGCGCCAGCGCGGGTCCAGCCAGCAGCATCGCCAATGCGGCCACGGCATGGCCCGATATTGCCGCGGCATGACGGTGCCGCCGGGCAATCGCATTGTCTCGCATGGTCGTCCTCCCGAACCAGGACCGATCTTTGCGCAAGCGTAGCTGCTGCGTGGCGCATTGACCAGATCGACGCGGCAAGGAGCGCTTTGCGCCGACGCCAGGCTGGCGAGGTTCCCGGGTCTCTGTTATCCCGATCGCCGCCCGCCAGAACACAACGAGGATGCCCCATGCTCATGTTCAATCCGCCGGAGCGCGTGACCACGCAGGTGCACTACCGGCTGGAGGACAAGTTCCGCAAGACGATGCGCACCGAGTGGGCGGACCCCAATCGGCTCGGCCAGGAGGTCGACAGCTTTCTCGAGGGCCCGTCGTTCGACCGTGCCGGCAACCTTTATTTCGTCGACATCCCCTTCGGCCGCGTGTTCCGGCTCGCGCCAACCGGCAGCTGCGACCTCGTCTGCCGCTACGACGGCTGGCCGAACGGGCTGAAGATCCATCGCGACGGCCGCATCTTCATCGCCGACTACAAGCGCGGCCTGGTCGACCTCGATGCCGCGACCGGCACCGTCACGCCGATTCTGTCGACCCGCAACAGCGAGAGCTTCAAGGGCCTCAACGATCTGGTGTTCGCCGCCGACGGCGCCTGCTACTTCACCGACCAGGGCCAGACCGGCATGCACGATCCGACCGGGCGGCTCTACCGGCTGCGGCCGAACGGGCAGCTCGACCTCTTGCTGTCGACCATTCCGAGCCCCAACGGACTGGTGCTCAACATGAAGGAGAACCGGCTGTTTCTCGCGGTGACGCGGCAGAACGCGGTGTGGCGCTGCCCGATCATGACCGACGGCTCGATGTCCAAGGTCGGCACCTACATCCAGATGTCAGGCGGCCATGGCGGCCCCGACGGGATGGCGCTCGACCAGGAGGACGGCATCTATGTGTGCCACCTCGGCACCGGCATCTGGCGGTTCGATGCCAACGGCATGCCGACCCACCTCATCGAGGCCTGCGTCGGACACCACATGACCAACGTGGCGTTCGGCGGACCGGACAACAGGACGCTGTTCATCACCGAGTCGGATACCGGCTCGATCCTGAAGTGCGAGCTGCCGTTCGCCGGCAAGGTGCTGTACTCGCACGCCTGAATCCGGTTCAGCGTCATGGCCGGGCTCGTCAGCACAGGGCCAGGCATGACGGCCCTCAGCTCGCACGGAACCTTTCGACCGCGCTTTCGTCGACCTCGACGCCGAGGCCGGGGCCTGACGGCAGCGCCATCAGGCCGCTGCCAAGGGGCAGCGGGTCCTTGACCAGATCATCGGCCAGATAGAAATGGGTGAGGCTCACGCCCCAGCCGACCGACGGGGCGGCGCAGGCGAGCTGCAAGGTGGCGGCCGACGCGATGCTCGAACTCGGCCATCTTGGCGGCGATGTTGATGGCGAGATTCTCCGCGGCGCACAGTCTTGCGGCGGCGACCGCGGTCGCCATCCCGCCGAGCTTGATGAGCTTGAGCGACACGCCGCCGGCGCCGGCGCGGGCATGCGCGGCGATGTCGGCCAGCGCATGGATGCCCTCGTCGGCGCCGATCGGGATCGGCGAGGCACGCACCAGCGCCGCCAAGCCGTCGAGATCGGCGTAGCCGAGCGGCTGCTCCAGAAACATGAGACCGGCATCGCGCGTCTCATCCACATAGGCGCGCGCCGCCTCGAAGGCGAAGCCGCAATTGGCGTCGGCACACAGCGGCACGTCCGGCCCCAGCGCCTTTCGCACCTTCAGGGTGGCGGCGATCTCCTTGGCGAGCGGTTTGGTGCCGACCTTGAGCTTGAAGAAGTTGAAGCCGTCACCCTGTTTGGCCTGGGCCTCGGCGATGTCCTCCTCGGGCGTCGGATTGCCGAGCAGCCACATCGGCGCCACCGCACGGCGCTGCGCACCGCCGACGAGGTCGATCAGCGGCCGCCCGATGGCGCGACCGATGAGGTCGAGCACCGCCATCTCGACCGCCGAATGCGCGCCGGTATTGCCGAACAGGGCCGCCTTCAGCTTGCCGCGCAGCGTCGTCCAGGCAAAGGCGTCGCGGCCGACCACCAAGGGCGCCAGATGGTTCACCGCGGCGACGAGGCCCGGCAGGGTGTCGCCGGTCATCGTCGGGGCGGACGCCGCCTCGCCCCAGCCGACCGTGCCGTCGGCCGCCTCGACGCGGACCAGAATGTTCTCGGCGTGGCGGATCTCCACACCCGCCATGATCATCGATTTGGTCAGCGGCAGCGCCACCGGGATGGCGTCGACCCGCCGGACGATCAGCGGCGCCTGCTCCGGCTTTTCTAGCGTGCGGACGTCGGCGAGCAGGCTCATTGCAGCTCCCGCCAGATACCGAGCAATTCCTGGGCCGGGCGGTCGGAGATGCTGAACAGCACCAACTCCTTGGAGGCGTGATGCTGGTAAAGCTTCCACGGCGGCACCACCCAGACGTCGCCGGGCGACCAGTCGAATGTCTGGTCGGCAATTTTCGTCGTCCCCTGCCCCTCGACGCAGACGAAGATGGTGCCATCGGTCGACCGATAGTCCTGACCCACAAAACCGTCCGGCAGCAGCTGCAGATGCGCCCCCATGGTGGGCGTCGCCCAGCCGCCGGTGAACGGATTGGCATAGCGCACCCGCGCGCCGTGGCGCGGGTCGACGTCGCCGGCGCGCTTGAGGCGCTCCAGGATCGGCCGGGTGCGGGCATACGGATAGTTGATGATCGGGGTGCGGTTGGTGGGCGCGGAAAATCCTTCGGGCAGCACGCCGGAGCCGTAGCGCGCCAGCAAGTCGCCGTCCTCGCGCGCAGTCGACTGGGATTCGGCGTCCAGATGCTCGGAAAAGCCGGTCTCGAAAAAATTGATAGTGGGCAGGTCGAGCACGTCGAGCCACACCATGGGCTTGGCCGACGTGTTGCCGTGGTCGTGGGCCGACCAGTTCGCCGTGATGACGAAGTCGCCCGGATGCATCAGCGTCTTCTCGCCCTCCACCGCCGTGTAGGCGCCCTCACCGTCGAGCACGAACCGGATCGCCGAGGCGGTGTGGCGATGGGCCGGGGCGACCTCGCCCGGCAGGATCAGCTGCAGCCCGGCATAGAGCGAGTTGGTGATCCGCGATTTGCCGCGCAGCGCCGGGTTCTCCAGCACCAGCACGCGGCGCTCGGCCTCCTTGGCGGTGATCAGGTCGCCGGCCTCCGCCACCAGCGGACGCACGTCGCGATAGTGCCAGATCGCCGGCGCGCACTGGGTTGCGGGCTCGCGCGGCACCAGTCCCTTGAGCACCGCCCACAGCGGCGCCATGTCGTAGGCGGAGATCCGGTCGTAATAGGCCTGGCGGATCGCCTCGACATTGTCCTTGGGGTCGGGCCGCTTTTCGCTCGTCTGGGCGGTCGCCATGGCGTTCTCCCTGCGCAGGTCGAAAACTCTTGGATCCATCATACCGGAGTTGACGCGGCCGTTCAAAATCCCCTGCGTTCATGTATCTATGCGCCTCCCGATCACGATGCGAGAGACCCGATGGACACCGAGACCCTCGACCGCCTGGCGATCCGCGACCTCATCGAGAACTGGGTGGTTTGGCGCGACGCGCTCGACTGGAAGCGTTTTCGCACCGTGTGGCACGACGACGGGCGGATGATGGCGACCTGGTTCCAGGGCTCGGCCGAGGACTTCATCCGGGTCAGCCAGGAGGGGTTCGACCGCGGCGTGCGCATCCTGCACTTCCTCGGCGGCACGTCGATCGAGCTTGCCGGCACCCGCGCCTTCACCCAGACCAAGATGACCATCGCCCAGCGCGGCCCGGTCGAGGGCGTCGTGTGCGACGTGGTGTGCACCGGCCGCTTCTGCGACTTTTTGGAGAAGCGCGCCGGGCGCTGGGGCATGGTGCTGCGCCAGCCGATCTACGAGAAGGACCGCATCGACCCGGTGGTGCCCGGCACCGCGCCGAAGCTCGATGCCGAACTGCTGGCCAAATTCCCCGAAGGCTATCGCCACCTCGCCTACATCCAGACCCGGGTCGGCTACCGGGTCAAGCCCGACATGCCCGGCCTCACCGGCCCCGAGGTGGCGGCGCTCTACGCCCGCGGCGCCGCCTGGCTGGAGGGCAAGCCGCCGTAGGATGGGTTGAGCGGCAGCGAAACCCATCAACTTTTTGCCTCTGCAAACGCCGTGATGGGTTTCGCAAGAGCTCTACCCATCCTACTGGCTAGCGGCGCCCACATCTGGGCTGCCTGTAAATCACCTGTATTAACAGGCGACGGCGCTGGTCGTGGGCTGGCCTTGCGGACACCATCGGCGCGTCTCGTTCCGCTCCCTTCGCCGTCTGGACTGTATTCACTGTAAATCCGTCTGGACTGTATTCACTGTAAACATTGTATTTTGACTGTTCCTGGCCCGAATTCCACGCAGGCCGAGCACGCCGCGGGCGCCGCTGATCGGCCGCGCTCGCCGAATCTCCTCGGTCCTGTCCGCCGCCACCTTGCGGGCGACCCAATTCCGAGAGCTACCCCGAAACATATAACACCGCAACGCGTAAAGCAACACCTAGTGCGTTCTCGTCGAAAAATCCGGCTCACTCCTCCAGCATCGTCTCGACGAACGTCGCCGGGTCGGCGCAGAACTCGCGGATCATGCGGAAATGCTCGGTCTGCTCCAGCGTCACCGGCTCGAGGCCGCGCCGGTGGATGCGCAGCAGGCGCGCTCCGGATAGGCCATCAGGATCGGCGCATGGGTCGCCATGATCACCTGGCAGATCCCGGACCGGTCCATCCGCCGCAGCAGCTTGAGAAAATCGATCTGCCGCGAGGGCGACAGCGCCAATTCCGGCTCGTCGAAGATGAAGATGCCTTGGCGGCGGCAGCGCTCATCGAAAAACCGCAGGAAGCCCTCGCCGTGCGAGTAGGAGAGGAAATTGGGCGGAATGTCCTCGACATCCTGCGCCGCCTCGTCGAGATAGCGCGCGACCGAGAAAAAACTTTCGGCACGAAAGAACCAGCCGGTGGTGATCTTCGGCAGCCATGCGGCACGGAACGCCACCGCGAGACCGCCGCCGTCGCCGCGACAGCGCGGCTGTGGTCCGCCGGCCGATAGCCCTTGCCACCTCCGGCCTGGTCATAGCCCGCGAGCGCGGCGATGCCTTCGAGCAGGGTCGACTTTCCGGTACCGATCTCGCCGACCAGGATGGTGACGGCACGATCGAAGGGGAGCTCAAATGCCGCCAGCGAACACGGCAGGCAGAAGGGATAGGCCGGGCGTCTTCCCCTGCGACGGATCGACCCAGACCCGGCGCAGATAGGGCGCCGGGATGTTGATGGCGCCGCGCTTCCGCCGTCCGATCATCACCGCTCCCTGGAAGACGGGTTGCCGCCACAGTTGCGTCCGCGCCGCGTATTCGAGGACGCTGCATGTTATCGGCCAGATGCGTTGATTTGGGAGAGATTCTTGACGCACTCTGACGTTCCGCGGATGCGCACCCTGTGCATGTCGCTGGCAGGGCGGTCGCCGTGCCGCCTCCGGGGCGGACCAGGGCATTGATCTGTATCAATGCGCCTGCCGCCAGTGCTTCCAGGCTGTCGCGAAGCCAAGGAGGCAGCCGTGGCGATAGCGATCGGTAGCCGAAAGGTCAGATGTTCGGTCGGATCGCCGAGCGGTGGCGAGATTTCCGTGCCGGCCTCGACGAGTTGCAGAATTGCGGCACGGAGGTCGGCCACATCGCCCAACACGTGGGGACTCCAGCCATCCGATCTCCCTGCCGAGTTCGCCGCCAAGCGCCCCGCGGCGGCCGACGAGCTGAAATT
This sequence comes from uncultured Alphaproteobacteria bacterium, assembly GCA_963755055.1. Classification (GTDB taxonomy): domain Bacteria; phylum Pseudomonadota; class Alphaproteobacteria; order Rhizobiales; family Xanthobacteraceae; genus AP-16. The sequence goes on along the minus strand of CAVWIS010000036.1, from coordinate 108 downwards.
ATCCGCTCGAGGCGCTCGATATGGACCGGGCCGCGCTGCTGCATGGCGATCCGCTGGCGGCGCGCGACCTCGAACGGGTTTGCACCCTGTGCGGCGAGAAACGTCGAT
>CAVWIS010000035.1:0-200611 GCA_963755055.1 uncultured Alphaproteobacteria bacterium | reverse complement strand
GGCGACGGATACTGATGACCGGCCACGACCGCCAAGCGGCGCCCGGTCACGGGGGTATGGGGGGTATCGGGGGTATGTTTCGTTTAACGCGAGGCGTTTCGCACGGCACGTGAGGGCCTGGGGCGTCTGCCAGTTACCCAGGGGCGAGCGGAAGATACCCCCCATACCCCCCATACCCCCGCCCCACCGGGCGCCCGTGAACGGGCCGAGCCTCCACAGCGCTGTGGGTAATCTCCCAGCCCGATTCGCCCCGCTCGGCAGGCGTGCGCTGGGCGATCCGGGGCCCACGCCGCTCAGGCGGGTCGGAGCCGCCCGCCCGCCGCACCGAGCTTCCGCGCCCCCCTGATGCCCAGAACCGGCGGGCGATCTTGCGAGCCGCCCTGAGGTCCCGGCCCACGCTGCGGGTGACGCCAAGCACCTCTGCCGGGGTAATGCATCTGGCGGGCTCAGGAGAGCCACAGGGGCGGCCCCCGGCCAGGAGACGCAACCAGCGGGCTTCTGGTGAGCCTCCGTGGTGCGCCCGGCGCCGTCCGAACGACGATCGCCGGAGGCGCGACCCTCACTTCTCCTGCCTCGAGGCCGCCGCCGCCTCCTGCGGGCTCATTTCCGCCGGCTCCGCGCGCTCCTGGGGGCACATCGCCTCATAGACCCCGTAGTGTTCCAGCAGTGCTGTGTTCAAGATTTGGTGCCGCAAGTCCTCGTCCTCTATCTCGACGTCATTCGGAAGATATGCTTCCGCCGTGAAAAAATGATCATGGACAACCAAAACTTTTTTGATCATAATTGGACCTACTTGAATATCGACAAGCGTGTCGTATTTGCTGCTAGCGCGGTGGGTTTGCACGGGTCTGATATCCGCTTCATCAATTTTCCAGTTCATCATTAGTTCTCCTTTTAGATGACCTTCCCAGATAAACTCGCGGCCGTGTTCGCCGAGAGTGATCGTTCGTTCGAGTTCTTGTGCGCCCACCAACACGTTGAGCCTGGCGACCGCGGGCTTAGATAACCTCCCCGTAGTTCTCCCAGCCGGTTGGCCCCGGGTCGCCCCGTTCGGCAGGAGGTGGGTCCTGCAGCACCCTTTTAGGCCCAGTCAGGTCTATGGCCAGCTGCTGCGCCTTGCCGCGGCCGTCCAGACCTTCGATCGTCCAGAGAGAGCCGTGGCTAGGATCGGACCTCACCTGGCGCAACACGAGACCGTCGGCGAAGCGGTCGATGTGGCTGCGTAACCAGTAGCCAAGTGTTTTCGCGCCCAACCGACTGTCGTAGAGAGCGAGCTCTAGCGCCTCTAGCAACGCCCGTCCGGGACTATCCGCCTTCGAAACCCGCGAAATGACCTCGTGCGCTCGAACTGGCTTACTCCCGAAACAGTTCCACCAAGCTCGCAGCAGGGTGGCGTGCGCCTCATGGTCCGGTTCGCTATCGGCAAGTGCTCTTTGGCTTTCCCAGGGGTCGGCGCGCCCAAGCCACACCAGGGCTGACCGCACCCTATCGCTCCATTCGTAAAAGCGGCACGGCGTAATCAGCTGCTTGGGTCGACCGGCCACGATATGCGCCCGCATTGTCGTGAGTGCCGCATTCACCAATTGAGGCCGGTTCGCGAGGATGAATCCGCGCAGGTCGGAACACTCGAATTCGCGCTCCTCGGGCTTTTCGACCTTCGCATCAATTCGGATGCGCAACCCACGCGCTGCCAAGTCGCCGGCAACTCTCAGATTGTTCCCTGTCGCGATCCAGGTGACGTTTGTAGGTACTTCGGCATTTTGCGAAACACCGAGAATGCGATCGCGCCAATTCGGAGATGTCAGGATCGCACAAAGCGAACCGCTGCGCATGACGCGGTCGACGTTGTCAAACACCACCACCGGATCCCCCGCGAGTAGCGAGGCTGTCATGCGCTTGCGGTCCTCAGCCTCGTCCCCGGTGTATGTCATTACTGCGCCATCGCGTGCGCTCATCAGCAGCGCAACGATCTTTGCCAGCAGTGTCTTGCCGGACGCCTTCTCCGGGGCGTCATGAAAGAACATGGGCGCTGTGGGCAGCGTGCGTCGCACGACCGCGGTCAGCATCTCCGCTAACATGCCCGAGCGAGAAGCCTCGTCAACGAACGGGAACTCGCGAATCACATCTTCCAGCTGTGCCAGCCCGCGCTCCGCGTCTTCCTTGGTTGGTTCCGCCAGCACCGGCGGGAACGTAACGTCGCCGGGATCGTAGAACAGCCCCGTTGCATGGTCATAACCTGGCCGATCAAGGACCGACCCGTCGGGCCGTAACGTCGGCGCCTCGATTGTGCCGCGTAGCTCCGGGAAAGGCCAGATGTCGGGCGAGCTTTGGAGGGTCGCGGCATAGTCCAGTGGCAGGTCCGTTGGTACCCGGCCTTTTGCACGGACGTCATACCGAACGAACGCACTTGCCTCCATTGCGCGACGGCGCAGCCAGTACTTATCAACGGGCACGATGGTGAGCGCGCCAGGCGCGCGCCGGATTGTCGGGTTGCTGTTGGAGCCGTTTGTGTGCCTGTTTAGGCGGCACAACATGGCCCCGCGCTGGAACAGCGTGGTGTTCTCCTCGTCGGCGAGAACCGCCTCGGCGATTTCACGAACGATCCGATGCAGCCTGCCGGGCACCAGCTTAATTGGGTTGGCGTCACGTGGCGTCTCGTCGGCGCTATCGTGTTTGATTTTTTCGTAGACGCGCCTGACCTCCCCGACGACACGCCCGGCGTATTTGGCGGCAATGCCGTTGGGATACTTTTCCAGCAACGTTACGATGCCGTCAACGCTAAAGCCGTGGCGCTGCTTCAGGGTTGCCACCACGCGGTAGAACACCTCGGAGCGGTCCCCTTCGGGGGCGCCCTCCTCAATGAGTTTCATCAGCTCCGGGTCAACGGCGCTTTCATCATCAGCATTGCCCACGGCCTCGCTGGCGGGTCGCTTCTGCGGTGCCGGGAACGCCGCTTCCAGTTCAGCCACGGTCCACCGCTTGCCGGTATGATTAACCAGCCGGGTGGGCGTGACGACGCGCCCGCGTCTTTGCTTCGCGGCGCCTGGATAGTTGATGGTGCCGGCGACGCGCCAAGGCTGCACCGGGTCACCGGACTTGCTGTCGCCGCCAGAACTGGCGCGCATGCGCGCGCCCAGTTTCTTGGCGTCATCGGGGGAAACTGCCTGCTCAAGAAAAAACCAGTATTGCCGGTTGCCCGTTCCCGCCGACGACTCAATCTCCAATGACGCCTGGACGTCTGGGGGCGGCGTCCAGGTCTTGCTCGTGTCGGCGTCAGCGTCGATGACCAGCGCGAAACATCGCACGGTGTCCTCAATCTTACCGCGCTCGTTTGCTCCAAGGTCACGACGGACGGTGCGGCCCTCGATGTAGACGTTATGGCCGTTGTTGCTGTCGGCGATGGCGTCCTGCACCATGCGTTTAACGTCGCCGATTTGGTAACGGCTCAGCACCAGCTTTTGACCTGCCGGGTGCAGCCGGAACATTTGCAGGTAGCCGGGCTCCTCGAATTCTCCAATGCCCTGGCGGCCTGCTCCGACACGATTGTCAGGAATCTTCGGACGTCGGGCTCGTTGATGGCCGGCGCGCCGCTATCTTGCTTTTGTTCGCGATCGGTGCTATAAAGAATGCCTTCGCGCATTCCTGGATTCTCTTGTGGCCGGCCATTCCCCTGGCCGGGCGGTTCATTTGTTTCGGTTATGTCACTCGCCTTCTGTACGGCGGCGGAGACTTGTCAGTCTGGTGGGCGGAGGTGGGAGCATTGGATAGCTCCATCTCGTCATCTCCTCGGTGGTTGGAGCCGCCCCCGTTGGGGCTGAAGAGCGCGCACCACACCGTTTCTCGCAGCGCGCTCTGGATCGGCCGGCGATACGACCGGAAATCTAAATTCTTACCATCGTCCGCGGTGGTGTCAGATATGGACAGCCCCCCGTCCAGGCCCGCGACGTCCGACACGGGGGGCTTTCTCATTTTGGTGGGCTGCCGTCGCAGCTGGCTTGAGGGCGCTGCAGCGATCATAAGCTTTCACGTTGGCTGACCTGGACTGCACCGGTGCGAATCAGGCAGAGTGCCCTACCTCGGCTGCACTGGATCAGGCGGACGAGCGCATCTGCCGGGTCGCCACCTGCCACATACAGCACGAGGTGGTGTGGCCCTTTAGGCTGTCGATGTCCGACCCCTCGGCGTCCGCCCTCGCGGCGTCGGCTTTCGACGATCGCCGGAGGGGGCACCCTCACTTCTCCTGCCTCGAGGTCGCCGCCTCCTCCTGCGGGCCCATTTCCGCCTGCTCCTCGCGCTCCTGGGAGGACATCGCCTCATAGACCCCGTAGTGTTCCGCCTGTGCTGTGAGCAAGATTCGGTCCCGCAAGCTCTCGTCCTCTATCTCGACGTCATTCGGAAGATATGCTTTTGCCGTGGAGTAATGATCATCGACAACCGAAACGTTTTTGATCATAATTGGACCTACTTGAATATCGACAAGCGTGTCGTAATTCCTGCGAGCACCAGATCGGATTTTCACGGGTCTGATATCCGCTTCATCAATTTTCCAGTTCATCATTAGTTCTCCTTTTAGATGACCTTCCCAGATAAACTCGCGGCCGTGTTCGCCGAGAGTGATCGTTCGTTCGAAGTCTTGTGCGCCCACCAACAGGTTGAGCCTGGCCAACGCGGGCTTACACAACCCCCGTCGCCCGTAGTCTCCCGGTGGGTTGGCCCTACGGGATTTATGCATTTTGCCTAGCCATTGCAAGAGCATAGCCTTCCGCTCGGTCGGCAAGTTTGGTCCAGCCGGTTCGCATGGTCTTTGGACCCGGCGGCTTGTAGTAACAATTCCAGCCACCGAGACGGGCGACGATCCAGGAGAGCCAAGCGAGCGAGCGTGGCGGATGTGGATTTTCTGGCGCTCGGTTCTGCCTTCGAGCGTGGGGCCGATGGCTTCGGCCGCGGTGATGAGATCTTCGTCGGCGACGTCGGACGCGGGCCGCGGGCTTCCATCTCGGGCGTCGACGAGTTGGATGGTGCGCGCCGCGGCGGTAAACGCGATGGCGGCGAGCTTGAACAGACGCGAGGCCTCTTGCACCTGGGTTTCCTCCAGACGCAACCCGTCGCTCTTCATGGCGCGGAACACCTGCTCGATGCGCCAGCGCAGCCGATAGAGCTGCACGACCTCGTGTGCGGCGGCGAATTCGTCGGCTTGCCCGCACACCGGCAGCGTGGTGAGCAGTCGCCAGACGATCGGGTCGTGACCTTCGGGTGGATTTGTTTCGCGCACCTCCACGAAGGTGAGCGTCACGGTTGGAGGATCGGCGCGATCGGCTCCATGGCGCGGTCTGGCGATGCACACGCGTCCGGCCTTGACGTCGACGCGGGCGGTGCGTGCGGCTTCGCCCGGACGATGGGGCGGAACACGAACCTCCATTGCGCCGATCTCGCACCAGTCGGAGGGGGCGGAGAACAGCAGCTCGTCAGCATCGCCAAGCTTGCGATTTTGCGCCGCCCGCACGATCAACTCCACCCCCCGCGGAACGCGCACGAACTGCGAATAGATGTCGAACTCGCGATCACCGAGAACGATGAGTTGCGTGGCGGTGCCGAGCAGATTGCCGGCGACCGCCGTCGCCTCGATCCAGCGGATCGATTCCTTGTCCTCGATCGCCCGCCCACGGCGCGCCGTCGCAGGCGTGGACGGGCGCGTCCAGATGCGCGCGTGCAGGACGCCGAGCAAGGCCTCGTCATCGACATCGATCGCCACCATCCCGTGGCAGAAGAAGCCCGGCGTCTTGCCGTCACCTGCCGGCCCGAGGCCTTTGCGCCCGCGATCGCGACCGCTGAAGTTGATCTCTGTCGTGTCCTGCGCCGCCACGATCCGCCGTCCCGCACAGGCCGCAACGGTTCGACATCCGGCGGTCGCGAGGATCTCCTCATGGGTCACGTGCCGCGACGCGAGAAAACGTTGTGCCGACATCTCTCCCGACCGATCGCCTCCTACATGTCGCAAAACCAAAGATCCGGTCTCCACCACCCGCTCGAAAAGCGCCGTTCCCGCCCTTTCTCTGCGTACATCGCCAAAATAACCGATCCGAAATCCCTCATCGCATCCCATCACAGTCCCCCGGCCGTTGTCCCGGCGACAGTGAATCACGGCAGCGATTCCCTCGGGAATCCCGAAATTTTCCGGCCAGGATTCTTGACAGCAGGCAGAAAAAATGACCACCGCCCGACTCAAAACCCGAGACCCGGTAGGGGTTGGCCCCCGGGGGTCGCCCCGCTCGGCAGGAGGTGGGTCCTGCAGCACCTGAGTGTCCTACTAGGCTGCAGTGGATAAGGTGGACCAGCGCATCGGCAGGCCCCACCTGCCGCATACAGCGCGAGTTGGTCGCTACGGGCTGCGGTCACTGCGCGGCCTCTGTCTGTTTGCGGAACCCCACACGCTTCGGCCGGTGCCGACTGTGTCGAGCGGCATATTTGCGTCTGCCACAGCACAACGCCGCTCCCACTCGAGCAGCATGCTCAACCACCTGTGATTGCGGTTGCCGATCTTGACTGCTCGCGGAAAGCCGAGCGCGGGCTTGCTGTCCCACCGCACAAACGACATTGGGCTACAGTGATACCGTTCACGCTGTAGCTTGGGATCGGGGATGAGCTGGTCTTCCGCCGCACTCATGCCGACGGCCTTGCGTGCCGCAGCAAGCGCTTTGGCAAATTCTTCCGTATCGGGGTGGATGGTCATGCATCGCCTCGTTCATTGGTAACGAGGCCAAACGTATGACCTACCGCAGCACAATGCAGCGGCCCAAAAATTGGTAATTTCGGGCTGCTATTCAGCGCGCAGCGTTCGCCCGGTCCGGCGGTCGCGCCGGCGACGGTGTCGAAACGTAGTGAGGGTGCTTTCTTTTACACCCCAGCGACATGCGGCGAACTGTTCGGCTAACTTAGTGGCGGTGAGTCCCTGATAGTGCTTCGACAGCTGGCGGTTGATGTCTTTGCCGTAGCGGCTTGTTAAGATCCTCTTGATGCGCAGCACGTCGGCGGCGGCGCGCTCCACCGGGCTGCAGCGCCGCTCCTGGTTCGTTTTCCGAGGCCGGCCTGGGCCGCGTCCTCTGGGACCCTTCGAGCAGCTTGAGCAAGGCTTCCCTCACCGATTCACGCGCCTTTAAGACTTTAATAAACAGGGGCGGGGCCCATGCGCCACGGCGCGCAAATTTGATCTTTCGTTCCAGCGCCATTGTCATAGTTTGGTCCAGCCACGGCCCATCGGTTCCGGAGTCGGCTTCGAAGGCTTGGCGGCCGCGTGATCCCCGTCATCCAGCGTCGCATTCACCCACAATTCCAAACTCGCGAGGTGCTCCAGCGGTGGCGCCTCAGCCTCCAATCGGGCCGCTATCTCGTCTTTACTGCCGTGCCTCTGCATTTCAGGCTCCCGCCGCGCGTAGAGTGATTACTTTGGCCAGCTCCGCGGGCTCGCCGGCGATAATCTGCTGCAGACGCGCCGCCCAGGCATCCAGCGCCGCCCGCTTCTCTTCCGCGTACTCGTGAACCTGATATACGCCTACGATGCCGGCACGGCTTCCACTCACGTGGTTGAGCACGGCCTCGGTCACTTCCAGGCGAACTCCGAACTGCTGGAGTCCAGTGGCGGCTGTGCGCCGGAGGTCATGCAGACGCCAGGGCGGGATAGTTACCTCGGCCGGGTCATGGCCCGCTTCAACCGCGGCTCGTTGCGCCAGGGTCAACATCTTCGCGTCAAGGCGCTTCTTGATCTTGCTGAAACCGGACACGGGCCGCTCCCACTCGAGCAGCATGCTCAACCACCTGTGATTGCGGTTGCCGATCTTGACTGCTCGCGGAAAGCCGAGCGCGGGCTTGCTGTCCCACCGCACAAACGACATTGGGCTACAGTGATACCGTTCACGCTGTAGCTTGGGATCGGGGATGAGCTGGTCTTCCGCCGCACTCATGCCGACGGCCTTGCGTGCCGCAGCAAGCGCTTTGGCAAATTCTTCCGTATCGGGGTGGATGGTCATGCATCGCCTCGTTCATTGGTAACGAGGCCAAACGTATGCCCTGCCGCAGCACAATGCAGCGGCCCAAAAATTGGTAATTTCGGGCTGCTATTCAGCGCGCAGCGTTCGCCCGGTCCGGCGGTGCCGCGCGCAAAGTAACCGGCCCATAATTAGCTATTTACGGGTCGGCGACACTGCGGCGGTCCCGTTTTGGGCGTCTTGATAGTTCGCGACCGTCGTGCCAGGGGACGCCGAATGGATACCCCAGCGGCGTTCAGCGATCCCCCTCGCGCGTTCCCGCAAGCCTTCCTCCGATGGGTAGTGCCGGAGGAAAATCTTCTCGAGGCACTCGGCATCGCGCGCTGCTTTGTACGCAGCTGAAGTCCTGCCGGCGCTGTTCGGGCCATTTCCGTGGCGCGCCGCGGCGACGCTTTATTTTGCCCTCCAGCAGATCGGCAAGCAGCACCTGGAGCTCAACTGCGACCCACTCAACTTCGTGGCGATACAAAGTCCTGATCCATGCGCCAAGGGGCTTGGAGTCGGCGCGCTGGGCAGCCTCGATGGCTCGCAACATGTTTTTCCGGAAAGCCTTCCGCTCGAACTGCGGGACGATGCGCCGGCTGCAGGCGTCGAGCACCACCGCCAGATACAGGAAGCCCGCCCAGGTCGGGACGTAGGTGATGTCGGCCACCCACAGCACATCGGGCTTCTCGGCCGTGAAGTTGCGGTCGACCAGATCCGGTGCCCGCCGGCCCTCGCCTTTGACCGTGGTGGTCACGAACTTGCGACGGCTCACCCCGACAAGTCGGCTGCCGCCATCAGCCGCGCGATCCGTTTGCGGCCGACGCGCACCCCTTTGGCCGCAAGCTCGACGACAATGCGTGGAGCACCGTAGGTGCCGTGCGAGGCGGCGTGCGCCGCCCGGATCTCGGCCAGCAGCGCCGCATCCTGTTGCGCCCGCCGCGATGGCGCCCGCTTCGCCCACGCATAATAGCCGCTGGTGGAGACACCCAGGACCCGGCACATGGTGGCGATCGGATAGAGGGCCTGGTTGTCGCTCACGAACCGGAATCCTTCGGTGGGATCCCGGTCGTCTCCCGCGCGAACCAGGCGGTTGCTTTTGACAGGATGTCGCGCTCGAGCCGCAGCTGCCGGTTCTCACGCCGAAGTCGTTCGAGCTCCGCACGCTCGTCCGCCTTCAATGCCCCGCGCGCGTGCTCTTCCCGCTCCGCCTGCACGATCCACAGCCGGATCAATTCCCGTGACGGGCCAAACTCGCGCGCCAAGTCCTCGGCCGATCGGCCAGTGCGCGCCAACTCAACCAGTTGGCGTCGAAATTCCGCTGGATATGCTCGTCTCGATTTCCCCATTGTGGACTCCTTCACCGCAAATGTGCCGGTGTCCACAAAACCGGGTCAACTTCATTCCTCATCTAGGCGAGCATTTGCCCACTCGTCAAAGGCCGCCTGATCCTGCCACAGAGGAAGCGGGACCAGCTTTAACCAAAAGGGCACGGCCATATCACCCTCCCGCCGCGCGTAGCGCGACCACATTCGTCTGCCCTGCCGGCCCGCCGGCGATTATCTGCTGTAGGCGCGTGGCCCAGGCATCCAGCGCCGCGCGCTTCTCGTCCGCGTATTCGTGCACCTGATAGACTGCGACGATACCGGCGCGGCTACCGCTAACGTGGTTGAGCACGGCCTCGGTAACCTCCAGCTTCACGCCGAGCTGCTGCAAGCCAGTAGCGGCGGTGCGCCGCAAATCGTGGAGGCGCCACGGTGGGAATTCGGCCTCGGCCGGATCCCGACCCGCCTCAGCCGCGGCCTCGCGCGCCAAAGCCAGCATCCTCGCATCCAGGCGCCGCTTGATTTTGCTGAAGCCCGAAAGGGGGGTCGTGCCGGTCGTGCTGAACACGTAACCGGCCCTGCCGTCGATCTTCTCGACGCCGGCCAGCAGCTCGCGCGCGAGCCTCGAGAGCGGCACGATATGCGGCTTGCGGTTCTTGGTGCGTTTGCCGGGGATCGTGAGGGTGGCGCCGTCCGCGCTCAATTCGCTCGCGCACCATGCTGGCAATTTCGCCGCGCCGCTGGCCGGTGACCAGAAGCAGCCGTACCAGCGAGGCGAACGGCGGAGAATGTGCGGCTCCTCGGCCAAGATGCCGCATGCCGCCCAGAACCAGCGCACCTCTTCCTCGCTCAGCACCCGGTCGCGGGCCGGCGAGACCGCCGCCTTGACCCCTCTGCAGGGATTCTGATCAACGGCCATTTGCTCCGCCAGCCACCCAAAAAGCTTTGACAAGCAGGCCAAGTATCCTCGCGCCCGGGGACTCGCTCCGTCCTTTACGCTGCTGGCGCAAGCCGGGAATACCGTGCTGCCGGACCTCGTCCACAAGCGCGTGGATATCACGCCGGGTGATCTCGGTGACCGGCTTTTCCACCCAGCGCTCCGCCAAGCCGCCGCGGATCACTTCGAGGTCATTGCCGATCGGCCGCAGGCCCAGGGCGCTGCGCGGTGTCTTGCCAGCGCCGAGTGTTCGGCCGCGCGTGCTCTTCGACGAAAGCGCGCGCGGCAGCGCCGAAGCTCTCGCGCGCCCGCTGCTCTGCCGCGGCGACGTGCTGGCGCTTTTGCAGCTGGCGGTCGGCGGCGGGGTCGCGGCCCAGCGCGCGCTTCTGCTGGACCCAGGTGGCCAACCGGCGAGCTGCGGCGAGCGTCAGGTGGCCGCCCAGCACCGGCTCGGCCTCGCCGCCCAGCAGGTCGACCGTGCCCAGCGTCATCTTGGCGTGGCCGTTGCGCTGCCTAAAGCGCATCACCCAGCTGGCGCGCCCGGTTGGATGCACCAGCAGGCGCAGACCGCGGCAGCCCCCGTCGGCGAATTCGGTGCGCACCTTCGGCGGCCGGCGCAGGTGGTTCTCGATCGCCTTGGCGCTCAGCGGCTTGTGCATGGAGGCCCCCGGGGTAAACTTGGGGTAACCCGCCGGCAGCGTTTGCTAGCGTTAACCCCGCGCACCGAACTATACCCCGGGGGGCGCAAAAACATAGCAAATAATAGGTTTTTCTCGACGTGCAGCGTTGGCGATCGTTAGGCATCGTTAGGAGGCCACGCCGTCTGGGTACTAATTTGTAATCAGGGGGTCGGGGGTTCGAATCCCTCAGCCGGCACCAGTATATATCCTCCCTTCACATGAAATGACTTGAGCGGCACTTCAAGGCACGCTCGCGTGCCTGCCCCGCCCGAGCGCCGCGACCTCCTGCCTGATCCAGGTGCGGAACGCCTGCACATTGGGGTGGTGCTGCCGCCGCCTGGCGCAGACGAAGTGAAAGGCGCGACCCGAGCGCAGCGCGAGGTCGAACGGGACCGCGAGCCGCCCGGTGCGCAGGTCGTCGTAGGCGAGCACGTCGTGCGCCAGCAGCACGCCGGCGCCTTCGACGGTGGCGTCGAGCGCATGGTCGGCGCTGCTGAAGCGCAGCCCGCGACTGACGTCGACGGCCTCCACCCCGGCCGCCGTGAACCAGTCGGCCCAGGTCGGCATCTCGGCACGATCGGCGAGCGAATCGTCATGGATCAGCGGCACGCCCTTGAGCGCCTCCGGACCCGCGAAGGGCCCGAGCGTCTCGATCAGTTTCGGGCTGCACACCGGCACGAGCGACATCTCCATCAGCTTCTCGACCACGAGATCGGGGTCGACCACGGGATCGACGGAAAGATTGCGCACCGCGACGTCGACCCCGTCGGTGGTGAAATTGGCATTGGCGAGTGACGACGACACCCGGGCATCGATCTGCGGGTAGGCGGCGGAGAAGCGATAGAGCCGCGGCGCCAGCCACTTCGAGGTGAAGCCGGGCGGCGCGCTGATCACCAGCACGCTGGTATCCCCGGCCTCGCTCAGGCCCGCCACCGCGTCGCGGATATGGATGAAGCCGGTCTGCAGGCCGGGATAGAGCTGCTTGCCGGCGGGCGTCAGCGCGATCGCCCGCACCCGCCGCTCGAACAGTTTTACCCCCAGCAGCTCCTCCAGGCCGCGGATCTGGTGGCTCAGCGCCCCCGCGGTCACGTGCAGCTCGAGCGCCGCCTTGGTCAGGCTCAAATGCCGCGCGGCGGCCTCGAAAGCGCGTAGCGCGTTGAGCGGGGGCATCGGCTTATGCAAGAGATTTTCTCACTCATAGATCGAGAAAACATCCTTTGTCACGGCGGATGACTGGGGTCAAGGTGCCACCACATACGAGGATGTCTCAACCGTCGAGCCGAGACAAGGCAAGGAGCCAGTTCCATGACCTACGCGGCACACCCCCAGGATTTCGCTCGTTGCGCCGTCCCCAACGCCCCGAGCGCGCGCAACGCCGTCGGAAACAAGCCCGGCATTCTCCGCCGCATCGTCGACGCTGTCCGCGACTCGCGCCAGCGGCAGGCCGATCGGGAGATCGCCGCCTTCATCGCCCGGTCGGGAGGCCGTCTCACCGACGATCTCGAGCGCCGGATGATGCGACGGATATCGATGCCCGACCGCGGCATGCGCGACTAGCGCGCAAACCCAGAGCACAGGAGGTTCTGATGACGATCGGTATGGCGACCACGATGCCTGAAGCGATCCTCGGCGCCGCGGAATCCGCGGGCGCGCCGGCAACGGCGGCGATCGCAAGCAGATGGGCCGGGCTGCGGTCCCGGTGGGCGCGCTGGCTGGCGCGCAAGCGCGTCAGCCGGAGCATCGCCCATCTCGACGACCGGCTGCTGGCTGACGTGGGGCTCAGCCCGGACGACCTCGGATCGGGCGAGCGCTTCATCCGCCGCTTCGCGGCGGGAGCCAGCATCTGGGCGGCCGGCGAGAGGTGGTAGGAGCCGCGGGGCGATCGGCTGCGGGCTTCGTTCCGGTCATTTGCTGAAGTATTTCATCCCGGTATCGCACATGACCGTGACGATGGTGGTGCCGGGTCCGAGCTCTTCGGCCAGCCGCAACGCGGCGATGACATTGGCGCCGGTGGAGGTGCCGGCGAAAAGCCCCTCCTCCCGGGCGAGCCGTACCGCCATCGCCACCGCCTCCTCGGTCGACACCTGCTCGATCCGGTCGGCGATGTCGCCCTGCCAGAGCGGGACGACAAAGCCCGCGCCGATCCCGTCGATCTTGTGAGCCCCCGCCGGGCCGCCCGACAGGACCGGGGATTCGGCGGGCTCCACCGCGACGATCCTGATCTTCTCATCGTGCCGGCGCAGGGCCTCCCCGATGCCGCGCAGCGACGCCGCGGTGCCCACGCTCTGGACGAAGCCGTCGATCCGGCCGTCGGTCTGGGTCCAGATCTCCTCCGCCATCCGGTGATAGGCGGCAATCTGGTCCCTGTTGTTCATCTGGTCAGTCCAGAAGCTGCCGGTCGTCTCCGCGACGATGCGGGCGGCCTCGATCATGTCGCGGGTCAGCTTTTCCGTCATCCGCCCGTTCTCGCTGCGAACGATCTGAAGGCTCGCCCCGAAAGCCTTCATGTGCTCGAGCTTCTCCCGGGCGAAGGCGTCCGACGTCACGATATGCAGCGGATATCTCTTCACGGCGCAGACGAGGGCCAGCGATACGCCGGTGCTGCCGCCGGTATATTCGACGACGGAGCCGCCCGCCGCGAGCCGTCCGTCCGCCTCCGCCGCCTCGATCATGGCGAGCGCCATGCGGTCCTTCATGCTGCCGGTCGGATTCTCGCTCTCCAGTTTCACAAGGATGCGGGAGCCGTTCCCGGGCACGACGCTGCGCAGCGCCAACAGCGAGGTGTTGCCGACCCGATGCAGGATACTTGGCAATTCGCTCATGCTGCCCGTCCCGGATGCCGGCCCGACACGCCCGCGAAGGCGGCCCGGGGCTTTCCATGTATCCACAAACTATGTATCTACATAGATCCATGGACACAACGAGGCAACCGCGAAAGACCCTGCGAACGGATGCCCGGGCGCTGGTCGAGGCCTGCGCCGGCTGGAACAGCCGGCTTGCCGCCCGGCGCATCACCCTTTTTCTCGATCGCGAGATCGCGGAAACGAACTTAAGTGTGGCGCAACTCGGCCTGATGGCGCAGATCGCCGCCCTCACCGACGACACTCTGGGCGCGCTCGCCCAGCGCACCGGTCTCGAGCAGTCGACGCTGTCGCGCAACCTGCGCACGCTGGAGACAGAGGGGCTGATCGAGATCGCCGTGGTCGAGGCCGACCTGCGGCGCCGGGCGGTGTGGCTCACCGAGGCCGGCGCCCGGCGGCTGGAGGCTGCCATCCCGGTGTGGCGCCGGGCGCATGCGAAGTTGGCCAAGCGCCTGTCGCCCGCGCTCGCCCGCCGGCTGGCAGATGAGGCGGACGCGCTGGGCCAGCGGACATGACGCGCACGCCACCGTCCCTGGTCGCCTCCGACGTGGACGGCACGTTGGCAACGGTGTTGTATCGACCCGCCGGTCGACCGCCTCGTTGGCGATATGATCGGAGCAGGAATGTAGGTCCTCGACTGCGCGAGGGAGCGTCGCGGGCCAGACCCCGCGGGGCTCGATTCTTCGAGAGCGTCCGTCGGCAGCACTTGCCCGACCCGCACATTTATGCCAGCAGATATTCATGCCCGGCCGACAAGAGACGCCAGCCAAGAAGCGAGGCCGTCCGGCCAGCGGACGCGGCGTTACCGTCGGCGTCCGCTGCCAAGGCGATTTTCTGGCAGCCGTCGACAAATGGCGCGGCCAACAAGATGCACCGACCTCGCGAGCCGCAGCGATCCGACGCCTCGCCGAGACCGGATTGAGCGCCAGCGCCAAAGCGCAACCGACGCCACGCCCGAGCGCAAAGGCCGCATCGAAGGCCTTCGACATGGCCGCCCAGCAAATCGATAAATTGGTTGATCCGTCCGCGACCACCGAGGAGCGGCACGCCAGGAAACGGCGGCTTCTCAAGGGCCCGAAGGAATTCAGAGATATTCGCGGCGATCTCCCCAAACCGAAGGAATGATTCGTCGCCAGGCCGAGCAAACGGGCAAGCAAGTTGAGAGTGCTGTCTATTCGGCGTTTGCCGTACGAAGATGCGCCGGGCATCCTTCCTGGGATGTTCCGACCCCGCGTGATCTGGCCCGTCATCTCGACAGACGGGCGATACGCTCCTGGTACCGCGCAGCCAGGCACCGTAGATCGCTCCTGCACTGATTGCGTTCCCGCAGCCAGGCTCTTTGCTCGCGGACCAGGACACCACGCGCCGGTTCGACCAGACGGGCCACGGCGCGCTTGTAGCTGTCGCTCAGCTCGTGATCGAGGCGAGACAGCGCCTCGCTGGAACAGATCGCGACTTCGGCCTCCCCTCGATCAACCGCGCAGTCGAAGCTGGGCTTCCATGTGATCGAGGGGACCGGCTGTTTGGACGCAAGGGGCGATGCCGCGCCGGTGTCGCGGTCCCGGCCAGCCGTCGAGGCCGGATTCGGCGCAACGGGCGCCGGCGCGCTCGATTGTCCCCCGATGTCGGGAACGAGCACGACCGCGTCGGTCAGCGAGGAATGGTCCCACGGGAGTTGTCGCCGGTCGGTCGCCGCAAGAACGTCGTTGCGAACGCGTCGCATCACCACCGCAATATCGGTACCCGGTGTGCGGATGTGCCGGAGCAGCGCCGTTGTAAATGGGCTGTTGCGCCCCTGGCCGTCCAGCGCGACGTTATCGGGCGCAGTCGCGAAGGCGATCATGGTGCCGACAGCGCTCTCGATCGACGCCAATCCCTGGCCTACGGCGCCGGAGCAACTCCCGCCCAGCGTCGAGGCGAACCTGCGTGCCAGCGGATTGTCACGGCATGCGTCGAGAAACACCAGATTGACTCGCTGCTGTGCCTCCATTTGTTGCAGCACCACCTGCACGTCCACCGTGTCGAGAGCGAGGTCAGCCGGCTTCTGCAGCTTGGCGTCGACTGGTATCAGGAAATTCTTGCCACCGACCTGCATCCCGTGGCCGGCATAGTAGAAGATCGCAATTCTGGCCGCGTCGAGCTTGTCGCCAAAGGCGCGAATCTTCTCTTCCATGGTGCGACGGTCGACGTCGATCCCGTCGATGACGTCGAAGCCGATGTCACGCAGCGCCTTCGCCATGTCGGCGGCGTCATTCGCCGGATTGGTCAGACGGGCCGCAAACGAGTAATTGCCGTTCCCGATGACGAGCGCAACGCGATCGGATGCACCCTGCGCATCGCCGAGGAGGAGCAACAGGATTGCCGAAGCGAGAAACAGTGAAGCCCGCCGCATGGTCGCCTCCGGTCCCGCCGGATGCTGTCACAAATCCTCGATTGCTGCGACCGGAATATGATATTGGACGTTTGATCAAGCGCAATGCTTCGCGACGGCGTCCGTATGGAGATTGACACATTCCGGAGGCAACCAGGCGGGTCCTCTGGCGCTTCGCGTAGTCTGGGGCCATGGAGCAGCGAGACCCCTACGGCGGGGCTGCCTCCGACGCGCCGCCTCGACCCGCGCATTGCGTTTCGTCTGCTCGCGCCGCAACCCACAGGACCGCTCCCCCATGACCACCCCGCCTCCCTATACGGCCTTTCCCAACAGGTTCCGCCAGGACATCGTCGCGCGAAAGCGGCTGATCGGCTGCTGGTGCTCGCTCGCAAGCCCGATCGCCACGGAGGTGCTCGGGCTCGCCGGTTTCGACTGGCTGCTGCTCGACGGCGAGCACGCGCCGAACGACGTGCTCTCGCTCATCCCGCAGCTGATGGCGCTGAAAGACAGCCCGTCGGCGCCGGTGGTGCGGCCGCCGTGGAACGACGCCGTGGTGATCAAGCGGCTGCTCGACGCCGGGTTCTACAATTTTCTCATTCCCTTCGTGCAGTCGGCGGACGAGGCGCGCGCCGCGGTGGCGGCCACCCGCTATCCGCCGGCCGGCGTGCGCGGGGTCTCGGTCTCGCAGCGATCGAACCGCTACGGCACGGTGAAGGACTACATGAAGGTCATCAACGACAGCATCACGGTGCTGGTGCAGATCGAGAACCGCGCCGGGGTCGAGGCGCTCGACGCGATCGCGGCGGTCGACGGCGTCGACGGGCTGTTCATCGGCCCCTCCGATCTCGCCGCCGGCTACGGCCATCTCGGCGAGCCCAACCATCCCGACACCCAGGGCGCGATGAAAAAGATCTTCGAGGTCGCCGCCCGCCACGGCAAGCCGGTCGGCACCCTCGCCCCGGTCGAGGCCGACGCCCGGCGCTACATCGAGATGGGCGCGACCTTCGTCGCGGTCGGCAGCGATCTCGGCGTCTTTCGCGCCGGGACGCAGGCATTGAGGGACAAGTTCTTGTAGGATGGGTTGAGCGCAAGCGAAACCCATCGCGGCGTTCGTGAAGGATGATTGATGGGTTTCGCGAAGAGCTCAACCCATCCTACAGAGGAGCGCCTATGATACAATCAAACGGCAGCGCCGCGAAGCCGCTCTACATAAAACTCGACGCGCGCGACAACGTGGCGATCGTCGTCAATGCGGGCGGGCTTTCCGCAGGCAGCGCGTTCGACGGCGGGCCCACGCTGGTCGACGACGTGCCGCAGGGCCACAAGGTGGCGCTCGCCGACATCGCCGAGGGCGGCGCGGTCATTCGCTACGGCGAGGTCATCGGGTATGCGGTCCGCGCCCTGCCGCGCGGCTCGTGGGTGAGCGAGTTCCTGGTCGACCTGCCCGAGGCGCCGGACCTGGAAAGCCTGCCGCTCACCACGCGGCCGGCGCCGCAGCTGCCGCCGCTCGAAGGTTTCACCTTCGAGGGTTTTCGCAACGCCGACGGCTCGGTCGGCACCCGCAACATTCTCGGCATCTCGACCAGCGTGCAATGCGTCGCCGGCACGGTCGACTACGCGGTCCGCATCATCCGCGAGCGGCTGCTCAAGCAGTACCCGAACGTCGACGACGTGGTCGCGCTGGAGCACGCCTATGGCTGCGGCGTCGCCATCAACGCGCCGGGAGCGGCGGTGCCGATCCGCACCCTGCAGAACATTGCGCTCAACCCGAACTTCGGCGGCGAAATTCTGGCGGTCGGGCTCGGCTGCGAAAAACTGCAGCCGGAACGGCTGATGCCAGAACTGTCGGCCGCCGAGGCCGAGAACAACATCCTGCGCCTGCAGGACGAGCGCTTCGTCGGCTTCGAGGCGATGATCGACGGCATTCTTTCCATGGCGGACGCGCGACTGAAGATTCTGAACCAGCGCCGCCGCGAGACCTGCCCGGCCGCCGATCTCGTGATCGGCGTGCAGTGCGGCGGCTCCGACGCCTTTTCCGGCGTCACCGCCAATCCGGCAGTCGGCTTTGCCTCCGACCTGCTGGTGCGCGCCGGCGGCACGGTGATGTTCTCGGAGGTGACCGAGGTGCGCGACGCCATCCACCTGCTCACCCCGCGCGCCGCCAATGCCGAGGTCGGCCGGGCGCTGATCCGGGAAATGGCCTGGTACGACCGCTATCTCGCCGAGGGCGAGACCGACCGCAGCGCCAACCCGACACCCGGCAACAAGAAGGGCGGCCTCGCCAATATCGTCGAGAAGGCGCTGGGCTCCACCATCAAGTCGGGCTCGAGCACGATCTCCGCCGTGCTGGCGCCCGGCGAGCGGGCGACCACAAAGGGTCTGATCTTCGCCGCCACGCCGGCCAGCGACTTCGTCTGCGGCACCCTGCAGCTCGCCTCCGGCATGACGCTGCAGGTGTTCACCACCGGCCGCGGCACGCCCTACGGGCTCGCCGCCGCCCCGGTGATCAAGGTGGCGACCCGCCGCGAGCTGGCGGCGCGCTGGCACGACCTGATCGATCTCGACGCCGGCCGCATCGCCACCGGAGAGGCCACCGTCGAGGAGGTCGGCTGGGAGCTCTTTCGCCTGATCCTCGACGTCGCCAGCGGGCGGAAGAAGCCGTGGGCCGACCGCTGGGGGCTGCACAACGCGCTGACCCTGTTCAATCCGGCGCCGATCACATGAGCGCTTGATGTGCGGATAATCCGAAAGGCACGTGCCCGCCTGACGGTCGAGGCGGAATCAGGTCGCATATGACGAACATCATGCCAGAGACCTGCCTGGTTTGGCGCCTCGCGTTCAGCAAGCTCCTCCCTCCCCCCGCTCTTGCGGTGGGGAGGGATGGGGTGGGGGGTCGGGCCGCAAATTCGGAGCAAATAATAGTCCCCCCACCCCGACCGCCTTCGCTGCGCTCAGGCGGTCGACCCTCCCCGCCAACGGGCGGGAGGGTAGACTCGCGGCACGGCAGTGCGCGAATCACGGCCATCCTCCGCGAGGTCTCCAAACAAATAACCGGAGATTTTTCATGACGAATTCATCCAGCGGCTCGGCGTCGCCAAGAATCACCGCGATGCGGGTCGTGCCGGTGGCCGGGCACGACGGCATGCTGCTCAATCTTTCCGGCGCGCATGCGCCGTTCTTCACCCGCAACGTGGTGATCCTCACCGACAATGCCGGCCGCACCGGGGTCGGCGAGGTGCCGGGCGGGGAAAAAATCCGGCAGACCCTTGAGGATGCCTGCCCGTTCGTGGTCGGCCAGCCGATCGGCGCCTGGAACCGGATCCTCAACACGGCGCGGAAGAATTTCGCCGATCGCGATGCCGGCGGGCGCGGGCTGCAGACGTTCGACCTGCGCGTCGCCATCCACGCGGTCACCGCGCTGGAGGCGGCGCTGCTCGATTTGCTCGGCCAGTTCCTCGACGTGCCGGTCGCGGCGCTGCTCGGAGAAGGCCAGCAGCGCGACGCCGTGGAGATGCTGGGCTACCTGTTCTACGTCGGCGACCGGCGAAAAACCGACCTGCCCTACCGCTCGGAGCCGGAGGCGAACATCGACTGGTTCCGGCTGCGCCACGAGGAGGCCCTGACCACCGCGGCGGTGGTGCGGCTCGCCGAGGCGGCGCACGCCCATTACGGCTTCAACGACTTCAAGCTCAAGGGCGGGGTGCTGGCGGGCGAGCGCGAGATGGACACCGTTACCGCGCTCGCCGAGCGCTTCCCCGCCGCGCGCATCACCCTCGATCCCAACGGCGCCTGGTCGCTCGCCGACGCGGTGCGGCTGTGCACCGGCAAGCGCCATGTGCTCGCCTATGCGGAAGATCCGTGCGGCGCCGAGCGCGGCTTTTCCGGTCGCGAGGTGATGGCGGAATTCCGCCGCGCCACCGGGCTGCCGACCGCGACAAATATGATCGCCACCGACTGGCGCCAGCTCGGCCATGCGGTCCTGCTCCAGTCGGTGGATATTCCGCTGGCCGACCCGCATTTCTGGACCATGCAGGGCTCGGTCCGGGTGGCGCAGCTCTGCCGCGAGTGGGGGCTGACCTGGGGCTCGCACTCCAACAACCATTTCGACATTTCGCTCGCCATGTTCACCCACGCGGCCGCGGCGGCGCCGGGAAAGATCACGGCGATCGACACCCACTGGATCTGGCAGGACGGCCAGCGGCTCACCCGCGAGCCGCTGCGCATCCGCGGCGGGCTGGTGGCGGTGCCGGAAAAGCCCGGTCTCGGCATCGAGATCGACATGGACCAGCTGGAAAAAGCCCACGCGCTCTACAACCAGCACGGCCTCGGCGCGCGCGACGACGCGATCGCGATGCAGTACCTGATCCCCGGCTGGACCTTCGACAACAAGCGCCCCTGCCTGGTGCGGTAAGCGTCACGCGACCTGCAGCAAAGCCTGGGTGTAGCCGAGACAGAACGAGAAGAAGCGCTCGCGGCCGGGATCGACGTCGGAGAGCGGCACGTGATCGGGGCAGAGAATCCCGTCGTAGCCGACCTCGCGGTAGGCGCGGATGCAGGCCGGCATGTCGACCGAGCCCTCGTCCGGCATGGCCTCGCGGAAATCCAGGTAGCCGCCCATGATATTGCGGAAGTGCACCATGAAGATGCGCTTCTGCGGCCCGAACGTGCGGATCGCGTCGAGCACGGTCGCGGTCGGATCGGGCGACATCTCGGCGATCGTTCCCTGGCAGAAGTTGAAGCCGTGGAATCGGCTTTGCGGGGCGAGCGCCACGTAGCGGCGCATGCCGTCGAGGGAGCCCAGCACATGGTGGACGCCGTTGAGCCCGCCCGGCGGATAGGCCGGGTCATGCGGATGGCAGGCGAGCCTGACGCCCGCCTTCTCGGCCGTCGGCAGCAGGGCCTCCACCAGATATTCGATGGCGCGCCAGCCGTCGGCCTCGCTGACGCCGCCGGCCTCGCTCGCCAGCACCTGGCCGCCGGTCTCCGGCGCGCCGGCCGGCGCCTTGCCCTCCCCGGGAACCACCACGCCCCAGTAGGAGAAGCGCGCGTCGCTCGAAGGGTGATAGTCGGCGGCGCGAAAGGTGCTGCATTTCATGCCGCCGCGCCCCTCGACCTCGCCGGTGCGGGTGATGCCCACCATGGCGACGGTGAATTTCAGCATCGGGACGCCGCCGTCGGCTGCCGCCTGCACGTGCTGGCGCAACCGCGCGGCGGTGACGGCGGCGCGCGCCGGCTCCCGCAGGCTGTCGAGCAGGATCGATCCGACGTCGAGCGCCATGCCGTCGAGACGCATGCCAAAATTTTCGATCCGCCGGCGCAGCGCCGCGACTCTTGCGGCGTCCCACGAGCCGTCGTCGTTCAAGACGTCGCGGTTCGGCCGCGAATCGATGACGATGCCCCGACTGCCGAGCTGGGCCGAGAGCCGCAGCCGCGCGTCGGTCGGGTCGATCAGCTGCTCGCCGATATACATCGGGCTCCTCTCACTTCACCAAAACCATGCGCCTGATCTCGCCGACGATCACCAGGTAGCTCACCGCGGCGATCAGCGCGTTGGCGCTGACGAAGACCGATGGCCAAGGCAACGCTGCGCTTTTCGCATACCTGTCCTCCAATATCCTCGTCCGCAACTCGTGAGCCCTGGACACCCCCTTCGCTATCGGTAGAGTGCCGCGGGGGCTTGAATACTACCACGGTACCAATGACCGCCCCATCGAATACGTGCCCATGGCCTACGCTGATCCATGTCACGCACGGAAAATCCGGTTCGCAATGGATCCATCGTATCCTGAACGCCGTGGCACCGGACCGGGTGGTCCCACCAGCCATCGGCAACGAGCAGTTCCTCAAGGCGCCGATCCAGCCCTCCATGGTCTACCCGACCGTGTACGTCACCAGGGAGGAATTCGACGGCGTCGTCCTGCCACCCGGCTCGCGATATTTCATCGTCATCCGTGATCTTCGCGACACGCTCGTCTCGCTCTATTTCAGTCTGCGGTTCAGTCACGTCGAAGACGATCCGGTTGTCACCCTCGCACGATCGGAGCTGACCGGGCGCGGCATCCAGGATGGCCTCGCCTGGCTCATGGACCACGCCGATTTCCATCGCGCCGCGGCTATCCAACTGTCTTGGCTGCAGTGCACAGAGCCGATAATTCGCTACGAGGATCTGCTTCAGCGGGATGAAGCAGTGCTGGAAGACCTGTTCCTGCATCGGCTGCGATTGCCGGTCGAGGCCGACCGGCTTCGCAGCGTCGTTCGGGCGTGTCGATTCGAGACGCTGACCGGACGGTACCAGGGCGAGGAGAACGTTCACTCGCACAATCGGAAGGGCATCAGCGGGGATTGGCAAAATTATTTCGGCGAACGCATCACGACCGTGTTCAAGCAGCGATACGGGGAGCATCTCCTGGCAACCGGGTATGAGCAGGATCTCGATTGGCAGCCGCGCCACCAGTTATCCGAGCGAACGGACCTCCGCGCCGGCGTCGTGGCGGAACGCGGTGTCGACCCCGACCTGCAGGCCGAGCTCGATCGCCGGCTTGCCCTCATCCAGTCGCTGCACCGCGATCTCGAGGAACGACTGGCACTGATCAACAGGCTCGATGGCGAATGCTCCGAAAGGGACCGGCGGATCGAATCGTTGAGCGCTCGCGTGCGTGAGCTGGAGAAAGCCTGTTCGGAGCTTGCGCAGGTTCGCGAAACGTTGCGCTCCCGGGTCGACGAGCTCGAGGCTGCCTCCTGGCGGAGGCGCTGGCGGCGTCTGACCGCACGCGCCTTGTCGGGCATCAGACGTCGAGCCCATGTCGTCCACCCGCGACTTCCATCCAGGAACCATCGCGCGGACTGAATCACCTCGCCGCGCCCGACGGACGATCCCCGCGTGCGAGAAGCCGCCCGTCGATCGCCGCGAGGCCAGCCCCGATCAGCGCCATCCCGATCAGGTGCTTCGCCCCGAGGCGTTCCCCCAGCACGAGCGCGCCCAGAAGAATCGCGGAGACCGGGATGAGAAAGGTCACCAGCGCCAGGTTGGTGGCGCCGGCACCGGAGAGAATGCGGAAATAGATCACGTAGGCGAGCGCCGTGGAGAGAGCCGCAATGCCAAGAACCGCGCCCCAGACCGCGAGGCCCGGCATGCCGAGCGTCCACGGCCGGTCGACCAGGAGCGCGATGGGGACGATCATCAGGGTCGAGACCGCGAGCTGCCCTGCGGCGGTCACCATCGGGGCAACGCCCAGGCGCCGGAATTTTCGGCCGAACACGGTCGACACCGCATAGGAAAGCGCGGCGGCCACCACCGCAAGCTCGGCCACCACGTCGGCGCCGAGGCCATCGATGGCATCGGGCCCGATCATCACCAGGACGCCGCCAAGACCGGCGAGCACGCCTGCGAGGCGGTTGCCCGTCAGCTTCTCGTCGGAGGTGACGACATGGGCGACGAGGACGGTCCACAGCGGCGTCGTGGCGTTGAGGATGGCGGCGAGGCCGGAGGCGATACGGGTCTGGCCCCACACGATGAGGCAGAACGGCACGATGTTGTTGAGAAGCGCCATGACCAGGAAGGCGGCCCAGATCGCGCCCTCGCGCGGCAGGCGCAGCCCGAGCGCGCGAGCCACGGCATTGAGGATGATGGCCGCCAATCCGACGCGCAGCGCCACCAGGGTGAGCGGCGGCAGCGCCTGCAGGGCGACGCCGGTGAAGAAGAACGAGCCGCCCCAGAGGACCGACAGGGCGATGAGCATGGCCCATTCGGTTCCGGTCATGGCGCGGTTGATCACGGGCGCGGGGGGTTGGCTGGTCAGGCGAGGCTCCTCG
Source organism: uncultured Alphaproteobacteria bacterium (assembly GCA_963755055.1). Taxonomy (GTDB): domain Bacteria; phylum Pseudomonadota; class Alphaproteobacteria; order Rhizobiales; family Xanthobacteraceae; genus AP-16. Next base: position 176,601 of record CAVWIS010000035.1, on the reverse strand, counting down.
GGTCTTCGGGTCCAGCGTAAGGTCGCCGTCCCGCAACGGCGATCCGTTTCTTGCGACGATATCCGGAGGGCCCCCGCGAGGGGGATCGCTTCGCACCCAAGCTGCCGGCCGCCGGACCTCTCGATTAATCCGATCTTCAGCCTCGCCCGGCAGAATTCCCGAAACAACCGGGCGCTTTCCGCATGTCCACCCTCGGTCCCCTGGTCCGCCCGGCGCGCTTTGCCCGAGAAGTGCCGGCGCGCATGCGGCTGGTGCTGCCGGTGTTCGCGGCGGCGCTTTTCCTCTCCGCCACGCTGCTGTTCGCGGTGCAGCCGATGTTCACCAAGATGGTGCTGCCGCTGCTCGGCGGCTCGCCGTCGGTGTGGTCGGTCGCCATGGTTTTTTTCCAGGCGGTCCTGCTCTTGGGCTACGCCTATGCGCATGCGCTCGCCCGCTGGCTCAGCCCGCGCCAGGCCGTGGTGGCACATGTCGCGCTGCTGGTGCTGGCCTTCGCGAGCCTGCCGATCGGCGTTGCGCAAGACTTCGGCAAGCCGCCGGGCGACGGCGCGGCGCTGTGGCTGCTGGCGCTGCTGGCGGTCTCGATCGGGCTGCCGTTCTTCGCCGTCGCCGCCAATGCGCCGATGCTGCAGGCATGGTTCGCCCGCACCGGACACAAGCAGGCGGCCGACCCCTACTTCCTCTACGGCGCGTCGAACCTCGGATCGTTCGCAGCCCTCCTCTCCTATCCGTTGGCGATCGAGCCGACGCTGACGCTGCACGGCCAGTCCGGCCTGTGGTCGGCAGGCTTCGCGCTGCTGCTCGTCATGATCGTGGCAGCCGGCCTGCTGCTGATCGGCGCAACGCGCCCGGCCGCGCCCGCGCGGGCGGATGCGGCGGCGGAAGACGATCCGACCGCCTGGCCCGACCGCCTGGGCTGGACGGCGCTCGCCTTCGTTCCGTCGGCTCTGCTGGTGGCGGTGACCTCGCATCTCGCCACCGACATCGCCTCGGCGCCGTTCCTGTGGGTGGTGCCGCTGGCGCTGTTTCTGGCGACCTTCGTGCTCACCTTCCGGGCCGGCGGTGCCGGAACGTTTCGCTGGATGCTGCTGCTCCAGCCGTTCGTGGTGGCGCCGCTGGCGATCGGCCCGGTCGCGGTCGACCGCACCTCCTGGGCGCTCGGGATCCTGCTCGACCTCGGCATGCTGTTCACCGCGGCGATGATCTGCCACCGCCAGATTTTCCTTGCCCGGCCGGCGGCAGGACGATTGACCGAGTTCTACATGTGGATCTCGGTCGGCGGCGTGCTCGGCGGGGCGTTTTCCGGTCTCCTCGCGCCGGCGATCTTCCCCGATGTCTGGGAGTATCCGATCCTCATCGTGCTGGCGCTCATGTGCCGGCCGGCCGCACGGGAGGTTCCGCAACGCATCTGGGTGACGGAAGGCAGCGTATTCGTCGCCGCCACGATCCTCGTGGTGCTGCCGCATCTCCTCTTCGGGCTCGCCGTGCCGGCGGCGGCGAAAGCCTGGTGCCAGGTCGGGCTGGTCGGGCTGGTCGCCGCCATCATGCTCAACGCCGCGCGGCCGGTCCGCATGATCGGGCTGACCGCCATCGCGCTCGTCTTCACCGCGGTCTACCAGCCGGGCCAGAACAAGACCGAGACGGCGCGCAGCTTCTTCGGGGTCCACAAGGTCGTCGAGAGCGGCGACGGCGCTCATCGCATGCTGCTGCACGGCACCACGGTGCACGGCGCCGAGCGGCTCGCGGAGCCCGGACGCCCCGCGGCCGTCCGCCCGGAGCCACTGACCTACTACTATTTCGGCGGTCCGATCTCCCAGGCCATCGAGGCCGCCCGCGCCGCCCGCGGCTCCCTTGCACGCGTCGCCGTGGTCGGGCTGGGCGTCGGCAGCCTCGCCTGCCACGCCAAGGCTGGCGAGCAGTTCCGTTTCTACGAGATCGATCCGGAAGTCGCCCGCATCGCCAGGAACCCGACGAAGTTCCGTTTCCTGTCGTCCTGCGCGCCGCAGAACGACATCGTGCTCGGCGACGCGCGATTGACGCTCGCCGAAGCGCCGGCCGGCTTCGACCTCATCATCCTCGACGCCTTCTCCTCCGACGTCGTCCCGGTGCATCTGCTGACCCGGGAGGCCATGGCGCTCTATCTCGGAAAACTCGCCGAGCACGGGCTCATGGTGTTCCACATCTCCAACCGCTATCTCGAGCTCGCCTCGGTCATCGCCGAGGTGGCGGGCACGCTCGACCTCGTCACCTTCGTGAAGACCGACCGCGCGAAGGATCCCGAGCGTTTTGTCAGCAGCATGTACTCGATCGCCGAGGTCGCCGTCGTTGCCCGGCGCGAGTCCGACCTCGCCGCCCTGATGGGTCACGACGGATGGCTGAGACGCGGCGCCGACGCTTCGGTGCGCCCCTGGACCGACGACTATTCGGACATCTTCTCCGCGGTGTGGCGGAAGACGAAGACCAAGCCCTAGAGCGCTTCCCGATCAAGTTGGCCATCAAGTTGGATGGGCCGTGGCCGGAAAGCGCTCTAAATTCAATACTTGTCGCATTTCCTTTCGGAAAACCGGCATCCACTTTTCCGGGAAATGCTCTAATCGGGGCGACGCGCATTTTCCGGTTGACAGTTTCGCGGCGAACGGTCATTCGTCCCGCCATGTCGACCTCAGCGCTTTCCCGCAGCTTCCGCGTTCGTGCGCGCCGCCTCTCGGCGGGGCCGTGGGACATGCGGATGCGTTGATCTGATCTGCAAGCTCTACGAAAGGCCCCCGCCGGACACGACGGGGGCCTTCGTGTTTCAGGGGTCCCGTCATCCGGCTCAAACCCAGGAGGACGAGATGACCCCGCAGCATGCCGCCAAGACGTTTTCGACCCACGATCCGTTCGAGCCGCTCATGGAGATCACGAGCCGCCCGCCCGTGGTGTTCGTCGAGGGCCGCGGCTCCTGGCTGCGCGACCAGACCGGCAAGGATTATCTCGACTTCATCCAGGGCTGGGCGGTGAACTGCCTCGGGCACTGTCCGCAGCCGGTCATCGACGCCATCGCCAGCCAGGCGAGCCGGCTGATCAATTGCAGCCCGTCGTTCTACAACGAGCCGATGATCCGCCTCGCCGGCCTGATCGCGCGCCACAGCGGCCTCGACAAGACGTTCTTCACCAACAGCGGCGCCGAAGCCAACGAGGGGGCGATCAAGCTCGCGCGCAAATGGGGCGAGATCCACCGCAACGGCGCCTACGAGATCATCACTTTTGATCACGGCTTCCACGGCCGGACGCTGGCCACCATGGCGGCGTCCGGCAAGCCGCAGTGGGAGCGGCTGTTCGAGCCGAAGGTGCCGGGCTTTCCAAAAGTGCCGCTCAACGATCTCGGCGCGGTGGAGCGCGCCATCTCGGCGAAGACCGTCGCCGTCATGCTGGAGCCGATCCAGGGCGAGGCGGGCGTGTTTTCCGCGACCGACGATTTTCTCCGCGGCCTGCGCGCGCTCACGCTGCGCACCGGCATCCTGCTCATCCTCGACGAGATCCAGACCGGGATCGGCCGCACCGGAAAATTCTTCGGCTTCGAGCATGCCGGCATCGCCCCCGACATCATGACGCTCGGAAAAGGGCTCGGCGGCGGCATTCCGCTCGCCGCCATGGTGGCGCACCGCGACGTCTGCTGCTTCGCGCACGGCGACCAGGGCGGCACCTTCAACGGCAACGCATTCGCCACCGCGGTCGGCTGCGCCGTCATGGAGGAGATCGCCAGGCCCGGATTCCTCGCCGGCGTCACGCAGACCGGATCTTATCTGAAGGCCGCGCTGGAGGGGTTGTCGCGCCGGCACGGATGCGGCGAGGTGCGCGGCCGCGGCCTGCTGCTGGCGCTCGATCTCGGCCGCGAGATCGGCCCCGAGGTGGCGGCGGCGGCCTTCGAGGAGGGGCTCCTGATCAACGCGCCGCGCCCGGACTCGCTGCGCCTCATGCCGGCGCTGACGGTCACGCGCGACGAGATCGATCAGATGACCGGGATACTGGATGAGATCCTGACAAGGATCGGCTGACGCGCAAGCGTCACGCTACGCTGCGAACGCGTGCTGCCGGGCAGGACGAATATCGGCTCAGGCGTCATCCCGAAAGGCCTCGACCTCTTCGGGATCATGCCCCGGTGACGGCACGGCGCGAGCACGGCCGTGCTCACCGTCCGTCTTCGCGCCCCGTTCGTGCCTCGGTGGTCGCACGATCGAGGAGAAACCGGGCGAGCATTGCCTCGTCCACGGCCTCGATCTGCGGCTGCACCGCCGCCTCGGCCTGGCGCTGCTTGCTGAGCTCGATGGCGCAGATGTATGCGGCTGGCATGGTGTACAGCACTTGGACCTCCTCTTGGTACGGGCACGCTGGCCCATTGGGGTCGTGTCTGCATATGAGAAGCTGGGGTCGCGGTGATGTCTGAACAATCCGCAGCACTGCTGATGCGCATTTGTGCGCATTCGCAGAGTCTCTTAACGTATTGTTTACTTTATTGTATTTGTTGCTCATCGCAGACCAATTCGGTGCCGGGTTCCGTCAAGCCCCATTGGCTCGAACCTAGCCGACAATGCTTTCGCCGGCGTTGATCTGAGACAAAATCCGCTCCGAAAAAGGCGGCACTCGTTCGGGACCATGCGAAAGGCCGACCGGCCGGCAGCACCGGGGCGCGGCGGCTGGAGCGCAGCGGTCACGGCATCCTGTGCGGCTGGGCGACATTACGACCGATCCGTGCCCGGGTGCAGGCCATCGCATATGACGAAGATCGCGTGGAGGACGCCACCGGTCTTGTTTGGCGCCTCGCGTCCCGCGAACTCCTCCCTCCCCCCGCTCTTGCGGCGGGGAGGGATGGGGTGGGGGGTCGAGCCGCAAATTCGGAGCAAATAATAGGCCCCACCCCGACCGCCTTCGCTTCGCTCAGTTGGTCGACCCTCCCCACCAACGGGCGGGAGGGTGGACTCGCGGCACGGCTGTGCCTCAAAACTCCATATGCGATTGCCCTGCGCCGAAGCGGGGCCCTGCATCGCTGGTCCGAATGCCCGTCACATATAGGGCGGGATCCGGTAGTAGTCGTACACGCCGCGGCCGCGGGCGGCATCGTTCCAGTCCCAGGATTCGCTCCTCCCATATCTCGGCGCGCCCTTGAGCTGCTGCTCGGTGACGTTCACCTCGTATCCGCCGAGGCGCTCGTTGAAGGTCAGCATCGGCCACGGCAGCGGGTAGTGGTCCTCGCCGATGCCGAGAAATCCGCCGAAGCTCAGCACCGCATAGGCGACCTTGCCGCTCTTCTTGTCGATCATCACCCGCTCGATCGAGCCCACCTTGTCTCCGTTCGACCGGTACACCGCCGTTCCCTCCACCTTGTCCGACCCGATCAAGGTAGCGGTCTCCCTGGTGTCGAACCGTTTGGCGCTCTGCTGCTCCATGGCGATCTCCCATTTGTTGATGATCGGCTAACGAACGATCAGCAGGGAAGTTCCGGATCTTGCCGGAGCGGGGAATCGTGTCGCGGGACCGCTCCTCGATTGTCGAATGACATAGGTTCTGGTCGAGCGGCGCATGCTCTCGTCGGCGAGCCGGTATCCGCTTCGGCGAAACATGCTCCGGCTCGGCCGGTGCTCGAACAAAAAGCGAATCGGCGCGTTGACGCCCGGGAGATACCGTCATGCCGCGATACTATTTTCATCTGAAGTCGCGCGTGCCGTCGGAGGACGGCACCGGAATCGAGCTGCCCGACGTGGCCGCGGTGCGGGCGGAAGCCATGAAGTTCGCCCGCGAGCTGATGAAGGCGTATCGGGGCATGGACCGCGACGAGGCGAGCGGCGATATCGTCGTCACCGACGATGTCGGCGACGAGGTGATGACCATTCTCGTGCCCGCAGCAACGCCCGTCCGGCAAGCCGCCGTTGCCCCGGGCAACCCGAGATCCGGCAACCGATCGCGCGCGCGCCGGCGCGGAACGCGGCCGGAGCCTGCGCGCAAGCGCTCCCCGCGGCTCGGGAAATCCTCCGGCTGAAGCAGAAGCTCCGCGAGACCTCTGATGTCGAAGCCTCTGGTCGTCGTCGTCCCCCACGATCTCGGCAAGGCCGAGGCGGACCGCCGTCTGCGGTCCGGCCTGCAGCGCGTCGGGCCGGCATTCGGCGGATATCTCGCGATCGCCGAACAGACATGGGTCGGCGACCGCCTCGCGTTCCGAGCCGACCTCCTGGGCACGGCGATCCGGGCACGATCGACGTGGCGGACGACCGCATCACGCTGACCGTCGAGCTGCCCTGGTTCCTCGGCCGGCTGGCCGACAAGGCGCGATCGCTGATCGCCCGGCAAGGACGGCTGATGCTGGAGCGAAAGTAGCAGCGCTTAGGCTTTGCGGGGCCCAGCGGCTGCCCGCGCCGCGATGTTCCGCCGCGATGCGATTTACGTTATGGTGAGCCCGCGGATGGTTGCGTACCCGTCGTCGACTTGGCGCGTCCGCGTCACAATTCTCACAGGGAGGACAGGATGGGCTTGCTCGACAATCTCCTCGGTGGCGCCTTGAAGGGCGCTCTCGGCCAGGCCGGGTCGGCGGCGCTGCCGGCCGTCCTCTCCGGAATTCTCGCCAAGACCGATCTCGGAGGTCTCGGGGGCATCGTCAACAAGCTCCAGGAATCCGGACTGGGCAACCAAGTGCAGTCCTGGCTCGGCAACGGCACCAACCTGCCGGTCTCCCCCGACCAGTTGCGCGGCGCGCTCGGCAACGATCAGCTCAGGCAGATCGCCCAGCAGCTCGGATTGCCGGTCGATGGAGCGCTAAAAGTCCTCGCCGAGCATCTGCCGGCCGCGGTCGATCAGGCGAGCCCGAACGGCGAGGTCGAGGAGCCGGAGAGCAGCGAATCGGCGACGCCGGAGCAGCAGGAGCCGGCGGACGAGCCCGATCAGGCCCAGGCCGGCTCGCTGGCCGAGCAGGCGGGCATCAACGACATCAAGCCGTGACGCGATAGCGGATCCTTACCCGGCGGCGGCCGCGTCGCCCCAGGTCTCCCTGATCGGCGCCCCGCCTGCCACCGGGCCCGCCTGTTTCCTGCTCATATTTTCCGCCGCCGCGACCGGCCACTGAACCACCCGCGGTGCGTCCGCGTCCGGGCGTGCCGGCTGCCCGGCTTGTTTCGGCCTTGTATTTTCGGCGGCCAGGGCGGGCGCTTGCTCGGCGCTTGTATCTTGCGCCGCCTGCGCCGCCTCGCCCGCGGCGGCTTGTTCCTGCCTTGTATTCTGCTCCCGCTCGGCGAGCCGGGCCTCGAGCCTTGCGGCAGCCCCGAGGCAGCGCACCGCGCTCTCCACCACGCGGATCAGGTCCATCCCTTCCGACGGCGCGAGCTCGCCTGCCGACACTCCCTCGAGGATCGCGGCGACTGCCGCCGGAACGTCCGCCGCGCCCGCGATGCGCGGCAGCGGGAACCGCACCGGCCGGCTTCTGCCGCGCGGCATGAGGCGGTCGAGGCAGAGCCGCAGCGCGCCCAGATCGCCGTCGAGCGCCCGCTCGATCGCCTTGCGCGCCAGCGCCTCGCCTTCCTCGGCGAACAGCCCTTCGGCGATCAGCGTTCCCCGGTTGCGCGCCCCCGGCGGCCGGCCCGCCGGATTTCCGCTCTGACCCTTCACGAACGTCATAGCTTCTCTCCCTGGATGGTTGACACACACCGTGTGTGTACACTGAATCTTGTACACTGTCAAGCGTGGACTGCGGGTGGCCCTTCGGAACGCCCCGCGCCCAAATCGCGGGGCTCCTCAGGGTGAGGAGCAGGAACTCGGTCCGTACACTCGCCTTCCTGAACCGAGGGTGCTCGACAGCGAGCCCGAGTCCCCAGACGATGCCGATTGACACGCAGCCTGTTGTGCGATCCATTGTCGTTTGCTACGCGGAGCGATCTGGCCGGCGTCAGCTCTCCGTATTTTCTGAAGTGATGAGATACCGGATGAGAGTTTGCTATGCGTCGGATGGTATCTCCCCAGGAATAGCGCGGCGATAAGGTATTTGCTTCTATATCTTCCCATGACGCGCGAAACTCGGCTGGCGTCATTCGGAGTCAAATCGGAACGCAACAGGAGATAAACATGATCAGTGAGATCGAACGCTTGCAGAGCGCAATCGATGGCTCGGCCGAACTTCGTCAGGGAATTGAATCGACCGGCAACCCCGATGAATTGGTCAAGTACGCTGGCGGCAAGGGCTACAATTTCTCCGTGGCCGAACTGGAGCAGTGGGGCAGCAAGAATCCCAAGGTCACGGGCGAACTCTCCAGCGCTGACCTCGATGGCGTCGTCGGTGGCACCAATGTCATAGGTTGGGCCTTCGGAACATACTATGACTTAAAACATGCACTACTCGGCCACTACTGATTCCGTGGCGGTGATTGTCGCGCGACAATCTGGATGAGAACGGCTAGCGGCGATCAGAGCGTGAATTGGCGGCCGGTAGCGGCGTTATGATCTCCCTGGGTCTTATGGTTCGCAAGCACTTTTTGGGCGATCTCCATCGACGTGAGCACTATCCGATCGTTGATCGGCGTTCAAAATACGCATCGCGGCGAGAAAGCGAGCCCGTAGGAAGGCTGCCGATGCGTTTTTGAAGAGGGTTCGGCAGGTCAGTACCCCCTTTTTTGCGCCATCTTCAATTTCGAGCCACTCCCGCTACGGCACCACTTTTTTGTCGTTGCAAGGTTTGATGTCGCTGACGATTTCGGCAACGGCTCAGGTCGAGCTATCGAGCTGTGGTCGCGCATTGATCTGAATCAATGCGCACATAAGACCTTGGTAGTATTTGAACAAAAAATTCATAGCAATCTGACGGCCATGCATGTCGCGCTGGGCGGGGTCGTTGCGATGCCTGTGTGTTTCGAGCTTTGCCACGATCGAAATGGTATCCCGCCTGTTCGTCGAACAAGCTGAGGGGCCAGCGACGATCCGCACTCGCGTCAGATAATTGACGTCGACATTCCCGAGAGGGGGACGTCATGGCAACCGCTCATACCGTTCGGCAATACCTCAACGCGCACGGCATCGCGTACGACGTGCTGCCGCATGCACCGACAACGTCGTCGCTGCATACCGCGGGAATCGCGCGTGTCTCGGCCGATAATCTGGCAAAGGCCGTCATCCTGAAGAAAAATGCCGGCTATCTTCTTGTCGTGGTGCCGGCATCTCATAACCTGCAATGGACGGCGCTGCGAGATCGTCTCAATCAGGATCTCGCCTTCGCTACTGAGGAGGAGATCGCGTGGCTGCTGCCGGACTGCACGGCCGGTGCCGTGCCGCCGATCGGCGAAGCCTATGGAATCGAGACCGTTATCGATGACAGCATCGCCGAGCAGCCCGACATCTATTTCGAAGGAGGCGACCACGCGACGCTGGTCCACATGTCTGGTCCCGCGTTCTGTACGGTAATGGCTCATGCCGGGCATGGACGGTTCAGCCGTCGGCGCGCGCCGACCACATCACCTTGACGGGAGAGCTCTCCACTCGCAGACCTCGAATCCATCCTTCAGAAAAGAGACAGGGGGTCGACGCATCGCGAACGGCGTCGCCATGTTGTGCAACTACCGAGGCTTTGGATGACACCGCCGGATATGATTGCCGCGTTGACCGCTGCTGCACCTGTTCGGGCTCCAGCGTAGCGGCTGCACACGAATAGCATGCCGGGGGCGGCCCATGGGCCGCATCACGGATCAAGGCTGGCTTGACCGCCGGTCGTAATCTTCGAAAAGGGTGGCCGCTGCACGATGGGGTGCGTGAATTCCGCCCACTTCGACGCACGCGATCCCGATCTGGAGGATATCATGGCAGGCATTCGTCTCTTCAACGTCCATTACATGTGGGAAGATTGTGTCAGCATGGGCCTGGGTGCCCTGATCGTGCTGAGCTCGTGGATAGTCGGCGACGTGGGTACCCAAATCGTGGCAATCAACGCCGTAATAGTCGGCATCCTCGTGCTGGCACTCGGCGCGTCCGAGTTCCTGGACTTGCGTCGCTGGGAGGAGGGCCTCGAAACCGCGTGTGGGTTGTGGCTGATCGCGTCGCCATTCATTTTCGGCTACGCCGGCGCCGGCACGCTCCGAATTTGGCACTTCGTCCTTGGTGCCGCCGTCGTTCTGCTGGCAGTGTTGGAACTGTCGCAGGACTGGAAGCTGAGCGACGCTGAGCTTGGCCGCCACAGCGCGCGATGACTTCGAGACGGCACGGTCAAGCTCGTCGCAACGCGAGCATGCGCGATACGCCGTGAAATGACCGGCATTGGACGGCATCGGCGGCGCCGTGGTTGTTTGTGGCCGTACGACCGCTCCTGGCACATTGCGGCCGCCCCGGTCGCGTTGAAACGTGCCTGCAATCGCATCGAAGGCAGAGCGGCCGCGCCACCGGGAGTAGGGGTGATGTGTCGCTGTTCGAATTGATCGTGGCGGAAATTGGCGGCGCGACCGAGGACGTTGGCCACGCCATCGAACATATTCTACGCAATGCGAGCCAGATCACGGAGTTGAGGGTCAGTTGACAATCAATGCCGCCGGCGCCGAAAGGACGCGTCAAAAGCGGGCGTCGAGCCGCAGCTTGAAGAGATGCCACTGGGTGCCGATGAAATCGGTCTCGTGACGATAATCGGCGGCGAGGCGGAGCGTGTCGCCGAACAGGAAATCGGTCCCCAGGCCGAGGGTGATGCGGTCGCGCTGGGCGGGAGTCGTGGTCAGCGCAAAGGTCTGGCCGAACGGCGTATCCGCATAGTTCAGCGTGATGTCGCTGGTGCCGTTGAAATCGTGATTGTACTCGACCCGGAACCGCGGCGCGATCGCGCCCCACGTGGTGACCCAGGTGTATTTGCCGCGCAGCCCGAGCACCGAGGTGAGAAGGTTGGCGGACTGCGCCGAGTAGGTGAGCGCGCCGCCCAGGCCGCCGGTCTCGGAAAACTGGTCGAGCGTGATCCACGCGCCGTTGATACGGGCGTAGGGGGAGATGAGCAGCTTGTCGTGGCGAAATTCGTAGCCGGTGGAGAGCGAGGCGAAGACCTCCCGGCCGGTGCGGCTGCCGAGCACGAAATCCGCCTCGTCGACGACGAAGCGCTGCGAGCCGAATTTCAGCGTGCCGTATCCGGCGACGCCGTCGATGAAGAAGCCGCGGAACGGCCGCAGCGATCCGTAGAGCGCGGCGTTATAGGCTTCGCCATTGCTGTGGGTGCCATTGGTGCCGATCCCGGTCGAATCGCGGCCGTAGCCGACGCCGAGACCGCCAATGAAATACCGACTGAACCGGTAGTCGATCCCGGCGCTGACCCCCGACGTGGTGAAGTCGACCGACGAGCGCTGGCCGGTGGCGCCGGTGCTGCCGAGGCCGACATAGCCGGTGCTCCACACCGCCCAGTCGCGCGGTTGCGCAACCGGCTTCGGCGGCGCCTTGAACAGCGGCTGCTGAGCGCGGTCGCCGCGCGCGTAGGCGAGCCCGTCGCTCGACGCATCGGCAAAAGGCCGGGCCGCGGACGGTGGACAGGGCGGCGTCAGACAGCACCTGCTGAGGGGATCGCCGGGCAGGCGCGTCGGATCGCACGGCTCGTCCCCGGGACCGCCCACCTGAATCATCTGATCGCGGGTATTGTCGTCGTGCAGCGCCTCCAGCCGGTCGTTGAAGTTGGAGATCTGCGTGGTGGCGAAGCGCTGGGCGGTCGCCATCTGGGCGTTGATCAGGCCGACCACGTCGGGATCCTTGGTGGGATCGGGCCGCACCCTGACGATCGTCTGGTCGCTCGCCGTGTTGTTGGCCGGGTTGACGTCGCCGCCGCCGGACACCGTCGCCGTGTTGGTGATCGTTGCCGGCGCGGTCGTCGACACGTTGGTCACCAGCGTGATCGGCGGATAGGCGGCGCCGGCGGCGAGCGCATCGGCGCGCGTGCAGGTCGTGGTGGCGCCGACGCTGCAGGTCCAGCCCGGACCGCTGGCCGCCGTCGCGGTCAGCCCCGCCGGCAGCGGATCGGTGACCGTCACCGTCCCGGCGCTCGGCGCGGCGCCGACATTGCTGACCGTGATCGTATAGGCAAAACCGGTCTGGCCCTGGCGGGCATTGCCGCTGTGCGACTTGGCAATCGTGAGATCCGGCACCGCGCCGGTCGTCACGATCGTCGGGTCGGTCGCGGTGTTGTTGGCCGGATTGGCGTCGCCGCCGCCCGAGACGGTCGCCGTGTTGATCACGGTTGCGGGGGCATTCGAGGCGACGTTCACGGTCAGCGTGATCGGCGGATAGGCCGCCGCATTGGCGAGCACATCGGAGCGCGTGCAGGTGGGCGTCGCGCCGAGGGAGCAGGCCCACCCGCTTCCGCTGACCGCCGTTGCGGTGAGCCCAGCCGGCACCGTGTCGCTCACCGTGACGAGCCCGCTGGTCGGCCCGGTGCCGACATTGCTCACCGTGATCGTATAGGTGAACCCGGTCTGGCCCTGCAGCGCCGTTCCGACATGGGTCTTGGTGATGGCGAGGTCGGGCGACGGGGCAACCGCGGTGGAAAGCACCGTCGCGCTGTTGTTGACCGTGTTCGGATCGAACGTCGCGCTCTGGACCGTCGTCGTATTGACGAAGTCGGTTCCGGTGGCCGTCCCGCTCGGCACGTGTACGGTCAGGCTGAATGTCGCGGACGCATTGGCGGCCAAACTGGGATTAATGCAGTCGATCGTCCCGGTTCCTCCGACGGCGGGCGTGATGCAGGCCCAGCCGGCCGGCGACGGCAGGCTCACGAAGGTCAGCCCGGCCGGCAGCGTGTCGGCCATCTCAGCCGTCGTGGCGGCGTCCGTCCCGTTGTTGGTGACCACGATCGTATAGGTGAAGTCCTGGTCGACCCCGACGAAAGCAGGTGCCGTCTTGGCCACCGCCATATCGGCGGAGGTACCGCCGGTCACCTGGGTAACGGCCGTCCCGCTGTCGTTTTCGGGCGTTGGATCGAACGGGTAGGAAATCGTTGCGATGTTGGTGATGAAGCTGCCCGGTGGGGCCGCCGCCGCGATGTGCACCGTCAACGAGAACACGCCGCTGGCGCCGTTTGCCAGCGTGCCCGTGGTGCAGGTGACGGGTCCGGTCCCGCCCACTGCCGGCGTCGTGCACGCCCAATTGGCGGGCGTGGGCAAGCTCACGAACGTCGTATTCGCCGGCAGAATGTCAGTCAAAGTGGCAGTTGTCGAAATATCATCGGAACCGGTATTGGTAACCGTGATGGTGAAGGTCACGTCGGTGTCCGCAGCGGCGCTGGCGGGACCAGTTTTTGAGACGATGAGATCGGACGACTGGGCGAATGCCGGCACAGCCCCGCACAGCAGCAGCGCGGCAGCTGCCACGCCGGCTACCGCGGCAACCCTCAGAGCCCGCGGCAGCGCCGCGATCATCTTGTTGCGCCTGATGAGCTATAATGGTGACGTTGCACGGGCCGCCCCTACGGAGAATCCCCGATCATCCCCGACACCTTGCTTACCAAACGAAACGGCCCAATCCTGTGATATTTCAGCAACGTCAGAACTAAATCGTCAGACATCATACAGCCGAACGGCTGGATCAAACGTTCGCAAGGTATCGCCGCACCGTACCCCCGGACGGTCGCGACTGCGGCAGAACCCGCCCCCTGCTCCGGCATGGATGGCCCGGAGCGGGGCGAAGCCTCGCGTCCGTCAACTCATCAATCGATCAGCACGCCGGGATTGAGCAGGCCTTGCGGATCAAGCGTCTGCTTCGCGGCCTTCAAGGCGGCGGCGAACAGTTTTGGGCGCTGGCGGTCGTACCAGGGCCGATGGTCGCGGCCGACCGCGTGATGGTGGGTGACGGTGCCGCCCTCGGCGATCACCACGTCGAGCGCCGCCGACTTGATGGCGTTCCACTGCTCGATCAGTTGCCCATGGCGGCCGAGCGCGTGGAAGGTGAAATAGGGCGCCGGCCCGTCCGGATAGACGTGGGTGCAGCGGCAGGTGACCTGGCCGGCCTGCCCGGTCGCCTGGCGGATCGCCTCCTCGGTCGCCGCCATGATGCGGTCGTGAAAACTTTCGAACCGGTCCCAGGTGATCGCGGTCTCGAAGGTATCGTTGATGATCGCCCGCTCGATCAAGCGCTCGCGTCCATAGGGCATGCGGATGAAGGCGTTGCGCCACCGTCCTGCCGCGCCCTCGCGATGGGCGTCCTGGCGCCCGGCACTCTCGGGGCGGCCGCCGTGGTCGGCGCAGCATTCGAGCGCCCGGGCCATCCACGGCTCGACCGGATGATCGCCCGACTCGAAGGCCAGCACCATGATGGCCGAGGAGCCGTCGCCGGCGCCGGTATTGTAGGCTTCGGCGGGATCGAGAATGCGGCAGTTCGCCGGATAGAGCCCGGATTGAGCGACCGCCCGCAAGGCCCGGGCGGCGGTGAAGAAATCCGCAAACCGCACCGCCCCGCCGGCGCGGAATCTTGGCCGGTCCTGCAGCCGCATCCAGGCCTCGGTGATGATCCCCAGAATGCCTTCCGAGCCGATCATCAGGCGGTCGGGGCTCGGCCCGGCACCCGATCCGGGCAGGCGCCGGCTCTCCAGAGTGCCCTGCGGGGTGACCATGCGCAGCGATTCCACGAGATCGTCGATATGGGTGTAGAGGGTGGCGAAATGTCCGCCCGAGCGGGTCGCGATCCAGCCGCCGAGGGTGGAGAATTCAAAACTCTGCGGAAAATGACGGAGCGTCAGCCCGTGCGGCTTGAGCTGGGCCTCCAGCGCCGGCCCGAACGCGCCGCCCTGGATCCGGGCGGCCCGCGAGGCGCGGTCGACCTCGAGAACCTGGCCCATGCGGCGAAGGTCGACGGTCACCGCCGCCTTGTGGCGGGTGCCGTCGACCTTGGCCTCGACGCCGCCTACCACCGTCGAGCCGCCGCCGAACGGTGTTACCGCGGCCTGGACGCCGCCCGCCCAGTCGAGCACCGCCGAGACCTCGGCATCGCTGCCCGGATAGGCGACCACGTCCGGCGCATTGGCGTAGTCGCCGGTGAGGCCGCGCACATAGTCCGGATAGGATTTTCCGTAGGTGTGCGCCGCCCGGTCGTAGGGCGCGGTCGAGGCGAACGATTGCAGCGACGACGGCGGCGTCACCCGTGGGGCCTTCAGCGCAATCTGCTCGAGCCGCGGCGGCGCCACCTCGTCGAAGCGTTCGACGCGAAAATGCTCCTGGAACCGGGCGACCGCGAACGCCTCCTCCTCGGAGGTCAGCCCCTCGCCTTCGCGCCCCCAGCCGAAATGCTTCAGCCGCTGCTCCGCCATGGTGTCCTCCCCGCCGGGTGTTGTGGTCCGGTCGATCGGCTCAAGATAGAGAGAACCGCAGGCGAGCAAAACCGCCCGGTCGGGGGTCCGCTTGCGCTCAGCCCTGCGAGGCGAAACCGCCGTCGACGGGAATCGCCGTGCCGGTGACGAAGTCCGAGGCCGGACTGGCGAGAAAGACCGCGACGCCCGCCATGTCGGCGATGGTGCCCCAGCGTCGCGCCGGAGTGCGGCGCAGGACGTTGTCGTTCAATCCGGGAACGAGCTCGCGCGCCCGGCGGGTCAGGTCGGTGTCGATCCAGCCGGGCAGCACCGCATTGGCCTGGATGTTGTCGGCTGCCCAGGCGCAGGCGATCGACTTGGTCAGCTGCACGATGCCGCCCTTGCTCGCCCCGTAGGCGGGCGCGAACGAGGCGCCGAAGATCGACATCATCGAGCCGATATTGATGATTTTCCCGCCGCCCGCCTTCTTCATCTCGGGGTAGACCGCCTTCGCGCACAGGAACGCGCTGGTGAGATTGGTGTCGATCACGCTGTGCCAGTCGGCGGTGCTCAACTCGTGCACCGGCAGACGGACGTTGATGCCGGCATTGTTGACCAGGATATCGAGCCGCCCGAATTTTCCGACCGTCGCCCCGACCATCGCGGCGACCGCGGCCTCGTCGGTGACGTCGACCGCGACGGCAAACGCCTTGGCGCCCCTGCCCTCGATGTCCTTCACGGCGGCCTGCGACTTTTCCATGTTGCGCGCGGCGATCACGACGGCGGCGCCCGCCGCGGCCAGGCCCTGCGCCATGCCGAGCCCGATGCCGCCATTGCCCCCGGTCACCACCGCCACCTTGCCGCTCAGGTCGAACACGAGAAACCTCCTTTATCGGGTCAACCGCTCGGCCTCGGGAAACGGCACGTAGGCGGCGCTGTTGCACTGGTCGCCCCGCGCCTGCTCGCCCCGGATCTCGACGAACCGGTCGAGCTTGCCGGAGACGAAGCTCACCAGATGGTCGCGGTTGCCCGCATAGCCGCCCGACGCGCGCTTGGCCGCGTAGCGCAGGCAGACGACGTAGCGGTTGCCCGTGCCAGTGGCCACCGGCCGCAGGGTCGGCTCGGACACCGCGGCATCGCGCACGTTGGCCGGATCGTTGAGATAGGTGCGCAGATAGGCGAGGATCTCTGCCCGGTAGTTGGCCGGATAGATGTTGCCGGCTTCCCACTGGTTGTGCCGGGCCTCCTCAACGGAGGTCGTGCAGGCCCCGAGCCAGGCCGCCAGAATGAGCACCGACCAGCGCAATTCGTTGTCCCCCGACAGCCGCCTTAAGACCGCGATAGCATCAGTGCCGCAGCCCTGCCAAGGGACAAGCTGACGTGCCGCAGGCGTCGGCGGCATTCGTCCCTGTCGACGCTGCAGGCGTCCATGCGGTAAGAAGCGGGTGAACGCGGTCGCGCGAGAACCCGACCATGGAGAAGGTCATGTCTGCCAGCCCCGGCGTGAGGATGAGCGAAGAGTTCCCGGTTCCCGCCACCATGAAGGCCTGGGTGCTGGGCGACCCGGGTCAGCTCCTGCTCAAGGAGAAACCCGTTGCGGTTCCGCGCAAGGCCGAGGTGCTGGTGCGCATCGACGCGGTGGCGATCTGCGCCACCGATCTGGAGATCATCGCCCACGGCCCTCCGGCGTCGATCCGCGGCGGACTGCCGTTCAACCAGGATTTCACCCCGGGCCACGAATACATGGGAACGGTGGTAGCCCTCGGCCCGGGTGTCGACGAGTACGCCATCGGCCAGCGTGTCACTGTCGAGATCCATGCCGGATGCGGCCAGTGCAAGCGCTGCCGGCAGGGCATGTACACCGCCTGCCTCAACTACGGGCTCAACTTCGGGGATCGCGACAAGGGCCACCGCGCCAACGGTTTCACCACCGACGGCGGGTTCTGCGAATACCAGGTCAACAACATCAACACGCTGGTCGCCATTCCCGACGACATGTCGGATGCCGAGGCGACGCTGGTGGTCACCGCCGGCACCGCGATGTACGGGCTGACCGAGCTCGGCGGCCTGGTCGCCGGCGAAGGCGTGGTGGTGATGGGCCCGGGGCCGATCGGGCTGCTCGGCGTCGCGGTGGCCAAGGCGCTCGGCGCCGAGCCGGTCATCCTCACCGGCACCCGCGACAATCGCCTGGCGATCGGCCGCGAGCTCGGCGCCGACCACGTGGTCAACGTGCGCGAGGAGAACGCCGTCGAGGCGGTCCGGCGGATCACCGCGGGTCACGGCGTCGACTACGTGGTGGAATGCTCGGGCGCGCCCGACGCCGTCAACGATGCGGCGCGCATGCTCAACCGCGGCGGAAAAATCTGCCTCGCCGCCTTCCCGCACGAGCAGGTGCCGATCGACGTCGCCTATCTGGTGCGCAACAACATCTATCTCTACGGCATCCGCGGCGAGGGCAAGAGCGCGACCCACCGTGCCGCCGCCTTCATGACGCAGAAGCGTTTCGACGCGACGCGGATCCATACCCACACCTTCGCGCTGGACGACCTGCCGACCGCGCTCAAATACGCCCGCGAGCGCATCGACGACGCCATCAAGGTCGTGGTGAGCACGCGAGGCGTCAGCGCGGCGCAAAAGGTCGCGGCCGAGTGACGTAGGATGGGTTGAGCGGCAGCGAAACCCATCATTCTGAATCGCATGTCAGATTGATGGGTTTCGCCATAGCCCGTCGCAGACGGGCGTGAACGCCCTGATGGCTCAATCCATCCTACAGTAGCAACTCGCCGGGATTTGGGATAGTTTGCTCGGCATCCCGGCATCACGACCGGTGCAGACAAGCGTTCTCTGGGGGGAGTGAAACAGATGCCCACGACCGTCAATGCCGGCGCGTGGCTCGACCGGCTGCCGATCTCGTCGTTCCACTATCGGGTGTTCTGGCTGATCGGGGCCGGCATGTTCTTCGACGGCTACGACCTCTATGTCGGGACCAATGTGCTCGGCGCGACGTTGAAATCGGAGTTCTCCACGCTGGCGCAGAACGCCCAGTTCGTGTCCTTCACGTTTCTCGGCATGACCATTGGCGCGTTCGTCGCCGGCTTCCTCGGCGACCATTTCGGGCGGCGCTTCACCTACCAGTTCAACCTGATGATCTTCGGCCTCGCCTCGATCGCGGCGGCGTTCGCCCCCAACATGGAGACCCTGATCTGGATCCGCTTCGTCATGGGGCTCGGGCTCGGGGCGGAGATCGTGGTCGGATATTCGACGCTGACCGAGTTCGTTCCGCCGCGGCTGCGCGGCCGCTGGCTCGCCACCATGGCGATGATCGTGGTGTCGGGCCTGCCGGTGACGGCGCTTCTCGGCACCTTCGTCATCCCGCAGTTCGGCTGGCGACCGATGTTCGTCGTCGCCGGCGTCGGGGCGCTCGTCGTCTGGTACCTGCGCAAGGCGCTGCCGGAATCGCCGCGCTGGCTCGAGGCCCAGGGACGCACCGCCGAGGCCGAGACGCTGATGCAGGCGATCGAGCGCGAGGCGGCGACCGCCGGGCCGCTGCCGCAGCCGGCGCCGTCCGCGCCGGCTCCGGCCTTCAGCCTCAAGTCGCTGGTCGGCCCGACGCTGCTGCCGCGCATGGTGGTCGGTGCCGTCGCGCTCATCTCGATCAATACGCTGATCTTCGGCTTCGTGCAGTGGCTGCCCACGTTCTTCGTCCAGCAGGGCCTGAGCATCACGCGATCGTTCGCCTATACGCTGGTGATCGTGATGGGCTCGCCGATCGGCTGCGCCATCGGGGCGTTCGGCGCAGACTATCTGGGCCGACGGCCGAGCATCATCGGGGCCTCCGTGCTCACGATCCTGTTCGGCGCCATCTACCCGTTCGTCTCCACGCCCTGGCTGCTGCTCACCGTCGGCTTCCTGCTGATCGTCTCGATCTACATCCAGGTGGCGATCCTGTTCGGCGTCTATACGCCGGAGCTGTTTCCGACCGAGGTACGCCTGCGGGCCAACGGCATCTGCAACACCATCGGCCGGGCGGCGACCATCGTGTCGCCGTTCATCGTGGTGTCGCTGTTCAAGGCCTACGGCGTCGGCGGCGTGCTCAGCCTGATGATCGGCCTCTTGATCCTGCAGATCATCGCGGTTGCCGCCTGGGGCATCGAGCCTGCCAAGCGGCGGCTCGAGGAGCTTGATACCGACGCCGATGCGTCCGGAGGAGCGCCGCGGCCGGCGACGGCGTGATCGCGAACCCGCGGCTGCGCACCCGGAACATGCGCTCGGGCGAGGGAATTTGCCCTCGCCGGGGTTGTTCATGACGATGTGAAAGCCCGACATTCCGGCGGCTGCCGGACGTTCTTCTCGCAGACAGGGAGGTCTCCATGACCGCAATTTCTCGCCGCTCGCTGCTTGCCGGCTCGGCGCTCGCCGCCGCCGGCACTGCGCTGCCCCGATCGGCCGGCGCCAATGCGCCGCCCGCCGGAAAACAGTCCGCCGGCATCTATCGCTACAAGGTCGGCGATTTCGAGCTCACCGCGCTCTATGACGGGGTGTGGAACCGGGCGATCGACGAGAAATTCGTGCGCAACGTGCCCTTCCCGGAGGTGCAGAAGGCGCTGACCGACTCGTTCCTGCCGGCCGACAGGCTGCCGATCCCGTTCACCACCCTCGTCGTCAATACCGGGTCGAAGCTCGTCCTGCTCGACACCGGGACCGGTGGCCAGCTGATCGGAACGGCCGGCACCATGGGGGCCAATCTCGCGGCGGCCGGCATCGACCCCAAGGCGATCGACGTCATCGTGATCTCGCACTTCCATCCCGATCACATCAACGGCATCAAGACCAAGGACGACGCGATCGTGTTTCCCAATGCGGAAATCCACGTGCCGGCGCCCGAATGGGCCTACTGGATGGACGACGGCAAGATGAGCACGGCGGCGGAAGGCCTCAAGGGCAACTTCCTCAATGTCCGCCGGGTGTTCGGCAGCATCGCCAAGGACGTCAAGCGCTACGAGCCCGGCAAGGAGGTGACGCCGGGCGTCTCGACGATCGCCGCCTACGGCCACACGCCCGGGCATTGCGCCTTCGCGATCGCCTCGGCAAGCCAGTCGATGCTGGTGCTCAGCGACACCACCAACCACCCGTGGCTGTTCGTGCGCAATCCCGAATGGCAGGCGGCCTTCGACATGGACGGAGCGATGGCGGTCGACAACCGAAAAAAGCTGCTCGACCGCGCGGCCGCCGACAGGATGCTGGTCCAGGGCTATCACTTCCCGTTCCCGGCGTCCGGCTACATCGGCAAGACCGCAAAGGGCTACGATTTCGTGCCCGTCATGTGGCAACCGTCGCTCTAGAGCGCATCCCGCTGATGTTGAACCGCTTCTCGACAGGTTAGAGCGTGAATGCGCTCTAAATTCATTGTGTGGCGCATGTTCTTTATCGGCGAACCGGGTCCACTTCGCCGGAACATGCGCTAGCGCCGCGTCGCCCGGAAGGACGAAGGCCGCCGGTTGCGGCGGCCTTCCAGTTCGCAGGCGGTACGGCCTAGTAGGAGGAGCCGGGCTTCATCGGCGCGGCCCTCATATAGGTTTCGCCCTTGGCGTGCTTGACGTGCTTGGCGCGGACATGGTGCGCGACGTGAGCATGCTTCGTGCGATGGACGTGCCTCGCATGCCGGTGATGCCGGCCGACGTGCCGGGTCTTTTCGACCTTGGTGGTCGAAGCGGCGGCGCCGCGGTCGGAGCTGCCGCTGGGGGCCGCATTGCCCGCGGCAAAGGCCGGCGCGACGATCATCGAGGCCGCGATCAAGGCGGCCGAAAGCGCTCGCAACATGGGTCAAGTCCTTCCTCTTGCTTCGGTGCCGGCGTCTGCCGGCATGGACCGATGTGGCGCCGACTATCGACCACCCGCGGTGAACCGGCCATGAAGCCATCGCGCGGCGGTCCTTCACCTTGGTGAAGGATCGGCAACTGCGCGCCGTGGCCGCCGTTCACATTCGGGCCCCGCCGGGGTGCTGACCGCCGCGTTTCGTCGATTTCACGGGGCGCGGGCGGGAATTCGTGGGCCGCTTTGGCGGTTATGCTGATAGGCCGCGCCGGGCTGCCGCAATCACGGTCGCGTGAATGCGCGCCGCGGCAGGGTTTGCTACCATCGCGCGCGTTCTGGAGGGAACCCCATGGTCAACCGATATCTCCGTCGCCTCGGCGTCGTCATGGCCGCGGGGTTGCTCGCCACCGGCGTCTCGGTTGCTCCCGTCCTGGCGGCCGGCGACGCCGAGCCGAGAACCCCGCCGACGCCCAAGGCCGATCCGGGCAAACCCAAGACAACGACCAAGAAAAAGAAGAACGACCAGAGGTCCGAGCAGGAATTCCGCGACGGCTATCGCGCCGCCCGCGCGCTGGTGCTCGACGGCCGCTACGACGACGCGATCGCCGCGTTCCACGCGCTCGGCCAGGACGAGCATCCCGACGTCGCGAACTATATCGGCTACGCGGAGCGCAAGCTCGGCCACTACCAGGACTCGAAGGTCTGGTACGAGAAGGCGCTCGCCGCCGATCCGGACCACGTGCGCACCTGGCAGTATTACGGCATGTGGCATGTCGAGCAGGGAAACCTGCTCAAGGCCCAGGATTTCTTGGAGAAGATCAAGCTGATCTGCGGCAACACGTCGTGCCAGGAATACCGCGACCTTAAGGGCGCGATCGAAGGCACGGTCAGCTACTGAAAAAGCGCCCCGGCTGCCGGATTTTTCGTGGATTCGAGGGTCCGGACGGGAATTTGGCGAGCGCTGTCGGGGTTGTGATCCTGTAGACCGCCAAGCGGCCACAATCATGGCCATGTGAATTACACAGTGCCGCACCGCTGCCGACCACTGCGCGCTTTCCAGGAGGAAACCCATGATCAACCGACATTCCCGTCGCCTCGGCGTGCTCACGACCGCGGTCCTGTTCGGCCTTGCCGTCTCCGCCACGCCGCTGCTCGCGGCCGGCGGCGGCGAGCCCGAGTCGCGGTTCCCGTCGGGCCCCAAGGGCGACCAGTCCCCGCCCAAGGGCAACTCGACCAGCACCAAGAAGAAGAAGGGCGAGCATAGATCCGAGCAGGAGTTCCGCGACGGCTATCGCGCCGCCCGCGCGCTGGTGCTCGACGGCCGCTACGAGGAGGCGATCGCCGCCTTCCACGCGCTCGGCGACGACGAGCACCCCGACGTCGCCAACTACATCGGCTATGCGGAGCGCAAGCTCGGCCACTACCAGGCTTCCAAGGTCTGGTACGAGAAGGCGCTCGAGTCCGACCCGAACCACGTGCGCACCTGGCAGTACTACGGCATGTGGCACGTCGAGCAGGGCAATCTGCTCAAGGCCCAGGATTTCCTGGAGAAGATCCATCTGATCTGCGGCAACACTACCTGCCAGGAATACCGTGACCTCAAGGGCGCGATCGAAGGGACGGTAAGCTACTGACGGGCCGGGAGCAGCACACGCAAGGCTGCTCCTCGCCGTGCTCCCGGTGAAGCCGCCGCTTCAGGGCTTTGCGGCCGTCTCGGCCATGATCCAGGCCAGATAGGGCGCATCGACGCTTTCGATCGGCAGGACGATGATCGCCGGGGTCGTATAGGCGTGGTCCCGCCTGACCGCGTCGCGCACCGCCTCGGCGAGCGATGCCCGCGTCTTGACGATCATCACGGCCTCCTCGCCGCGCTCGATTGCGCCCTGCCACCAATAATGCGACACCATGCCGGGCAGGATGTTGACGCAGGCGGCAAGCCGGCGCTCGACGATGGCGCGGCCGGCCTTCTCCGCCTCCACCAGCGACGGATAGGTCGTATAGACGAGGACTGCGCGCTCCATGTTCCGTTCGCCTTCCCATCCGCCGTGCCGGCTCGACCCGGCGCGGCCCCCTGGAGATCGTTCGCCCGCATGAGCCGCTGGGGCGGAAAATATGACCGGATCGCGTTCGTGGCGAGCCCTGTGCCGGAGGCGCAGCGCGCGCACGAGGCGCTGAGCCGGCGCTACGGCGAGGTGGTCCCGGAAGACGCCGACGTCATCGTGGCGCTCGGCGGCGACGGTTTCATGCTGCAGACCCTGCACGCGCTGATGAAGATCGGCAAGCCGATCTACGGCATGCACCGCGGCACCGTCGGCTTCCTGATGAACGAGTATGCGGCGGAGAATCTCGCGGAGCGGCTGGCCGCCGCCGAGACCGCGTTCATCCACCCGCTCCTCATGCGCGCCCGCGACGCCGAGGGACGCGAGCACCAGCACCGAGCCTTCAACGAGGTGTCGCTGTTCCGCCAGTTCTACCAGGCGGCGCGGCTGCGCGTCCTGATCGATGGAACCGAGCGGCTCGCCGAGCTGGTCGCCGACGGCGTTCTGGTGGCGACGCCGGCGGGATCGACCGCCTACAATTTCTCGGCGCAGGGCCCGATCATCCCGCTCAACGCCTCGCTGCTGGCGCTGACCCCGATCAGCCCGTTCCGGCCGCGCCGCTGGCGCGGCGCCCTCCTCCCCGACAGGGCGAAGGTGACGATCGAGGTGCTCGAGGCCGGAAAGCGGCCGGTCGCCGCCGTCGCCGACCACGCCGAGGTGCGCTCGGTGGCGCGCGTCGACATCGCGATGGAGCACCAGACCACGATGACGCTGCTGTTCGACCCCGGGCACAGCCTCGACGAGCGGATCCTGCGCGAGCAGTTCGGATATTGACGAAGGGCCGATCAGGCAGCGACGGCCGATACCGGCTTGACCTTGTATCCGTACTTCCGGTCGAGCCCGAGCTCCTGGACGGCACGAAGGCCGGCCGCAAGAGCGGCGCCCTCGAGGCCGGTCAGCGGCTTGCGCAGCGCCCCGGACGGCATGCCGAGCGCCCGCATCAGCGATTTCACCGCGACCGGGTTGATCGCAGAGTAGGTGAAATGCAGGAGCGGCAGCAGCCGCAGATAGGCGTTGCGGAAGCCCTCCGCCTCGGCCCAGCCGGCCCACGGGGTGGAGATCACGGCGAGCTCAGCCGGCGCGACATTGCCGGTCATGTTGGCGGTGCCGTGGCCGCCGAGGCTCATGGTCGGCACTACCAGGCCGAGATTGGGGCTGTCGCAGCACATCACCGAGACCTGGGGCTTGCCGGCGATCACCTGCGCGACCTGGCCGACGCGGCCGGTCGACTCCTTGTGCACCACGTAGCTCGGATGGCGGAAGATGCGCAGCAGCTGGTCCGCGTTGAGGTCGGTCTTCACCCGGGGCGGATTGTTGTAGATGCCGAGCGGCAGGTCGGTGGCGTCGGCGACGTCGAGGAAGAACCGCTCGATGTCGGCCTCGGAGGCGCAGATATAGGCCGGCGCCGCCAGGATCGCACCGTCGGCGCCGTTGTCCTTGGCAAAGCGCACGCCGGCGATGGTCGACTCGGTATTGTTGCCGGTGCAGCCGTAGAAGATCGGCATCCGGCCGCTCTTCATCCGGGCGGTCTCGACGATGATCTCCTGCTTCTCCTCCGGCGCCAGCAGCGAGGTCTCGCCGGTCGAGCCCATGATCAGCACCGCGGCGGTGCCGTGCTCCTCGTGGAATTTCAGCAGCGCCTGGAACGCCGCATAGTCGACCGAGCCGTCCTTGTTGAACGGCGTGATCAGGGCCACGAACGAGCCGGTCAGTTTCTTGCGCATCATCGTCGTCTCCGCGGGGCAGGCCTGAGCGATCCTATCACGCCGCGCCGGCTTGGCGAGCGGCAGGCGCCTGCGTCGGCGACCGGGCGCCATCGGCGCGCCCGTCAGCGCTCCCGCCACTCGCGGGGCGCGCTGCCGGGATGGCCGAAATCGCGGGGGGCGAGCCCGGCATGGAACCAGGTGACGAAGCTGTAGATATCGTAGACCGGCAGGCTGAGGCGCTCGCTGAGCGCCCGGGCGTAGGGCAGCATGTTGGTGCATTCGAGCAGCACGGCGCCGACCTCGGGGTGGCGCGCGATCAGCGCGTCGCCGGCGTCGAAAATGTCCTGCTCGGCGGCGGCGACGTCGAGCACCGCCTCGTTGCCGATGAGCACGCGGGTGAACTCGCGCCCGCCCTCGGTGCCGATCATGGGCGTCGACGGATCGACACCGATCGCCGCCAGATGCGCCGGCGTCAGCGTCGTCGCATTGACGGTGATCACCCCGACCCGCTTGCCCGACGGCAGCACGTTTTGGATGAACGGCACCTGCATCAGGCTGGAGGTGGCGACCGGGACGCCGACATGGTCGGCGAGCTCTCTCTGGTAGATCGACAGGAAGCCGCAATTGGTGGTGATGCCGTCGGCCCCGAGCTCCACCAGATCGCGGGCGGCGGCGAGAAAATCATCAAGCAGGCCTTTGGCCTGCTCCATCACCACCCGCTGCGGCGAGGCGCCGCGAACGACCCGGTAGAGCACCGGGAACGGCCAGGTCCCGGCATTGCCCATGTCGCCGGGAATTCTTGGAAAGCGCGCCTCGAGCATCAGGATGCCGAGTCTGGCGCCATAGACCGCCTTGCCGCCATGGGCGATGCGGGTGTTCATGCGGTGGCCCCCTGATAGGTTCCCATGAAGCTGTGAAAGCGCGCCAGGAAGGCGCGGGTGCGCGGATTCTGCGGTCGCACCAGGACGTCGCCGGGCGGCCCGATCTCGACGATGGCGCCGTCGCTCATGAACGCCACGGTCTTTGCCACGTCGTGGGCGAACGCCATCTCGTGGGTCACCAGCACCATGGTCATCCCCTCCTGGGCAAGATTGCGGACCACGTCGAGCACCTCTCCGACGAGCTCGGGATCGAGCGCCGAGGTCACCTCGTCGAACAGGATCACGTCCGGGGTCATCGCCAGCGCCCGGGCGATGGCGACGCGCTGGCGCTGGCCGCCGGACAGCGCCGAGGGATAGACCGCGGCCTTGTCGGCGAGCCCGACCTTCTGCAGGAGCGCCATGGCGATGTCGCGAGCCTCCGGGCGCGACAGCTTCTTCACGATCAGCGGACCCGACGCCGACATTGTCGAGCGCCGTCATGTGCGGGAAACAGGTTGAAGTGCTGAAAAACCATGCCGGTCCTGGCACGGAACGCGGCGAGCGCCCGATCGCCAGGCAGGCGGTTGCGCGCGCAGTCGACCACCTGGTCGCCCACCCGCACCCGCCCGCGCTCGGGCTGCTCGAGCAGGTTGATGCAACGCAGCAGCGTCGACTTGCCGGAGCCCGACGGCCCGATCAGCGCCACCGCCGAGCCGCGCGGCACCGTCAGCGAGATTCCCTTGAGCACCTGGAGCGGACCGAACGCCTTCCACAGGTCGGAGACTTCGATCATCGCCTCGGCCATGATCAGTCCGACCGTTGCAGCCGGCGCTCGACCACCTGGGCGCCGAGGGTCAGCGGAAACAGGATGACGAAATAGATCGCCGCCACCGTGGTGTAGGTCTCCAGCGGCCGATAGGTCGCCGAGGTGATCAGGGTTCCCTGATAGAGCAGGTCGGACACCGCGATGGTCGAGACCAGCGAGGTGTTCTTCAGTTGCATGATCGACTGGTTGATGAACGGCGGGATCATCCGCTTGACCGCCTGCGGCAGGATGATGTGGCGCAGCACGTCGCCGCGCCGCATGCCGATGGCGCGTGCCGCGTCCCACTGGCCGCGCTCGATCGACACCACGCCGCCGCGAAACACTTCCGCATAGAATGCCCCGGCATAGAGCGACAGCACCATCATGCCGGCGACCGGCGCCGGCATGTCGATGCCGACCAGCACCGGGAACGCGTAGTAGAACCAGATGATCTGCACCAGCAGCGGCGTGCAGCGGAAGGCCTCGATATAGGCGATCAGCGGCACGTTGATCAGAATGCGCGGCGACAGGCGCAGCAGCCCCACCAGCAGGCCGATCATAAGCCCGAAGAAGATGCTGCCGACCGTGTAGAGGACCGTGTAGCCGACGCCGACCAGGAGCAGCCACCGGTACATCCACAGGAACGAGAAATCCCAGGTATAGGTGACCCCGGTCATGGATGCGGCCCGGCGTTCAGAACCCGACCTCCGCCGGAATGTCCTCGGGCATCACATTGTTGAGCGCGAGCCCGTCGATCATCCACCGGCGGATCTGCGCGGCGCCGCGATTGTAGTCCGCCCAGTTGTCGAGGAAGTCGCGCCAGCGCTTGTCCACCTCGTAGCGCACGCCCATGCAGTTCGGCAGCTGCACGAGCGGATCGCGCAGCACCACGTACTTGCCGAGCGCCGGATTCTTCTTCACCGCGGTCAAACCGAGGATCACCGCCAGGATGACGCAATCCGCCCGGCCGGTCTGCACCGCCAGCACGCATTCGTCCCGCGTCTTGAGCCCGATGATCTGCGCCTTCGGGGAAAAATTGCGCGCCGCGAGCTCGTGCACCGAGCCGATGTCGACCGCGACCTTGACATCGGGCTTGTTGAGATCGCCCCAGGTCTTCGGCTCGAAACCCTTCTTTCCCACCGTCCCGAAGCCGTGCATGAAGACCGGGCGGGAGAAGCCGATCACCAGCGCCCGCTGCGGCGTCGGATTGAGCGCGAAGGCAAGATCGATCTTGCCGCTCTGCAGGTCGAGCACCGAGTTGCCGTAGGTCGACTCGATGTACTCGACCTTGGCGTCGAAGGTCGAGGCGATGTTCTTCGCCATCTCCACCGCCATGCCGGACCATTCGCCGGTGGCGATGTCCTTGTTGAAGTAGGGCGATTCTCCGGGCAGCGCCGCGACCCGCAGGATCTTCGTCTGCTTGACGCGGTCGAAGGTCGAGTTGGCGCTCTGCGCCGCCGCCTCTCCGGCGAGCGCCACGGTCGAGGCCGCGATGGCGCTGCCGATCGCCGCCTGGCTGATGAAACGTCTGCTGATGTCCATTAAGGTGATGCTCCCGTTGCGGTTTCGTCACTGATAGTGCGCAATGCTGATCCGGCGCACCGCGTCCTCGTCCACCTCGACGCCGAGGCCGGGTCCGGTCGGCACCAGGGTGGCGCCCTTCTCGATCACGATCGGGTTTTTGAGGATCTCCGCGCCCATCACCCAGGTCGACGTGTAGAATTCCGCGCCCAGCGCGATGTTCGGGGTGGCGGCCACCATGTGCAGGCCGGCCGCGATGGCGAGACCGCCTTCGAACATGGTGCCGCCATAGGCGGTGATGCCGGCGGCCTCGGCGATCGCCGCCACCTCGCGGGCGCGAAAGATGCCGCCGGATTTCATGATCTTGATGCTGACCAGGTCGGCGAGCTCGAGGCGGACCATGTCGATCGCCTCGGAAGGGTTGAACACGCTCTCGTCGGCCATGATCGGGGTGTCGAGGGCCTTGGTGATCGCCGCCATGGCGGCGCGCTGATCGCGTTTGACCGGCTGCTCGATGAAGGTCGGCCGGAAAATTTCGACGTCGCGCAGCAGCCGGATGGCGTTCCAGGGATCGAGCCCCTGATTGTAGTCGACGCGCAGGTCGACCGTGTCCGGCAGCTCCCGGCGCAGGCATTCGAGGCGCCGCAGATCCTCGGCGTGCCCGGCGAAGCCGGTCTTCACCTTGAAGATGTTGACGCCTTCGGCCACCCGCTGCCGGGCGAAGTCCAGATCCTCGTCGAAGTCCGGATTGGCGATCGAGGCGCTCAACGGCACGTGGGTCCGGTAGTAGCCGCCCAGCAGCTGGGCCACCGGCACGCCGAAATGTTTTCCCGTTATGTCGAGCAGCGCCATCTCGATGGCCGCCTTGCCCTCGGTATGGCCGACCAGGGCCTTGTCGATGCCGCGCATGAGCGAGGCGACCCTGCGCGGATCGGCGCCGATCAGCAGCGGCCGCAGGTAGGCGTGGATGCCGCTGGCATTGGCCTCGGCGGTGCCGGTGAACACCGACCACGGCGCCGCCTCGCCGAACCCTGAGATGCCGGCATCGGTCTCGATCTTGACGATCGCACCCGGCATCGACTCCTCGATATCCCCCACCCCGTGGCGGCGCTTCATCTTGAGCGGCCAGCGCACGACGTCGACGGAGAGGCCGGTAATGCGCAGATCGTTCATGGGGCCGCCTTGCCGGATGCGAGAGCGGAAACTTTATCTTGCATGGGCCAGCGTATAAACAGGCATTTCGTGGCGGCGCGCCGGCCGACCTCGATCGTCCCGACGACAGGGAGCCACCGCCGACATGAGCGCGAAGCAGAAGACGGTCGCCGTCATCGGCGCCGGGATGATCGGGGTGACCACCGCGAGTTTTCTGCAGCGCGCCGGCCACGACGTGGTCATCGTCGAGCCGGGCAATCCGGGCGAAGGCACCTCGTTCGGCAATGCGGGCTGCCTCAACGCCTCCTCAGTGGTGCCGATGTCGATGCCCGGCACGATCGGCAGCGTGCTCGGCTGGCTCACCGACCCGCTGGGGCCGCTGGCGATCCGCTGGAGCTATCTTCCGTGGCTCGCGCCATGGCTCATCCGCTTCATCCGTGCCGGCACCCCCGACAAGGTCCGCCACCAGGCGCGCGCGCTGCGCAGCCTGCTCGAGCCCTCGATCGCGACGTTGACGCCGCTGATCCGCGACGCCGGCGGCGACGATCTGGTGCAGCGGAACGGGCATCTGTGGGTCTACCGGTCCGAGGAGAGCTGGCGGAAGGAAAGCCTCGCCTGGACGTTGCGCCGCGACAACGGCACCACATGGGACGAGTTCAACGCCGACGAGCTGCGCCAGCTCGATCCGAACCTCTCGCGCGAGTACGTCAAGGGCGTGCTGGTGCGCGAGAACGGGCACACCGTCAATCCGCACCGGCTGGTCAACACGCTGGCCGAAAATTTTCGCCGCAACGGCGGCCGCATCGAGAGACGGCGGGCAACCGGCTTCGACCTCGACGGCGCGCGCCTGACGGGAATCCGGACCGACGCCGGCGTGCTTGCGGCCGATGCCGCGGTCGTCGCCGCCGGCATCTGGTCGAAACCGCTCGCCGCCGAGCTCGGCGACAGGATCCCGCTGGAGACCGAGCGCGGCTATCACGTGATGATCCGCGACCCGGAGGTCAGTCCGCGCATCCCTACGGCCGATGCCGAGGGAAAATTCGTCGCCACCCCGATGGAGCTCGGTCTGCGCATCGCCGGCACGGTCGAACTCGCCGGGCTCGACGCGCCGCCCAACTGGGATAGGGCGCGCGTTCTCCTGCGGCACGTGCACCGCATGTTCCCGGCGCTCAAGGAAGCCTATCCGGAGGAACGGCTCACCCTGTGGATGGGCCACCGGCCGAGCGTTCCCGACTCGCTGCCGGTGATCGGCTGGTCGCGGCGGACGCCCGACGTGGTGTATGCCTTCGGCCACGGTCACATCGGAATGGCGGCGGGCCCGATGACCGGCAAGGTCGCAGCCGAGCTGGTGTCGGGAACGCCGGCAAGCATCGACGTCGCGCCGTTCCGTCCGGAGCGGTTCGGTTGAGCAATCGGCTCGGCTCAAGATCGGCAGGAACAGATGTTCGAGCCTGATACATTTCTGCTGTTCCTCGCCGGCGCGCTGGTCATCGCGGCGGCTCCGGGACCAGGCATCCTCTACGTGGCGGCGCGCACGCTCGCCGGCGGGCGACGCGAGGGGCTGGCGTCGAGCCTCGGCACCGGGCTCGGCGGGCTGGTCCACGTGCTGGCCGGAGCGGTCGGCGTGTCGGCGATCGTTGTCGCCGGCGCCGAGGCCTTTGCGATGCTGAAGCTCTTCGGTGCCGCCTATCTGATCTGGCTCGGATCGAGGATGATCTGGAAGGCCCGCCTCGATCCGCCGATCGGCCTCGATGCCGCCGGAGCCAGGAGAGCGCTCGGCGACGGGTTGATCGTCGAGGCGCTCAATCCGAAGACCGCGGTGTTCTTCCTGGCCTTCATTCCGCAGTTCGTCGATCCGGCCGCCGGTGGCGTCGGGCTGCAGTTCGCGGTGCTCGGGCTCGTCTCGGTCGTGCTCAATACGCTGGCCGACGTGATCGTGGCTCTGGCGGTCGCCTCCGCCCGGGCCGGGCTTCTTCGCCGGCCTCGACTGATCCACCGCTTGCGTCAAGGGGGCGGCCTGATCATCGTCGGCCTTGGGCTGTCGCTTTTGCTCGGCCGTCGCCCGGTGGCGCCGTAACGCCGGCGATCCGTCGGCGCGTCGATGTCCTCCGATCGGTGGTCGCGGGCGACCCGCCCGGACCGGTCACGACTGCAGGGTCGAATAGGTGGCCCGTCCGATCGCCACCAGGCTCTTGGCGTCGTCGAAGATATCGACGTCGACCACGCCGACGCTCTTGCCGCTGCGCCGCACCCGGGCGACCACGGTGAGCGACGTCTTGACCGCCGGTTTGAGATAATCCACGCGGAAGTTGATGGTCGGCAGCGGTCGGCCGAGCATCATCACCAGCGCGTAGTCGCCGACCGTGTCGATGATCGCGGCGAGCGGCCCGCCGTGCCACTGGCCGCTGCCGGCGATCCGCTCGAACTCGGGCCGCATCGCCGCCCGCATGGTCACTTCCTGGCGCGCCGGATCGGCCTCGAGAACCTCGAGCCCGAGCGAAGCGAATGAACGGCGAGCGCGACAGCGCCTGCTGCAGCTGCTCCCTGGTCTGCACTCGTGCTCATGGCGTCACCACGACCTTGCCGAAAACCTCGCGATCCTCGATGACGCGCAGCGCCTCGTGCGCCTGGTCGAGCCCATAGGTGCCGTCGATCATCACCTTCAGCCTGCCGCTCTGGATCAGGTCGAACAGCTTGTGGATGTCGTCGCGCATCCAGCCGTTCGAGCCCAAGACCTTGAGCTCGAAGGTCCAGATGAAGCGGATGTCCTCGGTCGGGGTCGTAGCCGGCGGTCGCCCCGCAGGTCAGCAGCCGGCCGCCGACGCGCAGGCATCTCAGCGACTTCACCCAGGTGTCGCCGCCGGTATAGTTCACCACCACGTCGGCGCCCTGGTGCACGTTGGCGCCGCGCCGCGACGGCTTGCCGTAGAGATCGTAGATCGCCTGGACGAAATCTCGCTGATGATAGTTGACCACGTGGTCGGCACCGAGCTCCTTGAGCCGCGCCGCCTTGGCGTCGCTGCCGGCGCAGGCCACCACCTCGGCGCCGGCCAGCTTGGCGAGCTGCACGCAGCACACGCCGACGCCGCCGCTGGCGCCGAGGATCAGGACTTTCTCGCCCTTCGCCACGTTGCCGTTGGTGTACATCATGCGGATCGCGGTGCCGTAGGCGACCGGCAGCGCCGCGGCGTCGGCGTAGCTCACCTTCGGCGGCAGGCGGATCAGCTGATGCGCGCGCGCACGGCACAGCTCGGCGAGCCCGCCATGCACGGTCTCGCCCATCAGCCCGCCCTCGACGCGGTTGATCGGGTCGATCAGCACGCGGTCGCCGACGGCAAAGCCCTCCACGCCGGGACCGATCTCGACGACGTCGCCGGCGATGTCCAGACCCATGATCGCCGGCATCGGGACCTTGATCCCCGGCATGCCGCGACGGGTGAACACGTCGTGATAGTTCAGCGACGATGCCCTGACGCGCACCAACACGTCGCCGTCTCCGGGCTTCGGGTCGGGGAAATCCGTCTCCAGGCGCAATTTTTCCATCGCGCCGTGCTCACGCAGCACCATCGCCTTCATTCTGCTCTCCTGGCCTCGAATTGACGTGATGATCGGGTGTCCTCGACCGCGACCGCCTCGCCGGCCCGGTTCATCAGCGCCCGGCGATCGATCTTGTTGGTTCCGGCGAGCGGCAGCTCGTCGACGAACCAGACGCGGCGCGGATGCTGATAGGCGGCGGCGTGGGCAAGCGCAAAATCCTTCACCGCCTGCTCGCCGAGCCGCGATCCGGACGCCAGAACCACGAAGGCCACCGGCTTGACGCCCTTGATCTCGTCGGGCACCGGGACCACGCAGGCCTGATGGATTTCCGGATGGCGCTCCAGCATTTTTTCCACCTCGACCGGAAAGATGTTCTCGCCGCCGGAGACGAACATGTCGTCGGCGCGCCCGACGAAGAAGTAGAAGCCGTCCGCGTCGCGCCGAAAAATGTCGCCGGTGACGTAGAAGCCGTCCGCCGTCGTCGCCTTGCGGGTGGCGTCGTCGCGCTTGTGATAGGCGTTCATCTGCGCCGGGCATTTGATGTGGAGCACGCCCTCCGCCGCCTCCCGGCCGTCGCCGTCGACCAGGCGGAGCGCGACGTCGGGATGGGCGCAGCCGACCGACATGTCGGGGGTCGGCAGTCCGTTCGGGTGCGGCGCGAACACCACGGGCCCGGCCTCGGTGGTGCCGTAGACATTGCCGATCACGGCGCCGGGAAAGGCTACGCGGGTGGCATCGACCAGCGCCTGGGTGATCGGCGCCGAGCCCATGCGGATCAGCGCCACCGAGGAAAGGTCGGCCTGCCGCATGAGCTCGCGCTCGCGCAGCATCATGGCGATCATCGGCGGCACCGAGGTGAGATTGGTGCAGCGGTAGCGGCCGATCGCCTCGATATAGCTCGCCGGCGTGAACGACGGCAGCAGCACGATGGTGTCGTGCTGATAGAGCGTGACCTGGCAGGTGGCGAGCCCGTTCATGTGATAGAGCGGGGCCGCCACCAGGATGCGCTGGACGCCGCCCGGCCGCCGCCGGCGGGCGGCGAGCACCCAGAGATGGCTCTGATGCGACAGCACCACGCCCTTGGGAACGCCGCTCGATCCCGACGTGTAGAGAAACATCGCCGGCTCGCTTTCGGCCGGCTCGACGGCGGCGAACGGGCCCGGATCGAGCAGCGCCGCAAACCCGCCCTCCCCGTCGGCGCCGAACACCAGTCTGGGCAGCGCGCCGGGACAAAAGTCGGCGCGCGCCGCGTCGCACAGAACGAGGCGCGCATCGCAGTCGGCGAGCATGAACGCGATGGTGTCGCGTGGCATCTTGAAGTTGACCGGCACCGCGACTAGGCCGGCCCGCATGGTGCCGAGAAAGGCGCCAAGGAACTCGCCGCGGTTGGCCGCCATGATGGCGACGCGGTCGCCGCGCCGGAGCCCGCGGGCGATGAGGCCGCGCGCGACCGCGTCGCTCAGCTCGTCGATCTGCCGGAACGAATAGATGCGCGGCGGCGCCTCGCCGCCGAGATCGATCAGCGCCGGATCGTCGCGGCCGTCGCCGCGCGCGACCGCGTCGCCGAGATTGACCGGCATCGGGGGCGCCTCAGTCACCATGCGCAGCAGAGATGACAACCAACTCGGCTCCCCGCGGTCGCGCCCGAAGTCGGGCATCGACGATATGCCGCCCGCTATTCGACGAATTCCAGCGTCACGTTGAACGCCTGCGCCGCATCGACCACGACACGGCCGGGATGCGCCGCGACCCCCGGGAACCCGGCGAGCGCCTGCACGGTGCGGGCGATCGCGCTCGTCCGCACGGTCAGGGCCGCCAGATACTCGCCGCGCCCGGCCGGGTCCGGCGCCGCCGTGCCGAAGCGGCGCACCAGCCCCTCCGCAGCGAGAATCTCGACACGGGCATTCGCCAATTCCAGCACCATCCCGCTCGCGCCGTCGTGGACGGCGGCGGCACCGAACATTTTCCGGAACAGCGCGGCGACCGTCGCGGGATCCGGCGCCACCATGGTGACGCCGGCGATGTTGACCGCGCCGTTCGGGTGCGACCGCCATTCGTCGCGCCACACCAGGTGCTTGGTCAGATGCTGGCAGAAATAGAGCCGGCCCCCGGCGATGGTTCCGGGCGGCAGCCGCACCACGCGGAAGCGGGCGTCCTCGCGCCCGCCGCCGGCAAGATCGACCGGCCGGTGGAACGCCAGCGGCTCCTGGATCTCGACGCCGTTCCGCCGCATGGCGTCATAGGTCGCGGCGGAATCCTCGGAGCGGAACACCAGCCCGTTGAGCCCGACGGGAAACCGCATGATGTCGGCGCGAACCTCGGCCGCTCCCTTCTCGAAGCCGAGCAGCTCGAAATAGTTGTCGGCGAAGATCGCCAGGTGATTGATCGAGCCGAGGGTGTGCTTTCCGCGCGGCGTCATGTGGAAGCCGAGCCGGCGGTAGAGCCCGACCGCCTCGTCCATCCGGTCGTGGACGTCGGCCACCACGTGGTCGAGGATCGGCGGATCGGTCGGGGCCTGCGTCATGCGGAGGTTCCTGCGGCGACGGCCCGGATCATATGCGCGAGGTCGTCCGGGGCGGCAAGCACGATGTTGTCGTGGGCCGCCCCGTCGGCATGGGCTACCCTCGATTGTCCTTGCGTCGCAGCGCGGCTCCGGGCCGGCTCGCCTGCCGGCCTGGAGCGGGTCGACCACGATCGGTCGCACCGGACGCGACGCCCTTCGGCGGCGATGCTTAACCGTTCCTTTACGCCAGCGCCTTAACGTCGGCCTGCAGCGAGGCCCCGTTCGGCCGGGCCGGCTCGAGCCAGGCCACTGCTCGCCGGCGGAATTCCGTAATGGTTCGTATCGATTTCAATCGGCTGCGTTTTCTCATCATCGATGACAATACGCATATGCGCCGGATTCTGCGCACCCTGCTTCACGGATTCGGAACGCGTGAGGTCTATGAGGCGGAGGACGGCGCCGCCGGCCTGGAGGCTTTTACCCACTATTCGCCCGACATCGTGATCACCGACTGGGCGATGCCGATCTTCGACGGCCTCGAGCTCACGCAGATGATCCGGCAGCCCGGCGCCAACTCGAACCCCTATGTACCGATCATCATGCTCACCGGCCATTCGGAAAAGAAGCGCGTCGTCTCCTCACGCGACGCCGGGGTCACCGAGTTTCTCGCCAAGCCGATCTCGGCGAAGGCGCTCTATCAGCGAATCCTCAACATCGTCGCCAATCCGCGGCCGTTCATCAGGACCAAGTCCTATTTCGGCCCCGACCGGCGACGCAACGTCAACCCGAACTATGCGGGCCCGGAGCGCCGCAAGGGCGGCAAGGCGGACGTCATCAAGCAGCAACCATTGCTGGATAAGGCCAAGGCCGAGATCTGAACGGCCGCGAGCGAGGATGAACGGGGTATGGCAAGTCAGAAGAACGACAGCGCGGCGGTCAAGACCTTCGCCGACCACGAGGTCATCCTGCCGCCCAACAAGCTGAAGAAGGCGGTGGTCAAGGCGCGTCCGAACGAGGCTCCGGTGTTCGATCCGGTGGCGCGCGCCGAGCAGGCGCTCGCCGACCTGTCCGACGAGTTCTCCCACTGGATGGAGAAGGATTGGCTCAGCCTCGACGCCGCCCGCCGCCAGGTCAATGCCAACGGCCTGTCGAAGCAGAACAGCGACGAGCTGTTTCGCGCCGCCCACGACATCCGCGGCCAGGCCGACACCTTCGGCTTTCCGCTGGCCGCCCCGGTGGCCGACAGCCTGTGCCGGCTGATCGAGCACACGCCCGACCCGACACGCATTCCCATGCTGCTGATCAATCAGCACGTCGACGCCATCCGGGCGATCGTCCACAAGAACGCCAAGGGCGATACCGACCGGAAGGCGCAGCACCTCGGCGAGCGCCTGCGCCATGTCACCGACGAGTTCCTGGCGCACGAGAACCGCGATCGGCCCGACTATCTCGAGAGCATCTTTGCCCCGCCGCTCGCGCCTGCGGAATCCTCGGAGTAAATTCTTGTAGGATGGGTTGAGCGAAGCGAAACCCATCACTCCCGACGCAAACAAATTGATGGGTTTCGCGAAGAGCTCAACCCATCCTACGCGTCTGATTGATGGGTTTCGCGCAAGCGCGCGCTACCCATCCTACGCGGCGGCCAGGTCGTCGCAGAACAGACGGGCCTCCTCGCGGGCGGCCTCGGTGGCGAAGCGGCGCAGCAACACCATGAGCGGCTCGATCTCGCTCGATGCCGTCGTCTCGCAGGCGGTGAGCACGCGCTCGACCATGCGCCGCTTGAGCCGGGTCGCGCCGCCGATATCGGCGACGAAGCCGGTCTCCTGCATGGTCTCCAGCGCGGCACGCACCGCCGGGAACATCGTGGCGGGCAGCCCGGCCTTGTCGTAGAGCGCGCGCAATCCGGCACCGCGGCGGTCATGCACCAGCGATGCGACGCGGCTGAGCGGCAGGCCGGAAAGCTCGGCCAGCGCCTCCTCGAACAACAGGACATGGCCCGACAGCAGGGCTCGCAGCACCAGCCCGGCATTGAGCTGTCCGCTCTCGCGCAGGTGGCGCACCAGCGGCCGCACCTGGTCGGAATCCGACGTCCCGGCGAGCGCGATGGTCGCCTTCTCGCAGGCCTCCTTGGCGATGCGTTCGGCGCGGGTCTCCTCGATCCAGGCGCGCGACACCACGAACCCGGCCAGCGTCTCCGACAATTTGACGACCAATGAGTGCCGGGTCGGCGCCGGCAGATCGGAGCGGGCGAACAGCGCCTCGCGGACCGCCCCGAGATGGCCGAACCGCTCGGCCATGCGGCCGAGCGAGAACGCCGCGATCTCGGCGAGCTCGTTCTCGATCAGGGTGAGACAGGCTTCGGCCGAGCCGACCTCGGCAATGGCGGCGGCTACCGATCGCGGCAGCTCGAGCCGTCGCGCGATCGCCGCCTGGATCAGCGAATTGCCGGCGCCGGCCATGTCGACGAGGTCGGCATCGACCAGCAGCGGCGAGCGCTCGACCACGATCGCGGCGATGTCGGGCTGGTCTGCCGCCAGCGCCAGGATGACGGGCGGCGGCGCCTCGCGGGCCGTCGCCAGCGCCTCGGCGAGCGCCAGGCGGACCAGCGGCGAGGGATCGTCGAGCAGCATGATCATCGCGCCTTCGGCGGCGATGCGATCATCAGGCCCGAGATCGGAATACAGATAGGCGCGGGCCAAGGCGCTCGTCGCATCGGCCCGATCCGACGCCGGAGCGGTACGCACCCACTGGAGGAAATGTCGAACGATCATGAGACTAACCGACGCTACAGCGATTGTTTGACCAGGCACGCAGCGACCAATCTAACCGCCGTCGCTTAACAAAGCGTTCACCATAACTGTTTGGATGTGTTGCTGATTTCTTAACGCGCCTTCTGTGGCGCATGTTCCTTATCGGCGAACCGGGTCCACTTCGCCGGAACATGCGCTAGCGCGCGTCAGGTCGCCCGCCGCGCCGCGGCGCGGATCTCCGGACGCAGGAACTGGAACAGGTCGAGCGGCTTGCCGATCCTTCCCGTGGTCGACGGGGCGCCTGATGCCGGTTGGACAGGCGCCACGGCGGATGCCAGCTGCGGCCTGGCAGCCGGCGCCGCGCCCCACAGCTCGGCGACCACCGGCGAGACCGGCTCGCGTCGATCAGTGCGAAAAAGCCCCTGGAACATCGTTGTGCGCTCGTCCGCATAGGCACTTGGCGGTGCCGGTGGGGTGGCCGCGCTGGGCGCGACGCTGGCTTGCGCCACGGTGCCGACAGCGGTCCCGGTGGTGGCCGCCGCAATGGCCGCTACGGCGGCCGGCGGAGCTGGCTGAGCCGCCTGGGCAACCGCCGGACCCGGCACGGTACCGTTCATCTTGCCGGCGAGCACATCGTAGACCTGGGCGACGCTGCGCGCGCCACCGCGGCGGTCATAGAAGATCGGGCGGTTGGCCCGCGCCGCGCCGGGAAACAGGTCCGCGGCTCTCGTCTGCGGCGCCTTGGCGGCCGACGAGATCAGCTTGACGGCGCCGACCGGTCCGAGCACGTGCGCCATGTAGAGCTCGCCCTGGGTCGGCTGGCGGCCGAGCGCGCTGGCGAGCTGGGCCGCATTGCGCTGGGTGAAGGCGCCCGCCATCACGGCATTCGCCGTCGGGTCGTAGCGCAGTTTCATCACCTGGCCGCGCGCCGAGGCGTTCGGCACCACATAGTCGCCGGACGAGGTCTTCACGATCTGGTCCGCATAGCGGCCGTAACCGAGCTGCGGCCCGGATTCCTTGACGGTCGACAGCCAGGTCTGATCGATGAACTGGAACAGGCCGGTCGCCGAGGAGGTCGAGGCCCGCGAGCCCGGATCGAAATTGGATTCCCGCAACGCCGTCTTCAACAGATAGTCGAAGCCCGCCCCGGTCGCCCGGGCAGCCTCCTGGATGGCGCCGGTGATGCGCGATCCGATCTCGGTGGTGGCTTCGATCAGCATGCGAGGCAAGTTCCGGCGAGGCCGGAGGAGAAACCGGCTCTTCGCCGCTTCGCAGGATCGGGCAGTGTGGTAAACGAGCGATTAAGATCGAGAACCAAGGGACCGAGGAGGACCACCATGGAGCACAAGACCGCAACCCGCCACCCGCGTGGCGGGCTCTATTTCGAGGATTTCGTGCCGGGCGAGGTTTTTGCCCACAGGCTCACCCGCACGGTCACTCAGATGGACAACATGCTGTTCTCCAACATGACGCTCAACCCGCAGCCGCTGCACATCGACCGGCATTTCTGCGAGCACGAGACCGAATGGGGGCAGCCGATCATGAACTCGCTGTTCACCCTCGGCCTGATGATCGGCATCTCGGTCAACGACCTCACCGTCGGCACCACGATCGCCAATCTGGGCATGGCCGAGGTGAAGTTTCCCCATCCGCTGTTCGAGGGCGACACCGTGCATTGCACGACGGAGATCATCGGCAAGCGCGAATTGAAGTCGCGGGCCGGCGCCGGCATCGTCGAGCTGCATCACCGCGCCTACAACCAGAACGACAAGCTCGTCGCCGAATGCCGCCGGCAGGCCTTCATGCGCATGCGGCCGGCGTGAGCCGCCGATGCGCTCGTTCCTGTTCGTTCCCGGCGACAGCCCGCGCAAGCTCGACAAGGGCCTGTCGAGCGGCGCCGATGGGCTGATCCTCGATCTCGAGGATTCGGTGTCCTACGACCGCAAGGTCGAGGCGCGAAACACCACCCTCGCCTATCTGCGGCAGGTGCAGCCGGAGCCCACGCGGCCGCGGCTCGTGGTGCGCATCAACGCGCTCGAGACCGGCCTTGCCGACGCGGACCTCGATGCCGTGGTGGCCGGCCGCCCCGACGCCATCCTGCTGCCCAAGGCGGAAGGCGGGGCGTCGATCATCCACCTCGACGCCAAGCTCGCAGCCCGCGAGGCGATCCACGGAGTTCCCGACGGTGCCATCCGCATCCTGGCGATCGCGACCGAGACCGCCGCCTCGCTGTTCGTCGCCGGGACCTATGCGGGGTCGAGCGCGCGGTTGACCGGGCTCACCTGGGGGGCGGAGGATCTTTCCGCCGAGCTCGGCTCGGAGACCAACCGCGACGGAGAGGGCCGCTTCACCGATCCCTATCGCTTCGCCCGCAATCTCTGCCTCGCGGCCGCCTCCGCCGCCAAGGTCCAGCCGATCGACACGGTGTTCGTCGACTTCCGCGACGCCGACGGGCTGCGGCGCGAGACCGAGGAGGCGCGGCGCGACGGCTTCACCTCCAAGATGGCGATCCACCCGGCGCAGGTCGCGGTCATCAACGAGGTGTTCACGCCGACGCCGGAGGCGATCGCCAAGGCCCGCGTCGTCGTCGACGCCTTCGCGACCAATCCCGGCGCCGGCGTCATCGCCATCGAGGGGGTGATGTTCGACAAGCCGCATCTCGAGCGCGCGAAGCAACTGCTGCTGCGGGCCAAGGCCGCGGGAGCGGCCTGAGCAATCGCCGCTCCGGGAAAACTCACGATCCCGGCGGCTCCTTGGTGCGACCGTACACGGCCAGCGGATCGAACGCCCGTCCGGCCTCGCGGAACTCCAGCATCACGGTGCCGTTCGGACGCGTCCCCAGGGGCACCGCGCGATAGAAGCAGGAGCGGCGGCCGGTGTGACAGGCGCCGGCGCCGCTCTGCTCGACCTTGATCCAGACGGCGTCCTGGTCGCAGTCGATCCGCATCTCGACGACGCGCTGCAGGTGGCCCGAGGTCGCCCCCTTGTGCCACAGCTCGCCGCGGGAGCGGCTGAAATACCAGGCCTCTCCCGTCTCGATCGTCCGGGCGAGCGCCTCGGCATTCATGTGCGCGACCATCAGCACGTCGCCGCTCGCCGCATCGGTGGCGACGCAGGTCACCAGGCCGTCGGCGCCGAATTTCGGCGCAAGCGTGCGGCCTTCCTCGACCTCGGCGGTCGACCCGCGCGGCGCGAACAGGACCGGTTGATCCGACACCTGAACCTCGCAATCCCTGGAGCGCTTAGGCCGACCATGAAATCGGGCGTGTGGTAATCGAAAAGCGCTCCAGATTTCACACTTGTCGCATTTCCTTTTCGGAAAACCGGCGTCCACTTTTCCGGGAAATGCTTGACCACGGCGCCCCGTCCGCATCCCGTCGGCGGGACCGACGGTCCTGCCACCGGGTCGGCGAGGCGGCGGATCAGCGGCCGCGGTCGCGCACCAGGGTGATGAATCGCGCCTGCTCGGAGGCCTCGCGAAACACGCCGGTAAACTGCGTCGTAATGGTGGACACGCCCGGCTTCTGCACCCCGCGCATCGACATGCACATGTGCTCGGCCTCGAGCATCACCGCAACGCCGCGCGGCTTGAGGATCTCGTCGATCGCGGTGACGATCTGCGAGGTGAGGTGCTCCTGGGTCTGCAGGCGGCGCGCATAGACGTCGACGAGGCGGGCGAGCTTGGAGAGCCCGACGACCCTTTCGATCGGCACATAGGCGATATGCGCCGTGCCGACGAACGGTGCCATGTGGTGCTCGCAATGCGAGTAGAACTGGACATCGCGGATGAGCACCAGGTTGTCGTAGGACCCCATCTCCGAGAAAGTGCGGTCCAGCACGTCGGCCGGGCACTCGCGATAGCCGCGGAACAATTCGTCGTAGGCATTGACGAGGCGCCGCGGCGTGTCGCGCAGGCCCTCGCGATCCGGGTCGTCGCCGGCGAACGCGATCAGCACGCGGGCCGCCGCTTCCGCCTCCTCGCGCGACGGGCGCGGTCCGGCCGGCTGCGGGGCGGCCCGCACATGGTCGGACAACGGCGCAGCAGGGAAGGATTTCACCACAGCGTCCATGACGGTCTCTCCGTTCGACCGGGCCACGGCCAAAAGGCGGGCTCCGGGGGTGTCACCGGTGGCCGCGTCACCAAGGCCGCCGCCACGGGAAAGCCCGTGGGAGCGGCCGGACGCCGCATTCCGATAGTCATGACGACTGCGCGAGCCCTTCTCGCGCATTCGTTCCAGCGCCTATATATTGGTCCGTGAGGCCATAGCAATCAATACCGGGTTGATTCCCGCGAGTAGGAGCCATGCTCAACGAGGTCTACAACCACCGAATCCTGGAGCTCGCCGGAAACATCCCCCGGATCGGACGGCTCCCCGAGCCCGACGCGTCGGCGACGGCGCATTCGAAGCTGTGCGGCTCCACGGTCAGCATCGACCTGAAGATGGAGGGCGACGTCGTCACCGACTTCGCCCATGTGGTGAAGGCCTGCGCGCTCGGCCAAGCCTCTTCCTCCATCATGGCGCGGCACGTCATCGGCGCCAATGCCGGGGAGTTGCGCGAGATCCGCGAGACGGTGCGGCGGATGCTCAAGGAGAACGGGGCGCCGCCGGACGGCAAGTGGGCCGATATCGCGGTGCTCGAGCCGGTGCGCGATTACAAGGCGCGCCACGCCTCCACGATGCTGACCTTCGACGCGGTCGTCTCGGCGATCGACCAGATCGAGAGCAAGCGCCGGGCCACGCTGGCGGCGGAGTGATGGCGGCCACGCCGCGCGCTGCGGCGATTGCCGCTCTGTGCGCATCGGCGCTCGGCATTGCGCCGCAGGGTGCCGCCGCGGAGGATTGCGCGGTTGAGGCCGGGGCGCTGGCGCGGTCGGAATCCGAGCTGCCCCGCCTCGATCTCACCCCGCCGATCCACCATCAGCTGGTCTGCATCACGCTGGAGACACTGGTCGACTTCGCCCGGCGAATCGACCGTCATCTCGGGCATTGCCCGTCCTCGGACTACGCGGAACGCGCCGCGACCTGGGTCCAGGCGCACCGAACCTATGCGGCGAAATTCCGCCAGTATCGCTGCCGGCGATCGTTGTGAGCGCGATGGCGCCCGTGATCAAGCTCCGCGCGCTCGCCGGTGTCGCCCGCCGCGCGCCGCGGCTCGCCGGGCGCGGGCTCATCAGGATCTACCGGTTCACCTTGTCGCCCCTGGTCGGCTTCCATTGCCGGCACCTGCCGACCTGCTCGGAATATTCCGAGGAGGCGCTCGAGCGTTTCGGGCTGTGGGCGGGAGGCTGGATGACGCTGGCGCGGCTGTGCCGCTGTCACCCGTGGGGCACGTCCGGCCTCGACTTCGTGCCCCGCCTGCCGCCGCCCGCTGCGCGCTGGTACCTGCCGTGGCGCTACGGGCGATGGCGGACCGCGAACGCTTCCGCGCCGGGCGCGGGCGACGCGGTGCCGCCGGATGGTGGCTCGTCGGGTGCCGGAAGGGAGCCCCCCAATCTGGGCTCCGGGGACACGCGATGAACCCAGTCTTGAGGGATATGGACGCGGTTCGCGGGTCGCGGTACAGAGCCGGCGAATGAAT
Source organism: uncultured Alphaproteobacteria bacterium (assembly GCA_963755055.1). Lineage (GTDB taxonomy): Bacteria > Pseudomonadota > Alphaproteobacteria > Rhizobiales > Xanthobacteraceae > AP-16. The sequence continues at coordinate 133,039 of CAVWIS010000035.1, read as the reverse complement.
CGACGCTTACCTGCGCTCGTAGGCAGCGAGTGAGCAAGAGGAGACGCGGATGGTCACGCTGACCTTCCCCGACGGCGCGCGTCGGGACTTCCCCAATGGCATGACTGGTCTCGAGATCGCCAAGGGCATCTCGCCCTCGCTCGCCAAGCGCACGGTCGCCATGGCGGTCGACGGCGCGCTCGCCGACCTCGCCGATCCGATCGACCAGGACGCCCGTATCGAGTTCGTGGCGCGCGAGGATCCGCGCGCGCTGGAGCTGATCCGCCACGACTGCGCCCACGTGCTCGCCGAAGCGGTGCAGTCCCTGTGGCCGGGCACCCAGGTCACCATCGGGCCGGTCATCGAGAACGGCTTCTATTACGATTTCTTCCGCAACGAGCCGTTCACGCCGGAGGATTTTCCCGCGATCGAGGCAAAGATGCGGGAGATCATCAGCCACAACCGGCCCTTCACCAGGGAGACCTGGGACCGCGATGAGGCCAAGCGCGTGTTCCGCGACAAGGGCGAGGCGTTCAAGGTCGAGCTCGTCGACGCGATCCCGCCGGGCGAGCCCCTGAAGATCTACCGGCAGGGCGACTGGTTCGATCTGTGCCGCGGCCCGCACATGACCACGACCGGCCGGATCGGCTCGGCCTTCAAGCTGATGAAGGTCGCGGGCGCCTATTGGCGCGGCGATTCCAACAATCCGATGCTGACCCGCATCTACGGCACGGCCTGGCATTCGCAGGACGAGCTCGACGCCTACCTCAAGCAGATCGAGGAGGCCGAGAAGCGCGACCACCGCCGGCTCGGCCGCGAGATGGACCTTTTTCATTTCCAGGAGGAGGCGCCGGGCTCGGTGTTCTGGCACCCCAAGGGCTGGGCGCTGTTCCAGGCTCTCGAAGCCTATATCCGCCGCCGCCAGGCCGCGGCCGGCTATCAGGAGGTGAACGCCCCGCAGCTGATGGACTCCTCGCTGTGGGTGGCCACCGGCCACATGGCGACGTTTCGCGACAACATGTTCCTCACGCAAGCGCGCGAGGAGGACGAGCGCGTCTACGTGATCAAGCCGATGAACTGCCCGGGTCACGTGCAGATCTTCAAGCACGGCTTGAAGTCCTACCGCGACCTGCCGTTCAAGCTCGCCGAGTTCGGCAAGGTGCACCGGTTCGAGCCGTCGGGATCGCTGCACGGGCTGATGCGGGTGCGCGCCTTCACCCAGGACGACGCCCACGTGTTCATCACCGAGCAGCAGATCGCCGAAGAGTTGCTCGCCATGAACGACCTGATCCTCTCGATCTACGAGGATTTCGGCTTCCCCGACGTGCGCATCAAGTTCTCCGACCGGCCCGACAAGCGCATCGGCGACGACGCCGTCTGGGACAAGGCGGAGGCGGCGCTGATGCAGGCGCTCAAGACCACCGGACGCCCGTGGACCCTCAACAAGGGCGAAGGCGCGTTCTACGGCCCGAAGCTCGAATACGTGCTGCGCGACGCGATCGGCCGCGACTGGCAGTGCGGCACCGTCCAGGTCGACCTCAACATGCCGGGGCGGCTCGGCGCGTTCTATATCGACGAGAATTCGAGCAAGATCACGCCGGTCATGCTGCACCGGGCGATGTTCGGATCGCTCGAGCGCTTCACCGGGATTCTGATCGAGCACTATGCCGGCCATCTGCCGCTGTGGCTGGCGCCGACCCAGGCGATCGTCTGCACCATCACGTCGGAGGCGGACGACTATGCCCGCGTGGTGCGCGATGCCGGGCTGCGCATGGGGTTGCGGCTCGAGACCGACCTGCGCAACGAGAAGATCACCTACAAGGTACGCGAGCATTCGGTGGCGAAGGTGCCGGTGCTGCTGGTGGTCGGCAAGAAGGAAGGCGCCGAGCGCTCGGTGTCGATCCGGCGCCTGGGAAGCCAGCAGCAGACGGTGCTGCCGCTCGAGCGCGCGCTGTCGATGATTGCCGACGAGGCGGTCGCGCCGGATCTCAGACGCCTGAAGCAGGCGGCCTGACGGGACCGGCGCTCAGCGCCCGAGCTTGGCGATATAGGCCGCGAGGTCGGCGGCCTCGCGCCGGCTCAGCTGCAGGTCGGGCATTTTCGGGTGCGGAGCGAGCAGGAACAGCGCGAGCTTTTCGGCGCTGAAGCCCGGTGTGCGTCCGACCGTCGCAAAGGGTGCCGCATCAGCACTGGCCGTCTGCTGATCGGGCGCCACCAGGTGGCACGACGCGCACCAGCGCTTGGCGAGAGCTTCGCCGTTCTGGGCATCGGCAGCGACCGCCGGCTGAGCCAACGTGCTTGCCGCCAGCAAGATGGCGGCAACGCAGCCGCCGAGCCTGAATAGTCCACCTGACATGATCACCGTCTGGGCTGTCGAATTTCGGGCAGAAAGTTTCGGATCCGCGTCAGGAGCCTACAGCCGTTTCCGGTCGAATTGTATCGCACCTGATAACTGCCTTGGCCGGAAACGGCCGTAGACTCTTGTGTTGCGCATGTTCTCGTCGGCGAACCGGTGTCCACTTCGCCGGAACATGCTTTAGGCGATAACGGGCCGTCAACGCAAACATCACCCCGGCTCGCGGCCGCGCGCGCAGGTCGAGCGCGTCATCACCTCGATCTCCCGATCGAAGCCGGGCTCCACCTTGAAATCGCGGCAGAACACCCTGCCCTCGTTCTTGGCGACCGCCATGTAGTCGCCCTCGGCGAGAATGACCCGCGGGAAGGCGTAGTTCGATTCCTTGATGACGTCGCCGCCGGGGGTGAGCACCGACCATTCGGTATTGGCCAGCGCCTCGCCGCCCTTCTCGCCCACCAGCTTGAGCGTGATCACGGCGGCGCGATGATTGATCGTCACATCGGTGAGCTTGCCGGGCTGCACCCGGATGTCGGAGCGCACCACCGCATTGCCGTCGCCGTAATTCGACACGACGTGGTAGAGGCCCTCCGGCAGCAGCACGACGTCGCTGGTGGCGATGTCCTTGGCGACCGGCCGCTTGTCGCCCGGCTCGAACTGGCTGCCCTTGTAGACCTCGAACGAGATCTGGCCCGGCGGAATCTTGGTGTCGCCGACCCGACCCTCGAAGCGCGCGCCGCCGGCGGCGATCTCAAAAACCTCGCGCACCGTCTCGGAGCGCAGCTGGACGCGCTTGACCGCATTGGCGAGGCCGAAGGTGACGTGCACCACGTAGCCGCCGGGCGGCAGGACGAAGGTCGGCGAGGCGCTGCGGTCGTCCTTGAGCAGGCGGAACATCCCGGCCTGGTCGGGCCGCTCCGAATAGATGCGCCAGTGCAGGCCGCCGGTGATCGCCGGCGGATCGCGGCCGAACCGCGCGCTGACGGCCAGCGCGATCTGCCCGGGCGGCACGATCGGGCTTGTCTGGGTGACCGGCGGAGCGGGAGGCGGGGACGGCGCGAGCGAGCGCTCCAACGGGGGCGGCGGCGGGGCGACGGCGCTCCCCGGCGCGACCAGACTGGCGGCGGGGGGCGCGGGCGGCGGTCCGATCGATGCGGGCGGGCGTGGCGGATCGAAGATGGCGGGGCCGCCCTGGGCCTGGGCAGGATCCGGGGCGGGTATGAGCCACGCCAATACGAGCGCGATTGCCGCCATGCGGCAACCCGTCCGGCCAGCCACCTCTCCCCGCGCCGTCATGGGTTGGTTTACCGCTGGAATCTTGGCGAATTCAAGCCGAAGCCTGCGGTTTGTCACCTTCGCCGGCCTGTGCTAGCGGATGTCCGACGACCTGAATACCGGTTTGCCGGCACGATCAGGCGCCGTTCGACGATTGGAGACGCATCCCGAGGCGATCGGCGTGCGGTCCAGGTGCAACGCCAATCCGGCGGAGCCTCAAATGCCCGATGCCATAGAGCTGCTCAAGCGCCGACGCTCGGTCAAGCCCGCCGATCTGACCGGCCCGGGCCCGACCGCAGCCGAGGTCGCCGACCTGCTGACCATCGCGTCGCGGGTGCCCGACCACGGCAAGCTCGCGCCGTGGCGGTTCATCCTGTTCGAGGGAGACGGCCGCACCAAGGCCGGTGAGCGGATCGCCGCGGTCTTCCGCGAAAATTATCCCGACGCCACTGCCGATCAGATCGCGTTCGAGAAGAACCGCCTCGCCCGCGCCCCGCTGGTCGTCGGGGTGGTGAGCCGCGCCGCGCCCCACGTGAAGATCCCCGAATGGGAGCAGCAGCTCTCCGCCGGCGCCGCCGCCATGAACCTGGTGAATGCCGCGCATGCGATGGGATTCGCCGCCAACTGGATCACCGAATGGTACGCCTACGACCGCCGCGTGCTCGATGCGCTGGGCCTGGCGCCGCACGAGCGCATTGCCGGCTTCGTCCATATCGGCACGCCGCCGGGACCGCCCGAGGATCGGGCGCGCCCACCGCTCGCCGAGATCGTCACCCGCTTCGGAGACTGAGCGTTCATGTTCTACACGACCGACAAGAGGGATCACGGCCTGCCGCACGACCCGTTCAAGGCCATCGTGGCGCCACGGCCGATCGGATGGATCACCTCGATGGGCCGCAACGGCGATATCAATCTCGCGCCCTATTCGTACTTCAACGCGGTGTCGACGCGGCCGCCGATCGTGTGCTTCTCCAGCGAGGGGCGAAAAGATTCGCTCGCCTTCGTGGAGGAGACCCGGGAGTTCGTGTGCAATCTGGCGACCTTCGACCTGCGCTTCGCCATGAACGAGACGTCGGCGCCATTTCCGCGCGGCGTCGACGAGATGCGCGAAGCCGGCCTGACGCCGGCACCTTCACGGCTCGTCAAGCCGCCACGGGTCGCCGAGGCGCCGTGCGCCATGGAGTGCCGGGTGCTGCAGATCCTCACGCTCGACGATCTCGACGGCCGCCCGCTCGATCGGCACGTGGTGTTCGGACAGGTTGTGGGCATCCATATCGATGACCGCTTCATCAAGGGCGGTCTGCTCGATACCGCCGCCATGAGGCCGATCGCCCGCTGCGGCTACAACGATTATGCGGTGGTCGACGCCGTGTTCTCGATCGTGCGGCCGGAAAGCGCCGAGGCGCCGGCGCCCGCGGTGGCGCGGCGGGCGGCCCGCTGAAGGCACGTGGCGGAGCGCTCATTGCCGGTCGCTCATTGTCGGTCGAACGCACGATGAGCGAGAGCCGGGAACTTTCGCGGCGGTGTCCGGTTAGTTCAGCGACACGGTTAGCGTCGCGTTTCGGTCATGCTCGGCTGATAGTCGTCTCGGGCGATGGCTCGCGGCTCGATACGGGCGATCGGCCATGCTGGTCCCGGTGCAGAAAGGTTCGGTTTCTTGTTGGACTTCCTGATCGGGCGCGGCAAGAACGACGATCGCGCGGCCACGGCGGACGGCGAGGATGCCCGCTACGTCAGTCGTCCCACGATCGGCTTGGCGCTCGGCGGGGGCGCGGCACGGGGTTTTGCGCATATCGGCGTGATCCGCTGCCTGCTCGCCCGTGGCCTCAAACCCGACATCGTCGTAGGGACCTCGATGGGAGCCGTCGTCGGCGGCTGCTACGCGGCCGACCAGCTCGACACGCTGGCGCAATGGGCCGGTGGGCTGACGTCCCGACAGGTGTTCGCCTATCTGGATATCAGCCTGTCCGGCTCCGGGCTGATCGACGGACGCAGGCTTGCCGCCGTGCTCGGGCAAACGATCGGCGACGTCGCCATCGAGGATCTGCCGATCCGCTTTGCCGCGATCGCCGCCGAGATCGGCACCGGGCACGAGATCTGGCTCACCCGCGGCCGGCTCTCCGAGGCCCTGCGGGCCTCCTACGCGCTGCCCGGCCTGTTCGCACCGGTGCGCCTCGGCGGCCGCTGGCTGGTGGATGGCGTGATCGTCAACCCGGTGCCCATCGCGGCGGCGCGGGCGCTCGGCGCCCGCGTGGTGATCGCGGTCAATCTCAACGCCGATATGTTCGGGATCGGCACGACGATCGCCGATCATGGATCGGATCACTCCGACCTCCGGAGGTGGGAGGACCACCATCGCCGCAAGGGCCTGCGCGGCCTGTTCGGCGCCGAGCAGCTGTTCGGCGGCCCCGGCCGCCCCGGCATCGCCACCGTGATGATGGATGCCTTCAACGTGATGCAGGACCGGATCACGCGGTCACGGCTGGCGGGCGATCCGCCGGACGTGCTGATCAGTCCGCGGCTCGGCCACGTCGGGCTGTTCGAGTTCCATCGCGCCGAGGAGGCAATCGCGCTCGGCTACGAGGCGACCGAAAAAGCCCTCGAGCCGGTCGCCGACGCGATCGCCGCGCTGGTCTGACGTCGCGCCTGCTGCTGCCGGCGCAGCGCGTGTCAGGCGGTCAAGATGTACTCGCGCAACGCGCTCGACTCGCGCTCCATCTCGCCCAGCCGGTACTTGACGACGTCGCCGATCGACACGACGCCGACCAGCTGGCCGCCCTCCACCACCGGGACGTGACGGAATTTTCCCGCCGTCATGCGGCCCATGATGTCGCCCACCGTCTCGGCCTCGCCGCAGGTGACGACCTTGCGGGTCATCACCTGGCCGACCTGCTCGGAGAGCACCGACGGCCCGCGCTCGGCCAGCGACCGCACGATGTCGCGTTCGGAGAGAATCCCGGCAACGCGCTTGTCCGGACCGGTGATGATCACCGCCCCGATGCGATTGTCGGCGAGCATCTTTACGGCTGCCGCCAGATCGGCAGTCGGCTCGATCGTGACGACGTCGCCGCGTTTGCCCGACAGAATGGCCTTCACCGTCATGGGGACCTCCCTCTTGTGAGGCGTACCATGTTCCGGATCAGACCAGCCGTGCGTCGCCCGACGAAGAGCGCCTCACGAACAGGACAGTCCGTTACTGGGCGCCACTGCGATGATGATGAGCCCCAATTGTGACAACCGCAAGGGCGGCTCGCGTGTGATACGGTACGGTGATAGCGGGCATCCAAGCTATGACGTTGCGTCGGGTCGCTCATTGTCGTGGTCGTCGATCCGGTTGCCCACCGGATCGAAGGCGGAAAATCCGATCAGCCCGGCGAGGAATCCGCCGATATGGGCCTGCCAGGCGATCGGTTCGTCGCCATCGCCGATCGCCACGATTCCGCTGCCGAGCAGCAGGTTCAACCCGAACCACACCCCCAGGAACGCGACGATGCGCGGGTCGCGCAGCGACGCGACCAGGGATGCCGCCTCGACCCGATAGGACTGGTCGTCGTGTCGGCCGAAGAATCCCAGCGGGCCGCCGCTCTGGAAGGCGAAGCGCATGGCGGCCGCCATGAACCCGGAAATCGCCGCCGATGCCCCCACCATCAAGGCCCGATCGCCCGTATGGGTCGCCAGATGCATGGCTGCACCGGCCGCCGATGTCACGGCGAAGAACAGGACGAAGCGGGGCGTCCCGAACCGCCGCGCCACCGCGCTCGCGAAGGCTAAAAACCACACGGCGTTGAAGCCGAGATGGGCGAGCCCGCCGTGGATGAACGCGTAGGTGACGAAGCTCCACAGATCGGCGGCAAACCCACCCGGATAGTCGAGCACGCCGCCGTCGTAGCGGGCTGGAATGAACGCAAACAGCAGCAGAAAAAGCTTGTCGGCTTCAGGCGACAGTACGAGCCCGCGAACTGCATGAACCGCGACGAGCACCGCCAGCGTCGCGGTGACGATCGGCGGCACGTTGAAGATCGGTTCCGATGGGGCTGTCAAAAGCGGGCTTCCAGTCTGCTGACCGGCGCTGAGATAGGCCCCTCGCCCCGCTCCGGCAAGCGCAGGCTCCGGCCCGGCGAAACCCGTCCGGTCGCTGTCGCAGACGAAAAAAAGAGGGGGGTCCAGGACCCCCCTCCTCGGTGCTTCTGTGGAGCCGATGTCGGCGCCTGGTCCCTCTCGGGCCCGGCGCACGCCACGTCCCCACCCCTCCCCAGACTTGGCCACGTTCCGCCGCCAGCCAAACGGCGGATCGATGTGGATCGCCCCGACCGTAAGCGCGCCAGGCCGGGCTCACAACATCAACCCTTCGTTAACCCTAACACGCCGGCTGGCCCATGGTGGCGCATCCGCGCCCGGCACGCGCCGTGCTCCCTCCCCTGTCGTTCGCCGACAACGTCGCGATCCCTGTCCCGATCCGGGACTTCGAGCAACGCAACGACCGGCGCCAGACAGGGGCGGACCATGAAGCATTCCTCGACGCGCGAATTGTTCGCGTACTGGGACGAGCGTCGCGGGGCCAGGGCGGCTCCGGAGCGCGGCGACATCGAGCCGGGGGCGATCCGCAAGGCGCTGGGCGACACCTTCATCCTGGCCGACGATCCGGCCGCCGGCCATGTGTTCCGTCTCGCCGGCACAAGGGTCTGCGCGCTGTTCGGCCGGGAATTGCGCGGGGAAGGTTTTGCCGCGGTGTGGTCGACCGCATCGCGCCAGATGGTCCGCGACCTCCTCGCCGTCGTCGGCAACGAGACGATCGGCGCGGTCGCCGGCGCCAGCGGCCGCACCCGGGAAGGATTTTCCGACGATCTCGAATTGCTTCTGCTGCCGCTGCACCACCGTGGCCGGACCCGCGCCCGCATGATCGGCGTGCTGACCCCGCTCGCCCCGCCGGTGTGGCTCGGATCGAGCCGGCTCGAGGCGCTGACGCTCGGCGTCCTCCGGCATCTCGGACCGGCCCTCGAGACTGCCGCAGCGTCCCGCCTGGTGGCGCCGCCGGCGCCGAGCCATGTGCGCCATGGCCTTTACGTCTACGAGGGTGGCCGCTCCTGAGCGACCGCGGTTCGCGATAATTGCCGAAGCCGGCGCCAGGCTAACGCCCTTATGGCTAAGATATTGAAATCGCTAGGGGGCAAACCGGTTATTGGAAAACTAGCCCGACCTTCTTGAGCCAAACAAATCACAACAACCTAGCTCGGACGCCCACCTCTCCGATCGCCCCTGATTGGGCTTGATTGCCCCCAAGGCTCGCCAAGCCCCTGCGGAGCCCGCTGGCGCGTTTTTGCCCTCCCGGCCAGTGCCGGCGAAGCGGAAACATGGCATCGCGAACCCCTGGCCTCGCTAAGCGCTTCCTGCTCGGTTCTGGATGGGGATGCTGCGATGAGGGCCGAGTCGTCAGGGTTTCCTTGGCGTCCACAGGGCTTGCAGATTTCGGTACCGCCTGGAATCACCGGGCCATGGAATGGGGCCCGCCGTCGAAGATCCGCAAGTCCCCGGGCTTCATCGAGCCCTGCATCCCGACGCTCGCCAAGGCGCCGCCGGCCGGTGAGGGCTGGCTGCATGAGATCAAGCACGACGGCTACCGGGTGATCGTCCGTCGTGCGGGGAAGCGCGTCCGTGTCTACACGAGGCGAGGCTACGACTGGACGGAGCACTTCCCGCTGATCGTGGAGGCCGTGGGCGGCCTCCGGTCCGACCACCTCGATGGCGAGGCCGATGTTCGAGCACGCCTGCAGGCTTGGGCTGGAAGGCATAGTCTCGAAGCGTCGGACAGCCGATATCGTTCGGGTCGCTCCAAGGACTGGGTCAAGGTCAAGAACCCGGACAGCCAGGCCATGCCGCGTCTGGTCGAAGAGTAGACTACTCCCGCGACCGGGGCCCTTCCCACCCGTCCCATTTCCGTACCTTGGGTAGACTGGTCGTACCGTCGGCCTGCCAGCGATAGCCGCCCTTGACCCAATGGAGTCGGGGTATGGCTGCACCGGTGCACCGGATGGGGCGGCAAAGACCCATAAGGCATATTGGGCCGGCACACGTAATTAGCTTCCCGGCAACTTGGGTATCAGTCAGTACAATGTGAGCCCCCCTGCCGCGTGATCGCGGTCGCGACCTGCGGTCTCTGGAACGTATCGTGGGCATAGCGCCGATGACAAACCAAGCGGAAATTGTCCAAAGATGGCAGCTCATTAGTCCGTACCTGAATCGACAACAACGGAGTTTATGGGCAGCGGCAGAAGCTGAGGTGATCGGTCGCGGTGGCTGCCACATGCTCGCGAGGGTTACCGGCGTGGCGCCCCAAACCATATCGAATTGGAAGCAGAGGATTAAACTGACCAAAACGGCATTGGCGGGCAGTCTCATACCAATCAAGACAACCTTCCCCAAGTGCAAAGATCGAACCGAGGCAAATGATCCCAAATTACAGGCCGCTCTCAAGCTGGTTCTGGCGGAGGAGGTGACTCGCAATCCAACGGGCCGCAAGAACTGCGTACGCAGCAGTCTCGGAACTCTTAACAGGCACCTCAAAGAGAATGGCCATTGCGTAAAGCCTAGCACGGTGGCAAGGCTTCTACGCAAATTGGGTTACGTACTTAAGAAAACCAATGGCAGAAAGCTAACTGAAACAAGGGATCCGGAAATAGAGACTGCGCTTGAAAACATGTTGTCGGAAGAAATTGCTGGGGACCCGATGGGTCGCCAGAGATGGATACGGAGCAGCCTGCGGAATCTCAGCAAACGTCTTGAAGAACAGGGGCATAACGCTTGCACCCACACGGTTGCGCGGTTGCTTCGCAAGCTGGGATATTCATTGCAAGTCGCCAAGAAGAAGCAAGCTGGCTCACAGCACCCAGACCGCAACCAGCAATTCGAATACATACGCGAATTGAAGTCACGGTTCCTTCGTGAGAATCGTCCGGTCATTAGCATCGATACAAAAAAGAAGGAGCTCGTCGGGAACTATCGGCGAGAGGGAAAGAACTGGCGCAGAGCGCCTTTGGAGGTCGACGCTTATTTTCCAAGTTATCGGCAATGTGTCGCGGTTCCGTTTGGAATTTACGACGTTGGCCAAAATGCCGGATACGTCACCGTTGGAATATCTGGAAACACTTCAGAGTTTGCGGTCAATTGCCTTGAAAACTGGTGGCGGCACTATGGCAAATCGACATATCCCGACGCAGACCGAGTACTGATCCTTGCCGACGGGGGCGGTGGCAATGGCTACAATCTGCGGACCTGGAAAAAGGACCTCCAGAACAAGCTATGTGATGTTTTCGGCCTAGCCATCACCGTAAGCCATTATCCACCTGGGTGTTCAAAGTGGAACCCAATAGAATATCGGCTGTTCAGCCACATCAGCATCAATTGGGCGGGCCAGCCCCTACGCAGCTTGGAAGCAATGCTTGCATTCATTAGAGGCACCACTACAAAGGCAGGTTTGAAAGTGGAAGCGCGGCTCGACCAGGGAATCTATCCAAAGGGCCGAAAGGTCACTGAAAGAGAACTGGGTGCACTGACATTGTCTGCTCACGACGTGTGTCCACGGTGGAACTACACTCTTACGCCACGGCCGAGTCGCCAGCCTACGAGTTCCTGTCTTGGGTGAGGTTGCCAACCCCTCACTCTCAAGACTGGACGCCCCGTCCCGCTACGGTGTTGGCCGCGCCGCGGCCCGCAGCGCCCTACCGCGCGAGCGGTTTATTCCAGTGGCACAAGGCCGACCCCACCCGGTTGGCCCGGCACGGGTCCGGTCATTGGGGTACACCGGCCCCGTGCGAGGCAGGCCGTCGATGTGGTCCGCGCTCCCGCTTTTGACCCCACTGCGACATTGGCTGTGCACTGCGGCAGTGCTCTCGACGCCATCCAGCCCCTATCAAAGTACTTATCTGAGTGGATACAATGCTACCTCCTGAGCATGGGGCGGACGTAACCCTACGGTGTGGGCCGCGGGGGCGGTCGGTTGCGTTTATGCTCCCGGAGTAGCTCCCGCAGATATTCCAGCCCGGGATCTGTGAAGGCGATTGTCTGTTGATCGTCGGTTCCGTAGATCCAGAGGAGGCCGTCCTCGGGCTCCATTTGGTCGGCTAAATCCCACAACAGCTCCTCGTCCTCGCCAAGGAGTTCGGCAGCGCGGCTGATGGTGATCGCGTGTGCGGGCGCCGCCATGGTCAAGCGGCGCGGTCGACACCGATCGCGCAGCGCCAGTTCCAAGGGAGCAGCGCAGCGAGATCGGCCATCTTGTGATCGGCGATCCGGGCGAGCACGTCGGCAAGCCAAGCCTGCGGATCGACGCCGTTGAGCTTGGCGGTGTGGATCAGCGTGAACATGACGGCGGCGCGTTGGCCTCCGCGGTCGGAACCCGCAAAGAGCCATGCCTTGCGTCCGAGCGCAATCCCGCGCAGCGCGCGCTCGGCGGCATTGTTGCTCAGGCAAATGCGGCCATCATCGAGGAACCGAGTGAACGCATCGAGCCGCTTGAGCATGTAGTCCATCGCTTTCGCGACCTCGTTGTGGCGCGATAGCTTAGCGCGTTCGCGCGTCATCCAATCAACAAGCTCGCCGACCAGCGGTGCAACTTCCTTCCGGCGCACCGCAAGCCGTTCATCGCGCGGCAACCCATTGATCGAGCGCTCGACCATGAAGACGGCATCGATCTTCTGCACCGCCTCCAAGGCCATGGGCGAGATCGTGCTCGGCTTCTTGTTGCGCGCCTTCGAGGCAATGTCGGCAAGCTCGAAGAACTTCCGCCTGCCATGCGCCCAGCATGCCGCCTCCGTGATCGGACCCGGCATGCGGTCCGGTTTGTAGACCGTGTTGAATCCCGCATAGGCGTCGGCCTGCAGTATCCCGCTGTACGCGGCAAGATGCTGCTCGGGATGGATGCCAGCCCGATCCGCCGAGTAGAAGAACACCGCGGCCGGCGGATCGCGACCGCCGAAGGGGCGGTCGTCACGTACGTAGGCCCACAGCCGGCCGGTCCGGGTCTTCACCTTGGCGAGCACCGGCACGGTCGTATCGTCGCCATGGATCCGCTCGGCCGCGAACACATGCGCCTTGACCAGCTCGTAGAGCGGCAGCAGGGCTGCCGTGCAGGCGCCGACATGATCCGCCATGGTGGAGAGCGAGAGCTCGATGCCCTCGCGCTCGTATTGCTCGCTCTGGCGATTGAGCGGCTGATGGTTGGCGTATTTGTCCACCAGGATCATCGCCAGCAGGCTCGGCCCGGCAAAGCCCCGCGCGATCACGTGGAACGGCGCCGGCGGCTGCGTGATCTTCTCGCAGTGTCGGCAGCTGAACTTCTCCCGCACATGCTCGGTCACGAACCATTGCCGCGGCACGACATCCAGCGTCTCGGTGACGTCCTCGCCGATCTTCGAAAGCCTGGTGCCGCCGCAGCACGGGCAGGCGGTCGGCGCAGGGTGGACAATGCGGCGGCGCGGCAGGTGCTCGGGGAAGTTCCGGCGCGTCCTGCTGCGCCGCATGAAGCCTTGAACCGGAATGCTCGCCGCCGCGGCCTTGGCGGCATCCTCCCCGGCTGCCGCGGCCAGTTCCTCGAGCTGCAGCTCCAATTGATCGAGCAGCCGCTGGCTGCGCTCCGAGCGCGGGCCAAAGCGCTCGCGCTTCATCTTGGCGATCACCAGCTGAAGATGCGCGATCATCGCCTCGGCGCCGGTGAGCATGGCGCGCGCCTCGATGAGCGCTGCCCTCAATGCGTTCTTGTCGTCGGGAAGATCATCAGCTGCGGTCGCCACGGACCAATTGAATCACAAGCTCAGGTGATTCGCAGATCCAAATCAGCGAAGTGAACAGATAAACCGCAATCAACCGGCCGCCGATGGCCGCCAGGTGTGAACCGGATTGCGCCAATCGATGCCTTCAAGCAGATAACCAAGCTGCGCCGGCGTGATCGTCACCGTCCCGTCCGCCGGAGACGGCCAGATGAACCGACCGCGCTCAAGACGCTTGGCGAACAGACACATGCCTTGGCCGTCATGCCACAGCACCTTGATCAGCGACCCGCGCCGGCCGCGGAACACGAACAAATGGCCGCAGTGCGCGTCGCGCTTGAGCCACTCCTGCACCAAGAGCGCCAGACCGTCGAAGCCCTTGCGCATGTCGGTGTGGCCGGTCGCCAGCCAGACCCGCGTGCCGCTCGGGATCCCGATCGTCATCGCGCCCTGCCGGTCAGAGCCGCCATCACCGCCGACACCGTCGCAGGGTCGACCGCACCGGTGATCCGCAGCCGTGCCCCGGACGCAAGCTCGACCTCGACCAGCCCGGCAACCGCCGACATCGCGGCGTTCACCGCAATGGGCCGATCAGCCGCGATGGTCACCGCGGCAAAGTGCGCACCATCCCCGGCTCGCCCGCAGAGCTGCTGCCGCCACCGATACAGCTGGCTCGCGTGAATGCCAGCCTCCCGCGCCACCGCCGATGCTACCGCCCCGGGCTCTAGCGCTGCCGCGACGATCTGCTCCTTCTCGGCACGCGTCCAGCGCCGCCGCCGTTGAACCGACGTGATCACCTCAACCTGCGCCTTCGTCATAGGACTATCCCTCGTGTTAGTCCTATGACTTCGGGAGCTCACTCCACCATGCGCAAGGCGGCCGCTATCGGACGGTTACGGGCGGACATGAGGCGGCGCGAGTTCATCACGCTCGTAGGCGGTGCGGCGGTAGCGTGGCCGCTAGTTGCGCGGGCGCAACAGAGTGAGCCCGTACGGCACATCGGCATAATCCTGCCGGCATCCGCGAACGATGCGGATTTTCAGACCTGGGTCGGGGCGTTCCTGCAGGCGCTGGCGCAATTGGGCTGGACCATCGGCAACAATGTGCGCATCGACATCCACTGGGCCACCACCGTTGCCGCCGAAATTCGCAAACACGCGGCAGAATTGGCCGCGCTCGCTCCGGACGTCATCCTGGCCTCCGGCACCTCGACTGTGGGGCCAATGCTGCAGGCGACCCGCACGGTGCCGGTCGTGTTTCCGACGGTCATCGATCCGGTCGGCGCCGGCTTCGTTGACAGCCTGGCGCGGCCAGGCGGCAATGCCACCGGTTTCCTCTTGTTCGAATACAGCTTGGGCGGCAAATGGCTGGAACTGCTCAAGCAGATCGCGCCGGGGGTGACGCGAGTCGCGGTCCTTCGGGACGCCGCCACCTCCGGGACCGGCCAGTTCGGCGCGATCCAGGCCGTGGCGCCTTCGCTCAAGATCGAGGTGAGCCCGTTTAACCTGCGCGACGCCGGCGAGATCGAGGCGGCAGTCGAGAGTTTCGCGCGCACTCTTAATGGCGGTCTGATCCTGACGGGGAGCGGGAGGTCGATCCTTCATCACGATCTGATCATCTCGTTGGCGGCGCGGCACAAACTGCCCGCGGTCTATTGGGACCGCACCTGCGCCACCGCCGGCGGCCTGGCCTCCTATGGGGCTGATCGGATCGACCAGTTCCGGAAGGCGGCCGGCTATGTCGACCGCATCCTCAAGGGCGAGAAGCCCGGCGACCTGCCGGTGCAGGCGCCTACCAAGTATGAGCTGGTCATCAACCTCAAGACCGCCAAGGCCCTCGGCCTCACCGTGCCACCCATGTTGCTTGCTCGCGCTGACGACGTGATCGAATGACGTGCGTGGTTTGCTGCTGTGCATGAGTCCGGATGGACACGGCTCCTTGAAGGCTGGAGGATATCGGAAAGATCTCAACGCCGCAGGCCTGCCGCCGAAGATGTGGAACCGGGACATCTGCGCCGGCGGCAACACCGAAGGGCTCAAGGTCGGCGCGCTCCTCGAGGATCGCCGCAAGGTCATGGGCCACGCGGCCGACGACACGACGGCCGAGGTCTACGACCGCGATGTGCTCGAGGCGCACCGTCGGGTCGCCAAGGCTCGGACCCGGCATCGCTCCGGGAACGGGGACTGAACACCGGTCGGGAACGAGCCTGGGACGACCGGAACGGGAGCCCCCGCAAAATCAATGTCTTGGGACCCCGCCGGTGATAACGCCCCCTTAACTACGGCATGAATACCCTGACCGGGAATCCGGATCAGCCTAGAGGGCGCCGCCGGCATGTCGGTGCTGAACAAGATTCTCGACGTCCTGCCCATGAGCGAGGAGCGCCGGCGGTTTCAGCGGGTGCGCGTCAATCTATTGGGCCGCTACATGCTGGCCGATCGGCGCGAATTTCCCTGCCAGGTGATGGACATGTCGCCGGGCGGCATGGCGCTCATCGCCCCCGTCAGCGGCAAGGCCGGCGAGCGCGTGGTCGCCTATATCGACCACCTCGGCCGACTCGAAGGCACCATCGTCCGCGTCTATCCGAACGGCTTTGCCATGTCGATCGCGGCGACCCAGCGTAAGCGCGACAAGCTCGCCGCCCAGCTGACCTGGCTCGCCAACCGGCATATTCTCAACCTGCCGGAGGATCGACGCCACGATCGCATCGTGCCGCGTGATCCCCGCACCGTCATGGTTCTGGACAACGGCACCTCGATCCCGTGCCGGATCATGGACATGTCGCTCTCCGGCGCGGCCGTCGCCACCGAGAACAAGCCCGAGGTCGGCGCCCTGGTCATGCTCGGCAAGACCCAGGCGCGCGTGGTGCGCCACATCGACGACGGCGTCGCCGTCGAGTTCACCCGCATGCAGAACCCGGATTTTCTTGAAGATAGCGTCACCGGCGCGTAAACGCCGCCGGCTCCGGCAAGTCCGAACGACCCGCGTCGGGCTGCGCCCGCGGGTTTCCCCCTTCCCGCCGTTTGGCCCTCCGACCGTCGAGCCCTCGCTCGACGCGCCGCCTGATTGACGTCGGGCAGCGTCATTCTCGCGGCGAATGTCCTCAATTTTAATCAAATCAAGTCATCTCGAATTTTAGTCGAAATTGCATCTAATATTACAAGTAATGTCTGCGATGTTTAGCTTGTCTATATTCAAATTGACCTGGAGACCTTAGCGTCAGCTCAAATCGTTTGTGCGAATAGTGGCCTCAACAAGACGGGTGGGGGTCACAGATGCAATCCTATCTCAAGGGAATATTGCGGGCTGGATGTCTCGTTGCGATCGCGATGGTCGCGGCGCCGTCCGGCAGCAGCGCCGGCGACGAGCTGCTCTACATCTCGACCGGGGATTCCACGCGACCGCCGATCGGCTGGGTGGAGTTCTGCGCCGAGCAGCCCCGGGAGTGCGACGTTGCGCCGAGCGCGCCGCGCGACGTGGTGCTGTCGACCAGAGCCTGGAAGGATCTCGTCCGCATCAACAAGTGGGTCAACGAGACGATCAAGCCGATGACCGATCTCGAGCATTACGGCGTGGTCGAGAAGTGGGCCTATCCGGACGACGGCTACGGCGATTGCGAGGACTACGTGCTGCTCAAGCGCCGCATGCTGGTGCGCGCCGGCTGGCCGCGCGAGGCGCTGCTGATCACCGTGGTGCGCGAGGCCACCGGCGACGGCCACGCCGTGCTCACGGTGAAGACCGACCGCGGCGAGTTCGTGCTCGACAACCAGAACGAGGCGATCGTGCTGTGGTCGGAGTCCGGCTACCGCTTCGTCAAGCGCCAGTCCCAGTCCGATCCGAACGTGTGGATCTCGCTCGGCGATCCGCGCCCGGCGCCGGCCACCGCCACGTCGCGCTGACAACAGACAGGAGTTCCGCGCACCCGGTCACGTCCCCACCCCTCCCCGTCCCCAGACCGGGTCCGCGAGCGGCCGGCGTTCCCCAGCGCCGGCCGCACCTTTTTGGGGGATGCGGACGTTCGGCTTCGGGTCGGGCGTCCTGGAAACTTGGCCCGACTAGCGATGCCTGATCCCAAGGCGGAACAGGATCGCTCCCGGCCCGGCAGCGACCATCAGCAGCCCGAGCGCCAGCAGATTGCGCACGATGCCCGGGACCGGGGCGACATGCCCATGCCTGAACACCGGCTCTCCGTTCCACAAACTGAGCAGGACTGGAGCGACGACCCAGATGCCGACGCCGGCAAGCACGATCCCGGCCGCCTGCAACACCATGCGCCCGATCATCAGGGTCGTCTCTTCCAGGGGACCACGTCGCGGATCTCCGGAACTCGAGCAGCGGCTGCTTGAACTTCGCCGTTCGAATTGTACTCCAACTCGATCCGATTCTCGCCTCCGGGTGTCTACGTACCGTGTCGATCGCCGAAAGCCCGGCTCGCCGGCCTCAGTAATCCAGAGCCCCGGAGCCGATATATCTTCGGATGATCGACTCGGTCCGGCCTCGAGACCTTTCGGCCCGCCGCGAGCGATCGGCATGGTGCTTTCGCGCGGAGCGGCGGCTTGCTTCCGGCTTGCGCTCGCCTTCGGGCGCGCTCGCGGCAGCCGGCGCAGCCGGTGCATTCTCGGTCGCGCTCGGCGATGCTCCGGTCGGCCGGCCGGCCGCGGGCTGCCAATCGGTCGCCTGCTGAATGGCGACCTTCACGTCATCCTCGCTCATGCGGCGCGACAGCTCGTCGAGCGATTTGAGCGCGGTCTCGTGGGTGTCGGCGATCGCATCGGCGTTGGTCGAGGCGAGATAGGTCCATTTGTACGCCGCGATGTTGTCGGCCTGGACGCCGTTGCCGGCGGCATAGAGGTCGCCGAGCATGAGCTGGGCGTCGGGCTTTCCCTGCTCGGCGAGCGGCGGGAGCAGCTTTGCCGCCCGGGCATAGTCCCTCGCCAGATAGGCGGCCGTCGCCTGGTCGCTCGCCGACTGGCGCTTGCCTCGTGCGGCCAGCCGCAGCGGGCGGCTGACCGGCCCGTTGGCCGGGACGGCGGCAATATCCGATCGACTGGATTGGGGTCCTGCCGCGTTGATGTCGATTTTGCCGACGGAGGGAGCCGCCTGCGCTCCCGTCGGACCGAACGGAAGCAGCATCAGGGCGACGGCCAGAGCCGCGCCGGCGGGACCGGCGCTCAGGTGGATTTTCGACATCTAAATCTTCTCCTTGTGAGATTCCGGACGGCCAATGTCCGATCGATCCGGCAGGGATTAAGCCGCTGCAGGCCATCCGCAGCGGTCACCGGCCGAACGGGCCGCCCCTGAACATGCCGCCGAACGGGCTGAATCCCGGACCGCCGCTGCTGCGGCCCGATCCGCTGTGCCGCGCCGAGCGCTGGGGGCGCTCCGCGCGGTGCGAACGGCGGCCCTCGTGGCGATCGCGCTCCTCGCGCTCCTCCACGACCGGCTCGGCCCGCGCCGGCGCCTCGCCCATCAGGGCGTCGAGCTGCGGCTTGTTGAAGAAGCCGCTGCTCGGATAGCCGCGCGCGGTCTGCCAGCGGGCGATGACCCGGCGGGTATAGTCGTCGAACTTGCCGGTCGCCCGGACATCGAAGCCGAGGCCGGTGAGCCGGCGCTGCAGGTCGCGGCGTCGGCCGCGGTCGAGCCCGAGCATGTCCTCGGTGGCGAGCGTCGCCTCGGCGGTGAACGTCGCCGGATCGACTGGCGTGGCGGCCGGCGCCGTGGTCCGCGTCGCGGTGTTCTGCGGCGCCGACTGCAGGGCGGCGATCCGGGCGAGCGCGATCGGGCGGAACTGGCCGCTCGGATAGTTGGTCAGATAGGCGTTGAGCTCTTCCGGCTTGTTGGAATCCTTGATCGAGCGCCAGAACTCGAGCTCCACCTCCGAGGCGACCGGAGCGGCAGCGGTGGTGGTTTGCGCCGGCGCCGCCTCGCCCGGCGCAGCCTCCGCCGCGGGAGCGCCCGCCGCGTTGAGATAGACCGAGCCGGTGAGGTTGGTGTGGCCCCACGGCAGTTGCTGCTTGGAGGTCTGCGCGCTGACGTCGGCGCGCACCCGGGTCATTGCCTGCTGGATCTCCACGCCCGGCGTCGCGATATGGGCGAGCAGTGCCCGGGTGAACGGGCTGTTGCCGCCGCTGTCGCCGTCGAGGGCGGTCTGGCCCGGCCCGGTGGCAAAGGCGATCAGCGTGCCCTCGCCGGATTTCATCTCGGCGAGGCCCGACCCCACCACCACGCCGCGGGTCCTGGACGCCGAGCGGATTTTCGCCGCGAACGGGTTGTCGCGGCAGGCGTCGAGGAACACCAGCTTGACCTTGGCGTCCGACATGGTCTGGTCGAGGGTGACGTCGATGTCGATCGCCGCCCCGAGCTTGACGTCAACCTCGGACTTGAGGTCGCCGTCGACCGGGATCAGGTAGTTCTTGCCGTTCACCGAGATGCCGTGGCCGGCATAGAAGAACACCGCGACGTCGGCGCCCGGGGTCTTCATCGCGAAATCGCGGAGCTTCGCCGTCATGGCGTCGCGCCCGAGATTGACCCCCTCGACCACCTCGAACCCGGCATTGCGCAGGAGCGCCGCCATCGCCTTGGCGTCGATCGGCGGATTGGGCAGGGTATCGACGTTCTTGTAGGCGCCGTTGCCGACCACGAAGGCGACACGGCGGTCCGCCTTGGCGGACACTGCGGAGAATACCACGCAAACGGCACACAGGGTGGCGGCCATGGCGCGTGCGAACGATCGCTGCGTCCAGCTCCGACTGGTCAAACATTTCATGGGTAAACCCCCTCGTCTCGAAACCGCGCTCTTCCGTCTTCATAGTGCGATTGTGATCGGTCGCGAAACTGTGATCTAGATCACAGAAGACGCGCGGGCGGGCAATCGCCGTTGAACCAATTGCCTCCCCGCCGAGACGTCATGGGCCGTGACGGGCACCCTCCCCGCGCAGAAGTCGGGCGCCGGTCGGTTTTTTCTGCCACCCGGCCGATTTGCCGCTGACTCGGCTCTGCCATCCGTGCTGCAATTTGCCAAAGCGGGCCATCGGGAGGAAACGGATGACGTCGGAGCAGCGCTGGAAGCGGCGGCCGGAGGGGTCGACCTGGGGGGATTTCGGGCCGGACGACGAGCTCGGAAGGCTCAATCTGCTCACCCCGGAAAAGGTCAGGCAGGGCATCGCCGAGGCGCGCGAAGGCTTGAGTTTTTGCCTCAGCCTGCCGCTCGATTATCCGGGCGGCAACGCGCTCAACCCGCGGCGGCATCCGCCGGTGCTCCGCCCGACCCTGCGCGACGGCCGGGCCAACATGAATTATCGGCTGTCGCAGCACAATCCCGACCACACCGACGTGGTGAGCGACGACCTCGTGATCATGCACCTGCAGTACTCGACGCAGTGGGACAGCCTGGCGCATGTCGGGTCGGAGTTCGACGCCGACGGCGACGGTATCGCCGAGGTCGTCTATTACAACGGCTTTCGCGGCGGCGAGCACGTGCTCGGGCCGACCGACGGAAAAGACGCCGGGCCGGACGGCGCGGAGGCGCGCTCCACCTCGCAGGCGCTGAAACTGTCGGTGGAGAACATGGCGATGAAGTGCCTGCAGGGGCGCGGCGTCATGATCGACCTCCTCGCCCATCTCGGCCGCGCGCAGACTTTTGTCGGCTACGACCAGCTGATGCGCATTCTCGAGGCCGACAAGGTGACGGTCGAGACCGGCGACATGGTGTGCCTGCATACCGGCTTCGCCGACATGCTGCTGGAGATGGGCAAGAAGCCCGACCCGCACGCCGTACATCACAGCTGCGCGGCGCTCAACGGCCGCGACCGGAAGCTCCTGGACTGGATCACCGACAGCGGGCTCTGCGCGCTGATCGCCGACAACTACGCCGTGGAGGCGGTTCCCTCGCTAGATCATCCCGGCTGCTGCGCGGCACTGCCGATCCACGAGCACTGCCTGTTCAAGCTCGGCGTCAATCTCGGCGAGCTCTGGCATCTCGGACCGCTGGCGGGCTGGCTGCGGGCGAACAAGCGCTACCGCTTCCTGCTCACCGCGCCGCCGCTGCGGCTGCCCGGCGCGGTCGGCTCGCCGGCGACGCCGGTGGCCACCGTATAGGCGAGCTCACAGGATCACCGGATCCGCTTCGAGCCCTTGGCGTGGCGCTTCCAGTTCTCCACGTACCAGCCGGCAGACCAGGCGATCAGCTCGAGCGCCTTCTGGTCGACCGGGCGCACCGCGCGCGCCGGCGTGCCGACGATCAGCGAGTTGTCGGGAAATCCCTTGCCCTCGGTGACCAGCGCCCCGGCACCGACGATGCTGTTGCGCCCGATCCTGGCGCCGTTGAGCAGGATCGCGCCCATTCCGATCAGGCACTCGTCCGCCACCGTGCAGCCGTGCAGCACCACGTTGTGCCCGATCGTGCAGCCGCGGCCGACCTTGAGCGGAAACCCGATATCGGTGTGCATGGTGCAGTTCTCCTGCACGTTGGAGCCTTCGCCGATCTCGATCCACTCGTTGTCGCCGCGCAGCACCGAGCCGTACCAGACGCTGGCCTCGGGCCCGAGCCGCACCCGCCCGATGACGATCGCGCTGTCGGCGATCCAGAAGCGGCCCTCGGCCGGCAGATCCGGCCGCTCACCGTCGATATCGTAGATCGGCATTCACGCCCTCCCGTATGAAGCGGGCGCGACCTTGCCATGTTCCCGATTGCGAGGCGAGGCGGTTCAGGTCATGAGCCCGGCGAGCGCACCGAGCAGCATGACCACGACGGTTCCGGACATCAGGCTCCAGAATCCCGCCAGGATGGTTGCCAGCATGACGAACTCGAACCGCCGGTGCTCGATCAGCCGGCCGCGCAAAGTGTTGCGCATGATGATGAAGGGAGCGGCAAAGACCAGGAAGGGGACGGCGGCGAGCGCTCCAGGCCCTCCATCGGTGGCGAGCAGGCGAAAACTCGCCGGCCGCTCGGTGAGCAGCTGGTAGGAGCTCGACAACAGGCCCGCGACCGCAAAGCCGATGGCAAGCGCGAGCACGGTCTGCAGCGAATCCGGTGTCATGGAACCTCGGTGATCCGAGGAGCCTTCGCAAATGACCCGCCGTCGCGCCAGCGTATCCTTAATTAAAGGTTAATGGCGCGGAGCAGCGGCCGGCGGCACCGCATGGCATAGTCGGCATCCCGAATCAGCCGCACGAGGCGGAAGCCGGACCGTGAGCCGATCAGCGCGAGACCTGACAGGCGGCAGAGTTGAGGCCGCATGGCGCCGGATCAGCGGCGGCGCCGTGGTGGCGCTCGTCGTCGCCGCGGCGCTCATCGCGGGCGCCGCCACCTATGTGGTGTCGGTGCTGTGGCCGCGCTGGCCGGGCGTTGCGACCGCCGACGTGCCGTCGCTGCCGATCACGATTTCCGGGGTCCTGTTCAACGTGCCGCCGGCCGCGCTGCGCGTCGCGGTGCAACGCCATCCGGGGAACCAGGAGCGGATCGATCTCGCATTCCTGTGGCCGTCGCTCGCACCTCCGGGTCCGGTCGTCCGGCGCCCGCCGACCGAGGACGCGCAACCCTTCGATCGGCTGTTCGTGACCGTCGCCGGCGCCGACGGCACGCTCGATACGGCTGCCCGTTTCCGGGACATCTATCCGCGCTATCTGGGCGACGGTCCCTACAAGGGACCGGACGGTCTCGCGGTGTCGCTGTTTCGCGACGGCACGCCCTATCAGGGCGAGGACCTGTTCTTCGCCACGACGAACCCGGAAGATTTCATCGTCCGCTGCACCCGGCCGGTGGGCGGCCCAACCCCCGGCACTTGCCTGCTCGAGCGCCGCCTCGGCGCCGCCGACGTCACGGTGCGTTTCCCCCGCGACTGGCTCGCCGACTGGCGCGGGCTGGCGGCCGGTGTCGACCGCCTGATTGCGCAGCTGCGTGGCGGAACCGGCTGACCGGCGCCCGAGGGGGGGCGCCGCCGGCCTCAGGTTTCGAGGTCGGCGCCCAGGATGGCCATCTGGAAATTGTACGAGCGCTCGACGTCCTCGTCGTCGACGAAGAGCACGCCGATGAACTCGTCGCCGATATAGATCTCGGCGGAATCCTCTTTTTTCGGCCGCGCCACCACGCGAATGCGCGCGTTGCTGAACAGGCGCCTGAGATAGGCCTCGACCTTTCGCAGCTCTATAGCCCCGTCGAATCTCCCCGGTCGGCGACCTCGTTCCGATTCGCCACCCAGTCGTTGCTCGTCGACCGACTGAACTCGGTTAATATCCGAGTCCAATATCGCCATCTGAAAATTATAAGAACGCTCCGAATCTTCATCGTCAATAAAGAGCACCCCAACAAATTCTTCCCCAAGATAACATTCGGCCGAATCATTCTTATCGAGTTTCCGCCGTAGCCGAACTTTGTCGTTTTTGAATAAGCGTCGAAGGTATCCCTGGATATTATCTAACTCGCCAGACTGAAGGATACCACCCGGCGAACGCTCCGGCCACTTTGTTTCAAGAATATCGGCATCAGAAAAAATAGCCCCTGACACTTTCGCACCACGAAAGTCCGCACCACTTAAGTCTGCCCCAGTAAAATCAAAGCCGGCCAAATCTGCTCCATCAAAATTAACACCACTCAGATTGGCGTTCTTAAAATCTGAGCGTGGATCGAGGCCTGCAATTGACACTAAGGTCGAGAAGTCCTTGCGCTCGGAGATCCGGATGCTCGTAACCACAGCGCGCTGCAACGGCGTTAGCTTCATGAACCATCATCCTCGACCGATATCGTGGCTTGGCTTAGCAATACAATCCCCTGATTTGAATTCAGACATTTGTTAAAAAAAGCTTCAAGAATTCTAGCTTCGTTCACTACGATAGAACTTTCATCATTTATGACAATGTCATACACCACATGTCGCGCTCGGCACCTAAGGTCTAACCTTACTCTCGGCTTCCCCCCAGGCCTCGCCTCGATTTTGCAAAGCTTTTCATTTCCTAATGCTCGCCGTAACAGAACTTGTCCTTCCTTAGGACCATTAATCTTCCAACTATTGTTTCCCCCAGCTACCACGTGCGGATGAGGCACATCGCCGAGGCGAGCACCCGGTACGATCCTGCAATCTACCAGGTCCGCGGTCAACATCGCTTCCGCAATTCCATAAGATACATAAACAGTATCTACTTCAAACTCCCCTCTCCCGAACCGAAGCTCGGGAAGCAGATCAAAAGCACCTGGATCGCTCCCTTGAGTAGTTCCAGCAGTAAGCTCAGCACAATCTGGCATGGAATTGATTGCCTCTTCAACAAAGCATCGCTCTCGTGCACGGTACCTCCGCTGATCCGTAATTTCATCAGACTTGCCTTCAGAGACACCCGCCAAAGGGCGAAGAAAATCCTGAGCGGTATCCCGCCACGTACACCCAAGTTTCTGAATTAGCATTTTCTTCAGGTGTCTTGCGTTGTTTTTATGGTACTCCAGCGCGCCCGCAACTCGAAGAATTTCGTCAGCTACAGCATTAAGATCCTCACTTGTAAAGTTAACTTCACTTCCGCCGCCGCGCCGACCAGCAACATCAATGGACCGAATGCAACCTTTTCCAGCGCCGTGGAGTTCATCTACAATCAATCTATATAAGCCGCTGTTTTCGCTTACGATTAACGGCACTTCCGCGGCAATCGCTTCCCAACCGGTCAGTCCAAATCCCTCATGCCAAGACAGCATCAAAGCGAGATTCGCCTGAGAGAGACGTTGCATAACTCGGTCTCTATTTATATCAAACGGTAAAGTGAATACATTGACTGCTCGTTTGGCATGAGTTCTCAACAAGCTCTCTAACTTCAGCTGCGTCCTCCGGAGCATCGGCATCCAGACCTATCATGAAGAATTGCGGACTTCGCAATGCTTCTACTGTGACGGGCAGCGCGTTTCCTCGTCTTAGCGCCTCACCGAAGCTAGCAGCAGCCAGCCTGCCTTGTTTTATTCTGTCCGATTCCCGATCCATACGTCCAAACGTAACCCCAACGAGTTGGTCCATAGGTGAAGTCGAAGCTGTCATAATTGGGAAACCGGGAATTAGTCGAGTAGGAGTGCGGCCGCACAAATCGCGGCATGAATGGACCAAGAGCGGCCCTACAGCGAACAGAGCCGCATTTGAGCGGAATAGATTTTGCTGAGTGGTATGCTTTTCATCCGCTCTTTGGCTATTGTCGAGCTTAAAGCCCTCGTAGTTCAAATAACTCATATGGTGAATAATCGCAGCAGAGCCACCTGCGATTTCGTGCCCCCGAAGGGCTGCATTTCCCGTAATCACGTCATGACCGATCCACCAACTGATTACGAAATTCGCGTTGCGAAACCTAAGCCACTCAACGATTTCATAAACCCAACTGCTATCAAACGTCGAAAGCCCCCCGGTGCTTCTTATTGGAATGAGTATGACCTTGTGCATTTCAGCGTCCGCGACTTCCATGTCAGTCGGATTAGGCGTTGCGCAAAATATACGGCCCATTCCTGAAAGTTCTTCTGCAAGGCCAACGGCCAACTCCTTGTTGAAAGCGTTTATTCCTCCAAATTTCGGACCCCACGCGGTCGCAAGAAAAAGGATATTCATCGAGAATGCTCCGTTCCCCCCAGGGCCTCAACCGACCGAGCCCAATATCAAGGGCTTCCGTTTCACCAACGCCCTATGCCTGAACCGCGCTTCCCACGCCTAAATTCCGGACGACCACTATGATTAGCGGCCAATATATTATACCGGTTTCTGACTTTGTTCCATGCTGCGATTCCGAAAACACTGTTGCGCGGCAGTCATACTGAGTGGCCAATCTCGGTGGCATCGCCTGGCGAGAAAATTAGCACGGGACGTTGGGCTGAACGGCCGGCTCGCGTTGAGCGACTGCCGACTCTCCTAGCCTCAATCAAGGTCTATTCCAAGGATCGCCATGTTAAAATGGTACGAGCGATCGGGTTGGTCGTCGTCGGTCGATAGCACACCGATGAATTCGTCGCCGATATAGATCTCGGCGGAGTCCTGCTTCCTCGGTCGCGCCACCACGCGGATGCGTGCGTTGCTGAACAGGCCTTTGAGATAGGCTTCTACCTTGTGGATCTCCTGGGCGTTAATGGCCATCTGGAAATTGTACGAGCGCTCGGCGTCCTCATCGTCGATCGATATCTCGCCGATGAACTCGTCGCCGATATAGATCTCGGCGGAGTCGTCCTTCTTCGGCCGCGCCACCACGCGGATGCGCGCGTTGCTGAACAGGCGCTTGAGATAGGCCTCGACCTTGCGGATCTCCTGGGCGTCCACGGTGCTCTCCCCCGGCGTGAGCAGCGCCGGCTCCATGACACGTGCCGTGGACTTCCGCAATGGAGCGGCAGTCCGCCGGACAGCTTTCACACGCCGGATTCGGCGAACATCTGGTCCATGGTGCGCGACGGCTCGGGGCAGCCCGCGGTCCCGATCACCTTGGCGGGCACGCCGGCAACCGTGGTGTTGGGCGGCACCGCCTTGAGCACCACCGAGCCGGCTCCGATGCGGGCGCAATGGCCGACCTCGATATTGCCCAAAACCTTGGCGCCGACGCTGATCAGGACGCCGCGGCGGATTTTTGGATGCCGGTCGCCGTCCTCCTTGCCGGTTCCGCCGAGCGTCACCCCTTGCAGGATCGACACGTCGTCCTCGATCACCGCGGTCTCGCCGACCACCAGGCCGGTCGCATGGTCGAGAAAAATGCCGCGCCCCATCGGCACCGCCGGATGGATGTCGGTCTGGAACGCCGCCGACGAGCGGCTCTGCAGATAATAGGCGAAATCCCGTCGCCCCTTGCGCCACAGCCAGTTGGCGAGCCGGTGGGTCTCGATGGCATGGAAGCCCTTGAGATAGAGCACCGGATCGAGGCAGCGGTCGGTCGCCGGGTCGCGGTCGACGACCGCCACGATATCGGCGCGGAACGCCGCCCCGATCGCCGGCTCGTCCTCGAGCGCGTCCTGATAGGCCTGGCGGATCAGTTCGCCCCCGAGGTCGGGATGGTCGAGGCGATCAGCGATGCGATGGACCACGGCGGCCTCGAGCGTATCGTGGTGGAGCACCGAGGTGTAGATGAAGGTGGTGAGCTCCGGCTCGCGCCGCGCCACGTCCTCGGCCTCGCGCCGGATACGCGCCCACACCGGGTCGACGGTATCGAGCGCATTCCTGGGCTTCTCCTGGTACTGGGCCATCTGTCACCTCCGGGGAGATTTCCGTTGCTGCGTCCTTGTAGCACAGGTAGGCGGCGGCGTTGATCCCCGCCAGACCCGGCAAGACCACAACGCCTGCAAGGTGACCGAGGCGCGCC
The DNA here is from genome assembly GCA_963755055.1 of uncultured Alphaproteobacteria bacterium. GTDB lineage: Bacteria > Pseudomonadota > Alphaproteobacteria > Rhizobiales > Xanthobacteraceae > AP-16. Next base: position 105,379 of record CAVWIS010000035.1, on the reverse strand, counting down.
CTTGTCCGGCCCCACTGGGCTCGGTCGCCGTCCCAGGCGTTCCGGACAACTTATTGCCGTTGCTCGATAAATTTCAGCACCCCGGCCTTGAAGACCTTGTCGCCCACCGCCAGCATGTGGTCGCGGCCGGGAATGTCGAGCGCGCTGGCATGCGCCATCATGGCGGCGAGCGGCGCGGCCGGGCCGGCGATATCGTCCCGGGTGCCGACCGCGACCAGGACGGGCATCGCGATCGACTGAACCTCCTCGGCTGACAGCGTCTGGCGCGAGCCGCGCAGGCAGGCGGCGAGCGCCTTGGGGTCCGATCCGGTCTGCTCGGCGAAGGTGCGGAATTCGGCGGCCAAGCGGATCGCTCACCTGGTCGAGCGACGGCGCCTCGAGGGCGAGCGCGATATCGTCGTCGAGCCCCACCCCGTCGACCAACCGGATCCCGAGGCCGCCGAGGATCAGCGAGCGCACCCGGTCGGGCCGGCGGACGGCGAGGAACGCGGAGATCCGCGCGCCCATCGAGTAGCCGAACGCGTCGACCCGCTCGAGCCCGAGATGATCGATCAGCGCCAGGATGTCCTCGGCCATCCGGTCGGTGTGGTAGTCGGCGGGATCGTACAGTTTGGTCGACTGCCCGTGACCGCGATTGTCGAGCGCGATCACCCGCTTGCCGGCACCGGTCAACGTCGAGACCCAGCCCGGCCCCACCCAGTTCACCTCCTTGTTCGAGGCAAAACCGTGGACCAGGACGATCGGCTCGCCCTGCCCCTCGTCGAGATAGGCGATCCCGACGGCTCCGTGCTGGACACGCGGCATGCGGCGATGGCTGCCAGGCGAAAGGGCGTTCAGCGCCCCAGGAACGCGGGTTTCCGCTTCTCCATGAAGGCGGTGCGGCCCTCGATGTAATCCTTCGAGGCGAAGCAGGCGTCGACGGCGGCCTGGCAGGCGGCGAGATCGCGCCGGTCGGAATCCTTGGTGTATTCGTTGACGCAGGTCTTCACCGCATGGATGGTGAGCGGCGCATTGCCGCCGATCGTCGCCGCGTAGTCGCCGACGTATTTTTCCAGCTCGGCGGCCGGCCGCACGCGGTTGATCAGGCCCATCTGCATGGCTTCGCTCGCGTCGAACTGGCGCGCCGTGAAAAAAATCTCCTTGGCGAACGACGGGCCGACCACGTCGGCGAGCCGCTTGATGCCGGGATAGGCGTAGCCGAGCCCGAGCTTTGCCGCCGGCACGCCGAACCGCGAATTGTCCGACGCAATCCGCAGGTCGCAGCACAGCGCGACTCCCAGCCCGCCGCCGATGCAATAGCCCTGGATCATCGCGATGGTCGGCGCCTGGCAGTCGATGATCGCCCGGTTGGCCCGGTCGGCGATCTCGTTGTAGAGCTCGACCGCCTCGCGTGAGGAGCGTTTTTCGCCGAACTCGGAAATGTCGGCGCCGGAGATGAAGGCCTTGCCGCCGGTCCCGGCCAGGACGACGACGCGGATCGCATCGTCGCGGGCAAACTCGTCGAGGATTTCCGGCACCGCCCTCCACATGTCCATGGCGACCGCATTGTGCCGCGCCGGATTGTTGAACAGCATCCAGCCGACCGCGCCGTCCTTGCGGGCGATCATGCGCTCGGTCGAGGTCTTGATCGTGGTGCCGGATGGGGCCTCGGCCGCGTGCAGCTGGTCGGTGGTGGTGTTCATCGCGATCTCCGTCGATTGAAATCTCGCCGATCCGGCAGGCCGGCCGACAGCGGCCGGTCAGACGATCTTGCGCTGGCGCAGCCCGGCGATCTCGCCGTCACTGTAGCCCAGCTCGCGCAAGACGTCCTCGGTGTGCTCGCCTTTTTCCGGGCTCGCATAGCGGATCGTGCTCGGGGTCCGGCTGAGATCCACCGGCTGGTCGACCACCTCGATGTCGCCGAGCTTCGGCGAATGCACCTTCGCCGCCATGCCGAGATGGCGCACCTGCGGGTCGGCGAAGACTTCGTCCATGCGGTAGATCGGCCCGCAGGGCACGCCCGCGCCGTTGAGGATCTCGATCCACTCGGCACTCGATTTCATCCGCGTGATGTCGGCGATCGCCTTGTTGAGCCCGACCCGGTTCTTCGAGCGCGATGCGTCGGTCGCGTAATCCGGATCGGTCAGCAGCTGCGGTGCTGCCAGCGCCTCGCACAGCCGGCGATAGATGTGCTGGCCGGCGGCCGCGATGTTGAGGTGGCCGTCGCTGGTCGGAAACACCCCGGTCGGGATGCTGGTCGGATGGTCGTTGCCGGCCTGCCCCGGCACCTCCTTCTTGATCAGCCAGCGCGCCGCCTGGAAATCGAGCAGCGAGATCTGCGCCTGCAGCAGCGAGGACTGCACCCATTGCCCCTTTCCCGACACCTCGCGCTCGAGCAGCGCCACCAGGATGCCCATGGCGCAGAAAATCCCGGCGCCGAGATCGGCGACCGGAATGCCGACCCGCACCGGACCCTGGCCGGGCAGCCCGGTGATCGACATCAGCCCGCCCATCCCTTGAGCGATCTGGTCGAAGCCGGGATTCTCCCGGTACGGCCCGTCCTGGCCGAAGCCCGAGATGCTGCCGTAGACGAGGCGGGGATTGAGCGCGGCGAGGTTTTCGTAGTCAATGCCGAGACGGAATTTCACGTCGGGCCGATAGTTCTCCACCACCACGTCGGCGCTCTTCACCAGCCGGCGGAAAATCTCGACGCCGTCGGGCTCCTTGAGGTTGAGGGTCATGCTGCGCTTGTTGCGGTGGAGATTCTGGAAATCCGGGCCGTGACGCGGGCCGCCCATGTCGCCGCCCTCGACGCCGTCCGGCATCTCGATCTTGATCACGTCGGCGCCCCAGTCGGCGAGCTGGCGCACGCAGGTGGGCCCGGCGCGCACCCGGCTGAGGTCGAGCACCTTGAAACGGGCTAGCGCCTGGCTCGCGGGCAAGCGGGACATCGTCTACTCCGTGAAAGCTCATGCGATCGGGGCCATCTGCTTCGGATCGAGCTCGAGCCACGCCGCCTCCCCCACCGCGTAGACGTCGGGCGGCGGCGCCGTGACCTTGAGCCGGAGCGAACCCTCGTGCGGCACGACCATATAGTCCCAGAACTCGCCGAGATAGGCCCGCTCGGCGATCTTCACCGCCACCCCGATCCGCCCGGACGCCGCGTCCGCCGCCGCGCGGTGGAGCCGCATGCTCTGCGGCCGCACCGAGAAGGTGATGCTGTCGGAAGAGCCGTTCAGGCTCTCCAGCGCGCTCGCCGGCACGGCGAAGCGATCGAACACGATGTCGCCGCCACGGCGGGTACCTTCGAGGAAGTTGGTGCGGCCGATGAAGCCGGCAACGAACCTCGTCTTCGGCCTGGTGTAGAGCGTATGCGGATCGTCGACCTGCTCGATGCGGCCGAGATTCATCACGGCGATGCGGTCGGACGTCACCATCGCCTCGGCCTGGTCGTGGGTGACATAGACCGTGGTGATGCGGAACTCGTCGTGCAGCCGCCTGATCTCGAAGCGCATCTCCTCGCGCAGGTTGGCGTCGAGGTTGGACAGCGGCTCGTCGAGCAGGAGCACCTGCGGCTTGATGACGATGGCGCGGGCGAGCGCCACGCGCTGCTGCTGGCCGCCGCTCAGCTCGGAAGGGTAGCGCTCGGCGAGGTGGCGCATCTGCACGACGTCGAGCATGTCGAGCACCTGCCGGGTCACCTCGGGGCCCGGGATTTTTCGCAGCTTGAGCCCGAAGGCGACGTTCTCGGCGACCGTCATGTTGGGCCACACGGCGTAGCTCTGAAAGATCATCGACATCTGCCGGCGCTCGGGCGGCAGCGACCCCTCGGGCGAGGAGAGCACCCGGCCGTCCATCTCGATCGAGCCTGCGGTCGGGTCGATGAAGCCGGCGATCATGCGCAGCGTCGTGGTCTTGCCGCAGCCCGACGGCCCGAGCAGCGAGACGAACTCGCCGGCCTCGAGGTCGAGATCGAAACCCTCGACGGCCGCGACATCGCCGTAGCGCTTGCCGATGCCGCGCAGCGAAAGCTTGATCAAGTGGTCCTCCGCAGCATGAAATCGCGGCCGATGACGCGGAAGCCGATCGCCGCGATCACCACGGTGACCAGCAGCAGGATCGCGCCGAGCGCGGCGAGCACCTCGAAATTGCCCTCCTCGGACAGGTCGAACAGCATGACCGAGATGACGCGGGTGTTGGGGCCGACCAGGAAGATCGCGGCAGAAAGCTCGCGGGTCGCCGGGATGAACACCAGGATCCAGGCGCCGGCGAGGCTCTTCTTCAGGAGCGGTGCCAGCACTTTGCGGATCGCCAGGAGCCGGCCGCCGCCGAGGATGCGCACCGCCTCCTCCATCTCCGGATTGATGCTGCGCATGCCGGCCGCGCTCGACGCGTAGGCGATCGGCAGGAAGCGCGTCGTGAAGGCGAGCACCAGGATGGTGGCGGTGCCGTAGAGCGCCAGCGGCGCCGGCGCATAGGCGGCGTAGAAGCCGATCGCCAGCACGATGCCGGGGATCACGAAGGGCGCCATGCACAGGAAGGCCAGCGCATTGGCGACACGGCACCAGCTTGCGGTTGACCACATAGGCGATGGCGAGCGTCAGCCCGATCGCGGCGAAGGCGGTCAGCCCCGCATAGACGAAGGTGTTGATGATCACCTTCTGCGCCTGGGTCTGCTCGAACAAGAGGTAGTGGAAATTGCGCAGGGTCAAATTCTCCAGCGAGAAGCCGCGGCCCCAGGCCTTGGCGAAGGCGGCCTGCAGCAGCACGAACATCGGCAGCAGCACCGCCAGCGCGCAGACGAACAGCGCGTAGCCCAGCATGGCGAAGCGCCAGCGTCCGAGCCGGATCATGCGGCGCTCGCCGCCCTTGCCGGTCACCGAGGTATAGCCGCGCCGCCCGAGAATTTTTCGCTGCAGCCAGAACATCAGCACCGTGATGATCAGCAGCGGCATGGCGAAGGCGGCGGCCTCCTCGACGCGGACCGGATATTCGAAGAACTGCCAGAGCTGGGTGGAGACCACGTGGAAGCGCGCCGGCAGCGCGATCAGCGCCGGCGCGCCGAACAGCGCGATCGCCTCCAGGAAGCTGATGATGAGGCCGCCGAGGATCGCCGGAAAGACCAGCGGCAGGGTGACCCGGAAGGTGGTGCGCAGCGTGCCGGCGCCGAGAATATTGGCGGCGTCCTCCATCTCCGACGACACCAGGTCGAGGGCCGAGTTGACGAACACGAACACGTAGGGGAACGAGGTGACCGCCACCACCAGGATGAGGCCGGGCATCGAGTAGACGTTGAGAAGACCGTGCTCGGCGCCGGTCAGCGCCATATACACCTTGTTGAGCCAGCCGGAGTTCGGGCCCGCCAGCAGGATCCAGCCGATGGCGCCCAGATAGGGCGGCGTGATGAAGGCGCCGAACACCATGAGGCGGACGAAGCCCTTGAGCGGCATATCGGTGCGCGAGATCGCCCAGGCGAGCGGCACCCCGAAGATGCCGGCGAGCACCGCGACGCCGGTGCCGAGCACCAGCGAGTTCCACAGCGCCTGCAGATGGCGGAAGCTGCCATAGGCCTCGGCATAGTTGGCAAGCGTGAGCCGGCCGGTCTCCGGCTGCTGGAAGCTCGCCACCAGGAGCCGCACCAGCGGGCTCGCCACCAGGAACACCAGGATGGCGATCAGCGCCAGCCACAGCAGCATGCTCGGCTCGATCAGCCGCAGGCGCGCGGACAGCGCCCGGCGCGCCAGCGGCCGGTCGAGCGCCTCGACGCCGCTCATGGTCGCCTGCCCGGCGTGCTCATACGCCGAAGGTCTCGCGCCATTCCTTGATCACCTGGGGGATGCCCTCGGTGATCTCCTCGACGCTGGGGCGGATCGTCTTGACGTCCTTGGCCGACTTGGCGCCGTTGGTGGCCGAGATTTCCGGGCGCATCGATTCGTTGAAGTGATCGACCCAGATCTTCGAGGCCTCGGTGGTCAACAGATATTCCATGAACAGCCGTGCCGCGTTCGGATGCTTGACGCCCTTCATGATGCCGGACGGGGCGATGATCAGCACCGTGCCGTCGGTCGGATACATCATGGCCAGCGGATTGCCCTTCTGCGCGCTCTCCATCAGCGTACCGTTCGGCCCGGTCCCGGCGATCTGACGCTCGCCGGCATTGAGCATGGTGACGGTGTCGTTGATCGAGCGGCCGATCTGCGGATTGTTCTTGGCGAGAGTCTCGAAGAATTTCCAGCCGTAGAGCTTGCGCATCGTCACCACCCAGGTGCCGACATAGCCGCTGAACCCCGGATGGCCGAGCGCGATCTTGTCCTTCCATTTGGCGTCGAGCAGATCCGGCCAGTTCTTCGGCGCGTCCGCCGCGGTGACCTTGCCGGTGTTGTAGCCGATGCCGATCAGTCCGGCGGAGGTGACGTGGTAGAAGCCGTCCGGATCGTAGTTCTTGTAGACGTCGAGCACCTTGGCGGCATTTTCCGGCACGTACTTGTCCAGGAGCCCCTTGGACTTCAGGTAGACGTAGTGGCCGATATCGGTCGAGCTCAGCACGTCGACCTGCATGGCGCCGGCCTTGATCTCCTGGGAGACGCGCTGGAACGCCACCTGCGCGGTGGTGCGCACCACGCTCGCCTTGATGCCCGGATAGGCCGCCTCGAAATCGCGGCCGAGCGCCTGGGCGGTGATGTCGTCGGAATGGGCGGTATACCAGTTGAGCTCGCCCTCCTTCTTGGCGGCCTCGTAGAGCTCCTTCTGGCGGTCGGTCAACTCGCGGGCGCCCGCGGGGTGCGGCGCGAGCGTCGTCCCGGCGCTCGCCGCCAGGAGCGCGGCGGCGCCGCCGAGGAAGCTGCGACGCGACGGTATGCTGACACGATCGATGACGGTCATGACGGTTCCTCCCGGGTGAACACGGGCGCCGTTGCCGGGCTTGTCCACCTTTCTTTCGTTGTATGCGGTCGCCAGTCTACCGACGGCCAAGCCGCAACTCATCAAATTTCTCGCCGCAGGGGAACCATGGCGGCGACGACGCGTTCAGGCCTGGATATCGGACGAGGAGGGATCTGTGCGCAGTTATCTCCATGTAGCGGCGGCCGCGGCGATTCTGGCCGCCGCATCGGGGCCGTCCCTTTCGGCCGACCAGCCGGGGGCGAAACCGGCAACCCCGGCGGTCCACCAGGCCACGACCGGGTCCGAGGGCGCGGATACGTCCACCACGGTGCTGGACGACCACAATGTGCAGCCGATCCTCGGCAAGGCTGTCCGCAGCACATCGGGCGACGGCATGGGGCGGATCATCGACGTCATCGTCGACCGGTCCGGCCGGCCACGCGCCGCCGTCATCGACTTCGGCGGCTTTCTCGGCGTCGGCAGCCGCAAGATCGTGGTCGACTGGAGCGCGTTGCACTTTTCCTCTTCCGAGGGGAACGACCAGGTCACCGTCGACCTGACGCGCGATCAGGTCAAGGCGGCGCCGGAGTTCAAGACCGGAAAGCCCGTGGTCGTCGTCGGCGCCCTGAGTCCGTCCGGCCCGGAGATGTGACCTGGCGGCGGTCCTGTCCCCGCCGCAGAATGGCCGGCTTGAAGTGCCCAGGCGCGATCGCGGCGGAATAGACGGCCACGACATCGCGGCGACGCCATCCGGCCGGGGCGGAGGCGGACCCGTTGCTCCATCGCGGGAAAGTCTCCGCGGCCTCGACTGGTTCACGTTCTTCCTCGCCAATGTGCAGACCGGCTTCGGGCCGTTCGTCGCCGTCTACCTCACGACGCAGGCCTGGACCCAAGTGGATATCGGGCTCGTCCTTACCGTGGGCGGGCTGTTCTCGCTGATCGGCCAGGTTCCGGGCGGAGCGCTGGTCGACGCCGTCCGCTCGGAAAAGAAGCTCGCCTGCGGGGCGGTGATCGTCATCGGCCTGACCGCGCTGGCATTCGCCCTGTGGGCAACCTTTCCGGTCATTCTCGGCGCCGAGATCCTGCACTCGCTGGCGAGCTGCGTGCTCGGGCCGGCCCTCGCGGCAATCAGTCTCGGCCTGGTCGGCCACAAGATGATCGGCGAGCGCCTCGGACGCAATGCCCGGTTCGCCTCGATCGGCAACGGGCTGGCCGCCGCCGCCATGGGCGCATGCGGCTACTTCATCTCCAACCGGGCGGTGTTTCTCCTCACCGCCCTGCTGATGATCCCGGCACTCATCGCGCTCGCCCGGATCCGTGACCACGAGATCGATCCGGAACGCGCCCATGGCGGACCGGCCGTGCCCAAGCCGGTCAGGGGGCTCGCCGGCCTGTGGGGGCTTCTGCGCAATCGGCCGCTGGTCGTTCTCAGCCTTTGTGTCCTGCTGTTCCATCTCGCCAACGCGGCGATGCTTCCGCTGATGGGCGGCATCCTGACGACGCGATCGAGCGAGTGGGCCGCGACGCTGATCGCCGCCTGCATCGTGGCGCCGCAACTCCTCGTCGCGCTGATCTCGCCCTGGGTCGGCCGCCAGGCCCAGCAGTGGGGACGCCGCCCGTTGCTGCTCATCGGATTTGCGGTCCTGCCGATCCGCGGTGCGCTGCTCGCCGTGGTCAGCAGCCCGTCCCTGCTCGTCGCCGTCCAGGTTCTCGACGGAATCTCGGCGGCGGTTCTCGGCGTGCTGGTCCCGCTGGTGGTCGCCGACGCGACGCGGGGCACCGGACGGTTCAACCTGGCGCAGGGAATCGTCGGAAGCGCGGTCGGGATCGGCGCCTCGCTGAGCACCACCCTCGCCGGCTATACCATCGACGGTTTCGGCGCGACCGCGGCATTCATGACGTTGGCCGGCCTGGCGGCGGCCGGATTCATCCTGGTTGCCACGTTGATGCCGGAGACGCGCCCGGCGGATGCCTGATCAGGCAGTCGGCGTCATGGTGGGTGGTCGCGTTGAACGAACCCGCGCATGACGCCGCTGAAGGCGGGAATTGCGCCGTCTACGCCTGAACCAGTCGCAGATGCGGAGCGGCGGATTCGGTCATCAGGCCGCGATAGACCGCGAGGTAATCCTTCGCCATGCGTCGGGCGCTGAAACGCTCCGTGAACCGCTTGCGCACGGTCTGGCGCGACAATTCGGGGAGCCGGTCGACCGCCACGGCGGCGCTCGTCTCGTCCTCCACCACGAAACCCGTCACGCCATCCTCGACGACTTCCGGCACCGAGCCGCGGTTGAACGCGACGACCGGCGTGCCGCACGCCATCGCCTCGATCATCGACAGCCCAAACGGCTCGGGCCAATCGATCGCCATGATCACTCCCAGGGCACCGCTGAGGAAGTCGGACTTTTGGTGATCCCCGATCTCGCCGATGTACTCGACATGCGGCGCCACGATGTGCGGCCGGATGACGGTCTCGAAATATTCCACGTCGACCTTGTCGACCTTGGCGGCAATGCGCAGAGGAATCCCGCAATGACGGGCAATGCGGATCGCGCGGTCGACGCCCTTCTCGGGCGCAATCCGACCGAGGAAAGCCAGATAGCTCGGGACCACGGGCCTGGGAGTGAGGAGGTCTTCGGGCATGCCGTGATGGACGGTGGACACCCACCCGGCCTGCGGCAATGGCCGCCGCTGCGCATTGGAGATCGACACGACTGGAACCGAGGAAAAATCAGTAAATACCGGCTGATGCTCCGGCAGGTCGAGCCGGCCGTGCAGCGTGGTGACGAACGGCGTCGCCTGCCGGGCGAACAGCGAGAACGGATAATAGTCGAGATGGAAGTGCAGGATGTCGAACTGCGAGGCCTGGCGGCAGACGCGCTCGAGCATCAGCATGTGCAGCGCGTTGGGGTCGCGGATCGATCCGTCGAGCCGCAGTGCCTTCGGCCAGGTCGCCTCCAGTTTCGCCGAGGTGCGCGAGTCTCCGCTGGCGAACAGGGTGACGTCGTGGCCAAGCGCCACGAGCTCCTCGGTCAGCCATGACACGACGCGTTCGGTACCGCCGTACAGCTTCGGCGGAACGGCCTCGGTCAACGGGGCGACCTGCGCAATTCGCATGCAACAACCTCCTTCGATCTGATTGAGATGAACGTTTCGCGGCGCCGGAATGCAGGCGTGTGACGGCCCCCATGCGTAAACCGGGAACGTCCAGGAAAGTTCCGCGGCAACTTTTGCGCTGCACATTGCGTTGTGGATGCGCCACCGGTCGGACCGGGGAAGGCGCGCAAGACCACGATCCTTGCATTCGCGGCGAGCGTCGAACGGGGAGTTCTTAAGGTTCCGATGAAAAATCTTCCGCACTATGCGAATCGTCCGCTCGCCTATTTTGCCCATTACCTGCGGCAGCGGCCGCTCTCGCATTCGGCCATCCTGCTGGCGGTCCTTGCGGCAGTTGCCTGTTCGGTGAGCACCCAGTACGGAGTCAAATTCCTCGTCGACGTGCTCTCCCGCGGCCCCGGCGCCGGCGGCATCAGTGTCTGGATGCCGTTCGCATTCCTGGTATCGCTGATCGCCGCGGATAATCTGTTGTGGCGGCTTGCCAGCTGGATCGCCAGCTACGCCTTCGTCGGCGTCACCGGCGATATCAGGCGCGATCTGTTCCGGCACCTGACCGGGCACGGTCCGGGCTACTTCGCCGACCGGCTTCCCGGCATGCTGACCAGCCGGATCACCGCCACCTCCAACGCCGTCTTCACGGTCGAGAACATGCTGATGTGGAACGTGCTGCCGCCCTGCGTGGCAACGTTCGGAGCAATCCTGTTCCTGGCGACGGTGAGCGCGCCGATGGCGGCCGGGCTCAGCATCCTCGCCGCGGGCTTAGTATTCGCCATGTTCCGTCTCGCCGCCGCCGGCAAGCCGCTCCATCACGACTATGCCGACAAGGCCGCCGCCGTCGACGGCGAGATGGTCGACGTCATCGGCAACATGCCGCTGGTCAGGGCATTCTGCGGCATACGCCGCGAATTTGCCCGGTTCGACCAGACGGTTGGTCGCGACATGGGGGCCCGGCGGCGCAGCCTGCTGTATCTCGAGAAGATCCGGCTGTTCCATGCGGTCGTCACCGCGGTGCTGACGATCTGCCTGCTCGCCTGGGCGATCGTGCTGTGGCAGCGCGGCGCGGCGACCACCGGCGAGGTCGTCCTGGTGTGCACGCTCGGCCTGACGATCCTCCATGCCACGCGTGACCTCGCGGTGGCGCTGGTCGACGTGACCCAGCACATGGCGCGGCTGTCGGAAGCCCTCTCCGTCCTGCTGATCCCCCACGAGATGCGCGATCATCCGACGGCGACACCGCTGGTCCGCCGCGGCGCCGCGGTGGCTTTCGACAAGATCGGCTTCGATTATCCGGATGGACGAGAGCTCTTTCGCGACTTCAGCCTGCACCTCGAGCCCGCCCAGCGCATCGGGCTGGTGGGTCCCTCGGGGAGCGGCAAGTCGACGCTGTTCGCCCTGCTGCAGCGCTATTACGACGTGCAGAGCGGCAGGGTCCTGATCGACGGCCAGGAGATCTCGATGGTGACGCAGGACAGCCTGCGGGAGGCGATCGCCGTCGTGCCGCAGGACATCTCCCTGTTCCATCGCTCGATCATGGAAAACATCCGCTACGGCCGCCCGGAGGCCAGCGACGAGGAAGTCTATGCCGCCGCCTTCGAGGCGCGCTGCATGACGTTCATCGAAGCGCTGCCCCAGGGGATCGAGACCATCGCGGGGGAACGCGGCGTAAAACTCTCCGGCGGTCAGCGCCAGCGCATCGCGATCGCACGCGCCTTTCTCAAGGACTCGCCGATCGTCCTGCTCGACGAGGCCACGTCGGCGCTCGACAGCGAGTTCGGAAGAGGAGATCCGCCAGGCTCTCGATCGGCTGATGCGCGGACGAACGGTCATCGCCATCGCGCACCGGCTCTCCAGCCTGCGCAATTTCGACCGCATCGTCGTGATGCAGGCCGGACGCGTCATGCAGGACGGTCCGCCCGACAAGCTGATGCGCCGCAACGGTCTCTACCGCGATCTGATCCAGCGGGAGGTCACGCGGCTCGGCAGGCAGGCGGCGTAAGTCCCGCCAAAATCGGGCAAGTGCGGAGCGAGGGCGAGCCGCCCCCGGCGACGGCGGGCCCGACAGAATGCCGCGACCGCGGCGCGGAACTTTTGACGCCTCCGCTCCCTTTGCCCCAAGGGCGAAGGACGGATTGCGCGACGACGGCTGCGACGACCCCACTTGCATCGAGGCTCGACCCATGCCCAGCGAGATCCTGGCTTTCGGCGCGCGCGGGGAGGCGGAGCCGCAGAGCGGCGCGATCGACCAACTGTGCATCAATACCATCCGCACATTGGCGATGGATGCGGTCGAGAAGGCCAAATCCGGCCATCCCGGTACCCCGATGGCACTGGCGCCGGTCGCCTACACGCTGTGGCAGCAGTTCCTGCGTTACGACCCTGCCGATCCGCGCTGGCCGAACCGCGACCGGTTCGTGCTGTCCAACGGCCACGCGTCCATGCTGCTCTATGCGCTGCTCCATCTCGCCGGCGTCAGGGACCCGGATTCCGCTGACGGCCGGCCCGCCGTGAGCCTGGGTGACATCAGGCAATTCCGCCAGCTCGGCAGCCGCTGTCCGGGTCATCCCGAATACCGCCACACGCCCGGGGTCGAGACCACCACCGGTCCGCTGGGTCAAGGCTGCGGCAACAGCGTCGGCATGGCGGTCGCCGGCCACTGGCTCGCCGACCAGTTCAATCGCCCGGCCGCCACCCTGTTCGACTACGACGTCTACGCGCTGTGCAGCGACGGCGACATGATGGAGGGCATATCGGGCGAGGCCGCTTCGCTCGCCGGCCACCTGCAGCTCCACAATCTGTGCTGGGTGTTCGACAACAACCACATCACGATCGACGGGCGTACCACGCTGGCCTTCACCGAGGACGTCGAGGCGCGATTCCGCGGCTACGGCTGGGAGGTCCTGCACGTAGCCGACGCCAACGACGTGGCGAGCCTTGCCGATGCGTTCGCGACGTTCCGGCGCGTGAACGACCGGCCGACCCTGATCATCGTCGACAGCCATATCGCCTATGGGGCGCCCCACAAGCAGGATACCTCGGCGGCCCATGGCGAGCCGCTGGGCGAAGACGAGGTGCGGCTCGCCAAGCGCGCCTACGGCTGGCCCGAGGATATGAAGTTTCTCGTGCCCGAGGAGGTCTATCGGCAGTTCCGGGTGGGCATCGGAAACCGCGGCCGGCTTCTGCACGATGCCTGGAACAAGACTCTGGAAAGCTGCCGCCGCCGTTATCCTGACGTCGTCGACCGTTTTGAGCTTGTCCAACGCGGCGCCCCGCCCAAGGGCTGGGACGCCGACCTGCCATTGTTTGCCGTCGACCCCAAGGGTCTGGCGACGCGGGAATCGTCCGGCAAGACGCTGAATGCCGTCGCCCGCCGACACTTTTGCCTCCTGGGCGGCTCGGCCGATCTCGCGGTCTCGACCAAGGCGTCGCTCAGCTTCGAGGGAGCCGGAGATTTCTCGCCGGCCCAGCGGGGCGGCCGGAACATCCATTTCGGCGTCCGCGAGCACGCCATGGGGGCAATCCTCAGCGGGCTGGCGCTATCCGGCCTGCGCCCGTTCGGCGCGACTTTTCTGATCTTCTCCGACTACATGAAGCCGCGCGATCCGGCTCGCCGCCATGATGGGGCTGCCGGTGATCTACATTTTCACCCACGACTCGATCGGGCTCGGCGAGGACGGACCGACCCACCAGTCGGTCGAGCAGCTTGCCGGTCTGCGCGCCATCCCGCGGCTGATCACCCTGCGGCCGGCGGACGCCAACGAGACGGTGGAGGCATGGCAGGTCGTCGTGGCGCTCAAGGATCAACCCGCCTGCCTGGTGCTGACCCGCCAGGCCTTACCGACGATCGACCGCGCCCGGTTACGCCCCGGCCGCGGGGCTTGCGCGCGGCGCCTACATCCTGGCGGATGCCGACGACGGGCGCCCCGATGTGATATTGATCGGCACGGGCAGCGAGGTCGCACTTTGCCTCGAAGCCCGCGACGCGCTGGCGGCCGAGGCATGTTCGCGCCCGGGTGGTGAGCATGCCGTCATGGGAGCTGTTCGACCGGCAGGACGAGGCCTATCGCGAAGCTGTGTTGCCCGCGACGGTCAAGCCGCGGGTAGCGGTCGAGGCGCTGTCGGTTTTCGGCTGGGAGCGCTATGTCGGCGAGAAGGGGGCGGTGATCGGCATGACGACGTTCGGCGCCTCGGGTCCCGGCAAGGACGTCTTGCGGGCGTTCGGCTTCACCGCGGAGACGGTCACCGGGGCCGCCAAGGCGCAGATTGCAAGATGGGCCGGCAACACCGGACCGGATTGATACGGGCAAGATGACATCATGAATCCCCTGAAGGCGCTCAACACGCTGGGCCAATCCGTCTGGATCGACTTTCTCGCGCGCGATTTCCTGCGCAAGGGCGAACTCGAACGGCTGATCCGGGACGACGGCGTGTACCGGCGTCACCTCGAACCCCGCGATCTTCGAGAAGGCGATGGTCGCCTCCGAGGAGTACGACGGCCAGATGAGAGCCGAGATCGCCTCGGGCTTTGCGTCGATCACGCAGGTCTACGAGGAGCTGGCGAAAGCCGACATCCGCAACGCTGCCGACGTGCTGCGCCGGACCTACGACGCTTTCGACGGCAACGACGGCTATGTCAGCCTTGAGGTCTCCCCCTACCTGGCGCACGACACTGAAGGAACCATCGCGGAGGCGCGGCGGCTGTGGCGCAGCGTCGGGCGCGAGAATCTGATGATCAAGGTGCCCGGCACCGAGGCCGGGCTTCCGGCCATCCGCCAGCTCATCGGCGAGGGCATCAACGTCAACATCACGCTCTTGTTCTCCCAGGAGGTCTACGAGCGGGTCGTCGATGCCTATCTCGACGGCCTCGAGACCCTGGCGGCGACTGGCCAGCGCCTCGACCGCATGGCGAGCGTGGCGAGCTTCTTCGTCAGCCGTATCGACGCGGCGGTCGAGAAGGCGATCGCGCAACGGCTGGCGGCGGGTGGCAGCGATGCGGAACGCCTGGCGCTGGAAGGATTGCGCGGCAAGATCGCGATCGCCAATGCCAAGATGGCCTACCAGCGGTTCCTGGCCCGGTTCTCCGGGCCGCGCTGGGAGCGGCTGGCGGCTCTCGGGGCGCGACCGCAGAAGCTTCTGTGGGCAAGCACCGGGACCAAGAATCCCGAATACAGCGATGTGCTCTACGTCGACACATTGATCGGCCCGCACACCATCAACACGATGCCGCCCAAGACCCTGGAGGCGTTTCGCGATCACGGCGAGGCACGCCTGACGTTGACCGACGGGCTCGACGACGCGCGGGCGACGCTCGCCGCGCTCGAGCGCACCGGCATCCGGCTCGAGCGCATCACCGCCGATCTGGCGACCGAGGGAGTGCGGCTGTTCGCCGATGCGTTTGATCAGCTGCTCGGCGGTCTCGCCGACAAGCGTCGGCGCATGCTCGGGACCGCGCTCGACGGCGAGACCATGGGGCTCGGCGGCGAGCTCGCGGCCGAGTTGGGGCAGGCGCAGGAGGCCTGGCGCGCCGACGGCAAGGTTCGCCGCCTGTGGCAAAGGGATGCCGGCCTGTGGACCGGCGACGGCGAAGCCGAGTGGCTCGGCTGGCTCGACATCGTCGACGGCGAGCTGTCCGCCGTCGAGGACCTGGAAGGCCTGGCCTCCGGCATCCGTGCCGAAAACTTCTCCGACGCCCTGCTGCTGGGCATGGGCGGATCGAGCCTTGGACCCGAGGTCATCGCCCGAACTTTTGGTGCGGCGCCGGGATTCCCCAAACTCCACGTCCTCGATTCGACCGATCCGCAGCAGATCCGCAGCTTCGAGCGCGGAATCGATCTCGCCCACACCCTGTTCATCGTCTCGAGCAAGTCCGGCACCACGCTCGAGCCGAACATCCTGCGGGACTATTTTTATGCCCGCGCCGCCGACGTGGTCGGATCTGACGAGGCCGGCCGGCGCTTCATCGCCATCACCGACCCGGACTCGCAGCTGCACCAGCATGCGGTCAAGAAGGGCTTCCGCCGGGTGTTCCTGGGGATGCCGAGCATCGGCGGGCGTTATTCGGTGCTGTCGAATTTCGGCATGGTGCCGGCGGCGATTGCCGGCATCGACGTTCGCGGCTTCCTCGAGGCCACCCAAGTCATGGTGCGCAGCTGCGGCCCCGACGTGCCCCCGGCGGGCAATCCGGGCGTCGCCCTCGGCCTCGCGATGGGCGTATGCGCAAGGCACGGCCGCGACAAGATCACCATCGTCGCCTCGCCGGCGATCGCGGGATTCGGCACCTGGGCCGAGCAACTGATCGCCGAGTTCGACCGGCAAGAACGGCAAGGGCCTGATCCCGATCGACGCCGAGCCTTTGGGACCGCCATCGGTCTACGGCAACGATCGACTTTTCATCTATCTGCGGCTCGCCGGCCACGCCGACGCCGACCAGGACCGGGCCCTCGATGCGCTCGAGCAAGCCGGCCATCCGGTGGTACGGATCGGCGTCGCGAAGGCCGAATTGCTCGGCCAGGAATTCTTCCGCTGGGAGATGGCGACGGCGGTCGCCGGCGCGATGCTCGGCATCAACCCATTCGACCAGCCGGACGTCGAGGCGAGCAAGATCGCGACGCGCGAGCTGACCGAGGTTTTTGAACGGGAAGGCGCCCTGCCGTCGGAGCAGCCGGTGTTCCAGCACGACGGCATTGCGCTGTTCGCCGACGACGCGAACGCGCGGGCGTTGCGCGGAGCTGGCGCCGATTCCAGTCTCGAGGGCTGGCTCGGCGCTCACTTCGGCCGGCTCGGGGCGGGCGACTACGCGGCCTTCCTGGCCTATGTCGAGCAGAACGAGGATCATACGCGGACGCTGCAGCGGGTGCGCACCGCGGTGCGCGACCGCAAGCGCGTTGCCACTTGCGTCGGCTTCGGGCCGCGCTTCCTGCACTCGACCGGCCAGGCCTACAAGGGCGGGCCCGACACCGGCGTCTTCCTGCAGATCACCTGCGACGATCCGCAGGACATCGTCGTTCCCGGCCGCAATGTCAGCTTCGGGGTGGTCAAGGCGGCGCAGGCGCGCGGCGATTTCCGCGTTCTCGCCGAGCGCGGCCGCCGGGTCCTGCGCGCGCATCTCAAGGGCGACGTGGACACCGGGCTGATGGAGCTCGGCAAGGCCGTGACGCGCAGCCTGCGCTGAACAGAGGATTTTTGGAAATGCAGCTCGGTGTGGTCGGCCTCGGCCGGATGGGGGGCAATATTGCGCGGCGATTGATGCGGCACGGGCACACCTGCGTCGTTTACGACCACAGTGCCGACGCCGTGAAGGCGCTGGCCGGTGAAGGCGCCATGCCGAGCCGGTCGCTCGCCGATCTCACCGCCCGGCTGGAGAAGCCTCGCGCCGTGTGGCTGATGCTGCCCGCCGGCGAGGTCACCGAGGATGCGGTCAAGATATTCGGCGACGCGCTCGAGCGCGGCGACATCCTGATCGACGGCGGCAACACCTTCTACAAGGACGACGTGCGCCGGGCCCGCGCGCTGGCGGAGCGCGGCATCCGTTATCTCGACGTCGGCACAAGCGGCGGCGTCTGGGGGCTGGAGCGCGGCTACTGCATGATGATCGGCGGCGATGCCGACGCGGTCGCCCATCTCGACCCGATCTTTGCGGCGCTGGCGCCGGGAACCGGCAGCATTCCCCCTGTTCCCGGACGCACCGGCCGCGATCCCCGCCCCGAGCGAGGCTATATGCATTGCGGGCCGAGCGGCGCCGGCCATTTCGTCAAAATGATCCACAACGGCATCGAGTACGGCCTGATGCAGGCCTATGCGGAAGGTTTTGATCTGATGCGCGGAGCCGCGACCAAGACCGGCCCGGCGGACGAGCGCTACGATCTCGATCTCGCCGATGTCGCCGAGCTGTGGCGGCGCGGCAGCGTCATCACCTCGTGGCTGCTCGATCTGACCGCCGGCGCCCTCGCGACCGATCCCAGGCTCGAGCATTTTTCCGGCGTCGTCGAGGATTCCGGCGAAGGACGCTGGACCGTGATGACCGCGGTCGAGGAGGCGGTGCCCTCTCCGGCGATCACCGCGGCGCTCTATGCCCGCTTCCGCTCGCGCGCGGAAAAAAACTTCGCCGACAAGGTGCTGTCCGCCATGCGCAAGGGATTCGGCGGCCATGTCGAGCCGAAGTCGGAGACCTGACCATGGATGCGGCGGCTCCGACGGGGATCGGCGGACCGCTCAACCAGCCGCGGCTCGTCGAGCCTTGCGCCTTCGTGATCTTCGGCGCCGGTGGTGATCTGACCAGGCGGCTCTTGGTGCCGGCGCTCTACAATCTCGCCGCCGCGCGTCTGCTGCCCGAGCACTTTGCCGTGGTCGGTGTCGCCCGCCACCCGCTTTCCGACGAGGCATTCCGGGCGAGCATGCACGCTGCCCTGCAGCAGTTCGCGACGCGGCCGCTCGAGCCCGGTCTCGTCGCCGATTTCCTCGCTCGGTTCAGCTATGTGAGCGGCGAGCTCGACGATCCTCGCGCCTATGCGCGGCTGCAGGCAAAACTGATCGAGCTCCATCGCCGCGACGCCACCGACGGCAACGCGGTATTCTATCTGGCGACCCCTCCCGACGTCTTCGCGATCGTGGCGCGTCGCCTGGGAGAATCGGGGCTTGCCGCGCCGCCACCCGGCGCATGGCGGCGGCTCGTCGTCGAAAAACCGTTCGGCACCGATCTTGCGTCCGCCCGGGCGCTCAATCGCGAGCTCCTGTCGATCTTCCGCGAGGAGCAGATCTTCCGCATCGACCACTATCTGGGCAAGGAGACCGTCCAGAACATCATGGTGCTGCGCTTCGCCAACGGCCTGTTCGAGCCGTTGTGGAACCGCGAGCAGATCGACCATGTGCAAATCACCGTCGCCGAGACGCTCACGGTCGGAACGCGCGGCAAGTTCTATGACCGCACCGGTGCGCTGCGCGACATGGTGCCCAACCACCTGTTCCAGCTGCTCGCCCTCACCGCCATGGAACCTCCTATCAGGTTCGATGCGGACGCGGTGCGCAACGAGAAGCTCAAGGCGATCGAGGCGATCCATCCGCTCGAGGTCGACGACTGCCGCGCCGACGTGGTGCGCGCCCAGTACACGGCGGGCCGCATCGACGGGCATGAGGAGCCGGCCTATCGCGACACGCCCGGGGTGGCGCCCAACAGCAGCACCGAGACCTATGTCGCCATGCGGCTGTTCATCGACAACTGGCGCTGGGCCGGGGTCCCGTTCTACCTGCGCACCGCAAAGGCGCTGTCCGCCCGCAAGACCGAGATCGCCATCGAGTTCAAGCAGGCGCCGCTCGCGATCTTCCGCGACACGCCGGTCGAGCGGCTGGCGCGAAACGTCCTCGTCCTGCGGATTCAGCCCGATGAGGGAGCCGACCTGCAGTTCAATGCGAAGATTCCCGGGCCGACGATCCGGATCGACGGCGTGCGCATGAACTTCAGCTATCGCGACTATTTCGACACGGCGCCGAGCACCGGATACGAGACGCTGCTCTACGACTGCATGCTGGGCGATCCGACGCTGTTTCAGCGCGCCAGCGATATCGAGGCCGGCTGGAAGGTCGTGCAGCCCATGCTCGATGCCTGGGCCGAGGATCAGGGCCGCTCGCTGACCTCTTACCCGGCCGGCAGCGAAGGGCCGCCTGAAGCCGATGCGCTGCTGGCACGGGACGGGCGACGGTCGCGGCCGATCGCAGTCAACAAGACGTGACGGACCGATGCCCGACGTCTCCTCGGACGACATCCGCATATGCGAGAGCGCCGAGACGATGGCGCAGGCCGTCGCCGACTGGATCTGCGGGCTCGCGCGCAGCACCGACCGGGTTTTTGCGGCCTGTCTGGCGGGCGGCGAGACGCCGCGCCCGGTCTACCAGGCGCTGGCGGACCCGCCAGTCTCCGGCAAATTTCCCTGGCATCGTGTCCACTGGTTCTGGGGGGACGAACGCTGCGTGCCGCACGACCATCCGGCGAGCAACTACCGCATGGTCCGCGAGGCGCTGATCTTGCGCGCGCCGGTTCCCGCCGGCAACGTCCACCCGATCCCGACGGAGAAGATGTCTCCGCAGCGGGCGGCTCTTGCCTACGAGAACGAGCTCAAACGCTTCTACGGCGGCGACAGGCTCGATCCGGCGCGCCCAATGTTCGACGTGACCGTGCTCGGGCTGGGCACGGACGGCCACACCGCCTCGCTGTTTCCCGGGCACGCGGCGCTGCGCGAGCAACGGCGCTGGTCGGTTGCGGTGATCGGAGCAACGCCCGAACCGCGCATCACGCTCACCATTCCGGTGCTCGACAGCAGCCGCGAGCTCGCCGTCCTTGTGGCCGGGGAGAGCAAGCGGCAGATCCTCCAGCGGATGCGTTCCGGCGATCGCGCGTTGCCCGCCGGCCGCATTCGCCCCGTGGGCCGGTTGCGCTGGTTTGCGGACCGAGCGGCCGCGCCGGCGTGATCAGGCTACCGATACGGGCGGCAACCCGTCGCACTTTGGGGAAAGAGGCCAATCGTGTTACGTCAGCACGCGACCTTCAACACCTTGCGATTCGAGTTGGACGGCAGATCGAAGCTCGGCGCAATCGGTTCGGCGCCCCGTCCCGCGGCCCCGTCGTAACATCGCAATCGTCTCCAACTCAGCGGCGAGATGCATCATGTCGACAGATTTCATGCTTGAAGAGCAGACCATGATCGCCGAGACGTCCCTGGAAGGTCCCTTCTACATCGCGGCGACGGCCCCGGCGACGCGGCCGCGCCGCTCGTTGAAGTACGGCGACAGCTTCATCGTGGTCGACAGCTACGGCGACATCGGCGCCAGCGACGGCGGCCCCGACGGGCTGTTCCATTGCGATACCCGCTTTCTGTCGCGGCTGGAGCTGCGGCTCAACGGCGTCTCGCCGCTGCTGCTCGGCTCCAACGTGCGCGACGACAACTCGCTGCTCAGCGTCGACCTGACCAATCCGGACATGCTGCACGACGGGCAGATCGCCCTGCCGAAGGATACGCTGCACATCGTCCGCACCACGTTCCTGTGGCGGGCCATCGCCTACCAGCGCATCGGCGTGCGCAACCACGGCGACCGTCCGATCGCGCTCGACCTGACGCTGCTGTTCGGCAGCGATTTCGCCGATCTGTTCGAGGTCCGCGGCCTGGAGCGCGAGGGCCGCGGCATCGCGCAGTGCAAGATCGTCAGCCCGCAGGAGGCCTTGCTGCGCTACAAGGGGCTCGACGGACGGACGCGGCGCACCGCGATCCTGCTCGATCCGGTGCCTGACGAGCTCACCAAGGGCGAGGCGCGCTATCAACTGGAGCTGCAGCCGAAGCACAGTGCCTCGATCTTCCTGGCGATCGAATGCGACCGGGCCGAGGAGACCAGGCCCGAGCCCTTCTTCCGGGCGATGGTGGCGGCGCGGCGGGAGCTGCGCGCCGCGACGCGGCGGGCGGCGACCGTCGAGACCTCCAACGACATCTTCAACGAGGTCCTGTGCCGGTCGATGTCGGACCTGTACATGCTGATGACCGACACACCGCAGGGGCCCTACCCATATGCGGGCATCCCCTGGTACTCGACGACGTTCGGTCGCGACGGCCTGATCACGGCGCTGGAGATGCTGTGGTTCGACCCGGAAATTGCCCGTGGCGTGCTCCGCCGCCTTGCCGCCTATCAGGCCAAGGCCGATGACGACGTCTCCGACGCGCAGACCGGGAAGATCCTCCACGAGATGCGCGGCGGCGAGATGGCGGCGCTGCACGAGGTCCCGTTCGGGCTCTACTACGGCAGCGTCGATTCGACGCCGCTGTTCGTGCTGCTTGCCGGCCTCTATGTGGAGCGGACCGGCGACGTGAGGACGCTTGGCGAACTGTGGCCGTCGATCGAGGCCGCGCTCGAATGGATCGACGGTCCGGGCGACCTCGACGGCGACGGGTTCGTCGAATACCACCGGGCGAACGAGAAGGGCCTGGTGAACCAGGGCTGGAAGGATTCCTACGACGCGGTCTTCCACGCCGACGGACGGCTGGCGGAAGGGCCGATCGCGCTCGCCGAGGTCCAGGGCTACGTCTACGCCGCCAAGCAGCTCGCGGCGCGATGCGCCCGGCTGCTCGGCCACGAGCGCCGCGCCATCGACCTCGAGATCCAGGCGACCGACCTCGCGGAGCGGTTCGAGGCGGCATTCTGGTGCCCGGAGATCGACACCTACGCGCTGGCGCTCGACGGAAGCAAGACGCCCTGCCGGGTGCGCACGTCGAATGCCGGACAGCTGCTGTTCACCGGCATCGTCAGGCAGGATCGCGCCGCCAAGGTGGTCGACGGGCTGATGCGCCCGCGGTTCTTCTCCAACTGGGGAATCCGCACCGTCGCATCCGGCGAATCGCGATACAATCCGATGTCCTATCACAACGGATCGATCTGGCCGCACGACAATGCCCTGATCGCGCTCGGCTTCGCCCGGTACGGGTTCAAGCAGGAGCTCGAAAGCGTCTTCAGGAGCCTGTTCGACGCGGCGAGCTACATGGACCTGCGCCGATTGCCCGAGCTCTTCTGCGGCTTCCAGCGCCGCCGCGGCCAGGGCCCCACCCTCTACCCGGTGGCCTGCTCGCCGCAGGCCTGGGCGAGCGGGGCTCCCTTCCTGATGCTGCAGGCAACTCTCGGCCTCGAGTTCGACCCGGCCAAGAACGAGATCAGGCTGAGCAATCCGCGGCTGCCGGCGTTTCTCGACGATGTCACGCTGTCCAACCTCAAGCTCGGCAACTCCTCGGTCGATCTGAGGCTCCAGCGTCATGACGGCAACGTGTCGGTCCACGTCCAGCGCAGCTACGGAAGCGTCCAGGTCTGCGTGGTATCGAGGAAGCCCTGAGGCATTTTCTGCGGAAAACCGGTGACCACTTTTCCGGAAAATGCTCTATGGTTGCGGCAGCGCGAAGCAGAGCCGCCGGGACAGACAGGCAGAGCATGGCAGAGACGATCATTCCGCATTTCCACAATCGAGCCGGTGCGGCCGTCGTCGAGATCGGCGCGAGGGAATTCATGTGTACCGGGGACCTGCCGCCGTTCGACCACCCTCATATCTTCCTCGACATGGGGGGCGAGACCGAGATCATCTGCTCATACTGCTCCACGCTCTTCCGTTACGACAAGTCGCTGCACGGCCGTGAGGCTCGCCCGGCCGAATGCGCCTGGCGCGAGCCTGCCGACACCTGATTCGGCGTGGCGCGCTCGCGTTCGATCGTCATCGCCGGTGCCGGCATCGGTGGTCTGACTTCGGCCCTGACCTTGGCGCGCGCCGGCTTCCGAGCCGTCATCCTCGAGCAGGCCGACAGGCTGGAGGAGACCGGCGCCGGTATTCAGCTTGCTCCCAATGCGAGCCGGATTCTCCTTGAGCTCGGTCTCGGAGAGCGGCTGAGACCGCACGTCGTGGCCCCCGAGTCGATCGTCATCCGCCGCGCCCGCGACGGCCGGCAGATCATCCGTCTGCAGCTCGGAGCCAGCGCCGAGGCGCGCTACGGTGCCCCCTACTGGGTGATTCACCGCGGCGATCTTCAGGCCGTCCTCGTCGAGGCGCTGCAGGCCACGCCTGACGTCGAGCTGCGCCTCGGCACCAAGGTCGAGGATTTCGCCGTCCACGCCAACGGCGTCACCGTGACAGCACGGGGCCGCGCCGGTGCGCATGACGAGCATGGCATCGCCCTCGTCGGCGCCGACGGGCTGTGGTCGACGGTGCGACGAAAATTTTCCCACCGTCCGCCGCTATTCGGCCGCAGAACGGCATGGCGGGCAGTGGTCGCCGCCGACAAGGTGCCGGCGCAGTGGCGCGATCCGTCGACCTCGCTGTGGCTCGGCCACGACGCGCATCTGGTGCATTATCCGGTGAAGGGCGGACGCGCGATCAACATCGTGGCGATCACGCGCGACGACATTCAGCTGCCCGGATGGAGCACCGGGGACTCGCGCGAGGTGCTGCTGCACCGCTTTTCCGATTGGGACAGGACCGCCCGTGACCTCCTGGCGGCCCCGGAAAGCTGGCTCAAATGGTCGCTCCACGACCTGTTGCCATTGCGCCACTGGGGGCGCGGGCCGGTGACGCTGCTGGGCGATGCGGCCCATCCCATGTTCCCGTTCCTGGCGCAGGGCGGCGCCATGGCGATCGAGGACGCGAAGGTGCTCGCCGCCTGTCTGGGTGCGACGGCCGAGGCGGCCGAGGCGCCCGACGCGACGTTGCGGCAATACGAACGGCTGCGTCAGGCCCGCACCGCAAACGTGCAGCGCCAGGCCCGCCAAAACAGCACCATCTATCATCTCGCCGGTCCGGCGGCGGTCGCCCGCAACCTGGCGCTCGGCCTGATCGGCGGCGCCGGCCTGCTGAAACGCTACGACTGGCTCTATGGCTGGCGGCCGGGATGATACGACGACATGCTGGGCGGATGCCGGCCCGGCCGCGGGAGCGCGCACCGCTCGACTGCTCGATCGGGATGCGCCAGATCACGGGGAGGAAATGATGTTCGAGACGACGATCGCCGGAAGCCTGCCCAAACCCTCCTGGCTCGCCGAGCCGACCCAGTTGTGGGCACCGTGGCGGCTCTCCGGTGCGGAGCTCGAGGCCGCCAAGCGCGACGCCACCCTTCTGGCCATCAAGCAGCAGGAGGATACCGGGATCGACATCGTCGGCGACGGCGAGCAGTCGCGCCAGCACTTCGTCCACGGCTTTCTCGAGCAGGTCGACGGCATCGACTTCGCCAGGCGCGTCGAGATGGGTATCCGCAAGGACCGCTACAAGGCGATGGTGCCGACCGTCGTCGGCCCGTTGCGGCTCAAGGGCCGCGTCCACGCCGTCGAGGCGAGGCTGGCGCGGGCGCATACGCGGCGGCGACTCAAGTTCACCCTGCCCGGCCCGATGACCATCGTCGACACCATCGCGGACGCCCACTACGGCGACCGGGTGAAGCTGGCGCTCGCGTTCGCCGAGCTGCTCAACGAGGAGGCGCGCGCGCTCGAGGCCGACGGGGTGGACGTGATCCAGCTCGATGAGCCTGCTTTCAACGTCTACATGGACGAGGTGAAGGACTGGGGCATCGAGGCCGTGCACCGGGCTATCGCCGGGCTGACCTGCACCACGGCGGTCCACATCTGCTACGGCTACGGGATCAAGGCCAATCTCGACTGGAAGGCCTCGCTGGGCAGCGAATGGCGGCAGTACGAGCAGGTTTTTCCGGCGCTCGCCGGCAGCCGGATCGACCAGGTCTCGGTCGAGTGCCGCAATTCGCGGGTCCCGGTGAGCCTGCTGTCCCTGCTCGGCGGCAAGGACGTGCTGGTCGGCGTCATCGATGTCGCCAACGACCGGATCGAGACCCCCGACGAGGTGGTGGCGACCATCGCCGCGGCGATGAAGCACGTTCCCGCCGACCGGATCATTGCCTGCACCAATTGCGGCATGGCGCCGATGCGTCGCGATATCGCCTGGGCCAAGCTTTCGGCGCTCGCCGCCGGCGCCGCGCTGGCGCGACAGAAGCTGGCCTGAGCGTCCACCGCACGTGGCCCGCACCGAAGACATCTCCCGCAGGGTAAATGTCCCGCTAACCCATTGCCTCGACTGATCGGGGGTTCTTGCCGCTTCGGTCAGCATTTTGCGCTAGGCTCGGCACGGTTTCTCCAGGCGCAATGCGGGGTTCCGCGGGATTTCTTGCCGGCTCGGAGGGACCCGCAATCCCACACGGTCTATTCGAAATTATATTTATATTTCAATAAGTTAAATTTTACACGCGGCCCCGTCTGGGCTACCAATGAACCTACCGAATACGCGGGAGTTGCACCATGTCAACGTCTCGTTCCGTCGCCCAGGCGGTCGCCGAAGCCGCCCTCGATCTCGATGGCTCGCTCGACGTTGCCGCCAACGGCCGCCCCGGGATGGCGAGCGTCGCGGTCCTGAGCGAGCACAGACGAGCGAGGCCGGCCCCGCGCACGCTTGCCGAGTGCGTGCCCCTCCTCACCATCGCGCTGCAGTTCGTCGACCGCGGTCCGGCGGCGCTGACGGTCGAAGGCGTCGAGGAATACCGGGCAACCGCCATCCGGCTGCTCGAGCATGTCCGGCCGGTGATCGAACGCGAGGCCGGCGTCACGCTCGCTGCCTGGGCCGCCAAACAGGTTTCTCAACAAGAGCCGACATAAGTCGGCACGTCGTTCGCCATAGCAAACTCGTGACAGGAGGCACTTCGATGTCAACGCCCCAAGCCACCGGCCAGCTGATCGCCCGTCTCGCCGATGCCTACGAGATGATCGCCCATGAGCCACTGGACGCGATGGACGGCCCCGGTGGTGCCGCGCCGCCGGCCACCCTCGCCGAATGCGTTCCATTACTGGCCATCGCCATGGAGCTGATCGACCGCGGGCCCGGCGCTTTGACGATCGAGGGCGTGGAAGATTATCGGACGAAGGTCATGACCCTTCTCGATCACATTCGGCCGGCGGTGGAGAGCCAAGCCTCGCTGACGCTCGCCAACTGGACCAGCCAGCTGCTTGCAGCTTGAACGATATTCGCGGCAGTACCGAAGGCTACGGTGTCGATGGCAATTCGGATCGGGTACCGGCGCGTTTTCTGGGCAACAGGCGGTGAGCCGCGGGTGTTGCGGGCAGTAAGACGACGGGTACGGGTGACCGGTGATCCATCGACATGCAGGACTCGAACGGCGATGACGGTCGGGCGCTTGGCGCGACTGAGGTGACGGGCGGCATCCGATGACCGCGGGCGTCACAGCAGGACGAAGCAGGAAGCGCGGATGATCGCGAGGGTCGCCATCGCGAGCAAGCCGGACAACCACGACAGCATCGGCCCCGCCACCATGCGGGGCCTTGCTTTGTTGCACCGACCGCTCGGCGTCTCACGGACCAGGGCGCGACATGACGGGGCCTGTCGGCAGATCGGGCCCGCGTGTCATCCCAGGCGCGGACGCAGCCGATCGTCTTCCGTCGGCGCCCCCGCTTTGTCGCTGGCCATCAGTCCGCCATAGACCAGGCCCAACAGCGCTCCGTAGACGACATGGACCAGCAGAATCGCCGCGATCGTCGGCGCACCGAGCCCGCTGCCGAAGAACACGGCGCCACTGAGCGGCACCGCCACCAGCATCATCAGGATTCCCGCGGCGGTCGCGAACACGATGCCACGCAGCCACGACGGCCCGGCCACATGGTCGTGGAAGTAGGCAAAGCCCGCCCCCCAGATCACCGGACCGGCGAAAAAGTGCAGCTGCCAGCCGAACGTCGCGGCCGGCGCCCACACCGTCCTGCTCACCATGACCAGCGGGTCGAGCAGCAGCGACAGCGCAAACGTGGCGATAAATCCCGCGATGATCCCTCTTCCGACGGTGTCCATTCGGGCCGTCCCTTCCCTCGCCCCGAGCGTGCTCACGCGAGCGCGCCGCAATGTCTCGCGGAGACCCACCATCCTCCACAAGCACAGGTCGATGATCCGGACATAAGGACTGCAGAGGCTCGCCCGCAACCCCAAATCGGTCTACCAGACATGCGCAGACCGCGGGAGGTGCGCGGCTTCGGGCAAGCGGCGGCAGGCGGAGCCGCGCGAGGTTCCCTCGAGCTGCCCGCCTACATCATCCGCCATTCTCGAAGAAGACGCTTTGCCCGGGCGCCGGTGACGCGACACCCGTTACGACGCCGCCGCGCCCCGGAACCGAGGGCACGGGACGAGACCGCAGGAATTGCGGTCTGTCCGATGCGCATCGATCCACATCACAAGGCCGGTTGCGCAAGCCAGCCGTCTCAGACGGCTTCCTTGAGCTCCTTGGCCGCGCGGAATGCGACCTTCTTGCTCGCCTTGATCTTGATCGGCTCGCCGGTCGCGGGGTTTCGGCCCATGCGCGCCGCACGATGACGCACCTGCAGGATGCCGAGGCCGACAAGTCGCAGCCGGTTGCCCTTCTTGAGATGCTTGACGATCGACGCGACAAGCTCGCCCAGCATCCCTTCGGCCTGCTTCTTCGCCATCTCGTGGCTCTCTGCGAGCTCCGCCGCGAGATGCTTGAGGGTGACGGTTGCCGGTGTTGCCGATTTTGCTGGCTTCTTAGCCATGGCTGTTGGTCTCCTGTTTTGGGGCTCGGAAAGAAAGTGAGGTTGAAGCCGCAAACTCACGCGGTTCGCACAGATACGAGATTCGGGTGTCCCCTGGCTACAGTAATCCGGCTCTCCCCGTCCACCGCAGAAAGCAGCGGAAAACGGGCTATTTCCGAACATTGTGTCGAGAGCGCGGCATAACCGATTGAACCAATTACCGTTCCTCCGGCGAATATTCGGACGAATCGGCGGAGCATTATACTTTTATGGCCATGTCATTGGCGAGCGTTGTTAGTAAGGCCTCGCATTTTTACTTCCAATTTTCGAATTGTACTGCAAAGCCGTCCCGCGACGATCGGCCAAGTCTCGGCAAGCCCTGGTACGACGCTGAAACGACGTGCCGGAAGCCCATGATGTCCACCCGCGGCATCGCCGAGCCCGACTGCCGGATTGCCCCACTTCGGGCGATTAAGCTATTGAATATTCGAGAGAATTATCGCCAATGCGACATTCGCCCGGAAAGCTGTGAAAAATTCGCAGGCGGTACGGAAAGGCCAGCTCTTTTTCCCGCCGACGGCTTGCCGGGGGACTTGTCCCCAACAAGTTCGCATGTCCGAGACCGGCAGGCGGATGCGATCATCCCCGATTCTGCTCGCCGCACTGGAAGCGTGGCGCCCGGATCACCGGGGCGGCTCGGGCGCGTTCGGCGTCCGCATCACGATCCAGATCGTCATGTCCCAGCCGTTACGGATACCCGCCAGCAGCAGCGTGAGGACCGCGGCGGCGACCAGGTTCGGCGCGGCCGGCAGGCGCATCAGCAGCATGACGGCGGCAGCGAGGAGAAGCAGATAGCCGAGCGAGGGAACGAGCGCGTAGAACAGGCGGTCGGCCATGTCGACCTCGAACCTGTGCCGGACCACGAGCTGGACGATGATCCGCGCCGAATAGACGATGCCCGCCAGCCCGGCGCCACCGAGCAAGACGGCGAGCGACAGCCAGGTATGGGACGGAATGGCCTCGATCGCGCAGACCACCAGGACGGCGCTGAAATGCGTGACCGTGGGCGTGAAGAACGCCCGCAGCCCCTCGCG
Source organism: uncultured Alphaproteobacteria bacterium (assembly GCA_963755055.1). Taxonomy (GTDB): domain Bacteria; phylum Pseudomonadota; class Alphaproteobacteria; order Rhizobiales; family Xanthobacteraceae; genus AP-16. Next base: position 76,256 of record CAVWIS010000035.1, on the reverse strand, counting down.
GTGATCCTCGTTGAACACGCTGGCGCCGATCGAGGCGGCGACGAACATCAGGCCGACGAGCGTCGCCGACGCCGTGCCGACGATCACCAGGAAATCGTGCCAGCTCCGGGAGAGATGTCCCCATGCGATCCACCGACGCCTAGGCATGTTCCGGCGAAGTGGACACCGGTTCGCCGACAAGAACATGCGCCACTCAATGATTCTTCATCGGTTGTAGCTCGGATCGGTCCAGCCGAACACGGTGCGCGCCTCGATCTCGGCGACGTTGTCCGGCCGCGCGAACGGCTCCGGTGCCGGCTCGCCGTCCCGGCGCGTCCGGCCGATCTCGGCGAAGAAGCGATCGAGGCCGCCGGGCATCATGAACCAGAGGAACGTCATCGGCTCGGCATGCGGGTTGAGGAAATGATGCTTGACGTTCCTGCCCACGTGAACGGCGGACCCCTTCTCGATCGGGTGCTCGACGCCCTCGATGCGCGCCGTGCCCTTGCCGTCGATCACGAAGATGACCTCCTCGTTGCTCGCATGGGTATGCTCGCGGATGAAGCAGCCGGGCGGCAATGTCTGCGTCCCCATGGAGTAGTCGCTCGCCGCCCCGAGCGCCCCCTTGCTGAAGATATTGCGGATGTGGCCGTTGGCCGGAACCGGCTGCCAAAAGCTCTCGCCCCCGGTCGGGCCGACGATGCGGACGGGGCCGAGCGACGCGTCGACATTCATGCTGATCTCCCTGTGGCTCGTCCCCAAGGTTACCGCATGTTCCGGCGAGGTGGCTACCGGTTCGCCGACTAGTGCATGTTCCGGCGAAGTGGACCCGGTTCGCCGATAAAGAACATGCGCCACACAATGAATCTAGAGCGCATTCACGCTCTAACCTGTCGAGAAGCGGTTCAACATCAGCGGGATGCGCTCTAGCCCAACTTCGCCGATTCGGAGGGCGTTGCGAGATTTTTGCGTATCTAAGGCATTGATTTTGTGAGATTGGAGCGCGCCTTTTTGGGCAAAAAGCGCTGTAGTGCCGACCAAGTCTATTTTCATGGTTGTTTTTCTGCGGATAATCACCGGCCATGTTCTTGCGCGCCAAGATTTGGCGGAAGGACGGCAAGGAGCACCGCTACTGGAGCCTTGTCGAGAACAAGCGGGTCAGCGGCGGTCGGGTGGTCCAGCGCCACGTGCTGTATCTCGGCGAGATCAACTCGTCGCAGGAACTGGCATGGCGCAAGTCGATCGAGGTGCTGGAAGACGGCGCCGATCGGCCGGTGACGCTGGCGCTGTTTCCGGAGGATCGCTGCGAAGGGGTGCTGCCGGACGCCTCGGTCGTGCGGCTGAAGCTGTCGCAATTGCGGCTCAACCGCCCGCGGCAATGGGGAGCGTGCTGGCTGGCGCTCAAGCTGTGGGAAGAGCTGCGGCTCGATCGCTTCTGGGCCGAACGTCTTTCTCCCAGCCGCAAAGGCACGCGGTGGGATCAGGTGCTTGTGGTGCTGGCGGCGTACCGGCTGATTGCGCCGGGAGCGGAGTGGCATCTGCATCGCGAGTGGTACGGCCGCAGCGCCTTGGCGGACTTGCTGGGCGCCGACGCGGCGCTTGCCGACAGTCACAAGCTCTATCGCTGCCACGACCGGCTGCTGGCGCACAAGCAGGCGGTGTTCGACCATCTGGTGGGGCGCTGGCGGGATCTGTTCAATGCCCGCTTCGATGTTCTGCTGTACGACTTGACGAGCACCTATTTCGAGGCCAGCCCGCCGTTTCCCGACGGCGACAAGCGTCGTTACGGCTACTCGCGCGATCACCGGTCGGACTGCGTGCAGGTGGTCATTGCGCTGGTGGTGACGCCGGAGGGGCTGCCGCTGGCCTATGAGGTCATGGCCGGCAATACGGCGGATAGCACGACGCTGCGCGGCTTTCTCGACCGCATCGAGAGCCAGTACGGCAAGGCGCGCCGCATCTGGGTGATGGACCGCGGGATACCGACCGAGGCGGTGCTCGAGGTGATGCAGCAATCCGATCCGCCAGTCTCGTATCTGGTGGGCACCCCGAAGGGACGGTTGAACCGACTGGAGCAGCAGCTGATCGCCCGCCCGTGGCACGAGGCCCAGCCCGGGGTCCAGGTGAAGCTGCTGCCGCAGGACGGCGAGCTCTACGTGTTCGCCCAGAGCACCGATCGGGTCGCCAAGGAACGCGCGATGCGCCGGCGGCAGCTCAAGTGGCTGTGGGCACGCCTGGCGCAACTGGCGCAAATGAGCCTCACGCGCGAGGAACTGCTCATGAAGCTCGGCGCCGCGCGCGCCAAAGCCCCGACGGCCTGGCGCCTGGTCGAGGTCACGGTGGAGCCCGGCAGCGCGGCATTCACCTATCGGATCGATCGCCCAAAGCTGCGCCGGGCGCGGCGGCGCGAAGGCCGCTACCTGCTGCGCACCAACCTCACCGAGCACGATCCCGCCAAACTGTGGACCTATTATCTCCAGCTCGTGACGGTGGAGGAGGCCTTCAAGGACCTCAAGGGCGATCTCGCGATCCGCCCGATCTTCCACCAGGATGAGCAGCGGATCGAGGCGCACATCTTCATCGCGTTCCTCGCCTATTGCTTGCACGCCACCTTAAGGCGCCGCTTGCAGGCTCTGGCTCCAGGATTGACCCCACGCAGCGTCCTCGAGAAATTCTCCGCCGTGCAGATGATCGACGTCCATGTCCCGACTACGGACGGACGCGAACTGGTGCTCACCCGCTATACCCAGCCGGAGCCCGAGCTCGCCTTGCTGCTCGACAAGCTCAAGCTCGATCTGCCCGCTCAACCGCCGCCCAAAATCAGCGCCGCCCCCGGCGATCCGCCAACCCTCGCGTAGTGCCGACCTTCGGGGGGCCACCCGTGATAAATCAATCACTTAGCCTCTTCGTACCCCTCCAATCGGCGAAGTTGGGCTAGTGCTCCGATTCCGAAGTTCGCATCACTTCGCGGCACGTTCTCGTGCGAACTTCGCAATCGAAGGAGCACTAGCAACTTTTTGATTCTAGTGCGGCTTTTGAATTTGAAGTTCCTCGACGAGCGTGCGGCAATGTTGGGAGGAACTTCAAATTCGCCGCACTAAATTAGTGCTCGCTACTCGACGCTTCAGGCATTTGCCGCGACAATCGGGACGCGTCGTCGAGGTGGCCGGCAGCGCCGCCGGAATCCCTCACCCGGCGCCCAGCAGATCCGCCACCAGGGCATCGATGGCGGCGATCGAGCGAAAGCTCGCCGGCGTCATCCGGCGCTCCGGTATCTTCAGGTCGAGCTCGGTCTCGATCGCGAGCATCAGATTAACCATGTCCATGGAGGTCAGGAGCTCGCGCAGGTCCTCATCGGGCGAAACCTCCCTGCCGATTGCGCGCCTGGCGAGGAGTTCTTCCGACGATCTCGCGAACCGCCGCGCGATGCGATGGATCCGGACGATCAAGCATGTGACGCTCCACTGTAACACGGACTTCTTGCATGCCCGATCTAGGTCGCATCGGCGCGCAGCGTCAACGAGCCGGGACGGGCGATGCGGTCACATTCGTGTTTATGGTGGATGCCGCATGACGCCGCAGGTGATGCCCGACGAATAGGTAAACAGCCGGCGCTAACCATGCCGACAATTTTGCGATCGTTTTATTGCAAATTGCGCCAAACAGTCGGAACGTGCCGGCAACCCGCAGACTGAGGAGCGCTGCCTTGGAGATGCTTGAATCTCGTGACTTTGCCGCATCGGGAGCGCGCCGCGCCAACGGCGCCTCGCACGAAGCAGCCGATGCGCTTTCAACGCTCGGCGGGCGCGCCCGAAAAGTCGCCGACGTCGCGGCGGCCCATGCGGCCAGCGTCGACCGCGATGCAGCGTTTCCGCGCGGCGCCATCGATGCGGCGCGCGCCCACCGCCTGCTGGGTACCATGGTCCCGGGCGACCTCGGCGGCGACAACGCGACTGTCGCCGACGTCGCCGATATCTGCTTCGTGCTCGCCCGCGCCTGCGCATCGACCGCGATGATCTTTGCCATGCATCAGATCATGGTCGCGTGCCTCGCTCGTCACGCGCGCGCCAGCGTCTGGCATGCCGGCCTGCTGCGGCGTCTCGCCGCAGAGCAGCTGCTGCTCGCCTCGTCGACCACCGACGGCCAGGGCGGCGGCGACCTGCGTTCCAGCAGCGCCGCGATCGAGCGGACGGGCTCGCGCATCGCTCTCGTCAAGAACGCCACCGTGGTGTCCTACGGCGCCGAGGCCGACGCCATCGTGACCACCGCGCGTCGCGCGCCCGACGCGCAGCCGTCCGACCAGATACTGACGGCCTTCGTGCGCGACGACTACGGGCTCGAGCGACGGCTGGAATGGGATGCGCTGGGCATGCGCGGCACCTGCAGCGCCGGCTTCGTCCTCAAGGCCACGGGCAACATCGACCAGATCCTGCCCGAGCCCTATTCTGCGATCCACGCCCGGACCATGATGCCGGTCGCCAATCTCACCTGGAGCGCGGTGTGGACCGGCATCGCCGCCGCCGCCGTCGACCGCGCCCGCGCCTTCGTGCGCAATGCGGCACGCAAGGGCGGCGGCCAGATGCCGCCCGGCGCCGCCCATCTGACCCGTGCGGCCGCCGCGTTGCGGATGCAGCGCGGGATGCTCGCCGCCGCGCTGCAGCGCTATCAGGACATCGCCGCCGATCCGGAGCTGCTCGACGGCATGGAGGCGCAGACCGCGATGAACCTGCTCAAGGTGAACGCCTCGGAGGGTGCCGTCGCCATCGTGATGAGCGCGATGCGGGCGAGCGGGCTTGCCGGCTACCGCAACGACGGCGAGTTCAGCCTCAGCCGGCACCTGCGCGACGTTCTGTCGGCGCCGATCATGATCAACAACGATCGCATCCTGGCCAACGCCGAAGCGGCCTCGCTGCTGATCCCGGTTCCCGCCTCGCTGCGGGATTAGCGCATGTTCCGGCGAAGTGGATACCGGTTCGCCGATAAGAACATGCGCAAAGCAAGAGTTTACCGCCGTTTCCGGCCGCGGCAGTGATCAGATGCGATTCAATAAGACCGGGAACGGCTGTAGAGGACCTCGATGAACTACGTCCCGCATGATCCGCTCGACGCGATGGCGCGGGCGCTGTTCCGCCCGACCGGCATCGACGGGGTCAATGGACGGACAGGGCTGTTCGAGCAGGTCGTCGACGGCCTCTCGGCGCTGATCTCGCGCCATCGCGAGCCCGACATGGAGGTGCTGCGGTTTCCGCCGGTCATGAGCCGGCGCCACGTGGAGAAGTCCGGCTATCTCAACAGCTTTCCGCAGCTTCTCGGCGGCGTCTGCTGCCTTCACGGCGCCGACGCCGAGATCCACGTCGCTGTCGACCGGTTCAACGCCGGCGAGGATTGGACCGGGGCGCTGTCGCCGACCGACCTGGTGCTCGCGCCTGCGGCCTGCTACCCGGTCTATCCGCTGGTGGCGGAGCGCGGAAAAGTTCCGGCGGGTGGCCTTGGCTTCGACGTCGCCTGCGACTGCTTTCGCCGCGAGCCGTCGCGGCAGCTCGACCGCATGCAGACGTTCCGCATGCGAGAATTCGTCCACGTCGGCACCGAGGATACGGCGGAGGAATTCCGCCGCCGCCTGCGGGCGCGCGCCGAGGGCATCGCCGACACGCTCGGCCTCGCCTGGCGCGTCGCGCCGGCCAGCGACCCGTTCTTCGGCCGCACCGGCCGGATCATGGCGACCAATCAGATCGAGCAGAGTTTGAAGTTCGAGCTGCTGGTCCCCATCCGCTCCGCCGAGCGGCCGACCGCCTGCATGAGCTTCAACTGCCATCGCGCCCATTTCGGCATCGTCTGGGATTTGCGCGGCGCCGACGACGCCACCGCCCACACGGCGTGCGTCGCCTTCGGCATGGACCGGCTGGCGCTGGCGCTGTTCGCCGCCCATGGGCTCGATCTCGCCGGCTGGCCCGCCACGGTGCGCGGCGCGCTGACGATCTGAATGGTCGCGCCGGCGGGACCTCGCGCCTGGAGCGTAGTCCGCGCTAGAGACCCGACAGCAGATGGCCGCAGTCGACCGGAACCACCACACCGGTCATGCCGGCGCCGCCGTCGCCGGCCAGCAGCATGAACGGCTCGGCGAGCTCCTCCATCCGGACCAGGCGCCGCATCGGGATGCGTCGGACCAGCGCGGCGCCCTTCTCGGAGGCAAAGAATTCGCGGTTGAAGTCGGTCTCCACATAGCCGGGCGCCAGCGTGTTCACCCGGATCCCATGCCGCGCCCATTCGAGCGCCAGCTGCCGCGTCATCTGGATGAGGCCGGCCTTGGTGGTCGCATAGGCGGAGACCTGGCCGCCCTGGCGCAGCCCGAGGATCGACGCGATGTTGACGATGGCGCCGCCGGTCCGCGCCGCGACGAGCCGCCGCGCCGCCTCGCAGGAGACCAGCCACGGACCGCGCAGGTTGACGTCGAGAATGCGATCAAAGCTCTCGTTGGTCTGATGGATCGCCTCGGTGGTGTCGGTGATGCCGGCATTGTTGACGACGATGGTCGGCACGCCGAGGCGCGCCGTCACGGTCTCGAACGCCTCAGCGACCGAATCCGCCGCGCCGACATCCATCGTCACCGGCAAGGCTGAGCCGCCCGCCTCGCCGATCGCGGCGGCGCATTCGGCGAGCTGCCGCTCCGAGCGCGCGACCAGCGCCACCTGCGCGCCCTCGCGCGCCAGCACGCTTGCGAGAAACCGGCCGATGCCGCGCGAGGCGCCGGTCACCAGCGCGACCCGGCCGGCGAGCCGGCCGGCTCTCGATTCGTTCCGTTCGATGGTCACCTGCCCCCCGTCGGTTTCGATCGCCGCCTCCCGAGAGTGCCTCACGGTTCGGTCCCGCGGCAAGTCGTCGTGACGCCGGTATTCGGAACCGCACGTCCGAACGGCGTGCTGGACAAGCGTCGGCGTCCACGTACTATCCCGCCGCAACAAGCACCTGGGAGGATCGCCATGCGCCAAATCACGCGAGTTGCCTTGCTCGTCGCCGCCGCCGTCGTGGCGGGCTCCGCACCGCTCGCCGCGCAGCAGGCGATCACTTTGCACGGGGCCGTGCAGTTCAACGACGACCACGCCTTCAACAAGGCGCTCATCAAGTTCGAGGAGCTGGTCAAGCAGTACTATGGCAAGCCGGTCAATTTCGTTCTCCACCGCAACAGCGAGCTCGGGCTGGAGAAGGACTATTTCGCCTACATGAACCAGGGCATCTCGGTCGACTACGGGATCGTGTCGCCGAGCCACATGTCGACCTTCGCCAAGGCGGCGCCGCTGATGGACATGCCGTTCCTGTTCCGCGACCTCGATCACTGGAACAAGGTGCTGGAGAGCGACGCGCTCAAGCCGATCGCCGACGAGGTGGCGAAGAAGGCCGACGTCATGCTGATCGGCTATGCGGGCGGCGGCACCCGCAACATCATCGCCAGCAAGCCGGTGCGCAACATGGCCGAGCTCAAGGGCCTGTCGATGCGGGTGATGGGCGCGCCGATCCAGACCTCGATCTTCCAGGCGGTGGGCGCCGCGCCGACCGTCATCGCCTACAACGAGGTCTATAACGCCATCCAGACCGGCGTCATCCAGGGCGCCGAGAACGAGGCCGCCGGCCTCGAGCAGATGAAGTTCTACGAGGTCGGCCCGGAAATATCGCTGACCCAGCACGCCATCACGGTGCGGCCGCTGTGCTTCAGCGCCAAGACTTTCCGCAAGCTGCCGAAAGAGCTGCAGGACGCCATCGTCAAGGCCGGCCGGGAAGCCGGCCGCTTCGGCCGCGAGCTCGAGGCCGGCGAGGATTCCCAGCGCCTCGCCAACCTGGAGAAGGCCGGCAAGCTGCACACCCACAAGTTCACCGAGCGCGACAAGCTGCTCGCCGCCGCCGAGCCGGTGAAGCAGGCCTACGCCAAGGAGATCGGCGCCGAGGCGATCCTCGCCGCGGTCAACGCGGTGAAATAATCGCACGGCATGGCCCCCGCTTCCGCATCGGCGTGAGCGGGTGTCAGTCTGCCCGGCGACAATCCCATTCCCCTGATCGGTGCCAGTTTCGACCGCCGCCGGGCGCGGCGCAGGTCCATCCCATGAAGACGCTCAACCAGGCCCTCTACCGCGCCCTGCAGATCCTCATCACGGCGATGATCGCGCTGCTCATCGTCCCGGTCTCGCTGCAGATCTTCTCCCGGCATGTCGGCTTCATCCCGCGCTACATCTGGACCGAGGAGGTCGCGCGGTTCTGCCTGATCTGGATCATCATGCTGGGCGCCATGATCGCGGTGCGCGACGGCAGCCATTTCGACCTCGACATCCTGCCGAAGCCGGCGTCGCGGCGCGGTCAGGCGGTCAGCCGGCTGGTGGTGAACGTCGCGATCGCCGGCGTCGCCCTGGTGTTCCTCTATTTCGGCTATCGCTTCACCATGTTCGGCTTCGACCAGAGCTCGGAGCTCACCGGGCTCAACATGGCGACGATCCACGTCGCCTGGCCGGTCGCCGGGCTCGTCATGCTGCTGTTCGTCGCCGAGAAGACGATCGACGACCTGCCGGCGTTGCGCGGAGACGAGAGCGAATGAGCGCGCTTCAGGTCGGCCTGATCCTGTTCGGCGTGTTCGGCGTCCTCATCGTGCTCAGGGTCCCGGTGGCGTTCGCGCTCGGGCTTGCCTGCATCCCGGTGTTCTTCATCGACGACCGCCTCACCCCGTTCCTGCTGCTCAACGAGATGCTCAAATCCTACAACTCGTTCGTGCTGCTGGCGATCCCGTTCTTCATGCTGTCGGCCAACCTGATGAACTCGGCCGGCGTCACCCAGCGCCTGATGGATCTCGCCCGCACCATGGTCGGCCACTTTCCCGGCGGGCTCGGCCACATCAACGTGGTGGTCAGCATGATTTTTGCCGGGATCTCCGGCTCCTCCACCGCCGAGGCCGCGGGAATCGGCGGCGTCATGATCCCGGCGATGAAGAAGCAGGGCTACGACACCAATTTTACCGTCGCGCTCACCGCCTGCGCCGCGGTGATGGGCGTCATCATCCCGCCGAGCATCCTGATGGTGGTGTGGGGCGGCGTCATCTCGGTGTCGATCGGCGCGCTGTTTCTCGCCGGGGTGCTGCCCGGCATCATGATCGGCCTCGCCCTGATGGGCGCGGTCTACGTCTACGCCAAGCGCTACAACTACCCGGTCTATGCGCGGGCGAGCCTGCACGAGTTCTTCTGCACCGCGTGGCGGGCGCTGCTGCCGATCCTCACCCCCGCCATCATCGTCGGCGGCATCGTGTTCGGCCTGTTCACTCCCACCGAGGCCTCCTGCGTCGCCGTGCTCTACGCGCTCATTCTCGGCCTCGTCGTGCTGCGCACCATCGAGCCGCGCCAGGTGCCGGCGGTGTTCTACGAACTCGGCGCGGTTCGCCGCGATCTCGCTGTTCTGCATCGGCACCGCCTCGGCGTTCGGCTGGCTGCTCGCCTATTTCCACATCCCGCAGCTCTTCGTCGACGCGGTCAAGAGTTTTGGCGGCGGCGTCACCAGCGTCGGCTTCATCACGGCGATCAGCTTTCTCATCATCGGCTGCTTCATCGACGCCATTCCGGCGATCATCATCATCGGCACCGTGCTGGAGCCGCTCGCCAAGAGCGTCGGCATGCATCCGCTGCACTTCGCCATCGTCGGCGTCATCTCCATCGCCTTCGGCCTCGTCACCCCGCCCTACGGCCTCTGCCTGATGATCTCCTGCGCGCTCGGCGGCACCACCATCGCGGCGGCCTTCAAGGACACCATGATCCTGCTCGGCCTCATGCTGCTGGTCCTCCTCTTCGTCATCCTGGCGCCTGACGCCATCCTGGCGATCCCCCGCCTGCTGATGCCGAAATTCGTGCGATAGAGCACGTGTCGGTCTAGAATCTCAGCGTCGTACGCGGGCTTGCCCCGCGCATCCAGGGCTTGCGTACGCGGTGCAGTCCGTGCTCGGATTTTGCCCCCTACGCCTCACGGGAGAACGCGCAATGCCGACACTTGGCGCCGACCGCTTGACCCGGATCGGCCGCGCGCTGCTCCGCGCCGCCGGCGCCTCGCCCGAGGAGGCGGAGGCTGTTGCCATCGGCTGCGTCAACGCCAACCTGGTCGGCCACGATTCCCACGGGATCATCGCCATTCCGACCTATATCGATCGCATCAAGGTCGGCCATATCGTGCCCGGCGCGCCGATGACCGATCGTGCAGGAATCGCCTACAACGACGGTGATCGACGGGCACTGGGGTTTTGGCTTCCACGTCAATGCCAAGGCGATGGCGCTGACCATCGAGAAGGCGCGCAAGACCAACGTCGCCGCCTGCACGGTGTTTCGCCAGAGCCACGTCGGCCGGCTCGGCGCCTATCCGCTGATGGCGATCGAGCACGGCATGATCGGGCTCGCCACCGCCGACTCCGGCCGGTCGGCGAAGGTCGTCGCGCCGTTCGGCGGCCGCGAGGCGCGGCTCGGCACCAATCCGATCTCGATCGCGGTGCCGTCCGATCTCGACGGCCCGTTCTATCTCGACATGGCGACGTCGGCGGTGGCGGCGGGAAAAGTGATGCTCGCCGCCGCGCGCGGCGAGGCAGATTCCGGCCGGCTGGATCGTCGACGCCGACGGCCAGCAGTCCACCGACCCGACCCAGCTGCGCAAGGGCGGCGCGCTGCTCCCCCTCGGCGGCACCGAGGGCTACAAGGGCAGCGGCCTTGCGGCGATGGTCGAAGTCCTGTGCGGGCTCCTCACCGGCCTCGGCTTCGGCGTCGAGCCGACCGGACGGCACAACGACGGGTGCTTCATGGCGGTGTTCAACGTCGCGGCATTCCGGCCGCTCGCCGAGTTCAAGAAGGAGGTCGCCGAGTTCGCCCGCTATCTGAAAGCACGCCGCCGTCCGAGGGCAGCCCGGGCGTGCTCTATCCGGGCGAGGTCGAGCACATCCGCGAGCAGGCAGCGGCGCGCCAACCGGCATCGAGGTGGAGGACGCCACGTGGGACAAATTGCGCGCGCTTGCCGGCGAGTACGGCCTGGCCGCCGAGCTGGGATTGGCTGATGCCTCGCCGTCGGGGAGGGACGTGAGGCCATGACTTCGCCGCGTGCACCGACGGTGGAATCTTGATTGATGCGTCGCCGGCGATTTGCCCACGCGGAGAGGCCGACCGCGTGGGCAAGCGGATCGGGCCTTCTACATTCAATCGAAACGTCGGGGCCGACGTTGCCTACCCTAAGGGGAGAAGGGCCCACGACAATTCAGGCGGAGAACCGGAATGACACGGCAGATGGTGATGGTCGGCTTCCTGCAGGCGCAGAACTGCACGAACCTGCCGGCTCCTGGCGGCACCCGCAGTCGCGCGACGACGCCCATTCTGCCGACTACTACCAGGAGATCGCGCCGCATGCTCGAGGCGGGCAAGTTCCACATCGCGTTCTTCGACGACCGCCTGGCGATGCCCGACCGCTACGGCAACGACCATGCCCACACCGTCGAGTACGGCATCCGCGCCACCAAGATGGACCCGCTGATCGTGCTGATGACCATGGGCGCGGCGACGAGCAAGCTCGGCCTCGCCTCGACCTGCTCGACCACCTACTACGAGCCGTTCGACGTGGCCCGCCGGTTTTCCACCCTCGACCTGATGACCGACGGCCGCGCCGCCTGGAACGTCGTCACCTCGGTCAACGACGGCGAGGCGCCAACATGGGTCACGAGGAGCATCTTGAGCACGACCTGCGCTACGACCGGCCGACGAGTTCATGGGCGTGGTGCTCGGCCACTGGGATACCTGGGACGACGGCAGCCATCATCATCGACAAGACGACCGGCCGATTACGCCGACCCGACCAAGGTGAAGCGGCTCGACCACAAGGGCAAGTTCTTCACCTCGCGCGGGCCGTTCACCGTGCCGCGCTCGCCGCAGGGCCACCCGGTCATCATCCAGGCCGGCGCCAGCGGCCGCGGCCAGCGCTTCGCCGGGCGCTGGGGCGAGGTGATCTTTGCCGCCGCCCGCAACACCGAGCTGGCCAAGGAAGGCTACGATGCCGTCAAGGACGAGGCGGCGCGGCTTGGCCGCGATCCCGACCACATCTTCATCTGCAACATCCTCACCCCGGTCGCCGGCGCCACCAAGGCCGAGGCCGAGGACAAGATGGCGACTGATCTCCAAGCTGCCGCTGGAGATCGACGCGCTGTCGCTGCTGGCCGAAGGCGCTCAACTTCGATTTCGCCACCAAGGGCATCGACGAGCCGTTCACGACGGAGGAGCTGCCGGGCATGCACGGGCATGCTTGGGCATCCGCGACGGCGTGCTGAAACGCAGCGGCAAGACCAACCCGAGCGCGCGCGACTTCATCCATTTCAGCGGCCGCGGCCAGGTCGAGAGCGCGATCGTCGGCGGCCCCAAGGAGATCGCCGACTACATGGAGGAGATGTTCGCCAGCCGCGGCTGCGACGGCTTCGTGGTGGCGGCGACCTACGTGCCCGGCGCCTATGCGGATTTCGTGCGCCACGTGGTTCCCGAGCTGCAGCGCCGCGGCCTGTACCACAAGGACTACGCGGGAAAGACGCTGCGGGAGAATCTCGGCCTGCCGCGGCCTGGCGGTCGGGTCGTGGAAGCTCGCGGCGGAGGCAGAGGCGGCCGCGGAGTGACGAGAGCGGCGCGGCAGGAAGGATCAATCAGGCCGGCGGCGGGCGCACAAACGTCGCGCGGAGCCCGCGTAATGCAGGACGATCGCTTCCCGGCAATCGAGCCGTACGACAGCGGCCTGCTCGACGCGGGCGACGGCCATCAGGTGTATTGGGAGTGCTGCGGCAATCCCGCCGGCAGACCCGCGCTCTTCCTGCACGGCGGCCCCGGTACGGGCTTCTCGCCGGGCCAGCGCCGCTTCTTCGACCCCGACGCCTACCGTGTCGTTCTGTTCGACCAGCGCGGGTCCGGCCGCAGCAGGCCGCTCGCCAGCGAGCCGGATGCCGATCTCGGCGCCAACACCACGGCGCATCTCATCGCCGATATCGAGGCGTTGCGCCGGCTTCACGGTATCGAGCGCTGGACCATCCTGGGCATATCCTGGGGAACCACCCTTGGCCTCGCCTACGCCCAGGCGCACCGGCGGCGCGTCGACGCGCTGGTGCTGGCGCTCGTGACCACGACATCGCGACGCGAGGTCGAATGGATCACCCGCGACGTCGGGCGCATCTTCCCCCGCGAATGGGACCGCTTCGCCACGGCGGTGCCGGAGCCATTGCGGCACCTGCCGCTTTGCGACGCATACGCCGCGCTGCTGTTCGACGCCGATCCCGCCGTCCGCGAGCGCGCCGCGCGGGAGTGGTGCGCCTGGGAAGACGCGCACGTCTCCCTCACCCCCGGCCATGTCCCCAATCCGCGCTACCAGGACCCGGAATTTCGCCTCCGGTTCGCCCGCCTGGTCACGCACTACTGGCGCCACGCCGCCTTTCTCGAGGAGGACCAGCTGCTGCGCGATGCAGCCGGACTGAACGGCATTCCCGGCGTCCTGATCCACGGCCGCTACGATGTCAGCGGCCCGTTGGAGACCGCGTGGCGACTGGCGCAGGGCTGGAGCACCAGCGAGCTCCTCGTCCTCGACGATGCCGGCCATGGCGGCGGAAACACGTTCATCACCGCCGTCGTCGGCGCGCTGAACCGGTTCGCGGCGACATGATCGTCCTGGGCAATGTGATGAGGATCGCGCCGGCTTTCCGACGGCGCGCGAGTTATGCCTGAGAGCCGCCTGGGGCTCCCTGGTGGCGGTCCCTGACAACTTTGGTCGACCACACGTGCGACAGATCACACAAGCGCCGGAGACTGTTGATCCGAACTGCAACCGCGAGCGACATAGTGGTAACGCAACGAATTGGAGAACGATTATGCGCGCCATCATGCCCATGAGCCACACCAGCGTTACGACCGCGCCAATCCGCGCGCTGACGGACGAAGAGGTCGACGGCGTCAGCGGCGGCAGCCCTGCTGCTGACCTCGCGAAAGGCGCAAATGCCGTCATCAACTTCTTCAATAGGACAGCGCACCAAACGATCCTGACCATCGGTTACGCCTTCGGGCCGTGCTAGAACCGATCAGACAACCACAATGGAGATGACGATGCGCGAACTGATGGACGACGAACTCGAAGCGATTTCCGGCGGAGAGATACCGGGATGCCAGGCCCACCTTGGGGTTGCTATCTTGTCACTCGTCGGGTCGGTGGCCCTAAATCTCGGTGACCTCGCGCGCGACCTGGGCGCCCATCGCGACCCGTGGGCGTGAGAGTGCTCGGGGACGGCCGATAGCAACCCGCGTCACGGTCCAAGGTGACCATCACCGCGCCATCGAGGCCGACCGCACCCAGGGGCGGCCTGGGAGCCGGCTTGCGCAGCCGCCGAGCGAGTGAAACCATAGGCGCAGCCAGGAAATGTACCCAGGGCGTATCCAGGGCCGTCCCCTGGGTACATGCCAAGCGAGTAAAGCTCTGATTTTACAGAGCTTTTCCACGCGATCGACATCGTAGCGCCCCTCCCCTCCAGGCCCTCCAGGGGGAGGTAAAGCGCGCCTGGGGAACGGCCAAACATTCATATGCGATGGCCCCTGCGGTCACGCCCCCTGTCGCATGCCGACATTCTCGAGGCCTTCGGCAACACGGTCCAGGAAAGACGCCTCGAACGGCCAGCCCGACTTGAGGTGTGCGATCGTCATGCCCGGGTGCGCGCGCCTCCACACGTCGATGGCATGTCTCGCCTCATCCTTGCGATCGTCGAAAGCGAGCGCCGAGGCAAGGAAGACCGGGGCGAGCCCGCCCTGGGGGCGCTCGGCGATCCCGCGTGCGATCCAACGGATCGCCTCGCCATGCCGGCCTGCCTGGAAGTGTGAGGCCCCGATGGCGAAGGAGCTCGAGGCATTCAACACCGGATCGCCGGTGGCAAGCGATCGGGCGATCTGAAGACGCTCGATCGCCTCGGCCGCCTGGCCGCGGAAGACATCGATCCATCCGCGGCGGCACCAGGCCCAGGCCAGCCCGCCATCGAGATTGAGCGCCCGGTTGGCGTGAATTGCCGCGGTGCCAAGCTCGTTTGCCAGCGTGTATCCGACCGCCAACAAGGTCTCTGCCAGGGCGTCCGACTTGTTGAGCATCGCTGCGCTGCCGGCCAGCGCACATGCCGCCATCTTCTCCTCGTTGGGCCGCTCGGTGAAGTGAAGGCAGCCGCGCACGCCACGGCACATGGCGGCCAGCGACATCGGGAGCGGGTCGCGGGGTGCGAGCTCCATCGCCCGCTCGAGAAGCTCCAACGCCATCGCTTCCGCGGCCGCCTTGTACGACTGCACGCTCGGCAATGCCCGCATGGTCAGGCCCCAGGCGGTCAGCTGCTCGGGCTCGGTGCGACACGCCCGTTCGATCTCGGCGTCGCGCAGCGCCGGCTCAAGCGCCCGCGCCACGCCGAGGGCCACGCGCTCCTGCAGCTCGAAGACACCGTCGCAGCGGCCGTCCCAATGGTCGGCCCAGAGCATGCGGCCGGCCGCTGCATCGCCGAGAGTGACGGTGACGCGGAGGTGGTCCCCGCCGTCGCCACGCACCGTTCCGCCGAGGTGGTAGCGCGCCTTGGAGATCGTCGAGACCACGATACAGCGGAGCCGCAGCAGCGCGGCCGCAATCTCCTCCGCGAGGCCGGCGGCATGGCGCGCCTGATCGCCAAACAGCTCGAACGGCCGAACGGCAACAGCCGGCCGATCGTGCGCCGAGGCCACGGGCGGCGGACAGCGGGTCGGAGCGACAGCGCCAATCCGCCCATGCTGCAACGTTGCCGAGGGAGTTTCGCCATAACGCTCGCGATACCACGTGGCGAAACGCCCCAGATGGCTGAAGCCGCAACGCGTGGCGATCTCGGTAATGCGGGCATCGCGCGGCGCACGCAGCAGATCCTGCCGAACCCGATCGAGTCGAACAGTGCGCAGGTGCGCGACGGGCGTGCGGCCGACGAACCGTCGGAAATACCTCTGCAGAACTCTGGGCCCGATGCCGCAGCTCTTGGCAAGCTCGCCGACAGTCCAGGCGCGAGCCGGATCCGACTCGATCAGCTCCAGCGCCTTGCTCAATTGCCAAGGACGCAACCGATGCGGCATGGCAGCCTCCCTTTTCCTTCCATTTAGCACAGGTCCGAGCCTCGGCAGTCGCAAAACGGATAGTTGAGTCGCGAAGCGGATTGGCGCGGCCTCGCATTCCGCCGACGATACGGCCGGTGAAGAGGATGCAGGAGAAAATGGGGCGCTCCGGCTTCTTGTCCGGCGCCTCGCCCGCCTCGCACATGGCCGGGCAGCGGCAGCGAGCTGAAGCCTCGCGCGGGCTCCGGCTTCGCTGCCGAGATGTTTGTCCTTCTGAGAACCAGAGCCAGGAGCGCCGACATGACCGCGTGGACACCCGATCCAAGTTTTTATCCCTCGCCGCGCATGGCGATGAAGGCCGTCCCCGAGACCCTGGCCTACGTGGCGGCCTTCGATCCCGACCGGAGGACGCCCGATGCCGTCGCCGTCGTCGATGTCGATCCCGGCTCCAGGACGTACTCGACCATCATCGGCTCGACAGCCATGCCCAACGCCGGGGACGAGCTGCATCACTTCGGCTGGAACGCGTGCTCCTCGTGCCTGTGCCCGAACGCACCCCATCCGCACGCCGAGCGGCGCTACCTGGTCGTGCCGGGGCTGAGGTCGTCCCGCATCCACATCCTGGATACCAAGCCGGATCCCAGGAAGCCGCATATCGTGAAGACCATCGAGCCCGCCGAGGTCGCCGACAAGGCCGGCTATACGCGGCCGCATACCGTGCATTGCGGCCCGGAGGGGATTTACGTCGCGGCGCTCGGCAATCGCGAGGGCAAGGGACCCGGCGGCATATTTCTGATGGACCACGAGACTTTCGAGGTGCGAGGCCGGTGGGAGATAGACCGCGGGCCGCAGTACCTCGCCTATGACGCGTGGTGGCACCTCGGGCATGACACGCTGGTGACCAGCGAATGGGGCACGCCCGACACCTTCGAGGCCGGCCTGATCCCAGAGGTGCTGCTCGGCGCCAAGTATGGCCGGCGACTGCACTTCTGGGACCTGCACAAGCGCAAGCACCTGCAGACCATCGACCTTGGTGAGCAGTATCAGCTGGTGTTCGAGCTGCGACCCGCGCACGACCCGACCAAAGCCTACGGCTTCGTCAACTGCGTCGTCAGCCTGGAGAATCTCTCGTCGTCGATCTGGACCTGGTATCGGGACGGCGACAAGTGGGCGGTCAGGAAGGTGATCGAGATCCCCGCCGAGCCTGCGGATCCCGACCTGCTGCCGCCGGTGCTCAAGGGCTTCAAGGCGGTGCCGCCGCTGGTCACCGACATCGACCTGTCGATGGACGACCGGTTTCTCTATGTGGCCTGCTGGGGCACCGGCGATCTGCAGCAATACGACGTCTCCGATCCGTTCAACCCGAAACTCACCGGCAAGGTGCGCATCGGCGGCATCGTCTCGAAGGCGACCCATCCGGGCGCGAAAAACGGCGCGCTCAGCGGCGGGCCGCAGATGGTGGAGATCAGCCGGGACGGCCGGCGCGTCTATTTCACCAACTCGCTGTACGGAGCGATCGATCCGCAGTTCTATCCGGACGGCATCGAAGGCTGGATGGTGAAGCTCGACGCCAAGCCGGAGGGCGGCATCGCCTTCGATCCAAGATTCTTCGTGCAATGGCCGGCGCCTCACCGCCCGCACCAGGTGCGTCTCCAAGGCGGCGACTGCTCGTCGGATTCCTACTGCTACCCATGACGCGGCCATGACGGCGCTTTCCGCCGAGACCTGGCCATGGCTCGCCTCAGCCGCTCTCGGCGCCTTCCATGGGCTCAATCCTGCGATGGGCTGGCTCTTCGCGGTCGCGCTCGGCCTTCATCGAGGCGATCGGCGCTTCGTCCTGCTGTCGCCGATCTTGATCGCGCTCGGCCATGCGATGTCCGTCGTGGCCGTCGCTGCCTCTTTCCTCTGGATGGGCTCCGTCGTCGATCCGCACGCCGTGCGCATCGGCGCCGCCTTCATCCTGATCGGCTGGGCTGTCTATCATTGGCGATACGGGCATCGGCACCGCGTGCGCTTCGGCATGCAGGCCGGGGCGGCCGCTCTCGTTGCCTGGTCGCTGCTGATGGGGACGGCGCACGGCGCGGGCCTCATGCTGTGGCCGGTGCTGATCCCGCTCTGCGTTTCGCCTGGCGCGATGGCGGGCGGCGCCGGCCCGCTCGCGACCGCCCTCATGGTCATCGCCGTGCACATGCTGGCGATGCTCACGGTCGCCACCGCCATTGCGATCGCCGTCTACGAGTGGGTCGGGCTCGCGATCCTGCGGCGCGCCTGGATCAATTGCGATCTCATCTGGACGTTCGGCCTCGCCGCAACCGGCGGTGTCCTGCTCGTCGGCTGATCGCCGGTTGTCGTGGGGCGGGCCCCTGTCCGTTCGGAAGCAAAGCAGCATGGCTCTCAAGAAGGTCATCTCGGCTGATGATGCCGTCGCGCTGATCCAGGAAGGCGATGTCGTGGCGTCGTCCGGCTACGGCGGGAACGGCAATCCCGAGGCGCTGCTCGCCGCGATCGAGCGCCGCTTCCTGGCCGGCAACGGGCCGCGAGACCTGACGCTCGTCTGGGCCGGCGGCCAGGGCGACGGCAAGGATCGCGGCCTCAACCGGCTGGGCCACGAGGGATTGCTGAAGCGGGCGATCGGCGGGCACTTCGGCCTCATTCCGCGCATCGAGGCGCTGGCGGTCGCCAACAAGATCGAGGCGTACAATTTTCCCGAGGGCGTGATCACCCATCTCTACCGGGACATTGCGGCCGGGAAACCGGGCACGGTCACCCGTGTCGGCGTCGGCACGTTCGTGGATCCTCGCCTTGAGGGCGGAAAGGTCAACGCCGCCGCCAAGGACGATCTCGTCGAGCTCATCAGCATTCTGGGAAAGGACTATCTGTTCTTTCGCGGCTTCCCGATCCATGTCGCGCTGATCCGCGGCACCACCGCTGATCCCGAGGGAAACGTCACCACGGAACGCGAGTCGTTGCGCCTGGAAATCCTCGCCATGGCGCTGGCGGTCCGCAACTCGGGCGGTGTCGTGCTCTGCCAGGTGGAGCGTATCGCGCAGTCCGGCTCGCTCGACGCTCGCCGTGTCCGCGTCCCGGGGGTCCTGGTCGATGCCGTCGTCGAGGCGGCGCCGGACGAGCACATGCAGAATTACGGCACTCGCTACAATCCGGCCCTTTCCGGCGAGGTCCGCATCCCCCTCGAACGGCTGAAGAGGCTGCCCCTCGACTCCACGAAAGTGATCGCCCGCAGGGCGGCAACCGAGCTGGCGCCGAACAGCGTGGTCAATCTCGGCATTGGCCTGCCGGACGCGATCAGCGCGGTCGCCGCCGAGGAGGGAATCGAGGATTTGATCACGCTCACGGTCGATCCGGGTCTTTTTGGCGGTGTCCCGCTCGGAGGCATGGACTTCGGCGCGTCGGTCAACTTTTCGGCCGCGGTCGACCATCCCTATCAGTTCGACTTCATCGACGGTGGCGGACTGGACGTCGCTTGCCTCGGCTACGCCGAGTGCGACCGGATCGGCAATGTCAATGCGAGCCGCTTTGCGAACCGCGTGCCTGGCTGCGGCGGATTCATCAATATCAGCCAGAACAGCCGGAAAGTCGTGTTCGTCGGCACGTTCACCTCCGGCGGAATCGAGGCCGTGGTTGCCGACGGCCGCATCGAGATCAGACAGGAAGGCAGGCACCGCAAGTTCGTGCGGCAGGTTGGCCAGATCACATTCAGCGGCCTGAGGCCGCGCAACGCCAGCAGGACGTGCTCTATGTCACCGAGCGATGCGTGTTCCGGCTGCTGCCGGGCGGCCTGGAGTTGACCGAGGTGGCGCCGGGCATCGACCTGAGAAAGGACATTCTCGACCTGCTTCCGTTCGAGCCCACCATCAAGGCGCCGCGCGAGATGGACCCTCGCCTGTTCTCGGCGCCCCCGTTCGGGCTGCGTGAACGCCTGCTCGACCTGCGTATCGAGGATCGACTCAGCTACGACCCGGCTTCCAACACCGTCTTTATGAATTATGCCGGCATGCGCGTGCGCACGGTGGCTGATCTCGACCGCATCACGACGGCGGTCGACCAGCTGCTCGGCCCGCTGGGCAAGCGGGTCTATTCGATCGTCAACTACGATCGCTTCGACCCCGATCCCGAGATCATGCAGGCCTATCTCGACCGGGTCCGCTATGTCGAGGAGCGCTACTACATCGCCGTCTCCCGCTACACCAACAGCGGCTTCATGCGCCTGAAGCTCGGTAGCGAGCTGCGCAAGCGAAAGGTATCCTCGCGTGTATTCGAAAGCGGCGCCGAAGCGCGCGAGCACCTGCGAAGGTCCGGGCGACGCGAATGACCTTACGAGGCTGACGCTCCACCAGTCGCCGTGCCCACGGAAAAATCGGCTTGAATTGAGCGCATGCTAAATTTAAACGCCTTGCGACAGTCGTGCGCGCGAGAACTGACCTCCGGTGCTTTGTGGGGCGCGTTCACATGCGGGTGAGGCGCCTGGACGGCATTCGTGTCAAGTCTGGCCGCCTCGGCAAAAAGCCCCTATGTCCTCGCACGGCCTGAAAAGAGGGCGAACCATGAGCACATCCCGCCAACTCCACCTCGGCGCGTTCATGCGGCCGGTGAGCATCCATACCGGCGCCTGGCGCTACCCCGGCGCCTATGCGGACGCCAACTTCAACTTTCCCCATCTCCGGCGGTTTGCCCAGAAGCTGGAGCACGGGCGTTTCGATGCGTTCTTCATGGCCGATCACCTGGCGGTGCTGAACATGCCGGTGGAGGCCTTGAAGCGCAGCCATACGGTCACCTCATTCGAGCCGTTCACGCTGCTCGCAGCGCTCGCCGGCGCCACCGAGCGGATCGGGCTGGTGGCCACCGCATCGACCACGTTCGACCTGCCCTTCCACATCGCCCGCCGGTTCGCCTCGCTCGACCACATCAGCGGCGGGCGCGCGGGATGGAACGTGGTGACGACGTCCAATCCCGACGCGGCGCTCAATTTCGGCCTGGAGGACCACGTGGAGCACGACGAGCGCTATCGGCGGGCGCGCGAGTTCATCGACGTGGTGACCGGCCTGTGGGACAGCTTCGCCGACGACGCCTTCGTGCGCGATGCGGGAAGCGGCCTCTATTTCGATCCCGAGCGGATGCATGTGCTCGACCACAAGGGCGAGCACCTCTCGGTGCGTGGCCCGCTCAACATCGCCCGCCCGATCCAGGGCTGGCCGGTCATCGTGCAGGCCGGCGCCTCCGACGCGGGACGCCAGCTCGCGGCGGAGACCGCCGAGGTCATCTTCGCCGCCCAGGGGACCCTGAAGGGCGGCCAGAGCTTCTATGCCGACGTGAAGGCCCGGATGGAGAAGCTCGGGCGCCCGCGCGAACACCTGAAGATCCTGCCGGGGGCCTTCGTGGTGGTGGGCGATACGGTCGAGGAGGCGCGGCGCAAGCGGATGCTGCTCGACAGCCTGGTTCACTACGACAGTGCGATCGCCTCGCTTTCCATCGCGCTCGGCCACGACGCGTCGAAATTCGATCCGGACGGAATGCTGCCGGAGATCCCGGAAACCAATGCCAGCAAGAGCGGGCGCGAACGCGTCATCGACCTCGCCCGGCGGGAGAATCTGACGGTGCGCCAGCTCGCCCAGCGGCTCGGCGGCTACGGCGGCCTCGCCTTCGTCGGCACGCCGGAGACGATCGCCGACCAGATGGAGGAATGGCTGACGACGGACGCCTGCGACGGCTTCAACGTGATGTTCCCCTACCTGCCCGGCGGGCTCGACGACTTCGTCGACCGGGTGGTGCCGGAATTGCAGCGGCGAAAGCTGTTCCGCCGCGAATACGAGGGAACGACGCTGCGCCAGCATCTCGGCCTGCCGCGGCCGGAGAACCGGTTCTTTCCGGAGCCCAGGGCGGGCGCCGGGAGCCAGGATGACGCGGCGGAGGGCAAATCGAAGCACGTTGCGTGAGGACATCGGGACCGCACGGCAACCGGCGCCGATACCCCCTCTACCGGTTCAGCCAGCGCCGCGCGAAGCCGAGCAACCCCTGCGGCATGAAGATCACCATGGCGATGAAGATGATGCCGACCGGGATGAGGTAGAACTCGGTGAAGAAGCGCGAGAACGCCTCGCGCAGCAGCAGGAAGAAGCCGGCTCCGACGATCGGTCCCACCAGCGTGCCGATGCCGCCCATGACGTTGAAGATCACGGTCTCGCCGGAAACCAGGAAATAGACGAAGTCCGGCGCCGCGAAGCGGTTCTGCACGGCATAGAGCACGCCGGCCAGGCCGGCGAACACCCCGGACAGCATCACCGCCATCATCTTGTAGCGCTCGACCGGGTAGCCGATGGCGCGGGTGCGCGTCTCGTTCTCGCGGATCGACTGCAGCACCATTCCGAACGGCGACTGGGTGACGCGGCGCAGGATCAGGTACGATGCCGTGACCATGGCGAGCACGAACCAGTGCAGCCGCTCGGTGGTGAGCGGCAGCGAGAAGAGCCCGGGAATGGCGAGCGCCGGCCGGCTGAAGCTGAGCCCGTTCTCGCCCCCCGTCACCTCGGTCCAGGTGAAGATGACGACGTAGAAGATCTGCGAGAAGATGAGCGTGGTGATGGCGAAATAGATGTCGCGCAGCCGCGTGGAGAAGTAGGCGACGAACAGGGCGACGCCGGCCGAGCCGATGAGCCCCAACGCGATCGCGAGCCACAGGTTGGCCGGCTTCACCATCAAGAGCGCCGCCGCCGCCCCATACATGCCGAGCCCGAAGAAGGCGGAATGTCCGAACGAAACCATCCCGGTATAGCCGATGAGGATGTCGGACGACATCGCCAGCAGGCCCCAGATCAGGATCTCGGTGACGAACCGGCTCCAGAACTCCGGCAGGACCAGCGGCGCCGCGGCCAGGAGCGCCAGGATGACGCCGAATAAGGTCCAGTAGACGGTGGTGCGATGCATGCTCATTTCGGGGTCGGAACGAAGAGGCCGGTCGGCCGGAACAGGAGCGTCAGGATCAGCACGACGAAGGAGACGATCACCGCCTGTGCCGGGCTCACCCAGATCGACGAATATGCCTCCAGCAGGCTGATGAAGATCGAGGCGGCGATCGAGCCGCCGAGGCTGCCCATGCCGCCGACCACGACCACGATGAAGGCCTTGAGCACCCAGTCGGTCCCCATCGCATGGTTGACGCCGACCAGCGGGCCGAACAGCACCCCGCTCGCGGCCGCCATGCCGGCGCCGATGGCGAACACCGCGGTATGCACCCACGGCACCGGGATGCCCATCGCCTGCGCCATGACGCGGTCCTGCGTGGTGGCGCGGATCCAGATGCCGTAGGTGCCGTATTTGAGAAAAAGCCAGAAGCCGCCGATGATGCCGGCCGAGAGGCCCGCGATCAGCAGCCGGTACCAGGGATACTCGAGATAGAACAGGTGGAACTGGCCGGAGAACGGCTCCTGGATCTTGCGCGCCACCGGGCCGAACTGCCAGAGCGCGTAATTCTGCATCACCAGTGAGATGCCGAAGGTGGCAAGAATCGTGGTCAGGGGATCGCGCCCGAGCAGCGGCCGCAGCGTCGTGACCTGCAGCGCCGCGCCGAGCAGCGCTACGATCAGGGTGGCGAGAACGAGAGCAAGCCAGAAGCTGCCGGTCGCCGCCAGCACCAGCACGCCCATGTAGGCGCCGAACATGAACAGCTCGCCGTGGGCGAAGTTCACCACGTCCATGATGCCGAAGATCAACGTCAGCCCCGAGGCGATCAGCGCCAGGATCATGCCGGTGACGATGCCGTTCAGGGTCTGGATGACGATCTGGTCGTAAGGAATGGCTTGGAAGAACGCGATGACGGCGTCCATGGCTCACACACCCAGATATTGATGAATGACGGGGTCGTTGACCCCGATCTCGGACGCCGCGCAATGGTGGCGGACGGCGCCCTTCTCCATGAAGTAGATGCGCTGGCTGGCGGCGAGCGTGAGCGGAACGTTCTGCTCCACCAGGAGGATCGCCACGCCCTCCCGGTGCAGCGCGTCGATGATCTCGCGGATCTGCGAGACCATGCGCGGCATCAGGCCTTCCGTCGGCTCGTCCAGCAGGATGATTTTCGGCTCGAGCATCATCGCCCGCGCGATCGCCAGCATCTGCTGCTCGCCGCCGGACAGCGTGCCGCCCTCCTGGTTGCGCCGCTCCGCCAGCACCGGGAAATAGGAAAAGACCTTGTCGAGGAGCGCGTGCTTGCGCGCGTCGGTCACGCCGCGGCGGTCGAGCCCGGTGCGCAGGTTCTCCATCACCGTGAGCAGGCGGAAGATGCGGCGGTCCTCGGGAACGTAGGCGATGCCCATCCGCGCCAGCCGGTCGGCCGGCAGGCTGGTGATCGGGCGGCCCTCGAAGGTGACCTTGCCGCGGCTCGGGCTGACCAGCCCCATGATGGTCTTGAGCGTCGTGCTCTTGCCGACGCCGTTCCTGCCGAGCAGGCCGACGACCTCGCCGTGCCCCACGGTGAGCGAGACGCCGTTGAGGATGTGGCTCTTGCCGTAATAGGTGTGGATGTCCTCGAGATCGACGAGGGGGGCTGCAGCAGACGGGCTCATGTCTTGAGATACACCTCCTGCACCCTGGGGTTCCGCTGGATTTCCGCCGGCGCTCCCTCCGCCAGCACCTGGCCGTAGTGCAGCACGGTGATGCGCTGCGCCAGCTCCATGACCACCTCCATGTCGTGCTCGACGATCAGGATCGTCAGGTTCGTGGCGATGCGCCGCACCAGCTGCATGGTGTCGCGGGTCTCGGCCGCGCTCATGCCCGCGGTCGGCTCGTCGAGGCAGAGCAGCTGCGGCTCGGTGGCGAGCGCAATGGCGATCTCGAGCGTGCGCTGCTCGCCGTGCGAGAGGTTGGCGGCAAGCTCGTCCGCCTTTTCGATGAGGCCGACCAACTCCAGCACCGCCTCCGCCCTCTCGATGAGATCGCGGAAGGCGCCGTGATGGCGCAGCATGTTCCAGCCGTGACGGCGCGACTGCGCCGCGATCCGGACGTTCTCCAGCGTCGAGGCATTGGGCAGGATGTTGGTGATCTGGTACGAGCGGGCGATTCCCTTGCGCGAAACGCGATCGGACGTAAGCCCGGTGATATCCTCGCCGTTGAGCAGCACGCGCCCCGACGTCGGCCTGAGCACGCCGGTCAGGCAGTTGAAGAAGGTGCTCTTGCCGGCGCCGTTCGGCCCGATGATCGCGCGGATCTCGCCGCGCGGGATCTCGAAATTGACGTCGCTGAGGGCGGCCAGCCCGCCGAAACGGATGGAGAGGCCCTCGGTGCGCAGCACAGGAGCCGGCGCGCCTTCCCGGACCGCAGCCGCCGGCAAGGCCACGTCGATGGATGCGTCAGTCGCCACTTGATGCAGGTCCCCGTCCCATCAAATCAAGCGGTCATGCCCGGCCGGGGCACCCCATCGCGCATGCGCGACGGGGCCCCGTTGTGCCGGGCATCCACGTCTTCGTTCGTGCCCAAGACGTGGATGGCCGCGACAAGCCCGGCCCATGACGGAAGGAGGACGATGCGCGGGACGAGCCCGCCCATGACGCCCCAATTCATTCATCAAGCTTCAGGCGGAGGCGAACCTGCAGGCCGGCGGGAAGACCGTCTTGTCCTTCTCGACCACCTGGATGATCTTGGCCCCGCCGCCTTTGATCTCGAAGATGAATTGGCGCAGGAACGCCTGATGGTCGTCCTTGCGGAGCGTCTTGTCGCCCTGCGGGAAGTCGTCGCCCTCCTTCATCTCCAGCCCCTCGAGCGCCTCGATCAGCTTCATGGTGTCCTCGCGGCCGCGGAACTTCGACCTTTCCATGCCGATCTTGAGCGCGTTCATCGCTTCGTAGTTCGACTGCACGTAGCGGTCGGGCAGCGGTCCGCTCGGGTCGATCTTCTTGAGCCGGGCCTTGGCTTCCTCGAAGAACTTCTTGTGGGCCGGCGTGTCGAGCGGGGCCTCGAGCACCGGAAGGTAGCGATTGATGCCGACGAAGCCTTCGATCTTGCTGCCGAGCGCGGGAAGATTGGTGGATTCCGAGATCGCGCCGTCGCCGGCCCACTTGTACTTCTTGGTCATGCCGAGGTCGTAGGCCTGGTTGCCGATCGTAACCCCGTCCTTGCCGAAGAAGATGCCGAACAGACCGTCGAAATTGCCGGTGATCTTCGACAAGAACGGCGTCATGTCGGCAGTGCCGAGGGGAATGCCGGTGGTGCCGACCACCTCCCCGCCCGCCTTCTTGATCTGCTCCGCATAGGCATCGCGTGTCGACTGGCCCCAGGAATAATCCGCATAGGCGAGGTGCCATTTCTTTCCCAGCGTGCCGACCAGATAGGGCGCGAAGGCGACCGCCTGCGAGGGGGCGTAGTCGTAGGTGCGAAAACTGTAGCGGTTGCACTTGGTTGTGGTCAGCGTGGTGTCGAGACACACGCTGATCATGTTGACGATCTTGGCCTCCTCGAACGCCGGCATGCAGGCGAGGCAGATGTTGGACAGGAAGCCGCCGACGTGGACGTCGACCAGATCCTCGACCAGGAGCTTTTCGACCTTGCGGCGACCCACGTCGGGCTTGGACTCGTCGTCCGCCGCCACGAGCTCCACCGGCCGGCCGTTGATGCCGCCCGACGCATTGATGCGATCCACGGCCATCTGCAGCCCGATCAGGGCGGTCCGGCCACCGGCGGCGGCGACGCCCGAGAGCGGCTGCAGCGAGCCGATCTTGAATGGCTTGGCCTGGCCGAAGGCGGCCAGCCACGGCGCCGGGACCAGCATGGTCGCGCCGAGCGCGCCCGCGCCGGCCGCGCCATATCCGATCAGCCGGCGGCGCGTAACCTTGCCGCTGTGCCAGAATTCCTCAGTCCGATCATGCGTTTTCCCTTGGTCAGCCATCGCGAGGTCCTCTCCGGAAATGGGATGCACCTGTTCCCAGGTCGTTGTTCTGCCGCTAGCAAACGCGATCTTGCGACCATATTCAATGGGTTTTCCCATCGCCGCATGATGATAAGTCAGAGCATTTCCCGGAAAAGTGGACACCGGTTTTCCGAAAGGAAATGCGACAAGTGTCGAATCTGGAGCGCTTCCGGCCACGGCCCATCCGATTTAATGGTCAACCTAATCGGAAAGCGCTCCAGGCGAGCGCGCAGGGCCTGATGCCGCTTGCAGGTGCCAGGCGGAGCGGCAGCGCGGCAGATCGGTGCGGATGTCGAGGTCCTCGGCCGGCCTCATCAGGCAGGTTGCAACGGCCGTTCCTCCGGCCGGGTCGTATCCCGAACCGCAGGGCGTGAAGAATCGCCGGGCATCGGACTGTGACCAAGATCACAGTGCGCCGGGGCGGCATGATCCTATTATCGCGCCAGCAGCAAGCTCGGGCTGGTCGCATGACGGCGTCGGTTCCCGCCATGGTGCGTAACCGATTGCGCCGGCCACGCGGCGACGCGCTCTGACAACCACTGTACCTATTGTGTCTTGGACAGGATGCTCAGCAGGCGAAACAGACTATCCTGATCGGGCTGGGGCCGGCGCGGTTCCGCACTGCCGGCGAAGCGAGGAGCCGGAGGGGGTTATGAGGACCATCGTCAGGTTGTTTCTGGCCGGTGCCTGTCTTGCCGGGCTGGTCACCGCGTTTTCCGACGCCGCGCTTGCGGACAAGCGCATTGCCCTGGTGATCGGCAATTCGGCCTATCAAAACGTTCCTGCGCTGCCGAATCCGGCTCGCGACGTTGCCGCAATGGCAAAGACGTTTCGCGGCATCGGCTATGAGGTGACCGAGCTGCGCGATCTGGCGGGCCCGGAATTCCGCAAGGCGATCCGGGACTTCACCCTTCAGGCGCGCGACGCGGACATCGCCGTCGTCTATTTTGCCGGGCACGGCATCGAGGTCGGCGGCATCAACTACCTGATCCCGGTGGACGCGAAGCTTGCGGCCGACATCGAGGCCGAGGACGAAGGCGTATCGCTCGACCGGGTGGTCAGGGCGATCGAGCCCGCACGCCGGCTGCGTCTCGTCATCCTGGACGCCTGCCGCGACAATCCGTTCAGCAGAAAAATGCAGCGCACGATCGCAGTCCGCACCGTCAGCGCCGGATTGGCGAAGGTCGAGCTGACCCTCAGCGACACCATGATCGCCTATGCGGCGCGGGCGGGCTCGACCGCCGAGGACGGCAGCGGCGGCAACAGTCCGTACACGGCCGCCCTCATCAAGCATATCCCGGAGCCCGGCGTCGACGTCCGCATCGCCTTCGGCCGGGTGCGCGACGAGGTGTGGAGCACGACCGGCCATCGGCAGGAGCCGTTCGTCTACGGCTCGATCGGCGGGGCGGAGCTTCCGCTGGTGCCGGCGGCGGCAGCGCCGGCGATGGCGCCGGCGGAGCCCGCGCCGGTCGCGGCGGTGAGCAAACCCGTCGCGGATCCGCCCGGCGACACCACCGTGCGCCGCCATCGCGACAGCAAGAGTGCGGCGCTCGACGCGAGCCACGGCGAGTACAGCGGCGGCCGGCATCGCGTCCGGTCGATCAACGGATCTCGCGAGCGGCACGAGCCCCGGGCACATGGCCGGCGCCACGAAGGACGTCTCGTCACCACCGTCCGCGGCGTGGTGGCGAAAACCAAGGCAGCCGTGCACCGGGTCGGGAACCGGGTCATCGCAGTCGCGCGGCGCTGGAGCCGGTGACCGACGACCCGAATGTGTCTCATTCCTCGGGCAGCGTCGCCAGTTCCGGGATCACCTTTTCCCATCTGGTCATCTCGGCGTCGATCTCCGCGGCAAATGTTTCCGGCGAGTCGCTGGTTGCGACCTCAGCGTTCACCCGGTCCAGCATTGCCTTGCTCTGGTCGGAGGTCATCGCCTCGACGGCCGCGCCGTAGAGCAGCCGCACGATGCCAGGCGATAGCCGGCGCGGCGCGAACAGGCCCTGCCACATTGCGCTGCCGATCCCGGCATATCCCGCCTCTGCCATGGTCGGAACGTTTGGGAAATTGGCAAGGCGATGCGCCGCCGTCACCGCCAGCGCCTTGCATTTCCCGATCTCCTGGCTCGCCGTCGCGACGTTGAGCATCGCGATGTCGGTCTTGCCCGCAATGAGATCATTCAATATGCCGATCGCGCCATTGGTCGCACGGTAGGAGACCCTGAGGCCGAGCGGGCGGCCGAGCGCGATGAAGTCGACGCATCCGGGGCTGCCAAGAAAGTCGGTGCCGAATCGAAGCTTCCCCGAGTGCTGCTTTTGATGGGCGAGGAAGTCCGCCAGGGTGTCGACCGGAGCTGACAGCGGCACCAGCACGACCAGGGGAAAGTCGGCGAGCCGCGTCACCGGAAAAATCTCCTTGCCGTAGTCGAATTCCATGTCGGCGCGATGGATGACCGGCGTCATCGAGTTGGTGATGATGGTGCCGACCATCAGGGTGTGTCCGTCGGTGTTGCCGACGAGCTGCTGCAATGCATTGATTCCGAAACGGCCGGCATGGGTCTCGACCCCGACCGGCTGTCCGAGGATCTTTTCCAGCTGCCCGGCGAGAATACCGGCCGTATAGCCGGTCGAGCCGCCCGGCGGGAACGGCACGATCATCCTGATCGGTTTCTCCGGGTAGCCGGCCGTCTGTGCCGGTGTCGTGGCTGCCAGCATGCGTCCTCCGGTCCGACGAGGCGCGGCCGGCCCGCACATGCGAGCTGTTTTCACGCGGTCGGCCGGACGCTTTGGTTTCCACACCTTAGCGCATTTCCCGGAAAAGTGGACCTAAAGGGCGTTTACGCCCGTCTTCGCGGGCCATGGGTTTTCCGAAAGGAAATGCGACAAGTGTTTTCTAAAGACCGGTCGAGCGAAACAATTCGCCCGACCGGGAAACAAATTGTCCGCGCAGGAAATCACCGCGAAACACATTGCCGCTAGTGGACCGCGCCATGCGCCACATGGCCCCGACCGGACGCCGTGGGCCTCAACCGAGATGAGGAACGTCATGACGCCCGACCAGATCGCCCATGTCCGCACCAGTTTCGCCGCCGTCAAGCCGATCGCCGACACCGCGGCGGCGTTGTTCTACGGCCGGCTGTTCGAGCTCGAGCCTTCGCTTCGTCCGATGTTCGCGCGGGATCTCGGCGAGCAAGGTCGCATGTTGATGCAGATGATCGGCGTCGTCGTGGCGAACCTCGATCGGGTCTCCACCCTGGTTCCGACGCTGCACGCGCTCGGCCGTCGCCACGCCGGCTATGGCGTACGCGACGAGCACTATGACGTGGTCGCCGGCGCGCTGTTGTGGACGCTCGAGAAAGGGCTCGGCGACGCATTCACGCCGCAGGTCCGCGATGCATGGACGAGCGCCTACGGCGTCCTCGCGCGCACCATGCAGGCCGGTGCCGCGTCCACCGCGGAGGCGGCGGCGTGACCAGACGGACGCGGCGGCCCAGCGCTCATGTTCGCGATGGCGCTGACGCCGCCCGAGCTGCTGCAGGAGCACCTCCGGCTCGATCCAAAGTCTTGCAGGCGCTGCAGAAGATGAAGCACCCGATCGTTCCGGTGTGACCGGGGCCTCCGCGGATCCCGCCGTGGACGCCGACGCGTCAGCCGCCATGCGCCATGCGGACGATGATCCCGATGAGCGCGCCGAGCAGCAGGATGCCGGACGCCGCGGCCTGGATGCCAAAGCCTCTGCTGCGCTTGTCGGCCGCCTCGGTGTAGCCGACCATGTAAAGCGCGCGGCCGACGATCCAGACGACGCCGAGGGCGGCGGCCGCGATGTCGTTCACATAGATCGCGAACAGCCACAGCGTGGGAAGAAAGATCGGCATCCATTCCAGCGTGTTCATCTGCACCCGGAAAACCCGCTCGAAATCCGGATGCCCGGTGATCGCCGGCGCCTTGACGCCGAATTTGGCGCGCGCCCGGGCGACGAGCAGGCCGGTGTAGAAATAGAGCAGCACGGCGAGCAGCGTCACGATCGCGGTGTAATGCGGCATCGGCACCTTCTCCCTGGCTTGTCGCGCACGAAACGGCGAAGCAAACCACAATCGGTCCGCCGAGGATATGTGGCGATCCTTCTATCGCTCGTGACGCGGTGGCTGGGGCTCGGTACCAAGGCCGCATCCGGTCTGGTCGCGACGCGGAACCGCTCCCGGCAGAGCCGTAGATATCCGCAAATTCGTGATAGACACGCCTGCCGCGGCGGTTTCAGGATCAACGATGCTCATCATCTGGCGGGGTTGGGGACACCTGGTCTTCTTCGTTCCCTTCGCGTGGATATTCGTTCTGGTCGGAATCATGATCGGCTTCGAGTATTACGAGCCCGACCCGCAGAAGGCCGCGGCCTTCGCCTATCGTTTGTTCGCGCTCGCATTTCTGCTGGCGGCGATTACGCTCGAGATCGTGACGCGCTACCGACGCAAATCGCCCCGGGCCGCGACGAGTTTTCGTTCATCCCGATGAGATACTGGCCCTGTCTGGTTGCGGGAGGTGCGGCCGTGGCGTTGGCGGCCTCGTTCCTTGCCGTCTAGCCGGGCCTATTCATGACGCCGCCACCGCCGGCCGCAGCACCTCCTCGCACCACTGCCGGAACGTGGTCGGCGTGGTCGTCTCGGGCGTGCGCGGCTCGGCCTCGTAGATGCCTTGGCCGACCTCGGCAAACATGTCGACGAGGCTTTGGGCGAAGGCTTCGCTGGAGCCGTGCTGCATGAGCGACGCCTTGTAACCGGGCCCCGGCACCTCCTGGAAGCGAACCGGTTTGCCCAGCACCTCGGTCATGATGCGCGCCATGTCGTTGAAGGAGAGGTCCTCCGGCCCGTGCACGCCCACTCCGCCCTGGCCGGTCCAGGAGCGATCGCGCAGCAGGCGCACGGCGCTTGCGGCAATGTCCCGGGCCGCGCAGGTCGGCTTCTTCACGTCGCCGCCAAGCGGATAGAAGAACACGCCCTGGTGCCTGATGGGCTCGACCTGCCACAGCAGGTTCTCCATGAAACTGCCGTTGCGCAGCGCCCGGAAGGCGACGCCGGTGTCCTCGATCATGGCCTCGGTGGCGTGGAGCGCCGAGATCGGCCCGGCGTTACCGGCGCGGCCGCGGCCGCCGCTCGACACGGCGACCACCCGCTTCACGCCTTGCCGGCGGATCGCCGCGCAGGCCGGCCGCGCGAAATGCCGGTAGTGCTCGCCCACATCGGTCGGCGTGTTGCTCTGCGGCACGCACCAGAAGAGCGTTTCGGCACCGGCGAATGCTTTTTGCAGCACGCCGATGTCATCCAGCGAGCCCTCCACGACCTCGACCCGGTTGGCGGCCTCGGGCGCCAATCGCGAAGGGTCGCGAACGATGACGCGCATGGTCTCGCTCGACTGCAACAGCCCGCGCAGGACGTTCTGTCCGATGTTGCCTGTCGGTGCGGTGACGACGATCATGACGCCCTCTTGCGGAAAGAAGTATACCATACCGTACCGTTTACATGCGTCAAGAGGAGACCACCATGGGGCGCCGCGGCGACGAGCTCAGCGAGCACATCCTGTTCACGGCGAAGGACGTTTTCCTGGAGCTCGGCTTCGAGCGCGCGTCGATGGACGTGATCGCGGAGCGCGCCAAGACGTCGAAGCGCACGCTCTACGCCCACTTCGAGAGCAAGGAGAAGCTCTACCTCGCCGTCATCGAGCTCATACGCGGGCTCTACCTCGACAAACTGCGGTCGCCCGCCGAGTACGCGGAGGACACCAGCGAGGCGCTCGTCCAGTTCTGTGGCCGGTTCATGGAGCTCCTGCTGTGGACGCCCGCCATCGGCATGTGCCGCCTCGCCATCTCCGAGGCCGAGCGCTTCCCCGAGGGCTCGGCCAGCTTCTACGATGCGATCTTCACGACCGCGCACGAACGCCTCGCCGGCTTCCTGCGTGAGCGGCTGAAGTTGGGGCCGAAGGCTTCCGCCGAAGCGGCCGACGATCTCATCGGACGCATCGCGCATCCGCGGCTGCCCCGCGCATTGTTCGGCGTCGACAAAGTGCGCGACGATTGGCCCGACGAGGACAAGATCAGCGCGGACCTCGACTTGAAGCCGATCCGCAAAGCGGTCGCCATGCTGTTGAACCACAGATCGTCGTGAAGAGCATGACAGCTGGATCTTGCGGGGCGGCCACCGCAACGGCGCCGGCGAATGGTGCTGCGGCGAGGGCGACTGTTTCGTCGTCCCCGGCGAGCAGGTGCGGCTGTTGCGCGACGGCTATCATCTGTTCGGCGTCGAGACGGTGCCGTTCAGCGAGACCCAGCCATCGCCCGACGGCGCGTTCCGGCGCTGCAAGCGCCCGGACGGAAGCCGGAGATGTTTTTTCGCGCCGCCGCCGAATACCTGAGGGCCGGACCGGCGAGGTCCGAAGCGCTCCCTTCACGCACGCCGCCCGATCGATCATCTCCGGGCGGTGCGAGGCTGTTTGCCCGTCCGGCGTTCGCTTTTCACAATGGCCGGAGCCCTGCAGGCTTCCTCGCCTGCAGGCCCCGATCAAAGCCTCTTGGCACCGACGGTGCTTATGCGATGCTCAAGATGTCCGGCCAACCCGCGCCACAGCTATCTTGCTAATAGCACGGGGGGAACGGGGCGTAACCGCACTGGTAGACCGGTTGCCCGTAATACTGTCCGTAATAGGCCCCGGCAGCGGCCCCGGCCGCAGCGGCTCCGACACCGACCGCCACTCCGCGGCCCACTCCACGATAGCCGACCCGGCCCACGGTGCCGACCCGGCCGACCCGGCCGACATTGCCGACGCCGACCCGGCCTGCATGGGCTCTGGCGCCGGCACGAGCATCGGCGTCAGTCGACATGGTCGAAACACACAGGAGGCCGGCGACAGCGGCTGCGGCGAGAGAAACAATCGTTCGATACGACATGATGGTTCCTTCCTTGGGTGACAACCTGCCCCAGCGGGTGCAGGGTAACGCGACGCGCATTGACCTGCGTCAACGATGGGACCAAGCGCGGCGGAGGTGCGTTCATCCGCCGGGGATATCCTGCTTTCCACATCCCTATCACACCTGACCGGGATGTGCTGAAGTTCATCCAGGGGCGCGGCGCCGTCACGCACGCCTGTCGCCGGGCCTCATGAGGCCGCGAACCGGCCTCGTGAATTCCCTTGGGCTACTTTGCGAGACCTTCAACGACGAACGAGCGGAACTTGCCGGTCTTGTCGCGGGTCGCCATCAAGTCCTTGAAGGCCGGATCGGTCTGCCACGCCTTCATCTTGTCCTCGTTGTCGAAGACGTAGACCGTATATCGCCCGGTGGGAGGCGTTCCGGAAAGGGTCTCCATGATCTTGCCGCCGCGGATGATGTATCGTCCGCCATGTTTCTCGATGATCTTCGAGTTCGCCGCGGCATAGGCCTGGAAACCGGCCTGGTCGGTCACCTCGATCTCGTTGACGACATAGACCGGCGGCTTGGCCTGGGCGTGCAGCCCCTGAACCGCAGCCGCACCGATTGCAATGCCCGCGAGGACTCCGAGGGCGATTCCGGATAGGACTTCATACGGTACGTCTCCTGGTTGATTTACGTCAACAGTCTACTACAAAACGCTGCCCGGGAGAAGGGGCTGATATTGTCCTGCTGCGATGTGGCTTGTCCTGATGCGCTACAGACCAAGCTCGCTGTGCGCACGTTGCGGTAGATCAATGTTCCAATTCGGGATAGTGATAAGAAACCGTCCGAGTGGGAGTAAAGCGTGATGGATGGAGACGCGAGGCTGAATGCCGCGCTGCGTCACATCGGAATGTCTGGATCGTTGGACGGAGCGCCAGGTACCCCGAACGAAAAAACCGTGCTCATGACGGTCGCGCAGAAGCGCGGCCTTGTCGTCTGGAAGCGGTCGCGCGGCTGCTACAAACTCACCCGCGCCGGATACAGTCTGGTCGCAGCGTCCTTCTCCTATCGCACATCCTTCCGCGACCGGTTGTCGAGACCCGTGCTGGTCGTTGCCGGGCTAGCGGTCCTCATGGCAGGTTATGTCGCAATCGGCGCGGCCCGTGTGACCTCGTATGAGGAGGTCCGCAAGCCGAAGCCAAGCCAGGTCCACGAGGTGGCGTCGATCCCGACGGTAGCCCCCCAGGCAGTCGAGGCCCCGGCACTCTTGAGCGTTGACGTAGAGCCGCAACCGGCACCATTGCCCGCGGCAAGCAGGACCGCGCCTTCAGCCGCGCAGAGCGATCGTCACGCCGCCGACCGCATCCCGCCCGGCCGGGAGCCGAAGAAGCAAAAAGTCGCCCGCAAGCATCGTCACCACGGCTACGCGGAAGCCCGCGCCCGACGCCATGAGATGGGCCCGGTATCCGCTTTCGCCGCGGAGGCGCGTTCCACCCGCCGGGGATATCCCGCTTTCCCCGGAGCCGCGGGTTTCGGGTTCGCCCAGCCGAACGGCTGGGGGCGGTAGCCGGGCACAATCTCGACCCGATCGGCGGTCACGCGGCGTGCCGCCGGACAGGGGATGTTGGCCAGAAGCTCGACCAGGCTGGCGTCACGCGTCCTCATGTTCGCTGGCGACACCGGCACGATCCTCCAATGCTGCGGCTGCGAGCGCGCCTGAACCAAGGTATAGGGCTTCAACCCATTTCGGTAAGAGCGGTTTCCTCTTGTACACTGGGAAAAGAACGGTTGATCATCGTTAACTCTCAACTGCCGTGAAACACAGCTCAATGTGCAGGGGAGGCAATCATACACGCCACTGCCGCGCTACCTCGCGTCGCAACGAGGGATTTCGAGCCGCATCCCGCCCTCGGCTGTGCGATATTCTGCGTCTGCGCTTCGATGAGGGCTTCGAGATAATCCCGGAGCCCGTTTCGACAATGACGCGGTGTCGATCGCGCGCGAGCACGGTACAACCTTCCGGCTCACCGACGAGGGGCCGGTCAAACCAGAAAAGGAGCTGTCATGTCGTGTCGAACGATTGTTTGTCTTGCTGCGGCCGCCGTCGCCGGCCTCTTGTGTGTTCCCACCTTCTCGACTGACGCCGATGCTCGTGCCGTTGCCAGAGCCGGCGCCGGCCGGGTCGGCGTCGGCCATGTGGGCCGGGTCGGTCGCGTGGGCCGGGTCGGTGGCGTGGGCCGGGTCGGCTATCGTGGAGTGGGCCGCGGAGTGGGAGTGGGAGTGGGCGTCGGCGTCGGAGCCCGGGCTGTCGCCGGCGCCGCCCTTTACGGAGGTGGAGGCTATTACGGCGCCGCAACACCTTTCCGTTTCCACGGTCTGACCTACTACGACGGCGGCGCGTACTACGGTGGATGGGCTGGCTACGCGAGCGCCTCTGGCATCAAATGCCGGCCCGGTACCACAATCACGCTTCAAGATGGAATAACGTACTTCTGCCAGTAAGGCACGAGCGCAAGGGAGGCGGTGCGAAAGCCGCCTCCTTCCCTACGCTCGACGAACTCGGCCACCTGCCCTTTGCCCAATCCGGCGGCGAGTTCCTGTTCCGCCGCTTGCCCGCGCGCGCTTGCCGTCACCGAGACGAGCGTCGTGGTCGCGCCACAAAGCGGACCAACCCATCGTGTTGATCCATGTCAACGCAGGGCTGAGATTTGTGTTCTCAATTTATTATTTTCGGGTGAATGACAGGCGTGCGAGACGCGTCGTTCTTTGCTGATGCCGTGCGCCAGAGGGACACGTCATGCGTTGGATTCACGTTACCGTAATCGCGCTGTTCGTTGCGGTCACAGTTGTGTTCGTGATCCAAAACTTCGGGCTTGTAACCGTGTCATTCCTGAGCTTTAGCGGTCGCGCGCCGATGGCCCTTCTAGTCGGGGTCAGTTACTTTCTCGGCATGGCCACGGGCGGCAGCCTCTTTGCGCTGTTACGGCGCTCATTCGAAGGATCGAAGCGGCCAATAGTCAGCTCGTAGCATCCAGGCGCGGCGGGGACCTTTATTCGGGCGATGAGGTCGCCAACTAACCCGATCACGCTGCGGGCGCTGGTGCGGACGGCGGGAATCGAACCCGCACGAGGTCTCCCTCAAGGGATTTTAAGTCCTTTCCAAGACGAAGTACCGGGTTGCCTCATTGTTCCTGTTGTTTCATAAAATGCTGTATTTTCAGCTTGATACGAAGGGCCGTCGTTCCCCGCGATTGATCCGAATTCCAATGGCGTGTTACCCTGGTGCTACCCCACAGCCTACCGAGGTCACAGCAACATGTCCGCGGGACAAAATCACAAAACGGCTGGTCGATAGCCTAAAGTCGCGTGACATCGAATATGTAGTATTCGATGCGGAAATACGCGGTTTCGGTGTTCGCACGCGCCCCTCTGGCGCCAAAAGCTATATCCTGATGTATCGTGCCGGCCGTGGGCGTCACGCGCCCTTAAGAAAACTGACCCTCGGCACCATTGGAAAGCTAACCCCTGATGAAGCGCGCAAGTTGGCACGGCAGGCCGTCGGTGATGTAGCACACGGTCGTGATCCCGCCGAATCGCGGACGAGCAAACGTAAGGAGAAAACCGTTGGTGACTTGCTCGAACGCTATGTAGACGAGCACGTTAGAACAAGACTCAAACCATCCACTCGTTGGTCCGCCGAGCAACTCATAAAGAGCAAGATTAGGCCAAGGTTCGAGCGCATAAAGATAGGCGACCTCACGCGCGCCCATATCTTTTCTTGGCACCAATCGATGTCCCGCACCCCAATCGAAGCGAACCGATCTCTGGCCTGTTTTAGAAAATTGTTAAGCCTCGCATCACGCGACTGGGAGCTAATAGACCAAAATCCAGCAAAGGGCATTACGCCCTTCCCCGAACGCAAACGGGAGCGAATACCAACTGATGAGGAGCTCGCGAGCTTAGGACTGTGGCTCGCGCGGGCGGAGGCCGAAGCCACCGAACTTTCGGGCTGCATCCTCGCGGCTAGGCTCATGTTTTTGACTGCGATGCGACTCGGCGAGGTGCTGAGCCTCCAATGGGGCTTTATCGATTTCAGCGCCGGTTCAGCGAGATTACCAGACGCAAAGGCTGGTCCGCGTACCGTACATTTGGGGGCAACGACCGTGAATCTTTTGAAGAAGACCAGATCCGTGGGCACCTACGTTTGCCACGGGATAGAAATTGATAAACCGCTACGAGAAAGCGCGTTTCGCGGCTTTTGGAACCGAATGCGCCAATCGACGACGATGACGGATCTAACTCCGCACGACTTACGGCGAGGAGCCCTGACACGTGCTGCCACATTGGGGCTCAACGCGTTCGCCATCCGAGACCTCGCGGGACACCGAACGTTGGCGATGGCAAATCGATATGTACAGCGAGCGGGCAATGCCCTTCGACCAATTGCTGACGAGGTCTCGCAAAAAATGGCAGCCGCACTCAATCCGAAGCAAGAAGCAGGCACGCAAATCGACACTGGCGAGCTATGTGGGGAAAAGGTCGGCTCGCGGCCTCCGGCGTGACAGGCCGGCGCTTGTTCAATGGAATCAATGAGCTTTCGACGAATCGGACCGCATCAACGGGTCCGAAAACGAGACATTGTCGAAAACAAACGTTGCGACCGCCCTACCCTCGCCTTTGGCGCCGCACCTCGGGGATGAGGGCCTGCCCATGGCAACATTTTGTAAATTCACGGATGAAGCGCACCCGCTACCTAAAGGGAAGCCCCGCCGGGGGGTACGACCAGCGGGGCCCCATCGTCATCATATCGAA
This sequence comes from uncultured Alphaproteobacteria bacterium, assembly GCA_963755055.1. Taxonomy (GTDB): domain Bacteria; phylum Pseudomonadota; class Alphaproteobacteria; order Rhizobiales; family Xanthobacteraceae; genus AP-16. The sequence continues at coordinate 37,550 of CAVWIS010000035.1, read as the reverse complement.
AGTCGGCCTCCCCCTCAGAATTAGAGAAGCCGACTCGCAAGGTAGCACAATGCCACGCGCACATGTTGCATGCTCGGGCGATAAGAACCCAAGCGACCAATGGGCTGCGCACGTTCACCATTCTGACGACCAAGCCCAACGAGCTGGTCGCCCCCATCCACGACCGAATGCCGGTGATCCTGGCCCCCGCGGACTACGAGCGCTGGCTCGGCGACGAGCCCGATCCTGCTGACCTGGTCCGGCCTTACTCCACGGATCAGATGGTGAGCTGGCCGGGTAAGCACGCGGGTTAACAAGCCGGAGAACGACGATCCAGCGATCCTCGACAGGTTCGCGGTGACTGCCTGACAGGTGCTGATGGGCGATCTCCTCCGGCGTCCCCGAAGCCCGGCACCTATTCCGACAGGTTCGAAATCCCTTTTGGTATCAAACCCAGAACGAACGAAGAATTTGTCGCATTGGCAGGCACCACGCAGCGCCGGGACTTGTAGGCGCTGCGGAACGCCGGCGCGGTTTTCACGGTCTCGCCGCGGGCGTTGATGCATTTCCAGGCGGTCGGGTTGGCCACCACGAATCCCCCGTCGGGGCTTTGAGCCCCACCCGGTCCGGCCGTCCATTGCCATCGAGAACCGGATTAATACACGGGAAAGGCGACCCCGACCGCTTGCGGCGTCGGATGGCGGGGGCGCCTTCCGTCAGAACGCCGCTCCTCGCAGGCGGCGTCCAACGAACATCAACCCGAACGCATTGTGGAGCGTTCCGGCAAAGGGTTGGGCCTGCGTTTTGTGTGTAAGCGGTCGCGGCCCCATGGCCTCAAGTTGAGCGGCGTTCACGTGCCGGGGTCATGAGTGAATGGCGCGGGTGCCGTGGATCCCTGAGGCGCTGCGCTCGCTCCCCACCTCAATCGATGTTTCCACCACTCGTCGACCAGTGTGGGCACCTGTTCTCGCGCCAAGATGACCGCGGGGAGCTTGGCGAAGCGGAAGAGGCCTCGCCGAAAGTTTAACCAACACTGACTTGCGCGCGCGGTGTGCCACCGGTCGGCTGCTTTCGACCAAAACTGTGACCAGTGCGATACCTGCGACGTCATCAAGGCGCCGAGGCGTTCCGCCTCTCCTTGCCACTGATCCCGGCTCGCCATTATCCGGTTTACGTCGGCCGACAGGAATTCCTGTGTCTTTCGCGCTTCGGCTTCCGACGCACGCAGTCGTTCCACCTCGGAGCGCAACCGCTCGATTTCGATAAGCAACAGCTTCATTTCCCGCCGCATGACCGGCAGGGGGTCGGACGCGTCCGGCCGCTGGAGCGCTGGAAAGTTGCCCAGGAACCGAGGAGTGTTCGCCGCAGCGCACTAATTCGGCATCGAAAAAGCATGCCGAACCATGGTTTACAAACGGTTAAGTCCGTATTTCTCACACTGGTGATCCGAGGTATCGGCGCGTACCTATGGGGAGCTGTTGCCGGCCCAGGGGCTCCCGTAAGGCCCCTATGACTCTCACCGGGTGCAGCGATACACCCTGGCAAGCCTTGTGGACGACCCGCGGCCCGACATTGAACGAAGGAGTGTCTTGGGACATCAACACTGCAGTGATGCGCGCATTGACGGATGCCGAACTCGACGATGCCTCGGGCGGCGAGCCCAATCTGGGTTGGATGGAATTGGAGCACCCAGGGGCCGCACGTTCTGGGATTACCAGAAAGGCATCTCGCTCGGCTGGCCGCTAGTCCGCTGGTAGGATGCTTTCTCAACGCGCCCCTTCGGCTGACACGGAGCCGGCAAGCGGGCGATCAGGCGGTACGTGTTTCACCGCACTGGCTCGCAAGACCTCAAGCTGCATAGAAGCAGCCGGGGTCATGACATGCCAATTCGCAATGCGTCTGCCATACCAGTCTTGGCGGCAAGAGAGATTGAACTCCGCCTGCAAGCGGAGAACTGTCTGACTATGGCTGGAGCTACCAACGACCCGTCCTTGCGAGCAAAGTTCCTTGAGCTGGCCGGAGGCTGGTTTCGGGAACTTGAGTACCTACGAGCGAGAGCGAGACTGGACGGTTCGCAGGCGCAGTAAGATGTTTAGTGGGGCCAGTGGCTGCCCAACTTAATTGCGTGGCTGCGCGCACCGGGTGATCGCGACCAGCTATTCCGATTGATTGCGACCAGGCGTTCCGATTGATCGCGACCACCACATTCCTCGTGGCCGGGGTGGAACAGGATCGGAGGGCAAGGGCGTGGCGGTCGTTGGCGATGGCATGCCGGCGCGGTGGGCCTTGGTAGATCAGTGAGCCCCGGCCATCGGTTCGTTGACAACCTACCCACGAGGGTGTGATGGCCGGGGCTCTGCCACGGGGGTCAAATCCATGGCGGGCGCAAGGTAGCACAGTTCGCAAGCCGTCGCGGGATGGCATGATCAATCCAGCAGCCGCGTCGTCGCCGGCGCGTCCGGGTTCTTGACCTTGATCCAGTCCGGGCACCGACCGGACCGATACCGGCTAATCCCGCCGCTTCGACACGATGCCCTCCAGGCCCTTCTCGCAAGCAGCCTCGAACATGGCCTGTCCGTAGCCGCTCTCGATGTGCTCCGAAAGGCGAATGCCACGGCCGGCCTTCCATAGCACCGGGGCCTTGCGGCGGGGCTCCCAGGGCCAGGCTCGCAGGTCAGTGCCAACCCTGATCGCAAGCGCACTATTCATGGGACGGCGTTCCGAGCCGCGACGCCCAAGGGCCGTTTTGGTTCCGGCTTTTTGCGGTCCGGGGTAAGATGGCTTCCTAAATCGGGAGGGAAATCCATGCAACACATCGCAACCACCATCTCAAAGACCACCATTCGTATCCGATACGCGGATGATCCCGACCCGGCGAAGGCAACGGAGTGGGTTGATTTTCAGGTGAAGATTGCCGAACTTCGACCCGGATCGGGGACAGCAATATCCGATCCGGAGCTAGTGCAGCTTGCGGAGTTGCGTCGAGCCGCCCTTCGGCGTGCGCAAGACGAATTAACCGGCAAATCTCATCGCCTTCAAGCTCTCGAAAATCGTATCTCGCGGCGAAAAGACGAAGGTGCTTAGTGCAATTGGATCCGGTTCCACAACCCTGTGCCGAGCTGCGGCCCGTCCATCTTGGAGGAGGACATGACGGAGTTATTAGAAGGTAAGGTAACGGTTGGTCTATGTAAGCAGATCTTTCTCTGTGCGCTCATTCTCTGTCTATCTGGAGCCCAGTCGTTTTCCGCACCCGGTGATCAATCTGTGCCTCGTGAGGCGCAGTATAAACAATGCATAAAGCGAATTTCTGGAGCCTATACCAGAAATAAAATCGTGTGCGAGTCGTCGTTTAGACAATGCCTAAAGGGCAAGCAACGCTGAATTTACGGATGTCAGTAGTTCACCGATCCTGCGATTCGGAAGGTAGATCGGAGACGCAGTACGGGTTTGAATTCGCAAATCGGGTTAAAGCCCAAAACTATGAGATCGATCACGCCGACGGGATCAACTCGCCCTTGGCCAGGGCGCCGGTGCCCCATTCGCCCTGATGGAGCGACGTGGCATCGTAGGGCAGATCGCCGACATTGGTGAAGGTCACCGTGGTCCCGGCCTTGATCCGCGTGCGCGCCGGCCGGTAGGAAGGAACGCTACTCGCCCACCGCTCGGATTTGATGTCGCCCAGCCATTCCGAAACGATCACGCCCGCCATTCTGGGATGATGTCGCCCGGGTGACGAGGCCTCTTCTGGCTCCCATAGGCCCCCCCTTTTCGGCTTTGCGAAGGGGGCCCTTGGATGCCGACGGAGAGGCTTGCGATGCGCCATGTGCGCGATGTGATCAGGATGAAGTCGGCGGGGATGCCGATCCGCGAGATTGCGCGGCGGGTCGGGGCAGCGCCCTCGACAGTGCGATTGACGGTCCGCCGGTTCGAGGCAGCGGGCTGACCTTAATGGAACCCGATGGGTCGAAGAGACAACGCTATTACCCCTTAACGCCCGCGAGTGGTCCACAACTTGGCCCGTGAGATAGCTGGAGCTTGCTCGTCGAACGGTGCGCCAGTTTCGAGGTTCTTTGGCGGGGAGCCAAGCTCGCAAAGTCGCTTCGAGGAGGCCGGCGGGAAATGTTACTTCCGGATCACGGCCATACGGAAAGTAAGTCTCCGGGCTGAACATTGATCTACGCTGAACGAGCCCAAGCTGGCTGTTTCAACCTGATGTGTCGCAGCGTCAGGGGCTTCTCCCGTAAGTTTCCTGTGGATAAGTGGCCGGATTCGAGCTCTCGAGTCTGAAAATCTGTGGACAACGCAAGCAATCCTGCGCCGATTCGCTGGGAATGGGCTGTGTGTCTGGGAGGATGCGGCCTTGCATCGCGACCTCAGAATGTTCGTGCAGAGACAAGTGGGCAAGCTGGTCGATGCCGCGGAGGGCTGCGGCGATCCCGAGCTGAGATATCAGCTTCTCGATATGGCGGAAAGCTGGCTATTGTCGCTCGACGCTCAGCAGCAGAAAGAACGGCTGTCCGTGGCACTCCACTGAGCCTGTCTGGCCGGCCGGGTGCTCATGAACCGATCCCCCCGCGAAGTCCAAAGCCGGTGGGCAAGTGGGAGTAAGCTCATCTATGTTCGGTGCCGTGCTGCTGCTCTCGGCAACATTGTCGATCCTGTTCGTTGTGGCGGCTCTGATCGTAAATCAGAAAACCGAAGGCCGGCCGCCGGACTGATCGAAGCACGCGGGTTTCTTCATGGGAGCACGGCTGCCGCATCCTTGAACTGTGCAGGCCCGGCTGAAATTCCGGTGATGGGGGCTGACGCGCAGCCCATCGTCGCGGGGCAATAGAGTCTCTACCGTTCGATGACTTGCGTGGCCGCTGGTGCGTCCGGTTTTTCATCTTGATCCAGTCCGGCGACCGCCGACCCATAATGGCTGTAGCGGCGCTTCGACACGATCCCTTCAAGCCCATTCTCAGATGCCGCTCTAACGCTGGACCGTGCTCACCGTCGGGCCATTTCATCTTGAAAACGCGATTTTGAGCAGTTTAGACTGGCTAAGCGGTAAAATTTTCGACGTTTGCTTTTTACCGTAAGCGGTAGACAAACATGCAGACCATCGCCTTCGCTACGCAAAAGGGCGGCAGCGGCAAGTCAACGCTGTCAATCGGGATTGCGGTCGCTGCCATGCAGGCAGGGGAGCGGGTTTTCATGCTGGAGACCGACCGGCAGGGAACGGTCTCAAACTGGGGACTGAGGCGTGCTAACCCCGAGCCCGCCATCGACCGGGTCACCAATGGTGCCGAACTGGAGCGGGCGCTCAAACTGCTTCAGGCCAATGGCTATACCTTTGCGGTGATCGACAGCCCCGGAACCAACTCGGTCGTGGCGACGGCGGCGATCCGGGCGGCCGATCTGTGCCTCATTCCGGCGCGGCCGAGCCCTGCTGACATCGAAGCCGCCATACCGACGGTCAGCTCGATCCGCAGCCTGGACAAGCCGTTCGCCTTTGTGCTGAACCAAGGCCCGGCGCGCAGCTACTTTCGGATGAACGAGGCGACCTCCGCCCTGAACATGCTGGGCGCGCTGGCACGGCCCTTCATCGTGCAGCGGAACGAACACCAGGACGCGCTGGGCGCCGGCCTGGGGGTCACTGAGTTCGCGCCGGGCGGAAAGGCCGCCGAGGAAATACGCGGGCTGTTGCAGTGGGTACAGAAGAAGCTGAGGACAGGAGCATGACGAAGAGACAGTCGCTTGCCGACCTGATTCCGGCGGTCGCCCCGGACACGTCCAGCGAAGCCCTCCCGGACCAAAAGAGACGTTCTCCGAGCCGGCGCGAAAAGTATCCGAGCGCGACCGTTTATTTGCCTCGGCGGGCCATTCGGATCATCAAAGAGATCGGGCTCGAGGAGGATCGCCGGATCAGCGACATCATCAGCGATGCCGTGGATGAGTATCTCACCAAGCGGGGGCACCCTTCGATCAAGACAATGCGCGGGTAGACAGCTGTCAGATTTGTACCTTTTACCGTTTACGGCACAGTCCAGCTGGATCTGGCTCGTCACCGAGCCAGCGGTCATAGTCTGCAGGTGCCAGGACCACCGGCATCCGGTCGTGGATGGGGGCGACCAACTCGTTGGGCTTGGTCGTCAGAATGGTGAACGTGCGCAGCCATTGGTCGCTTGGATCCTTCCAGTTCTCCCATAGGCCCGCAAACGCAAAGGGACCGCGGTCCCGCATGGCAATGGCGTATGGCTGTTTCCGCTTGCCGTTCGCCTTCCATTCGTAGAACGCATTGGCAGGCACCAGGCAGCGCCGGGACTTGTAGGCGCTGCGGAACGCCGGCGCGGTCTTCACAGTCTTTTGCCGCGCGCCTTGACGCAAGGAGTACAGGCCCAGACATTACCACCACGCTTCAGAAAGTCACCGATCATCTGCCCGAGCGGCTCGAGCGGATTTACCTGGGTCGTGTCGCTAGCGCGCTTTCGCACGAGGTCGACGCCGGAGCTGGTAAGAAAGATCGAGACCCGGAGACCGGCCGTGAGCCCGCCATTGGCGATAGTGAAACCGACGGACGACAGTTCATGGTCGGTCCCGCGCGTGATCATCACCACCAAGTCGCGTGTATCGTTGCTCATCGTCATCCCCTCTGTCACAGGCTGTGGAATGGACTGCACCGGTAATAAGCCGGCTTGCGGTTTATATGCGTTGGGGACGCTGGGCGACAATGGCGATGTGGCCCAAAAAGTTTTGGCTTGGACGGTGGTACAAGTTCTCGAGATACGTGCTCTCCGACCCCGTGCTGTGATCCTGCATAGGCGGCGAAGTCGCTATCGTCAGAACAAATCCATGCCAAGCCATTCCGTTTGCCGGACCGGATGGCACTGTCCTTCGCCGCAAATTTACGTGCATACGACCCCGAAGGCGGACCATAGCTCAGGGTCAATTGAGCAATGAAAATGTCGCTTCCCCTTCCACCTCAGCTTGCTGAAGCCAGTATTCCGCTATCGCCAAAATTTCGGACTGAAGTTCAAAATTGCCGCTGTCCCTAGCTGCCTCCAGTAGGCGATAGATCTGCCTTCCGATGCATGCTCTCATCGTTCTATCCACGGCTGTGCCCCCAAGAAGTAAAAATCGGACCCACCCTCACTACCACACTCCCAACATTCTTTAGCCCCGAAACATCCACAGCGTGCATTTTTCCGCAACCCTGTGGCTTGGGCGCAACAGAAGGGAACACGATCACGCCAGACAGCGGCGTGTTGTCACCTCTGCTTACGGCCTTGCATGGTCGATTTCGCCAAGTTCAAGGCGGCTATCGCCTTAGCTGAATGATGTCCCCCTCAGAGCGCAATAGCGAGTATGGTGTGGAAAACTCGCCATTCATTCCCAAAGCGAGGTCCGAGAGCTTTGGAACACAACATCGCGAAGCTTGGCTGCTCTCTACTCAGCACGGCACTATCAGTACCGCTTTATTCCGCCGAGGGTTCGCGGAAGAAGCTGGCGCATTGCGAGAAGACCAACCTTATCCGATGCCACTCTCCCCACAGCATCGGCAAACGCTCGACCTGCATCTGACCGCATTTCACGGCCGACAATCTCACAATCGAGGCAGAACTGGATGAAAGTCGGAACGGCCCAAAGTGCGATGTCATGCTTGCTCTGAAAATGCTCGGAACCAGTCAAATTAATCTCATATGCTCTCTGTAAAATATCGTCTCCTGTGTTCCGTTCAAATGTCCAAACAACGTCACCCATATATAAGCTCTCGCCCACCAGGACGCGGTAAGGCCGTAGCACTTGCGCCGCGAAGTCGAAACACCTGATTTGTTCTTCTTTTTGAAGCTTCCGCACCGTCTCATGTACGTGCACGATTTCCAAATCATTTTTGCTCAATTATTTTGGCACGTTTGCCGTCGAGCAGCCGAAGGATCGAAGTCATCGAAGCCGCCGTTACGCCTGCACACATTCGCGCTCGTCGACGTCCGGCAGGCGCATTATACATACTGCTCCGGTCGGTTCGTTCGCGTTCGGCTATGCCGTTATTGAACCGCCATGGCCGCCAACGATATCGCCGCAGACTGAGAGCCCTATTTCCATCCCGCTTCTTTTAGCCGTAACGAATGGCCGAAACAACTGGCCTCTGACCTTAAGCAAAGTTCCGGGTATCGCGCCTGGAGAGCCGCTGAACCAAGCTGCGTCCGGCTCAACGCCGGCGAGGGCCTGGGCCACGGTTCGGCGGTCGAGGCCGAGTTCGGTGGCCACGCGCACAATCGAATGGAGGCTTTTGCACATCGATGCGGGATAATATTCCACAAAACAAGCCACTTAGGCTCGTTTTATCTATGGAGCATCGCCGTCACCAAGTGGTTGCAGAGCCGCCTAGATTGCATGCCAGAAAGGCCGCCGCGGAACAGTGGGCGAGATCATCTCGGAAGGGCGGGCGACATCGAGCGGAATGCTTGAATCCGCAATTTCACTTCATAATGCCCATCGGGCATGATGGTCATTAGACCTTTCATCCAGTCCGTATACTGGGCAAGTGTCGTGACGCCGGTCAGCGGTTCTGCCTGGGCTGCGAACGTGGCGTTCGGCGTACAGTAGGCCCATCATTTCACCCGGAACAGTGGCGGCGCGATGACGCAGTGCGCCTCGACCCGCAGCCTCTTCGCCGGATTCGGTACGGTCATTTACCACTGCCCATGGATCACCCGCACGGCCGCCTCGCGGCAGTCCGCGTAGTCGGTGTACATCCCGACGGGACCCATTGGGGCCGCTCCGATCCCAACGTACAGGACCCACCACATGACTCCCTCCTCGGCCCCGCCACCCCGATCTCCAATTATGCATGCGCTGGAACAAGGGCACGAGCGGGTTATGTGCGACTCCTAGCGGCATCCCCGAGCGTCGAGGAGAGAACGACCGTGCTACCCCAAGCGGACGAACAAGGTCCGTGGAAGGATATAGACCCCTAGCATCACCGCCTGGGTGGCAATTGATGCGTCAGCCTCGTCCGAGGCGTGATCAAGACTTAGCGGATGCTGTTTGGAGACGCCGGCGCCACAGGCTCGCCAGAAGCACCACGCCGATCCCACCCAATTCTAAGAGCCAATTCAACCGCAAGCCGAGGATCTGCTCCCCGATAAACCGATCAACGTGGTGAGAGGAAGCCGCCCTGATCAAGATGAAACCAACGATAATGGATGCACCGGTAAGCGCCAACCGAGCCCAGGTGACCAAGACGATTGCGACAGCTGCACATGTGATTGTCACGGCGCCAATAAATAAAACCTGTACTATCTGACGCTGCACATACCATCCATGAAACGTCGCCGCGGCGCGACCCATTTCCGTGAGCGCCGTCTGCAGGTCTAGGCCCTTATTGAGTCCGAGGGCCATGAACGTGCCCGATATAAATCGCCAACAACCCACTTCTTTTATGCTGCTGGGGCTCTCAACGCGAATCTTATCCGCTGTGGCCCAGCAACTGATCGCGACCAAAAAATACAGGAAAACGGCAAGCCAACCGCCTGCAGTCAGATTGCCGATCCCAGGTATCGAGGGGAAGTGATTCATTTCCTCCGGATGACTTTCCCAAACCAGATGGCCATTCGCCATCTCCGGTTTCGTGGGCGACGAAATTGACAATCCTCTGATATGGCATGCAAAAGTAGGGTTTCGCCTTAGATTACAGAAGCGGTCATCCGCGTTTCCGAAGCCTATCCAGGTAGGGTACGGGGGCACAACGATTAGCGGATGAGCAGCCCCTATTGTCGAAGCTGAGGTGACCGCGACTCATAGGGTGGAAGAAGAGATGATCAGCGGCTCGCGATTTTAGCTGGACTGTGGGGCTTCTTCGCCTTTTCCCACTGCACGTAATCGTAGGTCCCTTCCCAAGCGTGGACCTCCTGTTCGCAATCTTCGCAAATAAACCGCCCCCTTTGCCGCGTCGCTTGTTGTTCACGCGTTGTTGCATACCAAGCTCTGCAATCAGCGTTGCGACACCGGAAGTACCGTGTGTTCCAGGCTCCGCTCGCCATCACTAAAGCACTCGGTTTCACGACCGACTTGGCGCGACAAGGATAATAGGTGATTGCGGCTGGATGGCGGCTATTTGCCCGGAGACAGCATTCCTGGCCGCCAGGTCCAGCGCTCGGGTCTAGGACACCCGCGCAACGGGTCGCGACCAGGTCATGCAACCAACTTGAGCCATTTCAAGTGCGGCCGCCGCGTTCAATCGGAAACCCCGGCCGCAATTATCGGAATTCGCAGGCCTCCCGGTATCGGGCACGCGTCCGGATGGAAACCTGTTAGCGGCTGCGAGGATCCGCGGTTTCCTGGCGGAAGCTGGGGGGAGAATTGCCGTCGCCGAGACGCCATGTAGAGGCTCGTTGGGACACATTCCGGCCGAATTGGACGACTGAAGCGACGGCCTTCCGCGCGTCGTCAGGGTGGGCGACCAGATTGGCGGGCGCCTGACGCGAAGGCGGCCGCTGCGGTCGTGCCCACTCCCGTCGAGCCGGTCGCCGAGGTCGCCGCGCCGGTGGTCGAGCGCGAGCCCGCGTGTCGCTAAGCCAGCGAAGGAGGGTACGGGCAAGAAATCGGGACAATCGGGGGGCGGCTCGGTGGGCCGCCCCTTTCTCTTGGATAGATCGTGGCCGGCATCGGGGTCGCATAGGCGGCCAAGTTTCGGTTATAGTCCTCGAACCGTAAAGAGAGACTGAGTGAAACAAATGCCATCCTGCTTCGAGGTGCGGACATGGCGATAAACCGGCCTGAACCACCGACAAAGCGGAAATCATCGGCGATTGAGCTGGTCGAATGTTCTTCGAGAGTATCACCGACCCTCGCTCGTCTGATCCGAAAGAGCGCGGAGAAGGAAGCTGGCGGTGCTTCCCCGACCGATGCATTATTGGCGGCTGCCGGTATCAAGCCCGGTGAGCTGGCGACACTGCGCAAGGAGGTCAGCCTGGTTTCCACCCAGGCAGAGCAATGGCGCGAGCAAGCCGCGCGCGAACATGGTCAACTCCAAGAAGCAAAAGCCGCCCTCATTCGACGGGACAAGGACGAATTGGTTCTTCGCGATAGCCTCCGCAAGACGACTGAAGCGCTCATCGGGGCGGAACAGCAGATCCTAGATCTAAAAGCACGGATTGCCGAGCTGACGACCGCCCTCGAGAGCCGGGACGAAGAACTTACGCATTCTCTCTCGCTCCTTGGACTCGAAGAAGGTGCCGCCGAGGCCGTCGCGACCCTTCGGGATCGCTTGGAAAGAGGCAAGATCCGTGTGTCCGGCGACACCATGGCCGAGATTGAGATTATGATCACCAGCCTTAACCGGTCGGAGATGCGGGCCTTGAGCAACATACTTGCGCGGCGGGATTGGCGTTTACGTATCGTCCGTTGGCTGTTGCGTGTTAGGACGGGGTCGTGAGTCCTGGGCCGCGAGGGGATCGTGTCGAAGCGGCGCGACCTCCCCAGATGGGCGACCCTGCGGGGACGCGCCTCCTCACCAGCAACACATTACCGTACTTGCGGCAACTGTACTTGGGGCGTCACTCCCTTTGGCAGTTACTGAGCCCGCTATGCCGTCCCAGTTCATATAAATTGCTCCCCCAACCACACTCGACAGATCGAGGTCGGTCAAACTGATCGGAAAATACGATTCTACTTTGATTGCAGAGTCAGTTCGTTTTGGCGAGGCTGCTGGCTTGGGATCGTCTGCCATCTCGGACCACCCTCAGAACCCAGGCTAACTGCTGAGCCCGGTGTCAAGGCGACCGGTTTACGCCGGCCAGCCGAAGGGCAGTACGTCAGCCCGCCGGGCCGGTTCTGGCCGGACCGCCACACGCGAAGCGTGAGAAAAAAACGTCACAGCGGCAGCAACGCTATCGCCGTACGGACCGCCTATGTGCCTCTGCCCAGTGCTTGCTCGGCCAGACGAAGCCGCTGGTCCAGGTCACTATAGTTTTCGTAGATTGCTTGTGCCAGCGCGTGCATCTGGTCGCAAAGCAGGCGCTGGGCCGGTGTCATTCCGGCCTGGTCGACCTCCTGCAACAACTGCACCGCCTGGCGCATCTGCTCGATCACCTCATCTGCCATCTTAAGCTCCCAGGGTTATGGAGGCCCAGGCGATGCCCCACACGCCCTGAGGCCGGTCGGCTATGCCTTGCCGCGCCACGATTGCCTTAGAGAGGCATTGGTGAACACTGGATTGAGTCGGCCGCTCACACGCCACGTCACAGTCTCAACGGCGGTCAACCGCGTCCAGCAAAGCAAGGGCGATGAGGCGCACAATTGGCCGCTAACGCTATCGGCGATGACCAACAGGTACGCTAAGAGACATGGCCTTCTGCCGGATTGCCCCTTCCGATCTCTTTAATGCTTTTGCCACCTTCGCCACCGGGGTCTTCGCGCGTGAATGCGCCTTCAATTCGCTAACATGCTCTTTTGTCCAGGTGGCACGTTTCGCCAGTTTAGCCTTCTTAACCATCCAATTTTCCTCCAGACGATGTCGAGTAGTAGGCGCCGTTACCACAAAACGTCCAAATCTGGAATACGCAACCCACATTTCCAACCGTGGCGATGCCAATTCCAGAGGTAAACGCCTCAACCCGAGGAGAACTTACTCATTGTAGCTGAGTCGTGCGCTTCGTTCGAGAGGACCACTTCGACGACTGGGTGCAAGCTCAAGTAACGACACGCTGCATCCCGCGGTGCCGCTCGACGAGCTGGAGCTGCTAAGCCTACTGCCGAGGCAGCGCCTTTTCCGCTGCGGCCAGGGCTCGGCGCTCACATCCGTAGTGGGCTAAGGAGATTCCGAACCTGCTGGCGAACCTCGGTCCCAAAGCTAACCCCGGCTGAAGCTGCCTGGGCGGACCAGTAGCCGCGAAAAAATGCCTGATCGCAGAGGTACAGCGCAACGAGCACAACCGCGACGCTAGTCACGCGGACAAAGCTCATGGAGCACCCATCGTACCTTGCGTGCGAGTCGCCCTATTTCAACTGAAAATAGTTAATGCCGTAATAATTGCGTAAGCAATTCACCGGATAATGGCGCCATCCCAGAGCGGCCGGCTGAAGACCACTCGCCGGCAAGGACGCCGGGCATGGCCAAGGAAACTCGCAAAAGCCCACGTCGCAAGATCGACGTCCGTGGGTTCCTCTACACGACCGACGGGTGGCCGCTGTGCCCCTGCTCACTGGAAGACATTTCCCAGACCGGAGTGCGTCTCAATATCGAGACGGCTGATGAACTGCCTAATCACGTGGATTTGTGCCTTTCGAGGAATGCCCACGTCCGCAGGCATTGTGAGATGGTCTGGCGCCAGGAAGACCAAGCCGGTTTTCGGTTTCGGCCAGATGCCAAACGTGCCCAAACCGGGTAAGGGGACAGCGCCTTGGAGCCTTCAAGATGCGCGTTCGGTTGTTTTGGATTCTCACCGTTGGGGGCTCGTTACTCGTCAGCGCATGCTCGGACTCCGACCATCCGAACCTTGGCCGGTACGAATATCGGTACATCAATGGAGTCTTTGTTGGTCAATACAGGGATTTTCCCGAGGGACCAGAGCGCGCAAACTGGAAACGCTACGATGGCAAATCCAAGCACACATTTGACTGCACATTCGTGCGCAGCGGTTGGGATCAGTTCCAATACATCTATCGAACAAAGGCCCCATCATGAGCGCTATGACCGCATTGTCAGACGTTGCAGATACCAACGCCTCCGACGGCTCGGACGAGCTGGAGAGGGCGAGAAAAGCCAGGATGGCTGACGAATGCGCGCGTCAGGCTGCAATCTGCCGGAGGCAAGCCAGAACGGCGAACAGACGAGATATTGCCGCTTACCTTTTCTCGCTGGCTAGGTACTACGAAAACGAGGCCGCTAAGATTAGAAAAATGCACAATCCCATCGACGAAAACATAGACCGCTGAAACAAGGCACTTGGGGTTAACCGTCTTAAGTGCTCTACAACTGTGCGAGCCGTCACAACTCCATTGCTTTTATTCGCGCCTCGCATCTTCCACAGGGAAGATCTAACTTTATGATCAGACCAGTAAAGCAACAACATAACATATTAGTTGTACAAATTCGATAGACCTTCATTTTACGACATTGTCGCCAAATCGAAACCGATCATTAGCTTAAAAAGGGGCAGCCGCGCAGCGAGTGTGTAATGAACCAGAGTGTTGAGGACAAGGCAATGGTGTCTAAGGCGGAAGAGTACCGGAGTCGCGCGACTGATTGTGAACAGAAGGCGCAGGAGTGTCTCGATAAATATGCCAAAGAACAATATGCTGCAACAGCCCAAATTTTGCGCCGCTTAGCAGAAATGGCCGAACGGTATAGATGGTAAGAACCTTTTTTAGATGCTGTAGCCAGGCGGCCCACTGCACAAAGAGGCGAGCTTGAGGCGCTCAACGTCTAAAGTGCGCATGCAAATGTAATCACTGTTCTGGTTACATATCGTCAACGGGACGGATCGCTTGCAGTCCTGACCCCGAGAACTGGTACCCTGCTTGAGGCGCGAACGGTCGCCGTCATTAACGATCTGAGCGAAAAGCGCCGCTGAATTTTCTGATGGTCACAAACTGTATTCAGACGAAGCACTGGCCGATGCGACCGCGAATGCTGCCGCCCGATGAAGCGCATCGGCTTCTCGCGTGGACGAGCTTCGCAACACGCCAGTGGCGCCGACGCCGACCGTGGTCCGCAGCAGTGGATGCAGCGGTAAAAAGTCTCACCCTCGCTAATCAGGGGCCTTGACGTCAAACCGTATGCATATCATGATGAATTGTCGTAATACGATAATTTAACAGTCGTTAAGGTCATTGGAGGTTTGGGCACAATGACCATACCACCCGCCACCGTGCAGACCCAGCCCACCGCTTTCTCGGTTCTAGACCCGTGTTTTGGCTCCGCTCAGGCGGCGCGAGTGGCCGGGTGCGAACTGATGACCCTGTTCTCATGGCGCCGCAGGTTTAACTTGCTTGGCGGCACCACGCGCGGCTCGAAGCGTCGAGACGGATACCGCGGCAAAGGCGACGCGACGGGTTACACCTTGCTTGATCTGTGCGTCGTGCGGCTTGTTGTAACGCTGGCAGAGAGCGGGATTGAGACCCGCCGCGCGGTGTTCTTCAGCGGCGGCCTCGATGCGCCGCCGCAGGTCGACGTCCTTATCCGCGGCAGTTTCAATGCGCTGATCTGTGGCAACCGGAGCTTCCAGTTCATCGGCTTTCTCACACCTCGCAAGGGCGAGCATTTCGGCGACGGCTTTGTCCAATTGAAGATGGACGAGACCGTCGAGCACCTGCTTGCCAGGACCGGCGGCGCCGGCATCTTGTTCGTCGTGGATATGCTGCCCATCGTCGAGCACGTGCTTGGCGCCCTGGGCATCGCGCACCGCGGCGAGTGGGGGGAGATCAAGTAAGTGCTCGCCCGGCTCAACAGGCGACCAAGCAGGCCCTCACCGCCTTCCGGCGCGCGTCCAGCCATCATGTGACTGGCGATCCTGGGCGGGCACTTGGCCGGCCAGGTACAGCGGGCGGACGAAGGCTGGCCGCAGCCCTTTGTTGCGAACGGTTTTGCGGCCGATGTCGCGGATGACACGCCGCAGATAGGTGCTTGCACAGGCTGTGGTCCGCGCGCTTGAACTGCTTGGCTAGTCTTCGGATCGGTCGAACGGGCTGTGCCTCTCCCGGTCGAACGGGCTTTTCAACGAGAGCAGATAGGCGACGAGGTAGCGCCAGGCTTGGCGCTCGAATTTGTCCACAACCTGTTTGCTCTCAGGGATGACGGTGTGCGCACGTTGCGCCAGTCGGAGGTCCGCGAACAGCTGGGTGAACACCGGGTCGGCCGGGATAGGGGCATCTGGCAAGCCTCGGTCATCCCGGACGGACCTATCCGTGTTTCTGCTTCCGTTCACGAGCGTTCCACGGGTGAGCCTCCGGGTTTTCGCCTTCCTGGGGTCATTACTGTCCTTGCCGAGTTCCGGCTCACGCGGGGACGGGTTCTGGCCAACCGAAGGACTTGGCTTGCCTCGATGGTCGAAACCCATGACTTTCTCCTCTGCCCACGCGGATGCGTCGGCGCTTCCCAGAAACCGGATTGACAAGGCGAATGGGACACCACGGTTTCATGACAAGGAGCACGAAGGCATCCACGTCTGTCGTGGCGTGACCACCCCCATATGTCGCTGCATACGTCACTTAGGTTCGATAGGATGAGCGCCAGGGGCCGCCTGGCAGGTGGATCGGATTGCCAGCGCAGAAGGTCCGCATATCTGGCGAGGAACCGGCACAGTCAAGCAGAGGCACAAAGACCCGGAACCGGAAGGAACGCTACTCGCCCACCACTCGGATTTGATGTCGCCCGGCCATTCCGAGACGATCTCGCCCGCGATTCCGGGATGATGTCGCCCGGGTGACGAGGCCTCTTCTGGCTCCCATAGGTCCGTCCTTTCGGCTTTGCGAAGGGGGACCTTGGATGCCGACGGAGAGGGTTGCGATGCGCCATGTGCCGGGATGCCGAGCCGCGAGATTGCGCGGCGGGTCGGGGCAGCGCCCTCGACAGTGCGATTGACGGTCCGCCGGTCCGAGGAAGCGGGCCTGACCCGGCCATTGCCGGACGATGTCACCGACGCGTCTCTGGACGCCCGGCTGTTCGCCGCTGCCGGCTGCGGCAGCCGCCGGTCGATGCCTTACAGCAAATAGCCGAGTTGTGCAGCCGAGATGGTCACCACCCCATCGCCGGAAAACGGCCAGACGAAGCGCCCGCGCTCCAGCCGCTTGGCGAACAGGCACACACCCTGGCCGCGATCCGATGCACCACGAGACTCCTGGCGAGCTTGGCCTATCATCCTGCCGGGGGCTCGCTCGGGGACTTCTTGGGGTCGAGCGACTGTTCCCATAGCTCATGTGGAGGGCTAGGCGACCTCTGAACTAACCACCCGGCATCATGGAAGGGCTGCAAATGTGGCGCTAAACGAGGGTTTGCGTTGATCCAATTGCGCGCGTCCATCCAACTGATCCGCTCCATTTCGGCGCGTGGTCAATTTTCAATTCTTTTTTCGCTGTTGTCCGCTTGAACTTAACCACCCTGGAACGAAGAACAATTTCAGGATCACTACACGACCCTTCAAAGATTGGAAGGCGAGTTGCTACAGATAGTTCTCAAGATCCTCGAACGCGCTATGGGCAACAATTTGGCGGGCTTGGTTTTCACTGGCTATCCGATTAAATATCTTTTCGACGTTTGCGATAGGACTTGTGGATTTTGATTCTTGATAACTTACGGCACATTGCACAATGTACAGCTTCTTAAAGAACTCTATGTTCGCCGTGATGATGGCCCCTGCCTCAGGATCGAGTTTGAACAGTTTAATGATTGCCTCATTCAACTGCATCTCGACACGCGAGAAATGGTACAGGAAGCGGCCCACAAGCTCGCAGGCACGCGAAAGCCAAACGACGTCGCTCATGTGCACGCCTCCCGTATCTATCGATCATTTATAAAGCGATTCTCGCATTAACAAAAATCCGGGAAGTTGCCCGCGGCTATCTACCTCAGTCTTATTAGACAACAAAAACACATAGCCAAAAGCAGGTCAACGAGATTGCGCCGCTCATTAGACCCCAAATGACATTGCTTGTTGCCGACTCTCCTGGCTCTGTGCCCTTAAATGCAGAGCGAAAAGCACCAAAGGATTGACGGGCCATAACACACGCGGCAATAAAGAAAAGAATCTCGACCATGGCGGCCCCCAAAATCTTTACTAGGGCCTCCAAGGTCTCGATCCACCAAACAAAGATGGCCAAGAGGTGGGTTCTCCGAGTCGAATGTAGACGTTGTAGAGCTTAGCACGGGTAACGTCGCAAAGGGAGACGCTTCGAAGCATCTCGCTTCGTGAGAGGGGAGACTCGACCGGGACCGCTTGGCAGTAGGTCTAGTATTATCTATATATATTTATATATATATTTTCAATATACATATGGCTTAAATACACCTAGAAAGATACTACATGAGCGAAGCGAATGATAGGGTAGACCACGGGGGCATGCGTGCTGATCGAACTGCTAGCCAGCCTAGATTTGCCAGCGAATGGACGACGTTCGCCGTCGCGAATTGCCGGGAAGAAGGCCGCGCTGTTCGGGCGATGTTCTTGAGCTGCTGCTCGCCTGCATCCTCGAAACCGACATCGAGCTTGCCCCGTGCATCCTCCTGCACCCGGGCGACCTCGACCGGACCGATTTCGGTCTGGATGGTGCGCTCGGGTCCATGACCGTGCCGCACAAGACGGTCGCGACCGTCCGCAAGCTTGAGGTCCTTCATTGCCGCGAGAAACACCTCGGCCTCCAGCTCGACAGCCTGCGCAAGAAGCTGCCGCGCACCGGATCGCAGGACATTCGTCAGTGGATCGTCGATCTCGTCGGGCTGACGAAGGCGGATAATGTTGCTATTCTCATTCATGGCGTATCGCTCTCCTTGAGAGGTTCTGGCAGGCTTCGACACCCGCCTCGATACGCCGCCTATCTCATTCCATCATGACCCAGTTTCCCGCATAGCTCCCCAAAGCGTCTCAGAGATCCAATGCAGCTTCGCAAGTTGATCGCCGACTATCGCGACAGGGCTGCGCCAAAAAACGGAGACTGTGATGTCGGACTGCCTTCATTGTGACATCAATGAACTGGTGCGAGAGCGCATGGAATCCGGCGACACTGAGTTTGCCGAGTTCACCGCGATGATCGTTCAGAGCTTGGTTGAGTTGTGCGGTTGGTGCTCGCCGGCTGGTGGCTGGGGCTGGGGCATCTTATCACGGCAACTCTCCTCGCGGTCACAATCATTGGCATCCCGTTCGCTTGGGCAACAAGCTGGCCGGGATCGCGCTCTGGCCCATCGGGAAGATGATCGTGCTTGCCGACAACGCACCCCTCCGGTACCCTCGCCAGCGATGAACGGACGGCGGTGCTCGATGCGCTGCTCGGGAGGGCCGGTTCGATTACCGCGATTCGTATCGCTGAATCAGCGCCGCTCGTTCCTCGATCATGTCCGCCAGACGTCGCCAGGTCTTTGCGAGGAAGTAGTGGTTCTCCTTGCCTCGGGTGTTGTCCGCCTGCAGAGCTTGTCGGTCGCACTGCCCGGCGCGGGCTCGATACTGTTCGGCTCTGGTGGCGATGTCGGGATATGCCATGGCCGAAGAATAGGACGGCAACCGGAACTACACCACGTTCGACGCGGAACTATGCACAAGTCTGAGCACGCGGTGCTCCCTGAGCCGGCTTGAATCACAGCCGTGGGCCGGAACCGACGCTTTGGCCCAGGGCTCCCGGACGGACGCTTACCAGTTGTGCTTTTCGGCCATTTCGGCCAAACGGCGCCAGGTCTGGGCGGTCAAGCCGTTTTGCTTTATGCCCCGCGGGTCACGGGCTTCCTCAGCCTTCTGCTCGCATGCCTTCGCACGAGCTCGGTATTCGTCCGCTTTGGTCACGATGGTGTCCATGGCGTCCGCACGCCCTAATGGTTTCCCGTAATTCACGTGGCAGTGCTTTCCCGCATGAAAAAGGGCCGGCGTTCCCGGCCCAGGAGCGACGCAGAGCAGGAACAACTGGCGCCCGGAAAGCCTGACAGTACCCCCGAGGAGTAAAGCTCACGTAAATGGAAAGAATGCCTCCAGCGACCGTCGAAGGAAATGCGTACGTGCTAACTTGAGACGAAGTAGTTAAGGCCAAGCAATGGTCTCCGGACGATGAACCGGAACCCGTCGTGCTTAATCTCATGCACCCACGGCGGGCCGTCCGGGACGGCCTGAGCGAGGGTGGGCGTCGATGAAAGGTTTCCGGGCGAAGGACGACTCGAGCGAGCCTCCCGACCCGGGCGGCAATGGCGAGCGGGACTTTCGCGGCTGGGCGGCGAGATCGCTAGGCCGCAATCCAATGGGCAAATAGCAGTGCTGCGGCAGTCCCCGTTCCAGAGAGCACGGAGCCGCTGATCCCAACTCCCGCCAGCACCCAGGGGGGAGCGTTGATGTTCATTGTAGCCGCTACGAAGAAAGCAGCCATCGGAAGGGCAACGACAAAGTAGCGCCCTTGAACGCCACGGATATGGTCAATATCAACTGGTGTGTAGGTAATAAAGAATATCAAATAAACCAGCACTACGTAGGCCAGGACACCAATTCCTGCGATAATTGCCACGCGTGCACGCACCGAACTGGCCAGATCCAGCTTTTCCAATGATATGAGTACAACAGCGGCTGTCAGTGCCACGTATACCCAGGTTTAAAGCCAGATATCCTGCCATCCCAAAATTCCAATGAGTTCCTGCCAAAGTCCGTCCCCCCCATATAGTAATGGCGTTCCATGCCGCCCACGGGAAATGCAGCGGGTGCTCGTACATGAAACCAAGCTTCCATAGTGGATCAAACTGCTCGCGTGGATAGGTTTCCGCCTCCTGCAATCGCCATGCAGCTATGTCGGCGGATACGGCCCAGACCCACAATGGAGATAGGATGTAAGCGGCGTGAGGATCCCACGTGGGGTGGGAGGTCACGCTCCGGACCGGTAGCGGATCGGCATCCAGTACTGTCTGATGCCCTCGACGACGACCGGAATGTCGGCGTGGACCCTGTGCCGGAGCTTTCGTACTGTTGCATCGTCGGTCGTCGGAACGACCGGCTTGCCTTGGTCGTCGACGCAGTGGAGCAGGATCGGCAGCAGCAGGGCATGCTGGGGATTGTCGCTGTCCAGCAGCGGTGACCACGCCATGAGCCGCAGCCTCATGGCAGTGTAGAATCCCTGGCACCAGGGGCGCACGTCGCCGCCGCCGCTTCATTCGGCTCGTCATCAGTTCTAATAGCACGAACGCGATTTGTGGCTGCTTGCATAATGCGCAAATCGTCATCCAGAGGGAGCGTTCCCAAAGTCGACCCTTACAGTCGACCGCTTTGAAACAAAGCGCCGTGATCACAAGAGCCGATGCAAGGGCAGCACCATCAGCACTGAGTACCGATCTGTTGTAGAGCGCTACGGGCAGCATCGCAATGAGCACAAAAGCCCATTTGAGCTTCGGCGTGATTTTGATGGCGTAAGCCGCGGCAGCCGTGAATGTGAGCAGTCCAGCCAAGCGGGCGAACAGCAGCAAAGAAGGAAAGTCGAGCCGGAGTAGCTTGCCGACGGCAACCGCCAAAATGTACGGAGCATAGGTGACAGGATTATAGCCTTCGGTGCCGGCGAACGGCAAAAAGCGTGCGGGTGGCTCGCCGTCGCTCAGGAGTTCGCGCGAGCGGGGATACTCCTGCAGTATCTCGCCATACCTGAGCCCATGCTTCCTGTATTGGGCGAAGCGTTCTCCAGCCTCCTTGAAGAACGTAAGGTCGCGGTGAAGGTCGCTTTCGATGTAGATCCCCTTTCGGCCGCCGACTTCTGTCGCTGGCAATAGCTCGCCTCGTGCGTACGAGTAGATACGGAGGAAGTGAGCTATCTCGTCGGGTCCACGCAGCGGCGGAACGACAATACTGATAGACGCCCCAAATGCTAAAGAGAGCACGAGAAAAACAGCAGCGGGCCGGGATTGAATTTTAGTCCACACGCGCAAAAGCATGGCCGCGAAGCCGGCCGGCCCATACGCCGCTCGCGGCAGCGCCAATGCCTGCAAGCGGCCGTCAGTACTCATAGGACCGCATCCCACGCCCCCCTGTCCGAACGACAGAACGCACGGGAAGGTAAGACGTTCCTCTGCAAGACGTGGCAAGAGGATCCGGGTCGACCGGGCAGCTCTAATCCTGCAGCGTTGCTCTAGAGCAACATGTGTTGCAAAAAAGGGTTCTGTTCCGCAACTCTGCAACTTGACGATATCATGATGTGGTAGAAATGAGTCGGTCCCGATCAGCATCCACGGGGGCAAGGGAGCCGACCGGGACCGGGCCGGGGCGAACGAGAAACACCTCAACCCCCCGACCGGTCGGCACAATTCGATCTTTTTGTGGCAAACTTTCTCTTACAGCTTCCGGCTGTCATAGGCCCAGTGCAGCAGCGCCTGCCGTTGCCGTCTGCGGCACCACAGATCACCGGGCTCGCACGCAAGTTGAAGCTGACGCACGTGACGGCGGATTCCTTTCCAGCGTTTGATCTGCCGAGCGTCCTCGTCGGGCATTCGTCGCCCCATGTAGTAGCGGCAGTACCATTGGAACCAGCCGCGTGGATCGTCGGGGTGTATCCATCCTTTCCGGCGCCATTCCGAAAGCGACTGACTGGCATCGACACCGAAGCAGTTTAGTGATCTGTCGCGCGATCCACTCGCAAGCTTGGCGTGTTTGAACCAACGCGCCGGGAACTCATCGCCGCAATCGGTCATGTACTTGCCGCTGAACACGCCGAGGCGAAGCATCTCGGCCGGCGTCAGATCAGGTTTGAACTCCGGATCGAAGTTACGACCAACCGGCTCGACGCGTTCGTAGCGGTAATCCTGCTGCATCCGATCATTGACCGTAATCGATCTTCTCATATCGCTGCTGGTCCCGAGATCGATGATCGGCAGGAAATGGCTCAACAGACCCTTTTTTGATGCGTCGCACAATCCACGTTTCGCGCCCCTACGCAAGACCGAATGGGTGGTCTATGCCAAGC
Source organism: uncultured Alphaproteobacteria bacterium (assembly GCA_963755055.1). Lineage (GTDB taxonomy): Bacteria > Pseudomonadota > Alphaproteobacteria > Rhizobiales > Xanthobacteraceae > AP-16. Next base: position 14,963 of record CAVWIS010000035.1, on the reverse strand, counting down.
GTCCGTTCGCCGGGCCTGCCCAGGTGCTCGCCTACCTGGCGCGCTACACCCATCGCGTGGCAATTGCCAACGGCCTCGCCGTCGACGACGATAGAGTCGGACCGGAGGTCGCCCACGGCCTCGACGATCCGCGGACTGGTCGAACCCCAGCGCGGCGCGGCCCACCGGCCACGGTACGAAGGGGGCGCGCGCCATTAGATCGACGATGGGGCGGTGGAGGTTGCTGTCTGTGCCTCAGCCGGCCGGAATGGGATTGAGTTCGCGCTCGCTGCCTCTGCGGCTCGACGTAGGTCGTTCCGCGTAAGGAATCGAATACCATTCCGTGATAGCGTTCCGGTATGGCGACGCGCATAAGCGGATATCTCCATAGCCAAGCGGACCGGCTTATTGCTTTAGCGCGGGATTGCGACGACACCGAGCTAAAGATGCGTCTTTTGCATTTGGCCGCCGTCTGGACAAAGCCTAGACCGAATTTTGAGCCGGACTCTGATGTCCGGAAGGGGGCGACGCCGATTGCTGCCGGAAGGATTTGATTCGCACGCCGCGCGGATCGAGGCGAAAGCGACCGCACGCTCGTGCTAGGGCATGCAGTGTGTTGACTTCCTGCTGTGCCTCCGCAGCGGCCGCCTGCGTCTGCTGCCGAACCACAGCGGGAACGCCACGGCGTCGCCCGGGCCCGGCGGGCCTCGCGTCTAGTTGGCGATGTGATGCTCGGCTTTACGATCCGAACGCGCATAATACAATCCATTCTACCTTAGTGTCATATGTACTTCTACGGGCTCCCATTTCAATGAAAGCACTGCCGAAGTGGGGCTGCCCTAAGGAGGCATGGCGCGACCACAGCTATGGCTAATGGGGACTGTGCTTGATCAATGCGACGGAAACCTCAAGCGCCAGCGCCCTTCCGAACTCGCCGCGAGATTGAACGGTATTTTGGCGGCAAGACGATCAAGTGTCTTCTCTGCGGAAAACGGTACCGGCGACTGGTATTCCACTTGACCGCAAAACACGACATGACGGCCGCTGAGTATAAAAGCCGATTTGGACTTCCTTGGACACGCGGCCTAACGTCGGCAGCGTCGCACATCAAATCAGGCTGGACCGAGGAGCGCAGATCCAAGGCAAGCAGTGCAGCGCGAGAAAACCGCTTCTTCCAATTTGCCCACCAAGGAAAGCCGCGCAGAGCTCTCGCGCCGTTTCTCAAGAGAGCAATAGTTCAACAGTTGGGCGTGCGAGCTGTTGGATTCGGCAGACAATTTGAGCGACGAGCGCGTGCGCTATTTCACAAGGGCCTCACTGATGCGGAAATTGCCAAAGTGCTTCACGTCAACCGGATGACCGTGAACCTGCGTACCCGGCGCTGGCGCCATTCTGATCGTGGGAAATGATGTTGGCTGATGATACCGAGTGACCGGAACATCCGGCTGGCGGTGGAGCACGTCGGATGGGCACCGTGACCTAAGGCATGCTTGCCACGGCCCAAACGTCATTGAGCTAACAGCAACGACCGTCCATCGGATGAATGATCGCGCGCTCGCTTTGTGGCATTAGAAGCAGACCAACGTGTATCTTTACTGGCGCTGTGGAAGTTCAAGTCGCATACCACTACGTAGACTCATATTAGCCTTCGCTAATGGATTCCGACGGCTCGTTTTGCCGGCCTCTTTACGGCTCGGTCTTGGCCGCCAGCTTTTCAGATGCCTGGTCGCGATAATGCTGCAAGACGAACAGCCGGAGGGCCGACGACAGGTTGCCGTGACGCCGCTCGCCGTTCACCTCGTCGACAAGTTCGGAGACCGTGATACTGCGCGCTGCTGAGATTGACTTAATGCCCTTCCAGAATGCGTCCTCTAGGCTGACGCTAGTCTTACGGTTCTTTATTACCACTGAACGTTTGACAACCGGGGATTTCATAGGCTTCTCCTGAGCGCGACCGTTGGCGCTGCCGTCTGACTGGGCCAACACATAGAAACCGCCGTAGTTTCGCCTCGCCCACGATGCCCCATCCAACACCGTGGCGCGGAGACCCTGGCAATCCGAGCACTCCTGCGCGACAGGTGGATCCAATGCAGAGATACTGGCCTGCCTCCGGGGACATCAAGGCCGATCCGGCCGGTTCTGAGATCGGGAGGGTGGTGTCCACCCCCGCCTCGGCGGCAATGGGCGCCATCTGGCACCCTGCAATCAGAGCCATCCCTCTTGCTGCAGTGCATACGAGATGGCATAAGTCGCCTGACAGTATGGGCAACTGAAATGGACGAACCAGAGGAGAGGATTATCGACGTATTGATCTGTAGGCTGCGCAAGAAGATCTCCAACGCTGGGGGGCACGACTACATCGAGACCGTGTGGGGACGCGGCTATGCGTTACGCGCGCCGACCGAGGCAGTGACTTGCCGTTAGCAGCCGCACGAAACACGAAGGCCTTGAGCGAGTGTTACTCGTGGGAGCCCTTAGCTATTCGTTCCGTCAGTTCCATCAACGACCGTCGCATTTCCGCGTCCTTGATCCGCGAAAAAGCCCGAACGAGTCGGACCGCGCCTGCGGTTTCAAGGAATTCAAGACCAACATCGACAGAGTCCCCATTGGTGTCCGGCATGGCCGCCACAGTGAGCGCATAGAAAAACGTAATTGGGACCTTCAAAACCTCAGCGAGACGTTGCAATCGACCTGCTGCCACACGGTTCATGCCCTTTTCGTATTTCTGAACCTGCTGGAACGTAACCCCGATTAGGTTTCCGAGTTCCGTTTGGGACAATTCGCGCTCCAAACGAAGAGCGCGGATGCGCTTTCCGATCTCGGCATCTGTCGAATCCGTTCTTCGTTTGTTGACTGCAACTTCACGACTTCTTTTCATCACCGCCTACCGTTTCAAAGTTTGGCACGTAAACAATTATTGCGTGAATTATTGACGGTATTCAACAGCATTCTGTCGATTTGATTAAACGTTATAGTTAATTCGACTGCAGCACATCTCGATCAGGTTTGATCGGACCGTGCGGCAGTTTCACGGAGGTTTGCTTGCGGTAGGGTCCCGGTGAGTGCATCGAAACCAGGAGATCGCCTAGCGGGCAGCGAACGGCTGGGCCCGCCGACGGCGCCGATGGCCCAACGGCCAAAGGAGGGCCTAAGATACGTGCTCCCGGAATCCTTTGCGGTGTCCGCCCCCCATGAGAGAGCCCCGAGCTGCCGGCCATTGATCACCCCTCCGCGCTCCAGTGGCCGGTACACGCTGGCGCGTGCGATGCCTAACGCCTTGGCGATCTCCGACACGTTTCCGCCCTCGTTGAACATGCGGATGGCATCAGGAGCCTTTGCCCTCGCCGTTGGCTTGCGGCCCTTGTCCTTCGGCCTTGGCGAACTGGGCGAACGCGGCGAACATGTTCAAGATCAGCGCCCCGTAGCTCCGCGGGTGTCCCCGCCATCAGCGCCGCGGTGATGCCCGTGCGCGAGCACATGATCGCCTCCGTCACGCCATCCGGCGAGCAGTCGCAGCGCGCCGCCGTGAGCGGCGGACGGACAAGTCGGAGTGTGTCCGCAACAACCCCGACAGCCCGCGGCCTTTCTCCAGGGGGCGTGGCGGGTCCGGCGCTCTGGGTTTCATGTCCCCGCGGACAGGCTCCGGAGCGCCGGTTTCTTCATGCTTTTCCCGAGCCGGACTCCGCATTGGATTCGCCTCCCGTAAATGGGGCTTAGGGCCCATCCAAGAACAACTAAGTCATAATTTACCACAGATCGAGAAGATTTTGGTGGCGGGATTCACAAGAATGAGATCGCTCGACGTAGCGTCGCGGGATGATTCGATCTGCGCAGGCGCGCGATGCGCGGAAGCGCTATCGGGAGATGGCACCTGTTCTGAATGAACAGAGCCTCCGGCGTTTTGTCGCCTTGGAAGCGCAAGCGCTGGGACATGGCGGGGTCAGCTTGATGTCCCGGCATCAGCGGACTGGCGCGGTCGACGATTTATCACGGGCTTTCTGACATTCGCGACAATGTCTCGGCTCCGCCCGGACGTGTCCGTAAGCAGGGTGGCGGGCGCAAGAAGAAGTCATCGGAGGATCCGACCCTTGTGGCCGATCTCAAGAGCCTGGTCGAACCGGTGACGCGGGGCGATCCGATGCAGCCGCTGTTGTGGACGACCCGCAGCCTGCGTAACCTGGTGAACGGGCTGGCGAAGAAGGGTCACAAGGTTTGCCCGACGGTCGTCGGCGACCTTCTGCGCGGCATGGGCTATAGCCTGCAGGCGAACAGCAAGACACGAGAAGGCGACCAGCACATCGATCGCGACGCGCAATTTCAGTACATCAACACGCAGGCCAAGGCGTTCCTGGCGGCGAACGAACCGGTCATTTCGGTCGATACGAAAAAGAAGGAATTGGTGGGCAATTTCAAGAACAACGGCCGGGAATGGCGCCGCCAAGGAACGCCCGAGCTCGTCAACATTCACGACTTTATCGATCCCAAGCTCAAGCCGCGCCGTGCCGTACGGCGTCTACGACATCACCAACAATGTCGGATGGGTCAGCGTCGGCACGGATCACGACACCGCCGCTTTGCGGTCAATGCGATCCGCCGATGGTGGCGGACGATGGGAAAGAAGCGTCATCCCAAGGCCAAGCGCCTGATGATCACCGCTGACGGCGGCGGCAGCAACGGGTATCGTGTGCGGCTATGGAAAGTCGAGCTTCAAAAGCTGGCCGACGAGCTCAAGCTGCCCATTACGGTCTGCCACCTGCCGCCCGGCACCAGCAAATGGAACAAGATCGAGCACCGTCTATTTTCGTTCATCACCATCAATTGGCGGGGCAAGCCACTTCGCAGCTATCGCACGATCGTCCAGCTGATCGCCGCGACGACAACAGATGCCGGCCTCAAGGTGCGCGCCGAGCTCGACGAAAACAAATATCCCAAAGGCGTCAAGGTTTCCGATGCGCAGATCGCCGCCGTCAATCTGTCCCGCCATCCGTTCCACGGCGACTGGAACTACACGATCTCGCCAAACCGAAAAAATCCTCGCCAAAAGACGAATTGACCGAGTTATTTATGGACAGGCCCTTAGCCCACAGCCCGACTTTTCACCGGCTCTCACCGGCGACCTGGCAACCCAAACCCTGGTGTCGTGGAGATGCAGACCGGAGCCGCGGCGGAAACGGGCATAGTGGGGCGGGAGGGCGCAGTCTGCGCGCTTTCCGCGCTGGACGGATCGAACTCCCTATATCGAGCAGTCGTGCAACTTCCAGGGACCGGCGTCGCCATCAGGGCTTCACACTTCCAAGAGGTCATGCGCAAGAGCGAAGCAGTCAGGAACGCAGTTATCCGATACGAAAACATGCTGCTTGCCCAAGCTCAACAGACGGCCGCCTGCAATGCGCTGCATCGGGTCGAAGACCGCTTAGCTCGATGGCTGTTAGAAGCGCATGATCGAGTTCCAGAGCGCGACCTTGCACTCACACACGACTTTTTGTCCCAGATGCTTGGCGTGAGCAGACGCAGTGTCACGAAAGTTGCAAACCACCTGCAAGCGGCAGGGCTGATCCGTCAGCATCAAGGCCACGTTGAACTGCTGGACATCCGGGGTCTCGAGAAGGTGGCATGTGAATGCTTCGGCACCCTTCGTGAGCGGCGACGTCTGGAACCTACCCGGGTTCAGGTAGCAGGGTAGGCGACGCTGCCGACCCGATCCAGCCAGCCCTCCCGCGACGCCCCGATAGCCTTCATGGGGGCAACCCAACCCTCTCCGCGCTCCGCCTTGTCGCCGTGGCGTTAGCGTCCCATACTGAAGCCCGCCTGCCAGCGGAGCAGGCTTCAGAATTCAATTTGGGGAGGCCGACGATGAGAGCGCCCGTATTTGCCCTGCTTTCCGCCATGTTGGCTATGCTTATCGTTTCGTCGCCATCGCTCGCCCAGCAGAAGACCGCCAAGGCCTGCCAGGAGGAGTGGCAGGCCGCTAAGGCCGACTTCCAGGCCAAGGGCATTACGCAAAAGGCATACGTCGCACAATGCAGGGCAGGCACGGCTGCAGCACCGACCCCGTCACCTGCTGCGCCAGCGCCGCCCCCGGCAAAGCCGGCTGCTGCACCACCCCCATCCAGGCCGGCAGCCGCTCCGGCGCCAACCGCTGCCACCGCCCCCACTGGAGCCGGCCAGTTTGCCGCCGAGGCACAGGCCAAGGCTCATTGCCCTGCTGACTTAGTGGTGTGGGTAAACCTCGACTCGAAGATTTACCACTTCGCCGGCCACCGGAGCTACGGGACCACGAAAAAGGGTTCGTACATGTGCGAAAAGGATGCGGTCGCGCAGGGCATGCGGGCGTCGAAGACTCAAAAGCGACCCGGCGCCTGATGCTCTGACCTTGGGGCTCAAGAACGCGGACTGGCGGACCGAGCCCCTGTGGAAGCGAAAGCCCAAGCTCGGCCGGCTGATCGCGAAGGAAGGGACTACTGTACCCATATTCGCCAACTCCACTATGCGGGCCCGAAACTCGTGCTCCGCATCTTATGTGGCTCAACCTAACCATTGGTTCGGCGTCTTCCCTCGATCATACAGGAAACTCGCGTGCCAATCGGCAAACACATCTTCCTTAGCTACCGGAGCCTCGAGCGCCCCTTCGCTCTGAAGCTCGCAGCGGCCCTTCGTAACGCCGGTGTCAACACTTGGGTTGATTGCCTGCCGGAGGGGATTCGAGCAGGGGACGACTGGCCCAAAACCTTGGCCGAGGCTCTCAACGATTGTCGTGCGTTGATTGCCGTTGTTTCACCAGACTATGTGCAGTCAAAGATCGGTATGCAGGAATTGCACCGAGTCGCTCAACTTGGGCGCCCCGTTTTCCCCGTGCTTATTCAACCTGTGTCCGCTGAACAGTGGCCACTTGAGATTCAGCGGCTTCAATACGTCGATTTCACGAATTGGAGCGATGAACGTCGCTTCCAGAACGCCTGCGACACGCTTCTGCCACGCCTGGCAGGAGATGTGGCAGATATCGTCGGGCAAAGACCGGATCTTGAGCAGCAGTACCTGATAACGCTCGTCGCCGATCTCGAAGCCAAAGGCGGCGTTAGCCGCTATGTCGGTCTTATTGCCGATTTGCTGACCGGCCACGAGCTCGCTGCGGAACGCATTGACAGGATGACTATTGCGGCCAAATGGGGGCTCGACCAGGAGTTCTTAGTGCTTGAGTTCGTCGTCGCCTAACGGAGCGGCTATAGTGCGGAAGGAGCCGCAAAGGAGAAGACTCTCAAACATCCTGGAAATCATCTCAGTTCCGGGAAGGTTTGTGCTACTCGGAGAGCCCGGGTCAGGGAAGACAACCACTTTGCGGCGCCTGGCGTTGGAAGCCGCCAGAGCGCGCCTACAAGACGCAGAGTCACGCCCCATTGCCCTTACTCCTGCCGTTGCCGCAATGGGTTTCTGAGCCTGATCCATTGAGTTTTGTAGGGTCGCGATGGCCATTTCAAACAGATCTCAAGTCTGCTATTTCAAGCGGAGAGGTGATCCTGTTCTTCGATGGGCTCAACGAGATGGGCGAGGATCGAGAGAGAAAGGCTGAGCAACTAAAACAATGGATAAAGTCTCCCAATGGCCCCAAGCGGCTCGTCGCCACCTGCCGCACACGCGACTACGGACATGACCTTGATTTGCAATTGGATACCGTAACACTTCAGGAGATGGACGAGGCGCGCGTGCGTCAGTTTGCCGTTAATTACCTTCAGGACGCCGCCCCAGGGTTCCTGGAGAAAGTCCTAGATGGTGACCGCTGCCAACGAGACCCTCGTAGTCTTCGCTCAATAGCGCGAAACCCCTTCCTCTTTACCTGTCTTATGGTGTTGTACGAGCGCAGTCCGATGAAGACCCTTCCCACTAACCCAGGACTACTGTTTTATGAGTTAACTCACGCGCTTTGGAATCGTGAGCTCAATCGCCAGCCGCAGGATTGGCTGCCGTATGACCAAGCGCAGACTGGCTTGGCAAGTCTGGCGTTTGCAATGATCGAGGAGGATCGTCCAACGAGCATTCCTCGGTCATACTTACTTGACCAACTCCAGTTTGTAGGATTCGGTCAGGCACTGATCAACGTGGCCCTGGGCGCGACGATCCTTAAGTCAGATGCGGATGAAATCCGTTTCTCTCATCAACTCATGCAGGAGTACTTTGCCGCAGTTAAGCTAAACCAAGTAGGACTCGGTAACCGAGTAGGGGAGCTGCACTTTAAGTGGGCCGATGAATTCGCTCCCTTTGCCTTTGGCGGGTCGGTGGCGGGCAAATGGGATGAGGTTGTGATCGCTGCTTGTGGTATCACAAAAGATACAGATCAATTCATTTCTACCATCGCGGAGCACAACATCTTTCTTGCAGTCCGCTGCGCGCTTACGGTTGCACGTGTCAATTCCCCCATTGCCACTCAGATAGCACGGGAGCTGTTGAGTCTGCACGATTCCTACCTTGCGAGGGCCGAGAGCATTCAAAGAACGGAACCAACACCAGACTACTCTCATTCGATTGTCTTCGACCAGTCTCATGATGCCTGGGAAGCGGCTTTTGAGAATGCTGACGGAATTCGTTTAGAAGCGGCTAGGGTTCTAAGGCAGGTCGCAGTAGCGTTTCGAGAAATCTTCGAGAACCTCGCGGCCGGTGGGAACAATGTTGAGGAGGAGCAACTCGCAGAAAGGGTGCTGCACTTTCCGTAATCGTTGATGAATTCCTATGCAGATGCATGCAGGCTGAAGCTTCTTCAGCTTGGCGTTCTCGCTCTCCAGCGCCTTCAGACGCTTGGCATCGGACACTTCGAGCCGTACTTGGCCTTCCCAGTTGTACAGCGTCGCATCGCTGATCCCATGCTTCCGGCACAGACCGGCCGCCTTCACCCCGGCCTCGTGCTCCCTCAGGATCGCAATGACTGAAGTGCCCGCGTTGCGGCTCCCGGCGAGCGGTGCTGATCCTCGATGTTTCCCACCGTCCCGCAGCAGGCGCGGGCCTAGACATACAGAAGCCCCGGCGAATGCGGATTTCGACGATGTCGCCCGGTAGGCCCTAGACCACCGGATTACGGCCTCGCATGCTCTATGGCTTCTGCCAGGCGCTTCGCTTCCTTGTTGTTCGCCTGGCGGGTGGCTCGTATGACTTCGTCAACGACACGGACGAGCGGATCACGACCGGTTGGACAGCCTACGTCGTCGGATGACCACAGGGTAAAGCGCCGGCCTCCGAGTAACTGATTAAGAAAGGCTGATTTCTTAATCAGTCATGCAGCCTCCATCACGCACAATCGAAGTGACGGTTCTTTCCGAGCTGTGAGCCCTGCTGCACGACTACACCTCGTTCGGCGATTTGATCGCTCTGCTCGGCCGCCTTGGTGATCGCTTGCGGGAAATGTCCTCGGCCGGCCGCTATTCGTTGGCAAGCTGGCGATGCGCCGCGGCTCGCGATCTGCCCCGGCTGCTTGGCTCGGACTGTCAGGGCGGCGCCGTCCAGGTAATGTGAGTTCCTTCACGCCGAAAACCCACGCCGACTGCCATAGTGGGTCTCACAAGGCGGCCGGCATCTGCCAGACCGCCGACACCCAAGAGGAGACCACATATGACCAAGCTCACGTTTGCGCTCGTTGCAGCGCTCGTTCTCAGCTCGGCTTCGGCCGCGCTCGCGGCTCCGAAGACGTTGCAAATCCCGTCCTCAGCGCCGTACGGCGGGACCATGACCGACGAAGGTCAAGGCCGGTGGGGAACAGTTCACGCTCCTGGTGGCTGATCGCGAAGGATAGGACATCCATTGGGTGGACGGGTTACCCACCCAATGGATGCCGAGGACCACTCGAATCGTTGAGTCAGTTCCAGGCGGTCGGGGCGGCCACCACGAATCCCCCGTCGGGGCTTTGAGCCACCACCCGGCCCGGCCGTCCATTGGCCTGCGCGCGTTCAGTTCGATCTGGCAGAGAAGGGAAATGCCGCTCAATTCGTCCTGGCTGCGAGTGACCTCGGACGGATGCCCCAGACATCGAGTCCCGTTAGGTCCGGGCGCGCGCGGGGACGTCGCCTCTCGTGCCGATCAGCAGCAGCTCGTGCTTCAAAAATGCCGAAATCACGGCGCGGACGTCGGCAGGTTTAAAGCGGACCTGGCAAACTGACTGAGAGAAGGCCCTGCCGAGGCGAGGACTGAGGGTAATCGCGAGCCTGCATACGGCCCGGACCGCCGCAGTGGATCGCGCCTCACCTTAGCAAGCGCCCAAAAAGACCCGCGCAGGTCAGCGCTTGTGACCTACTGGAATGCCGAGTCCCATGGCCTTTTGCCGGATGGCTCCCTCGGTCCGCTTCATCGCCTTGGCGATCTTGGCTACAGGCGTTTTGCTCTTCGAGTGCGCCTTGAGATCGCGCTCATGTTCCTTCGTCCATTGCATACGCATTGCTTTCTTTGCCATCACCAGATTCTCCCTTGTTAGAGGACCACGGCTCTCCTCGACCCATTTACCAAAACCCGTGACAGGATCGGAACCGGGTCGCTCATACCTGGTCCGGATTGCCCAGGCTGTCAACTCTAACAAGGCCCCTGCCTTGACCACTGTCCGGCAGCGGTCCCCGTTCGGACGCGGCGTTCGCAGGTTCAAATGCTGCCACTCCGTTCGTGTCCGACACGGAATCGACGAATTTCCGTCCACAAATTGATCCTGATCAATGCGGCACTGGCACGGCCCTTTTTTTGCAATCTCCTCTCTCTTCCTTGCTGAACTGCCGTCTGACACGCCGTCTGCTCCAGTGTCGAAACCGAGCTCCGGTGGCGCGGCCCCCAAGGGAAATGGGAGTGGGACTATTACAAAACCTCCCGGCAACGAGGCCTTCAAACCTTTCAGCCAAAGCACCTGTCCTGCCATCAAGAAGTAGGCAAGGCTACCGCAATCACGCACCGGTAATTCTTATTCGGCATGGGGACTGCCCTCACGCTGCCGCCGAATAAATCGGATCATCGGGAGGAACACCGCCAGCCCGATGCCGATCATGATCAGTCCGTACCAGGGATCCTTGATGTCCGATGCGTCGAGGATCGGGATGGCCGTCAGCCATAGGCCCCCGAGGACGCCGCCCAATAGGGCCCAGGATCGATAGAACTGCGCATCCCGGCGCAGACCGGCGGTGGCGGTACCTATCCCCTTGAGGTTCAACTTGATGCCGACGAAGACGACGGTTACCGTGAATATGGCGCCGCCAACAAGGCCTGCGACCGCCATGCCGAGCAGCGACAGAACAGTCATTTGCGCTCTCTCCCCCGGCACCGACCCATGGAGCGGGACGCTCCACCTCATTCTCCGTCAGGTGCCTCGGAAATCGGTGAGCCTGACGGAATTAAAGACGTGAACCACCCATCAAAAGCATCGGTGGCCTGCTAACTATTTCCGACGACCGGACTGACTGCTGGCAATTCCCTCGACCAAATCCACAATACAGTTCCGAATGTGCTGGCCGCTGATTTCAGAAAATGCCCGGACGAGCCGAACGGATGTCGCCGTTTCCAGGAAACGCAGCCCCTCATTGATGTGTTCCACGAGCAGTCCTTTTCCTGTAGCTCCGTCAAAGAAAAAGGAAATCGGCACATCAAAGATGTCAGCGATCCGTTTCAGCCGTCCCACGCTAAGTCGGCTTGTACCTCTTTCATATTTCTGGATCTGTTGGAACGTTATGCCAAGCTTAAGGCCCAATTCCGTCTGAGAGAGCCCGAGCAAGATGCGCTGAGAACGTATTTTCCGGCCGACCGCATGATCGGTGGCATCGGGAGTCCTGCTTGTACCTGCCATGATAAGATCCAGAAGCTGAAAATTACGGATCACAGCTTAGGCGAGAAATACGTGCGGACCAAGACAAGGTTGCTGCAACTAAAGGGCGCGTCTACCACCTTTCGGTTGTGTCACGCCGAAGAGCACCGAGGCTCGCGTGCCTAAAAAGACGGGGGGATGGTCCCAGCCCGAATTCCCGTCCGTACCAACGTCTCTTGCCGACCCCCGCCTTCCCCTAGATTGGATGGATCGTTCCACGCAGGTAACCCCCAGTTCCACATGAAGAAGAGCCGAGTCCGCGCGACGGCACCCAAATTTCCTCGGAGGGAACCCAATGTTTTTGGCCGCCCGTTTTTCCCTGGCGGCATCTCCTGCGGCACTGAGGGGTGTCACGTCGCAAAGGGTGGTCAGAAGTTTTCTTGACGCGCGGGACGCCCGACGCGTGGCCGGGGGAGACTGCGTGCGACCCAAGCATCAGGCCGCCACGCTGTCGCCAACTCGTTCACCTGCCTATCGACTAAATCATACCCTTTGCCGTTTCCCGATGGCCCACTAGGCTTCCAATCGCGTTGACGACATCAGCCATGACTTGCACCACCGTATCCACGATGGAGCCGCCGCAGGCGGTATCGAGTTCGGCGTCGTCGAGCAGGCGGATCTCGGCTCGGTTTTCCATCGTGGTCATTGGAGTTCTCCAGAGTCGGCGGGCACTTCCCGCGCCTGGGGCCGAAGCCTGCCAGCGATCACCCTTGTCTACAGTGACGGCGGTCACAAAACATGACACTTGCCGCTTACGGGCCGCCAGGTTGCGGCAACCGCCAGTCGACGCCTTCGAGCAGGTAGCCGAGCTGCGCCCGGCGTGATCCACCACCGTGCCGTCGGCCGGTAATGGCCAGATGAAGCGGCCGCGCTCCGAGACGTCCTTCGGCCGAGAACGCGGTTGGCAACCCTGCCCACGGTACGGTAGTCAGGAATCCGTTGGCATACTCAAGGAAAAGCCCCTCGCGCCGATGACGCTTGGCAACGTGCGCGCCAAAGGCGTGCGCTCGCTTTGGGTGTATTGCCAGGCCTGCCATCGGAGCGCTGTGCTCGACGTCGAGGCCTACTCGGACGACGTGCCGGCCCCGGCGTTCTCGCCGAGGATGGTCTGCACGGCACATCCTCGAAACAATATTTCAACGACGACATCTCGCTGTAGCAGAACGCGACTAGCCTTCCGTTCAACATGGCAAAGATCCGTTTTGAGCGGCGTGCCTCTTAGAAACGGACATGCTCGCAGGGGACGTCATCATGGAATATCATTTCAGCAATCGTCGATTGCTTTGGTTAGATCCCGCCGACTGGACGCTGTTCTTTTTGGGCATTTCGCTCGCTGCTGTGTTTGTCCTGCTTGCCTAATAGAATCCCTAAACGAGCCAGCTCACGCCCCCCCCATCCCCCTAGTGAACTGGCGCGCGGACCCCGGCCTGAACCCCCAGGTCGGGGTCCAACTCTTTGCAACTGCGGCCGATGGCACCCGGCGTGAGACCCGAAGGGCGCGACCATCCGGTCCTGTCCCCCCTCGTTGCGCGCAAGTGCGGAGCCGGTCGAACTCGGAGATGCTGCTCAAAATCTCTCCACGTGCTAGGAACCATTGGCGCCCCGTTCACGCCGGTTTGGGCGCTCAGACCGCTACCAGGCTCTTGCGGGGCCGCCCAGGCCGTATTGCCACTCGCAAGCCGCGGGAACACCCCATCTCTGGGCCATGCTCTGCCGCTGAGCTCCCGTCATGACAACCAAGCACCCGAGGCCGGAGGCGATTCCGCTGGGCTCTCGACGCGGGAGCGTGTCCTATTGCTTTGCCTTGGCTCCGGCACGGATTGGGTAAAGGCGGGTGTAACCCTGCGACCGCCCAGAGCATGATGATCCGCGGACTGGTCGAACGCCAGCGCGGAATGGACTATCGGCTTACACACGAGGGCCGCGCGGTACTGGCGGCGCTGATGAGCATGGGTTCATGAGGCCCCCAGGCCATTAGCAACCGCCGCGGTCCCCAACCGATTAGAGCCACGCACGATAACAGCCGAGTCCGCTAGTTCCCAGCCTCAGAGCGAGGCGGGTAATGCAAAGGCCCGCTCCGCATCAACAGCCACAGGCTTGCAGATACGACGCGGAACGCCTCCAAGCATCGCGCGCGCATCCGGCTCCCTTAGAGGAGGTCGCACGGTTGTCCAGGAAATCGTTTGCGTCCTAGATTAGCTTGCCCGACGCGATAACTGGAACAGGTAGAGCACAAAGACACCCACAGCCGCGTAAGCGAACCACTCTGGCGACGAGCACAAACGTGTGCAATACCACAAACCTGATCAGCCCAAGGATGATCGCGATTTTGGAAGAGACTGGCGCTAAAGCCCAAGGCCGCCAGCACAGAAGTCATTGCCACAAAAAAGAACATGTCCGGTCCAATAGTGAGAGTTGCGTCACCGCCAGAAACGGTCCCGATCACCATCCACGGGGGCAAGCCAGGATCGACCGGGACCGCTCCGACTGGGAGCAGGACGGACGAATACCCTTCCCAGCAATCAAATGCTCGGCCGCGTTTGTGGCAGACCTGAGATGACTTGATACATATCTGGACGTCGCAGTCCTGGAAGGGGAAGGCAGATGGCTTGCTTGCCGGATGCAGCAGAAGAGTGGTTCGACCCCAAGCTGCGGGCATAGGACGAAGAGCACTGGTCTTGGCGTGGGTCAAAGCCGGGCTGCGGGCCGGTGAAATTGCCGCGCTGACCGATTGACATGGATCAAAGCGTGCAGCTCATCACCTTGATAAAATTAATTTTTACTCATATTAGCCTTCGCTACTGGATTCCGACGGCTCGGTTTGCCGGCCTCTTTACGGCTCGCTCTGGCCGCTAGCTTATCAGATGCCTGGTCGCGATAATGCTGCAAGACGAACAGCCGGAGGGCCGACGACAGGTTGCCGTGACGCCGCTCGCCGTTCACCTCGGCGACAAGTTCGGAGACCGTGATACTGCGCGCTGCTGAGATTGATTTAATGCCCTTCCAGAATGCGTCCTCAAGGCTGACGCTAGTCTTACGGTTCTTTATTACCACTGAACGTTTGACAACCGGAGATTTCATAGGCTTCTCCTGAGCGCGACGGTTGGCGCTGCGTCTGACTGGGCCAACACATAGAAACCGCAGACGCGAACGGAAAGGCTAAAGGACC
>CAVWIS010000034.1:0-528622 GCA_963755055.1 uncultured Alphaproteobacteria bacterium | reverse complement strand
TCGGCTCGCTCCGTAGCTGATGAGACCGCTGGCTTCAATAACGGTCTCCCGATCCGCGTAGATCGCTGGTATCGCATAGCGGGCCGCCAGTGCGACGAGCCTGTCGCGCTCCCAGGTACCCTTTCCGGTCGGTAGGCCGGAAGCACTGTCCATTCGAAATTGATCCGACACCGGAAACGGCGCCTTCCTTGCTATCGGGCTCCCTCGCGCTCGTCTTAGCAAACGCCTTTATCGCCTGGATTAGGAGGCCAACACAAACGAATTCGAGCGCGTGGCAATTGCGGCGGAACAGTTCGAGCAAAGCTGATCACCCTCGAGCCGACAAGCAGCGGTCAGGCCTCCGGCGGCTCGAGGCGATCGACATCGAGGGAAAACGACGGCGCCCCGCTGCGCAGATCCTTGAGCGTGAACTGCTCGACAACACCGGGGCGGGCGACCCACAGATTGCCCTTCGAATCCCAGGTTGCCCAGGTCGCGCCCTTGAGCAGATCCGGGTAGTCCTCGAGCGAAAAAGCAAATGTGTAGCCATGCTCCAGATAGCCGATGAAGCGCACTGCGAGCTCCGGATGCCGGCGTGAAGGTCGTGAGCCCCAGCCGTCATCGCCATTGCAGGCAACCTGGTACTGACGTGTGCCGAGCTGCTTGCGCTCGCCCCAGTTCTCGCCGAGACGCGCAAAGCCATCGCGCGCGAACCGTTCGTAGAGCACGCCAAGATCCTCGCCGCCATGGCGCGATCGGTAAGGCTCGAGCTTGAATGGAATATTTGGCGTGCCGTGTCCCGGCGGCCATTCTCCATTCGTCCGCAAGAGCCGCCTGCCGGCAAAATAGCCTCCGCCATACCATGTCCCGGTATTTTCCACGTCCGCCAGCGTCGTCAGCCAGGGCAGGCGGCACACGCCGTTCCAGGTATTGCCGCCGGATCCCATCGCCAGATAGATCATGAATTTCCCGTCGAACGAGACGTCGCAGCGCTTCGGGTAGAGCTTGCCGCGAAACCACGACCCTTCCTCGAACTCGATGCGTCTCGGCATTCACCGTGATCACGTGGAACAGCTTGGCGCGCTTGCGCTGGAGGATGACAACAAGCGGTGCCTCCTTGGCGGCAAGCAGATGAATGCGCGATCTGTACTGTCTCGCCGCCATCGTTGCTCTCGCGCCCGCGAGCCTCACATTCCCCAAAGTCTTCCGCTGCCCGATAAGCCATCCATCGCCGTGCTGCCATTCCAGAATATGAGCGGAGACCCGGAGCAGGACTACTTCGCCGACGGTGTGGTTGATGACATCGTCACGGGCTTGTCGCGGATCAAGTGGCTCTTCGTGATCGCGCGCAATTCGAGCTTCATCTACAAGGTCCGTACGGCAGATGTGAGGCAGGTTGGCCGTGAAACAAGGCCCACGTTGCGGGGCACAGTCGGCCTCGCCGGGCCACGACGCCAAAAATCGCGACGCCGAGAAGCCGAAACGCCAAATCAAGGGCGATCCAAGCCCGATCCTGGCGGGTCACGGCATTCCCGGCCGGAGTGAACCGTAAGAGCCGGGACGGCATGGCCGGCCCTCGCGCCCAATGTCTCTTTCGGGTCAAGGGCGGCCCCACCGACCCTGCCCGCCTGACGCTGCCGACGGCAGGAATGGTCAGAAAGCAGACCCGCCACGGCGCAAGGATGGCAGGGCTGCTGTGTGCCAGCAGCGGACATGGCAGCTGACTATTCAGCCACAAGGATTTTCTGCATCTCCGCGCGCGACAACCAGGCCGTGGCTGCGCAGCTCACGTGCTCACCCCAGGATCGGCGACACGCTAGGCCGCTTGCTGATCGGTCTGCATGAGAGCGAGGACCTTTTGCAGCCGCGTGATCACGTCGGCGGCCTCCAGGATTTCCTGCTTCTGCTCGATTTTGCCCCTCAGGTGCGCCGCAACGGCGTCGGCAAGCAGCCCCGGTTCCTCGATGTCCCACAGGTGGTCGTGGAGTGAGGAGAGAATACCGATCTTGCGATGGGCCATGAGCTCCTCCCGCACCGCGCGCGCGAGCGCCAAAGCCTCCTCGTCGTTGCCACGCGTTTCCTCAACCGAGCCGACTGCGGCTGCGAGGAACGGACCCTCCGACCATTGCACGATCGCCGCACGTTTGAGGCACTTTGCCAGGACTTTGAGCGTCCCGTCGCCGAGTTTCACGAGATCGATCACGCTTGCGATGGTGCCGACGCCATAAAGGGCACTCGGGGTGGGAAGGTCGTCCTCGGCGCGCCGCTGCGCCACCGCGAGGATGCGCCTGTCCTCTGCCATTGCACGTTCGAGCGCGCGTATGGTCGCGTCGCGGCCGACGAAAAGCGGCACGATCATCTGCGGCAAGAGCACGATATCGCGCATCGGCACGACAGGCAGATCGGCGCGAACCATCAGGGGCGCATCGCTTGCCGGGATGATCGTCAACGGCTTGCCGACGGGTGGCGGGTTCTCGGACTGGATTTTTGCGCTCAGCTCGTTCCACTCATGAAAGCCGAGCATCTTGGCGACAAGCTCCAAACTCTCGCTGTGGGTCAGGGATACGGATTTGGTCTTGAGGGCTTCGCGCAGCGTTTGCGCCATAGCCTTCGCATCGCGAAAATCGCGCATGGGTGGTTCCTCTGCATGAGCGAATGAGAGAGGCCAGGCGCTTGCGTTGCTGACGCGTTCGCTCGGGCAAAGGAAGCCTGGAGCGGCTCGATACGTTCACCATGCCCCAATGGGAGCGCAAGCAGCGGGTCGTATCCACCCGCTGGAAATCTGCGCCATCGCCGCGGCCGTTGTCAATCCCCGATGCGCGTTCGACCAAAGAGGATTGCAATGTAGTAGAGTAGCCGGGCCGGATCGCCTATGTCCGCGTTGGGTCAAGCGGGACCGCCGGCCACGACGACGGCCTGCGTCGCACGGGGCCGATGGACCCCAGTGACCGGACCCGTGCCGGGCCAACCGGGTGGGTCGGCCTTGTGCCAAGAGCGGACGAGAAGCATCAGCACCTACGCTCGATGCATCGGCGTTGAAGATTGAATAGGATATTCACTGCACCGTCAAACTCGGTAGTGCCTGCATTCTGGCAATGGGTGGCGGATTCCATCTGCCGGTCAGCGCCTCGGATTTCGGACTGTAGAGACGCATAGTAAGATTGAAGGGCCCCTTCGGCGCAGGTAGCCAGTTCGCTTCCTTGTCCTTGCCAGGGCTTCCATTCTGGAAGTAAAGGTCGAGGGAGCCGTCGGCATTGTATTTGAAAGGCATCCAGCTGCTCACCGCGAAGCGATTGAGGCTGTTTCCAACTTGAAAGCCATCCGAATCGTAGAGCGTGATCGACCAGAAGGCTTGCACGGGTGGCATGGCCTCTTTGTCAAAGTGGATAACGTATTTGTTCGCGCCGTCCAAAGGACGACCCGCTTCGTCACCAAGATTGAGCGGGTAGATCGCGTCTTCGGGCAGGTTCGCACCGAGGCCGAGCTGGGAGACAATTGCGCGCTTGAGATAATAGTTTCCATACACACCCATCGTATCAGTGTTCATCGACCAATGGTTCGCGACTCGAGCAAGGGTCGGCACCTTCCATTCCATCAACTTCTGCCCGGCCTCAGGCGCCGCTTCGAGCCCCTTCCTTACGGCGGGGGGCACCTTCTCGATATCGAAGCTCCTGCCCGGCTCGATCCCGATGCGCTTCATCTGCGCAACAATCGGCTCATCGGTGATGTGTGGAGGATGCATTTTGAGCAGCTCGGCGGCGTAGGCGAAATACTTTCCGGCAGGCATGGTATCGACCTGAACCTTGGGAGGCGTCTTCATATCGATGCTCGTATCGATCTTCACTTCGGGAGGCCTGGGCGTTTTGCCTAATTCCGACAGCGGCGTCGCCTTGTACCCGGCCTGGATCTTGTGAACTGCATCATAGTCCGCGGGCCCATCCGTTTTGGTTCGGCCGATAACCCAGACGTAGGGCGTCGGTGCGCCAATTCGCGTCATCTCCAGCTTGATTCATCGATGAACCGCTCCCGGTCCCGTTCCATCCGGGCGGCGTCACCAAATAGTTTCCGGCTTGCGTGCCGGTCGTGCGCCAGCCCGGCGAGGCGAACACATCGGTCCACATGTCGAGCATCGGCAGGAGATAGTAGCGGCCGCCGGTGTCCGGGGCCGAGATAACCATCGGTTCCTTCGTCAAATCGAGCCATACAATCGAATACAGCGTGTCGAAATTGGATCGCACGACGCCTTTGAAGTCCGCTGGCGGATACTCTGGAACGCTGACGAACATATTCATCGGGCCTTTCCCGAACTCCTTGCCTGGTTCGATATTTGTGAATTGCTTGCGGGATATGTCCATGGTCACAAGTGAATAAAAATAGACGTAGGCGTCGACGCCGATAGCGTGCGCCTCCTGCTCGGTGATCGCCTGCGATATATTCTGCGCGGCAACTGGAGCCGCCAACGCCGGACCGAGCATCAGGCCCAGTATCAATGCCACCGTAAATCTGCCCATGTCGCCCTCCCTGTTGCCCAGTCCCGACGGCGCGAAACGGCCCGCATATTGCCGTCGAAGGCGGAACAATACCTTAGATCAACGCAGAATTATGGCGCGGGGATTTTAAATCCTGGATGACCGCTTGGGGTCAAAGGAGGAAACCGCGGGATGGGGCACGTAGGCTGTGCCGCGTGCTCTATCGAATGCTCTATGGAGATTTGAGCGCCGCGCGTAGTTTCCAGGCCAGGTGATTTTCACCGGATGTCGGCGTCGGGCCCCTGCACAACTTGGACGTGACGGCACGAATGTTGCTAAATGGGGAAAGTAACTTTTCCCGCGCCTTTGATTTCAATGAGTTAGCCGTGGCAAAAAGAGCACACTCGACAACTTTTATGTGATCAACGTCACGAGGACCTTTGAGCCTCATGGGACGAACCGATCGTTGAGAACTTGAAAAACTCCGACGCCACCCAGCCGAGACCGTTTCGAACTGCTCGTCAAGATGATCAGTGCATCTCCCATGAACAGGTTTGGTTCGACGGTCCCGATGTAGCCGTGCCCGGTCGTGGTGTGATTGCGTAATCGACCTGTCTTCGATCATGCGTCGACGGGACCGGCTGATGACCTCGTTGGTCATGGGGGCTCCTGTCTTGAGTGAGGTTGCGAACCCTCAATCTCAAGAGAGGACGCTTCCATCCGCTACCGCGCTGGGCGCGCCCGCGCCCCCTGCCGCAGCGCCATACCGCACGAGCGGTTTAGTCCTTTGACCCTCAGGAGACATCAGGTCGGGGCGACAAGCATCCGGGTCCAGCTTTACGCCAGGAGGAGATATGGTAATCTTCGCCAGAGCCAGCGAGATCCCAAGCCTCCAGGCTGCCAATACCTGGGTTCAGGTTGGAGCGATTTGCCATGACCAGATTTCTCGCAACGCTGCTTGCGTCCGCTGCGCTGTCCACTTCACTGCCGCACCAGGCCGGTGCTGAACTTGACGTCGTCAGCCTGAAGAGCGCCATCGAGAGATCGGTCGAGAGCGACTATGCAAAACTCGACGCGCTGTACAAGGACATCCACGCCCACCCCGAAATCGCTTTTCAGGAGGAGAAGACGGCAGCCAGGTTGGCCGCCGAAATGCGGGCGCTGGGCTTCGAGGTGACGGAGCACGTCGGCAAGACCGGGCTGGTTGCGATCTACAAAAATGGCGACGGCCCCACCGTTATGGTGCGCACCGAACTCGATGCGCTGCCGATGGAAGAGAAAACCGGCCTTGCTTACGCGAGCCATGACAAGGCCATCTGGCAAGGACGTGAAACATTCGTGGCCCACAGTTGCGGCCACGACATTCACATGGCGAGCTGGGTGGGAACGGCCAGGACGCTGGTTGGCCTGAAAGACCAGTGGCACGGCACGCTGATGTTCATCGCCCAGCCGGCCGAAGAAATCGCGTCGGGCGCCAAGGCCATGCTGGCGGACGGCCTGTTCACGCGATTTCCGAAGCCCGATTTCGGCTTTGCTTTGCACGCAAATGGCGCCTTCGCCCATGGCACCGTGCTCTATTGCGTCGGGATCGCCTCCTCGAACGCCGACGGCCTCTACATCAAATTCCGCGGCCGCGGGGGTCACGGCGCGGTGCCTCAGGCAACCATCGACCCTGTGATGATGGCCGCGCGCTTTGTCGTCGATGTTCAGAGCGTGGTCAGCCGCGAAAAGGACCCGACCGAATTTGGCGTTGTCAGCATCGGTGCGATCCACGGCGGCACCGCGCCAATCATCATTCCCGACGATGTGGTGCTGGCAGGCACCATCCGCAGCTTCAAGCCGGAGGTGCGCGCCAAGATGCTCGCAGGTATCGAGCGGACAGCGAAGGCGGTCGCCGCCATGTCGAATGCGCCGGAGCCGGAGATCAAGATCACCGAGGGCACCAAGGCCGTGATCAATGATCCCGGCGTGGTTGCCACGGCGGAAAAAGTGCTGAAAGCGGCGTTCGGCGACAAGCTCAGGCCATCGCCGCCGGTCACGCCCAGCGAAGATTATTCGGAGTTCATCAACGCCGGCGTGCCCTCGATGTTCTTCAGAATCGGCGTCTACGAGCCGGAGCGCGTCGCTGCCGCCCGCGAGGGCGAAGGTCCGCAGCTGCCGGGCAACCACTCGCCCTTGTTCGCGCCGGTGCCGAAGCCGACCATCAAGACCGGGGTTGAGGCCATGACGCTCGCCGTGCTGAGCGTGCTCGACCGGCACGCGCGGGAAAAATAAGCGTCTGCGGCGCCTGATCACGTCACCAGCACGGCTCGTCAGCGCCGACGAGGTGATCGAATAGGACGCTATGAAGCCCGGCTCGGTGTCGAAAAGATACGGACCGTCCAAGAGATCAAAATTGATCCCATCAATGGGTTCGACTACGCGGTCGGGCACCCCATGTCTGACGCCGAGGTCAGTGGCCGCCGATCGAAGCTTCGACCCGCTTGAACCGCCGCGCTCTCAGGTCGGAGGGGCGCAAGTAGACGAACAGGGCACCCAAGTCCCCCCACATCCATCCCATCGCGCCGTCGGAACCGATCTGAAACAACAGATCGTCGTCATCCGGATCTGCCCACCCCTGCATCACGTCGCGGGGGCCGCCCATGCGGTGCGGAGTGCTGCTTCGGCTGATATGCCGCAGCTTCGGTTCCAGCTCCGCTCGCAATGCTGGAGGGATCGATGCCTGCGCCGCCACGCTGCGACTGTAGAGATCCAAAAGATCCTCCCGCAGCGCCAACTTCAGGCCGTGATTCGACAAATCAAACATGGCCTCCCGGACCTTGTACAGCTCGTTGCCGCCAGCGGACGATTTCCAGAATACTGCTTCTGCGGCGATCATCTTTGCTTTCATCGCAGCCCAATTCTCGTCGCCAATGAGGGCATCGAGATCCTGCGTCAGGATATGCCTGCGCAGGCGCTCCAGCTCGGATCTCTGTATCTCGACCCAGGACAAATGCGCCTCGCCGACACGAGCATTTTTGACGCGCAGATCATGCTCGAGCTCAGCCCGCTCTTCCGGCGAAAGCTCCGGCTGCCGTAATTTCTCCGTAACTTCAGTCAAACTGGCCACGTCTTGCGCGTGAGATGCCTTCAGATCGGCAATGGCTCTGGCAAGCCAGCCGGGCTCCCATGCAGGTAGCTCCGCAAGCCCAATGCCCCTGGAACCGCCTTCACGCCTGTCTTTCGACAAATTCCGCATCAACGCTTCGATCAGATAAAGCGCGCCACGCCAGGTCAGCGGCCTCAGCTCAGCTTCGGCAAAGCGATCAATGTTCTCATCATCCTCAGGTGCGCCATACAGGTCGGCGCCCGTGACCTCCAAAGGTTCCCACCCGGTTCCGCTATCCCCGGAGGGGGGCGAAGGAACCTGCTGGACGACCAGATCGACCGGCCAGCGTCGCCAGAGTTTCGGCACGCCCTCGCGCATCTCCGGCTCGAACCGACCGATATAGTCCCCCATGGCGTGACGAACCGTGGGCATGTCCTCCGGCGGCTGGCGTTCGGACCCAAGCCGGTCAACATGCAGCACCTGGACAAGTCCGCCCTCGCTGTCGTCCTCCATCTGCAAGACATCGACGAAAAGCAGAAGCCAGCCATTGCGCGGCCCCCGCCCATTCCAAATCCGTTCCGGCAAATCGCCACAGGCGATCTGGGCGATGAAATGCAACGGCGCGCCGTTGTCCGTTCGCGGCCAAGGGATGTCGTCCGGCATCCGTGGCAGCCCGCCCAACCATGACCGCGCGGGCTCGTCGAATCGGATCGGCACCTGCCGTCGCAGGACGACCGAGGCTTGAGCGTTCCTGCGGCCGAGCCATTTGCTCAGAAATGCACGCATGGCCCAATTATCCAACCAAGGGGTTACCGATAGGTTGCACTCGTTGGTGGCCATGGGCGGATTGTCGAGCGACCCCTCCGCATCCTCAACCGTCAGCGAGCCGTTTCCGCCACGTGAAAGCGCGAGGGATCGAGCTTGGCCGCCGGCACCGCGCATTCCGTGACGATGTCAGCGGCTATCGTCGGATCGAGGACGTCCTTCGATCCGTCGATCGCGCGCTGGACCGCGAAGCCGATGGCGCTGGCCCGCTTGTCCGTCGGAACCTCGTAGAGGTCGAGGGCGTCGAATATCTTCGGGGCAAGGAACTTGATATAGTTGAACGGCAGGTCACCGGGCCGATGGGGCTCGGCGATGCGCGGCGTGCCGAAGCCACCCCGGCCGACCGTTTCGACTACGTGGCGCATGACGTCATGAACCTTGTCGAGAGACACTTGACCGCCGTGCGACTGCGCGGCCCCCAGCGTCAGGCTGAGCAGCGACAGGTGGCTTTCGAAAAGAGCCTGGTTCGGAAGGTCGCCGAAATAGTATCGGTTGCCGTCGGTGCCGCTCATCACCACCAACTGATGCCCGGTCGGCATGGCGCCGCCACGGGCGAAGCCGTCGAGAACGCCGACGATACAGGAATAGCCGCCTACCGAACCGAGGATCGCCAAAACGTCCTCGATGCGTGCACCTTTCTCGGCCGTCGCGACCGGTAGACCAGATCGAACACCACCATGCCGCCGACCTGCAGCCGCTGCTCCGGGTCGGTCGCGTCCAGCGCGCGGAGACGTCTCAGGACGGCATCATGGCCAGGATCGCCGCGTTCCGGACCGGACGTTGACGGAGATGGCGAAGGGGCTTTCTTCCCACCAAAGATCGGCACTGGTATCCCTCCAAGCGGGTGGCGGACGACACATAAGGACGGACGTCGCGATATTCCATCGCGACGGCTAAGAGACAATTAAGCGGCGCCGAGCTCGCTGCCGGCAGCTCTGAGACGGACGGACTGTCTCTCTCCATTGGTGAAAGGTGCCTATTGCCTATTCCCTGGTGCGCTGAGGGAAAGCGGTTCGTTAACATGCAGATGAGATACCGCCGTCGGCCCGGCGCAGGAGCGCCAACGGCCGGAATGCGCCGGAAGCTGACTATGGCGCGGTCTCAACAGGGGGTTGAGTGAGCATTTCCCGTTTTTCGCAGCGCAGGGCAAGCAATTGTTAAGCAACAGCACGCAGCTCCACTTGTCGTAACGCCATCTTATCGGTCGGGCCTGAAAAATCACCGAGTATCCTTGTCGTGGGGAGGCCGATGTTCGAGGTTGACTATTGCGATCAGGCCGGAGCGCGGCCTCCGCTCGCCGTCGGGTCGCTCAGTTGGTCCGAAGGGGTTCCGATCACGGCGCGGCTGCTCATCGCAGAGAGAGTGCGCCGCGAGCTCGAACGTTTCGACGCGCGCGGCGGCGAACTGCCCGCTGCGTTGATGACGCTGAGCGCGAGCACGCGCGCGATGACGCCAGACGAAGCGATCGAGACCGTGTTGCGCGCGTTTTCGATCAATCGCTTCTTTCTGCTCGTCGACCGCCGGCAGATCGTCGATCTCGACGCGCCGTTCCCGCTGACGCCGGCAAGCTCCGTCGTGTTCTTGCGCCTGACGGCGCTCAAAGGCGGATGATGGCGTCGTCGATTTCAAGATGCGCAGGCGCCCCGGCGGTCCGCCGGCCAAAGGAGATTGCATGTCCGACCAGCGATCGAACACCGCAGCCGAATTGCGGACCGCATTGCAAGAGGGGCTCGCCTCGATGCTCGGAAGCTTCGCCTCGCGGGAGAAGAACGCAGAGGAAATCCTGGCGTCGAAGCGCAACCTCGCTCGCGTCATGCCCGGAGCTGATTGTCAAAGCGTCGCTGACATCAACTCGCTGTTCGATTTGGCGGAGCCTCGGCAAAGTCGCTATCGACTTTGCGTGAGATGGATTTCGAACGACGAGGCCAAGGAATGCCGCGCGGCGATCCGCGCGCTGCCCGCCGACCGCCGCGCATCGTTGTTCAAGCATCTTCTCGCGCTCAAGACCTATCTTGGCTGGGACGGCGAGCTTGAAATCTACTCCAGCGGCTCCGTAGTTGACGGACCCGAAGGCGACGCTCAACGTTTCGAGAAGTTTTGTGAAGGCGTCATGATGGCCCTGTGCGAGACGGGCTTTCCTGTTGACGCCGAATTGGCGACGCGGACGCTCGATTGGCTCGCCCATCATTGTCCGCAGGGCTACAATCTGGCGAGCGTCGTCGGCCGCGACTACGCGGGGAAAGCGCTGGGCGCCGTCAGGGCGATCGCCCAGGCCGCCGCCAAGGGCATGGAGCTGCCGGGCGCCGCGCGACGCGACGCGCTTGTCGTCTTCGACCGTTATCACGGCGTCAGCGCAGAATCACGCGACGCGCTGTTGGAGAAGGGGCGGACGCTCGAGCCGGGCGCGCGAGCTCTGCTCGATATTTCCGGTTACGGCCGCCAGGATACGTTCTTCCGGCGCATGAGCCTGCTCGCGCCGGCTCGAGCCGCGATGTGGGGCAACCAAGACCTCGACCCTGCGCACTGGGCGCTCTATCTCGACTTCCATCGCGAGGTTAGCGCGCTCGTGGACGACGTCAAACGCGCCTTCGCCGAGAACTTCGCCTCGCAGAGCTGGTTGAGCGATCCGGCGAGGTTTCGCGCGACCTTCGACGTCTCGGACGGCGAGATGAGCTGGCCCTGGTGGACGCGCGAAGGCGAAAGGCCGCCGCCGGAAGCCAAGAATCAGCCGGGCTTTGCCGCGCTACGCACGTCCGAGGGGCTGCAGAGGATCGCCGATCCGGCCTTCCGGCCCTATACCGACGACGAGTTGGAAGGGTTCCGGCGCTTCGCCGTCGGCGAGACGAACCCCGCGCCGTTCACGTTCGACGGCACAGGCGTGCCTGACATCGCCGCCTTGACCTTCGAGGGCGCCGACCCTGACGGGCGGTTGCTCGATCATCTCGTCAGTCTCGATGCGACCAGGCCCTCGGCCAAATGGCTGAAGACGACCGACGACCATATCGCGCGCCTCGGCGCCGACAGGGTGCTCGGCGGGTTCATTCGCTGGCTCGATCATCTGCAGGACCACTCGCTCGACAGGGTCGATTGGGAGTACGCCGGGGAAGCCTACATGGCGTTCAACACCCTTTCAATTCTTCGCCGCCGCTTCGATGACACCTCGCGCCAGCGCAGCCGAACGCATGCGCTGCGTCGCCTGGCTTTGCACCATGTCGCGGAAGGCGGATGTCACGTCGGCCCGCATCGTTCGACGTGGCAGACCGATTGCGCCCGGGGCAAGGCCGAGCATCAGCTGCGCCGGCCGATGTCGGAGCCGAACGTCGCCATCGCGCGCGGCGTCGTCTGGGCATTGTCGCGCATCGCGGATCGACGTGTTCCGGCCGTGCTGGAGGCGGCGGGACGCGAACTCTACTTCAAGAAGTTCGGCGATTTCCGCTCCCAGGCCGCCGGCAACGCCGTGCTGTGGTCGCTCGGCCAGATCGGAACCCTCGAAGCGGCTTATGCGCTTGCCCGGCTGCGCCGGGCGGTCCGCGACAAGTCGGTCGCCAAGCTCGTCGATGCGGCGCTCGAGGGCGCGGGCGCCAAGGTGGGACTCGGCCTCGACGACATGCGGGATCTGGCGACGCCCGATTACGGCGTCGGGCCGGACGGAACGCGCACCGAGATGCTGGGAACGCATGCGGTGACGCTGACGGTGGTCTCCTCGCGCAAGGCGACGCTGACAAGCCTCGACACATCCGACCTGAAGGCGCGGCGCAAGCGCGGAATCCCGAAAGCCGCGCTTGCCGACGACAGCGCCAAGGCGCTTGCCGAGGAGCTCGTCGAGGCCAAAGCCGACATCGTGCTGCTGCTGCCCGAGGCGCGGGCGCGGTTGCAATCGTCCTGGCGGCGCGACCGATGCTGGCGCCTCGGCGACTGGCGCGAGCGCTTTCTCGACAACGGCCTCGCCGCGACGCTGACGCGCCGGCTGGTCTGGCGGTTCGAGACCGGGGCGGGGACGCTCGAAGGAATTCCGCGTGCCGACGGGATGATCCAGCTTTCGAACGGCGATATGGTCGCGCTTCCGGAGCCGGAGACGCGCGTGCGTCTATGGCATCCCCTGACCGGGCGCCCGGCCACCGTAACGGCTTGGCGTGAGCGGCTGAAGGCCGGCGGAATCCGCCAGCCCTTCGCGCAGGCATGGCGCGCCAGCTATGTGGTCACGGACGCCGAGCGGGAGACGCGAACCTATTCCAATCGCTTCGCCGGTCATATCCTGCATCAGCCGCCGCTCATCGCGATCCTGCGCAAGCGCGGCTGGAGCGCGGCCAGCCGCGTCGCTTACGATGAGAGGTCGGACGCCAGGCCGAATCGCCTCGTGTTGCCGGCCTTTGGGGTCGCGGCCGAGCTCTGGTTCGCCGGCGTCGGCGCGCCCAGCCAGCCACAAGAGTATGGCGCACTGAACTACGAATACGTGACGACCGACCGGCTTGTGTTTCACGCGCTCGATGCGACGAGCGGCGCGGTCGTCGACACGCCCCTGCGGCTCGACGAGGTTCCCGCCATGGCGTTCAGCGAGACGCTGTGCGATCTGGAGACGGCCATCGACGCGACCTCCGTTGCGGCGGACCGTTTCTGGACCGACCGCGGCGCCGGCGCTTCCATGCCGGTTTCCGAGCTGCCCGGGGCCGGGCGCTACCGCGACAACTTCGCGAGCGCCGATCGCGGCGAGGCCCAGGCGCTGCGAAAGGCGTTCCTGGAGACGCTGCTGCCCTCGCTCGCCATTGCCGAGCGCTGTCACATCGCCGGCGACTGGTTGATGGTTGACGGGACGCGCACGACCTATCGCATTCACTTGGGATCGGGCGCGAGCCAACTCGCGGAAAGCGGCCGGCACCTGTGCATTGTGCCCAAAGGCGGCGAGGATGATCTGGATTTTCTCCCTTCGGAAGGCGACTCGACGCTGTCGCTGATCCTCTCCAAAGCGATGCTGTTGGCTCAAGACGATCGTATTGAAGACCCTTTCATTCTCTCCCAGCTCGCCGTATGAGCGCCGGATGTCGGCAATTGAGAACTCCGTGATGACGGTGTTTATATCTGGAAACTCGGCGCGTAAAAAAATTGTCCCTGCCCGAGCAAAGCTCAAAAATCAGGCCGTTCGGGGTCGGGCTCAACATCGAGGAGGGTCGGTGGGACGTTAAGTCCGATGTGGAGGACGGCGACATCGCCTTATCCGCCGCATCCGCGTCCGGTCCGCCGGACGTTTGGTCCGATCCCAAACTGAACTCGTCGCTGTTCTTCTCGGACGCGCTCGTCGCAGCCTTGCGCGCGGCCAAGATCGAGACCGATTTCCACCTTCGTCGTTGCCGGCTCGTCTGAGAGGGCGCCAACAAACCTAGGCGCACAGAGCGCTAAAGTTATGACCTCAGCTCTCGAAGAATGGCGGCTTCCGTGCATTTCGGGCCGCCGTACGGAACAGCAGGCAAAACTGGTTGCTCCCCCGCAAAGCACTTTTCGATGAGCTGCTGCAAAGCCGGGATCGCGGTTTTCTCCGGAATGTAGGACAGGGCGGCCCGATCACGCGGCTGTCTGGACTTCGCGCTCCACAAGCCGGCCAACATCGCGCATGGCAACGGCGAGATCGTACTGACCCTGCAGGTTGATCCAGAATTGCGGAGCGTTGCCGAAATAACGGCCGAGGCGCAGCGCGGTCTCAGCCGTGACCGAGCGTTTGCCGTTTAGTATATCGACGATACGGCCTGATGGCACACGCAACGCCCGCGCCAGTGCATTGGCCGAGAGCCGCCGTGCGTTCAGCTCGCGTCTCAGGACACGGCCGGGATGGATCGGAACCATTGCTGCTCCTCAGTGATAATCTACAATTTCTACCTCATAGGCATCGCCGCCTTTGAAGCGAAAGCAAATGCGCCACGGCCCGTTGACCGTGATCGCCCATTGGCCTCTGCGGTTGCCCTTGAGCGGGTGCAACCCGACGCTTTTAAGCGGGCTGATGTGATCCAGTCGTTCGGCCGCGTTCAAGATTGCCAACAGCTCCAGCGCCGTCTCGGTATCGAGACCGCGAAATCGGGACTTGCCGGACTCGAATAGTCGACGCGTCGCCGAATTGCCCCACGAGCGGATCACTTGGTGAGCCTACAACGCTTCACGTGGTACGTCAAGCGGATCGGCGGCCCTGGGCGCGAGCGGACCTGGCGCAGCAGCGGTTACGCTGTGGTGCCGTGGCGTGCTCTGGCGTACAGTGACGCGCCACGGTCGATGAAGATGGGCACTACGCTTTCGCCGTTCCCGTGATCCCCGCCAGGGTCACAGCTTCATTTGCGTTGCTCGATCCGCCTTATTGCTTCGCGCAAAAGTTCGCGAAGGTCCCCCGGATACGCACGCGACTGGAAATCGGACAATATCGCCATGCCGGCTTTTCCTGGGAGTTGCTCCAGAGCCCAGAGAGCCGCCTTGCCGAGATCCTCCGCGCGGTAGCCCTGCCTCGCATAGTTCCAGCCTGCATGATTGGGTGTCAGGCTCGTGGCGAAGCACTTTTCGATGACCTGCTGCAGCGCCGGGATCGCGGTTTTCTCCGGAATGTAGGACAGGGCCCAGGTCACCCCGCGCCACGCAGCGAATTCCGCTTCCGTGAAGCTCGGCTCGGTGTCGAAAAGATACGGACCGTCCAAGAGGTCAAAATCGATCCCGTCGATGCGTTCGACCACTCCGTGGGGCACCCCATTCTGCATTCGACCGTCGATCCAGCCCTTGCGCAGAAAGTCGTCGGATGAACCATAGGGTCCCCATTCCACCGGATTGCGCAAGGCATGCTCGAACGGCACCAGGTCGGGATGCCGCCGGATCAGCTCGATCCGCGTGACGAGACCGTCGAGCGCAGCCAATGTCCGCCGCTCGCAGTCAATCAGCTGCGCGTCTGTCGGTGGCTCTTGCAGCCCGAACAGCGATGGTCTCGGGGTGACCTGGTCGCTCTTCTGCGGGGGCGCTGTCTCATCCTCCCCTTCCGTCCGCACCGGCGGCGGGACGGCAGCCCGTCCGACCGAGGCCTCGAGGACCGCAAGGTTCGCACGCGCCATCGCGGCCAGCCGCCGCAAATCCTCCAGCGCCGCCGAAACATCCGCGCCACCCGACTGAGCCCGAGCGATGCGCTTGGCATAGCCGACCGCGTCGACGTGATAGAGCTGCCCGTTGAGGTGTCCCCAGTCGGGCACCTGAGCGGATCGGGGTGCCGCCCGCCCGATCGGCGGCGTCGTGTCGATCTGCGCCAGAAGCGTGCGGCGCTTGTCGGCAATCCATTCCCCCCACA
Source organism: uncultured Alphaproteobacteria bacterium (assembly GCA_963755055.1). Lineage (GTDB taxonomy): Bacteria > Pseudomonadota > Alphaproteobacteria > Rhizobiales > Xanthobacteraceae > AP-16. The sequence continues at coordinate 512,958 of CAVWIS010000034.1, read as the reverse complement.
TCTCGGGCTTGTCTTCGGGAGCAAAAAACTTCGGGAGGAAGCGCCGCAGCAGTCTTTCGAAGAAACCTGGTTTTTCGCCGCGCAGCGCGTCCAGCAAGAGCTCTTTGGTCGGTTGATCCGTGTTGTAGGTCGTATCCTTCACCAGGCGCTCCAGATCAGGACGCACGGTCGGCAGATACCCTGAGAGCGTCCGGGCGAGGCGGTAGCTCAGGGTCGGGTAGTTCGAAGCATATTTATTCCCGTGCAGGGCCATGTATTCGAGGATGATGCAAGCTTGTTCCGGGGTCAGCTGCATTTCGCGCTCGACCTGGTCGACGAGATCGAGCTGAGGCACCGCGAGGTTGCCCAGCCAGAATGGGAGGCCCGCACGCAACCAACGACAGGTCTCCTCCCAGTCGAGACGCATGAGCTTCACACGGCATTGGTCGGCGACCATCTGTCCGCGTTCGCTCGGACTCGCGTTTTCGACTACGGCCTGGAACTGTCGCGCTTCCTCCTGGTAAAGGCCGCCCTTGCGCTTGCCATTGTCCGTCACGGCCGCATAGCGCGCATGAAGAGGGCCAAGCTGCGGAAGAAGCGTTGCCGCCTGCCGCCGCGCGATTTCGAAAACACGCGATCGCTCACGGTAGAACGGCAGGCTTTCAGGCGCACGGCCGAGAAAGGCCAGAAATTGCAGATGCCGCCCGATCATCTCGTCAGCACTGTGGGAGTCGAGCACACCGAACCGACCGCGCACGCAGTGCGCAAAGAATCCGTCGACAAAGTCGTTCAACGCGTCTTCCAGCGACGCCGGAGGCCGCTGCGGAAACGATCTGAAGAACAGCTCGGTGAACAGGACGAGCTCGTCCTGAAACAACGCCTCGGGGATTTCCCGTAAGAGAGCCTCGGCATCCGCCGCACTCAGGCGTGCATGCGGCAGCTGCCGCGTGAAGGCATAGAAAACAAGCTGCGCGAACTGGATCCTATCGCGCAGCTCGAGGGGGTGGCGGAACCAGCCGTCGCCCAGCTTCGGCACCGCATAGGCATTGATGAGCATCGCGCGACCAAGATTTTCGGCGGGCTCTGCCTCGATGGGTGCGATGAACGGCATCTCCCGCAGGATCGTCGCACGCGTGAGGGCCTCCGGTGGGTCCAGCGCGCGATAGTCAGGCAGCCATTCTTTTACGCCGGCAAGGAAGCGGTCATAGGCGGGGTGTCCGGTGTCGAACGATCTCGCCGGATAGTCACTGTCGCGCAAATGCCCGAAAACGGCCGTCTCGCTCCTCGTTGTCAACTCTGCTCCCTGCTTATCGTCAATCTCACAGAAAATTGCCGCAGCCCCGCCACTTGCTTCGCAGTAGACGCGAATGGCCAGAAGGTCCCGATAGCGGACCATCCATCGCCTAATTTCCGATTAATGCGACGATTTCGCATCCGACTTCTGCGACGTTGCAAAATAAGGATGTTTGCACCGGGCGAAAGCCCGTAAGGAACGTGATTAGGCAGGAACGTACGTCAACCTGATCGCGTCCTCGCCGATCAAATCGCTGGCCACAAGGCGGAGCGGCGGCCGGGGGCCAGCGAAGAATGGCTTGCCGCGACCAAGCACGACGGGGCGGAAGTAGAGTCGATACTCATCAATAAGGCCAAGGTCGGTCAAGCTTCGTGCCAGGTCTGGTCCGCCAACTTGAATCTCCCCAACGAGCTGAGCCTTCAGCCCGCGTATCACCGCCTCGACGTCATCCTCGACAAGTGTGGCGTTGGGGCCGACTGACTTCAACGAGCGCGACACGACCCACTTCGGTTGGCTCCGCCACGCCGCCGCGAAGTCGCGTTGCTCCGCGCCCCACTCAGGACGGTCTTCGTCCCAAATGCGCATGACCTCGTACATGCGGCGACCGTACACACTGCCGGTCAGGTCGCGCACCTGCTCGTAGAAGTGATGAAAGAGCGAGGGACCAGGCGCAAATTCCAGGTAGTCGACGTAGCCATCCAGGGACTGGTTCAATCCGAAGACGAGCTTCGCCATGCTGCAAAATCTCCACCCCATGTTCTGCCGAACACGGCCGGCGACACCATACGGCCAACCGCCGGTTCTCAGCTCCATGCGGCATAGTCCAACTTACGGCATAATGAGTCAGCTCGTGCAAGAGCGTCGCGTCGTATGCTTCGGGGTCCTGAAGCCCTCGAAGGGCGGAAGCTGCACACGGTCGGTCGCGACCGAGTCATCCGCCATGTTGCCGCCGCGGCGTGCCGGCGATCCTGATCACGGCCGGCCGCGGCCCGCAGGGCGGCGAGGCGGCGCGCGAGCGCACCATCCAGGTGCTCAACAAGCCAGTGAAGCCGGCGGCGCTGCGCACCCTGCTGGCGCAATGGCGGGTGGCGCGGGTGGCGGCGGAGTAGGCGTCTCCTGCCATCAGTCCAGGCAACCGGCAACGGCAGGGCTATCGCATATGACGGGGACCCTGCCGAGGATGCAGGCCTGCATTGTTTGGCGCCTCGCGTGCCTCGAACTCCTCCCTCCCCCCGCTCTTGCGGCGGGGAGGGATGGGGTGGGGGGTCGGGCCGCACACTCGGAGCAAATAACAGTCCCCCCACCCCGACCGGCCTTCGCTGCGCTGCGGCCGGTCGACCCTCCCCGCCAACGGGCGGGAGGGTAGACTCGCGGCTCCGCTGTGCCTCAAAATCATATGCGATAGCCCTCCCCTTTCGGGGGAGGGATGAAGCCGTTGCGCGGCGGCGCATCAGCAAACCATATGCGATAGGCCTGCCGGCAGCGGTAGCAGCCCGACGGATTATTCAACCTCCGGATACATCCTCGAAGAACTTGCGGACTGGTCGAAAGTGGACCATTTATCTCACGGACTGCCGCCACCGGGAGACATTCGGGTCGTGACCCGCACCGAGACCGCCACCGTGGTATTCGCCCGGATCGACCCGGCCGGGCTCGCCGGCCAGCCCGGGCGCGAGGCCGCGGCGGCGATGCGGCGCGAGCAGCTGGACGCGCTGCGCCTCGCCGCATCGGACCACGACGGCGTCGAGACCGTTAGCACCGACGACGGCCTGATCTTCGCGTTCGGCAGCGCCGCGGACGCCGTCGCCTGCATGATCCAGATGCAGCAGGTGGCCGATCTGGCGGTGCGGCGCAACGGCGCGGGATTTGCCGTCCGCATCGGCGCATCGTCCGGCGACATCCAACGCGATGCGGGGCTGATCTCCGGGATTGCGGTCACCGAAGCGGCCGGGCTCGGCGCGGCCGCCTCGCCCGGGCAGATTCTGGTCGCCGACGTGGTGCGACGCCTGGTCCGGGGTCTCGACTACAAGTTCGCCGCGGTCGAGGCATTGCGGGTCGACGGCCTGGCGGACACGGTCGCGGCCTGCATCGCCGAATGGCAACCCCGCGCCGACGGCACCATCGCGTTGCCGCCGAAGATCGCCGCGGTGGCGCCGTTCGGCCTTTATGGGCGCGCCGCCGAGCAGGCATTGATCGCGCGGTGCTGGGCCGCCGCCAAGCGGGGAGAGCGGCAGGTCGTCCTGCTGGGCGGCGAGCCCGGCATCGGCAAGACCCGGCTGGCGACGGAAGCCGCGCGGATCGCCTATGGCGAAGGCGCCACCGTCCTGTTCGGCTCCTGCGACGAGGACCTCAGCCATTCCTACCGGCCGTTCGTCGAGGCGTTGCGCCATTACGTGGTGAACGCGCCCGACGATGTGCTCGTCCATCACGTGCGCGAGCACCAGGGCGAGCTGGCGCGGATCGCTCCCGAGCTGGCGGAGCGCATCGTCACGCTTCCGAGGCCCCAGGCGGCGGAGCCGGAGACCGAGCGTTATCTGATGTTCGAGGCGGTCACCGGCCTTCTCGCCGCGGCCTCGCAAGCCAGCCCGGTCGTGCTCGTCCTCGACGACCTGCAATGGGCCGGAACGCCCGAGCTGCTGCTGCTCAAACATATCGTCCGTTCGCGGCTGCCGAGCCGGCTGCTCGTCATCGGCGTCTACCGCGACAACGAGCTGTCGCGGGCGCATCCGCTCACGGCGGCGCTCGCGGATCTCCGCCGCGAGAGCGGCATCGAGCGGATCGCGGTGCGCGGCCTCGACGAGGACGGGGTGCTCGCCCTGGTGACGGCGGCGGCCGGCCACGAGCTCGAGGGCATCCAGATCGAGCTGGCGCGGGCGATCGGCCGGGAGACCGAGGGCAGCCCGCTGTTCATCGGCGAGATCCTGCGCAACCTGAGGGAATCCGGGGCAGTGTTCCGCGAGGGCGATCGCTGGACCTTTCGCGGCGACATCGAGAGTCTCGGCATCCCCGAGGGGGTGAAGGATGCGATCGGGCGGCGCCTGTCGCGGCTGTCCGACGGCACCAACAAGGTGCTCAGCCTGGCCTCGGTGATCGGCCGGGAGTTCGATCTCGACCTGCTGGCGCGGATCGCCGAGGTGCCGCAGGACGCCATCCTGGCCGCCATCGACGAGGCCAAGACGGCGACGCTGGTGGTGGAGGTCGCCGGCGAGACCGACCGCTACGCCTTCACCCATGTGCTGGTGCGCGCCACGCTGTACGACGAGATCAACCCGGCGCGCCGCGCCCGGATGCATCGGCGCGTCGGCCTTGCGCTCGAGGAGCTGACCGCGGCGAGGCCCGACCTGCGCATCGACGAGTTGACCCGCCACTGGATGGCGGCGACCAATGTGGGCGACGCCGCCAAGGCGGTGGGCTATGCGCGCCAGGCCGGCGACCGGGCGCTGGCCGGGCTCGCCTTCGAGGAGGCCGCCAAGTACTACGAGCAGGCGCTCGCCGCCCTCGAGCATCAAGGGGTCGAGGACGAGCTTGCGCGCTGCGACCTCATGATCGCGCTCGGCGATGCGCGACGGCGCGCCGGCGACGCCAGCTACCGTCAATGCGTCGACCAGGCCCTCGGCATCGCCCGCTCGCGCAGCGACGGACGGCGCTTCGCGCTGGCGGTGCTGCTCCATGCCCGTCCGGCCGGCATCTTCGCCAATGCCAATGTGGTCGACCAGGGCCTGATCGGCTTGTACGAGGAGGCGATCGCCAAGCTCGGCGACACCGACGAGCACGTTTTGCGCGTCAAGCTGCTGGCCCAGCTTTCGGTCGAGCTGCTCTACACCCCGCAGCGCGAGCGGCGCCAGGAGCTTTCCGCGCAGGCGGTCGCCATCGCGCGTGAGCTCGGCGACAAGGCGGTCCTCGCCCAGGCGCTGCATGCCCGCACGGTGGCGATCAACATCCCGACGACCCTGGCGGAGCGGCTCACGCTTACCGCCGAGCTGGTCACGCTGGCGCAGCAGCTGGGAGGCACGGAGGCGGAGTGGAACGCGGCGTTCCACCGCTTCGGGGCGCTGCTCGAATTGGGCGACATCGTCGGGGCCGAGCAGCCGCTCGCCCACCTCGAGGAGCTCAGCCCGGTACTGCGCCAGCCGTATTTCAGCTGGGTGGCGAGCCTCGGCTCCGGCATGATGGCCGTCCTGCGGGCAGACCCGGGCGCCGAGGCGCAGCTCAACGCGACGCTCAGGCTGGGCACGCTCGGCGGGCAGCCCGACGCCAGGACGGCGCACTTAAGCCAGCTCTTCGTCATCCGCCGCGATCAGGGCCGCTACCTCGAGCTGGTCGACCCGTTGCGCGCCTTCGTCGAGGCGCAGCCGCACCTTCCGGTCTGGCGCGTCACCCTTGCCGGTCTCTACTGCGAGACCGACCAGCTCGACGAGGCCCGTGCCCAGATGGAAAAACTCGCCGCCGGCGACTTCGAGATCGCGCTGGACTGGACCTGGGCATCCGCGGTGCTCAGCCTCGCGCAGGTGTGCGCGGATCTCGAGGACCGCCGGCTCGCCGCCGTGTACTACCCGCCGCTGCGGCAGGTCGCCGACCAGGTCGGAGTGACCGGAACGGTGCTGGTCTGCTACGGGTCGCTGGCGTTTCCCTGCGGCCTGCTCGCCGCCTGTCTGGAACGCTGGGACGAGGCCGAGCAATATTTCGATCAGGCTGCGGCGATGAACGAGCGCATCGGCGCGCGGCCCTATCTGGTCCGCGCCCGGCGCGCCCATGCCAGCATGCTGCTCGATCGCAAGGCGCCCGGCGATGCCCCGCGCGCCGCCAAGATGATCGCCTCGGCGCTCGCCGAGGCGAGCGAGCTCGGCATGCAGCGGGAAATCGTGCGGCTCACGCGGCTCAGCCAGCGGCACGCCGGCTGAGTGGACCCGAAGCAAGAGCGCCGAGCCTGCTCACGCCGGCTTGTCGAGCACCATCACCTTGGAGACGAACGCGTTGACGTCGCGGACATGGGTCAGCCCGCAGGTCCGGCCGATCGCGGAAAAATCCTCGTCCAGGTAGCTCGCATAGTACGGCTCGTGAAAGTTCTGCGGAAACAGCTCCAGCAAACCGTCGTAGTCCGGCTCGTCCCCGCGCTGGAGCGAATCGATGAGGACGAGGCGGCCGCCGGGCTTGAGCACCCGGGCAAACTCGCCGATCACGACCCGGCGCACCGCCGGCGGCAGCTCGTGGAACATGAAGATGCAGGTCACCGCGTCGTGGCTGGCGTCCGGCACCGGCAGGGCTTCGCCGTTGCCGACCAGGAATCCGACCCGCGATCGCCCTCGCATGTGCCGCCGCGCCTCCCCGATATAGGCCTCCGACATGTCGAGACCGACGGCAGGAAGTTTTGGCCAAGCCTGCTTGACGAAATCGAGAAAGCGTCCGGTGCCGCAGCCGACGTCGAGCAGCCTCAGGCGCCGCTGGTCGCGCCCGGAAAACACCTCGTGGAGCGGCGGCAGCGCCTGGCGCCTTGTGGCGTTGGCGGTTCCGTTGAACAGCACCTCGACCTGGGTATCGTAGCGCTTCGCCGAACTCGTCGGTCATCCAGCCGCCGGACTGGAAATGGAAATTCTGCAGGTAGTAGCGGGGCCGCAGCCCGCGAAACTCCTCGGTCATCACCTCGGCGACCGCCCGCGTCTCGCGCCGCCGGTGGATGTCGGGCAGATCCTCGAAGAACAGCTTTGAGCGGTCGAGCACGGTCGACCACGAACCGTCGTGGTCGGCCGGCAGCGGATAGATCCCGGCCTCGACATTCTCCAGGTCGCGCCGCAGCAGCACCGCCATGTCGGCGAACAGGCGCCTGCGGTCGGGCACCGGCGCATCGGTATGGGCACGGGGCCGCGTACTCTCGCCATTGCGGCGCCGGACATTTTCGGAGATCCGCCGCATCGCGAGACCGTGCCCGACATACCAGGCAAGACGCGGCAGCTGGATCGCCCCGTAGGCGGCGCGAGTGGCGAGGCGCGAGAGAGGATGGCTCATGGTTTCGTCCCTCCCCGGGCCCCGGAGCGGGTCGGCGCGGCCGCCTCCGCCGGAACCGGCATTGCAATGGCAGGCTACGCTAATCCGCCCTGCCCCGTACATGCTGTGAATTGTCGCCCATGTCATCGATCCAGCCATGGCTTGCCGTCACGCCAGAATCCCAGCCGCGGGTCTGGCATCGGGAAGGCGGGTTGCGCTAGGCTTCGGCACACCGCGCAGCCGATGAGGAGAGGCCAGAATGAGTGATCTGCCGAAGCATGTGGACATCCACGAGGAGGGGCCGCGCGAGGGATTCCAGATCGAGCCCGGACCGATCGCCTCAGCCGACAAGATCCGCCTGATCGAGGCCCTGGCGGAGACCGGGCTCCGCCACATCCAGGTGTGCTCGTTCGTCAACCAGCGGCTGGTGCCGGGATGGGCCGACGCCGAGCAGGTGGTCCAGGGATTCTCGACGCGGCCGGGGGTCGACTACACGGCGCTGTGGTTCAACGCCAACGGCCTGGAGCGGGCGCTGGCGTTCCGCGACAAGCTCGCGGTGACCGGCGCGATCGCGCTCACCGCGTCGGAGGGGTTCACCCGGAAGAACCTCAACCGCAGCCATGCGGAGAACGTCGAGGCGATGCGCCGGCAGACCGCGCTGCATCTCTCCCGCGGCGTGCCGGTCAACCGCATCGGCGTCATGGCGGCATTCGGCTGCAACTACCAGGGCGACATTTCTCCCGCCCAGGTGATCAGCACGCTCGAGGACGGCCTGAAGATCGCCGCCGAGGCCGGCACCGACATCACGCTGTTCTCGCTCGCCGACACGATGGGATGGGCGACGCCGGCGCGCATCGAGCGGGTGATCGGCGAGGTCAGGGCGCGCTGGCCCGACAAGGTCTTGGCGCTGCATCTCCACGACACCCGCGGGCTTGCGGTGGCGAACGCCCACAGCGCGCTGCGCATGGGGGTGAGCCGCTTCGACTCGACCGTCGGCGGCCTCGGCGGCTGTCCGTTCGCCGGGCAGAAGGGCGCGGCCGGCAACATCTGCACCGAGGAGCTGGTGCTGCTGTGCGAGGAGATGGGGATCCGCACCGGAATCGACCTCGACCGGCTCATCGAGGTCGGCCGCATGGCGGAAGAGATCGTCGGCCACGTGCTGCCGAGCGAGTTGATCCACGCCGGCAGCCTCGACGCGTTCCGCCGCCAGGCAGCTTGAGAAGCGCACCATAGATGTCGGCGACGCCGCTCGCGGGCCTGAAAGTCCTCGAGTTCAGTCATACCGTGATGGGGCCGACCGCCGGCCTCGTCTTCGCCGAGCTCGGCGCCGATGTCGTCAAGGTCGAGCCGGCACCGGACGGCGACCATACCCGCCGGCTCGGCGGTTTTGCGGCCGGCTTCTTCGCCGCCTTCAACCGCAACAAGCGCAGCCTCGGCGCTCGACCTCAAGCGCCCCGAGGGTCAGGCCGCCATGCACCGGCTGGCGGCGACCGCCGACGTGGTGATCGAGAATTTCGGGCCCGGCACCATGGAGCGGCTGGGCTGCGGCTACGAGGTACTGGCGGGGATCAATCCGCGGCTCGTCTATCTGGCGCTCAAGGGCTATCTGGCGGGGCCCTACGAGCACCGGCCGGCGCTTGACGAGGTGGTGCAGTTCCACGTCGGACTCGCCTACATGACGGGACCGCCCGGCCGTCCCTTGCGCGCCGGCGCCTCGATCGTCGACATCCTCGGCGCAGTGTTCGGGGTGGTCGCCGCCCAGGCGGCGCTGCGCGAGCGCGAGACCACCGGCCGCGGTCAGCGGGTCGGCAGCGCGCTGTTCGAGAGCGCCGCCTTCCTGATGAGCACCCACATGGCCGGCATGACGGCGACCGGGCTGCCGGCCCAGCCGATGCCGGCACGCCGCGGCGCCTGGGCGATCTACGAGGTGTTTGCCACCGCCGACGGCGAGCTCTTCATCGGGGTCACCAGCGACCAGCAGTGGACGCGCTTCGTCGAGGAGTTCAGCCTCCAGGAGCTCGCCGCCGACCCGCGGCTCGCCACCAACCTGATGCGGTCGCAGGAGCGCTCCTGGCTGATCCCGGCGCTCAAGGAGGTGATCGCAAAACTGCCGCAGGACGAGGCGGCGGCGCGCTGCGAGCGCGCCAACGTCTCCTGGGCGCCGGTCGGCCAGCCCGGCGATCTCTTTGCCGACGCCCACCTGCTGGCGACCGGCGGGCTCCTCGACGTGTTCATCTCGCGGGCCGGCGGCACGGAAGGCAAGAGGGTCGGGCTGCCGGCGTTGCCGGTCGAGTTCGGCGCGGCGCGCGAGCGCCCGGGGCTGCGCCGCCAGCCGCCGCGGCTCGGCGAGCACAATGCCGACATTCTTCACGAGGCCGGATTTTCCGATGCCGAGATCGCCGCTCTGGCGGCGCAGAAGGTGATCGTCGGGGCGGGATGACAGCGAGGTCGCCGGCTCTGCGTCATGGCCGTGCTCGTCACGGCCATCCACGCCCCCGGGCTATCTGTGGCCCGGGCCGTAGTGCTGGTGGCCCGGGGGCACGTCTTGGCCAAGAAGGAAGACGTGGATGCACGGGACAAGCCCGCGCGTGACGATATCGCTAGTGCCGCGGCTTGTGGGCGATGTGATAGGTTATGACGCCGGTGAGAAAGCTCCGACTTTCCGCACCGACAAACCCGACCTCCTCGAACAGCCGGGTGAGCTCGCGCGGCGTGTAGAAGTGCCGTATGGCACTGGCGAAGTAGCCGACGCACTTCATGCTCTCGGCGGAACTCCCGAAAAGTCGCGCGGTAAACCAGACCGAGAAGCGCAGGTAGACGAGGTACGGCACCTCGACGAGCCGCGACGTCGGGCGGAGCATGTCGTTGTGGCAAAAGATGCCGCCCGGCTTGAGAACCCGGTGGACCTCCTCGAACACCCTGATGATCTCCAGATGGCGCGACGCGAACTGGAGCGTCACGGCATCGAACGAGCCGTCGGCGAACGGCAGCGTATGAGCATCGCAGACCTGGGCCCGGATCGTCAGATTGCGCTCGCGCGCACGGCGCTGGCCCTCTTCGGTCATGTGCGGGCTGCCATCGACGGCGTGGACCTCGAGCGTCGGGTCGGTCGCCAGCAGCCGCAGCGGGACGTCGTGGGTGCCCGAGCAGACGTCGAGCACTTTCGATCCGCGCGGCAGATGCCGGCGGATCGCGGCAGCGAACGTATCGCTCCATCGCTCGCAATGTCCAAGCGACGCGACCGCGTTGCCCTTGTCGTAATAGGCCGGCACGTCGCGAAAGACCTCGGGAATCAGGGTCCGCCATACATCGCCGAAGAGGCGGGAGCGGAGATCTTCCTTTCGCAGGAAATCTTCTGAAATGCCCATCGGAACGTCCCCCGTGAATTTTCCTGGAGCAATCGCGCTCGATGGTCAGCGCGGGTCGTGCCTCCGACCGTTGGCGTGCTGGTGCATTCCCCGGAACCGCGGACCTGACTGGCGTTCACGCCCGTCTTCGCGGGCTGTGGGTGTTCCGAAGGGACATGCGACGAGTAGCGAATCTTAGAGTGCTTTGCGGCCACGGTCTATCCGATTTCATGGTCGACCAGAATTGACTTACATCAATTCATGGCGCTGGCGCCTCCTTTGGGGCCCCAGACGCAGCCACCGGGGCCGCCTGGGAAGATGCTGTGAGGCGTGGTTGAGGCGATCGCGCCCAGTCAACGGATGGCGCCAGACGCGAATGAATGGCAGCCAGGTCCTTGAATACCGGGCCGTGGCACTGCCAGCATTCAGAAGAGGTGAGCCATTGCAATGACCGACCGTGCAATGCCGCACGGCGTCCGTCAGCCCTCAGGCCAGCGGCCCCTTGCGCTCGATCAGCTCCTCAACGCCCAGCTCGCACGTATCGCGCGGCTTGCCTCGATGCATGATTGCCGGGCCGGCAGCTCGGCGGCCTCGAGCAATGCCGGTCGATCTCCTGACATCGCCAGCAATGACCGGCGCGACCGACATCGGCTCGAATCCGCGCATGGCCCGGCTCATGCAAGGGCGCATCCCGCGGCCGGTATCATGCCCCCTGTCGCATCTCCCGCGGGCGCGTCTATTCGGGCCGCTCAAATGTGACGATGCTGCGCTGCATGCCCTTCTCAGGCCAGTTGGGCATGACGCGCCACGGCGTCATCACCTTCAGCTGCTCGCCCTCGATCTTGAAGTTGCGGGACTGCTCGGTGCCGACCCATTCCGGATTCCAGGCGACGTCGACCTTGGTGATCCATTTGTCGCCCTCGATCCGGTAGATGCCGGTATAAGCGACCAAGGTGGTGAGCAGATCGGCGCGCTGCTCGGCAGTCTTCGCCGGCTTGCGCCCTTCGCCCGTCAGGATGAACATCACCCGACCCTCGGGACTAAAGTTGACGTAACCGGTCGGATTCTGGCCCATGACCGGCTCGATCGCGCCGGTCGCCTGGACCTCGACCACGTAGGAAACCAGCTTCCAGAAGCCGGTCACGTTGCCGCGGTCTTCGGCGACGCCCGGCTGCGCCGAGCACAGCACGCCTGCAGCGATCAGAACCGGCCAACGAGCGGAAGTTTTCCAAGTCGTGTGCATATCAGCGTCCTCCCGGAAAAAGCCGCCGGCATCGAGATGCCGGAGGCGCCATGGAAGCCCGAATCCATATGAGGTAGAAATCTTCTATATCGATCATCTCGGTCATCGCATTGATACTGATCAAAATGGTTGTGCTCGGAGCTCGGAAGCTACCAACCTTCCTCGTGAACGGTTTTTAAGAGGTTTTGGTTTATAGACGAGGGTGCCCACGTTTCCGGGCCAGGCCTTGACGGCCGATATCGCCGCATGCGCGGTGTGCAAATCATGCGGCGCGATGCGCCGAAACGATGCCGGCGGCAAGCTCTGCGCCCGATCGCGTGCCTGATCGGATACGCCCATGATGATGACCTCGGACATCATCGACGAGCTCGAGGACACCTTGTCGTACGGCACGGTGGCACATCGCGTCGAGGCCCTCCAGCGCGTCACCGATCTGTTCGTCTCCGGATCGTCAAGCTACTCGGAAGAGCAGATTGCCGTGTTCGACGACGTGTTCAATCAGCTCGTCGTCACTCTGGAGACCTCGGTTCGCGCCATCCTCGCCAATCGCCTTGCTCCGATTCCGAATGCGCCGCCGATCATCATTCGCACGCTGGCCTTCGACGGCAGGATCGAGGTGGCCGGCCCGGTCCTCAGCGAATCCAAGCGGCTGGACGACCCAGCGCTCATCCATAATGCCACGATCAACGGGCAGCCGCATTTGCTTGCCATCTCCCGACGGAGCTCGATCAGCGAAGCCGTGACCGACGTCCTGCTTGCGCGCGGCAATCGACAGGTCGCGCTCAGCGTGGCCGGGAACTCGGGAGCGAGTTTCTCGAATTCGGGATTCGCCTCGCTTGTCAAGCGCTCGGAATACGACGACGAGCTCGCGGAAACCGTAGGCGTTCGCCCCGATATTCCCCGGTATCACTTCCTGAAGCTGCTCGACAAGGCGTCCGAAGCCGTTCGCAAGAGGCTCGAGGCGATCAATCCGCAGGCGTCCCGCGATATCAGGCAGGCGATCGGTGCTGTGGCGACGCAGATTCAGGTCGAGTCGGGTGCCCAGTCCGGTCGCTATGCGGTCGCGAAGGAGATGATCAAGTCGCTGCATGAATCCGGACAACTTGACGACGGTCAAGTCGGAGCTTTTGCCAGGGACGGGAAGTTCGAGGAGACCGCGGCCGCGCTTGCAATTCTCAGCGATCTGCCGATCGGATTGGTTGAGCGCATGATGGTCCGGGACCGCTCGGAGACGCTGCTGGTCGTCGCGAAATTCAGTACGCTATCCTGGTCGACGGCCAAAGCAGTGCTGACGCTGCAACGCGGGGAAACGGGTCTGTCGCCGCACAAGCTGGAGCAGTGGAAGGGAACTTTCGAGCGGTTGAGGCCGGCGACAGCGCGAAAAATAGTCAACTTCTATCGGACGCGCGAAGCGACCCGGATCGAGCAGGAGGCGGAACGACCGGACCGGGGCGCCGACGCTCCTGTTCGGACCAGCTGAGGCGCCTCGGGCCGGCATTGGAGGTCGGCGTGCGCAACTCCCGCCGTCGTGGCGGCGCCGACGTCACCGCAAGGCGCCACGGCCTTCTGCGCGGCGACAGGGACGGGCGAGACGCAATTCCGATCGCCTTTGCGAAAACCGTTTCGCTAGATCTTCCTGCCGATCCCAAGGGGAACGCATCCAAGCGCCCTGCACGCTGCGATCGCTATCGAGATCCATACGACGCTGCGAAACGTCATCGCTCCGACTGTTCTTGCCTCGAACGCACTGCCGAGAAGAACGTCGACGCCGAACGCGACGAACACGGCAATTGTCGCAATGGCGATAGCTGCGGACAGTTGCGCCGCCCAACGCTTCCACAGAAAAAGCCCGAGGCCAGCGATCAGGTAGGCGAACCCGGCGATGAAATTGAACCAGAGAACAAATGGAACGATGTTTCCGGCGGCGGCTCTGACCTCCGGTCCACCGAACAAGGTCCTTCCGCCGACGATGACCGTGACGATGCCGAACGCGACCGCGACCAGCGCCGCTGCAATGGCCCAGCGCGGGCGGCGGGATATCGTCTCGATCATGGCCTGCCTCGTCCTAGGAGGTCCAGGGCATGCTATTCTGCCTCGACCGTGAGGCAAACCCGATCGAGAGATTTCCAGGCGCGCCGATGGATGACGTCACGATTGCCCGCGCGGTGCACGTTCTGTCCGTCGTCCTGTGGATCGGCGGCGTGGCCTTTGTGACGACCGTATTGCTTCCGGCGGTTCGTCGCCTGAAGGAACCCGGCGACCGGCTGGCCCTCTTCGATGCCGTCGAGCGGCGCTTTGCCTGGCAGGCTCGGATCACGACGGTGCTTGCGGAACTCACCGGACTGGACATGCTGGTCCGTCTCGATCTGTGGCACCGCTTTCTGTCCGCCAGCTATTGGTGGATGCACGCAATGATCGCCGTGTGGCTCGTGTTCACGGTAATGCTGTTCGTCGCCGAGCCGCTGATCCTGCACCGGTGGTTGCTGGCGCGAGCGAAGGTCGAGCCGGAGGCGACCTTCCGGCTCGTCGAGCGCCTGCATCGGCTCCTCCTCGCGCTGAGCCTGATCACCGTCGTCGGCGCCGTCGCCGGCAGCCACGGTCTTCTGCTGTTTGAATGATCGGCTTGCGATCGCGCCCCACCGCGGGATTCCCCGGCGACGAGGTCAGCCGGTACCTCGCGGCGTCGGTCCGCCCTCAGGCGAACGGCGCGGCGCGCTCGATCAGCTCGTCCAGGCCCGGCTCGCCGGGATCGCGCGGCTTGCCCGGATGGATGATGCCGAGCTGGCAGCTCTCGGCGGCCTCCACCAGCTGGCGAAACGTTCCGGCGCCGAGATCGGCGATATAGGCCTGCTTGTTGTCGTTGTAGGCGAACATCCGGTCGTTGATCAGGATGCATTCGTTGCAGCTCGAGCAGCGTGCCGTCTCGATACTGGGCTCGTCGGGCGACCGCTCGGGCGCGGCCGCCGCGACCGGCGGGGCGGCCGCCGGGGCGCCGCCCGCGGCCGGCACGATCGGCGGCGACGGGGCGGCGACGACGCCGGCGCCGGCCTTCAGGATCTCGAGCTCGGCCTGCTTCTGCTTCTCCCACTCCGCCCGCTCGCGCGCCACAAGCCGCTCGGCATGGGAGTTGTGCACGCCACCGAGCTCCTGCAGCCGATGCCAGGTGTCGAGGCAGCGCCGCGCCGCAGCGATCATTCTGTCGTCGGCGGCGAGCCGCGTCAGGTGGCCGTCGACATCGACGGCGAGCACGAAGGGCACGTCGCCGCCATCCGTCTTGTGCTGCGCCACCGGCACCATGCGGTCGCTCCAGCGGTCGCGGCCGACGGGGGTGAAATGACGCGCATTGCGGCGGTCGGCGGCGAGGAAATCGACCAGCGTGAAGGCGACCTCCTCGGCGACGCGGCCGAGCCCGCCATCGGCGTAGGCGAGCCGGTGCAGCGGCCAGTCGCGCTCGGGCTGCGGATTGCCGTCGAGCGAGAAGCGCGACGCGAGATCCGGACCGCTGTCGGGATCGAAGGTGAAGGACGGGAACGCGCGCGATTCCAGCGCCGCCGCGGCGCCCAGATAAGCGGGCTCTGATCCATGGCGGCCGGCGGCCCCGGAGAACACGCAGAACAAGGCCGGACCCGCATAGCCGAGCCCGCGGCGAAGCTGCTCGCGCATCCTGTAGAGATTCGAGCTCGTCGACTGCAGGACGAAGGCGATGTCGAGGCCGGTCGCCATGCTGGCGACCTGCGCGCCGCGCAGGGCCTGGCCGGAAGGCCCGTCGCGGCCCATGTCCCGGTGCAGATCGTCGATGTTCAGCACGACCTTCAGCGGGACGCCGGACGACAGCGCCTCGATCAGGCCGCTCTGCGCGCCGCGCGCGCGGTCAGCGAGCGTCACCAGGTAGTCGGGGAACATCGCGAGATCCCCGCGCCCCGAGCGAGCTTGGTCGAAGGCCGCGAAGAACCCTCGTGATGGGCTTCGTCATAGCGGCCGTCGACCTCGAGCTCGGCGACCGACAGCGCCTTCACCAGCTCGGCCATCTCGGGCATCCGGGCGCGGTAGGCGGCGAGCGCGTCGACGCAGCTCTCGAACCTGAACGCATAGGGCGCACGCGCCGGCGCCTGGACGGATGTGGCGAAG
Organism: uncultured Alphaproteobacteria bacterium; assembly: GCA_963755055.1. Taxonomy (GTDB): domain Bacteria; phylum Pseudomonadota; class Alphaproteobacteria; order Rhizobiales; family Xanthobacteraceae; genus AP-16. The sequence goes on along the minus strand of CAVWIS010000034.1, from coordinate 496,985 downwards.
AAGCGCTGGCCGTCACCGTCGCCAGCGCCCATTCGATCCGGCGCCGCCGGCTCGCCGGCAAGGTCTCGCGGGCGGAGGATTTCGGCAGCAGGCGCGACATCGCCGAAAGTCGAACAACTGGCTGATGCGGCGCGCCGACGCCGGCGGCGAGGCTGTCGGCGCCGCGCCCGGCCGCGGAGCGAGGAATTCCGCGCGCAGGATGTCGTCGAGCTTCACCGCGAGCCGGCTGGCGACGGCGCGGAAGCTCCGCGCCTTGTCCTCCTGCACGGCGCCCCACAGATGATCGACCACGCGGTTCGCGGTCGTCGCATTGCAGTCGACGACCTCGCCATCGAGTCGAGCGCGGCGCGCGCGATCTTCACGGCTGCCCGCCGGCGCGGCCGCCTGCCGCCAGCGTCCGGCCGGCCGGTCCCACAGATCCGCCAGCGTTCCGGTCACGCCCTCGCGGCGAGGGTGGGATGTCGCGCTCGACCTGCAGCACCAGACGGCGCAGGGCTCGCTGTCGGGCCCGGAGGGGCGACCCGCTGCAGCAGCCGGTCGATCGCGCGCGACAGCGACTGCACCGCTCCGCCTTGCGCATCGCCAGCGGCGAGCACCAGCGGAAAGTCGTAGCGCAGCAGGTTGAGGTCGCGGTAGGCGGCGAACAGCGCCGGCTGCGGCGCGGTCGCCTCGACCGCCGCCGGCCCGGAGTCCTGGCGTTCTCCGCTGCGATGAAAGATCTGCCCGCCGGCATCGACATCCACGTTGGTTCGCATCGCTGGCTGCTCCGGATCTATTCCGCCGGCACGGCGACGGCCGTCGGTGCTGGCCCTCGTCGGGCCATACGGTGAACCGGTCGAGCTCGGCCTCGAGCCCGGCGCGGATGTAGTCGGAGGTGCGCAGCTGCCCGGCATGGCGCAGCTCCTCGTAGCGCGGGATCTCCTCGTTGCGGTAGAGAATGCCGACGGGGATCGGATCGTCGATCGAGGCGATCTCGCGGGCGCGATCGAGATCCAGCGGATCGTGCTCATGCTGGTTGCGGTAGATTTTCGCCAGCGCCGCGCTCAGGCGAATGCCACGGTCGTGGGTGAGCAGCAGCGACTTCTGCGGGTCCTGCAGCCACGGATCGAACGCCTTGGGCAAGAATTCCGGGCAGCGCTGGATGACGCGCACGAAGGAAATCCGCGGTGCCGGAAGGCGGCGACGAGGATGTCGTAGAGCACCTCGGGGATCCAGTCGACCGCCTGGGCGACGAACGAGGCGTTCTGCACGCCGAGGGTAACGGAGAGCGGGTTGAGCGCATCGAGTGTGGATCCGCGCGGCGTGGTGTTGCTGCGGAAGCCGCGCGGCGACGTCGGCGAGGCCTGCTTCTTGGTCAGGCCGTAGACGTGGTTGTCGTGCAGCACCATGGTCAGGTTCATGTTGTAGCGGATGGCATGGATCCAGTGCGCCGCGCCGATGCTGCAGCAGTCGCCGTCGCCGGTATTGACGAAGACGTGGAGGTCGGGCCGCGCCATCTTGATGCCTTCGGCCACCGGCAGCGCCCGGCCGTGGATGCCGTGGAACCCGTAGGTGCGCATGTAATGCGGCAGCCGGCTGGAGCAGCCGATCCCGGACACGAACACGGTCTTCTCCGGCCGCAGCCCCTGGTCGCGGCACAGCCGCTGCATCGCCGTCAGGATGGCGTTGTCGCCGCATCCGGTGCACCAGCGCGGCACGCCGCCCTGATAGTCCTCCAGGCTGTGGTGCTCCTCGAACATCCGGAGCAGGCAATGCGTGGCCTCCAAGGTCATGGCGAATTCCCTACTGGTTCAGCCTGGCGAGGATCGCCTGGTGGATGGAGCCGGGCCTGATCGGCCGCCCGCGGACCTCGCTCCAGCAGTCGACGTCGACGAGGTAGCGGGCGCGCAGCAGCATGGCGAGCGCGGACAGGCGCCGGTTGTCGCCGTCGATGATCGGGTCCTGCGGGTCGTCGGACCAGTTGCCCTCGACGGTCATCACCTTGCGAAACCGCTGCATGATCTCCTTGATGCCCGAGGGCATCGGCTGGACGAACTGCAGATGCAGCGATGCCACTTTCCGGCCCTCGGCGCGCAGCCGCTCGACCGCCTCCTCGATCGCCCCCTTGGTGCTGCCCCAGCCGACCACCAGCATGTCGCCCTCGTGGTCGCCGAACAGCGGCGGCGTCTTGAGCGTTCTCTGCAGGGTCGCGAGCTTGAGGCTGCGGTTGCGCAAACCTTCCTCGTTGATCATCGGGTCGTAGGCGACGTGGCTCAGGCGGTCGTGGGCAAGGCCGGTCAGCGTGTGCATGCCGTGCTCCTGGCCCGGGGCGAAACGGCGCGCGATGCCGCTGACCGGATCCCAGTCGTAGGGCTTGGCGTCGCCGGGCACCGCGCTCTGGTCGACCGGCGGCGCCAGCCAGTCGACGCTGAACTGCGGCCGCGGAAACGGCTGCTGCGCGGTGGCGAGGCTGGCGTCGGACAGCACCACCACCACCATGTTGAAGGTCTCGGCGATCTTGCGCGCCGTGATGATGGCGTAGAAGCAGTCCTCGATGCTGCTCGTCGCCATCACCACCTTCGGGGCGTCGCCGTGGCTGCCGAAGCAGGCGGCGAACAGGTCGCCCTGCTCGGGCTTGGTGGGCTGTCCGGTGCTCGGGCCGCCGCGCTGGACGTTGACCACGACCAGCGGGATCTCGGTCATGACGGCGAGGCCGATCGCCTCCTGCTTGAGCGAGAAGCCGGGTCCGGAGGTGATGGTGACGGCGCACTTGCCCGCATAGGAGGCGCCGATGGCAAACGCGCAGGCCGCGATCTCGTCCTCCGCCTGGTGGACCAGGCCGCCCACCCGCTCGAACACGTCGCTCAAGTAGTGGGAGGCCGAGGTCGCCGGCGTGATCGGGTACATGGCGCAGATGTCCATGCCCGAGGCGAGCACGCCGAGCGCCAGCGCCGTGTTGCCGTTGACCACGATCTGCGGCGTCGTGGCGCGCACCGCGGGAATCGCGAACTTGAAGTCGAGATTGTCCTCCGCCCAGCGCCATCCTGCCTCGAGCAGCGCCACGTTGCTCCTGATGACGCTCTGGTCCTTCTTGCCGAAGGTGATGCCGATCTGCTCGACCGCGATGTCGAGATCGAGGCTGTAGATGCTGCACAGCATGCCGAGCACGAACATGTTCTTGCCGCGTCGCGGGTCGGCGACCAGGGTGCGGCACTCGCGCTCCATGGGGATCTCGTAGACCCGGTAGCCGGCGGCGACGAGCTCGTCGACCGTGCTCCTGTAGGAGGCGGCGATCTGCGGGTTGCGGTCCTCCCGCCACATGCTCTCGAGCAGGATGCGGCCGCCCGGCTTGATCTCGCCGGCGCTGACCCGGCCGAGCAGCACCTGCTCGTTGAAGGCGACGACCAGCTCCGCCTCGTCGCCGCCATTGGTGACGCGACCCGAGCCGAGCCGCACGCGGTTGCCGCTCGCGCCGGCGACGCTGCGCGCCGGCGGCTGGATCTCGGCCGGGATGATCTCGACGGTCCACACGCCGTTGCCCATCTTGGCGGCAATCGAGCCGAGCGACTGGCCGCAGCGCTGCGCCCCCTCGCCGGAATCGCTGACGATCTCCACGATATGCTCGGACACCGTGATCGCCGGCTTGCTGCTTGCCCTCGACGGGCTTGCGCGCTCGCGGCGGGTCTTCGGCTCCAGTGTCAGGGCGTCGGTCATGGTCCTGGCCTTGTCCTCTTCGGCTTGCGCATCAGGCGAGCCGGATGCGTGCATAATTGCGCTCGGCAAGATCGATCCCGAACAGCGTCCCGGCGCTTTCGCCGCGCTCCGGCAGGTAGACGACGTCGGTGTCGCGCAGGCCGAGATAGGCCTTCATGCTGCCCGCGGCCCGCCGCCCGGCGCCCATCGCCTCGATCACGGTCGCCGCCCCGGTGACGATGTCGCCGCCGGCGAACACGCCCATGATCGAGGTGGCGAGATCGTCGTCGGCCGCGATGTAGCCGCGCTTGTCGAGCCGCAGCCCCGAGGTCTGCCCGAGGATCGGATTGGCGTTGGTGCCGATCGCATAGACCACGGTGTCGGCCTCGAACTCGAACTCGCTGTCGGGGACCACGACCGGCCGGCGCCGCCCGGATTCGTCGGGCTCGCCGAGCTCCATGCGCACGCAGCGCATGGCGCGGACGCCCTTGCGGCCGTCGTCGATGAGCTCGACCGGGCTGGTCAGCCAATGGAACGCGATGCCTTCCTGCTCGGCATGATGGATCTCCTCGGCGCGCGCCGGAGCCTCCGCCCGGGTGCGCCGATAGACGCACGACACGCGCTCCGCCCCCAGCCGGAGGCACATGCGCATCGCGTCCATGGCGGTGTTCCCGGCGCCGATGACGGCAACGCGGCGGCCGAGCTGGAGCGGCGTGTCGAAGTCGGGGAAATCCCGCGCCCGCATCAGATTGCAGCGGGTGAGCAGCTCGTTGGCTGAGAGCACGCCGTTGAGCGACTCGCCGGGAATGCCCATGAAGCTCGGATAGCCGGCGCCGGTGCCGACGAAGACCGCGTGGTAGCCCATCTCGGTGATCATCTGCTCGATGGTGAACAGGCGCCCGACCAGGGTGTTGCACTCGAAGCGGATGCCCAGCGCGACCAGCTTTCCGATCTCGGCGTCGACGACGTCGTTGGGCAGGCGGAATTCCGGGATGCCGTATTTCAGCACGCCGCCGGGCTCGTGGAAGGCCTCGTAGACCGTGACGTCGCAGCCGGCCTTCGCCATGTCGGCGGCGCACGCCATCCCGGCGGGTCCGGAGCCGACGATGCCGACGCGCAGCCCGTTGGGCTCGATATAGGGCACGTTGGCCCAGCCCTCGGCGATCGCCATGTCGCCGAGGAAGCGCTCGAGCCGGCCGATCGCCACCGGCTCCAGAGCATCCTTCACGGTGCACACGCCCTCGCACTGGCTCTCCTGCGGGCAGACGCGGCCGCAGATCGCCGGCAGCAGGTTGGTGTCGGTGATGACGTCGTAGGCGCCGTGAAAATTCTTCTCGCTGATCTTCTGGATGAAGTCCGGAATGGCGATGCCGACCGGGCAGCCGGCGACGCAGGGCTGCTCGGGGCACAGCAGGCAGCGCTCGGCCTCGCGCAGCGCATCCTCGACGCTGTAGCCGCAGGTGACCTCGGCAAAATTCCTGGAACGGACCAGCGGGTCCTGCTCCCGCATCGCGGTACGTTCCTGCGGGATGGTGCGGATGGTTTTCTTCTTCGCCATCACTGTCTCCTGCCGGATCGCCGGCTCTGCGATGCTCAGCCGCCCGGACCCGCCGCGACCGGCGCGGCGTCGACCTGGCTGCGCAATCGGCAGCTCTCCTGCCATCGCTCCAGCGCCTGCCGTTCGCTGGGCACGTAACGCTTCAACCGGTCCATGAGATCGTCGAAGTCGACGGCGTGGCCGTCGAAGTCCGGGCCGTCGACGCAGGCGAACAGCACCTTGCCGCCGACCTTGACCCGGCACCCGCCGCACATCCCGGTCCCGTCGACCATGATCGGGTTGAGGCTCACCATGGTCTTGATCTTGTGCGCGCGCGTTGCCTCGCTGCATCCCTTCATCATGATCGGCGGGCCGATGGCCACGACCTCCTCGACGTCGGGATGTTTTTCCAGGGCCTGGCGGATCCCTTCGGTGACGAGCCCCTTGATCCCCGCCGAGCCGTCGTCGGTGCACAGGATCAGCTCGTCGCAGCAGGCGCGGAACTTGTCCTCCCAGAAGACCAGGTCCCGGTTGCGAAACCCGAGAATCCCGATGACGTAGGCGCCCTTCTCCTTGTGGGCGCGCGCCTGGGGAAAGATCGGCGCGACGCCGAGCCCGCCGCCGACGCAGATCACCTTGCGGGCCTTGCCGATCTCGCTCGGAATGCCCATCGGCCCGACCACTGCGTGCAGATGCGCCCCGACCCGGCAATCGCGCTGCATCTCGCGGGTGGTCTTGCCGACCGCCTGGATCACCAGCGTGACCGTGCCGCGGTCGCGGTCGAAGTCGGCGATGGTCAACGGGATGCGCTCGCCGTGGTCGCTCGCCATGACAATGACGAACTGGCCCTGCCGCGCGGCCCGGGCCATCAGCGGATGGCGAAACTCCAGGAGAAAGGTCGACTCGGAAAAATCCTCGCGGCTCACGATCTCGAAGCCGGGACCGGCATTCGCGCTCCAGGATTGCGTCATCGTGCCATGCCTTCGCATCAGAAGATTCGCTGGATTTCTAGTAGCACCGGCGGTCTTGCGAATTGATTCATGTCAACGCCGCGATCCAACCAAAGTCTCGGGTGCGACTTTCGAGGATCATGCACCCGCGAGGTGCCGGGTGGCTAACGGCAGGGAACGGCAATTCTCGATCTTCGACGTCACCGCGGCGCAGGCCGCACCCGCGGGCCCGGACGCCCGGCGCCGGCGTGGGGTCTGCTGCTCATGCGGGCGAATGCCGGCGCGCGCGGGCCGGCCGCCGACGGCTCAGCCGGCCGTCATTCGATCTTCGATGTTGTTTGCTATCTCCTCGCAGATTGCCGCCAGCTCGAGGAACTCCGCTCTGGCGAGGGACTCCTCCACGGCCTCGGCGACCTGCCGATACTTGATGGCCTGCTCCCGGAGATAGTCGTCGTAATCCATCCGACGCCCCAAGTCCTAGCAACGCAACAATACCATCATCTGTCAGGACGGCTTTGATCTGGATCAATGCGGCCGCGCCGAAGGGCGGATTTTCGTCATGCAATACGGGTGGTCCCCGGCCGGGCCGTGTCCGCGTCGGCCTGCACCGGGTCAGATGCGCCACGCCATGCTCCCGCGATGGCCGTGCGGGGGTCTCCTGCGAGCGCCAGCCCGAACTGAAGTCCGCCATCTCCGTTGACCGCGCTCAGAACCACCTCCGCGCCGTAGAACACCGGCCCCTTGATCCACAGATCGAGCGTCTGCGCATCCGATTGCGGCCCCCGAAGGCGCGCCAGGCACAACCCGGCTGCGCGCTGCGGGGTGCGAGAACGCGTCGCGAAAGCCGAGCCGCCGCGCGTACCAGCTCCAGATGTGAATGCCGTTGTAGTCCCCGGTCAGCCGTCCGAACGTCCGTCCGCCGCCCTTGGGCATATGGAATTGGTCGACGACAGACGTCGCCGACAGATCCGGCGAGGCGGCGCGCGCTGCCTCGGTCCGCTCGCCCTCATATCGGCCGCGATAGAAATACGTGATGTTGCTTTCCCAGCAGCGCTCCGATCCGCGCGACAGGCAACTCAGCAGATCGACCTCGACGCCCTTCTCCACCAACCGATGCGCGCCAACGCGCGTCTCGAGATCGAATGTGGCGTCGGAATCGATTCGTCGGTGTCGAACGAGCCGATTGCGGACCTGCAGCGCAGTCCAGATGGGAAGCGGAAATGCCGGGTGCGTCAGCACTGCCATCTGCAGACGGAACCCGAGGACGTGTGGATAAAGCAGCGAGACGCCGCCCTCGACCGCAAGGCCCGTGGCACGCCGAATGGCCGCGAGATGTCCCGGATCGATCCGCAATCCGGCCCAGCGTAGGACGAGGAGCGGAAAACTCCCATCGCGAGCCAGCCCCGCGGAGGGAAGAAACGCCCGCGCCATGAAGGCGAGCGCGGATGGAGCGCGTTTGTGATGCTCGAGTATCTCTTCGACCATATCCCGGACCAGCCCTCCACGCAGAGGCGCCGCGCACCGCTACCATGGCATACATGGGCGTCACGAAGAGATACGCAACGTTGGGCACAGTTGCGATGAAATGCCTGCAAGCAGACATCGCCGCCGACAGGCAATTGCATCGGACCGGGTATCGTGGCAAGCCGAGACCGCATCAACGGGCAACCGGATGACTAGTGCACCGATTCCGAAGTTCGCATCACTCCGCGGCACCCTCCAGTGCGAACTTCGGAATCAAGAGGTGCACTAGCAACTTTATGATTCTAGTGCGGTTTTTGGATTTGAAGTTCCGATGACGAGCGGGCGGCACAACTGATCGGAACTTCAAATCCACCGCACTAGGCGCTTCAAGTCGGCAAAATTCGCCGCCGAGGGCTGTTCAGCATGACGCACAGCTTTTCCTTCATTGATCTCAGCATCGACCAGCGCGTGGCGTGGCTCAGGTTCAACCGGGCCCCGGTGAACGCCTTCACCAGGCTGATGGTCGAGGAGGTGCGCGAGGGCATGGCCGCGGCGCTCGCCGATCCCGAAGTCCGGGTGCTGGTCCTGGCGAGCGCGCTCGACGGCTACTTCAGCGCCGGGGCCGATCTGCGGGAGTTCGAGGGCTTGGGAGGCCCGGGCATGCGTCGCTGGGCCTCGATGTGTCACGACATCGCCCGGCTGCTGCGATCCTCGCCCAAACCGCTGCTGGCCGCGATCCATGGGACCGCCGTCGGCGGCGGCCTGGAGATGGCGCTCCATTGCGACCTCCGGTTCGCGGCGTCGAACGCAAGACTGGGTCAGCCGGAAATTCGCATCGGATTCATCCCCCCGATTGCCACGACCCAGACCCTGGCGCGGCTGCTCGGTCGACCGCGGGCGATCCGCTATCTCTACGAAGGGCGCATGCTGGACGCGGCCGAGTTGCTCGCGCTCGGGCTTGTGGACGAGCTGGTCGAGCCTGCCGACCTGAGACGCCGGGTGCAGGACTACGCCGAGCAGCTCACGGCAAAGCCCGCCGCGGCGCTGGCTGCGATCCGGCAGACCATCACGCTTGGCGCCGGGCTGACATTCGAGGACGGCATGGCGCTCGAGCTCGAGACCGCCGTAGCGCTGGCCGAAACGCCGGATTTCGCCGAAGGGGTGGATGCGTTCCTGAACAAGCGCGAGCCGAACTGGTCGAGACGCTGATGAGCTGACGAGACGCCTACGGCCGCGACGAGCAGCTGCTGTCGCGGCCGTCGATGCTCCGAGGGCGATCAGCGCCGGGTGATCACCACCTCCAGATATTCGCTGGGAACCACCATGGTGCCGTCGTCGGCGCGGTTCAACCTCGCGATCAGCTCGAGCAGATCGTTCCTCAGCCCGTTCTGGCCGGCCTCGTCGAGGGCGGAGAACGCCTTGAGCATCGGACCGTAGTAGGTCCTGAAGATGTCGAGGAAATGCTCGGGCGAGCGATAGCGGAACATGAAACTCTTCGGCTCGGCCCTGATCGAGGCGGCCGCCGTCCCGAACAGCTCGGTGATGCGCGCCGGCGTGCCCCACAGCGCGGGAGACTTCGCGCCGGCCGGCGGCGGCAGGTATTTGCCGAGAGTTCTTGAAGACCTGCCCGATGAAGCCGACCGGCGTCCAGTTGGCCAGCCCGATCCTGCCGCCGGGCCGGCACACCCGGAGGAGCTCGGCTGCCGCCTTGTCCTGGTCGGGCGTGAACATCACGCCGAAGGTCGACACCACCGCGTCGAAGCTGGCGGTCGCGAACGGCAGCGCCTCGGCGTCGGCCTCGCGGAAGGTAATGGCGAGCCGGTCCGCGGCGGCGCGCTCGCGAGCGCGCTCGAGCAGTGCCGGAACGTAGTCGGTCGCCACCACCTCGCACCAGCGCCGCGCGGCGGCGAGGGAGACATTGCCGTTGCCGGCCGCGACATCGAGCACCTTCTCTCCCGAGCGGATGTCGAGGGCTTCGCACAGCTCCTCGCCGACGATCTGCAGGGTGGTGCCGACGACCGCATAGTCGCCGGAGGACCAGGCCCCCTGCTGGCGGGCCTTGAGGGCTGAGAGATCGATCGGGGCGGCGTCCCGGCTCTGGCTGAGGGCGGCGGCGGATGTGGCCATGTTCACGCTCCATTCGGGCGGTGCTATGCGAGGCTGTCGCCTTAAGCCCGTGCAACGGCGACGGCCCGGGTCCGGGCGCACACAGGCGCCGTAACCTCGATGCCTGAATCGTAGCCGCCAGCCGTGGGAGCGAGCGTGGGAGCCGGCGTGGAGATGGGCGTGGATTCCGATCGGTCAGGCGGCAGCGGCAGCGCGCCTGCGCTCGAGGCGCGCCTGCTCGGGCCGATGACGATCAGCCGCGACGGCGTTGCGCTGGCGCTGCCCTCGCGCAAGGTGCGGGCGCTGTTCGCCTACCTGGCGCTGGCCGCCAACCCGATCGGGCGCAGCCAGCTCTGCGAGCTCTTGTGGGACGTCCCCGACGACCCGCGCGGCGAGCTGCGCTGGTGCCTGAGCAAGATCAGGAGCATCGTCGACGAGCCCGGGCGGCGCCGGGTCGTTACCGGCGCCGACACGGTCAGGCTCGATCTCGCGGACTGCCTGGTCGATGCGATCGAGATCGCGCGCGCCACCCAGGCGGGTATCGGGACGCTGGCGCCGGCGCGGCTGCGACAACTGTCCGCGCTGTTTGCCGGAGATTTTCTCCAAGGCATGGAGATCGAGCGCAATCCCATCTTCGACGGCTGGCTCATGGCGCAGCGCCGGCGCTTTCGCGGCTGCCATGCCGCCGTGCTGGAGCACCTGGTCGGCAGCGCCGCGGATGACGAGGTTTTCCAGCATCTCGAGAAATGGCGCGAGCTTGCCCCATTCGACCGCCGCATCCACGAGGCGCTCCTGCAGGCGTTGGCCCGGCACGGCCGCATCCGCGAGGGAAAGGAGCACCTGGCGGCGACCACCCGCCTGTTCGAAGCGGAAGGTCTCGATTGCGCGCCGATCCGCGACGCCTGGCGGGCCGCCAGGGCACAGGAAGTTTCTCCGCAGCGAACGGCGACGTCCATCCGATCGGCTGAACCGACTGCCGGCAGCGCGGAGAGCGGTCCGACAAAACCGCGCCGCGCCTCCATCGCGGTGATGCCGTTTGCCGACCAGACATCGGCTATCCCGGGCGGACCGGCCGGCGGGCTCGCCCACGACGTGATCACCCGGCTCGCCAAGCTGCGAAACCTGTTCGTCATCGCCCAGGGCACCGTGTTCGCGCTGCACGAGCGACGGATCGCCCCGGAAGAGGCGGGCCGGATGCTCAACGTCGATTATGTGGTCAGTGGCTCCCTGCGGCGCAACGGCAAGCGTCTCGTCGTGACGGTCGAGCTCGCCGAGACCCGCACCGCCCGGATCGTCTGGGCAGAAGTCTTCGACCACAAGGCCGACGACGCCTTCCTGGTGCTCGACGAGATCGGCAATCGGATCGTCGCGTCCATTGCCCACGAGATCGAGACCGCCGAGCGCAACCGGGCGATCTTGCGGCCGCCGAGCTCGCTCGACGCCTGGGAGGCGCATCACCGCGGCCTGTGGCACATGTACCGGTTCAACCGGGCGGACAACGAGCAGGCCCGGCATTTCTTCGAGACCGCGGTCGGCCTCGATCCGACCTTCGCGCGCGCCTATGCGGGCCTCTCCTTCACCCACTTCCAGAACGCTTTTCAGGGCTGGGCGGACCGCGCCCGCGAGATCGACCGGGCGTTCGAGACCGCCGGGCAGAGCCTGATGGTCGACGACCGCGACCCGGCGGCGCACTGGTCGATGGGGCGGGCGCTGTGGCTGCGCGGCCGCGTCGAGCAGTCGGTCATCGAGCTGGAGCGGGCGATCGAGCTGAGCCCCAACTTCGCGCTCGGCCACTACACGCTGTCGTTCGTCCACTCGCAGGCCGGCGATCCGCAGGCGGCGATCAAATTTTCCGACGATTCGCGGCGGCTGAGCCCATACGACCCGCTGCTGTTCGGCATGCTCGGCACGCGCGCCATGGCGCTGGTGCGCCTGAGACAGTTCGACGAGGCGGCGGATTTTGGCGTCAAGGCCGCGCTTCGCCCCAACGCGCACGCGCACATCCTGGCGATCGCCGCCTACTCGCTGGCGCTGGCCGACCGGCTCGACGAGGCGCGCGCCCACATGGCGGAGATCGCAAAAACGTTTCCGGCCTATGGTGTCGAGGATTTCCTCACCGCGATGCAGTTTGCGCCCGACGATGCGGCGCTGTTCCGGGAAGGCGCGCGGCGGATCGCAAGCGGGTGAGCGGCGGGCGGACCAGAAGTGAGCAGCGAAATGGCATGACAACTCGTCAACCGAGGAGAGCACGATGCGGAACAAACGATCAGTGCCGCCCCAGCCTGACGCGGTCGCGGGAAACGGTCTTCTCGATCGCCGTCTGTTTCTCGGCGCCGGTGGCGATCGGCAGCGCGTTGCCGAGCAAGGCCGGCGAGCTGCTGATCGAACTCGTGGACAAAACTTCCGGGATCGGGATTCGTCGGCTACGGCCAGCCGTCCAAATTCGAGAGCAAGGTCGCACGGACATTCGCGTCGTTGCCGGGAACGATCGGAACCGGAGCGGCGCGCACGCCGCACCATCTGCTCGACGGCATGATCACGCCCAACGGCTTGCACTTCGAGCGTTCGCACAGCGGCATTCCCGACATCAAGCCGGACGCCCACCAGTTGTTGATCCAGTCTTGATGAGTCGTTGCCGGTCTCCGGTGTCCCCGATCGCACTCCGGGCCGAGTTGATGCGGTTGAACAGCGCGGACTCCGAGACAATGCGCCCGTGCCAGACCGAAGCCAGCAAATCATCCTTGCTAACGACACGGTCACGATACCGGATCAGGTGGACAAGGACGTCGAACACCTGCGGCTCCACAGGCACCAGCCCAGGTCCGCGACTCAGCTCGCGACGATCCGTGTCGAGTGCATAGTCCTCGAATAGATAGCGCAAGGCATCATCTCGCTCGCCACATGGCGTCCGCTGGTCGCGGTAGCACATCTCCAAAAGAAAAAGAGAGGGAACCCTAAGAGGAAATTGAGGCGCCCTGAAAGCACGCGCGAGAGTGTCCTGTCATGGTTGGGATTCACAGAGGAGACTGCCAATGACCCGGATACGAACTCGTCTGCCGGACGCCCTGTCCTTCGGCACCCGGTTTCCCCAGCCTGATGCGGTCGCGGGAAACGGTCTTCTCGATCGCCGTCTGTTTCTCGGCGCCAGTGCCGCCGCGGCGGCGATCGGCAGCGCGTTGCCGAGCAAGGCCGGGGAACTGTCGATCGATCCGTGGATGCGGCTTCCTGGATCGGGATTCGTCGGCTACGGCCAGCCGTCCAAATTCGAGAGCAAGGTCACACGGACATTCGCGTCGCTGCCGGGAACCACCGGGACCGGAGCGGCGCGCACGCCGCATCATCTGCTCGACGGCATGATCACGCCCAACGGCTTGCACTTCGAGCGTTCGCACAGCGGCATTCCCGACATCAAGCCGGACGCCCACCAGTTGTTGATCCATGGCCTGGTCAAGCGCCCGCTGGTCTTCACGCTGGAGAGCCTGGAGCGCTACCCGCGGGAGTCGCGCATCGCATTCCTGGAATGCGGCGGCAATGGCCAGCTGCTGTACCAGAAGGAGCCCGCGCCGGTCGGCGTCCAGGCGATCCACGGTCTCGTCTCCTGCGCCGAGTGGACCGGGGTGAAACTCTCGGTCCTGCTGGAGGAAGCCGGCGTCGACCCCAAGGCGGAATGGTTTTTGGCCGAAGGCGCCGATGCCGCCGGCATGAGCCGCAGCATCCCGCTGGCAAAGGCGATGGACGACGCATTGATCGCGCTCTACCAGAACGGCGAGCGGGTGCGGCCGTCGAACGGCTATCCGATGCGCCTCCTGCTGCCGGGCTACGAAGGCAACATGAACGTGAAATGGCTGCGGCGCATCAAGCTGACCGCAGGCCCGACGATGACCAAGGACGAGACGTCGAAGTACACGATCATCCTGCCCGACGGGAAAGCCCTGCAATTCGTGCTGCCTCAGGAGGGCAAGTCGGTGATCACCCAGCCGTCGCCGGGGCTGACCATGCGCGAGCCCGGCCTTTACGAAATTTCCGGCCTTGCCTGGTCGGGCTATGGCAGGATCACCGTGGTCGAGGTCTCGGCCGACGGCGGCAGGAGCTGGGCGCAGGCGGCGTTGCAGGCGCCGGTCCTGAGCAAGGCGCTCACCCGCTTCCGCATGCCGTGGCGGTGGGACGGCGGGCCGGCGGTCCTCAAGAGCCGCGCCACCGACGAGACCGGCTACGTCCAGCCGACGCGCGAGCAGATGATCGCCGCGCGCGGCAGCCGGGCGATCTATCACGCCAACGCCATCACGACCTGGGCCATCTCCGACAAGGGCGAGGTGCGGCATGTCTATGCGTAAAATCCTCCTCGTCGCCGCCGCGGCTTTCGCCATGGCGCCGGTCCTCGCATGCGCGGCCGAGAGTCCGAACCTCGGACGAGTGGCGACACCGGAGGAGATCGCCTCCTGGGACATCAGCATCGGCCCGGACGGCGCCGGTCTGCCGCCGGGCAGCGGGACCCCGAAGCAGGGCGAAGCCGTGTACGCGCAAAAATGCCTCGCCTGCCATGGCGAGCGGGGAGCCGGCAAGCCCAACGATCCGCTGGTCGGCGGACAGGGCACGCTTCCCGGCGACAAGCCTGCGGTGAAGACCGTGGGAAGTTTTTGGCCCTACGCCACGACCGTCTTCGACTATGTGCGGCGGGCCATGCCGTACAACGAATCGAAGTCGCTGACCAACGACGAGGTCTATGCGGTCGTCGCCTATGTCCTGAACCTCAACGGCATCATTGCGGACAACGACGCCATGGACGCGCTGACGCTGCCGAACGTGAAGATGCCGAACCGCGACGGCTTCGTGACCTTCGCGCGGGGAAAATGAGCCACGTCAATCACGCCGGCTCGGCGGACCGAGCAGGTACGCGGTGCGCGTAGGGTGGGCAAAATCGATGCCCGAACCGCGCCTCTCGCCCCAACCTCGCGTACGATTTTGCCCACGCCGTCCGCGCTCTCGGACCGCGTGGGCAAATCGCCCGCGACGCATCACCACATATCACCCGCCGTGCCGGGCGATTTGCCCACCCTTCTATAACGGGCCTCTCGTCAAGGGTTCTTTTTTGTCGTCCTTCACTTTTTTCGTGGCTGTCGCTCCTGTGGTTTGGCGGGCCAGCGGCTTCTCGATGCGTCATCACACTCGCCGGGTACTCGCTTCTATACGGGGTCGGCGCAAGGCCGCCTTCAGATGGTGTTCGAAGAGGACAGGCCGACCTATCTACGAGAACGTGGTCGTAAATCCGACTGGGTGGGCAGCGGTCTGACCTTGTCCGTCGTCCCGGCGAGGGACTTCGCTTCGGGAAGGCTCAGCGCCGCCCGAAAAGGATTGAGCTCCTCGTCATGCCGCCGCTGCGGCGGCGAAGTTGAACGGTTTGCCGTCGACCAGCATGCGGTGCATGATCACGGCGAGCTTGCGGGCAAGGGCAGTTTTTGCCCGCTTCATGCCGGCGCGCTTGGCCAGCCGCATCGCCCAGCTCTTGAGCGGACCGCCCTTGATCGTCCTGGTGATCAGGACGTGCGCCGCCAGGTACAGGGCCTCGCGCACGCCCTCGTCGCCGATCTTCGAGATCCGGCCGCTGCGGTCGGTCTCCCCGGACTGGTATCGCCGTGGCGTCATCCCGAAATACGCGCCGACCTGCTTGGAGGAGCGGAACCGTCCGGGATCGTCGATCGCCGCCGCAAAGGTGAGCGACACGATCGCCCCGATGCTCGGCGTCGTCATCAACAGCTTGGCCTGCGGGTTGCGGCGCGCCATCGCGCGAACCCGCCGCTCGAAGTTGTTGAACTCCCGCAACAACGCCTCGCGGGCGCTCAACAGCCCCTCGGCGACGATCTCCAGCGTCGCATTGCCGGCAACCAGTTCCCTGACCCGGAACGCAAAGTCCCTCGCCGCCGTCTTCCCCACCTTGAGCCCGAAGTTGCGCAATATGCCGCGCAGGCTCATCTCGAAGTCGTGCAGCTTCGATTGCACCAGCTTGCGCGCGGTCAGCAGCGCCCGCGTCTCCTGCGCCTCCAGCGACTTGCAGTGCACCGGCCGATACCAGCCAAGCCGGACCAGGTCGGCGATCCCGCGCGCATCCTTGCGGTCGGTCTTCACCGGCATCGTCTGGAAGGCGTTCTTCACGTGCCGCGTCTCCATGAGCTCGACCGCAAGCCCGGCTGCCCGCATGTGCCGGCAAAGCCATTGCGACAGCGGCCCAGCCTCCAGGCCGATCCGAACCACCTTCACCTTGAGCTTGGCAAACCAGGCGATCATTGCCTCCGGCTCGCTCGCGACCTCGCTCTCCCGCACAACCTTGCCCGCCGCATCGACAACGCACACGCACGACTTTTGCACCGAAACGTCGATTCCTGCATAATGGTCCATGGTCGTCTCTCCGTGATGTGGAGCGGGCTCGCCCGACTCCGTCGCTTTCCAGCTCATCATTCTGAGGGACGACCGCCCTTCTTTCCAGCAGGCCCCGTAGCGAGCGCGCCACCAACAGCGCTGACGAGGGCTGGCGAGCATTTTTCGAATCTGCGGTAGCAGCACTGGCTTTGCGCGGAAATGACAAAGAACCCCGGAATCCCGCCAAGTGCGCGAACGACGGGACATCATGCTGGCGCATCGCAGAGCCTGGCGGTACGCTGATGAAATGATGATCCCTCGGATCCTCCGCTCGGTGCTGTGCGCCTCCCTGCTCGGCATGAGCGCCGCTGCCGGCGGTCCCACCGCTACCCGGATCGAGGTGATCGCACCCGCGAGTGGCGCCGAGGAGGTCGGCGATGTCACCGTCACCTGGGACGATGGCCGCCGCGAGCAGCTCACCCGCGGCGCCCACGCCGAGCAGGCGAAGCTCGGCCCCGACGGCCTGATCGGCTGGACCTGGTCCAAAGAGCGCTACCAGGAACTGTGGGTCAACGAGCACCTGCGGGTCCAGCGCGGCAAGCAAGTCCTGTTCGAGGTGAAGTCCGGCAAGCCCTTCATCGAGGACTGGGCCTTCGCCGCGGAGGGCCTGGTGGTCAAGTCCCGGGCGATGCACGGCCCCGCCCTGATCGAGTTGTTCTCGTTGGCCACGGGCAAGCCGATCGAGGTCATCACCAAGGCCTACGGCGACGACCTCCCCGCCTGGGCCAAGCCCTTCGCCGATTGAGAGCTGGGTTACCAATCCGACGCGCGTCAGCCGGGCAGGAGGCGATCATGATCACCGAGGAGAGACTGCATCGCGTGGCGCTGCCCGCCTACGTGGCCGAGCGCATCGCGCTGCGCCGTGGCCGCCCGCACGCCTTCGAGCGGATCGATCCGGCGCGCACGGCGCTCGTCGTCGTCGATCTGCAGAACGGCTTCATGGCGCCGGGTCAGCCGGCCGAGATGCCGGTGGCGCGGGCCATCGTGCCGAACGTCAACCGGCTGGCCGAGGCGACGCGCAAGGCCGGCGGCACGGTGGTGTGGATCAAGAACACGTTCGACCAGGAGACGGCGCAGACCTGGTCGGTATGGCGCACGAGTTTCGCCGCCGGCGACTGGGGCCAGCGCATGGAGGAGGCTTTTACGCCGGGAAACTTCGGGCACGAGATCTACGCCGGCCTGCAGACCGCGCCCGAGGACCTGGTCGTGCTCAAGCGCCGCTTCAGCGCGCTGGTGCAGGGCTCATCGGGCCTCGACCAGATTCTCCGCCAGAAAGGGATCGACACGCTGCTCATCGTCGGAACCGCCACCAACGTGTGCTGCGAGAGCACCCTGCGCGACGGCATGATGATGAACTACAAGTGCATCATGGTCTCGGATGCCAATGCCACCCGCACCGACGAGGAGCATAATGCGACGCTCGCCACCGTCGCCGTCCTGTTCGGCGACGTCCGCAGCTGCGAGGAGGTGGTAGCGCTGCTCAATGCGAGACCGAATACGTGAGCACGGCCGGTCAGAGCGGATGACCGGCCGGGCCGTGCCGTCCGTCTGACCGGGGGCACTTTCCCGCGGAACCAAGCCGCGCGCTGTCGCGCGCGGCCACACCGGGTTCGGTCCGGACCGCGTCAGGGGCCGAACCTGGGCGCCGGCGTCTGGTTGAAGTCGCGCTCGTCGGTCACGCAGACGAAATTGGCGGCGACACTGCTGCTGCCGCTCCCCCTGTATTTGGCGACCTTCGGGTACACGCAGAGCGGTCGGGTCATCTCCACGGCCGGGGGCGTGTTCGCCACGAACTTGGTGGCGAGGATGGTCTCCGGCGCCACGCCCTGCTCGACCCAGGTGACCAGCGGGGTCAGCGCATCGAACACGTTGGGCCCGGGCCCGCCCGAGCAGTGGAACATTCCCGGCACCATGAACAGGCGGGCATATTTCTGCGTCCTGCCGAGATTGCTGTCGCCGCCGGGCCCGAAGCTCGCCTGCTGGACGCCGTCGTTGTCATGGCCGTCGCTGTCCACCAGCGCATTGAAGTAGTTGATGCTGCTCTGCGAGGGAATGAGCGGATCGGCCCATCCGTGATAGATGATGAGCTTGTTGCCGCGCCTGCGAAAATCGCTGAGATCGGTGCTGTTGGCGTTGAGCGTTTCCGCCAGCTTGGCATCGACCTTGCCGACGTCGTCGTGGAAGTCGAAGTTCGCGTAGTTGGTGGCGCTGGAGAGTTGGCCGAAGCTCGACCCGAAGACCCAGTAGAACAGGCCGTCGAAGGCGGGTTCCGGCAGACGCTCCTGGAATGCCAGGCCGAGAGCGAAAATGTCGTCGGTCTCGTTTCCGCGCTCGGAGCCCGGATTGATCACCTGCCCGGTCCGCGGGTCGATCGTGCCCGCATAATAGTTCCTCATGGTGGTGACCTGCTCGGCGCTCAGGCAGGCGGGCGGCACGTTGGAGGCGGTGCATTGCAGCACCTTCGGATCGAAACGGCAGTCCCGCGGATCGGTAAGGAACCGGTCGGTCTTCACGCCGCCATCCTGGCCGACGCATTGGGCGAGCACCGCATTGTTGATCAGCGTCATCTGGCCCGGCTGGATGAACCGGCCCGGCGTCGCATGGGTATTCTGCCAGGATGAAAGGCCGGCCATGTGCAGGTGCGTGCGATTGAAAGCCGGCGCGCCGGCGAGGATGCCGTTATAGTCGTCGGGGAAACGCTGCGCCTCCATCAGGGCGTTCTGCCCGCCGGTGGAGCATCCGGCAAAGTAGGCCTTCTGGGCGTTCTGCCGATAGAAGGCGTTGACGATCTCCTTGGATCGCAGGGTCATCAGATGGATCGCCCGGTAGCCGAAATCCTTGATCCGCTCCGGATGTCCGAACAGGCCCGTCGATGGGCTCGCCGGGTCGCCGAAAGCGATGGCCAGAGGATTTCCCATGTTCCCGGCCGAGCCGCAGTACAGTGGATTGCATCCGGAGGACCCGGTGCCGAGATCGCTGTTGGCGGAGGCGAAGCCGGCCTGGATACCCACCGAGAGCTCGCCGTAGGTGATCACGCCCTGGAAACCGCCTCCCCCGGTCCCCAGGAAGCGGCCGTTCCACGTCGTCTCCGGCAGCCAGACCTCGATGCTGATGGCGGAATCCGACGTCGGTGTCAGCGTCGCCCTGACCCGGCAGAAGGCCGGCAGGCCGGTCAGCGTCTGCGGCGGGTTGGAGTTCGGCACCACGAAGACGCCGGTGGTGTTGTCCTCTGCCGAGACGATGGTGGTGTGCTCGAGGCGCAAGGACGTCAGGTTGGTGCACGGCGTTGCCGCCGCGGGCATGGGAGCGATCGCCACCGTGACCAGCAGGCCCACGGTCGAGCCGACAAGCAGGAACCGACGATGCATCATGGTGTCCTCCCCGTGCTTGAATGTGACTGAACAATGCAAGATTGGGATTACCTGCGGGATGGCGTCATGCCGACAGGTTCAGAGCTCTCGCGGTGTTCTTCTGACAGGCTCCTTTGTCTGCGATGCGGCGGGAAGAGCAGACATCGCGGGCATCGTGATCGCACTGAATACGCGATCAACGTCCGACCGATCGACGGTCAGCGCGGCACTCGCCGCCGCGGCAGCGTCGACGTGCGCCATTTGCTCCGCCGCCTTGGTCTGGAGCGGCCGCAAAGCGACAGTTGCCAGCTGCCGGTCCTTCTGGAACTTGGCCACACGTGCATCGATGGAGGTGAGGAGCCAGCCTCCGCGCGCCTGACCGACCTTGAGCCGGATCACGGTCTGCGAGGCCTCGTCGAGAAAGATCGCAATGGCCTCGGACCTGCCGACGATCGTGCCCAGCAGTGTGAGCCGGGGGTGATCCGGCTGTGCCGGCGGCGGTGGCTTTGCCGGCGGCACGTAAGGTGCGGCAACGGCCGGAGGCGACGGCGGC
Organism: uncultured Alphaproteobacteria bacterium; assembly: GCA_963755055.1. Classification (GTDB taxonomy): domain Bacteria; phylum Pseudomonadota; class Alphaproteobacteria; order Rhizobiales; family Xanthobacteraceae; genus AP-16. The sequence continues at coordinate 476,939 of CAVWIS010000034.1, read as the reverse complement.
CGGCGCGATGGCGAGAACAACGGGCGAGCGATGGTTTCCGAAAGCGCGCCGAGAGGAACCAACCAAACGGGATTGCCGCCAAGCGGCTTCTCCGTCGCGGGCACGACACTGCTCGACGCGGCCGCCGTGACTTGAGCGGATTCGGCGCGCACATGAACATCGCCGAGACCGATGAACACACTGACAAACGCCGGTATCGCGCCGTATCCAGGCCAGTACCCGCCATCCGGCGGCATCGGCACGCCACGCGCCATTCCTTGACCCCCCGTTTGAAGGCGGGCAACAGAACGAGCATTTTGAATGTTGCGTGCTTGTCAGAAGTCGGGCGCGCGGCAGATCGCCGTTCGACCTGCAACCCGATACGCGTCTCGACCAGTCCCGACTTGCGCGCCCCGTTTCCTACCCCGTAGGCACTCCGGCCCTGTCAGCAACGATAATCCATTTCGTTTGGAGACGAAAGTATTTTCTTCGTTAAGACGTTGTGTCGACGCTCCCAGCAGCGACAACAAAGAGCAGGCCGAGACTCGTTATGTACGGGTTTTCGGGAGGTCATCGCCGATTCGCTTGTGAGCAACTATCGCGCGGCGGGCGACGGTTCCATCCGCCTCATTTGGACCTTAATTGAGAACCTGGTCGCCGCGCCCGTCGAGGGTCGGCATGCTGACCGATGGGACCGGTCAGGTGAGCCCCGGCGGTTTGTCGCTGACTGGCGCCTCCCCGGGAAAACTGATCGAATGGGCTCGAGGCAACCCCGGAGATTCCGATGCACCGTCGTGCCTTCATCGCCGGCGCCGCCGCGGCGCTGACCGGCGCCGGCCGAGCGCTCGCCCAGCCGGCGGTCGGCGCGAAAACGCGCACGCTGGTTCACGTGCCGCAGGCGAATCTCACCAGCCTCGATCCGGTATGGACCACCGCGCTGGTCACCCGCAACTTCGCCGGCATGGTGCACGAGACGCTCTACGGCCGCGACGAGCAGTTGACCCCGCGCCCGCTGATGCTCGAGGGCGACCGCGTCGAGGACGACGGCCGGCGCTGGACCATGCGGCTGCGGGAGAAGCTCGTATTCCACGACGGCAGCCGCGTGCTGGCGCGCGACTGCGTCGCCTCGCTGCGGCGCTGGATGCGGCGCGACGGCATCGGGCAGACCATCGCGCAGCGGCTCGATGCGCTGGAGGCGGCCGACGACCGCACCCTGGTCTGGCGCCTGAACAAGCCGTTCGCCCAGTTGCCCTACGCGCTGGCAAAGACCCAGTCGACGCCGGTCATCATGCCGGAGCGCCTGGCGCTCACCGATCCGTTCAAGCAGGTCCCCGAGCCGGTCGGCTGCGGGCCGTTCCACTTCCTCGCCGAGGAGTACGTCCCGGGCAGCCGGGCGGCCTTCGCCAAATTCGACGGCTACGCGCCGCGCGACGAGCCCGCGAGCTTTTGCGCCGGCGGCCATGTGGTGCGCGTCGACCGCGTCGAATGGAAAATCATCCCCGACCCGGCGACCGCCGCCAATGCGCTCACCAAGGGCGAGGTCGACTGGGTGGACCAGCCGCTCGCCGACCTGCTGCCGATGCTGCGCAAGGCCCGCGGCGTCACCCTCGGGTCGATCGACATCTACGGCACGTTCGGCGTGCTGCGTCCGAATTTCCTGCACGGTGCCACCGCCAATGCCGGAGTGCGCCGCGCCATGCTGGCGGCGATCGACCAGGTCGAGGTGATGAATGCCGTGATGGGTGGCCAGGCCGATCTTTTTCGCGCGCCGGTCGGCTTCTTCCTGCCGGGCACGCCGTCGGCGAGCGAGACCGGCATGGACCGCGTGCGCAAACGGCGCGGCGTGCCCGAGATCAAGGCGATGCTGAGCGAAGCCGGCTATGCGGGCGAGCGCGTCGTGATGATGCATCCGACCGACCAGACCTTCTACGACGCCATGTCGAGCGTGGCGACCGCCGCGCTGCGCAATGTCGGCATCAATGTCGACGACCAGGCGATGGACTGGGGGACGGTGGTGCAGCGGCGGATGAGCGCCGAGCCGCTCGACAAGGGCGGCTGGTCGCTGTTCCCGACCGGAGCCCCGGCGCCGGACTATCGCGACCCGGTGGTCGCCTCGCTCCTGCGCGGCTTCGGCCGCGACGGGCTCTACGGCTGGCCCACGAATGAGCGGCTCGAGGCGCTGCGCGAGGCTTGGCTCGATTCCAGCGACGAGGCCGAGCAGCGCCGGCTCGCCGCAGAAATCCAGGCGGAGGCGTTCGAGTTCGTGCCGATCATCCCGCTCGGCCAGTATTTTCCGCCGTCGGCCTGGCGCAGCAACCTCACCGGCCTGCTGAAGGGGGCGACCCCGGTGTTCTGGAACGTGGAGAAGGGGTGACGGGCCCGAGAAGGCTCGAACCCTATCGACGCATCGGCGAATATGTCAGCTTGCCCCGCGTCGATCCATCATCCATCCGCGGTCCTGGGAATCACTCATGCGCCTACCCTGTGCCTTGGTCATCCTGGCCTGCGTGGCCGGCGCCTTCGTGGCACCTGCTGCGGCCGACAGCAGCGAAACCTGCGGCGTCAACGCCGACCTCGACGTGGTTGCGGCTTGCACCCGGCTGATCGAGTCCGGAAAACTCCACGGCCCCAATCTCGCCCGCGCCTTCGTCAGCCGCGGCAAGGCCCTGACAGCGAGGCGCGAGTACGACCGCGCCATCGCCGACCTCGACCAGGCGATCGGGCTCGATCCGAAAAACGCCGTCGCGTTCCACTCCCGCGGGGTCGCCTACTTTCTCAAGGAGCAGCCCGACCGCGCCATCGCAGACTATGACCAGGCGGTCCGGCTCAATCCGAAATACGCGATTGCGTTCAACAATCGGGGCGTCGCCTACGAGGCGAAGCACGAGGTCGACCGTGCCATTGCCGACTACAGCGAAGCGATCCGGCTCGACAAGGTCGCCGCCGCATTCATCGGCCGCGCCCTCTCCTACCAGGCCAAGGGCAATCTCGACCTCGCCAGGGCCGATTTCAATGCCGCCCTGGCGCTGCAGGACTCCGAATGGGCGCGCAAAGCGGCGCTGGACGGGCTGGCGTCACTCACCGCCGGCCAAGCCCCGGCGGTCGCCGTCGCCGCCCCGGCGGCCGCGACTGGGACAATCGCCCCGGTTGCCCCGGCAGGACCGGTCATCGCCGAACGGCGCGTCGCGCTGGTCATCGGCAATTCGGCCTATCGGGCTGCCTCTGTCCTGCCCAACCCCACCAACGACGCCAAGGGCGTCGCGGACGCCTTCAAGGCCGCGGGATTTCAGAGAGTGCGGATCGTCGCCGACGCCACGCGCGAGGCCATGATCCAGGCGCTGCGTGCCTTCCAGGAGGAGGCGGACGGCGCCGACTGGGCGGTGGTGTACTACGCCGGCCATGGCATGGAGATCGGCGGGGTGAACTATCTGATCCCCACCGATGCGCGGCTCAAGGTGGATCGCGACGCCCAGGACGAGGCGGTCCCGCTCAACCGCGTGCTCGACGCGATCTCAGGCGCAAAAAAGCTCAAGCTGGTGATGCTCGATGCCTGCCGCGAGAACCCGTTTGCCCAGCAGATGCGGCGCACGCTGGCGATGCGCGCGGTGAGCCGCGGCCTTGCCAGGATCGAGCCCGACGGCGCGATGCTCGTCGTCTACGCCGCCAAGGACGGCGAGCTCGCGGCCGACGGGACCGGCGATCACAGCCCGTTCACGGCGGCGCTTCTGCGGCGGCTCAATGAGCCCGGCATCGAGATCAACCGGCTTTTTCGCCTGGTCACCGGCGATGTCCTGAAGGCGACCAACAGCCTTCAGCGTCCGTTCGTCTACGGCTCGATTCCCGGCGACGAGGAGTACTATTTCAGGCTGCGCTAGTGCGGGTAGTGTTCCGCCCCGGCAATCCGGCCACTGCCTCGCCCTGCGCAAGCCGGCGTCCCCGCCCGGCGCGGAACCGGCTGGTCAAGCCGTTCCCGGCTGGGATAGTCTCGGCGCATAAAGCCGGTTCCCGCGTGCCCCCTCGCCTCGAGAGGCCCTCCGTTTCCGCCGAGACTGCAACACCGCATCATCGGCTCAACCGGGTTGTTCCGGCGAGCAGGGTCGTAAACCGCATACAGGTGAGGAGACTTTTTCCATGGCCGAGAGCGAGCTCTACCGCAAAGGCGAGGCGGTCCGCCGAAACCTGCGCGGCGAGAAGGAATTCCTGCGCAACAAACAATTTTACGACCGCGACCCGGTGATGAAGAAATTCATCGACGTGGCGACCGTGACGGTGTTCGGCGCGCTGTGGACGCGGCCGGGGCTCGACATCAAGACCCGGACGCTCGTCTGCGTCGTCTCCGATGCCGCCACCGGCCGGCATCCCGAGCTCGACATCCATCTGCGCTTCGCCCTCAAGGAGGGCTGGACCGAGGACGAGCTAACCGAGGTGTTGCTGCATCTCTCGGGCTATGTCGGCGTGCCGATGATCCGCGAGGCCATGCTGGTGGCGTCGAAGACTTTTGCCGACGTGAAGGCCGAAGGGCGCAAAGGCCGCAAGGCGCGCAAATAGCGCAGATGGGGCGAGGCTCGCGCCGACTTGGCGATGCGCTGCCGTGGGCATGGCACAGGCTGACCAGCCGGAGGGTTTGATGAAGTTCGGATTGAGCATGCTCACGCGCGGGGTGTTTTCGGCGCGCGAGGCCTACATGGCGGTCGCCCAGGCGGCCGAGCGGTCGGGCTTCGATTTCCTCTCGGTCAGCGACCATCTGGTGGTGCCGGCAAAATTCGGCTCGCACTATCCGTATTCGGTGGGCGGCGTTTTTGCCGCGGCCGAGCACGGGCATTGCCTCGACATGCTGACGACGGTGGCCTTCCTGTCGGGCTGCACCGAAAAGCTCAGGCTCCTGATGTCGGTGCTGGTGGTGCCGCATCGCCCGGCGATGCTCACGGCAAAAATGCTGGCGACCATGGACGTGCTGTCGGGCGGCCGGCTCATCCTCGGTGCCGGCGCCGGCTGGATGAAGGAGGAGTTTGCGCTGCTCGGCGCGCCGTTCGAGGACCGCGGCCAGGTGACCGACGAGTATCTGGAGGCGTTTCGCGAGCTGTGGACCAAGGACGATCCTTCCTACAGCGGAAAGCATGTCAGCTTCTCCGACGTGCTGTTCTATCCGAAACCGCTGCAGAACCCGCTGCCGATCTGGATCGGCGGCGAGAGCGGGCCGGCGATCCGCCGCACCATCCGGTTCGCCGACGCCTGGTATCCGGGCAACAACAGCCAGACCATGCCGCTCGATACGCCCCAACGCCTGGCGGCGGGCATCGCCAAGGTGCGGCAGGCGGCGGAAGCCGCAGGACGCGATCCCGCAACCATCGATCTCGCGCTGCTGGTGCAGAATTTCTTCGAGTGGGAGCCGTACCGCATCCAGGACGGCTCGGCGCGCCGCCTGTTCACCGGCTCGTCCGCCGACATGGCGGCCGACGTCGCGGCGCTGTCGGAGATCGGCATGCGCCACGTGGCGCTCAGGCTCGGCGGCAATACGGTCGAGGAGGCGGTCGCCCGCATCCAGCGCTTCGGCGCCGAGGTGATCGCGAGGACCAACGGGTAGGGTGGGCGATCGATATGAGGAAGGGTATTGCCGAGGAGATCGACCTCATTTGTTTGGTGCCTCGCGTGCCGAGAATTCCTCCCTCCCCCCGCTCTTGCGGCGGGGAGGGATGGGGTGGGGGGCGCCGCAAACTCTGAACAACAAATAGTCCCCCACCCCGACCGCCTTCGCTTCGCGAAGATGGTCGACCCTCCCCGCCAACGGGCGGGAGGGTAGACTCGCGGCACCGCAGTGCGCCAATAGTTGCTCCTGTGCCCTCGCGGCCGCCGCCGTCGACCGGACGCGTCATCCCGCGTGGGCAAATCGCCGGCCATGCATCACGCGGATTTCGCCGCCGTGTTGGGCGATTTGCCCACCCTACCTGCGGCTATCTGCTCGATCCACTGCACGACGGCCTTGATCCGGCCGAGCGATCTGAGCTCCGAATGGGTGAGAAGCCACAGCTCGCGGCCGAGCACCGGGGTCTTGCCGAGCTTTCGCAGCCGCCGATCGGCGTCGGCGACCACGCAGGGCAGCAGCGACCGCCCGATCCCGGCGAGCACCCCGTGGAGCAATGCTTCGGCATCGTTGACCCGCACCGATGCGATCCGCTCGTCATTGCGCCCGGCGGCAAGGGAGATCCAGCGCGCCTGCGGCAGATGGGCCATGGTCTCGTCGTAGGCGATCCAGGGAAGCCTTCCTGCCTCGCGCGCCGGGCAGGACGCGGACGCATAGACGCCGTAGCGCAGCGTGCCGACGCGGCGCGCCGTCACTTTCGTGCCGCCGGTCCTGGGCCGTGCCAGGCGCAACGCCACGTCGGCCTCGCGGCGCGTCAGGCTGACGTCCCTCGCCTCGGCGACGAGCTCCAGCCGCAGCCGCGGATGGCGCTTGAGCAGGACAGGTGCCGCAGGAACCAGCAGATGATCGACGATGATCGGCACCGAGGTGACGCGCACCGCGCCTGACGCGACGTCGCCCTCGCCGGCCACCGCCGCGGCGAGCGCGCCGACCTCGCCCTCGATCCGTTCGGCATGGAGCGCCACGCGTTCGCCCGCGACGGTCAGCCGCAACGTGCCGTCGGCCTGCCTCTGATGGAGCCGCGCGCCGACGGTTTCCTGCATGCCGATGAGGCGCCGCGCGACCGTGGTGTCGTCGACGCCGAGCAGCCGCGCCGCGGCCGACAGTGTCCCTCCCCGGCTGATGGCGAGGATGTAGCGAAGATCGTTCCAGTTCAGCTGCTGCATGATTGCCGATCCGACCTGCGATAATTCGCCTTCATCCGGCAATCTTGCAGGGGCAGGATGGGGCGTCCAGATCTCCGGAGAGACAGATGCTCTATGCGGTCCTGTTCGAGGACAACACGAACGTCGCGGCGGACGTTCGCGCCCGGCACATGCCGGCCCATCTCACGTTTCTCGAGGCGAACGCCGCACGGATCAAGGCCGCAGGACCGCTGCGGGAGCCGTCAGGCGAGCCGGCCGGCGGATTATGGCTGGTCGAGGCCGACAGTTCCGATACGATCGACCAACTGGTGAGGGATGACCCGTTCTGGCCGACCGGCCTGCGCCGCTCGGTCCGCATCCTCGGCTGGTCGCGCGTCTTCGCCGACGGAAGGCGGCTGATTTGACCCGATCGTAGGGTGGGCAAAATCGCCGCACGGAGTCCGCGCCTCGTACCGACCTCGCGTACGATTTTGCCCACGCGGTCCGGGCCGCGCGTCTGACCGCGTGGGCAAATCGCCGGCGATGCATCACGAAATCTTCGCCGCCATGCCGGGCGATTTGCCCACCCTACCGGAGGCGGAACAGATGATTGTTGACCTCCCAGAAATCCGCGAAGGCATCGGCGAAACGGTCGCAGTCCGTGGGGTTGAGCGCGAGAGACAGCGACATGAAGCCGCGGCGGGCGAGATAGAAGCCGCGCTCCAGCATGCCGAGATGGAACAGCGCGCGCGCCTCGGGAGCGGGGTCGACGTCGGCGGGCTTGCGAATGTCGCCGCGCTGGAAATGCACGTTGAGCAGCGAGCCGACCCCGGTCACCTGGGCACAGGCCTGGCGCTCGTCGAGGATGCGGTTGAGGCGCTCGCGCAGCGCATCGCCCTGCGCGTTGAGGGCACGTGCCGCGTCCGCGGTGAACACCTGCTCGAGGCCGGCGACGCCTGCCGCCATGCTCAAGACATTGTTGTTGAAAGTCCCGGCATGGGCCAGCGCGTCGGGGCGGCGCGGGTCGTAGCGCTCCATCAGCCGGCGGGCGCCGCCGAACGCGCCAAAGCTGAAGCCGCCGCCCATGTACTTTCCGAACGTCGTCATGTCGGGCCGGATGCCGAGCTTCTCCTGCACGCCGCCAGCGGAGAGGCGCGACGTCATCACCTCGTCGAAGATCAGCACGACGTCGTGCGCCGAGGCTGCCTCGCGCAGCATTGCGAGAAATTCGCGAGTGGCGGGGATCGCGCCGGCGCTGCCCATCATCGGCTCGACCAGGATCGCCGCGAGATTCTTGGCATGGCGCGCGATCAGCGCGCCGGTACCGTCGACGTCGTTGTACTCAGCCAATACGGTCGGGAACGGCGCATTGGTCGGCGCCCCGCCATTGGCGTATTTGAGCACGCCGCCGTGATAGGCGCCGTCGAACACCATGATGGCGTCGCGTCCGGTCACGGCGCGCGCGGTGACCAGCGCCATCAGGTTGGCCTCGGTGCCGGAATTGCAGAAGCGGATGAGGTCGCAGGAGGGAAACCGCGCGGTGACCAGCTGCGCCAGCGCCGCCTCCCAGCGATTGGAGCCGCCGAGCACGATGCCGCCGGCGAGCGCCTCGGCGGCGGCCTGCATGATCACCGGATGGGAGTGGCCGTAGAGGCCGGCGGTGAACTCGCCGAGCAGATCGATATAGGCGTGGCCGTCGAGGTCGTGCAGGGTCGCGCCCTCGGCGCGCACGAAGGTGACGGGGAACGGATCGTAATGCAGCACGGTGCGCGTGTTGCCGCCTGGCATCACGGCTGCGGCCTCGCGATGGCGCGCGAGACTCTTCGGGTTCGCCGCCACATAACGCTGCTCGGCGGATGCCAGCGCCGTCGCGAGCTCCGTCATTGACGCGCTGTCGTGTGCCTGCAAGGGGGCCGTGTCATTCATCGGGCGTCCATCCATAGTCTCGCCGAAGCGTGGCGCGATCGAAATAGCCGCGGCGCAGGTCGCGCGCGATCAGGTCGCGCGCGCGCTCCGCGGGCTTGCCGTAGCCGCCCCCGCCGGGGGTGCGGATCAGCACGGTGTCGCCGGGCGCCAGCGCGTAGCCGTCACCCTTCGACAGATGCTCGGGGCGAACATCTTTTCCGCCGATGGTCAGCGCGATCTCGTTGGGCGCCCCGGGTTCGCCGCCGATCAGGCCGGGCGGGCCGAAGCGGCCGTGGTCCATCATGAACGACGCCGTGGCATTGCCGCGCAGCAGCCTGACCTTGTAGCTGATGCCGAACCCGCCGCGATGCCGCCCGGCACCGCCGGACCCTTCGCGCAAGGAAAACTCCTCGAACAGCAGCGGATAATGCTGCTCGAGAATTTCGACCGGCTGGGTCTTCGAGATGCCGACCGTGGAGCAGCCGTTGGTGAGCCCGTCGGTCTCCCACCAGCCGCCGTAGCCGCCGCCGCTGAAGAAATACATGATGTAGTGCCGCTGCTTGACCGGGATCGTAGCCGCCGAGGCTGAAATTGCCGCTGGTGCCCGCCGGCGAAGCGAACATACGCTCGGGGATCGCCTGCCCCATGGCGACGAACACCGCCTCCATGATGCGCTGCGCCACCTCGGCGGCGCAGCCGGCGACCGGCCGCGGATATTCGCGCATAGAGGAAGGTGTCTTCTGGCGGCGTCATGTGCATCGGCGCGAAGCAGCCGGCATTGATCGGCACGTCGGGGAAGATGTGCTTGATGGCGACGTAGACCGCCGACTGCGTGGTTCGCCCACACCGAGTTGAGCGGCCCCCGGCACGGCGGGCTCGATCGCGACAGGTCGAAATGGATGTCGGAGCCGGCAACCGTCATCTCAAGACGCACCTCGAGCGGCTCGTCGACGATGCCGTCGCTGTCGACGATAGCGTCGACCGAATGATAGATCGCCGTCCGGGATACTCGGCGATATAGCGCGCGCATCTGCCGCTCGGAGCGGGTCTCCAGCTCGGCGATGGCGGCGCTCACCGTCTCGACGCCGTAGCGGTCGAGCAAGCGCGGTCAGCCGCTTCTCGCCGACGCTGAGCGCGCCGAGCTGCGCGCGGATGTCGCCGATGCGCTCGTCGGGCACCCGGATGTTGTTCAGCACGATGTCGAGATGTCCTGGCAGATCTCGCCGCGCCGATACGAGCTTCACCGGCGGAAGGCGCAGACCCTCCTGCATGATCTCTGTCGCCGTGGTGGAAAAGCCGCCCGGCACCATGCCGCCGGTATCGGGCCAATGGCCGGTGTTCGACAGATAGCACCACAGGCGGTCGCGGTAGATAGAACGGCCGCACCATCTTGACGTCCATCAGGTGGGTGCCGCCGAGATAGGGATCGTTGACCAGGATGACGTCGCCCGGCTCGAGGTCGCGGCGGCGCTCGATCACCGCCTGGGTGGTCGAACTGCATGACGCCGACGAAGATCGGCAGGCCCATTCGCCCTGGGCGATCGACTTCGCCGGTGTCGCGGCTGTAGATGCCGTTGGAGCGGTCGAATCGCCTCGGAGATCACCGGCGAGAACGAGGTTTTCTCGTGGACCAGATCCATCTCGCTGCAGATCTGCCGCAGCCAGTTCTGGATCACCGCGAGGGTCACCGGGTCGACGCGGCCGGCGGGTTCCGCTGCTTGTGCCGGCTGGCGGGCGGAGATCGAGTGGGGCGTCATGAAAAAATTGCTCCGCCTACACTGTGACGATGAGGTTGCCGAACGCGTCGGTGACGGCTTCGCAGCGCGGATCGATCAATGTGGTGGCGTCGGGCTGCTCGACGATGGCCGGCCCGGAGAACGCGGTCTCGGCCGGAAGCCCGTCGCGACGCAGGATGGTGGTGTCGTGCCAGGCGCCGTCGAAACAGACGCGGCGCCGGCCGCTGACGGCTTGCGCCAGCGGACCGGTCGCGGGCGATGCCAAAAGCCGCAGATCGACGGAGGGCCGCCTTCCGATCACGGCGCTGCGCAGGCTGACCAGCATCGGCTGCATCTCCGGGAGCTCGATGTCGAAGCGGGCGCGGTAGCGTTCGACGAAGTTTTCGTGCACGCGGGCACGGTCGAAGCCGGGGCTCGTCACCGGCACGCGCAGGACATGGGACTGCCCGCGGTAGAGCAGATCGGCCTCCGCAAGCACGTCGATCCCGGTCACCGCAATTCCTTCGCGCGCCAAGAGCGCCCGGCCGGCCTCGGCCTGCCGCTGATAGATCGCGTCGATCGCGGCACCGTCGACGGCGAGCAGCGGCTGGTTGACGGTCTGCACGAAATCGTGGCGCACGTCGGCGAGCACGCATCCCATCGCCGAGGTGATGCCCGGATAGCGCGGCACCAGGATTCTCGGAATGCCGAGCTCGCGGGCGAGCGCGACCGCGTGCAGCGGCCCGGCGCCGCCGAAGGCGAACAGCACGAAATCGCGCGGATCATGGCCCTTGGCCATGGAGACCAGGCGGATCGCGCCGGCCATCTGGTTGTTGGCGATCGTCACGATCGCCTCGGCGGCCGCGACCGCGTCGAGGCCGAGGTGGCGGCCGATGCGGCCTTCCAGCACCTCGCCGATCCGCAGCGGATCGGCGGCGCCCACGGTGCCGGTCAAGGCAGCCGGATTGAGCCGGCCGAGCACCAGGTTGGCGTCGGTGACGGTCGGCTCGGTCCCGCCGCGGCCGTAGCCGATCGGGCCGGGCCGGGATCCGGCGCTCTCGGGACCGACCTGCAGGATGCCGGCGCGATCGATGCGGGCGATCGAGCCGCCGCCGGCGCCGATCGTATGGATGTCGATCATCGGCACGCGCACCGGCACGCCGTAGGCGATGTCCTTCTCGTCGCTGACCGCCGGCTGCCGTCGAGGATGATGGCGACGTCAAAGCTGGTGCCGCCCATGTCGCAGCTGATGGCGTTCGAGATACCCGGCCTGGCCGGCGCTGGCCGCCGCCGCGATGGCGCCGGCCGCCGGCCCCGACATGACGGTATGGACCGCGTGGTCGCCGGCGACGCCCGCCGCCATCATGCCGCCGTTGCCCTGCATCAGCAGCAGCTCGTGGCCGAATGCCTGCTCGGCGAGCGCCCCGCTCACTCGCGACACATACCGGGAGATCACCGGCTGGATGTAGCCGTTGATCGCCGCCGTGCTGCCGCGCTCGAACTCGCGCACCTCGCGCAAGGTCCGCGAGCCGAGCGTGATGTGGTCGTTGGGCCACATCGTCCTGGCGATCTCCAGCGCCGCGCTCCTCGTGCGACCGGGTTGAGATAGCCGTGGATGAAATGGATCACCAGCGCCTCGGCGCCGGCGTCGATGAGCGCCCCGATCGCCCGGCTGAGATCCGCCTCGTCGAGCGGGGTCACCACCTCGCCGTCGGCATCGATGCGCTCGGTCGTCTCCTGGCGCAGCTCGCGCGGGATGATCGCCTCGAAACTGCCGATCATCCCGTACGGATAGGGCCGGGTGCGCCGGCCGAGCTCCAGCGTGTCGCGGAAGCCGCGCGTGGTGATCAGCCCGCAGGCCGCGCCCTTGCGCTCGAGGACGGCGTTGGTGCCGATCGTGGTGCCGTGGATGATCCCGTCGAGATTTTTCGCCGGCACGGCGAGCGCCGCGATGCCGTCGAGAAAGCCCACCGACTGGTCCTCCGGCGTGGTCGGCACCTTGGCGACGGTGAAGCGTCGCGCCTCCTCGTCGACCATGAGGAGATCGGTAAAGGTCCCGCCGACATCGACGCCGACGATATTTCGGCTCATGCGCGCAAACTCTCCGTGGCCACCCGCCCGGGGCCGCGCCGAGCTAACAGCATCCGGGCACGGAATGCCACCGGTCGCCGGCCCATACCTCCCCTGAAAGGGGAGGTCACTGTGTGCGGCGTAGCGAAGGCCGGTCGGGTGGGGTCGTAGCGGCAGACACAGTGACTGTTGCCAGCACCCCACCCGGCTCGCTTGCGCTCGCCACCCTCCCCTTTCAGGGGAGGGATTGGTCCCGCGCGTGTGGCGCGGCGCGATCCATGGACTTCGCGTCCGCTGCAGTCGATGCCTATACTCGTCGTTGCATCCATCGAGGAGCAGGACCATGGCGGGCGCTCATGACTATTCCCAGACCGACTTCGATCATCCGCAACTGAGCTGCGATCTCGTGATGAAGGGCGGGATCAGCAGCGGCGTCGTCTATCCGCTGACCATCGTCGAGCTGGCGCGCCGCTACCGGTTTTCCAGCATCGGCGGGACCTCGGTCGGGGCGATCGCGGCCGCGGTCACGGCAGCGGCCGAATATGCCCGGGCTAACGGGGGATTCCAGCGCGTTGCGGCGCTGCCGCAGGACATCGGGCCGCGGCTGCTGTCGCTGTTCCAGCCGACCCCGGAGCTCAAACCGGTCTTCAACGTTTTCGTGGCGGCGGTCGGGCACAAGGGAGCAGCCGGCGCGGTCGTCGGCGTGCTCGGCGCCTTGCTGACCGGATATTGGGGCGCCGCCCTCGTCGGGGTCGTGCCCGGCCTCGCGCTCGCCGCCTGGGCCGCGGCGCACGGCGCGCCGGGATGGGCGGCATTCTGGCTGCTCGCCGCCGTGCTCGGCCTCGTCGTGGCGCTCGTCGTGCGCCTGGCGCTGGTGGTCACGCGCGATCTTCCGGCGAACGGCTACGGCCTCTGTCCCGGGCCGACGCAGCCCGGCGCGACTGAGCCGGGCCTCTCCGACTGGCTTGCCGACACGATCGACCGGGTCGCCGGGCTCGACAAGGGCCCTCTCACCTTCGGCCATCTGGCGAACCCGGGGCCCGGCGGCCGGTCGATCGAGCTCGCCATGATGACCACCAATCTCGCCATGCGCCGCCCGCACCGGCTGCCGTGGAGCAACCGGATCTACCTGTTCCGCCCGCAGGATTTCGCCAAATGTTTTCCGGCGCGGATCTGCGACTATCTGCTCGCGACCTGCGAGCCGTTCGTGCCCGGCGAGCGCCCGGCTGACGGTGCGGCGCCGGCCGGGACCGCACAGACGGCGCGCCCCGCGGTTCCGGCCGAGTACTACTATTTCCCCACCGAGGACCTGCTCCCAGTGGTCGTCGCCACCCGGATGAGCCTGAGCTTCCCGTTCCTCATCAGCGCAGTGCCGCTCTATGCGCGCGACTTCACCCTGGCGGCGCCGGCCAACCAGGTGCCGCGCCGCTGCCTGTTCAGCGACGGCGGGCTGTCGAACAATTTTCCCATCCAGTTCTTCGACCACCTGCTGCCCAACACGCCGACCTTCGCGGTGTCGCTCGACAACTTCAACCCCGAGCGCCACCACGGCGACCAGGTGTGGATGCCGGAGACCAGCGCCCCGACCGGCGGCGCGCTGCTGCCGATCGACGACATCGGCGGCACGGTGTCTTTCGCGGCACGGCTCATCTCCGCCGCCAAGGACTGGCAGGACAATCTGCAGAGCGTCCTGCCGGGCTACCGCGAGCGCATCGTCCACGTCGCGCTGACGCCGAGCGAAGGGGGCCTGAACATCACCATGCCGCCCGACGTGATCGACCGGCTCGTCGGCTACGGCGCCGAGGCCGGCCGCGTCATCCAGTCGGACTTCGACATGAACGAGCACCGCTGGCGGCGGTTCCTGATCGCCATGGCGCGCATGGAGCAGACCCTCGACGAGATCACCCAGGCCTATGACGGCGCCGGCGGCATGCCGCCGTTCCGGGATTTTCTCGCCGACTACCCGGCTCGTGCACAGCACTACAAGCAGGATCCGGCCCGGCTCGCCGAGATGCTGCGCCGCGCCGGCGAGCTGGTCGATCTCGGCCGCCAGTGGCGCGACCAGCCGACGGTGCGCGACGGCAGCATCCCCAGGCCGGCCACCGACCTGAGCATCACGCCGAAGCAGTAGGCGGACGCGAAAAGTATGTATATCCGGCTATTGGAGATGACGCCTGATTCACCGATGAAAAGCCTGTATATCAGGTTATTATGCTCGCGCTGCTTGCGTCATCCGAAGCTGCGCCCTTGCGTTGGTTGACGCTACGGCAGAGCTCCGATACCACGGTCGCATTCTCGGCTGCACGGAGCGCCGAGTGCGTCCGACGAGAAGTTCGTGATCGAAGACAGTCCGTTGCCGCGCGTCACGATTTGCGTGCCGGTCTACAATGGGGCCCAATGGGTGGCCGAGTTGCTGGTCTCCGTCAGAGATCAGACTTTCACCGATTTCGAGGTCCTCATATCTGACGACGCGTCCACCGATACATCGGCGGATATCTGCCGCGAGCTCGTGTGCGACCCGAGATTCCGTCTGGTGGTCCAGCCCGAGCGGCTCGGCTGGATGGAGAACTGCAATTGGATGCTGCGCCGCGCCCGCGGCGAATTCGTCCTTATCCACGGCCACGACGATGTCCTCGAGGCGAGTTGCATCGCCACGTTGCTCGCGCATATGAACATGACGCCGTCCTGCTGTGTCGCTTTCGCGGATATGCAGGCATTCGGCACCGAGGACCACGTCCTTTCTCAAGCGTCGATAACCGGCGGCCCGTTCGAGCGCGCCTACGACGTGATGGCGCACCATTACAACGCAATCGCCTTCAGCGGCCTGATCAGGTCGGCGGTCGCCCGGTCGGGATTGCGCGGCAACGACCACGACAATTTCGCCGCCGACAGCACCTGGCTCATGCGGCTGGCGCGGGCCGGAGAGCTGCACCGGGTCGGGCAGGCAAGATTCCGCAAGCGCTTTCATGCCGGGATGAGCCACTTCCAATGGACCCGGTGGGACGACGACAGGAAGATTGGGGCCTGGGGAGCGCACTGTGCCGACGTCCTCGACGAAGCGCTGAGCTTCGACCTGACGGCGGCACAACAATGGCTCCTCGTCTGGTCCGCCCTTCAGCGCCTTCTCCTGGCCGCAGCGAACATCGGACCGTACAGTTTCATCCGGGACCTTGCGCTCGACCGCAAGGCCGCGATGGTCTCCGCATTCCTCGCGGCGATGTCCGACCGCCTCCGTGAGCATCGCTGCGCAGCCGGCGACCTGCCGATGACGGCCGGGACCGCACGATCGATTGCCGACGCATTGGCCGCGCCTTACGCGAACCTGACGGATCAGCTGCGACAGTCCGAAGCCGAACGCGCTCGGGAACGGGGGCAGAACGCAACGTTGACGAGCTGGCTCGCCGAGGCCAACGCGGATCGCGCCTCCTCTCACCAGCAGATCGAGCAGCTCGCTGCGTGGCTGAACGAAGCCAATGCGGACCGATCGGCATGCCACGGGCAGATCGAGCAACTTTCGAATTGGCTGAAGGAGGCCAATGCGGATCGTGAATTGTGCCACCGGAAGCTCGCCGAACAGGCGTCCCGGGTTCATTTGCCGTCCTTCGAAGCGGCGCGAACGACCGACGGGCTTGCGATGGGCCGGGCCAGCACGGCGCGATGGGCGCGCCGCCTCGGAACTCAATTCGCCAGACTGAGAGCGATCTTCACATGAGCGGCCGGCCTTCGCCGGGACGGCCCAGCGGCGACCATATTCCTGATGCCGCGAACGACGGAAGACGGGAGAGCCCGATGCCGCGTCGCTTCCGGAGAAAATGATCCCTGCTCGAATGATCCAGCGCTCCGAGCCGAAGCTTGCCGACGATCAGATGCACCGCGTTCCGCCGCCGTCGATATTGACGATCTCGCCGGTGAGGAAGCTCGCGCGCTCAGAGCACAGGAAGGCGACGAGGCCGGACACCTCGTCGGCGCGCCCGAGGCGGCCGAGCGGGACGCTGGCGACGGCGCGGGCGTCGAACTCGGTCGCCATCATGGCGGATCTTTCCCGCAGGCTTTGCCAGCGCGGCGTGTCGATCGGGCCGGGATTGACGCCAGTGACCAGCACGTTGTCGGCGGCGCACGCCTCGGCAAGAGCTTTTGTCAGATTGAGCAGGCCGGCATTGATCGAGCCGCCTGCCAGATAGACCGGCCGCGGCTGGTGGCCGGAGCGTCCGATGATGTTGACGACGCGGCCCCAGCGGCGCGCCCGCATCTCCGGCAGCACGCATTGGGCAAAGCGCGCATAGCCGAACAATTTCAGCTCGACCGAGTGCCGCCATTCGTCGAAGTCGAGCTTTGCGATGCCGTCCTCGGGCGTCGAGCCCGCATTGTTGACCAGGATGTCGATCCCGCCGAGCGCGGCGCGCGCCTCGGCCACCAGGTCCGGGATGCGATCGAGAACCGCGATGTCGCCCGGCACCGCGAAGGCTCTTCGCCCGGTCGCCGCCGCGATCTCGCCGGCCGCCTGTGCCAGCCGCACGGGCTCGCGCGCCACCAGCGCGACGTCGCATCCTTCGCGCGCGAACTCGTCCGCAATGGCGCGGCCGATGCCGAGACTGGCGCCGGTGACCAGCGCGCGTTTTCCCGTGATCCCGAGGTCCAGCTCAGTCCCCCATGTTCAGTCGATCCTCAGGCCCGCGCCGTCGATCAATTTCGTCCACTTGTCGAGCTCGGATCTGAGCACGGCGGAGAATTCGTCGGGGGCGCTGCCTATCACGTCCCAGCCCTGCGCTGCCAGCTTCTCCTCGACGTCGGGCAGACGCAACGCCCTGACGACGTCGGCGTTGATCTTGTCCACGATGTTGCGTGGCAGCCCGGCCGGCGCAAAGAGCCCGTACCAGGTGCTCGCCTCGAATCCCGGATAGCCGGATTCGGAAACCGTCGGCAGGTCCGGCACCAGCCCCAGGCGCTTGGCGCCGGTGACCGCGAGACCGCGCAGCGCGCCGGTCCTGATCTGCGGCAGCGCATTCACCGGGTTGTTGAACATCGCCGAGACCTGGCCGCCGAGCAGGTCGGTGCTGGCCGGCGCCGCCCCCTTGTAGGGGACCTGCACCACATCGAGGCCGGCAGCCTGGGCGAACAGGAGCGAGGTGAGATGCGTCGGCGTGCCGATGCCGGCATTGCCGACCGCCATGCGACCGGGCTTTGTCCGGACGAGTGCGACGAACTCGGCGAGCGTCGTGGCGGGCACCGAGGGGTGCACCACCAGCACCAGCATGTAGGAGGCGAGCTCGCCGATCGGCGTGAAATCCCGGAGCGGATCGTAGCCGAGCTTGCGGTAGAGCGCCGCATTGATGACGTGGTTCGAGGGATTGAGCAGCAGCGTGTAGCCGTCGGCCGCGGCGCGGGCGACGAACTCGGTGCCGATATTGGCTCCGCCGCCGGCGCGGTTCTCGACCACCACCGGCTGGCCCCAGAAGCCGCCGAGCTTGTCGGAGAGGATGCGCGCCAGCGTGTCGGCCGGCCCGCCCGCCGCGAATGGCACCACCAGGCGCACCTGGCGATCCGGAAAAGTTTGCGCGCCGGCCGGCTGGCTCATGGCGCCGAGCATCACGGCGCCGAGGATGAGCGGGAGCAATCGCTTCATGTCGCCTGGCATGTCACGCCACCTCCACGGCCCGACGCTCGGCGGACGAGCGCAGCAGCGCCTCGATCAGGACCTGCACCCGCAGCGCCTCGCGGCCGCTGACGACAGGTTGGCGATCCTGGTCGATGGCGTCGAGGAAGTCGACGATCAGCGCCTTGTGCGCCTCGTGGGAGAACGCCATCGGGTCGGCGCCGCCGCTCTGCGACGGCCCGCCGTCGGTGCGGACATGGCGGCCGTCCTGGTAGAACACGTCGAGGGTCTCCGCGGCGAGCACCGCGGTCGCCTGCTCGCAGGCAAGCTCGATGCGCTCGGGAAAGCCCGGATAGGCAACGGTGGTGGCATCGATCGTGCCGACGGCGCCGTCGGCAAAGACGATCGCGGCGCCGACCATGTCCTCGGTATCGATGCGGCGGAGCCGGGAGGTTGCGGCGAATGCCGAGACCTCGGCGATCGGCCCGGCGAGGCTCTGGAACAGGTCGAGCGTGTGGATCGCCTGGGTGAGCAGCACGCCGCCGCCGTCGCGCGCCTTCATGCCGCGGCCCTCCTGGGCGAAATAACCCGGCGGCCGCCACCAGCGGATCGCCGCCGATCCGGAGACCAGTCGTCCGAGCCCGCCGGCGGCGACGAGACCGGCGAGCTGCCGCGAGACGGCACGAAAGCGATGCTGCAACATGACGGCGAGTTTTCGCTCCGCCCGCTCCATGGCGGCGACCAGGCCCCGCGCCTCGGCGAGGCTGCCGGCGACCGGCTTCTCCAGCAGCACGTGCTTGCCGGCCGCCGCGCATTTTTCCACGAGTTCGAGGTGGGTGTTCGGCGGAGTGAGCACCACGACGATCTCGATGCTGCCGTCGGCGAGGACCGTGTCGAGATCGTCGGCGAGCGGCCAGGCATGCGCCGCGGCGAATGCTTCTCGCCGCGCCGCGCTCGGCGTGAAGCACGCCGCGACCTCGACGCGGTCGGCGAGCTCCTCCAGGCTTTTCAGGTACGGTCCGAGCGCCATGCCGAGCCCGATGATGGCGATCCGGCGTCTTGTCATTGTGTGCCGCCCTGTTGCTGCCCGGTCTGCTATACCGCGCCCCGGCGCCGCCGGACAGGTACGACGGCGAGCAGGCTTGGCAATGCGGATCGGGATCGATATCGGCGGGACGAAAATCGAGGCGATCGCGCTTGGCCGTGACGGCGCGGCGTTGGTGCGTCGCCGCGTGCCGACGCCGGCCGGGAACTATCGCGGCATTCTCGACGCCGTCGCCGATCTGGTGTTGTCGGCCGAGCAGTATCTGGCGCGGCAGGGAACCGTCGGCGTCGCCTCGCCCGGGGCGATCTCTCCACGCAGCGGCCTCGTCAAGAACTCCAACAGCACCGTGCTCAACGGCAAGCCGCTCGATCGCGACCTTGCCGACCGGCTCGGCCGGTCGGTGCGCATCGAGAACGACGCCAACTGCTTTGCGCTGTCCGAGGCGGTCGACGGCGCCGCCGCGGGGGCGCGCGTGGTGTTCGGCGTCATCCTCGGGACCGGTGTCGGCGGCGGCCTCGTGGTCGATCAAAAAATCGTCGGCGGGCGCAACCGGATCGCCGGCGAATGGGGGCACAACCCGCTGCCGTGGCCGCGCGACGACGAGCGGCCCGGCCCCGCCTGCTATTGCGGCAAGGCCGGCTGCATCGAGACTTTCCTGTCGGGCCCAGCGCTGGCGCGCGATTGTCTTGCGCGCACGGGCAGGCAGCTCACCGCCGAGGAGATCGCCCGCGCCGCTGACGATGACGACCCCGAGGCGCGCCAATGTCTCGCCGCCTATGAGGACCGGCTGGCCCGCAGCCTCGCCACCGTCGTCAATGTGCTCGACCCCGACGTGATCGTGCTCGGCGGCGGCCTGTCGAACCTGGCGCTTTACGCCGCGCTGCCGGCGCTGTTGGGACGCTATGTATTCTCCGACGGCGTCGACACGCCGATCGTGCCGGCGGTGCATGGCGATTCCAGCGGGGTACGCGGCGCCGCCTGGCTGTGGCCGCTCGCCGGCGCGTAATCCGAAGCAAAAAGATCAGCGCTGCATCGCCCGCCAGATGCGCTCCGGCGTCGCCGGCATCTCGATGTGGCGCACGCCGAATTCCGACAAGGCGTCGACCAGGGCGTTGGCGACGGCGGGCAACGCGCCGACGGTGCCGGCCTCGCCGGCGCCCTTGACGCCGAGCGGATTGGTCTTCGTCGGCACCGGATTGCTGTCGGTCGCGATCGACGACAGGTCGCCGGCGCGCGGCATCGCATAATCCATGAACGAGCCGGTGAGCATCTGGCCTGACGCGTCGAAGCGGATGTCCCCATTCCTACCTCGCCTGGATGGGCCAGGGAAAATTCGGCGGCGAGTTCACCGCGATGATCACGGCGGTGCGAGCCTGGGCCTATGCGGTAAAACCCAAGGCCGTGGCGACCGGGAAAAACCTCGGAGCCCTGCTGATCCTCGTCATTGACCAGATCAGCGTCGTAGAGCGGCCCGAAGGCGAAGACCCGCACGCCTGCACTGCTTGTTGACCGACCCGTGGCGAACGTGGCGGCATCGTCGACGCCGAACTCGAGCGACAGCAGGCTGTCGAGCCATTGCGCAGATTTTTTCGCCCGCGCTCCCCTCGCCTGCCGCCGCAAGCGCATTGCACGCCGCCACCAGGCCGAGCAGCTCGTCGTGATGACGCTTCCGCAGCTCGCTCGCTAGGTCGTCGTTCGGATCTGTTCGAGCGCATCGATCACCGCCTTTCTGGAAGGCCCGCTGCCTCCTCGTCAGTCCGGTTCCCTCGGATTGCGCATCGGTGATCACCTCGGCGCTGCTCGGTCAGCGCTCGGCTTCCCGTTCGGTCAGGTCGGCCGGAAGCTCCAGTGACAGCTCGAAGTCAGACCTGAGGCGGAAGGAGTGCACATGCGTAGAAGACCCATCTTCGTCCTCTTCCTGTGAATTGACGTCGAGCGTTGACCGCACCTCGAATTATCCCTAGCAGCTGACATAAGTTTCTCCAGAGAATTTGATCGGCGTCCAACCATGACCCCGCCCCTTTGCAGAAACTGCCTGTCGATCAATGGCTTGCGGCGATCTTAACGGGGGTCAATGTTCGACGCCGATTTACAGAGAGCGCTCTAAGTTGTACGACAGAGGTGGGGCGGCTTGTCCGCGACGGGTATTCGTACGATGCCAACAGTTGGATGGATACGAGAGGGTGATTGGGAAGCCTTCCTGGAGGGCACGGAGAGTGTTCCCAATCCAGGCCCTCCGCCGGCTCCATCCTTTTCGTGCCCATTTTGTGGTGTCGTCCTGGAAACGAGACGTCGACTGCAGGACCATGTTTCAGCGAGCCACTACGTCGCGCGACCAATCCTCTTACTCCGCGAAAGGGAGCCGACACAGAAAAGCGTCATCCGGGTGGGCACATCTGCTAGAGACATTGTCTTCGCCAACGTGACGACAGCCGAAATCGAGATAGACAGCGGTGGGCGCACCTCCATCCCGGCAAGGGAGCTTGCCGGGACACTGTCAAAGATCAAGCAAGGGGAGGTCTGGCTGACACTTACAAACGCGTCGCAGATCAACGCAATACCAGTTTCGACATCGTACGAAATCTCCTTCCGTATAGCTGACGGTGAGGATCTCAAACACGTCGAACTCGCTTTTTCCGATAAGATCATGTCCAGGACGTTGACGAGGGCATCGATAGACAGGTTTCTAAATGACCCGAGATGTCGCGGAGCAGGTAGCGATTACGCAGGCGGTCTGGCCAGTTTTGCCTTGGGGGTCCTGCTAAAGGAGCGCCCCACATTCGAGCGCCTGACGACGCCACTAGCTCGGTACCGAGAGAGCTATGGATCTGCTCTTCTGGTGCTTTCCGATTTTGAACGACCGTTTTCGCGACTCATCTCCGAGGTGATTCGTTTTGCGCTAAATGACTTTTCGACGATACGAGCACCCACTGGCTATTGGGAACTGGACCTGGCTAACACGATGCTGAAGGTGCCTGACCAAAGAGACCTTCCGTCCGGGCCCGGGGCGGCGAGCACGCGCCGCAAGATCTGCCCTGTCGATCATGGCACGGGACGAATACTCGACATGGCCGTTCGGATGTCTCAACAGGAGCGGTGGAGCCCTATTCTCGACGATGAGTGCCGACAAATTGCCAAGTCGAATGTTCTCGACGCAATGGATCAGCAGAAAGCGCTGGCGATTTGGGCAATATCCGCATGGCGTTTGGGTGCCAAGCAGGATGCCATTGAACCTCTCAGGCAAATTTCGGCGACATATCCCTTCAAGACCTGGGCGGCCCCCTACCTCGAGACGGTGACACAGTGAGCCCTACTCCTACAGATCAGAATAATAACTCCACCCCGTCATCAAGCGATGCCGAGATACCTTCTGAAAGCATATCACCGATGAAGACGGCGATTGCTCCAACTATTTCCGCCTATTTTGAAGCGGCAAAGATATCCCCATCTGCATTTTTCAAAGCTCTCAAAACTGCTAAAGTTAAACAATTCGCCCAAGACGACGAAGCGCAAGCGTCCGAGAAGATGGACAAGAGCGACCCAGACGGCCAACGTCTGTGGGCGCTCATGTGTCAGCCGACTTTGCCAGAGGTAGTCGATCGCTGGATATGGAGGGTTGCCCAAGATCGGCTAAGGGTAGCAATTGGCGACGACTTTAACGCATGGGACCTTGATGCAGTTCAGATACTCAAGCAGATAAGCGACTCTCTCGCGACACGTCTGCTCTCTAAAGATAGACGCGAGAGGAAAGAAGCCGAAAATTGGCTACGAATCGGAATTCGCTGGCTTATTGAAAAACGTTCGCTGGACCCCCGGCTGATCGCCGAGAAGATCCTACCAACTCTCTTCAGGAAGCAATCGGATGCAACGCGTATAGCCGCTAGAGTGCTCGAGCGAGGGCGATCGACAGAGTTTAGGCAAGCTGTTGCGATGGCCGGCCTCGCGCAAGCAATAGTGGAGAGTGCCCAACGAGAACGTGATGCCGAGAGAAGAATTGCTGCCGGCCTACAGCAGAAGCTTAATGATTTATTTAGCGAACTGGAGACCTTACGATCAAAGCTCTTGGCCGTTACTGACGAGCTTGCCAATAGGTCGGAAATGCTTGCCGACAGCAAATCACGACTAGAGATAGAGCGACAGCATTGGGGCCATGATTTCTCAGAAAGCAAGGCCGAACAACAGGTTTTTCTTCGCGAACGAGTCATGCCCTTGCTCTCGGATGCCCTCGACGCTTTAGAGATAGAGCCTCCGGCTCCACATGTAGCACTGAAGCGTTTAAAAACGGCGATTTCAATTATTAATGGAGCTAAACAGTGATCGGATCTGTGTTTGGTATCGACTTCGGGACGACCAACAGCCTAGCGGCGATTGTCGTCGGGAATCGTGCATTGTCATTGATTGATCAGGTAACCGGTAGACCGCATCCATCGGTCATTTGGTATAGAGGGGGCGATGTAGTTGTTGGCCGCGAGGCTCGCGAGAACATGGATTTGACCGAAAGCGGCGCTCCGCCGGGCTTTGTAAGATCTCCGAAAACAAAGTTGCGGCGCGAAGGTCCGATTTTTGTGGATGGCCGGCCAATCGAACCCACGGAAGCGGTCGCTGCCGTATTAGGATACCTTCAGAATGACGCAGCTCTGCGCCGAGGTCGTGCGCCAGGGCGCAAACTGGATCGCGCTGTAATGACAATTCCTGTCGATTTTGGCGGACGAGAGCGACGAGCGTTGCGCCAAGCAGCGCGGAAAGCCGGGATCGGCGTGGTACAATTTGTTCATGAGCCGGTCGCTGCCCTCTACGCGTATCTCAGGTCTCAGGAAGACATCGGCCGAGAGCTTGCTCGTCTTGAGGGGCGTTCGGTTCTGGTATTTGACTGGGGCGGCGGCAGCCTCGACCTCACGCTCTGTCGAATTTTGGGCGGATCCATCATGCAAGTTGTCAACCTTGGCGATAACCAAGTGGGCGGTGATCGATTTGACGATCGGCTGAGAAATCTTTTGCGTGCCAAGCATGGCAAGGCGCACGGTCTGGAAGACGTTCCAGCACTGGAACAGCCTGGCATGGCTGCAAAACTTTTGCACCAAAGTGAGATCGTAAAGATTAATTTGTCGGTCCCTAACACTGAGAGCGAAGACGTAATTATTCGCAACTTTTTGAAAGTGGATGGACCCGCTCGCAATTTAGTGAACGCTGTAACGAAGGCCGAACTCGATAAGGAGAGTTCGGGCATCGTCGCTCGCGGCTTGGCGAGGATCGATGAAATTCTCGAGCAGACCGACCTTTCATATCAGGATATCGAACTCTGCCTCGCTACAGGTGGCATGGTGAACATGCCTGCGATCCGGGATGGCCTTACCGAGCGGTTTCTTGGCCGGGTGCCTCGTCTAGCCAATGGCGACAGGATCATCGCCGAAGGCGCGGCTTGGATTGCACACGATGGGCTACGCCTGACTCTCTCTAAACCCATCGAAATTCTCATCGCAAATGCGACTGGGCGTGGCACCTACTATCCTCTGGTCGATGCTGGCTGGCAGCTACCATTAGAGAACGAACCAATCCAGAACGTCGATAATACGCGCCTCTTTTGCACGGACCCGCGCGAAGGCGTTGCAGTCGTGGAGGTAGCTAAACCCGTCAAGATTGGACAAACCGCGCCCAGCGACCCGCGGCGAACTCTTTGCGTTGCGAAGGTTCGGGTTGATCCAAAAGCCGAAGCTTTAATCGAACGGATCGAATGCCATCTTCAGATTGATTATGACTATGTGGCCAGTTTAACCCTCCGGTCCACAGGCCGTCAGGACGCGACGAGGACGGAGTTTCACGATCTCGAATTTGGGTTGGCACTACCTCGAAAGGATAATCCTGGGGACGGTAGAAGTCGAAACAGACAACGGATCTTTCGGACAGGAAACAGGAGAGGAAAAGAACTTTTTTGCGAGCAATTTATTTCAAAGACCGAATGTTGTAGCCGTTCGGCAGGACGACAAGATCACCCAAAACGAATTACGGAGGCTGGTACCTGGGGACTTAGTGGCAAATTGGCAAGCTGGATATTTCGATACTCGAAGTCGATACGCGACCAAACGTCAAATGGAGGAGCGAAATTTCTACATCGCCTGCGTCCGCTGCGGGCGGCTCGAATCTCAAATCAAGGCCGAGGGTCCTGTCGAAGGATGTCGCGGACATTGCGGAGCTAAAATTGATAATCATTTCAGACG
Organism: uncultured Alphaproteobacteria bacterium; assembly: GCA_963755055.1. Lineage (GTDB taxonomy): Bacteria > Pseudomonadota > Alphaproteobacteria > Rhizobiales > Xanthobacteraceae > AP-16. The sequence continues at coordinate 451,652 of CAVWIS010000034.1, read as the reverse complement.
TAAGCGTCCGGTGAACGACGTCTGGGATCGCGGTCGCGCGCGTGAGAAATTTGCCCATTGATTGGCAAATCAATGAGCCCGCAAGTGTAGGGCAGAGCGGCGGTCGGAGGTGGTGGCCAGGTTGGTGCCGCGCCGGTCGTCAGCCGCGCGGCTTCCAGTTCCAGGGCAGAAGCTCGCCGATGCGATTGATCGGGTGGTCGGCGATGCGGGCGAGGACGTCGCGCAGATAGGCCTCGGGGTTGAGACCGTTCATCTTGACGGTCTCGATGATGGTGTACATGGCGGCGGCGCGATGACCGCCGGAATCGGAGCCGGCGAAGAGGTAGTTCTTGCGGCCGAGCACGAGCGGCCGGATCGCGCGCTCGGCGGCGTTGTTGGTCATCTCCAGGCGGCCGTCGGTGGTGTAGCGGGTGAGCTCGGTCCACCGGGTGAGCGCGTAGCGGATCGCCTTTGCCAGCGTGCTCTTGCCGCTGACCCGGTCGAGAGCGCCGCGCAGGAAGGCCTCCAATGCGGCGAGCAGCGGAACCGCCTCCTCCTGGCGCACCTCGAGGCGCTGCGGCGGGGTGGAGCCGTTGATCCGCTGCTCGATGGCGAACAGCTCGGCGATGCGCTCGAGCGCCTCCCTGGCGAGCGGCGAGGCGGTGTTCTGGTGCACGTCGTAGAGCTTGCGCCGCGCATGGGCCCAGCACGCGACCTCGGTGAGCCGCGGCACCCCCGTCCTCGGATCGGGCTCGTAGAGGCTGTTGAAGCCGCCATAGCCGTCGGCATGCAGGAAGCCCCGACAGGTGCCGAGCAGCGCCTCGGCGTGCCCGGCCTTGCGGTCGGCCGAGTAGCGGTAGAACGCCGCCGGCGGCGCGGTCCCGGCGAATGGCCGCTCGTCGCGCACCGCCGTCCACAGTCGTCCGGTCCGGGTGCGCCCGCGGCCCGGCTCGAGCACCGGCACCGTGGTGTCGTCGGCATGCAGCACCGTCCCGGCGCAGACGTGCTGGCCGATGGCGTTCGCCAGCGGACGCGCCAGCCCCGCCATGCTGCCGACCCAGTCCGCCAGGGTGGAGCGGTCGAGGTCGACGCCGTCGCGCGCATAGATCACGCTCTGGCGGTGCAGCGGCTGGGCATCGGCGTATTTGGCGACGATCACATGGGCGAGCAGCCCGGGGCCCGGCCGACCGCGCTCGATCGGCAGCGACGGCAGCGGCGCCTGCATGATGGTCTCGCAGGCCCGGCAGCTCAGCTTCGGCCGCACATGCTCGATCACCTTGAACGAGGAGGGAACGTATTCCAGCACCTCGGTGACGTCGTCGGCGATCCGGCGCAGCACGGTCCCGCCGCAACAGCTGCAGGCTGCCGGCGGCTCGTGCACCAGGCGCTCGCGCGGCAGGTGCGCGGGCAGCGGCTTGCGGCCGCCCGGCTTGCGGTCGGTGGGCTTGGCCCGCGTCGTGGCCGGAGCATCGCTCCTGGTCTGCTCGACCCGCGCGGCACTCTCCGCCAATCCCTCCTCGAGGTCGCCGAGCAGGAGCTCGAGCTGCTCGATCTCGCGGTCGAGCTTTTCCGAGGAGCGGCCGAAGCGCGCGCGGCGGAGCACCGCCAGCTGCGCCTTGAGGTGCTCGATCTGAACCGTCTTGGCGTACAGCTCGGCGTCGCGCACCGCGATCGCCCGCTCGCGCTCGGCGAGCAGCGCCTCCTTCTCGGCGATGATGCGCTCGCGCTCAGCCAGCAACGCGTCCTTCTCGGCGAGCATCTTGCGCAGCGAGCGGGCGTCACGGGGAAGCTCGGATCGGTTCGACGTCATGGGCTCACGTTACCAAAAGTGATCAAACAAATATATTGAATCATTGTCTGGATCGACGAATCACGGCATCAACGATTCAATCAGCCAGCCTGTCGCGCAACGCCGGTGCGCAGCGGCGACCGCCAGTCGATCCCCTCGCACAGCATCGACAGCTGCGCCGGCGTCAGCAGCGCGGCGCCTTCGCGTGTCAACGGCCAGACGAAGCGTCCGCGTTCCAGCCGCTTGGCATAAAGGCACAGCCCGGTGCCGTCCCACCACAGGATCTTGATGCGGTCCGCCCGCTTGCCGCGGAACACGAACAAGTGCCCGGAATACGGGCTCCGCTTCACCACGTCCTGCGCCAGCATCGCCAAGCCGTCGAAGCCCTTTCGCATGTCGGTGGCGCCGCACGCCACCCAGATCTGCGTCCCCGCCGGCATCGGAATCATCGCGCCGGCCCCTCCAGGGCATCCGCCAGCCCCGCCACCCATGCGGGCGGCCCGCCGTCCGGCAGCCGCAGCACGCGGCCGTTGCGCAGCATCACCTCGATCGTCGATCTGCAGCCGCTTCCCAGCGGCGGCGTGACGGCGTTCCCCGTCGCGACCGCAACCGACACAAAATCCGCTCGCCGGCCAGGCGCCACCGACAACACGCCGGTTCGCGCCTGACGACGCCACAGATGCAGCAGATTGGGATGGACATCATGGCGCCGCGCGACCTCGGCGACGCTCGCTCCGCTGCCCACGCTTGCCTCAACAATTCGCAGCTTCTCCGCAGCTGTCCAGCGCCGCCGTCTCTCAGGACCCGAAAGCACCGTTACCGTCGACATATGTGCCCCTTAACTTGCCAGTTAACGGGCGCACGTTCTCACGCGCGAAAATCAAACGGTAGGCGCGGTCGGCCGGACGCTTACTTTCAGACCCGGACAAACGTAACCGCAATTATGCGCGGGGCTCAATAGTCAGGCTGTCACCCCACCCGACTGGCCTTCGCTACGCTTCGGCCGGCCGCACACCCCTGCAGGCCCCTCCAGGGGAGGGTGAAGCCGTTGTGCGGCACCGCACCCAACAAATCGTATGCGATAGCCTTGCCCTCCAGGGGGAGGTAACGCGCGTCTGCCGCAGGGCCGTTGGCGCGCCCTACCGCCGCATCGCCCGCCAGATGCGCTCCGGCGTCGCCGGCATCTCGATGTGGCGCACGCCGAATTCCGACAAGGCGTCGACCAGCGCGTTGGCGACCGCGGGCAGCGCGCCGACGGTGCCGGCCTCGCCGGCGCCCTTGACGCCGAGCGGATTGGTCTTCGTCGGCACCGGATTGCTGTCGGTCGCGATCGACGACAGGTCGCCGGCGCGCGGCATCGCATAATCCATGAACGAGCCGGTGAGCATCTGGCCGCTCTCGTCGAAGCGGATGTCCTCCATCAGGATCTGGCCGATCCCCTGGGCGACGCCGCCGTGGATCTGGCCGTGGAGGAGCAGCGGATTGAGCACGGTGCCGACATCGTCGACCACGCTGTAGCGCAGGATGTCCACCGCGCCGGTGTCCTGGTCGATCTCCAGCTCGCAGACGTGGCAGCCGTTGGGAAAGTTCTCCACCGGCGCCGAATAGACCGAGGTCGCCACCAGCCCCGCCTCCATGTCCCTGGGCAGCCGCGCCGGGTTGATCGCCTCGCGGGCGACGTCGCGGATGGTGAGCGTGCGGTTGGTCTTGGCCGAGGAGAACAGCCCTTGCGAAAAATTCACCGCGTCGACGTCGACCTCGAGCAGATGCGCGGCGATGCCGCTCGCCTTGGCGACGATTTTCTCGGCGGCGCCGTGGAACGCCGAGCCGGCAAGCGTTGCCGAGCGCGAGCCGCCCGTCCCCTCGCCGAAGAAGACCCGGTCGGTGTCGCCCTGCACGTAGTGCACGTCCCGGGGATCGAGGCCGAGGCGGTCGCAGACGATCTGCTTGAAGATGGTCTCGTGGCCCTGGCCCTGGCTGACGCTGCCGGAGAACAGGGTGACGCTGCCCGAGCGATCGAAGCGGATTTCCGCGCCCTCGAGGCTCGGCGCGCCGGCGCGCTCGATGGTGTTGGAGATGCCGATGCCGCGCAGCCGGCCGCGCCGGCGCGACTCCGCGCGGCGCGCCGCAAAGCCCGGATAGTCGGCGAGCCGCAAGGCGAGATCCATGCTCTTCTCGAACTCGCCGCTGTCATAGGTGAAGGTGAGGCCGGTCTTGTACGGCATCGCGCTGGCGGGGATGAGGTTGCGGCGGCGCAGCTCCGCCGGGTCGAGCCCGAGCTCGTCGGCCGCGATGTCGACCAGGCGCTCGATCACGAACGCCGCCTCCGGTCGGCCGTTGCCCCGATAGGGCCGCACCGGGTTGGTGTTGGTGAACACCGCGGTGACGTCGGCGTGCAGAGCCGGCGTGCGGTAGACGCCGGCCAGCGTTCCGACATTGGCGACGAAGAACGGCATGCCGGCCTGCAGATAGGCGCCGACTGCCGCGGTGAGCTTGACGCGCAGGGCGAGGAAATTGCCGTCGCGGTCGAGCGCGAGTTCGGCGTCGGTGACGTTGTCGCGGCCCTGGGCGTCGCTCAGAAAGGCCTCGGACCGCGTGCTGGTCCACTTCACCGGCCGGCCGGTGAGTCTTGCGGCCCACAGCACCAACGCCATCTCGTTGAACACCGGCGACTTCATGCCGAAACTGCCGCCGGTGTCGGCGGCCACGACGCGCAGCCTGCTGTCGGGAACCTTCAGGATCTTTGCCAGCTCGGCACGGATCGGATGCACCCGCTGCACCGAGCAGTGGATCGTGTAGCGGCCGTCGGCCGCGTCGAACTCGCCAAGCGCGGCGCGCGGCTCCATCGTGGCGGCGGTGACGCGGTTGATCACGAAGCGCTGACGCACCACGTGGTCAGCGCGCGCGAATGCCGCCTCGGTCGCCGCCGCGTCGCCGAACTGCGCGACGAAACAGATGTTGCCCGGGCAGTCGTCCCAGACGAGCGGCGCGTCGGGCGCCGCCGCCCTGTCGGTCGCGACGATCGCCGGCAGCGGCTCGTAGTCGACGGCGATCAGCTCGGCCGCGTCCACCGCCTGCGCGGCGGTCTCGGCGACCACGAAGGCCACGCAGTCGCCGACCCAGCGGGTGCGATTCCCGACCAGCGCCGGGTAGCGCGGCCGGTACATCGGCGAGCCGTCGCGCCGCTTCATTCCGCCGGGCACCGGCAGGTCGCCGAGGCCCGACGCCTCCCAGTCGGCGCCGGTCAGCACCGCGAGCACGCCCGGCGCGGCTTTGGCCGCGGCGCAATCGATGGCGCGGATGCGCGCATGGGCATGCGGCGAGCGCAGCACATGGCCGAACGCCATGCCGGGCACTGCGAGGTCGTCGACATAGCGCCCGCCGCCGCGCAAGAGCCGCGGGTCCTCGAACCGGGAGACGCCCTGCCCTATCGCGAACTCGCCCATCGGGTACCTCGTGCCTTGGTGGGAGGATTGGCTGGCCGCGCCGGCGCAAGATCTGGACTAATGCCGCAGCAACCGGAATTCGGGGAGGAGATACGCTGTCGTCGCGATCAAGCGGATCGCCATCGACGGGTGGAGACACTGACGAACCGTGCCGCAATCAATGCAGGCTCGGTGCCTTGAACAGGCTGGCGCGGGCGATCGAGGCGAGGCGCGCCTCGAAGCTGCGGCCATCGCGGTGGATCAGGAGCGGCACCTCGACGCCGGCATGGCCGAGCGCCCAGATCCGGCGAAAAGTGTCGGCGAGGTCGTTCACCCCGGCTCCGGCGACGGCCAGGATGATGTCGCCGGGCCGCAGGTCGGCACTGTGCCCGGGGCCGCGGCTCGCCACCCGCATGATGACGACCTTGTCCTCGATCTCGGTGGCATAGATGCCGAGCCAGGGGCGCGGCGGGTGATCGGGACGCCCGCGGGTGAGCAGGTCGTCGTAGATCGGCTTGAGCAGGTCGATCGGCACCATCATGTTGAGATGCTCGGTCTGCCCGTTGGCGCGGGATTGCTGGAGCTGCAGCGACCCGATGCCGAGGAGCTCGCCGCCACGCCCGATCAGCGCCGTGCCGCCCCAGTTGGGATGGGCGGGGGTGGTGAAGATCGCCTCGTCGAGGACATATTCCCAGGAGCCGGCGAATTCCTGCTTGGCGATGATGCGGGCGGCCACCGAGCGCTGCCGGCCGCCGACGCCGGCAACCACCACATGGTCGCCGATCCTGGCGGTTGCGGACTCTCCCAGCGGCAGCACCGGCACGTCGATGCGCCCGAGCGCCTGGACGAGGCCGAAGCCGGTCTCGTGATCGTAGGCGAGCGCGTGGCCCTGCACCGGCCGGCCGTCGAACAGGCTGATCCACACCGATTGCGCCTCGGTGATCAGATAGCCGATGGTGAGCACCACGCCGTCGGCGTGGATCAGCACGCCGTTGCCGGCGCGCTCGGTGCCCAGGACCTCTGCGGTGAAGGCGTCGCCGGGGATGATCGCGCGCAGCCCCACCACCGACGACAATGTCCGCTCGAGGTCGAAGTCGTAGTCCTCGGGTTTCGGCTGCACGGCGGGCGACACCTTCCAGTCGCTCAATGACGACATGATCCGAGCTCCCAATATGGGCCGCAGCCCAAGGCGTCAAATCGCGTCGACCCCGAGCATACGACGCCCGTCCGCCATTTCAATCGTCGCGCGCGGGCTTGCCGGCCGATCCCGGCGGGTGACACAGTGCCACCTGGACAAGATCAGCGGGGGAGATGTCCCATGCGCTACGAGCTCCACTACTGGCCGTCGATCCAGGGACGCGGCGAGTTCGTGCGCCTCGCGCTGGAAGAGGCCGGCGCTGACTATGTGGATGTGGCGCGCGGCGGCGGCAAGTCCGGCGCCGGGATGACGGCAATGCTGCGGCTCCTGGAGGGAGGGGGGCTCGCGCACATCCCGTTCGCGCCGCCCATCCTGTGCGCCGGGAAGCAGATCATCGGGCAGACCACGAATATCCTGATCTTCCTCGGCGCCCGGCACGGCCTCGCCCCGGCGACCGAGGACGGGCGGCTGTGGACCAACCAGCTGCAGCTCACCATCGCCGACGTCGTGCAGGAGGTCCACGACACCCACCACCCGATCGCCTCGGGGCTGTACTATGAGGACCAGCGCAAGGAGGCGCGGCGGCGGGCGAAGGATTTCCTCGAATCCCGCGCGCCGAAATATCTCGGCTACTTCGAGCGGGTGCTGGAGCGGAACCCGCGCGGCAGCAGATACCTGGTCGGCGCGCGCCTCACCTATGCGGATCTGTCGCTGTTCCAGCTGGTCGCCGGCCTGCGCTATGCCTTTCCGCGCGCCATGGCGCGGCTGGAAAGGCGGCACAAGCTCGTCGTCGGGCTGCACGACCGGGTGGCGGCCCGCCCGCGCATCGCCGCCTATCTGGCCTCGGAGCGGCGCATCCCGTTCAACGAGGAGGGCATTTTCCGCCGCTACCCGGAGCTGGATCAGTAGGGTGGGCAAATCGCCGGCAATGCATCACGAGATCTCACCCGCCGACCAAACGCACCGCGCCGTAGGGTGGGCAAAATCGTTGCACGAACCACGCCTCTCGCCCAAACCTCGCGTACGATTTTGCCCACGCCGTCCGCCCTCGCGTCGGACCGCCGGCGTCGGACCGCGTGGGCAAATCGCCCGCAATGCATCGCGAGATCTCACCCGCCGTGCGGGCGATTTGCCCACCCTACACACTCGTATCAGGCGGCGCGGCTGCCGGTGCGGCCGGCGATGAAGCTGCGGACCTCGTCGGCGGTCTTCGGCGCGCTGAAGAAGTAGCCCTGGACCTCGCTGCAGCCTTCGGCGCGGACCTGATCGAGCTGCGCCTGCGTCTCCACCCCCTCGGCCGTGGTGACGATCCCGAGCCCGCGGCCGAGCCCGGCGACCGCCTTGATGATGGCGGCGCAATCGCCCTTGTCGGTGAGGTCGCGGATGAACGAGCGGTCGATCTTGATCTTGTCGAACGGAAAGCTGCGCAGATAGCTCAGCGACGAGTAGCCGGTGCCGAAATCGTCCATCGAGATCTTGATCCCGAGATTGCGCAGGTGATGCAGGGTCGACAGCGTCGCGTCGTTGTCATGGAGCAGGACGGTCTCGGTGATCTCGAGCTCGAGCCTGTTCGCCGCCAGGCCGGACTGCGCCAGCGCATTGACGACGACCTGCACCAGGTTGCGGTTCTTGAACTGGATCGGCGACAGGTTGACGGCGACCCTGATGTGGTCGGGCCAGGTGGCGGCCTCGGCGCAGGCCTGGCGCAGCACCCATTCACCGAGCGGGACGATCAGCCCGATCTCCTCGGCGAGCGGGATGAAGTCCGCCGGCGACACCGTGCCGCGCTCGGGATGGCGCCAGCGCAGCAGGGCCTCGCAGCCGGTGACCTCCTCGGTCTGGGCGTCGACCTGCGGCTGATAAAACACCTCGAACTGGCCCTCGGCCAGCGCCTTGCGCAGGTCGAGCTCGAGCCGGCGGCGGCGGCGCAGCTGCGCGTCCATCTCCGGCTCGAAGAAGCTGTAGGCCGAGCGGCCTTCGGTCTTGGCGCGATAGAGCGCCATGTCGGCATTGCGCATGAGCTGGTCGGAGGTCGTGCCGTCATGGGGCGCCAGCGCTATTCCGACGCTCGCCCCGACGACGATCTGATGGCCGTCGATGTCGTAGGGCTCGCTGATCGTCGCGATCAGGCGCTGCGCCAGGGATCCGGCGTTTTCCGGGCGTTCGATCCGAGTCTGCAGGATGGCGAACTCGTCGCCGCCGAGCCTGGCGACGGTGTCGATGTCGCGCACGCAGGCGCGCAGCCGCGCGGTGACGGCGCGCAGCAGGGCATCGCCGGCGGCGTGGCCGAGGGTGTCGTTGACGCCCTTGAAGTGGTCGAGATCGAGGCAGAGAACCGCATGGGTGTCGCCGCGGCGCACGCGGCCGAGCGCCTGGCTCATCTCGTCGTGGAACGCCGTCCGGTTGGGCAGGTTGGTGAGCGCGTCGTGGCGCGCCATGTGCCTGATCTTGGCTTCCGCCCGGGTGCGCTCGGTGATGTCCTCGTGGGTCGCCACCCATCCGCCGTCCGCCATCGGCTGGTTGACCAGTGCGATGGTGCGCCCGTCGGCGGACTCGACGATCTGGCTCGTGGTCCGGCCTTCGCGGATCCTGGCCATCAGCTCTTCGCAATATTTCTCGGCGTCGCCGGAAAAGCTCCCCGAGGCGCGGCGGCGCTCGAGCAGGTCGCGCAGATGGACCCCCGGCCTGGTGGTCTCCGGGCACAGGTCGTACATCGCGACGTAGCGCGCGTTGCAGACCTCGAGGCGGGCACTCGCATCGAACATGCAGAGGCCCTGCGACATGTTGTTGAGGGCGGCGTCGAACAGCTTGTTCTGCCGCAGCAGGCGGTCGTCCTGCTCCTGGAGCCGCTTGTTCTGCCGCTGGAATTCCGACGATACCGCGCGATAGGCCCGATTCGTCGCATCGAGCTGCGTCCGGGCTTCCGCCGAATCCCGCTGCGCCCGGCAGCCGCGCGCCAGCACAGGGATGATCTCGGGGAGCGCCGCCGCGGCGAGGTGGCGGGCGAGCCGGGTGACGCGGTCGTGGCCCGACGCGCGGAACTCCGCCTCGCTGCCCGCATCGTCGATGAGGATCACGCCGACATGCGGGTCGGCGGCCAGAACCGCGGCGATCCAGTCGCCGGCGGCGGCGCCGAGCCGCGAGGCCTCAGCCACCACGACCTCGAACGGCTGATCGCCGCAAGCGGCGTCGCCGACCAGCCGGCCGACCGCACCCGTCTCATGACAGACGGTCACGGCGAGGCGAGGTGCGCGCTGTCGGCCGAGGGGCCCGTGCGGGTCCTCCGAATCACACGCCAGGACGCGATAGAGCGGACCCGACATAAAGTTTCCTCCGGGCGCGGTCTTCTGCCGACGCCCATTGCAGCGGGCGAGCTTCGGTCGGGGTGCTGAAGATTTCGTTGTGGGCGTGCCGGCGACCGGGGACAGGGATAATAAGATATTACCTCCATTTTTCCTCGAAATTGCCGGTCCCGCCGCGGTGCCGAAGGCGGCAAGGCGGTGATTTGCCGACCCGATCTGCCGGCCGCCGCACCGGGGGAAATCGGACGCGCCGCTTGTGCGGGGTCTGGATTGTGGGTCATATCACCCCTGCGGGGACAGGTCGTACGCGCGCTGCGAGAAATCGGGTGGAGACGTGCTCGCGGCTGCCGCGGAGAAATGTGATGCGTCAAGGAATCATCGCGACGGTCGCCGCGGTCGGCGGCCTGATCGGCGGGCTCGGCCACTGCATCGCGGCGGACATCGAATGGGAAGTCGAAAACCCCTTCCGCTACTATAGGGTCGGCAGCTCCTTTGCCCTGCACGAGGCGGCGTTCCATCGGGCGCGGGGCAGCGGCGCACTGCCCTCCGACATCGTGTGGCGCACCGAGCGCCGGCTCAACGATCCCGACTGCAAGGACCCCACGACGCCGGCGAGTTGCGCAGCAACCAGCCGGGCGCACTACGAGCAATCGCGGCTGGGCTGGGCGGCAAAGACCAACGGCGCGGTGTGCTACGACAAGACCGACCGGCCCCGCCATTACGTCTTCCAATGCGACCGCCGCTATTCCTGGGGGGTCGCCCGGGAGGACTACGTGCTGCCGCCGGCGCACACCGTGGTGCTGCGGCTCGCGGCCGAGCATGTCGCCCAGGCCGGGGCCGGGCAGTGCGTGTGGACCTGGCAGGCGCGGGCGGCCGGCGCGCAGCCGGGACGCCGTTCGCAGCCTTGCGGCAACAAGGTGACCATCGAGCGGGTGCCGTTCTCGCTCGATCCGGCCGCGTCCGGCGTCGCCGTCAAGGTCCAGCTGCCCGACGGCCGCGAGCTTTCCGAGCCCAACGTGACGGTCGAGGATCTGTTCGTGGTAGCACTCGGCGATTTGTTCGCGTCGGGCGAGAGCAATCCCGACCGGCCCGTCAGCTTCAGCGCGGTTCGGGAAATGTACTACGACCCGACCAATGCCAACATGCGCGAGGAGATCGCGACCCGGACCCTGCGCGAGCCGCCGAAGAGGCAGCCCGCCGAGGTCATCGCCTCGGCGCCGGAAGTGGTCGACTGGCGGGCGCTTCCCAAGCGGCTGATGGAGGACGAGGAGCAGGCGCTGCTGCACCGGCCCTCGTCGCCGGAATTCCTCGCCGCCTTCGAGCGCCGCGGCGCCGAATGGACGAGCCCGGACTGCCACCGCTCGCAATACGGCTATCCGTTCCGGGTCTCGATGGAGCTGGCGCTGGAGAACCGCCACCGCGCGATCACGCTGGTGCATCTCGCCTGCAGCGGCGCCGACACCGTCGAGGGCCTGTTCGCCGAAAAGGACGCGCGCGAGCAGTTCGACAAGCCGAACTCGGCAAAAGTGCCGCCGCAGTTCGACCAGCTGAGCGACCTGATCTGCCGCGGCGGCTCGGCGGCGCGCAACCGGACGGCCTCCTACACTCTGCCGGTCTACGCCTCCGGCGACACCCGGATCGAGATGCGCAATTTCGCCATGCGGTGGTGCCCGCCGGAGCAGCGCAAGCGCCCGATCGACGTCGTCATGATGTCGATCGGCGGCAACGACGTCGGGTTCGGCGCGCTCGCCGCCTATGCGATGACCGAGAATGCCGGCGATCTCGCGCCGATCGCCCAATGGGTCGGCCGCCAGATCCGGTTCGGGCCGGAGGTGTCGCGGGTCTACATGAGCGTGCTCGACCGCCGGCTCAAGGCCGTCAGGGACGCGCTCGCCGACGGGTTCGGGGTGGCGCCCGCGAAGGTGGTGCAGACTTCCTACGAGCCGCTGCAGTTCGACGAGAACGGCGGGCTGTGCGGCGCTTCCCCCACCCTCGGGCTCGATGTGCATCCCAAGCTGCGGATCAGCGGCAACCGCCTGCAGGAGGTGGGCAATTTCAGTCGCGAGCTTCTGGTCCGCCTCGAATGCCTGACCGACTCGACCAAGCGCAACGACTGCCCGGCGGGGCTCGCCACCGGGCGCGGCACCGGCTTCCACCTGGTGACCGAGCACATCGCCAAATTCTCCCGGCGCGGCATCTGCGCCCGCGACCCGGCACGCGCCGCCGCCGACGGCGCCATGATGGCGATGCCGCGCAGGTCGGTACGCAGCGGCGAATTCGAGCCGTATTCGCCGGCCTATGCGCTGCCCTACGGCCACCGCTGGCGGCTGTTCCATACGCCGAACGATGCCTTCCTCACCGCCAATACCCATCGCGAAGGGATCTCGCCGTTCGACATCCTGCAGCCCGCCTATGCGGGGCTCTACAGCGGCGCCCTGCACCCGACGGCGGAAGGCCACGCGATCGTCGCCGACACAGTGTTGCCCTATGTGCGATCGATCATCGACAGCCGGCGGCACTGACCGGATGTCCGCCGTTTGCCGGAGGGGAGTTGTGCGCGGCTTGCTGAAGATCGTCTCGCTCACCGTCGTCGCCGGCGCCATGGTCGGGCCGGCTCTCGCCGACGATCTCGCCGCCTGCCGGGACCGGGCGAGCGCGCCGGACGACGCAATCGCTGCCTGCGGGCGGCTGATCGCGGCGAGCCCGAAGGGCGCCGAGCCGGCGAGCGCCCTGCTCGGGCGCGGCAACGGCTATTTCGCCAAGCGCGACTTCGAGCGGGCAATCGCCGACTACGACCAGGCGATCGGCCGCGACGCCGGGATGGTGGCCGCCTATGCGGGCCGGGCGCGCGCCCGGTTCGCCCGCGGCGACGTCGACGGGGCTATCGCCGACTTCGACCAGGCGCTGCGGCTCAATCCCCGCGCCGGGGTGTTTCATCTCGACCGCGGCAATGCCTGGCGCCGCAAGGGCGACGCCGACCGGGCGATCGCAGACTACGGCGAGGCGATCCGCATCAATCCGGGCCTTGTGGCGGCCCATGTCAGCCGCGGGCTCGCGCTCGAGCACAAGGGCGAGCGCGAGCAGGCCCGCGCCGACTACGAGGCGGTGCTCGCCTTGCCGGCGAACGGCGAGCCGGGCAAGCGGATGCAGGACGTCGCACGGGCGCGACTGGCCAATCTCGGCACGGCCGAGGCGGCCCCGGCGGCCCCCGCGGCCGCCCTCACCCGCGCGACCACGCAGCAGAGCACGGCCGCGCCGGCCGCGTTGCCTACGGCCTCGACGCGCGTGACCTCTGCGGTCGGCCCGGCGATCCAGGCGGCGGCGACCGCGTCAGCGCCGCCGGCGCCGAAACCGCTGGTCAATCCGCAGGCCGGCAGGCCCGCCGTGACGGCGGCGCTGGCGCCCGCCGCGGCGCCGGTCGCAGCACCGCCGGCGAGCGCCTCGGCGGATGCCGGCTATCGGCTCGCGCTGGTCATCGGCAACGGCGCCTATGTCAATGCCAACAGCCTGCCCAACCCGCCGAACGACGCCCGTGCGGTCGGACAGACGCTGCGCCAGATGGGTTTCGAGGTGCTCGAGGGCATGGACCTCGATCGCATCGGCATGGAGCGCCTGATCCGCGATTTCCTGCGCAAGGCGCCGACCGCGCGGCTCACGCTGCTGTTCTATGCGGGGCACGGCATGCAGGTCGACGGCAAGAACTATCTGGTGCCGGTCGACGCCAAGCTCGGCGCGCCCAGCGATCTCGGGTTCGAGACCATCGAGCTCGACAAGATCCTCGCCGGCCTCGACGATGAGGTCCGCGCCAACATCATCATTCTCGACGCCTGCCGCGACAATCCGCTGGCGCGCAGCTTCGCCATGCGCCGCGGCGCCACCCGCTCGTCCGCGGTGCCCGGCGGGCTCGCCGGCTATCAGACCGTCGGCACCGGGACGCTGATCGCGTTTGCCACCGCGCCGGGGCAGACCGCGCTCGACGGCAAGGAGGCCAACAGCCCGTTCACCACGGCGCTGATCAAGTATCTGCGCACCCCCGGCATGGAGGTGAACCAGATGCTGACCCGCGTCCGCGTCGAGGTCGCCAGCACCACCGGCAACAAGCAGATCCCGTGGGCCAACTCCTCGCTGCTGGGCGACGTCTATCTGGGCGGCAGCAAGCCGTAATTTCATGAACCTGTGGTCGCCGATACAACCTCGTGGACGCCGCGCCATATCATGTCGAGCGCGACGTAGAGGACGACCGCCAGGCCGAGCCAGGTGATCCACGGGTAACGCGCGAGCCACCGCGCGATCAGGTTCGCCGCGATGGCGGTGAGCAGGATGGAGAGACCGAGGCCGACGAACAGGATCGTCAAATTTCCCTTGGCGGCGCCGGCGACCGCCAGCACGTTGTCGAGCGACATCGACAGGTCGGCCACGATGATCTGGGTGATGGCATTGCGCAGATGCGGCGGCCGTGCGCCGTCCGCCAGGTCCGGCAGCTCCTCATGGGGCCGGCGGAACTCGCGGAACATCTTCCAGCACACCCAGAGCAGCAGGATGCCACCCGCCAGCGTCAGGCCGATGATCGCCAGCAGCTGCGTGACCATCGCGGCGAAGACGACGCGGATGACGACCGCGCCGGCAATCCCCCAGAAGATGACTTTTGTCCGGTTGGCGACGGGCACCCGCGAGGCCGCCAGCCCGATCACGATGGCATTATCGCCGGCAAGCGCCACGTCGATCACGATGACCTGGGCGAGCGCGACGAGATCCTGATAGCCGGCGATCATGATTTCGATCCGTACCTCGAGCAGCCGTCGGCCCCCAGGGCGGCATCCCGTCGGATGTCCCATTTGGCCGCTTGGCCTTTTACGCGGGTCACACCGCTTTGGGAAACCCGTAGAGCGCCTCGGGGTTCGAGACGAGGATGACGCCAAGTCGGCCGCCCATTTCCGAATCAGGCTGCGGGTCGCGGGGCTCCATTCTTGCGATTCCGGAGCTTCGGCAGCTTCTCCACGCGGCCGCCGACCTTCTTCCGGGCCACGCGCAGCTCGTACAGTGTCTGCAGGTTGAGCCAGAACTCCGCGCTGGTGCCAAACCAGTGACCGAGCCGCAAGGCCGTGTCGGCCGTAATGCCGCGCTGGCCATTGATGATTCCCGTCACGCGATTCACCGGCACATCAAGCTGACGCGCCAGCTCGGCCGCCGAGATGCCCAGCTCCTTGAGCTCTTCGGCGAGGTGCTCGCCGGGATGGATCGGTGTCCGTGGCATGGTCGCCTTCCAAAGCCGGCAGCGCGACAGACGCCGCGCAAGATAGGTAGAGAGCACCGACAATTCAATTCAAGCGACAGGACTCCACCTGCTTTTTCACAGCCTCGTCCTGAAGAGCGAGCGTGAGCCGAGCGTCTCGAGGGATGGTCAAGTGCTCGTGGCCATCCTTCGAGACGGCCGCTTTGCGGCCTCCTCACGATGAGGGCTGAGTTTGCGGCAGCCACTACGGTGACATGCTCTTGCAACGATCCCGCCGAGCGCGGATGATCTGCGAGCCTGGGGACGCGATCGGGGGAGATCCAGCCATGCAGTCAGCAACGACCGCGCATGTGACGACGGCGGCCGAGCGCCGCAAGGCCGTGGTCGCCGGGGTGATCGGCAACGTGCTCGAATGGTACGACTTCGCGGTCTACGGATACCTGGTGCCGGTCATCTCGCAGCTGTTCTTCCCCTCCGACGATCCGCTCGCCTCGACGCTGCTGACATTCGCGGTGTTCGGCGTCGGCTTCGTGATGCGGCCGGTCGGCTCGATCGTGTTCGGCATCTACGGCGATCGTTTTGGCCGGCGCAAGGCGCTGAGCGCCGTGATCTTCCTGATGGCGGTCTCCACCTTCGCGATCGGCCTGCTGCCGACCTACGCGCAGGTCGGCGTGCTTGCGCCGCTGCTGCTGGTCATCGTGCGGCTGCTGCAGGGGCTGTCCGCCGGCGGCGAGTGGGGCGGCTCGACCTCGTATATCGTGGAGTTCGCCGCCGAGGGGCGGCGCGGCTTCGTCGGCTCGTGGCAGCAGGTCAGCGTCGGAGCCGGATTCCTGCTCGGCTCGCTGAGCGCGGCGCTGCTCAACGAGGTGCTGTCGCGCGAGGCTTTGCTGAGCTGGGGCTGGCGCGTGCCGTTCTGGCTGGGGCTCGCGGTCGGCATCGTCGGCGCCTATCTGCGCTGGCGGCTCGCCGACACGCCGAAGTTCACCGAGATCGAGGAGCACGGCGAGGTTGCCAAGGCACCGCTGGCCGAGGCGCTGACCAAATATCCGCGTGAGACGCTCACCGCCTTCGGGCTCACCCTGCACAACACCGTCGCCTACTACATCGCGCTGATCTACATGAGCAGCTATATGGTGCAGGTGGCCAAGCTGCCGGCGAAGACGGCACTGTGGATCGGCACGGCATGTCTCGCCGTCTTCATCGTGCTGATCCCGTTCATGGGCGCGCTGTCCGACCGCATCGGGCGGCGGCCGCAGCTGATGGCATCCTGCATCGGCTACGCGGTGCTTGCCTATCCGCTGTTCGTCATGGCGTCGTCCGGCGAGGCCTGGATGGCGTTTGCCGCCCAACTCGCCATGGTGACGATGCTCTCGCTCTATGCGGGCGCCTGCCCGGCGACCTATTCGGAGCTGTTTCCCACCCGGGTGCGCTATACGGCGCTGTCGATCGGCTACAACATCGCGGTGGCGATTTTCGGCGGGTTCGCGCCCTATATCGCCACCAACCTCATCAAGCTGACCGGCAACAACCTGTCGCCGTCGTTCTACGTCATCGCCGCCGCGGTGGTCACGTTCATCGTGCTGCTGCGCACCCGGGAAACCGCGTTCTCGAAGCTGAAGTAGCGCGACCGCGGTCAGGCCGGCGCGGCCAGCTCGGGCGGATGCCAGGTCACGGTGCGCCGCCCGTTCTTGAAGGCGGCAAGCGGGCGGGAGATCTCCGCCACCGCCTGCTCGGGCGAGGTCGCGTCGATCACCACGGCGTCCGCCGGATTGCCGACCGCGAGCCCGTAGTCCTTGAGATTGAGCAGGCGGGCCGACCGCTCGGTCAGCATGGCAAAACATTCCCGCAGCTGCTCCGGCCGGCCGATCTGCAGCACGTTGGCATGAAGGTTTGCCATGCGGATCAGCGAGCAGTCGCCATAGGGCGTCGCCGGATTGAGCACGTTGTTGGACGACAGCGAGCAGTTGACCCCGTGCTCGACCAGAAAATTCGCGTCGGCGACGCCGCGGCGCACGCCGTGGTCCTGGTCGCGCCCCATCAGATAGAGGTCGGTCGCCGGCAGGACGGTGACGGCGATGCCGGCGTCGGCGAGACGGCGGGCCATCGCGGCGAGACGGTCCGGCGGCAGCAGCGACAGTTTTGCCATGTGGCCGACCACGACGCGGCCGCCGCGCCGGTATTTTTCCGTCAGCTCGAGCACGGTGTGGATGTCCATGTGGTCGGCCGACGGGCCGACGTCGAGATGCATGTCGATGTCGACGTCGTACTCGCGAGCGAGCGCGAAGATGCGGGCGATCTGCCCCTTCTGGTCGGTGTCGTAGCGCGGCGCCCCGCCGATCACCCTGGTGCCGCGCCTGAGCGCCTCGACCAGCAACTCGTCGGTTCCCGGATAGTTGGTGAGCCCGTCCTGGGGAAACACGCAGATCTCGATGTCGATCGCCCACCGGTAGTCGGCGATCAGCGAATGGACGGCGTCGAAGCCGCGCATGCCGAGCCCGGGGTCCACCTCGACCTGAGTGCGCATCCGCGTCGTCCCGTGGAGGATGCAGTCGCGAAGGGTGCGCTCGGCGCGCCGGCGCACGTCCTCCACGGAAAATGTCCCCTTGAACGGCGCCACGGTCTTGACCGGGTTGACCTCGCGGCCTTGCGGCGGCGGGCAGCGGTCGATGATCCGGGACTTGTCGATGTGGATGTGGGTTTCTATGAGCCCCGCGCAGGTCAGCCGCCCCCCGGCATCGAAGACGTCTGCGTCGGCCGCGAGATTGCGCTCGACCGCAGCGATCCGGCCCTTGTCGAAGCCGATGTCGACGAGCTCGCCGGCGGGCCGGTCGGCAAGGCGCGCGTTGCGGATCACGAGGTCCATGATGACGTCCGTTGGGGCGGCGGGCCGCGGGGGCGGCGTTGGGCTCTCGGATTCCTGCAGGTCCTGGATCTGCCTCTAGCGGCCGATCGGCGTGGTCTGCGGCCACTGGTCGACCTCGATGCGCGACGCCGCGATCACCGCCTGGGTGCGGCTCTCCACCCCGAGCTTCTGCAGGATCGCCGAGACATGGGCCTTGACGGTCGCCTCGGAGACGCCGAGCGCATAGGCGATCTGCTTGTTGAGCAGGCCCTCGGACAGCATCATCAGCACGCGCACCTGCTGCGGCGTCAGCGTCGCCAGCCGCGCCATCAGCTTGGCGATCTCCTCGTCGGCGGCGCGATCGAGATCGACGTCGGGAGGGGTCCATACCCCGCCTTCGAGCACACGCGCGATGGCGGAGCGGATCTGGTCCACCGCCAGCGTCTTGGGAATGAAGCCGGACGCTCCGAAATCCATGCAGCGGCGGATCACCGCCGGATCGTCGTTGGCGGAGACGACGACGACCGGTACGCTGGGAAACTGCGCCCGCAAGTACATCAACCCGGAGAAGCCCCGCACTCCCGGCATGGCAAGATCGAGCAGGACGAGATCGACGTCGCGGACGCGCTCGATCAGCCCGACGGCCTCGTCGAACGAGCCGGCTTCGGCGATGTCGGCGCCCGCGAACAGCCCCGAGACGGCCTCGCGCAGGGCGCCGCGAAACAACGGGTGATCGTCGGCGATGACCAGACGGTATTGCGTCGTCGTGCTCAACCCCTCACCCCGTTGTGTGCGCCAGCGCACATCCGCCGCCGACCGCGGCAAATCGCGGCGCACCGGGTATTTACGGCCGGTTCCGCAGGCCGCGCAAGGGCCGCGACCGCGTCTCAGGCGCGCGCCGGGGCGACGATCATATCTTCCGTCGTGAACGAGAGGCGCTCCCGCGCCGACAAACAATCGGCCGGGGAGACCCGGCATACGGAATAGGCCGGACCGCGACGCTAACCCGTTGTTAACCAACGAGGCGGACACTTTCGGGGCGAAGTCTTCGCCGACGAATAGTGATCGACGTCAGTAGTCGCACGAAGGCGGCAAGAAGAGAGGAAACAAACGCGTGAGGGACTGCGTGCACAGGCCGTAGGCGGGCATCTCACCTCGATGTCCCGCCGTTAACATGCAAGGGCGCCGCCAAGATGGCCGGGACCCTTGCCGGAACGGGAAGCGAGCGATGAAGACGACCATCCGACGACTGCACCTGGCGACGAAGCTTGACGCCAAGGAACTAGCGCATTGGACCCGCACCAAGAACCTGATGCTGGTGATGCTCGGACTGTGGATTTTCTATTTCCTGGCGGTCCACATCTTCATCACTACGCTCAACAAGGTGACCGTCCCGATCCTCGGCCTGCCGCTCGGATTCTATCTGGCGGTCCAGGGATCGCTGGTGGTCTTCCTGGTGACGTTGTACTGGTTCGGCAGGAAGCAGCCGCGCTGAAAGCCTGGCTGCGACGGTCAAGGGCCCGAGGCACGATCGGCATTTGCGCGCGAACACCGCGCCGCGCCTGCCGGGCTCAATGCCACCCGATCGTCACCGCGTACACCACCGCGAAGGCGATGACGACGCCGGCGACCCCGAAGCCCAGCACGTAACGGACGTTGTGTCCGGTGACGCCCTCACGGGCCTCATTGGTTGATTTTACCACAGGCGGCGCCCCGGCAGAGCCCGGCACCTGATCGTTGCTGCGGGTGTCCATGGGCAGGAAACGCGCGGGCCCTGCGCCTGGTTCCGGGGCAGCCCGGCCCGACCTCTCCGCCGGCATTACCTGGCCGATCCGATGAACTGAAAAATCACCTCGCGCTGGTGCGGACGGGCGCGGTGCTCGACCACGTAGATCCCCTGCCAGGTGCCGAGCGCAAGTGCGCCGCCGATCACCGGCACGCTGAGCGACACGCCGGTCAGCATCGTCCGGACATGCGAGGGCATGTCGTCGGGACCTTCGGCATCGTGCACCCAGCCGGCGTCGCGCGGAGCCAGCCGCCGGAGCGCCGTGCCGAGATCGGTCTGCACGTCGGGATCGGCATTCTCCTGGATGGTCAGCGACGCCGAGGTGTGGCGGATGAAGACCAGCAGCACCCCGTCCGCCGCGCGGCTGTTCTCGACGAAGCGTCGGGCCCGCGCGGTGATCTCGAAAAAACCTTCCCCTGTCGTGTCGACGACGAGCGTCGTGGTGGCGACGATGTTCGCCGCGGCGCTGCGCATGGACCGGGGAGACCGCTACATCTTCCTGCTCTCTTCCTTCTGCATCCGCTGCACCATGTCGAGCAGGCGGCGCCAGGCCTTTTCCATGAAGGTCATCACGCGGTCGAGGTCGGCATCGCTCGGCACGGTGGAGTCCTGGTCGCCGCGGGCACCGACGCGCGGCTCGCGGCGGATCCCGTCGGGCAACGGCAGGCCGCGGGCGGCAAAATCCTTCCTCAGCGCCTGGTTCTCCTTCCCGACCCGCGCGATCTCGTCCTCGAGCGCGGTGCGGTCGTCGGGCAGCGCCTGGCAGGCCCAGCCGGCATCGCGTTTGGTGCACAGCGAGACCTGGCCGCTGCGGGTATCGAGCCGCAGCACCCCGTCGGCCACGTCCTTGAAGGTGTAGCGGCCCTTGTCACGGTCGAGGTCCGGCGTTTCGGCGCGCAACGCGCCGGTCGCAACGACGAGACAGGCAATGGCGGCAACCGCAATCGTGCGCATGGCGACCTCCTCGAATGTCCCGATTCCGACGCTCATATCCCTTTGCGGCGCGCTCTCGAGCGAGCCTCGGAATCAACAGGGAGCCGCATCCCACACGGGTTTTGCGGCGGCGCCGTGGCGCGGTCAGACGTCCGAGCTGTAGGGCGGGCGGCCCGAGGCCAGCGCGTCGTTGAGCAGGTCGAGGCGGTCCTGGCCCCAGAACACCTCGCCTTCGAGCACGTAGCAGGGCGAGCCGAATACGTCGGCGCCGACCGCGTCGTGAAAATTCTGCTCGTAGATTGCCTGGCTGGCGTCCCGCCGGGCGGCGGCCACCAGCTCGGCCGCCGGCAGGCCGACGCTTTCGGCGAGCGCGCCCAGCGTCGCCTCATCGGCCAGGTTCTGCCCCTCCTCCCAGATGGCGGCAAATGCCCTGCGCATGAACGGCTCCGGATCCCGGTCCAACTCGACGGCCGCGATGACGAAACGATCGGCCAGGCCGACGTCGAACGGCCAGAATTTCGGTCGCAGCACGAACTTGAGCCGGCGCTTCTCGCGCCACCGCTGCAGCTCGAACAGCCGGTAGCGCTGGCGCACCGGATGGCGCTTGGCGAGCGGCAGGCCGCCGGTCTCGGCGAACAGGTTGCCGAGGGCGACCGGCTTGTAGGTCACGGCAACCTGATGGCGCTTGACGATGTCCACGAAGGTCGCGTGGCCGATATAGGCCCACGGCGATACCATGGAGAAGTAGTAGTCGAGACGACGGGGCATGGGGGCACTCGCGATGGGCGGGACCCCGAGACTATCATCTTCCGTCGGCCCAGGACTACGAGCATTGCCGCTGCACCGCAGTACGGGTGCTCTTGCGCCGCACCCGAGCTCCTGCGACATCCTGGCAGGTGAGCCGATTCGCTCGTCCCCTCATGGACTTGCGAGAGGACCCCGGATTCTTGACACATTCCGACCCGCTCAGTATGGTCCCGCCGGCTTTGGGGGTGTGTCGGGAAGGCCTTGATTTTCCTTGAATTCACCGCCGTCGCCATGCCAACCAAACGGGCATGGCCGAGGGTGGACATGACGGGCAGGATCGGGGGTCCCGGCAGGCTGACGAAGCCGCTCTGTCTGCGAGGCTGAAACGCCTCGGCGAACGGCTCGACAATGCCCCCGTGCCGCCGCCGACGTCAGGCCCCGCTTCTCGATCGACCACCGATTTGTCGGGGCTGGCCCGCGGCTTCCGGCTCTCCAGCGAGCTCGTTGCCGCCGTGCTGGCCGGAGCGGGGCTCGGCTGGGTGATCGATCGCTGGGTCGGGACCTCGCCGTGGGGTTTCATCGTGTTGCTCCTGCTCGGCTTCGCCGCCGGCGTGGTCAACGTCATCCGCGTCGCCGGCGTTTCGCCGGGAGGCGCTTCGGGCGGCCCGCCGGGCAGCCGGGACTGATTGAACGTTCCGTGGGCGCAAGGCCCTGATGGACAACGAGACGACGAAGGACCGCTTCGGTCATGGATCCGATCCATCAATTCCAGCTCACCCCGCTGTTCCGGCTCGGCAAGATCGGTCCCTACGAGATCGTCTTCACCAATTCGGCGCTGTTCATGCTGATCGCGGTGGCGATCATCGCCGCCCTGATGCTCCTGCCGACGGCCGGCCGTGCCCTCGTGCCGGGGCGCCTGCAGTCGCTGGCGGAGATCTCCTACGAATTCGTCGCCAATACGATCAGGAGCACTGCCGGAGCGGAAGGCATGATGTACTTCCCGCTGGTGTTCTCGCTGTTCATGTTCATCCTGGTCGCCAACGTGATGGGCCTGATCCCGGGCGCCTTCACGGTGACCAGCCACATCATCGTCACGGCGGCGCTGGCGGCGCTGGTCTTCCTCACCGTCCTGGTCGTCGGGTTCTGGCGCCACGGCCTGCACTTCCTCAAGATCTTCGTGCCCAGCGGCGTGCCGATGTACATCCTGCCGCTGGTCGTGGTGATCGAGGTGTTCTCCTTCATCATGCGGCCGATCTCGCACAGCGTTCGACTGTTCGCCAACATGCTGGCCGGGCACATCACGCTGAAGGTGTTCGGCGGCTTCGTCATCATGCTGGCGAGCGCCGGCCTCGTCGGCTGGCTCGGCGCGGCGCTGCCGGTGCTGATGATCGTGGCGCTGACGGCGCTCGAGCTGCTGGTCGCCTTCCTGCAGGCCTACGTGTTCGCCATTCTCACCTGCATCTACCTCAACGACGCGCTTCATCCGGGCCACTGAACGAGACGGCCGGCTTTCCGCAACACACCCACAAAGGAGCTTTTCGATGGAAACGATCGCCGCAACCACCATGGCGAAATATATCGGCGCCGGAATCGCCTGCATCGGCATGGGCGGCGCCGGCATCGGCGTCGGCACCATTTTCGGCCAGTACCTGGCGGCGGCGCTGCGCAATCCGTCGGCCGCGCAGGGCCAGTTCGGCAACCTGATCTTCGGCTTCGCGGTGACCGAGGCGCTCGGCATCTTCTCGCTGCTCATCGCCCTCATGCTGCTGTTCGTGGTGTGACCGGACATCGGCCAGGGCCGCGACACGGACCGCGCCACCATCGGAGCGAGTGATGGCTGAGACCACCAAGGCGCATACCGAGCAGTCTTCGGAGCACCACAAGGGCCCGTTCCCGCCGTTCCAGAAGGACACCTTCGCCTCGCAGCTCGTCTGGCTGACGGTCGCCTTCGTCCTGCTCTACGTGCTGACCGCGAAGGTCGTGGTGCCGCGGATCGGCGGCATCTTCGCGGCGCGCGAGGGCAAGGTGGCCGGCGACATGGCTGAGGCGACCCGCCTCAAGGGCGAGTCCGACGAGGTGCTGGCAACCTACGAGAAGGCGCTCGCCGACGCCCGCGGCCGTGCCCAGACCATGGCGGGGGAGACCCGCTCGCGGCTCAATGCCGAGGCCGAGGAGCGGCGCAAGCAGCTCGAGGCCGAGCTCAATGCCAAGCTCGCCGAGGCGGAGCGGACGATCGCCGCCAGCAAGGCCGCCGCCATGACCAACGTCCGCGGCATCGCCGTCGAGGCGGCCGCCGCGATCGTGGAACGACTGATCGGCACGGCGCCCGCCGGACCGGCCGTCGAAGCCGCGGTGGACACCGCGCTCAAGCCATAGGTCTGAAACGATGCTGATGGAAGCCGAATTCTGGGTGGCGGTCGGATTCTTCATCTTTGTCGGGGTGCTGTTCTATTTCAACGTTCCCCAGCAGATGATCTCCGCGCTCGATCAGCGCGGCGCCCGCATCAAGGCCGAGCTCGACGCCGCCCGCGCGCTGCGCGAGGAGGCCGAGCAATTGGTCGCCGCCTACCGGCGCAAGCGCGGCGAGGCCGACCGCGAGGCCGAGGTGATCGTCGCCAACGCCAGGGAGGAGGCCGAGCGGGTCGCCGCCGAGGCCAAGACGAAGATGGAAGAGTTCGTCGCCCGGCGCACCGCGATGGCCGAGAGCAAGATCGCCCAGGCCGAGGCCCAGGCCGTTGCCGACGTCCGCGCCGCCGCGGCGGAAGCCGCCGTGACGGCAGCGGAGCGGATCCTCACCGCGTCCGCCAAGGGCAAGGTCGCCGACGACCTGCTCGACCAGGGCATCCGCGACGTCAAGGCGAAGCTGAACTGATCGGGCCGCCATGCGGCCGACGGCCGTGGCCGGACCGGCTTCCGTTCAGAGCGGCTCGCGCTTCATCCCGAGCGCAAAGGCGAGCGGGATCGTCGCCAGCGTCAGCAGCGATACGACGACGATGGCGCCGGTGATGCCGATCAAATCGCCGACGAGACCGCTGAGCGGCGGCGCAAGGGCGGCGGAGCCGATCGTCACCGTATAGAACGCGCTGAGCGCGCGGGCTCGCCGCTGCGGCGCCACGTAGCTCGGCACCGAGCCATAGATCACCGTGGTGACCCCGTTGAGCGCAATTCCGAGCAACGGCAGCAGCACCAGCGCGAGGGTAAGCGGCAGCAGCAGGACGGCGAGCATTCCGGCCGCCGTAAGCGCCTGGGCGGCGACGATGGTGGCAACCAGGCCGACCGATCGGGCGATCCATCCGCAGGCGAGCTTGCCCGCGGCGCCGCCGGCAAACAGCAGCGTCAGCGCCAACCCGGCGGTGACGACCGTTGCGCCCTTGCCGATCAGGAGAAACGGCAACAGCACGAAGAACGCGCCGCGCACGACGCTGTCGGCAACGCCGAAGGCGACAAGAATGCCGAACCCGGAACGCGGGCGCTCCCCGTCCGCCGCCGCGCCGGCGCCTCCGGTCGCAGCCCGCTGCCCGGCAGCCGGCGTCCGGGAGAAGCGCGGCGTCAGCAGGAATATGCCGAGGGCTGCGGCGATGCCCAACAGCCCGAGCAGGGCGTAGGCCGGCCGCCACGGCATGAACACGATCAGAACCGTGGCCGATGCGGGAAGCAGAACTTTTCCGACATCGCCGAAGAAATTGTAGGTACCGAACATGGTGAGCGCGCGCGCCCCGGTAAAGACGCGGGCGACCAGCGACGAGGCGATCGGGTGTTGCGTCGCCGCGCCGAGCCCGCCGAGAAACAGCGCCGCCACCAGCCACCAGAAGCTATCCCCTGCTCCGGCGAGGCAATAGCACAGGCCGCTCAGGCCCGTGCCCAATGCCAGGATGACGCCGGCGCCGACGCGCTCGGCGATCACGGAGGCCGGGATCTGCAGACTCGCCATGGTGCCGCTGTAGATCATGCGCAGCAGGCCGACGGCCGCATAGGTCAGGCCGAACTCCGCCTGCCAGATCGGCAGGGCCACCCAGATGAGATCCGTATAGCCGTCGTGCAGCACATGCGCGCCGCAGGCAACGCCGAGCGTGCGCCGTTCGCGGAGCCTGGCGACGGCGTCGTCCTCGGGCGCATCGGGCTTGCTCGATGCGGCAATCGTCATGCTGGCTCCGGCCGGTCCCCGCGCGGATCGCATCTCGGCGCCACGGCGAGACCATGCCGTCACGTCGCCCGCCTCTCCATCGCCACAAGGGTACCCGGCCGGCCGGGCGCCCGGCAATCCCACGTGCAGCGCGGCGACAAATCGACTGGCTCGCCCGGAATTACCCGGCACGAGCCCGAGGGCCGGCATCGTGGCAGTCGGCGGGAAGCAAGATTCAATATCGCGATCGTATCCGATCGGGATATGCTCCGGCGCACCGGACAGTCGGGTACAAGGCATCCCTGGAGACGCGCATGGGCGCTCGCCTGTATCAAGCGGCGGACATCGATCTGTCGGACAATGCCACGTTTGCCCAGGGCTTCCCGCACGATCACTTCACCTGGGCGCGCGAGCATGCGCCCATCTACTGGCATGAGCCGACGGCCGCGACCCCCGGCGGGGAGGGATTCTGGGTGATGAGCCGGCACGAGGATGCCATGGCGGTCATCCTGGATCCGGCCACGTTCTCCTCCGACAAGGGTGGCGGCCGCAACGCCGGCGGCACGGCGCTCAATGACGAGCACCAGGCGGGAAAATTCCTCAATTGGAGCGACGATCCGCGCCACAAGCGGCTGCGCAGCCTCGTCAACAAGGGCTTCACCAACCGCGCCATCCATGCGCTGGAGGCGGAGTTGCGGCGCCGCGCCGTGGCCCTGATCGAGGCGCTGCCGGAGAACGAGCCGTTCGATTTCGTCGCCTGCTTCTCCCGCGATCTGCCGCTGCAGGCGATCTGCCTGCTGCTCGGCGTTCCCCAGGAGGACCGCAAGCTGCTCGCCGGATGGGTCGATGCCGGCATCGCCGCGCCGACCGCCGAGATCATCGCCAGGGACTACGCCTGGCGACTGCGCGACTACGGCGCCCGCCTGATCGCCCGGAAGCGCCGGGAGGGCGCCGACGACATCCTGACGACGATCATCAATGCGCGGCTCGAGCCGGATGAGGACGGCAGCGCCGGCGGACCGCTCACGGATGACGAGCTGCTCAACTTCTTCATGCTGCTGTTTGCCGCCGGCGCCGAGACGACGCGCAGCGCCATCGGCGGCGGTCTGCGGGCGCTGATGGAAAACCCGGAGCAGCTCGATGAGCTGCGCTCGGCCGACATCGCCGAGATGCGCATCGCCCTTGACGAGATCCTGCGCTGGACCACCCCCTCGATCTACAAGCGCCGCACGGCAACATGCGACCTGACTTTCAAGGGCCATCGCATCAAGGCCGGCGACAAGGTCACCTATTGGGATATGTCGGCCAACCGTGATGCCGCGGTGTTCGATGATCCCTTCGGCTTCGACATTGCGCGCTCTCCCAACCGCCACGTGACCTTCGGCTTCGGCGCCCATGTCTGCCTCGGGGCGAGCCTTGCGCGCATGGAGATGCGGCTGGCATTTGCCGAGCTTCTGGCGCGGATCGAGACGTTCACGTCCGAGGGCCCGGTCGAATGGATGCCGAACAACCGGCTGCTCGGCATCCGACACATGCCGCTGAGCATCCGGTTTCGCGGCGGGCGCCGGGCTGCCGCAACGGCCTGACCCGGCTCACTTCCAGGTCGTGCACGCGGGGAAATCGGCCGCAATCTCGCGGACCGAAAGTCCGTCGTAGCGCACCCACTCGTCGATCGCGCGTTTGAGCGCCGTCGTGATCGCTTCGCCGGGCTGGCGCACGTCGCTCGAGCTCATGCTGCCGATCACTTTGCGCAAGGCGCTGGCGATATTCAACCTCCCGCGGGTGCGGGCGCGCTCGACGCTGTCGAAGGTCGTCAGCAGCGTGAACACATCGTCAACCTTGAAGGAGACCTTGCCGCAGTCCGCGAGCAGCATCCGCTTGAGGTCGGTCGTGATGATCTCCGCCGGCGGGATCTCGACGTCGAAGGGAACCGAGACCTTCTGCTCGATCGCCTGGAAGCGCGCGATATACGGTGCGGCGTCGCTGCGGCGCCCCTGGGCCTCATAGAGCTGCGCGAGCCGGGCAAGAACGATCCAGAGCTCGCCATCCTCGGAGCCCTGCTCGCGGATCGACAGCAGCCGCAGATAGAGCGTCTCGGAATCGGCGTACTGCTTGAGGGCAAGATGCAGATAGGCGAGGTCGCCGAGCGGCTCGGCAATGCGGCGATCCGCGGACCCGAACTGCCGTTCCGCCAGCATCAGCGCCCGCTGCGAGATCGGCATCGCCTCGGCGAACCTGCGTTCCCGCGAGAGCTGGGAGACCTGCCGGCGCAATAGCTCGATCTCGTCGGCGCCGTCGGTCTGCTGCGCCGGCAGCGGCGTGGCGACAAACGCCGCCAGCAGAACCGCCAGGAGCGTTGCGGGGGTTCGCCATAATTGTGCTGCGCGCATCATGCCTGATCTCCGCGGTCACTGCGACGCTGTCACCCGTCGCTGGAAGCTATCATTTTCGCCAGCTCCTGGCCTCGGCTTCCGTCGCGTCGCAGGCGGCGAGCACGACCGCAGCGGTCAGCCCGGCGGCCGCGACAAGCTCGGCACGGGCGACCTTGTCGCGCGTGTCCGACGGTGTCAGCACAAAACGCACGTCGGCAGCGGGATCGTCGTAGCCGCCCACCAGCCGGAATGCCTGCGACGGCGAAGTTGCCCGTGATCGGAATTCATCATCAGCGGCCGCACGCGACGCAGCGCCTGCCCATTGGCGGCAGCCACGTCGATGAGGAACGGCTCCAGCGCGGCGAAGCCGCTGGTCATCGCGGTCAGATTCGGGCCGCCGCCGACGCTGTCGAGATTGACGTCGAGGGCGATCGCGTCGCGCTCGGTCTGATCGAGACCCGCCACCTACCGCGCTGAGCCGGTCAATGCCCGCTCCTCGATGCTGAACAATGCGAGCCGCAATCCGCGCTGCAGCGGCGCGATGCGATCGGCCAGCGCCCAGGACGTCATCCGCGCTCTGCGACCCAGGACTCCCGGCAACTGGGATGCCGAAACCAGCGTTGGTTGAAGTTTCGAGGCGCGCTACCGGCGCGCCGATGGTCTCGCATCTCGGCATGAGCACGGTTCGCATTGCGATCGATCTCAATCAGCGGTGTCGCGCGCCGCCATTGCGCGAGCGGGTGGCAAGAGCTATTCTGGACAATGAGCATTTGACGATCGGTGATCGAGGTCGGTCGAATCGCAGGCGCTCTGCATGACGTGCCGCACTCTCGCGCTCGGGCATCGCCGCACCGCTTGTGCAGCCGCGGTCGCCTTGTGGTCAACGGTCGTCGTCTCGCTTTCTTTCTGTTCGATTGCGCCGGTTTACGGAGCCTCATTCAACGTCGCCCTCACGCCGGAGGTAACGGCGAAGTTTCCGCACCTGAGAAGAGTGCTCAAGAATCTGGTGGAGACCCTGAACACTCCCGCTCTGTGGGGAGACAATTTGAAATTGAAGGTGCCGGATACCGGTTTCTTCAGCTTCGGCAAATCCACGATCGGAGAGATCAACGCGGATTTTGTGAAATATCTGACCGACGGCAAGCTCCGCCTCACCTTCAGACCAGACGCCGGAAAAAAGAAGGGGGTAGCGGCTGATACTTATTGCCATACTGTATTGTCGGCAAACGACATCGCGATGGCCTTGCATCCCTCGGCGGGCAGCTGGCGCAGCCAGACGGCGCCCTACAGCGACTATGACCTTGCAGTGACCATCTACCACGAGCTGCTGCACGCCTGGCAGTTCCATCACGAGGTCGCGCCGAGCTGCTATATCCTCACCAAGGAAACACCGGCCTATTTCCTGGAGGCGTACCTGCCGAAGGATTTGTTCGACACCAAGACGTGCCCTGACCCTGGTGGCTCGACGCCGGTATTCTGCCCTCCGACTGCCCTTGGCGTAACCTTGAAGGTTCAGGTGGCTGCGACGGAAACATGCGAGCCGAACTACAACGAGCGTTGCGACAAGTCGGTGCGGGTCAAGCGCATCCGAAAGCTTTCCGATGAGGAAAGGAGAAATAATCCGGATGTCCTGGTGACACCGGCCGTCACGGCGACCGCCGAGATGCGCGGGTATCCCGAGACGGATTATTACATCAAGTTCTATCACGCGGACGACAAGAGGGCGACGCTCAGCTGCTCCCCGAGCAGTGATTCTCCAACGCGATGCACGTGGACGTTTCCGGGCTACAGGGCCTGGGATGATGTTCCGAAATACCTGGAGTTCTCTGTCAACCTCGTCACAAAAGCCGGGAAGGCGCGGATCAAGAGAGATATCGTCGTGGACGGAAAAGAGAGGGAAGACGAAATCGTGGACAATGCCTATGCGCACATTCTCCTCGAGCACGTCACGGACTGAAAACCTCGTCCGGGTGACGAGAACAGTGCGGCCTTTGTCCTTGTTGCGCACGGGTGCGCGATCCGCGATCGGCGAGCATCCCGGGCGGACCTGAAATCATTTGCGCCAGCCTCGGGCCTCGGCTTCCGTCGCGTCGCAGGCGGCGAGCACGACCGCAGCGGTCAGCCCGGCGGCCGCGACAAGCTCGGCACGGGCGACCTTGTCGCGGGTGTCCGACGGAGTCAGCACGAAACGCACGTTGGCGGCGGGATCGTCGTAGCCTGCCACCAGCCGGAACGCCGGTATGCCGGCGACGGCGAAGTTTGCGTGATCGGAGTTCATCATCAGCGGGCGCACGCAGCGCAGCGCCTGCCCGTTGGCGGCGGCCACGTCGATGAGGAACGGTTCCAGCGCGGCAAAGCCGCTGGTCATCGCGGTCAGATGCCGGCCGCCGCCGACGCTGTCGAGATTGACGTCGAGGGCGATCGCGTCGCGCTCGGTCTGATCGAGACCTGCCACGTACTGCGCGGAGCCGGTCAGTGCCCACTCTTCGACGCTGAACAATGCAAGCCGCAAGCCGCGCCGCAGCGGCGCGATGTGCGCGGCGAGCGCCCGGGTCACCGCCAGCGCCGCGGCGACGCCGGAGGCATTGTCGATCGCGCTTTCGGCGAGGTCATGTCCGTCGACATGGGCGCTGAGCACGACCCATTCGTCGGTACGGCCCGGAATGTCGAACAACAAGGTCTCGGTCTCGGCCGGCGCCTCTTCGGTGGCGACCTCGAGCGCGATCCGCGGCCAGCCGGCGCGCGAGCGGGCGAGCCGGGCGGCGGTCTCGGGCGCGATCCCGGCGGCGGGAATTCCCTCCTGGCCGTCGCGTCCCGAGGATCCGGCGACGCAGGCTCCCGGCACCGGGCCGGTGATCAGAAAGCCGACGGCGCCCGCCTCGCGCGCGAGCAGGTATTTGCGCCGGCGATGAATGGTGCCGGCCGAAAACATCAGCTCGTGGCGCACCAGCGCAATGCGGCCGGCAAGCTCGCCGCGATGCGCCGCGAACTCTTCCGGCGTGCCGCGGCCGAGATCGACGACCTCGGCGGTGACCCCGCCCGGCGAGGTGGAAACCGAGCGCACCAGCGGATGGCACGAGGCCACGCTGCCGTCGGCGAGCACCAGACGCGCATCGCGGGCGCACCACCCCTGGTAATGCACCGGCAGCGAGCGGCAGCGCACGCCGCTTGCCTCGGCGCCACGCTCGCGCACGAAGGCAAGCGCGCGCCGCTCGCTGTCGGTGCCACTCAGCCGTCCGCCGAAGTCGCACAACGCCGCGAAATCGCTGCAAAGATCGGGATCCGCGGCGATGCGGGCCCGAATGTCATGCGGAAGCATCATTTGGTTGGTACTTACCTCGGGTTGCGCTTTATCCGGCGTCTCGACCGCATCGAGCGGCTGCAACGCTCTCCGGCCGTCGACGATGCCTTGCGGACGTCCGCCGCTGCATGAAAATTGGTTATTGCATTCTTCGCAAGGTGGGACCGATACTTTCCGGCAGCGGCCGGGGCCTGTGAACTTTAGTTGTCGGCGGACGGCTCCCCACGGCGGGTCGGCGGAGACAGGATGGCCGAGGCGATCATCGCCGCGCAAGACATCGCAAAACGCTTCGGCAAGCTCGAGGTCCTGCGCGGCGTGAACCTCGCGGTTCCGGAGGGGGACGTCGTCTGCGTCATCGGCCCGTCGGGCTCGGGCAAGACCACGCTGCTGCGATGCTTCGCGCTGCTGGAAACGCCGAGCGGCGGCCGCATCGTCATGCGCGACAGCGTCATCGCCCAATCCGTCCTCGACGCCGCGGTGAAGCGCGCCGCCCGGGCGGTTCGTCCCGACATCGGCATGGTGTTTCAGCACTTCAACCTGTGGCCCCACATGACCGTGCTGGAGAACATCATCGAGGCGCCGCTGCGGGTGAAGCGCATGGCGCGCGACGAGGCCGTCGCGCTCGCCGAGCGGCTGCTCGCCAAGGTCGGGCTTGCGGAGAAGCGCGACGTCTATCCGGGACGCCTCTCAGGCGGCCAGCAGCAGCGCGTGGCGATCGCCCGTGCGCTCGCGATGTCGCCCAAGGTGATCCTGTTCGATGAGGTCACCTCCGCGCTCGATCCCGAGCTCAGGCGCGAGGTCCTCCTCGTCATGCGCCAGCTCGCGGCCGAGGGGATGACCATGCTGGTGGTGACCCACGAGATGGGTTTTGCCCGCAGCGTGGGAACGCAGGTCGCATTCATGGATCATGGCGAGATCGTCGAGACGGGGCCGCCCGCCGCGTTCTTCGATGCGCCGCGGACCGAGCGGGCGCAACGCTTCCTCACTCAATTTGCCGACTGATCCACGGGAGACCGAACCATGCAAGGATTGAATGTCGTGACGAAGGCCCTCGCGCTTCTCGTCGCCGCGGGATTTTGGACGACGCCGGCGCCGGCGCAGCAGACCCAGTCGCGCCTGTTCGAGGTCACCAAGAGCAGGAAGCTCAGGGTCTGCCAGTTTCCGCTGTACTACTCGATCTCCTTCCGCGACCCCAAGAGCGGAGAGATCGTCGGCATCGACGCCGATCTCGCCAAGGAGCTTGCCAAGGAGCTCGACGCCAAGCTCGAGATCGTCGAGTCGAGCTTCGGCAGCTTCATCGCCGATCTGCAGGCGAACAAGTGCGAGATCGGCATGTTCGGCGTCGGCGCCACCCTCAAGCGGGCGCAGGCCGTCGAGTTCTCAAGACCCTATCTGGTGACCAACATCTACGGGGTGACGCGCAAGGATTCCGCCATCAAGAGCTGGACCGACGTCGACAAGCCGGGCATCAAGGCCGCGGTGACGCTGGGAAGCTATATCGAGCCGTTCATGAAGAGCTATCTGAAGAACGCCGAGGTGGTATCGGTGGCGCCGCCGAACACCCGCGAGGGCGAGTTGGTCGCTCGCCGCGTCGACATCATCATGACCGACTATCCGACCGCCATCAAGGTCACCGACGAGTTCGACTGGGCGGTGACCATCCTGCCGAACGAGAAGCTCGCGGTGACGCCCTACGCCTACGTCGTCCCGCAAGGCGACCAGATTTGGCTCAATTTCATCAACCTGTTCGTCGACACCATCAAGCTCGACGGCCGGCTGATGACCTTCGCCAAGAAGCACAAGCTCGATCCGATCGTCGCGCCCTGACGGCGGCCGGCGGTATCATGTTCAACTATCAATTCCGCTGGGACATCGTCCCGGGGAACCTGGACTTCCTGTTGTCCGGGCTGCAGATGACGCTGTTCATCTCGGCGACCACGCTGGTGCTCGCGATGGCGGGAGGGCTGGTGCTGGCGCTCATGGACATGTCGCGCTACTGGCCGGTCCGCGCCGTCGGCCTCGCGTTCGGCGAGATCATCCGCAACACGCCGATCCTGGTGCAACTGCTCTGGGTCTATTACGTGCTGCCGATCGTGTTCGGGCTGAGCATATCGTCGCTCGCCGCGATCCTGATCGGCCTGTCGGTGTACATGGCCTCGTTCATCTCCGAGGTCTATCGTGCCGGCATCCAGGCGGTGCCGAAGGGACATCGCGAGGCCGCGCAGGTGCTTGGCCTCACCCCGCTGCAAAGCTTTCGCCGCATCGTGCTGCCGCAGGCGATCCGCCTCACGCTGCCGCCGCTGGCGGCAAATTTCGTGCAGCTCATCAAGTTCTCCTCGCTGGGCGCCGTCATCTCGGTGAGCGAGATCACCCGCCGCGGCATGGAGCTCTCGGCATCGACGTTTCGTCCGCTGGAGATCTTCAGCTTCATCGCGGTCGTCTATTTCTTCATCTGCTGGCCGCTGGCGATGGCGATCCGCATCTGGGAGCAGCGCCTGGCGCGCCGCTGAAGTGATCATGCAGAGCTCCGATCCGCGCAGCGAGATTGCCGGCCGCATGCGGGCCTCGTCGGACGAGCTCGTCGCGCTCACCCGGCGGCTCGTCGCCGCCGCCTCGCCCAATCCGCCGGGCGACGTCAGCGCCGCGGCCGCGGTCGCGGCGGCGTTCCTGGGTACGATCGGCGG
The DNA here is from genome assembly GCA_963755055.1 of uncultured Alphaproteobacteria bacterium. GTDB lineage: Bacteria > Pseudomonadota > Alphaproteobacteria > Rhizobiales > Xanthobacteraceae > AP-16. Next base: position 417,998 of record CAVWIS010000034.1, on the reverse strand, counting down.
CATCGCGGTCGAGCGCTTCGAACCCGCGCCGGGCATCGTGAACCTGGTTGCCCGCATCGCCGGCAGCCGGCCGGGGCGCCGCCTCGTCTTCAACGGCCATCTCGACACCTTTCCCATCGGCGAGGCGCTCGGCTGGAGCGTGCCGCCGCTTGGCGGCGTGCTCGCCGACGGCCGCCTCTATGGTCGCGGCGTCTCCGACATGAAGGGCGGCCTCGCAGCCTCCCTCGTTGCGGCGCGCGTGCTCGCCGAGCATCGCCAGAGCTGGCCGGGGGAGATCGTGCTGACGCTCGCCGGCGACGAGGAGACCATGGGTTCGCTCGGCACCCGCTGGCTGCTCGACAACGTGCCGCATGCGCGCGGCGACGCCATGATCTGCGGCGACGTCGGCTCGCCGCAGATCGTGCGGTTCGGCGAAAAGGGTTTGCTGTGGATCGACATCGCGGCGGAGGGCAAGCCGGCCCATGGCGCGCACGTCCACCGGGGCATCAACGCGATCGATCGGCTGCGCGCCGCGCTCGATGCGCTCAAGCGCCTCGAGACGCTGCCGGTCGACGCGCCCGCCGCCGTCAGCGCCGCCATCGCGGCGGCGAAGCACGTGTCCGAGCCGCTGTCCGGTATCGGCGAAGCCGACACGCTGCAGCGCGTAACCGTCAACATCGGCACCATCGAGGGCGGCATCTCGGCGAACCTGATCCCGGCTTCCGCCGCCGCAAAGGCCGACATCCGCCTGCCGGTCGGCGTCACCACCGACGCCGTGGAGGCGCGCCTGAGGGACTGGCTCGGCGCGATCGACGGCGTCTCCTGGCGGGTGATCCGCCGCTACGAGCCGCGCTACACCGATCCGGACCATGAGATCGTGCGGTGCGTGACCGACGCCGCCCACGAGGTTCTCGGAACGCGGCCCGTCGCCAACATGCGGGTCGGCGGCTCGGACGCGCGGCTCTACCGCATGGACGGCGTCCCGTCGGTGGTCTTCGGCTGCACGCCGTTCAACATGGGCGGCCCGGACGAGAACATTTTGGTCGAGGAACTCGTGGCGGTGGCCGGGGTGCACGCGCTCGCGGCCTTCGATTTTCTCAAACTCCGACCCGAAGGGTGACATGATGACCGTGGCGACTGCCGAGCTCACCGCCAGCGATCTCTATCGCGGTCCGCTGACCTTCATGGGAGCGCCCTTCGGTCACGACCTGAACGGCGCGAAGGCCGCGATCCTCGGAGCCCCGTTCGACTGCGGCACCCATCTTTTTCGCATCGGCGCACGGCAGGGCCCCCAGTCGATCCGCGAGCAGTCTCGGCTGATACGACCGTTCCAGTCGGAATTCGCCGACTATGACATCCGCGAACGGCTCGGCCTCGTCGACTGCGGCGATGCGGCGGTGACGCCCGGCCGCGTCGAGCAGTCGTTCGAGGTGATCGAGGAGGCGGCGTTTCGCATCGTGGCGGCGGGCGCCGCGCCGATCGGCTTCGGCGGCGACGGCAGCGTCTCGCTGCCGCTCATCCGCGCGGCCGCCCGAAAATTTCCCAATCTCGCGGTGCTGCACGTCGACAGCCACACCGACGCCTATCCGTACGAGGAGAGCGAGCCCTATACGGCGGCGACCCAGTTCACCCACGCGGCGCTCGAGCAGCGCGTCGCGCCCAGCGTCTCCTACCACGTGGGGCTACGCGGCTCGACCTACTGCGCCGGCGCCTACGACCACACCCGCTCGCTCGGATACAATCTCATCACCATGCGCGAGCTCATGCGCCGCGGCCAGGCGGACGTTCTCAAGGAGTTGCACGAGCGCCTCGCCGGCCGCCCGCTCTATCTCTCCTGGGACATGGACGTGTTCGACCCGTCGGTGGCGCCCGGCGTCTGCACGCCGGTATGGGGCGGGTTCACCGCGCGCGAGGGGATCGATTTCCTGCGCGGGCTCGGCGGGCTCAACATCGTGGCGGTCGACATCAACACGGTGAGCCCGGCGCACGACGTCAACGGCATGGCGGCCTTCCTGGCCGCGCATCTGACCTACGAGTGCCTGCTGCTGCTCGCCGGCGCCGGGGCGTGACCGTGTCGCTTCCAGAGTGCTTCAATTTCTTCGTCCGGCACGAACTGACCTCGACGAGCTTGCTCGAGTCCCTCACGAATGGCAGCCCGCGTCTCAGCATCGACCGCAACGATGGGAGTCTCCTCCGACATCGCAAGCATGGCAACCGCGACAACGTCCTGGTCTTCCGCCGGAAGCTCCCGCACCCGCGCAATCGCCAATTCCAATAATTTCGTCAGCTGGCCCATTCCATCACACTCCATCAACAATCTGAGGCATTCCACTCGTTCCCGCCAGCGCTGCGACCGCGCCTCACCCCATTCCCACAGGCGCCGGCTTCGTCCACCGCAGCACTGGCGTCCTGGCCGCCCGCGTCTCGTCGAGCCGCCGGCGCGGCGCGAAGTACGGCGCGCCGAGGAAGCGCTCCGTGTCGCCGCGCTTCGCCGCCATCGCGAGATCGCGCAGGGTGGCGATGAACAGGTCGAGCGAGGCCTTGCTCTCCGATTCGGTCGGCTCGATCAGCATGGCGCCGTGCACGACCAGCGGGAAATACACCGTCATCGGGTGATAGCCCTCGTCGATCATGCGCCTTGGCGAAGTCGAGCGTGGTGACGCCCGGTGTCCTTCGAGCCAGGTATCGTCGAACAGCACCTCGTGCATGCACGGCTGGTCGCCGAACGGCAGCGACATGCACGTCTGCAAGCGCGGCGCGCACGTAGTTGGCGTTGAGCACGGCGTCCTCGCGAGGCCTGCCGCATGCCGTCGGCGCCGTGCGCCAGCATGTAGGCTCAGCGCGCGCACGAACATGCCCATCTGGCCGTGGAAGGCGCTCATGCGGCCGAACGGCGCTGCGCCGCCTTCGACAGCGCCCGCGTGCTCGACGAAGCGCACGCCGTCGGCGTCGGCGATCACGTAGGGCACCGGCATGAAGGGCGCGAGCGCGTCCGACAGCACCACCGGGCCCGGCGCCCGGCCCGCCGCCGCCATGCGGCGTCGAGAAGGTCTTGTGCAGGTTGATGTGCATGGCGTCGACGCCGAGATCGCCGGGCCGCACCTTGCCGACGATGGCGTTGAAGTTGGCGCCGTCGGCGTAGAAATAGGCGCCGCGCCGCGTGCACGGCGTCGGCGATCTCGACGATGTCGCGCTCGAACAGGCCGCAGGTGTTGGGGTTGGTCAGCATGATGGCGGCGACATCCGGGCCGAGCAGCCGCTTCTTCGACCTCGGCCGGATCGACCGTGCCGTCGCGCCGCGCCGGCACCGGCTCGACCCGGTAGCCGAGCAGCGCGGCGGTCGCCGGATTGGTGCCGTGCGCCGAGTCGGGCACCAGCACGACGCGAGCGGCTGCTCGCCGCGCGCCGCCAGCGCCGCCTTGATCGCCATCATGCCGCAGAGCTCGCCGTGCGCGCCGGCCTTGGGCGTCATCGCGACCGCCGGCATGCCGGTGAGCTCGCACAGCCAGCGCGCCAGCTCGGCGATCAGCTCGAGCGCGCCCGGCACGGTGGAGAGCGGCTGCAGCGGATGGATGTCGCCGAAGCCCGGCAGCCGCGCCATCTTCTCGTTGAGCCGCGGATTGTGCTTCATGGTGCAGGAGCCGAGCGGGAACATGCCGCGTGTCGATGCCGTAGTTCTTGCTGCGACAGCCGCACGTAGTGGCGCATCGTCTCCGGCTCGGTGAGGCCCGGGCAGGCCGATCGCGGTCCGCTGCGCTCGAGCGCGCCGAGACGCGGCGCGAAGTTTGCCGGCTCGTCGAGATCGACGCCGGTGACGTCCGGCGCGGCCGATCTCGAAGATCAGCGCCTCCTCGATGCGCAGCGCCGCGGTTGCCGGTGAAGGTCTTCGGCGCATGGGCGGTCGCGTCGGCGAGCGTCGTCGGGCGGCCCTGGCGGTTCAGCATCGCGAGCACCTCCTTCGAGCGCCGTCGCGTAGGCGGCGCGGTCCTCGTCGGTGTTGATCTCGGTGGACGGCGACGATGATGAGATCGGCGAGCTCGGGCTCGCCGGCTCGAGGCGCGAGGCCGGCACGCCGCCGAGCACGCCCTTCTCGGCCAGCTGCTCGATCACCTGCGGCGGCGTCGCCCGGCACGCGGATGGTGAACTCGTTGAAGAAGCGTCTCGTTGAGCACCTCGACGCCCGGCACCGCGGCGAGCCGGTCGGCGAGCATCGACCGCGTTGGCATGATTGATCCGCGGCGAGCCGCGTCAGCCCGGCCTCGCCCAGCAGGGTCAGATGGATGGTGAAGGCGAGCGCGCACAGGCCGGAATTGGTGCAGATGTTGGAGGTCGCCTTCTCGCGGCGGATGTGCTGCTCGCGCGTCGACAGCGTCAGCACGAAGCCGCGCCGGCCCTCGGCATCGACGGTCTCGCCGCACAGGCGGCCCGGCATCTGGCGCACGTATTTCTGCCGCGTCGCGAACAGGCCGACATAGGGCCCGCCGAAGTTCAGCGCGTTGCCGATCGACTGGCCCTCGCCGACGACGATGTCGGCGCCCATCTCGCCGGGCGGCGTCACGCAGGCCGAGCGAGACGACCTCGGTGACGACCGCGATCAGCAGCGCGCCGCTCGCGTGCGCCTTGCTCGGCGATCGGCGTGCAGGTCGCGCAGATTGCCGAAGACGTCGGGCGTCTGCACCACGACGCAGGACACGTCTCGCCGTCGATCGCCGCGAGCATGTCCTCGCGCGCCCGCCGGTCGCGGCGGCAGGCGCGACGACCGCGTCGCCGGCCATGCCGCGACATGCGTGTCGACCGTCTCGCGATAGTGCGGATGCAGGCTGCCGGAGAGCACCGCCTTGCGCGCGCTTGGTGACGCGGTGCGCCATCAGCACGGCCTCGGCCGTCGCGGTCGAGCCGTCGTACATCGAGGCGTTCGCCACCTCCATGCCGGTCAGCATCGCCACCTGGGTCTGGAACTCGAACAGATACTGCAGCGTGCCCTGGGCGATCTCCGGCTGGTAGGGCGTGTAGGAGGTGAGGAACTCCGAGCGCTGGATCAGATGATCGACGCTCGCCGGCACGTGGTGCTTGTAGGCGCCCGCAGCCGACGAAGAACGGCACCGATGCCGGCCGGCGATATTCCTGCGCGGCCATGCGGCCGAGCACGCGCTCGACCTCCATCTCGCCCTTGCGCCGCGGCAGATCGGGAAGCCGGCCGAGCAGCTTGTCCGCCGGCACGTCGGCGAACAGGGCATCGACATGGTCGACGCCGATGCGCCGCAGCATCGCGCGCGATCGTGCTCGGTCAGGGGAAGATAGCGCATGCCGTCAGGTCCGCCGGCGGTTCATGACGACATGGCGGCGTGCGCGAGATCGATTCGACGTACTGGTCGTAGGCCTCCGCGGTCATCAGGCTGTCGAGCTCGCCGACGCTCGTGAGCTTGAGTCGGAGGAACCAGCCCTTGCCCTCCGCATCCTCGTTGACGGTGGCGGGCGCGCCGTCGAGCGCGCCGTTGACCTCGATGACCTCGCCGCTGACCGGCGCATAGACGTCGCTCGCCGCCTTGACGCTTTCGACCACGGCGGCCTCGGCGCCCTTGCTGAGCGTCTTGCCGACCTCGGGAAGCTCGACGAAGACGATGTCGCCGAGCTGCGCCTGCGCGTGCTCGGTGATGCCGACGGTGCCGACGTCGCCGTCGAGCGCGGATCCATTCGTGATCCTTGGTGTAGCGCGTGTTCGGCATTGGTCTCGCCCTCTGTCGGTGGTCAGCCCGGCGATCAGCGCCGGTAGCGATGCGGGACGAACGGCAGCGGTCACGACTTGCGCCGGCAGCGCCTTGCCGCGCACGACGAGCACGACCGGCGTGCCGGGCGTCGGCGGATCGCGTGTCGACATAGCCCATGGCGATCGGCGCCGCCGACGGTCGGACCGAAGCCGCCCGAGGTGACCGTGCCGATCGGCGCGCCGTCGGTGCCGTGGATCGCGCGCGCCTTCGCGCGCCGGCGCGCGGCCTTCGGGCAGGATGCCGACGCGGCGCCGCGCCGGGCCGTTCGCGCAGCTCGGCTAGCACGCGCGCCGCGCCGGGAAATCCGCCCTCCTCGCGGCGGCGCTTCTGGATCGACCAGGCGAGCCCGGCCTCGACCGGAGACGTGGTCTCGTCGATGTCATGGCCGTAGAGGCAGAGCCCGGCCTCGAGGCGCAGCGAGTCGCGGGCGCCGAGCCCGATCAGCTTCACCTCGGGATGCGACAGCAGCCGCTCGCACGATCGCCCGCAGCCGCGGCGCCTTCACGGAGATCTCGTAGCCGTCCTCGCCGGTATAGCCGGAGCGGCTGACGTGACAGTCGATGCCGTCGAACCGGGTGCTCAAGCCCGTCATGAACGCCATGGCGATCGGCATCGGCGCAATGGCGGGCCAGGACCGGCGCGGCCTGCGGCCCCTGCAGGGCGATCAGCGCCCGATGATCGGCGCGCAGCAGCCTCACGCCGGCCGGCAGCGCCGCCGCCAGATGGGCGAAGTCGGCGTCCTTGCGGGCCGCGTTGACGACGAGCATCAGCACGCCGTCCTCGGTCGGATCGGCCGACCGCGTCACCATCAGGTCGTCGAGGATGCCGCCCGCCTCGTTGAGGAGCTGGGTGTAGCGCTGCCGGCCGGGCGCGAGATCGCGGATGTCGGCCGGGACCAGCGCCTCGAGCGCCCGGGCGGTGGCTTCGTGATCGGGCCCGACGAGAAAGGCCTGGCCCATATGCGAGACGTCGAACAGGCCGGCGGCCGTTCGCGTCTGCAGCGTGCTCCGCCAGGATGCCGTCGGCATACTGCACCGGCATGTCGTAGCCGGCGAACGGCACCATGCGGGCGCCGCGCGCAACGTGCAGCGCATGCAGCGGCGTCACCGCGAGCGGCCTTGCGGGAGCTTCCGACGGGGTCTCGGTTTCGGTCATCGCCGGGTTCCGCTTCCAGACATGGCTCTGCCGGCCACCCGGCAAAGCCCCCTCTGTCGCGGAACCTGAGAGATTTCGCCTCGAGACGAACGAGGTCTCGAAAGCTTACTCCGTCGGTGAGCCGCGCTGACCTATCGGCACGCGGCTGCTTTCCAGAGTGTCATCCCCCTGCGGTCCTTTTGCCTGAGCGTTTCCGGGGCGGTTGCGCCTTCGGCGCCGGCCGGGGTCTTTGCGGACCTGGCCGGTCTCTCCCGCAGGGTTCGTCTGACGATGCCGCGAACTCGAACAAAATTGCGCGACGCCGACGATCCTAGCCCCCACCGGCCTCAAGTCAACGGGAAGCCACCGGTTTCTTCGGCTTGGCCGGCGGCTTCTTCCGCTCCGGCTGCCCGGCGCTGGCCGGGTCGAAGCCCACATAGATGATATAGGAGTCGAGATCGGCCGCGCTCGGCACCGGGACCGTCATGTCCTCCTCGATATGGATGAACGAGGCGTTGGTCTGCCCCGGCGGCATGGTCACCGGGATGCGGTAGAATTTCGTCCAGATCGTCCGCGGCTGCATGCCTTCCTGCACCAGGGCGAGGCGGATCGGAACATCCACCTGGCCGGGACCGCCGGCCGGCCCGAGCAGGACGCGGCCCTGGATCCCCACCTTGATGGTCAATGTCGCGCCGAGCACCGCGCATTCGCGCGACGCCCGCGCAATGCTCGCCTGGTAGCGCAGGTTGGTGGCGTTGGTCTCGCCGCCGGGCGCGCCGACCGAGTAGGTCGAGGCCCCCGACCGGATGTCGATGGCGGGGCAATCGGTGTCCGGATTCGGCCCGGCGATGCCGGTGCCCGGAGGTGCCGGATTGCCGAGGAAGAACGCGCTCATCCGGTCGGTGAACGAGGTGCGGGTGCCGGAGGTGCTCGTGTTGGCCTGCGAGGTCGGTTCGGGCGAACCGAGGAGCGATCCGGTCGAGCAACCGGCGGCTGCCAGACCGGCCGCAAGCACCAGGGCGCGCGCAATATGCCGCATGCGCCCGCAAAGCTCGCCCCGTCCCACGCCACGCATCGTCCGCCCGCTTTCCTCGCCCCGAACGTCCGCCCACCGGTCCTTATAGCAGCCCAACCGTGGCGGGCCAAAGGCAACCCGCCCGCGGATGCCGCCAAGCCACCGCCCTTGACCGCCCGATCACCGGCATGGTGGACAATACGGCCTTTGTCGGGTTCGACCGCGGCCCGGCTCTGCGTTAGCATTGCGTCAGTGCCGTCCGAAGCACCCGCCAGAGAAGAGTCCAGATGGGAGGTCAACCGCAATGAACGATAAAATCCGGCCGCTCGCCGCGGCAAGCCTGGTCGCGCTTGCCGCGAGCCTCGCCGCCCCCGCGCTTGCCGGGGAGGCCAAGCACGGCGGCATCCTCAAGATGTATCACCGCGACAGCCCGGCCAGCGCCTCGATCCACGAGGAGGCCACCTACTCGACCAACGTGCCGTTCATGCCGGTATTCAACAACCTGGTGATCTACAAGCAGGACGTCGCCCAGAACAGCCTCGACTCGATCGTTCCCGAGCTCGCCACCTCGTGGTCGTGGAGCGCGGACGGCACCAAGCTCACCTTCAAGCTGCGCGAGGGGGTGAAGTGGCACGACGGCAAGCCGTTCACCAGCCAGGACGTCAAGTGCACCATCGACATGCTGCAGGGCAAGTCGACCAACAAGTTCAGGAAGAATCCGCGCGAAGCCTGGTACCAGAACGTCGCCGAGGTGACAACCAACGGCGATCTCGAGGCGACGTTCAATCTCAAGCGGTCGCAGCCGGCGCTGCTCGCCCTGCTGGCGTCGGGCTACTCGCCGGTCTATCCGTGCCACGTCTCGGCGGCGCTGATGCGCACCCATCCGATCGGCACCGGTCCGTTCCAATTCGTCGAGTTCAAGCAGAACGAAGCGATCAAGCTCACCCGCAATCCGGACTACTGGCGCAAGGACCGGCCCTATCTCGACGGGCTCGAATACACCATCATCGCCAACCGCTCGACCGCGATCCTCGCCTTCGTCGCCGGCCAGTTCGACATGACCTTCCCGACCGAGGTGACGATCCAGATGCTCAAGGACGTCAAGTCTCAGGCCCCCAAGGCGGTCTGCGAGGTGGCGCCGACCAATGTCAGCACCAACCTGATCGTCAATCGCGAGAAGCCGCCGTTCGACAATGCCGAGATCAGGCGCGCCATGGCGCTGACCATCGATCGCAAGGCCTTCGTCGACATCCTGTTCGAAGGCCATGCCGACGTCGGCGCGTCGATGCAGCCGCCGCCCGAGGGCATCTGGGGCATGCCGCCGGACATGCTGAAGACCATCCCGGGCTACGACCCCGACGTGCCGAAGAGCCGCGCGGAAGCGCGAAAGATCATGGAGAAGCTCGGCTACGGTCCGGACAAGCGGCTCAAGCTGAAGGTGTCGACGCGCAACATCGCGCAATACCGCGACCCCGCGGTGATCCTGATCGATCAGCTCAAAGAGATCTATTTCGACGCCGAGCTGGAGCCGGTGGAGACCGGAACCTGGTTCTCCAAGGTCGCCCGCAAGGACTACTCGGTCGGGCTCAACCTCACCGGAGCCGCGGTCGACGATCCCGACCAGAATTTCTATGAGAACTATGCGTGCGGCTCGGAGCGCAACTACACCCAGTACTGCAACAAGGACCTGGAGAAGCTGTTCGACCAGCAGTCGATGGAGCCCGACCGGAAGAAACGCCGGGAGCTCGCCTGGGAGATCGACAAGAAGCTGCAGGAGGACGTGGCACGGCCGATCATCTATTTCAGCCGCACCGCCACCTGCTGGCGGCCCGAGGTCAAGGGCGTCACCATCATGGTGAACAGCTCCTACAACGGATTCCGCTTCGAGGACGTGTGGCTGGACAAGTAGGCGGCAACCGACGAGGAGCGGACGACGGACGACGGGACCTCTGTTGGTCCTCCGCCGCCGGCCGGCTCCGACACGACTGTCCGCTGTCCGTATAGGGGGGGCCCGGAGGTGGGAACCTATCTGATCAAGCGCTTCCTGCTGATGCTGCTGACCCTGTTCGGGGTCTCGGTGATCATCTTCGTGCTGCTGCGCATCGTGCCCGGCAACATGGCCGACATCCTGTTCGACTCGGCGGGCCTGGTGAACCCGGCGGAGAAGCGCCAGATCGAGGAGCAGCTCGGTCTCGACAAGCCGATCCCGGTGCAATACGCGCTGTGGATCGGCGGCCTCGTCAGGGGCGACCTCGGCTATTCCTACGTGTCGGAGAAGCCGACGCTGGAGGAGATCGCGCCGCGCATCCCGATCACCGCGCGGCTCGCCGGGCTGGCGCTCGCCTTCTCGATCTGCCTCGGCGTGCCGCTCGGGGTGCTGAGCGCGGTCAAGCAGAATACCCCGCTCGACTACGTGCTCAGGGTGGCGAGCCTCACCGGCCTGTCGATGCCGTCGTTCTGGCTCGGCCTGTTGATCCTGATGTGGTTCGTCGCCCAGTTCGGCACCATCCCGATCTACTCCTCGGCGCCCAAGGGTTTCTGGGAGGGCCTCCTGATGTTCAGCGTGCCGGCGGCCGCGGTCGGGTTCCGCAGCTCCGCCCTGGTGATGCGGCTGACCCGGTCCTCGATGCTCGAGGTGCTGCGTCAGGACTACATCCGCACGGCGCGATCGAAAGGCGCCTCCGAGCAGTCGGTCAACTACCACCATGCGCTGCGCAACGCCATCCTGCCGGTCATCACCGTCATCGGCATCGAGGCCGCCTTCCTGCTCGGCGGCCTGATCGTCACCGAGACGGTGTTCAACATTCCCGGCGTCGCCCGTTTCCTGGTCGAGGCGATCCGCTGGCGCGACTATCCGATCGTGCAGAACCTGGTGATGTTCATCGCGGTGATCGTGGTGCTCATCAACTTTCTCGTCGACCTGATGTATGCGGTGCTGGATCCGAGGATCAAATATGCGGATTAGATCATGACCACCGTCGACTACGATGCCGAGCTCGCCAAGGCCGGGGCCAATGTCGGGGGCCGATGGAGCGCCATCGTCCATCTGGCGGGGCGCTACCCGCTGGGCGCGATCGGGGCGATTATCATGTTCGTCTTCGTGTTCTTCGCGATCTTCGCCGACCTCATCACCGCCTTCGACCCGCTCTCGGTGAACGCCTCGATCTCGCTGGCGCGTCCAGACGCGAACCATTGGCTCGGCGCCGACTACATGGGGCGCGACGTCTACAGCCGGATCGTCTACGGCGCCCGCATCTCGCTCGCCGTCGGCATCGGCTCGACGTTCCTCGGCTGCGTGTTCGGGGTGACGCTGGGGCTCGCCTCGGGTTATCTGGGGGGCTGGGTCGATCTCCTGGTCCAGCGCATCGTCGACATGCTCCAGGCGCTTCCGCTCCTGGTGCTGGCGCTGGTGATGGCGGCGGCGCTGGAGCCCTCGCTGCAGAACACCATCCTGGCGATCGCCATCCCGCTGATCCCCTACGTGGCGCGGGTGATCCGCTCCAACACGCTGGCGCTGCGCGAGCTCCCCTTCGTCGAGGCGGCGCGGGCGACCGGGATGAGCGAGCTGCGCATCGCGGTGCGCCACGTCCTGCCGAACACGCTGGCGCCGCTCATCGTGCTCGCCACCGCCCAGCTCGGCTCGGCGATCCTGACCGAGGCCTCGCTGTCTTTTCTCGGGCTCGGCGTGCCCGAGCCGCACCCGTCGTGGGGCCGCATGCTGTCGCAGTCGGCCGCCGAATACGTGCGCACCGCCCCCTGGCTGGTGATCTTTCCCGGGCTCGCCATCAGCCTGGTGGTGTTCGGAACCAACCTGCTCGGCGACGCGGTGCGCGACATCCTCGACCCGAGGCAGCGCAGCTGATGCGGGCGATGGACGAACCCGGCGTGACGGCGACCGCCAGCGCGCTCCTCGATGTCGACGGGCTCGCCACCGTCTTCTTCACCCGTCGCGGGCTGATCCGCGCAGTCGACGACGTGTCGTTCGCGCTGGAGCCGGGCGAGACTTTGGCGATCGTCGGCGAATCCGGATGCGGCAAGAGCATGACCGCGCTCTCCATCATGCGCCTCATTCCGGATCCTCCGGGCCGCATCGTCGCCGGCAGCGTGCGGCTCGAAGGCCGCGATCTGCTGGGCCTCGACGAGGCGGCGATGCGCGGCGTCCGCGGCAACGACATCTCGATGATTTTTCAGGAGCCGATGACCTCGCTCAATCCGGTGCTCACCATCGGCAACCAGATCGCCGAGACGCTGCGGCTGCATCAGGATCTGTCGAGGTCCGCGGCGGCCGAGAAGGCGGTCGAGATGCTGCGCCTGGTGAAGATCCCGGAGGCCGCCCAGCGCGCCCGGGAGTATCCCCATCAGCTCTCCGGCGGCATGCGCCAGCGGGCGATGATCGCGATGGCGCTCGCCTGCAATCCAAAAGTCCTGATCGCCGACGAACCCACCACCGCGCTCGACGTCACGATCCAGGCGCAGATCCTCGACCTCATCGCCGGGCTGCAGGCGGAGCTCGGCACCGCGATCATCCTCATCACCCACGATCTTGGCGTCGTGGCGGAGACCGCCCGGCGGGTGATCGTGATGTATGCGGGGCGCAAGGTCGAGGAGGCCGATGTCGAGGCACTGTTCGCGACGCCGCTGCATCCCTATACGCGCGGCCTCATGGCGTCGATCCCGAGCCTCACCATCATCGGCGGCGAGCCTTCCGCCAGTCCCGAGCGCCTGAGCGAGATCCCCGGCATGGTGCCGTCGCTTGCCGACCTGCCGCCGGGCTGCGCGTTCGCGCCGCGATGCGCCTTCGCCGACGAGCTCTGCCGGAGCAAATCTCCGCCCTACGAGGAGAAGCGGCCGGGTCACCGGGCGGCCTGCTGGCATTCGCAGGAGCTCGAGCGGGGCGCCCGTGGCTAGCGCCCCCGCCACGCTTGCCGGCGCGGCGGCGCCGGCGCCGATCGGCGCTCCGGTGCTCGAGGTCGTCGGGCTGAAGAAGCATTTCGCCGTCAAGAAGGGCCTGCTGCGGCGCACGATCGGCCAGGTGCTCGCGGTGGACGGCGTGAGCTTTGCGATCGCCGAGGGCGAGACGCTCAGCCTGGTGGGCGAGAGCGGCTGCGGCAAGTCGACGGCGGCGCGCACCGTGCTCCGCCTGGTCGAGCCGACCGGCGGCACGATCATGCTCGGCGGCCGCGACATCACCCATCTCGGCAAGCGCGAGATGCGGCCGTTCCGCCGCGAGATGCAGATCATCTTCCAGGACCCGTTCTCCTCGCTCAACCCGCGCATGTCGGCGGGCGACATCGTCGCCGAGCCGCTCTGGGTGCATGGCATCGGCGACGACAAGGAGCGGGGCGAGCGGGTGGCGCAGCTGTTCGAGCAGGTCGGGCTGCGGCCGCAACAGATGCACGCCTTCCCGCACGAGTTCTCCGGCGGCCAGCGCCAGCGCATCTGCATCGCCCGCGCGCTCGCCCTCAATCCGAAGCTGATCGTCGCCGACGAGCCGGTCTCCGCGCTCGATGTCTCGATCCGCGCCCAGGTGGTCAACCTGATGATGGACCTGCAGGCGGACAAGCGGTTGTCCTACCTGTTCATCTCCCACGACCTCGCCATCGTGGAGCATATCAGCCATCGCATCGCCGTGATGTATCTGGGAAAAATCGTCGAGGTCGCGGAGAAGAAGACGCTGTTTCTCAATCCGCTGCACCCCTACACCGAGGCGCTGCTCGCCGCGGTGCCGGTGCCCAATCCGCGACTCAAGCGCGCCCGCCGGCTGCTGCAGGGCGACGTGCCGAGCCCGATCAATCCGCCGCCGGGCTGCGCCTTCCATACCCGCTGCCCGTACGCGATCGCGCGCTGCAGGACTGAGACGCCGGCGCTCAAGCAGGCCGCCACCGGGCAGCTGGTGGCGTGCCATTTGCGGTAATGCGATGAGCCCGCCCGGACCTGTTACCGCCGCGGGTCCTGCCGGAGCTGTTGATGCACAGATATTCGCGCGCATAACCCTCGCGCAGGAACCCGGTGTTCCAAGGCGTATCGTGTCGGCTGTCTTGGAGTTGTACTTTGCTCGGCATGGCGCTGGCACGACTCGGACGTGCCAAATTGTCGGGCATCCGGGTCCGCATCGAGGGGTAACCGGACTGGGCCGCTGTTCCCACGGGAGATGGACGGATTCATTTGAAGGCGAGAGCCGAGGCTTTGCGGTACGAGCCGCGGGGTTTAGTCCTTTCACCCGGAGCTGACGCCTGGGGATCGCCGGCGAATCGTGCCATACCTCGCACCAGAAGCGGAGCGCGCGAGGCCTGATGGGCGCAAACCGGCCATGCAGCGTTCCACGAAGCTGTTCGCGACCGCTCGATGGAGCAACCATGCTCGTCCGCAAAAGGCTCCGCACCACGCTCGCCGCGCTGTTCGGAATTGCAGCCTTCACCGCCAGCGCGTCCGCCTTCGAGGGCCGTTATGGCTCGAGCAACGCCGGAACGCGTACCGTGGTCATCACCCGCGGCAATGAGGGCGTTTACAAGGTGCTGCTCACCGTGAAGTCGGGCCAATGCACGGGCGAGCTCGAAGCGTACGGCGAAGTCGAAGGCGGCAGCCTGGTGGCGGAGGTCGCGGCCCAGGACGACCCGTGCAAGGTCACCATCTCGCGCCGCGGCAGCGGCATCGCGGTGCGCGAGCAGCGTTGCTTGAACTGGCACGGCGCGGCTTGCGACTTCGACGGCCAGCTACAGCCGCGCTGAAGCCGCGCCGCAGAATCTCGTCCGGGAACTTGACGTCCGCAATCTTCTCGATGCAAGGCCCGTTCGCCCGATCACAAGCCCGCCGCCTGTCATGCCCTGGGACCCGTGCGACGGATCAGGCTTTCAGCTGCCGCGCGAAAAATTCCTTGACCACCTCACGCGCCTTGTCGGTCTGCGGACCCGGCTCCGCGACCCATTCGTGAACGGAATTCTCGAACAGGCGATAGTCGCAGTCGCCGCCCGCCGCCCTGTAGGTCCTGGCGAATTTTTCCTGCATCTCCGGCAACACGTTGTCATCGAGCGCGCCCTGCATGATGAGGAACGGCACCAGGGTGACCCGTTCCTCGCGCTCGAGAATCTCCTGCGGGTTGCCTTCGTGGATCGTCTCCCACGGATCGAAGAACACCTTGTTGTTTTTCACCATGCCCTCGTTGCGGCGGCGCTCGGCGTTTTCGTAGCGCGCAACGGTGTTGCTGACCGGCGAGCGCATCGCCACATAGGCGACGGTCGCGTCGATGTCGGGCGCGGCGGCAAGTGGAATTGAATTGTAGCGCGGATCATGGGGCCGCATCGCCAAGAGCTCGGCGACGTGACCGCCGCTGGAGGACGCGTAGACGCCGATCCTCGAGGTGTCGCCGTTCCAGGTCGCGGCATTCGCCTTGAGCCAGCGCACCGCGTAGTTGGCGTCCCGCACGCAGGCCGGATATGGCGCCTCGGGCGCCAGCGTCATGTCGACGGCGACCACCAGCAGCCCGCTCGCCGCCAGGGCGCGATCCATCGGCTCCTCGGCGAGGCGGTTTTTTCTGTTCCACGCCCCGCCGTGCAGATCGAGAACGGTCGGGAAAGGTCCCGTCCCCTTCGGCTGGTAGATCCGGGCCATCAGCATCCGGCCGGCGCTGTTGCGCCGAAGCTCGACCTCGCTGACGGCAAGATCGAGCCGGGCGCCGGGGTCATAGGCAGGCGCGCCGGCCGAATGGGCGGCGCCGGACCACAACGTGGGCGCGGCGGGCAAGCCGACCGCGCCGGCGGCGGCCATCTGCTTGAGAACGTCACGCCGGCCGAAAGTGCCCTTGGTCATGTTCGCCTCCATTCAAGACGATGCGGTTGCGGGCACAATAGCCGATCCCGGCGAGGGCCGCAGCACCCTGCGTCGCCACCTCGTTTCACGGCGACAACCGCACAGCCGGGCTCCATCCGGCACATTTCCGGATCCGATGCTCGAGGCCGAACGGGTGCGCACGAGCTCGAGCCGCGACAATTCGTCGGCGGCGGTGCCGGCCAGGGCTGCCCGTTCACCCCGCGATGCCCGCGAGCCGAATTCCCGCTGTGCGCCGACCCTGTGCCGGCGTTCGCAAAGTGGTAGGCTTTAGGCGTTGGACGAGGTGTGTTCTCGGAGGGGCATCACTGTCTTAGGCGGCGCGGCGGCTGCGTGGCCCGTTGCGTTACAACAAGCCTAAGGAAAACGCGGGCGAGGTTCGGACGGTGACAGACGAGCGCGAGTCTAAGGCGTGATCCGGCAGGTCCGGTTGGCTTCGGGCCTCGTCATGTTCGCCTACGTGACGACCCACTTGGTCAACCACAGCTTGGGTCTCGTCTCAGTCCAGGTCATGGATCGCGAGCTTCACCGCATCTACCAGTATTGGGCGAGCCCGCTCGGCGGTTTCATCCTCTACGGCGCCTTCGCGATGCATTACGGCCTGGCGCTCTGGGCGCTCTGGCTGCGCCGCACACTCAGGATGCCTGCTGCTGAAGCGACCCAGCTTGTCCTCGGATTCGCGATTCCCTTCTTCCTCACTGATCACGTCCTCCATACGCGCGTCGCCGACACGTTCTATGGCTCCAACTACGGCTATTACTCAAGTTTGCTATACTTTTACTTCGTGGCCAGCCCGCTGCGCGGCGGGCTTCAGCTCACGGTGCTGGTGATCGCCTGGATTCACGCCGTCATCGGGCTGCGGTTCTGGCTGGGCGTGAAGCCGTGGTACCCACGCTGGCAACCGGTCCTCTACGCATTCGCACTGTTGATGCCGACCTTGGCGATTCTCGGCGTTCTCGAGGGGGGCCGCGAGGTCGTGGCGATGGCCGAGGACCCGGCCTGGGTCGCCCAACTCGCGAAAACACATCCGAAGCCAGCGCCGGAGGATGTCGCGGTCATCGATCAGATGGTGGTGTGGGTGCGCTCCGCGTTCCTGGCGTTGCTCCTTGCCGTGCTGGCCGCGCGGGTCGCGCATTGGTACTGGGGAAAGCGTCGTCGCGGCGTCGTCCGCCTGACCTATCCGAGCGGCCGCGTGGTCCGGATCGTGCGGGGCGTGTCGGTATTGGAGGCAAGCCGGATGGGGGGCATTCCGCACGCCTCCGTGTGCGGCGGCCGCGGGCGCTGCTCCACCTGCCGCATCAAGGTCGCAGGACCGAACGAGGCGATCCCGCCGCCCGCGCCCGAGGAGATGAAGGTGTTGCACCGCGTGGGCGCGGCGCCCAATGTACGACTCGCATGTCAGCTCCGCCCGCACGGCGATCTGCGCGTGACGCCCCTGCTGCCGGCCACCGCCCGGGCCCGGGACGGATTCCGCCGTCCGGGCTATGTCCACGGCGCCGAGCGCGAGATCGTGATCCTGTTCGGCGATCTCAGAGCGTTCACGAAGCTCTCCGAACAGAAGCTCCCCTACGACCTGGTATTCCTCCTCAATCAATACTTTGCCGAGATGGGGCATGCGGTGGAGGCAGCAGGCGGACGTATCGACAAGTTCATCGGCGATGGCGTTATGGCGCTATTCGGTCTCGACGGTGGCGTCGAGGCGGGCTGCCGTGATGCGCTCGTCGCCGCCAAGGACATGGCCCTGCGCATGCAGAGCCTGAATCGCGCGCTCATCCAAGACATCCCCGAGCCGCTGCGGATCGGCATCGGCATCCATACCGGGCCCGCCATCGTCGGCGAGATGGGCTATGGCACCGCGGTCTCGATCACCGCGGTCGGCGACTCCGTCAACACGGCGAGTCGCATCGAAAGCCTCACCAAGACCTACGCCTGCGAGTTGGTGATCTCCGAGGCCGTGATGCTCCGCGCCGGCATCGATCTCAGCGCCGCCCCCCGCCACGAGATCGAAATCCGCGGCCGGGTCGAGCGGCTCACGGTGCGCACGTTCGCGAGCGCCGGGGATCTGCCTGTCGCGAGCGCCAGGGATCTGCCTGTGCGGGCGCATCGAGGCAGGTCAACGCGCACCTCTTCGCCAGCGGGTCGCTGAGTGGTCGCCGCCTTGCCGGAGAGCCAGGGACGGGCCCCTTGCATCGTATCGTCGCAGCACAAGTTCGTCATGGAGGACGTGCCGACCGGCCTCATCCCGATGAGCGCCATCGGCGAGGCCGCGGGCGTCGAGACCCCGGCGATCGATGCGCTGATCGCGATCGTCCGTACCATGACCGGCAAGGATTTCCTCGCCGAGGGCCGGTCGCTCGAACGCCTGGGCCTCGCCGGCATGGACGCAACGCAGATCCGCCGGACCGTGGACGAGGGATTTCGCTGATCGTCGCCGACGCCAGGCCGACCTACAATCTGTTGGTCACGGTCGCGCGGGTGAATTCCTCGACGTAGTCCATCAACCGGTCGGACGCGGCGGCGGCCTTTTTCTCGTCGCCGACGGCGACGGCACGTATCACCAGCGCGTGATACCGTGTCGCCGTCGCGAGATCGCGGGCATGGCGATGGTGCAGATAGTAGAAGCGCCGCGACATGGCGTAACAGGGCATGACGGCCCGCGCTACGAACGGGTTGCGCGCGCATTCTGCCAGGAAGTTCTTGAGCTCGTAGTGATCGCGCAGATAGGGCAGGATATTGTCCCCGTCGGCCCTGCGCGATTCCAGACGCTCCGCCATGTCCAGGAGCTGCGAGCGCTCCCGTGGCGTGCTGCGTCGCGCGGCGTTCGTTGCGATCAATCGGTCGAGCTCGCGCCGCAGCTCGAGCAACTGCTGCTGCTCCCCCACGTTGATCTCGGTGATCTGGACGCCATGCCGCCGGAGGATCCTGACCAGGTGATCCTCCTCGAGCCGCTGCAGCGCCTCGCGAACGGGAGTGCGGCCGATGCCGAGCCTGCCGCTCAGCTCGGCCTCCGACCAGATGCTGCCGGGCGCGAGCTCCAGCGAGACGATCATCTCCTCGAGGCGTGCCCGCGCCTGGTCCGAGAGATCCGGACGCAACGCTCGCGCCTGCCGGGCCGCCTCGGGTCGCAGCCGGGCGGCGGACGGCGATATCGCAGACGCGGGCGCCAGTGAACTTGCCCTGTCCCGGCCGGCACTCGTTGATTGCGTTTTCCTTGCCATGGCTTTTCGGGATGCCTTGCGGGCGGATCTGCGCGCCACACCGTCCAGTGTGTCTCTTGCCAACCACGCTAATATATCACTAATATGCCGAAAAGCCATTGGAGGGAACGCAATGCCCAAGCAGCTTTCCAGCTCTGCGGTCGATGCCTATCGCCGGGATGGCTATTACTTTCCGCTGCCGGCGCTCGCCGCCGCCGAGGTTGCGCATTATCGCGAATGTCTGGAAAAACACGAGGCGAGCACCGGAGGGCCCCTGCAGGGCAATTGGCGGCACAAGGCCCACCTGCTGTTTACCTGGGTCGACGAGATCGTCCATCATCCGAGGATCCTCGACGTTGCCGAGGACGTGCTGGGCCCCGATCTGCTGTGCTGGACGACCAATTTCTTCATCAAGGAGGCCAACAGCCCGGGCTTCGTGTCCTGGCACCAGGACGCGTTCTATTGGGGGCTGAGCAAGGACGACGTCATGACGGCCTGGGTGGCGCTGAGCCCGGCCAACCTCGAAAGCGGCTGCATGAAGTTCGTGCCCGGCTCGCAGACGCAGGAGCACCTGCCGCACGTCGACACCTTTCACAGGGACAACCTGCTGTCGCGCGGCCAGGAAATCGCCGTGAAAGTCGACGGCGATCACACGGTCGATTGCGTTCTCGAGCCGGGCGAGATGTCGATCCATCACGTCAAGCTCGTGCACGGCTCGGAGCCGAACCGCTCCAACAACCGGCGCATCGGTCTGGCGATCCGCTATATCCCGACCGACGTCAAGCAGCTGAAGGTGCGGGATTCCGCCACCCTGGTGCGGGGCGTCGATCGCTACGGCAATTTCGACCTCGAGCCGCGTCCGAGGCACGACCTTGACGACGCGGCGCTCGCCGCCCATGCCGACGCCATCGGTCGGCAGGTCAAGGCGCTCTATTCGGGCACCGACAAGGCAGCGTTTCGGGCCTGATCCAGGCGGGCAGGGACGAATGGGCGGATGTGACGTCGGAGGCGCCGCCCTCCGACAGCCGAAAACAGAATGGGAGAAAGCCATGACGCCCGACCAGATTCTTTCGATCAGGCCCGCGGTCCTGACGCAAAAGCAGCGCGAGCTCTATTTCGAGAACGGTTATATTCTCCTGGAGAAATTCCTGCCCGACAGCTGGATCGAACGCCTGCGCGCCGTCACCGACGAGATGGTCGACCGCAGCCGCGCCGTCACGACATCGGATGCGGTATGGGATCTGGACAAGGGGCATAGCGCCGAGCATCCCCGTCTGCGCCGTCTCTCCAGCATGAACGACCACCATCCGACCTACTGGGAATATGCGTCGGGAAAAAACTCGCCGCTCGCTGACGCCATCGCCGATCTGGTCGGCCCCGACGTCAAGTTTCATCACTCGAAGCTCAACTTCAAGTGGTCGAAGGGCGGCGACGAGGTGAAGTGGCACCAGGACATCTCGTTCTGGCCGCACACCAACTACAGTCCCTGCACCGCCGGCACCTACGTATTCGACTGCACTGCGGACCAGGGCCCCCTCGGCGTGCTGCGCGGCAGCCACAAGGGGCCGGTCGTCGATCAGTACAACGCCGAGGGGCAGTGGGTCGGCTGCCTCAGCGCGGAAGACGCCGGCAAAATCGACATGAGCAAGGTGGACTACCTGGAAGGGCCGGCGGGGTCGGTCACCATCCACAACTGCCGCACGCTGCATTATTCGAAGGCCAACTGGTCGGAGATACCGCGGCCGCTGCTCCTGAACGTCTATTCCGCGGCGAACGCGATGCCCTACACCTACAATCCGCTGCAGTCGAAATATTATGGCGCGATCGTGCGCGGCAAGCCGGCCCGGTGGGCCTACCACGATCCGCGTCCCTGCCTGCTGCCTCCCGACTGGTCGGGCGGCTACACCTCGATCTTCGCCGTGCAACAGCAGGAGGAATGGGCGACCCAACGCAAGGTGGCGGCAGGGGGGATGATGTAGACCCGGCCGCGCGACCCGCCCGCCGGCCGGCGGCGGCGCGGATCAAACCATAACAACCACAACCCATCGGAGGGAGCTGGAGATGTCTCACACCGTGAGAACCGCGCTCGTCATGCTTGGCGTGATATGGGCCGCCGGTGCGCAGGCGCAGGGCGTCGTCAAGATCGGGCAGATCGAGGCGCAGACCGGAGCCAATGCGATCTACGGCTGGATGGGATCGCAGGGCGTCCCCATGGCGGTCGACGAGATCAACAAGGCCGGCGGATTCAAGGTCGGCGACAAGACCTACAAGATCGAGCTGGTTTCCCTCGATACCCGCGGCGACCCCAAGGAGGCGACGATCCAGCTCAAGCGGCTGCTCGAGCAGGACAAGGCACGGTTCGTGCTCGGCCCCTTCCTTTCCAACGTGTTCGTGACGGTGCTGCCCTACGCCAAGCAGTTCAATGGCAAGTTCCTCCTGATGGGCGGCGCGACGCGTATCCACGATTTCGTCGGGCAGCCCGGGCACGATTTTCTGATCCGCACCTGGAACTGGGATGCCGGTCCCAACGGTTTCGGCGAGCGCATGGTCGACTATCTGATCAACACGGCGCACCCGAAGAAGATCGCCATGCTGTTCCAGAACGACCAGGGCGGCAAGGTGCTCGGCGAGATCTACGAGCCGCTCTTCAAGGCGAAGGGCATCGAGACCGTCACGGAATATTTCGAGCCCGGCACCAAGGACTTCACCCCGGTGCTGGCGAAGCTGGCGGCATTCAAGGCGGATTACCTCTTTCCCGGCTACAGCGACGCGCCGCTCTACGACATCGTGCGCCAGGCGACGGAGGGCAACTTCATCCGGAAATTCTTCCTGGTGCGCGGCTCGCTCGGCCCCGGCATGAAGAACAAGGACGGCATCGAGGACTATATCGTCTACGTGCCGAAATATTTCGAGGAGGCCGAGAAGGCTTCCCCCAAGGTGAAGCAGTTCATCGAGGCCTACAAGGCGTTCTACAAGCGCGAGTTCCCCTACGACCAGGCGCCGCTGTGCTCCTCGTCCTGCTATGACCACGTCTACATGCTGGTTGCCGCGATGCAGAAGGCGGGAACCGTCGAGGATGTCGGCGCGATCCGTGCGGCGCTGCTGTCGTCCACCTACAGCGGCTTGTGGACGATCAAGTTCGATCAGCGCGGCGAGCAGATCTTCGACTTCGACATCGCCCACCTGAAGAAGGGCGGCGCGATCCAGATCACGCGCGTCGAGCCGTAGGGTGGGCAAATCGCGTGGCGAGACCTTGCGGCTCGATCGAACTATCGGGGCGATTTGCCCACGCGGTGCGACGCGAGTACGGACCGCGTGGGCAAGATCGCACGTGGGGTTCGGATCAAGCCGCGTGGTCCGCGTAGACCGTAGGGTGGGCAAATCGCGTGGCAAGACCTTGCGGCTCGATCGAACTATCGGGGCGATTTGCCCACGCAGTACCACGCGGATGCGGACCGCGTGGGCAAAATCGCACGTGGGGTTCGGACCAGCCGCGTGGTCCGCGTAGCGATTTTGCCCACCCTACGGACGATGCAATTTGACCGGGATGCGCTGTAGCCGCCGATGACCCAAGTCATTCTCGGGCAATTCCTGAACGGCATCATCATCGGAGCGCTCTACGGCATCATCGCCCTGGGCGTGACCTTGACGTTCGGCGTCACCGGCATCGTGAATTTTGCGCTCGGGCAGTTCATGATGATCGGGGCCTATGCGGCGTGGCATCTGACCGATATCACGCACCTGCCCTACCCCGTCGCGGTCGTCTTCGCCGTGCTGATCGCCGGGCTGGTGGGGCTCATTTCGGATCGGGCGCTCTTCCAGTTCACCCGGAACAACCTGGTCAACGGCCTCCTGGTCTCCATCGGCCTGATCTCGGTCATCGAGAGCGGAGTGCTGCTGCTCTACACGGCGACGCCGAAGAACATGGACTTCGTGCTGTCCGGAGCCTGGACGGTGGGCGACATCACGCTGCCGCGCATGAAGGTCGTGACCTTCGGAGTGCTTCTCGCCGTCATCGGACTGACCTGGCTGGCGCTCGCCAATACCTGGCTGGGGCGTGCCACGCGGGCCTATGCGCAGAACCCGGAAGCCGCCATGCTGATGGGCGTGAACACCGACATCCTGCAGGTCGGTGTCAACGTCTACTCCTGCGCGCTCGCGGGCATGGGCGGCGCGCTGTGCGCCGGTCTCTACTCGCTGGAGCCATCGATGGGGGCCCTGTTCGTCCTCAAGGGCGTGGAAGCCGCCATTCTGGCCGGCGTCGGCAGTCTGGCCGGCGCCCTGGTCGGCGGCATCATTCTCGGGGTGACCGAATCGATCGGCTCGCTCTTCCTGCCCACGGCTTTTCGCGACGCCTATGGCCTCGTCTTCCTGGTTGCGATCCTGCTGTTCCGGCCGAGCGGCCTGTTCGGAAGCCGGACATGAGCGCGGTCTGGCTGCTGCTGCCGCTCTATCTGGTCCCGTTCGTCAGCAGCAGCGAGGTCATGCTGACGATTCTCATCTTCACCTTCATCCTCGGCATCCTCGCTGTCGGCTTCAACATCGTGTTCGGCTACGCGGGCCAGCTGACGATGTTTCATGGTGCCGCGTTCGGGATCGGCGCCTACGCGACGTATCTCTTCCTGACCAGGTTCGGCATCTCGTTCTGGCTGGCGCTGGTCCCGACCTTTGCCGGGATCTTGGCTCTGTCGCTGCTGGTAGGCTGGCTCTGCTTCAAGTTCAGGCTGCGGGAGTTCTATTTCGCCGTGGTCACGCTGGCCTTTTCCGAGCTCGCCCGGCTGGTCGTGCTGAACTGGAACAGCGTGACCAACGGAACCTTGGGCCTTCTCGTGCTCGATAAGCCCACCGTCTGGCTGCCCGGCTACGGCGTGCTGACGATCGAGGGAACGCGAGCATGGTACTTTCTCGCGCTGACGGCCCTTCTCGTCGTCTGCGCGGCGTCCCAGGTGGTCGTCCGCTCATGGATCGGGCGTAATTTCGCGGCCATCCGTCTCAACGAGGATCTGGCGCAGACCCTCGGCATCAACACGTTTCGCTACAAGCTCCTGGCGTTCACCGTATCGAACATCCTGGCGGCATTCGCCGGAGCGCTGTTCGGCTTCTACACCAACTATATCGAGCCCTCGCAACTATCGATCACGCAGTCGCTCGACGCCATCGCCATGGTTCTGCTCGGCGGCCAAGGCTCGATCCTCGGCCCGGTCGTCGGTGCCTTCCTGCTGACCGGCCTTCCCCATGCCATCGAGTTCCCGGCGGAGATCCGCGCCGCCACCTACGGCGCCATCCTGATTCTCGTCATCCTCATCATGCCGCGGGGCATCGTGGGGCTGTTCACGCGCTGGCGCCATGTTTCTTGAGATCGACACGCTCACCAAGCGCTTCGGCGGCCTTGTTGCGGTATCCGAGGTCTCGCTCACGATCGATGAGGGCGAGATCGTCGGCGTTCTCGGTCCCAACGGGTCGGGAAAGACCACGCTGCTCAACCTGCTCGCCGGGCTACTGGTCCCGACCTCGGGCCGGGTGGTGTGGCAGGGGCGCGATATTTCCGGCGCCCGGCCCGACACCATCGCTGCCCTGGGCATCGTGAAGACCTTTCAGAACCCGCAGCTGTTCGCCGAGCTGAGCGTCCTCGATCATGTGATGATCGCCAGCCATCTCGCGCTCAAGCGGCTGCTCGGCATGCGCCGGGGAACGACCTTGTTCGCATCGACTACGACCGATCGGGAGCTGCAGGGTCGGGTCAGTCGCGTGCTGGCGCTTTGCCGCCTCGGGGAGGTAGCGGACAAGCCCGCGGCCGCGCTGTCCTACGGAGAGGAGAAGATGCTCGGCGTGGCAATGGCCATGATGTGCGAGCCCAAGCTCCTGCTGCTCGACGAGCCGGCGTCGGGGCTCGGCCAGGAGGAGATCGTCAATCTCCGCCTGGTGCTCGGCGACCTTCTCCAGCATGGGACCACGCTCTGCATCATCGATCACAAGGTCGCGTTCCTCGCCGAGTTCGCTCACCGTCTTGTTGTGCTGCAGAACGGCAACAAGATCGCGGAGGGATCGCCCAAGGACGTGCTGTCCGACCAGCGAGTCATCACCGCCTATCTGGGACGCCAGCATGCTGGAGCTTAGAGAGGTCACGGCGCACTACGGAAAGAACGAGGTGGTGAGCGACGCCAGCATCGTCCTGCATCCCGGCGAGGTCGTCGCCCTGATCGGTGCCAATGCGGCCGGCAAGTCGACCACGATGCGCCTGATCGCCGGCCTGAAGAAGCCGACGCGCGGCGCCGTCCTCTTCGACGGCCGGGACATCGGGGCGCTGCCGACGCCGCAACGCGTCGGTCTCGGCATCATCCTGGTGCCCGAAGGGCGCCAGGTCTTCGCCCGTTCCAGCGTCATCGAGAACCTGATCATGGGGGCCTACCATCGCGCCGACCGCGACCGCATCGAGGACGATCTCGAACGGGCATTCGCCATGTTCCCGCGGCTGGCTGAGCGGCGCCGGCAGCGGGCCGGATCGCTGTCGGGCGGCGAGCAGCAGATGCTCGCGATCTCGCGCGGCCTGATGGGGCGCCCGAAATGCCTGCTGCTCGACGAGCCGACTCTGGGCCTGGCGCCGCGTATCGTCGACGAGATCAGCGACACCGTGGCGAAACTCGCCCGCTCGGGCATGCCCATCCTGCTGGCGGAGCAGAATGCCGCCATGGCTTTGGCGGTGGCCGACCGGGCCTACGTGCTCGCCTCGGGCCGCATTGCCGCCGAAGGCACGCCGGCATCGCTGCGCGACACGCCGCTGATCCGCCAGCTATACTTCGGTCCGGTTTAGCAAGGGCAAATTATCATTCATGAAACGTGCGCTCGATGCCGTGGTCGATGTCATGCGGGTGCCGTCGGATGGCGATCCGTCCATTGCGGTCGTCCCGCTCGGCGTCCCTCCGGCGCGGGACATCAGGTGCGACGTGCTCGTGGTCGGCGGCGGCACCGGCGGGGTCGCGGCGGCATTGGCTGCCGCGCGGCGGGGCCGCAACGTGCATCTGATCGAGGAGACCGACTGGATCGGCGGGCAGCTGACCGCGCAGGGCGTCTCCGCGCTCGACGAGCACGATCGCATCGAGGATTTTGGCGGCACCGCCAGCTATTACTCGCTGCGCAATGCGCTGCGCGATCACTATCGGCCGCTTGCACGCGAAGCCGGAGAAAAACCCATTTCAACCCGGGCAACTGCTGGGTCACCCGGGTCGCATTCGAGCCGAAGGTCGGGGTTGCCGCCCTGATGGCGCTGCTCCGGCCGCATCTGGACGCCGGCCGCCTCACCTTGCATCTGCGAACCAGGGCCGCCGCCGCCGAGGTCGAGGACGATCGCGTGGTCGCGGTGACGGCCATCGGTCTGGAGAACCGACGAGCGCTGCGGTTCTGTTCCGCCGTCGTGCTCGACGCGACCGAACTCGGCGACCTGCTGCCGCTCGTCGGTGCCGAATACCGGGTTGGCGCGGAGACCATCGCCGAGACGGGCGAGCCGCACGCCCAGCCATCCGAGCCGAAGCCGCACTGCGTGCAGAGCTTCACCTATGTGTTCGCGCTCGAGCGCCGGCCGGAGGGCGAGCGCCATGTCATCGAGCGGCCGGCGCGATACGATTTCTTCCGCAGCTCGCAACCCTACAGCCTGCGCATCGAGGTACACGGCGGCGAGATTTATGGCGAGGAGAGCGGCTGGCTGGACTACAGATTGTTCGAGACGATGCCGGGCACCAAGGGAGGGCTGTGGACCTATCGCCGGCTGATCGACAGTGCGCAGTTCGCCGCCGGTTTTGCCGCCGACCTGTCGATGTTCAACTGGCCCGGCAACGACTACCGCGAAGCGAGCATCATCGATCGCCGCGCGGGCGAGATCGCGGCGTCCCTGCAGGACGCCAAGCGGGCGAGCCTCGGGTTCCTGCACTGGGTGCAGACGGAGGCGCCCGCCGAGGGCAGCCGGCGCGGGGCGCCGGAGCTGAAGCTGCGGCCCGATATCATGGGCACCCCGGACGGTCTGGCGAAATTTCCCTACATCCGCGAAACGCGCCGCATCAAGGCCTTGCGCACGGTGGTCGAGCAGGACGTGTCCGCCCACTTCCAGAACGGACCGAGTGCCGCCCACTTCGGCGATTCGGTGGGCGTCGGCTGGTATCCGATCGACATCCATCGGGCCGGCCCGGAGGACGTCGGCGTCAGTTGCCGTACGCGGCCGTTCCAGATCCCGCTCGGCGCGCTGATCCCGATCCGGATCCGCAACCTGATCGCAGCGGCAAAAAATATCGGCACGACGCACATCACCAATGGCTGCTACCGGCTGCATCCGGTGGAATGGAACATCGGGGAGGCGGCGGGAGCGCTCGCGGCGTTCTGCCTCGACCAGGGAAAACTCCCGGCTGCGGTCTGCGGCGACGCGGAGCTGCGGTCAAAATTCCAGCACAGTCTGGAGGATGAGGGCGTGCCGCTCGCCTGGCCGGCGTGAGCAAACAGGAACCGCTGCCCGAAAGACGGATCGTCATGACCAAGGTTCTCATCACTGACCGTGCGTGGCCGGATCTCGACATCGAACGCGCGGTGATCGAGGGGGCGGGGCTGGCGCTGGTGGCCGGACCGGCTACGGCACTGCCGGCGTCGGAGATCGCCCGGCTCGCGGCCGAGCACCGGCCGGCCGCGATCATGACCTGCTGGGCGGAGGTGAATGCGCAGGCGATACGCGCCTGTCCGGACCTGAAGATCGTCGCCCGGATCGGCGTCGGCCTCGACAACATCGATCGCGCCGCCGCCGCCGCCCAGGGCGCCATCGTTACCAACGTGCCCGACTATTGCGTCGAGGAGGTCTCCGACCACGCGGTCGGCCTGCTTCTGAGTTGGGCGCGTGGCATCACCGGCTTCGACCGGGCGGTGAAAGCCGGCCGGTGGGAGCCGGCGGACGCACAGTTGCGCCGCGTGCGCGACCTCGTGGTCGGCATCGTGGGATTCGGCCGCATTGGCCGCAAGACCGCGCAGAAGCTCGGATCGTTCGGGGTAAAACTCCTGGTCTTTGACATGATGCCGGCGGGCGCGAGCGCGGTCGCCGTCCAGCAGGTCGAGCTCGGCGAGCTGGTGGAGCGATCCGACGTGGTGGTGATCCACCTGCCGCTCACGCCGAGCACCCGCCACCTGTTCGACGCCGGGCTTATCGGCCGGATGAAACCGGGAAGCCTGCTGATCAATGTCAGCCGCGGCGGGCTCGTCGATAATGCGGCACTGCTCGATGCGCTCGATCGCGGCGTGATCGACATGGCGGGTCTCGATGTGATCGACGGCGAGCCGACGCCGCCGGCAGCGATCACCGGCCATCCGCGCGTCATCGCGACGCCGCACGTTGCCTTTTCCTCCACGGCCTCGCTGATCGAGCTTCGCCAGCGGTCGGCAGAGGAGGTCGTGCGGGTGCTGCGCGGAGAGAAGCCGCACCACCCCTGCCCGCTGTCGTAAGCTCTCGCCTGTCGGCGATCCAACGACACATCCACAGCAAGGAAGATGCGCGCATGTCTGGTCTCGCCATTGCCCGTATCAAGGGGCGCCAGATCCTCGATTCCCGCGGTCGTCCCACCGTGGAGGCCGACGTCGTCCTGACCGGCGGAGCGATCGGTCGCGCGGCCGTGCCTTCGGGCGCCTCGACTGGCCAGAACGAGGCCCATGAGCTGCGCGATGAGGTCCCGGACCAGTATTTCGGCCGGGGCGTGACCCGGGCGGTGGGCCATGTCGACGGCGAGATCGCGCGGGCGCTTACCGGATTCGACGCGCAGGACCAGGCCGGCCTCGATCGACGCCTCGTTGACCTCGACGGGACGGCAAATCTCGGCCGGCTCGGCGCCAATGCGGTGCTCGCCGTGTCGCTTGCCGCCTGCCGCGCGGTCGCCGCGGCGACCGGCGTTCCGCTTTATCGCACCATTGCCGAGCTGTCCGGCACCAGGGCGCCGCAATTGCCGCTGCCGATGGTCAACATTCTGAGCGGCGGCATGCATGCCGGCCGCAGCATGGACATCCAGGACGTGCTGGCGATTCCGCTCTCCGCGCCCGACTACGCCTCCGCGCTGCACATGATTGTCCGCGTGCGCACGGCGGCCGATGCGGTGGTGGCTGCGGCCGGCGCTCCGACCCTGCTCGCCGACGAGGGCGGCCTCAGCCCCGGCTCGGCGTCGACCGTGGCGGCGCTCGAGCTGCTGGTCGCCGCCATCGAGCGGGCCGGGTTGCGCCCCGGGCACGACGTCGGCATCGCGCTCGATGTGGCGGCCACCTCGCTGCGCGACGCGGAGAGCAATTATCGGCTGGCGCGCGAAGGCCGCACCTTGTCCAGCGCCGAGATGATCGAGGAGGTGGCGGGCTGGGTGGAGCGTTTCCCCATCGTGTCGGTGGAGGACGGACTGCACGAGGACGACTGGGCACATTGGCCGGAACTGACGCGGCGGCTCAAAGGCGTTCAGGTCGTGGGCGACGACCTGTTCTGCACCAATCCCGGGCGGATCCAGCGCGGCATCGACGGCGGATCAGCCAATTCCGTGCTGATCAAGGTCAACCAGAACGGCACGCTGTCCGGCTCGCTCGAAGCCATCCGCATGGCGCGGGCGGCATCGTACTCGACGGTGATCTCCGCCCGTTCCGGCGAAACCGCCGACGCCTTCATGTCGGATCTCGCGGTCGGGACCGCGGGAGGGCAGATCAAGATCGGCTCGGTGAAGAACAGCGAGCGGCTCGAGAAATACAACCAGCTCCTCCGCATCGCCGAGGAGCCCGGCATCGGCTATGCCGGCGCGGGCGTACTCGCCGGTCGGCGCTGAGCCGCGAGGGAATGCCCAGCCATGGCCTCGCAGCCTAGCGTTCTGCCCGCCGAGATGGGCGCTTTCCTGCGCGAGATCGGCTTCACCGATCCGCCCGACCGGGCGGAGCCGGTCGCCGGGGGCGTGTCGTCGGATATCTGGATGGTCGAGCTCGGCCGACGGCGCATCTGCATCAAACGGGCGCTGCCGTCGCTGAAGGTCGCCGCCGAGTGGCGGGCACCAATCGAGCGCAGCCGATACGAGTTCGCATGGTTCGAGCGGGTGGCAAAGCTCCTGCCGCACAACGTGCCGCCGCTCGTGGCCCGCAGCGCCGACGGCCGGATGTTCGCCATGGATTTCCTGCCGCCGGAAAACCATCGTCTTTGGAAGACATCGCTGCTCGAGGGCACGGTCGACGTGGACTTTGCCGGCTCCGTCGGGGCTGCCCTGGTGGCGATCCACGCCGACACCGCCGGCGACCCCCAGGTGGCGGCAGACTTTGCGTCGGATTCAATCTTCCGCGCGATACGGCTCGAACCCTATCTCCTGGCCACCGCGGAAAAGCATCCGGACCTTGCCGACCGGCTCACCGCGATCGTCTCGGTCACGGCGGAAACCCGGCTCGCACTCGTCCATGGCGAC
The DNA here is from genome assembly GCA_963755055.1 of uncultured Alphaproteobacteria bacterium. GTDB lineage: Bacteria > Pseudomonadota > Alphaproteobacteria > Rhizobiales > Xanthobacteraceae > AP-16. Next base: position 387,643 of record CAVWIS010000034.1, on the reverse strand, counting down.
GTGAGCCCCAAGAACATCCTCGCGGGCCCCGATGGTCCAGTGTTCCTCGACGCCGAATGCGCGTGGTACGGCGACCCTGCCTTCGACCTCGGCTTCTGCCTCAACCATCTCATGCTGAAATGCCTCCCGCTGCCGCACCGGGTCGACGCGCTGGAGGCGTCATTCGAGACGCTTGTCGCCCGCTACCTGGCGGGGGTGAGCTGGGAGGCCCCGGAGGCCCTGGAAAGGCGTGCCGCAGCCCTGCTGCCGGCGCTTTTTCTGGCGCGTATCGACGGCAAGTCGCCAGTCGAGTATGTCTCCGAAGAAGCCGACCGATTCCTGGTCCGGACGATCGCGCGCAAGCTGATCGCCGAACCGACCGCGGAGCTACGGGATATCATGCGCCGCTGGGCGCAGGCGGTCAGGAGACGATGAGGCGACGCGGCTGCTTGGGCATCGTCTCGAAACGACGCGACCCGCCCGGCGCACGGTCCGGACCCCGCCTGCCATCCCTCATGACGATTGCGCGATGCCGTCGACCGCCAGGTTACCCCAGCTGGTCACGCGCTCGAGCCGGACCGCGATGACGGGAAGCTCCGCGATCCGCATGGCGTTCAACTGAGGATACCGGGCACGCAGCAGCGCCTGTGCGCGCGCATGCTCGCTGCCGCCGGCCAGAATTTCGGCGCGGCCGCGCAGCATGACCCAGCCCAGCATGGTCCAGTCTGCGGCGTATCGATCGGCCACGAAAGCAATCGAAGGATTTTCCAGAATATTCCGCACGCGCTTGAGCGGCGCGCCGTGACTTCGCTTCGGCTTCTCGTCGATCGTGATGTAGAGCGTGCTGTCGGACAACACGAAGCATACCGGCACGACGTGCGGATTGGCACCCGCGTCGGCGGTTGCCAGATGGCCGACCATTCTGCTGGCGAGGAAGCGGCGCTCGCGGTCCGAGAGCATTACGGCCGCTGATCGTCCTTCAGGCGGGCATAGAGCAGGTGATCCTGCCACGAGCCGTTGATGCACAGATATTCGCGCGCATAGCCCTCGCGCACGAAACCGGTGCGCTCGAGCAGGGTGATCGAGGCGGTATTGGTGGGAATGCAGGCGGCCTCCAGACGATGCAGCCCGAGCACCCCGAAGCTGCACGGGATCAGGGCGCGCACCGCCTTGCTCATCAGTCCGTGGCCGGCGAACGGCTGGCCCATCCAGTAGCCGAGGCTCCCCGCCTGTGCGACGCCGCGGCGGACGTTCGCCAGCGTCAGGCCGCCGACCAGGACGTTGTCGCGGTCGCGGAACACGAAGAACGCATAGGACTGGTCGGTGCGCATGTCCTCCGCATAGCGGCGAAGCCTGCGGCGATAGGCGGCGCGGGTGAGATCGTCGGCCGGCCAGGTCGGCTCCCACGGGATCAGGAAGGCGCGGCTGATCTCGCGCAATGCCGCCCATTCGCCGTAGTCGGCCATCTGCGGCGCCCTGAGGGTGACGCCGTCGCCCTCGATGACGGAGGCGGTCTCGGTGAAACCGACGGTTCGGAAGAATGCCATGGAGGAATTCCGGCACTCGAGGCGGGGTACTCCGGGCGTCAAGCGGCGCGGCGCCCGAGACTTTCGGCGATTGCGGCGGCGCTTTCAAGCCCGCGGCCGGGCCCCAGCGCGGTCACCGCGGGCCTGCTCCGCGCGATCAGAGCCCGACCGGCGGCGCGCGCGCTCTCGACCGTCACCGCCTCGACCCTGCCGACGATCTCGTCGACCGGGATCGGCCGTCCATAGGCGAGCATCTGCCGGGCGAGCTGATCGACCCGGGCGCTGGAGCTTTCCAGCGCCATCAGGAGGCCCGCCTTCATCTGCGCCTTGGCACGGGCGATCTCCGCCTCGCTCAGGGTCTCGGCGGTGGCGGCGATCTGGTCGACCACCACCCGCATCAGCTCGGGGGCATCGACCGCGTCGGTGCCGGCATAGAGGCCGAACAGCCCAGTGTCCGAATAGGGCGAATGGAACGTGTAGATCGCGTAGCACAGCCCGCGGATCTCCCGCACCTCCTGGAACAGTCGCGACGACATGCCGCCGCCCAGCACATTGGTGAACACGTGAAGGCTGTAGAGGTTGGGGTCGCGCTGCGGCACGCCCTCGAGCGCCAGCGCGATATGCACCTGCTCGAGGTCGCGCGCCTCGATCCGCGAGCCGCCGTCGAAGCGGGCCCGCTCCGGGATCGGCGCGGCCGGCCCGCTGAAGCCGGAAAACCGCTTGTCCACCTCGGCGACGACGGCGGCGTGCTCGACGGCGCCGGCGGCGGCGATCACCATGTCGGGGGCGCGGTAGTTGCGCGCCAGATAGCTGCGCAGCCGCCGCGCATCGAACGAGCGCACCGACGACGGCGTGCCGAGAATCGAGCGGCCGACCGACTGGTCGGGAAATGCCGTGGTCTGCAGATAGTCGAACACGAGGTCGTCGGGGGTATCCTCGGTGGCGCCGATCTCCTGGACGATGACGTTCTGCTCGCGGATGAGCTCCTCGGGGTCGAAGGCCGGATCGGCCAGGATGTCGGAGAGGACGTCGAGCGCCAGCGGCACGTCGGCACGCAGCACTCTTGCGTAGTAGGCGGTGGTCTCGACGCTGGTCGAGGCGTTGAGGTCGCCGCCGACCGCCTCGATCTCCTCGGCAATCTGCCGGGCGGTGCGCCGCGAGGTACCCTTGAACGCCATGTGCTCGAGCAGATGCGAGATGCCGTGCTCGTCACGCTGCTCGTCGCGGCTGCCCGAGCCGACCCAGACCCCGAGCGACGCGGTTTCCAGGTGGGGCATCTGGTCGGTGACGACCACGAGCCCGGACGACAACCTGGTGACTTCCACGGTCATGCGGCAGCTCCTTCGTGCGCGGCGCGGCTGGCGCCGGCGATGAAATGTTCCACGGCCGCCTGATCGGCCGGCAGCACGCTCACCCGCTCGGGGCGCGTCATCAGGCCGGCGAGCCAGTCGGGGAGCGCCGGCGCGATGCCGCAGGCTTTTTGCACCGCATCGGGGAATTTGGCCGGATGGGCGGTCGACAGCACGATCATCGGGGCCCGGCGATCGCGGCCTTCCTTCTCGGCCACCGCGACCGCGACCGCGCTGTGCGGATCGAGCAGATAGCCGCTCTCCCGGCGCACGGTGCGGATCGTCGCCGCAACCTCCTCCTCGTCGGCGCGACCCGCGGCGAAATGCTGGCGGATCGCCGCCAGCGGCTGCGGCGCGATGGCGAAGCGCCGCGATTGCGCGAGAGAGCCCATCAGCGCCCGGACCGCAGCGGCATCGCGCTCGTAGGCGTCGAACATGAGCCGCTCGAAATTCGACGATACCTGGATGTCCATGGACGGCGAGGTCGTCGGCATGACGTCGCGCAGCTCGTAGGCTCCGGTCGACAGCGTCCGTACCAGGATGTCGTTGACGTTGGTCGCCACCACCAGGCGGTCGACCGGCAGGCCCATGCGCATCGCCACATAGCCGGCGAACACGTCGCCGAAATTGCCGGTGGGCACCGTGAAGGCCACCTTGCGGGCGGGCGCGCCGAGGGCGACCGCCGCCACCACGTAGTAGACGACCTGCGCCACGATGCGCGCCCAGTTGATCGAGTTGACCGCGGACAGCCGTACCCGGTCGCGAAAAGCGTGGTGGTTGAACAGGCCTTTGACGATCGCCTGGCAGTCGTCGAACGTGCCCTCGATCGCCAGCGCATGGACGTTCTCGTCCTGCGGCACCGTCATCATGCGCCGTTGCACCTCGGAGATGCGGCCGCGGGGAAACAGCGCCACCAGGTCGATCTGGCTGCGGCCGCGAAAGGCCTCGACCGCGGCACCACCGGTGTCGCCGGAGGTCGCCACCACGATGGTGGCGCGCTCGCGGCGGGCGGCCAGGATATGGTCCATCAGCCGCGCCAGCAGCTGCATGGCGAGATCCTTGAACGCCAGGGTCGGCCCATGGAACAGCTCGAGCACGAAAGTCCCGGAATTGAGCTGGATCAGCGGCACCACCGCCGGATGGCGGAACTCGTCGTAGGCCTCGCGCGCCATGCGGGCGAGATCGGCCTCGCCGATCTCGCTGCCGACGAACGGCCTGATCACCTCGACGGCGGCCTCCGCGTAGGGTTTTCCGGCGAAATCCGCGATCGCGGCGGCGTCGAGCCGTGGCCAGGATTCCGGCACATAGAGGCCGCCGTCGCGGGCGAGACCCGCGAGCGTGGCATCGATGAAGCCGAGGGCCGGAGCCTCGCCGCGGGTCGATATGTAGCGCACCATTGTGTCCTTGCCGCCGGACAGTAGTGGGAAGCGCCGCACTTCTCAAGAAACCGCGGCGCCCGATCAGGCGATCGGGCGGCCGCCGTCGATCCGCCGAGAATCACGCCATTGCCCGGCGGCGAAAGCGGCAAAAACCCCTACCAGGACGGCGGCGAGCCCATACCACGTTACGGCGTATTGCAGATGGCTATTGGGCAGGTTCACGGTGAGCCTGCCGGCCCGCGGGAGGCCGCCGAGCGGGCTCGGCCCCTCCTGCTCCACGTAGAACGGCCCCACCATCCCCCAGCCCTTGGCGGCGGCAATGGCCAGATGGTCGCGCAGGAACCACAGATTGCGCGCCGGATCGTCCGCCGGGGTGAAGATGCCGCGCGCCTCCGGCCAACGCATCACCCCGACGATGTCGACCGGACCGGCGACCTGACCCTCCGGGCGGGTCGCGGCGTTCTGCCGACCCTCGGGGACGAAACCGCGATTTACCACGACCAGGCTGCCGTCGGCGAGCCGCGCCGGCACGAACACCCAGTAGCCCGGCCCCGACGTGTCGCTGCGCAGCGCCGACCCGCTGGTGAAGACCAGCGCCTCCCGGTCGTTGAGCAGCTCGGCGCGGAACCCGACATGGCGAAACTCCGATTCGGCCGGATCGAGCGCCGCCCGCAGCTGCGGCGGCGGCAAGGGTGCGGGCGCCGCCGCCAGCCGCTGCGTCAGCCTGTCGATCAGGGCTTCCTTCCAGGCTTTCCGCTCAAGCTGCCAGGTGCCGAGCGACACCAGGACCGCGCAGCCGGCGAGCGCGAGCAGAGCGGGGACCAGAAGACCGCGCCGCTGTTGCGGGACGGCCCCGGCCGGGGTCACGGTCGCGTGCCCGGATCGAGCCGGCCCTCGGCGGCCTTGTGATGGTGCTGCAGGGCGATCAGCAGGCCCTTGATCAGGCGCAGCGGCGCCAGCGTCACCAGCAGGATCAGCGGTCCCCACAGCAGGGCGTGCAGCCAGAACGGCGGCTGGTAGGCAAACTCGACGATCAGCGCCAGCGCCACCACGATGAAGCCCGCGATCAGGATCACGAACACCGCCGGCCCGTCGCCGGAATCGGCGAACGCATAGTCGAGACCGCAGGCGCTGCAGCGCGGGCGCAGGCGGATGAAGCCCTCGAACAGCTTGCCCTTGCCGCAACGCGGGCAACGGCCCATCAGGCCCGCCGCATAGGGCGAGGGAGGCGGGAAATTCTGATCAGCCATCGCGGGCCTTCATGTGACGCAATCCGGCGGTGCGGCGCGGGTCGGGCGCTCGTCGGTCTCGCGTCGACCCGTCGGCCGCCCTTGTAGCCCGTAGCGACCCGCGCGCAATGCGCCGCGGTGCGACAAAGGGGCGGCTTGCCGCCGCCCCCCGGACGGCGGACGTGCGCCGTCAGTGCGCGGCGGCGGCCGCCGCCTCGTGCACGCCGGCACCCCACACATAGATGCAGCTGAACAGGAACAGCCAGACCACGTCGACGAAATGCCAGTACCAGGCGGCGAACTCGAAGCCGAGATGCTGGTTCGGCTTGAACTGCCCGGCCATCGCCCGGATCAGGCAGACGATCAGGAAGATCGAGCCGACGATCACGTGGAAGCCGTGGAAGCCGGTCGCCATGAAGAAGGTCGAGCCGTAGATGTGACCCTTGAAGGCGAAGTGGGCGTGGCTGTACTCGTAGGCCTGCACGCAGGTGAAGGTCAGCCCGAGCAGGATGGTGCAGATCAGGCCCCATTTGAGGCCTTCGCGATTGTTCTCCAGGAGCGCGTGGTGCGCCCAGGTCACGGTGGTGCCGGAGGTCAGCAGGATTAGCGTATTGAGCAGCGGCAGATGCCAGGGATCGAAGGTCTGGATGCCCTTGGGCGGCCAGGTCCCGCCGACGAACTGGTCGCGCATCACCTGGTGGACGTCGGTGGGAAACAGCGCGACGTCGAAATAGGCCCAGAACCAGGCGACGAAGAACATCACCTCGGAGGCGATGAACAGCATCATCCCATAACGGTGGGAGATCTGCACCACCCGGGTGTGATGCCCCTCCCGCTCCGCCTCGCGGGTGACGTCCACCCACCAGCTGAGCATCGTGTAGAGCACGCCGATCACCCCGACCGCGAAGAGCAGCGGCGCGGCCGAGAACATGTGATGCATCCAGGCGATCGCGCCGACCGCCATGGCGAAGGCCGAGGCCGCACCAATGGCCGGCCACGGGCTCGGGTCGACCAGGTGGTAGTCGTGGTGCTTCGCATGGGCGTCGGCCATGACCGTCATCTCCGTTTCATGCGCGGGGTCTGCGCTCCGCGGCTTCGTCCGTCAATAGATCCGTCCGGGTGCCGGCGGCCGGGCGCTCTCGGCGACCGGCCGGTCCGGCTGGCGCACCGGATACATCGTGTAGGACAGCGTGATGGTGTCGAGGCCATCCTGCTCGCCGTCGCCGGCGAGCGCCGGATCGACGAAGAACACCACCGGCATGTCGCGGGCCTCGCCCGGCTTGAGCCGCTGCTCGGTGAAGCAGAAGCAGTTGATCTTGCTGAAATAGGCCCCGACGGTCGGCGGCGCGACGTTGTAGGAGGCCTGGCCGACGGTCTCGCGGGCGGACTTGTTGACGACGCGGAACACGACGGTCACCACCTCGCCGAGCCGCGCCTCGATGAAGTTCCGCTCGGGCTCGAACCGCCACGGCAGGCCCTGGCCGACATTGGCGTCGAAGCGCACCGTGATCGTGCGCGCCAGCACCTCGCCGGGGCCGGCGCTGGCGACCTGGGTGGTCCCGGCAAAGCCCGTGGCGCGGCAGAACCAGTTGTAGAACGGCACCGCCGCATAGGCCATTCCCACCATGACGGCGACGAAGATTCCGCAGGCGGCGGCTACCGCGAGGTCGCGGCGGCTGACCTTCGCCTCTCCGGGATCGCGTCGAACGCTCATCGGATGCTCTTGCGGGTCACAGCGGCCGGACCAGCACGCGGGGGCCGAGCTTGACGATGGTGACGACGTAGAACAGCACCACCAGCGCGGCGAGCATGAGCGCGATGGCGATCGAGCGGGCGCGGCGGCGCCGCTTCTGCTCCTCGGTCAGCACGATGCCGGGCTCGGGATCTTCGGCCATCTCGTTCACCCGGCACCGGAAAGCCGCGCCGCCACCGCGCCGATCCCGCGCTCGGCGAGCAGCACGGCGAACAGCAGGAACAGATAGAGGATCGAGAAGGCGAACAGACGCCTTGCCGCCCCGGCAAGCGCCGGTCCCGCCGCTGCGACACGCACCCGCCAGGCGAGCGCCGTCATCGCCAGCCCGGCCGCAACCGCAACCGCGCCGTAGACCGGGCCGGCACCGCCGATGAGCCACGGCGCCACGCCGACCGGCACCAGGATCAGCGTGTAGATCAGGATCTGCCGCTGCGTCGCGGCGCGACCGGCGACCACCGGGAGCATCGGCACGCCGGCGCGGGCATATTCGTCCATGCGATTGAGCGACAGCGCCCAGAAATGCGGCGGCGTCCACAGGAAGATGATCAGGAACATCAGCACGGAGTCGAACCCGACCGCGCCGGTCGCCGCCGCTGAGCCGATCATCGGCGGCAGCGCCCCGGCGGCACCGCCGATCACGATGTTCAGCGGTGTCGAGCGCTTGAGCCACATCGTATAGACGACGACATAGAAGAAGATGGTGAAGGCGAGCAGCGCCGCCGCCAGCACGTTCACCAGGAGCCCGAGCACGACCACGGAGCCGCAACCGAGGGTGAGCCCGAAGGCAAGCGCCTCGCCGGGCAGGATGCGGCCCGCCGGAACCGGGCGGCGCGCGGTGCGCGTCATCACGGCGTCGATGTCGGCGTCGTACCACATGTTGAGCGCGCCCGACGCGCCGGCGCCGACCGCGATGCACAGGAGCGCGGTGAAGCCGATCACCGGATGGACGTGACCGGGCCCGACCAGGAGGCCGACCAGCGCGGTGAACACCACGAGCGACATCACCCGCGGCTTCATCAGCGCGACGTAGTCGCCGACCTCGGCGCCGCCGACGATCAGCGCGGCGCTCTGGTCACGTTCGCCGATTGCCGTGATATCGGTCATTCATCGTCCTTTGCGGCGCGGTCGCGCCGCACGCTTCATCCCAAGACCATCCGCCACTCACCTGATCCGCGGCAGAACCTCGAACTGGTGGAACGGCGGCGGCGACGGCAGGGTCCATTCGAGCGTGGTGGCGCCCGCCCCCCACGGATTGTCCGCTGCCCGCTCCTTGCGGATGAAGGCGAGCGCCAGACCGTAGAAGAACACGATCACGCCGAAGCCCGAGATGTAGGACCCGATCGAGGAGACGAAGTTCCATCCCGCGAAGGCGTCCGGATAGTCGGCGATGCGACGCGGCATGCCGGCGAGTCCGAGGAAGTGCTGCGGGAAGAACACCAGATTGACGCCGATGAAGGTGAGCCAGAAATGCAGCTTCCCGATCGTCTCGGAGTACATGTAGCCGGTCATCTTGGGGAACCAGTAGTACCAGCCGGCGAAGATCGCGAAGACGGCGCCGAGCGACAGCACGTAGTGGAAATGCGCCACCACGTAGTAGGTGTCCTGCAGCACGCGGTCGACGCCCGCATTGGCGAGCACCACGCCGGTCACCCCGCCCACCGTGAACAGGAAGATGAACCCGATCGCCCACAGCATCGGGGTGCGGAACTCGATCGAGCCACCCCACATGGTGGCCACCCAGGAGAAGATCTTCACTCCCGTAGGCACCGCGATCACCATCGTGGCGGCGACGAAATAAGCCTGGGCGGCGGTCGACATGCCGACCGTGTACATGTGGTGCGCCCACACGACGAAGCCGATGCCGCCGATCGCCACCATGGCGTAGGCCATCCCGAGATAGCCGAACACCGGCTTGCGGCTGAAGGTCGCCACCACCTGGCTGATCATGCCGAAGCCGGGCAGGATCAGGATGTAGACTTCCGGATGGCCGAAGAACCAGAACAGGTGCTGGAACAGCACCGGATCGCCGCCGCCTTCGGGAGAGAAGAACGTGGTGCCGAAATTGCGGTCGGTGAGCAGCATGGTGATGGCGCCGGCGAGCACCGGCAGCGCCAGCAGCAGCAGGAACGTCGTCACCAGGATCGACCACACGAACAGCGGCATCTTGTGCATGGTCATGCCGGGCGCCCGCATGTTGAAGATCGTGGTGATGAAGTTGATGGCGCCGAGGATCGAGGACGCACCGGCGAGGTGCAGCGACAGGATGGCGAAGTCGACCGCGGGGCCCGGATGCCCGGTCGACGACAGCGGCGCATAGATGGTCCAGCCGGCGCCCACCCCGTTGGCGCCCGGCTCGCCCTCGAAGAACATCGAGGACAGCAGCAGCGCGAAGGAGGCCGGCAGCAACCAGAACGAGATGTTGTTCATGCGCGGAAACGCCATGTCGGGCGCCCCGATCATCAACGGCACGAACCAGTTGCCGAAGCCGCCGATCATCGCCGGCATGACCATGAAGAAGATCATGATCAGGCCGTGCGCGGTGGTGAACACGTTGAAGAAGTGCGGATTGCCGAAGATCTGCAGCCCCGGATACTGCAGCTCGAGACGCATGCAGATCGACAGCGTGGCGCCGATCACGCCGGCCACCAGCGCGAGCACCAGGTACATCGTGCCGATGTCCTTGTGGTTCGTCGAGTAGACGAAGCGGCGCCACCCGGTGGGGTGATCGTGCGCGTCGTGCGAGCCGTGAGCCGTAACGGTGGCGTCCATGATCGAATCCTCGAGACTTGCTAGGCGTTGTCAGACGTGTCGTTGTCGTTCCGTGCAGCGGGCCCGCGTCATTGCGCGGCCGGGGCTCCGGCCGCCGCCACGGCGGTCGACGCCGGCGGCTCCTCTCGCGCATATTTCTTCTTCGCCTGCTCGAGCCAGGCGGCATAGTCCTTCTCGGACAGCACCCGCACCTCGATCGGCATGAAGGCGTGGTCGCGACCGCACAATTCGGAGCACTGGCCGTAATAGACCCCCTCGCGGGTCGCCTGGAACCAGGTCTCGTTGAGGCGGCCCGGGATTGCATCGATCTTGATGCCGAAAGACGGCACCGCGAAGGCATGGATCACGTCGGCGCCGATGACCTGGACGCGGACCACCTTGTTGACCGGCACCACCAGCGCGTTGTCGACGGCGAGCAGGCGCGGCTGATCGGCCTTGCGCTCGTTGTCCTTGAGCATGAACGAGTCGAACTCGAACTTGCCGTCGTCGGGGTAGCTGTAGCTCCAGTTCCACTGCTTGCCGGTCGCCTTCACGGTGAGGTCGACCTTGGGCAGGTTGAGCTGATGGAACAGCAGACGGAACGACGGCACTGCGATCGCCACCAGGATGACCACGGGAACGACCGTCCAGGCGATCTCCAGCGGGGTGGAATGGGTGGTGCGCGACGGCGTGGCGTTTGCCCGCCGGTTGAAGCGCACCATGACGACCACCAGCAGCGCGAGCACGAAGACCGTGATGACGACGATGACGGCCAGGACGTAGTTGTGGAACGAGATGATCTCTTCCATCACCGGCGTGGCGGCATTCTGCAGGCCGAGTTGCCACGGCGAGGGCGCCCCGACCGCCGCATGGGCCAGCCCGCCGGCCAGGATGAGCATCGACAGCGTCAAGGCAGTCAACCGCGAGATCACCAGCATCGTCTTGTTCGCTCCTTCGACGAGTATCGGCCGTGGCCGGCCGCCTCCGCGCCGCCCGCGATCGACCGGCGCGTCCACATCACCCGCATGCGAAAATCGGCGTGGACGCCGGCGGGAGCCCCATGGCAAGTGCGGTGCGGTGCGCACGGAGCCGTGGCTTCTCAAACCACAATTCCGCCCTACTCGCAACGTGCCTTGCCGTCGATCGCCTGCGACAAACTGCATATCCGCCGCCATGCCCGGAGTGAAGCCAGTTTCGCGCCGGTTTTGCCGAATCCCCCCGAGCTTTTCGCCGGCGCCTTGACATGGCAGACATGCCATGTACCGAGGCTTTCCACAAAAGGGGCGCGCGAACGATTCGGCCGGTTGGCAGGTCCCCTGCGCAGGAGGGACCCGTCGAGGATCGAGACCATTGGATCGAGACCATGAATGACTCCCGTTGTCGAGCGCCCGCGCCGCCGGCCCGCTGCGTGGCGGCGCTCGCGCTCCTCGCGCTCCTCGCAGTCCTCGCCTCCGGCGGCCCGGCGGCCGCCCAGGGCACGGTGAAGTCGGTGTCCGGCGACTGGCAGATCCGCTGCGACACCCCGCCGGGCGCGCAGGGCGAGCAGTGCGCCCTGATCCAGAGCGTGACTGCCGAGGACCGGCCGAACGTCGGGCTCACCGTCATCGTGCTGAAGACCGCCGATCAGAAGAACCGGCTGATGCGCGTCCTGGCGCCGCTCGGAGTGCTGCTGCCGTCGGGGCTCGGCCTGAAGATCAACCAGGCCGATGTCGGCCGCGCCGGGTTCGTGCGCTGCCTGCCCAACGGCTGTCTCGCCGAGGTGATCATGGACGAGAGCCTGCTCAAGCAGTTGCGCTCCGGGCAGACCGCGACCTTCATCATCTTCCAGACCCCCGAGGAGGGCATCGGCATCCCGATGAGCCTGAAGGGTTTTGGCGAGGGTTTTGACAAGCTGCCCTGACCCCTCCCCGACGGGCGGCGCGAGCACTATCTTTGTCCTTGCCCGTGGAGCGACAGCGCAAGGCGGGGCAAGACCCCAGGAACCCCGGGCTTCGCTTAATTCGGGCTTGGCAACCGCCATCCAGACGAGCCGCAATCCAGGAACGACCCCATGACCCAGGCCTCCACGGCTTCGCTGATCGACCGCGCCGGGCTCGACCGCACCCGCCTCGGCCGCCATCTGGCGCGCGGCTTCGAGGGCGCCGACGACGGCGAGCTTTTTCTCGAATATCGCCAGTCCGAGGCGCTGGTGTTCGACAACGGGCGGCTCAAGCAGGCGACCTACGACACCGCGCAGGGCTTCGGCCTGCGCGCCGTGAAGGGCGAGGCGGTCGGCTATGCGCATGCCTCCGACCTGTCGGAGGACGCCGTGGTGCGCGCCGCCGAGGCGGTGCGCGCCGTGCGCGGCGGCTATTCGGGGACCTATGCGGAGGCCCCGCCGCGCAGCAACGTGCGCCTCTATGGCGACGACAATCCGCTGGGCAGCCCGAGCTTCGAGAGCAAGGTCAGGCTGCTGGAGACCATCGACGCCTATGCCCGGCAAAAGGATCCGCGCGTGCGTCAGGTCTCGGTGAGCTTCGGCGCCAGCTGGCAGGTGGTGGAGATCCTGCGTGCCGACGGCGGCACCTATCGCGACGTCCGCCCGCTCGTACGCGTCAACGTCTCGGTGGTCGCCGGCGACGGCGAGCGCCAGGAATCCGGCAGCAACGGCTATGGCGGCCGCGAGGGATTCGCCCGCTTCATCGAGGAGACCGCCTGGCGTTCGGCCGCCGACGATGCGGTACGCCAGGCGCTGGTCAACCTCGAGGCGGTGCCGGCACCCGCCGGCGAGATGGACGTGGTGCTCGGCCCCGGCTGGCCCGGCGTGATGCTGCACGAGGCGGTCGGCCACGGGCTCGAGGGCGACTTCAACCGCAAGCAGACCTCGGCCTTTGCCGGCCTGCTGGGCCAGCGCGTGGCCTCCAAGGGCGTGACCGTGGTCGACGACGGCACCATCGCGGGGCGCCGCGGCTCGCTGTCGATCGACGACGAGGGCACGCCGACCAGCCGCACCGTGCTGATCGAGGACGGCATCCTCGTCGGCTACATGCAGGATCGGCAGAACGCCCGGCTGATGAACATGCAGCCGACCGGCAACGGGCGGCGTGAGAGCTTTGCCCATGTGCCGATGCCGCGCATGACCAACACCTACATGCTGGCCGGCGACCGCGACCCCAAGGAGATCATCGCCTCGGTGCACAACGGTCTCTATGCGGTGAGTTTTGGCGGCGGCCAGGTCGACATCACGTCGGGAAAATTCGTGTTCCAGTGCACCGAAGCCTACCGAATCGAGGACGGCAGGGTGGGCGCTCCGGTCAAGGGCGCCATGCTGATCGGCAACGGCCCGGATGCGCTGACCCGGGTGACCATGATCGGCAACGACCTTGAGCTCGACAACGGCATCGGCACTTGCGGCAAGAACGGACAGGGCGTCCCGGTCGGCGTCGGCCAGCCGACCCTGCGCATCGACCGCATCACGGTCGGCGGCACCGGCTGACCGGGCCTCTGCCGGCCCGGCAGCGTGCGGGCGCTTGCCTTGGACGGCCATGCGCATTAATCTTGCGCATGCCGGCGGGAGGCAGCGGCCATGCTGGGCGAACGCACCGGGAAGAAGCGAGCGGTCAATCTGTTCATCGACGCGCAGGTGCTTGACGAGGCGCGCCGGTTGAAGATCAACGTCTCGGAGACGCTGGAGAGGCGTCTGCGCACGATCGTCCGGGCCGAGCTTGAAAAGCGTTGGCTCGAGGAGAATCGCGCGGCGATCGAGGCCTATAATCGCCGCGTCGCGGACCATGGTCTGCTGTCCGACGAAGCGGGACGGCTCTGACCGCCGATGGGGCAGTTCGACATCATCGCCAACCCGTTCCCGCGCAGCCGCGACCGGCAGCCGTTTCTCCTCGTGCTGCAAAGCGACCTGCTCCTGCGCAACCTCGACACCGTGGTGGTCGCGCCGCTGGAACCGGCGGGATCGAGCACATTTGCCGATCGGCTCAATCCGCCTGTCGTGGTCGATGGCGAGAGCTTCGTCATGATTACCCAGGAACTGGTGACGGTGCGCAAGAACGTGCTCGGCGCCGTTCGTGCCTCGGCGATCGGCGAACGCGACAAGATCATTGCGGCGCTCGACCTGCTCCTGACGGGATTTTGACCCGGCAGATCCCGGCGCGCGCTATCTCACCACGCCCGACACGCAGCACGGCTTGTGGCGCGGACGGGTGAGCCTGTCCTTGAGAAAGCAGTGCGCGGCGGGGCCCTCATAGCCCGGACGCCTGTAGGTCCAGCTGCGGCAGCGGCCTTCGGCCTCGCAGGCCTCCCGGCAGGCCTTTCCGGTCGGGTCGGAGGCCGTCTCGAAGCTGCGGTAGTCGCCGCCCGAGCGGTCGATGGAGAACTCGGTCGGCCCGGTGCGCGGCTCCATGACGCCCGCCCCCTTGACGCTGGAGACGCAGCAGGCATCCTCGACCTTGGGCGTTACCTTGTTCTTGAGCCAGCACACCGCATTGGCGGCCGCGGTGCGCGGATAGGAAAAGCTCCAGGCGGTGCAGCGCTGATCGCGTTCGCACCGGGCCGCGCAGATGGTCGGATCGCCGGACCGGACGACGGAGTTGCTGTAGTCCCCGCCGGGCCGGTCGAAACCGACCTGGGCGAGTGCCGGCGCCGCGACCATGAGGGCGGCCATCGCGCCGATCGCGAGCATAAGCGCATGCCGCATTGTCGTTTGCCCCGCCCGTCGGCTTCGGTTGCGCCCCCGGAACGATGTTACCGCATGTTCCGGCGATGTGGACACCGGTTCGCGGTGATCGGTGCCCGGCTGAGCAGTTTCCCGCTCCAACGGACTGCGACTTTCCCGGAGCCAGGCGAGCCCTGCGCACGTGAAACGCACCGGATTGTGGCCGGCCGGGCCTTTCCAACGTCGGGCAATGCCGCCACCTTGCCGTGGTCCGGCTGCCTCGCGCCGCTGATACGGAACAGGCCATGCATCAACAACCCGACGAATTCGGCGTCCTGTCGCTCGGCGTCGTGCTGCTCGCAGCCGCGGTCTTCAGCGTTCCCATCGCCCGGCGGATGAAGCTCTCGGCGATCGTCGCCTACCTGGCGGTCGGCGTGCTGATCGGGCCCTGGGGACTGGGCGTGTTCCGGGCGCCCGAAACCATCCTGGCGGTCGCCGGCCTCGGCGTCGTCATGCTGCTGTTCGTGATCGGTCTCGACCTCAAGCTGTCGCGGCTGCTGGCGATGCGCCGCGACATATTCGGGCTCGGCGCAGCCCAGCTCGCGCTCACCACCGCGGCGATCGGCGGGCTCGGCTGGGCGACCGGCCTCGTCGGCTGGCGCGGCGCCCTGGTCGCCGGCCTCGCGCTGGCGATGTCGGCCACCACGATCGCCCTGAAGATTCTCGAGGATCGCGGCCACATGCAGCAGACCTACGGCCAGCGCGCCTTTGCGATCCTGCTGTTCCAGGACATGTCGGTGGTGCCGATCCTGGCGCTGCTGCCGCTGATCGGTCCGGGCAGCGACAGTCACGCCGGCTATCTCGACGCGGTCATCTCGGTGGCGAAGATCGGCGGTGCCATCGCGGTGCTGGTGGTCGCCGGGCGCTATCTGCTCAATCCGTTCTTCCGCCTGCTCGCCGAGACCGGGGCACGCGAGGTGATGACCTGCGCGGCGCTCCTGGTCGTGCTCGGCGCCGCGCTCATGATGGAGGCGGTCGGCATGTCGATGGCGCTCGGCGCCTTCCTGGCCGGCGTGCTGCTCGCGGAATCCAACTATCGCCACGAGCTCGAGGCCGACATCGAGCCGTTCCGCGGGCTGCTGCTCGCCGTGTTCTTCATGGGCATCGGCATGACCATCGACCTCGCGGCGGTGCGCGACAATGTCTGGCTGATCATCGCCGGAGCCGTCGTCGTCACCGTGCTCAAGGCCGCCATCGTCTGGCTGATGTTCCGCGCCAGCTGCACGCGGTCGGGCGACGCCTGGCGCGCCGGCTCGGTGCTCACGGCCGCCGGCGAGTTCGCCTTCGTGCTGCTGCCGCTCGGCGTCTTGCTCGGCGCGCTGACGACGCCGCAGGGCAGCCTGCTCGCCGCGCTCGCCGCCGTCACCATGCTGCTCGGGCCGCTGGTGGCGGAGGGCACCGAGGCGATCCTGCGCCGCGTGCTGACGCCCGAGGCGCGCGCGGCCGACGATTTCGACGGCGCCCACGGCTCCGTGCTGCTGATCGGCTTCGGCCGCTTCGGCCAGCTGGTGGCGCAATGCCTGCTCGCCGAGAACGTCGACGTCACGGCGATCGACAACGACGCCCGCATGATCCAGAACGCCGGCCGCTTCGGCTTCAAGGTCTATTACGGCGACGGCACGCGGCTCGACGTGCTGCGCGCCGCGGGCGCCGCCCGCGCCCGGCTGCTCGCGGTGTGCATCGACGACAAGGCGGCCGCCACCGCGATCACCAACCTGGCGCGCAGCGAATTTCCCGGGCTCGAGCTCTATGTGCGCTCCTACGACCGCGCCCATACGCTGGAGCTGATCGCCAAGGGCGTAGACTTCGAGCTGCGCGAGACCTACGAGTCGGCGCTCATGTTCGGCCGCAAGTCGCTCGAGGCGCTCGGCCTCGATGCGGAGCGCGCCCGCGAGGTGGAGGCCGACGTGCGCGGCCGCGATCTGGCGCGCCTCGCATTGCAGCAGGCGGAGGGCATCATGGCGGGCGTCGAGATGCTGCGACCCGGCCGCGCCGTGGAGCCCGAGCCGCTGAGCGCGCCGGAGCGCGAGGGCGTGCCGCTCAATCCGGAAGCCGAGGACATCATCCGCCACGAGACGGAATATTCCTCGTGACGGTTCCCGAGGCGAAGTTCACCAGGGGCGCGATCATGCGCCACGTCCTGGTGATGACGGCGACCGGATCGATCGGCCTCATCGCGATCTTCGTCGTGGACTTTCTCAACCTGTTCTACATTTCCCGGCTCGGGCAGCAGGAGCTTGCCGCGGCGATCGGCTATGCCGGCACCGTCCTGTTCTTCACCACGTCGGTGTGCATCGGCATCACCATCGCCGGCACCGCGCTGGTGTCGCGGGCGCTCGGAGCCCGCCGCCGCGAGGAGGGCCGCAGGCTCGCCGCCTCCTCGCTGATGTTCATGGCGGCCGGCGCCGCGGCGCTGGCGCTCGTCGCGCTGCCGCTGCTCTCCCCGATGCTGACCCTGCTCGGCGCCGGCGGCCGTACCCTCGACATCGCCTGGCGGTTCCTCGTGGTCGTGGTGCCGTCGACCCCGATCCTCGGCATCGGGATGGCGTGCTCGGGCCTGTTGCGTGCCGCCGGCGACGCCAGGCGCTCGATGTACGTCACGCTCACCGGCGCGCTGGTCACCGCGATGCTCGACCCGCTGCTGATCTTCGGTCTCGGGCTCGGCGTCGACGGCGCGGCGATCGTCTCGGTGATCGCGCGCCTGGCGCTGGCCGCGGTCGGGCTCAACGGCTGCATCAAGGTGCACGATCTCGTGGCGCAGCCCTCGCTGGCCGGCGCCATGCGGGATGCGGATGCGCTGGCGCGGATCGCCGTACCGGCCGTGCTGGCGAATATCGCAACGCCGGTCGGCAGCGCGTTCGTCACCGCGGCGATCGCCCGCTTCGGCGATTCGGCGATCGCCGGTTATGCGGTGATCGGGCGCATGACGCCGGTGGCATTCGGCGCGATCTTCGCCCTGTCGGGGTCGATCGGGCCGATCCTCGGCCAGAACTTCGGCGCCCGGCGGTTCGACCGCGTGCGCCGCACGCTCACCGACAGCTTCCTGCTCACGGTGATCTACTGCCTCGCCATGTGGGCGATGCTGGCGCTCGCCCAGGACCCGATCATCACTCTGTTCGGCGCGACCGGCGAAGGCGCCGCGCTGATCCGCTTCTTCTGCGACTACGTCGCCGGCACGTTCGGTTTCCTCGGAGCCGCATTCGTCGGCAACGCGGCCTTCAACAATCTCGGCTTTGCCACGGTGTCGACGGCATTCAACTGGGGGCGTGCCACCCTCGGTACGATCCCGTTCGTGTGGATCGGTGCGCGGTATTTCGGCGCCGACGGCGTGCTCGCCGGCCAGGCGGCCGGAGGCGTGGTGTTCGGACTTTTTTCAATCGTGGCCTGCTACCGGGTGGTCGATCGTCTCGCCGACCGTCATCGGGCCGATGCGCCCGCAATCGCCCTCGTCGCCCAGCCGATCGTGCCCTTCAATTCGGGCCAGGCCGCCACCGCGATCGATTGGGTCGATGCCGAGGATGATCGACGCCGCGATCCGTCGTAGGCTTCCCCGTACAATCACTGGCGCTTCGAGGATATCTGGCTGGACCGGTGAACGTCACGGACCGTTCCCGGACCGCCACAGCTCGCGACGCCAGCGAACCGCGATCGCCAGCAGCACGGCAAGGCCGACGGCGGCGTAGAGCATGGCGGTCGCCGGAAAGCCGATGCGGCCGACCAGCGCGCCGGCGCTGATCAGGCCGACCGGCAGGCCGTAGATCGCCAGCATGCGCACGCCCATCACCCGCCCGCGGAAGCGGATGCCCGAGGTGCTCATCAGCATGACGGCAAGCCCCACCATGCAAAAGCTCTGGGCGAAGCCGGCGAGCACCAGGCAGACGATTCCCCCCGCCACGCTGCCGACCTGGGCGAACACGATGAGCATCGCGTACCATGCCGCGGTCGAGACGATCATCAGGCGCGGCAGCGCCACCCGGCCGCCGGCCAGGCTGAGCACGATCGAGCCGATCAGCGCCCCGAAGGAGAAGCTCGCCACCAGATAGCCGAGGCCGGTCTGGTCGATCAGATAGATGTCCCTTGCCACGTAGGGCAGCAGGCCGTTCGACATCGGATAGGCGGTCAGATTGAGCAGGAAGGCGAGCCACATCACGGCGAGCAGCCGCGGCGTGGTGCGGACATGGGAGATTCCTTCGGCGAGGTCGCGCCACGGCGAGCCGAGGTCGGTCGACGGGGCCTCGACGGCGGGACCGGGCTTCGGCGCCCCGATCCCCAACGTGAGCAGGGCGCCGAGCCCGTAGAAGCTCGCGATCACCAGGTAGGCCGGCCCCATGCCGAAGGCGGCGAACAATCCGGCGCCGGCCAGCGCGCCGGCAATGCGGGCGGAATCCTGGGTCATCCGCGACACGCTCAAGGCGCCGATCAGCTGGTGCGCCGGCATCGTATGGGCGACCAGCGCGATCCGCACGCCGAGGTCTGACGGACGCACCATGCCGTTGAGCGCCACGATGACAAGCACGGCCACCGGTGGCGGCGAGCCCGCAAAGGCGAGCGCCATCAGGATGGCGGCGAGCACCGTGTAGGCGAGGCGCATGGCGCACAGCACGTTGCGGTGGCCGAGCCGGTCGCTCATCACGCCGAGCAGCGGCGCGATCAGGGTGCCGAGATATTGCAGCGCGCCGAACACCGTGAGCAGCAGCACCGAGCCGGTCGCGACCAGCACGTACCAGCCGAGGATCAGCGTCTCCATCTCGAAGGCCCAGGAGGTCAGCAGGTCGGCGGGCCATTGGAAACGGAAGCTGCGAATGCCGAACGGCGCGAGCGCAGCGTGACGTCGCATTCGCACCCGGGCAGGTCTCCCCCGTTCACGCCGCCGGATCGGCGCATCGCTTGGCGCGAGCCGCCTCGGTAGAGCGACCCGCTTTGTCGCATTTTCCCCGGCGAACCGATATCCATCCTGTGGGAAACTGCCGTTTCACGGGAGGCGACATGTCGGGCGGCGATATTCACGACAAGCTTGCGGCGGCGGTAGACACCAACTGGGAGCGCCAGGTCGACTGGCTGAAGACGCTGGTGGCCTTCCCGAGCCTGCGCGGCCGCGAAGCGCCGTGCCAGGACTGGATCGCGCGGGAATTTTCCGGCCGCGGATGGGCGGTCGACCGCTACACCCTGGCCGAGGTCGAGATGGCCGACCTGCCCGGCCACTCTCCGGTGATGGACACCGATTACCGCGACGCCGTGCAGGTGGTGGCGAGCCTGCGCGCCCCGCGCCAGCAGGGCCGCAGCCTGATCATGCAGGGCCATGTCGACGTGGTGCCGACCGGGCCGGCCGACATGTGGTCGACGCCGCCGTTCGTGCCGGTCGTCCAGGACGGCCGGCTGCACGGCCGCGGCGCCAACGACATGAAGTCGGGGGTGTGCGCGATGGTGTTCGCGCTCGACGCGCTGCGCGCCGCCGGTCATCTGCCGGCCTCCGACGTCTATGTCGAGACGGTCACCGAGGAGGAGAGCACCGGCAACGGCGCGCTGTCGACGCTCGCCCGCGGCTACCGCGCCGACGCCTGCCTGATCCCCGAGCCCACGGCGAGAAAAATCCTGCGCGCCACCGTCGGCGTGATGTGGTTCCGGCTGCGCCTCAGCGGCCGTCCGGTGCACGTCTCCCAGAGCGAGACCGGCACCAATGCGATCCTCTCCGCCTTCGGGCTGATCGAGGCGTTGCGCGGCCACACCCGCGACCTCAACCAGCGGGTCAGGCGCCATCCGTGGTTCAGCCGCATCCCCGACCCGATCAAGTTCAACCCGGGAAAGATCGCCGGCGGCGACTGGGCAAGCTCGACGCCGTCATGGTGCGAGGTGGATTGCCGGATCGCGGTCCTGCCCGGCATGTCGCTTGCCGAGTTCCGCGAGGAATTGACCGGCGTCGTCATGGCGGCGGCCCGGCAGGATCCGTTTCTCGCCGACCACCCGCCGGAGATTCTTTGGAACGGTTTCCAGGCCGACGACTATGTGCTGGAGCCGGGCTCCGACTTCGAGAAAGCCGTGCGCGCCGCCCACCGCCGCCACGCTGCCGACGAGCCCGCCGAGACGATCCTGCCCGCCGTCACCGACTGCCGCTTCTACGGCCGCTACTACGGCATCCCGAGCCTCGCCTACGGGGCGTCGGGAACCGGGAGCCACGGCTTCGACGAGTCGGTCGAGCTCGAAAGCATCAGGCAGGTGACGCTGACGATCGCCAGCTTTCTTGCCGACTGGTGCGGGACGCGGCCGGCGGGCGGAGACTAGAGCATTTCCCGGAAAAGTGGACACCGGTTTTCCGAAAGGAAATGCGACAAGTATCGAATCTAGAGCGCTTTCCGGCCACGGCCCATCCAACTTGATGGCCAACCCAATCGGGAAGCGCTCTAAGCCTGCCGGCTCACGGCAGCCGGTAGAAGCGCCGCGCGGTCTCGCGAAAGAGATCGGCCTTCTCGGCGGCGGAGGCCCCGGCAGCGAGCCGCTTGAAGGCGTTCCAGTAGGTCGCGTAGGAGCCGGAGATCTTGTCCACCGGGAAATTGCTCTCGAACATGCAGCGTTGCGGCCCGAAGGCCTCGATGCAGGTCTCCACATAGGGCTTCCAGGCGGCGGCCAGCTCCTCCGAGGACGGCGGCCGCTCGCGCTTGTGGAACGCGAACCCGTTGATGCGCATGCCCAAGCCCCCGACCTTCATGACCACGTTGGGCGATTTCGCGAGCTCGCGGATGTGGTTGCGCCAGTCGGAAAAGATCTCCTGGCGCTTGTCGGCGTACCAGCCGAGGCCGAGCGGACCGCCGACGTGGTCGAGCACGATCGGCTGCTGCGGAAAGGCGCGCGCCAGGTCGATCAGGTCGGCGAGCTGGGGATGATAGAGCCAGGCGTCGAAGGCAAGCCCCATGCGTCCCAGCACCTTGAGGCCTTCGCGGAATTTGGCATGGTCGCGGTAGAGGTGCGGGGGCGGATTGGTGTGCGAATTGTGCACCTCGGGGGTCTTGTCCTGCCAGCCGGCGGCGTGGCGAATGCCGCGGAAACGGCCGCCGCCGGCCGCCACATGGGCAGCGAGCACCGCCTCCACCGCCCCGCCCAGTGTGAGATCGGCCATGCCGACGATGCCGGCGGCAACGCGGGTTTTTCCGTAGGCGCCGCTCGCCGACATGGCGGCGATGCCGTTGACGAACTCGGTCTCGCCGACCGGCTTCAGCTCGGTCGGGCCGTCGGCCCGGTAGCAGGCGGTGCATTCGATGAAGACGGTGGCCACGATGTCGTGGCCGCTGCCGCTATCCGCCAGGAGTTCGGGAAGCAGATAGCGGTGGCGGGAAAAGTCCCACAGATGATGGTGGGGATCGATGATCGCGAGCTCCGGCTCCAGGATCTCCTCCCGGTGGCGGGCCAGCCACTCCTCGTTGATGCCGGATCGGCTCGCGACCGTCGAAGTGTCCTGCGCCATGTTTTCCTCCCCAGATCCCGATCGTGTCGGGCTCCGGGAGATTCGCGCCTGGACCGACGGGCACGTCAAGGCGCATCAGCGCGTCCCTGGCGTCCTCGTATCGGCGAGGAGAGAAAAAACGCCCGCCGGCACGGGCCGGCGGGCGCAAACGTCCGGATTCCGAGGGGCAGAAACCCGGACCGGGGAGGGCCGACAGGGGGAGATCGGCCGAAGGATCTCGTCCGGCGAACCGCCGGCTCAGCAATGCGCCGGCTTCTCGATCCTGCCCGCGGCGTTGGGCACGATCGAAGGCGCGGTGACGACGCGGCCCTTGTCGCCGTCGTGACGATGGCGCCAGGCGGCGCGGCGCTCGCCGGCGCGGGCGTTCAGCACACGTCCGGGATCGCGCCAGAACGGCTCGCCGAGCGCGTAGCGAAGATCGCTCCGCGTAAGCCCGATGTCGGCGAGCATCCGGTCATCGAAGCGGGCGAGGGCTTCGACGTCGCGGCGGTGGCGGATCGCCCGCACAAGCTGCCTGACGCGCACGAATGCGACCTCGGCCAGAGCAACCATCGTGCGCACCGGCGCGGCGACGCTCTTCAGGCTTTCGGTGTTCGACGTCATGGCATCCTCCAAACGGTTGTGGCGGTCCAGCAATTCGGCGCGACGGAGCCCGCGGCCGGTCCCGACCTCCGACGGGACCACCCGAATGACGACCTGATCTGCCCGAACGGCAGGACGATGCCAGAAGGCCATTGATAAGTGAAACGAATGTTTCTAATCTGACCAATCATCGGCAGTGATGAATTGCCAAGCCGTTGAGTGGCGCATGTTTTTCCGGCGGACCGGTATCCATTTCGCCGCCGGAACATGCGCAAGCCAGGAGCATCGTGATGACCGCACTGCTCGACGTGGACCAGCTTCGTACCTTCATCGCCATCGCGGAGACCGGCAGCTTCACCCGCGCCGCCGACGTGGTGCACAAGACCCAGTCCGCCGTCTCGATGCAGATGAAACGGCTGGAGGAACGGCTTGAGCGGCCGGTCTTCGCCCGCGACGGGCGCGCCTCCAAGCTGACCGAGGACGGCGAACGGCTGCTCGACTATGCGCGGCGCATCATCAAGCTCAACGTCGAGGCGCTCGCCGCGTTCTCCGACGCCGAGCTCAGCGGCCGCGTACGGCTCGGCGTGCCCGACGACTATGCGGACCGCTACCTGCCGGAGATCATGGCGCGGTTCTCGCGGGTCTATCCGGGCGTCGAGCTGTCGGTGATGTGCGAGCCGACCGTGCACCTGGTCGAGCGCATCGCCGCCAACGAGCTCGACCTCGCCATCATCACCAATTGCGAAGGCAACCGCCCGGCCGAAACGTTTCGCCGCGAGCACCTGCTGTGGGTGACGTCGAGCCGGCACACCACGCATCGCGAGGCGCCGCTGCCGCTGGCGCTCGGGCGTCCGACCTGCAAGTGGCGCCAGCTCGCCATGGAGGGCCTCGAGCAGATGGGCCGTCCCTACCGGGTGCTCTATTCGAGCTGGAATGCCGGGGCGGTGGCGGCCGCGGTGCTCGCCGGGCTCGCGGTCTCGGTATTCCCGGAATCCGGGCTGCGCCCGGGCATGCGCGTGCTCGGCTCGGCGGAAGGTTTTCCCGAGCTGCCGTTCGTGCGCATCGGCCTGATGCGCAATCCGCACGAGAGCTCGGAGCTCGCCGAGGCGCTGGCCGAGCACATCATCTCGTCGCTGGACAACCTGTCGGAGGCGCGGGAAGCGGCGGAGTGAGCGCGTCCGCGGTTCGGCCTCAATAGGCGTATTCGGCGAACACCGGCTCGACCGAGCGGCCCCATGGGCCGGCATATCTCTCCAAGAGCTCCTCGGCCGGCGTGATGCCGCGCTCGGCGAACTCGTCGATCTGCTCCAGGTAGCGCGTCTCGTCGCAGCCGTTCAGGTCGAGCCGGTCGCGGCGCGACAGTCCCCTGCGGGCAATCTCCAGGCATTCCCTGGCGATGTCGAGCATGTTTCGCCCATGGATCGTCGCCGCGAAGCCGAGCCTCGGCACGTCGTCGCGCAGCGTCTGGCGTTCCTCCGCGGTCCACGACTTCACCAGGTCCCAGGCCGCCTGCAGCGCATCGTCGTCGTAGATGAGGCCGACCCAGAAGGCCGGCAGCGCCGGCAGCCGGCGCCACGGACCGGCATCGGCGCCGCGCATCTCGAGATAGCGCTTGAGCCGCACCTCGGGAAAGATCGTAGAGAGGTGGTTGACCCAGTCGGAGATGGTGGCGCGCTCGCCGGGCAGGATGTTCAGCCGGCCGTCGAGCAGCGCGCGGAACGAGCTTCCGGCGACATCGATATAGCGGTCACCGCGCTTGACGAAGTACATCGGCACGTCGAGCGCATAGTCGACATAGCGCTCGAACCCCATGCCGGGCTCGAAGGCGAACGGCAGCATGCCGGAGCGGTCGGGATCGGTATCGCGCCAGATTTCCGAGCGGAACGACAGGAACCCGTTGGGCCTGCCCTCGGTGAACGGCGAGTTGGCGAACAGCGCGGTGGCGACCGGCTGCAGCGCCAGGCCGACCCGCAGCTTCGTCACCATGTCGGCCTCGGACGCATAGTCGAGGTTCGTCTGCACCGTGCAGGTGCGGTACATCATGTCGAGACCGTGCCCGCCGACCTTCGGCATGTAGGCGGTCATGATGCGGTAGCGGCCCTTGGGCATCATCGGGGTCTCGGCCAGCGTCCATTTGGGCGACATGCCGAGGCCGAGGAAACCGACGCCGAGCGGGCGGGCGACCTCGCGCAGCTGGGAGAGATGCGACATCAGCTCGCAATGGGTGTGATGGACGGTCTCCACCGGGGCGCCCGAGAGCTCGAACTGGCCGCCCGGCTCGAGCGAGATCGCCCCGCCCCCGGTGACGTCGACGAGCCCGATGATGTTCTCGCCCTCCATGATCGGCTCCCAGCCCAGCAGCATGCCCATGCCGTCGAGCAGGGCGCGGATGCCGCGCGGGCCGTCATACGGCACCGGGTCGTGACCGCCGACCGTGAAGGGAAACTTTTCGTGCTCGGTGCCGATGCGGAACTGCTCTTTCGGCTTGTTGCCCTCCTCGAACCACGCGACGAGCTCGTCGCGCGTCTCGATCGGCGTCATGTCGACCAGGTCACGGGCCATGAGGGAGGCGTTCCGTCGGCAAAAGGGCCGCGACCTTACACGCGGGCCCGGCGAGACTGCAATGTGTCCGAAAGTTCACGAATCACGGGCGTCGGGAGCGCCCATCCACCCGCGATCAGGCGGGCGCCCGCGGGGCGCCGCCCTCCAGCCCGGGGCGAGAATCGGCCGCTGCGCGCGCTTCAACCGCCGCCGCCGGGCAGCACCTGCTGGGCAAGGACCGCCAGGCCGATCCCGGCGACCCCGGCACCGATCAGGCGCGGCGTCACGGCGACGGTACCGGTCCGATATTTTTCCACCAGCAGCGCGATGCCGCAGGCGAGCACCGTCTGGATCACGACGAGGCCGAGCAGATAGGCCCAGAGCGGGCTCGCCTCGGCGCCGAAGATCGATTCCCCGTAGGCATAGCCGTGAAACAGGCCGGCGGCGGCGAACACGCAAGCCCACACGACCGGGGTGAGCGCCATGCCGCGCGCGATGATCGCGCCGACCAGGATCACCGAGACGGCGACCACCAGTTCGACCGCCGGGATGGTGACGCCGCGCACGTGCAGCGCCACGCCGGCGGCCGACGCCCCGACGAAAATCGCCGGCATCAGGATATTGAGCCGCGCGAGGCCGACCGCGAGACCGACCGCGGTCAGGAACGCCAAGTGGTCGATGCCGATCACCGGATGGGCGAGACCGGACAGCAGGCCTTCGGCAAAAGTCGCAGGCGTCCGTCCGCCCATGACGTGGTGCGCGAAGGCCGGATCGGCGGCGAGAAAGACCAGGCCGAGAACGAGCGCCGCATGGCGGCAGCGACGAATCATCATGAATGCACCCTCGAACGGCAATGCCGGGTCGACCGCCAATGCGCCCCCATGCACTCATTGGCATGCCATGGGAAAGAGCCTGGGGCAAAGTCGGTTCCAGGTCAATCGGCCCGACGTCAGTGCGGCACAGGCCGCGATCGAGAACCAAACCACCTATCGCCCGCTTCCATCCGGACCGGAACGCTCGGCTTTCCGGTTTTCCTTGCGCTGCGCCGTCGGCGGCACTATGTGGCTTCAATCGGGCTTGCGGCAACCGCCCGGTCAGCTGCACCACGCGCAGTCAAGCGTTGCCTCGCTCCGCCAAGGAGATGAGGCATGTCGTGCGGCACCTCTGTTCGATCGGACATCGTGCTTCTGTACGTTGCGCGCGGTGCCCGTGGGTTCGCCGACGGCTTTGCCGTCATCGTCCTGCCCGCCTATCTGGTGGAGATCGGGCTCACCCCGTTGCAGATCGGGATCGTCGCGACCGCGGCGCTGCTCGGCACCGCACTCGCCACGCTCGCGGTCGGCTTCGTGGCCGCCGGCAGGGATCTGCACAGGCTGCTGCTGATCGGTGCCGGCGTGATGACGCTCACCGGCCTCGCTCTGCCGGGCAGTACCGCGCTCGCCTTCATCCTGGTCGTCGCGTTCCTCGGCACGATGAACCCCTCGGCCGGCGATATCGGGCTCCTGGTTCCGCTCGAGCACGCCATGCTGGCGCACGCGGCCGAAGACCACGAGCGCACCCGCATCTTCGCGCGCTACAGCCTGATCGGGGCGCTTGCGACCGCCGCCGGCGCGCTGGCTGCCGCCGCCCCGGACGCCCTGGTGGCGATGGGCGCCGGCAAGACCGATGCGCTCAGGATCATGTTCTATCTCTATGCGGTGCTCGGCCTCGCCAGCATGGCGCTCTACAGCCGCCTGCCGCACGCGGGCGGCGAGAAGGCGGCGTCCGCCACCGCGCCGCTCGGTCCGTCGCGAAAAATCGTCTATCGGCTAGCCGCGCTGTTCAGCCTCGACGCCTTCGCGGGCGGCTTTGCGGTGCAGTCGCTGGTCGCGCTGTGGCTGTTCGAGAAGTTCGGGCTGTCGATATCCGCGGCCAGCCTGTTCTTCTTCTGGTCGAACGTGCTGGCGGCATTCTCATTCCCGGTCGCGGCGCGGCTCGCGGGACGTTTCGGGCTTGTCAACACCATGGTGTTCACCCATCTGCCGTCGAGCATCTGCCTGATCCTCGCCGCGCTCTCGCCGAACCTTTTGGTCGTGCTCGGCCTGCTGCTGGTGCGCGCGGCGCTCTCGCAGATGGATGTCCCGACCCGCACCTCCTACGTGATGGCGGTGGTGACGCCGCCCGAGCGCGCCGCCGCGGCGAGTTTTACCGCAGTGCCGCGGACGCTCGCGTCGTCGCTGAGCCCGGCGCTCGCCGGCGCGCTCATGGCGACACCCTTCACCGGGCTGCCGCTGGTGATCTGCGGGGCGCTGAAGATCGTCTACGACGTCGCCCTGCTCTACGCGTTCCGCCACACCAGTCCGCCGGAGGAGCAGAAGGCGGCGCGATCGGCGACCGGGTGATGGTGAAACGACAAGGAGCAACCTTGTGAGCAAACCGAGGTGCGGTCTGCTGTCTTCGTCACCTAGGTGGATTTCCCAATCGGGATTCTCCTGAGAGGTGATTTAATACGTTTGAAAGCGCTCGGACCTCATCATCGTGCGGCGGACGAACCGGTGCCGCATCGGGTGTCCATGCGTGCGCAATCCCGCGCGCCGCTGCCCCCCTCGAAAGGAGAACTCTGGATGCGCAGATTTTTCGCTTTGATTGTTGGCCTCGTCGGCGTGCTCGCCATGACCGGCATCGCCGCAGCCGAGGGCGGTCACACGCCCGCCGACGCGAAGGGGTTGGTCGAAAAGGCGGTCCAGTACCTCAAGAGCGAGGGCAAGGAGAAGGCGCTCCCTGTATTCAGCGATCCCAAAGGACCGTTCGTCGACGGCGATCTCTATCTCGTGGTCATGGACGGGAATGACGGCAAGCTGACAATGCTGGCGCATGGCGTCAACAAGGGGCTGATCGGGAAGCCGCAGATCGACCTGAAGGATGCCGAGGGCCGCACCTTCAATCAAGAGACGGCAGCGGCGTTGGCGAAGGGCGACGAATTCTGGGTCAGCTATTCCTGGCCGAATCCCGCCACCAAGAAGATCGCCCAGAAGAAAAGCTACTTCACCAAGGTCGGGGACGTGATCATCGGCGCCGGAGTGTATCAATGATCGAGGCGGCGCCCGGCTCGTAGCCGACGGCCGGGTGCCAACTCGAAATTCCGCCGGACCGACGCTGCCTCAGATTCGGGGCGACATCGAGATCGTTGCAGAAGGTGAACTATGTTGAGGTGGTCCACGCGTGCGTTCCGCGACGCACAAGTCTCCGTCAAGGTGTTCGTCGCGCCCGTGGCGATCATCCTCTTCATGCTCGGCATGGCGGCGGTCGCGCAGTATGGCGCGACCCGGCAGAGCCGAGCGCTCAACCAATTCGCCACGGAGACGATGCCGAAGTCGATGGCCGTCGTCGAGACATCCGACCTGACCGTGCTGACCCACGTCAATCTGTATCGCACCATCAACTGGGCGGCCAACAGCGAGGACACCAAGAAGGTCGAGCAGGGATCGAAACTGACCCTCGACAGCATGCGCCGTGCCAAGGAGGTGCTCGGTGCCATGGCGGCGCGCTGGAGCTCGACCGGCGAGGACGCCACCCATCGCGATGCCGCCATGACTGCGCTCAACACCTATGCCGAGGCGGCGGCGGGCGTCCTGGACATGGCTTCCTCCGATCCGACGACCGCCTTCGTGCTGCTGCTGTCGGCAGAAAAAGCGTTCGATGCCGCCAAGGAGCGGCTCGACGGGCTGCGCAATATCCAGGCGCGCCAGACCGAACGGACGAGCGCCGCCGCGTTCGCGAGCGAGGAGCAGTCGCGCCTGGTGTTCCTGGTTCTGCTCGGTGTCGCCCTGCTCCTCGCGGCAACCGTGACGGTCGCGGTGGCGCGGACGATCAGCCGGCCGTTGACCGGCATGACCAAGGCAATGGCCGCGCTCGCCGGGGGCGACCAGTCGGTCGCCGTCCCGGGCACCGACCGCAAGGACGAGATCGGTCGCATGGCCGGGGCCGTCCAGGTCTTCAAGACCAAGATGCTCGAAGCCGATCATTTGCGCGCCGCCCAGGCGGAGGCGGATCGGCGTGCCGAGCAGGAAAAGCGGGCGGCAATGCACAATGTTGCCGACGCGTTCGAGACCGCCGTGGGCAGCATCGTCAAGGCGGTCTCTTCCGCCTCCGGCGACCTGGAGACCGCGGCGGGCACGTTCACCAAGGCGGCCGAGGTCACCCAGGCGCTTTCCGGTGCCGTCGCGGCCGCCTCCGAGCAGGCCTCCGCCAACGTCAAGTCGGTGGCGTCCGCCACCGAGGAGATGACCTCGTCGATAGCGGAGATCAGCCGCCGCGTGCAGGAATCGAGCGCGATCGCCCAGCAGGCGGTCCGGCAGGCGGAGAAGACCGACGGCCGGATCGCCGAGCTGTCCCATGCGGCCGGACGGATCGGCGACGTCGTCAAGCTGATCACCGCGATCGCCGCGCAGACCAATCTGCTGGCGCTCAACGCCACGATCGAGGCGGCCCGCGCCGGCGACGCCGGCAGGGGCTTTGCGATCGTTGCGCAGGAGGTCAAGGCACTGGCGGCGCAGACCGCGAAAGCCACCGAGGAGATCTCCGGACAGATCGCCGGGATGCAGACGGTCACTCAGGAGTCGGTCGGCGCCATCAAGGAGATTGGCGCCACGATCGGACGGATCTCGGAAATCGCCGCGACCGTGGCGGCTGCCGTGGAGGAGCAGGCGGCGACCACGCAGGAGATCGCCCGCAACGTTTACCAGGCCGCGCAGGGCACCGGCGAGGTCGCAACGAACATCACCGAGGTGAATCGCGGCGCGTCGGAGACCGGCACCGCCTCCGCGCAGGTGCTCTCCTCGGCACAGTCGCTGTCGAGCGAGAGCCACCGTCTCGGGGTCGAGGTGCAGAAATTCCTCGACAGCGTTCGTGCCGCCTGACCGGCCGGCGCGCATGCCTTGACGTCTGGCGCGGCTCGTGCCCGACGCGGTCGGCCTGCCCCGCCCCCTCACCTCGCCGCTTCGCTGGTCAGGATCTCGATCTCCGATTTCAGCGTGCGGTGCACCGGGCACTTGTCGGCGATCTCCATCAGCTTGGCGCGTTCCGCGTCCGAGAGGCTGCCGTCGATCCTGATGCTGCGCTCGATGCGGTCGATTTTGCCTTCCTTGGTCTCGCAGTCGGCGCAATCGGCGGCGTGGATTTTTCCGTGCCTCAGCGCCACCTCGACGTGGTCGAGCGCGAGGCCCTTGTGATCCGCATAGAGCCGCATCGTCATCGCCGTGCAGGCGCCGAGCCCGGCGAGCAGGAGATCATATGGGCCGGGCCCGCTGTCGAGGCCGCCGGCCGCGATGGGCTCGTCGGCGATCAGCCGGTGCCGGCCGATGGCGATCGCCTGCTGGAATTTTCCCTTCCCGGTCTCGCCGACCACGACGGTGCCGGGCTCGCTTCCGGCCCCCGCCGCGGACGGGGCCGCCTCCTCCACATAGCGCCCCGCCCAGGCGGCGATGACGTCGGCCACATAGGAGGCATCCTGGCGGCGGCTGAGCAGATGATCGGCGCCGGCGAGCGACACGAAGCTCTTCGGGTGCCGTGCGGCGAGAAAGATCGCGCTCGCATTGTCGATGCCGACGATGGTGTCGGTCGGCGAATGCAGCACCAGGAGGGCTGCGCGCAGCGCCTTGACCTTGTCGGTGAGCCGCTGCTCGACGACGTCGTCCAAAAATTCGCGGCGGATGCGGAACGGCCGGCCGGCGAGCGCCACCTCGATCTCGCCGTCGCGGCGGATGTCCTCGATGCGGTCCTTGAACAATCCGGCGACGTGGCCGGGGTCGGACGGCGCCGCGATGGTGGCGACCGCGCGGGTCTCCGGGATCTTCTCCGCGGCGGCGAGCACCGCGGCGCCACCGAGGCTGTGGCCGATGAGCAGCGCGGGGGCGCGCCGCGTGCGGCGCAGATGGTCGGCGGCGGCGACCAGGTCGGCGACGTTGGAGGAGAACGTGGTGTTGGCGAACTCGCCGGCGCTGGCGCCGAGCCCGGTGAAGTCGAAGCGCAGCACCGCGATGCCGCGCGCGGTCAGCCCGCCGGCGATGCGCCGCGCCGCCAAGATATCCTTGCCGCAGGTGAAGCAATGGGCGAACAGCGCATAAGCGGTGGGCTCGCCGGCCGGGCGATCGAGCAGGGCGGCGAGCGTCTCGCCCGCGGCGTTGGGAAAGTCGAAGCGTTCCGCCGGCATTGGGGTCTCCTTCGGATGGGTAGGTTGGGCAAGGGGGCCCGAGACTTCGCTATCTTCGCCGTCGCGGGCATTCCGCATTGCCCACGCCGGCCGGTGGTTCGGCAATCCCGCCCGCGTGGGCAAAGGCGGAACCGGCGCATCCAATCAATCGACACTGTTCGGGGCCGCCCTTGCCCACCCTACCGTTTGGACCGACCGACATTAAATAGAGCGGAACCGCACCGGCACCAGGACGCCGTGCCTTGCGCGTCAAGCACATTTGAACTGGCCTGATGCCGGCGCTATGTGAAGATGCTCGCAGGCGCCGAGTGGCGCCGCTGACGGTCACGGAGGCAGGATGGCCCGCGCCGATACGCTGGAGACGTTCGAGGTCGTCAAGTCCGACGACGAGTGGAAGCGCCTGCTCACCAAGGAGCAGTACAACGTGCTGCGCCGGCACGGCACCGAGCGCGCCGGCACCAGCCCGCTCGACAAGGAATACCGGGCCGGAACGTTTCTGTGCGCCGGCTGCGACCTGCCGGTATTCTCGTCGCAGACCAAGTTCGACAGCGGCACCGGCTGGCCGAGCTTCTGGGCGCCGATCGAGGGCGCGACCCGCACCTCGGAGGATCGCAGCTTCCTGTTCATCGTCCGCACCGAGGTCCATTGCCGGCGCTGCGGCGGACATCTCGGCCACGTGTTCGAGGACGGCCCGCC
The DNA here is from genome assembly GCA_963755055.1 of uncultured Alphaproteobacteria bacterium. GTDB lineage: Bacteria > Pseudomonadota > Alphaproteobacteria > Rhizobiales > Xanthobacteraceae > AP-16. The sequence goes on along the minus strand of CAVWIS010000034.1, from coordinate 355,510 downwards.
GCCGACCGGCCAGCGCTATTGCATGAACGGCGTGGCGATGAAGTTCTCGCCGTCGACTTGAGCTTAGTTGGTTGGGTCCCGTAGGATGGGTTGAGCGGAACGCGAAACCCATCAACTGCGGTGCGCAACAGCATGGGTTTCGCTTCGCTCAACCCATCCTACGGCTCCCGGCCGACAAATAGCGGGCGGCTATCGACTCCGGAACTTCTTGGTATTTCACTCCCGGTCTCCGCGCCCGTATCCCTGGGCGTGCGAGCGGCAGGGCATTCCGCCCGGACCGCGGCGCACAATCAGGAGATCGACCATGTCCAGCAAGATCGCAATGGCCCTCGTGGCCGCCGTCGTCCTCACCGGCACAGCGCTGTCGTCGGCCAATGCCGGCATCTCGTATCAGGGCGGCCCGAAGTCGCTGTCGACCGTGTCCACCGACCGCGGCGCGCCAAATCACGGCTGGCGTCACACCGGCTGGTGACGTCGCGGGAACAGTAGGGTGGGCAAGCGCGGCCCGGGCGTTCGATGAACGCACGGCTTGGGGCCCGGCTTGCCCACGCGGTGAAGCCTGACCGCGTGGGCAAGGCGGGCGCGGAGCCGCCGTTCCCAAACAGACATAGTGGCCGCCTTGCCCACCCTACGGGGACCACAAATGTTTGCTCATTCCGGATGCAACCGTCATGAACGCCATCGTCGACACCAGACAAGTTGTCGCTGCCGCGCTGTTCGGCTTCGACATGTCAGCCCCGCCGGTGCCTCATCACGTCGCGACACATCGGCCAGGCGCAAGGCTGAACGCCTGCGGCGAGATCCTCGCCGGGCGCTACCCGGTGGTTCGCCGCATGCTGGGCGAGGAACCGTTCGACGCCGTCGCCTGGCTCTACCAGATCAGCGAGCCGCCCGGCTTGCCGGTCCGTCCTGACTTCGGCGACGGCTTTCCGCGCTTCCTCAAGACCTTCGGTCCGGGCGCCTCGATCGACTATGTTTCCGACATCGCCGAGCTGGAGATGGTCCGCGGCCGGGCGGCCCGCGCCGCGCGCGTTTCCCCCGTCGGCATCGAGGCCTTCGCGCCTCTGTCGTTTCGCGCCATGCGGACGCGACGGGTGGTGCTTCATCCGTCGGTCGGGCTCGTCGCATCGCGGTTTCCGGTCCTGACCATCTGGCAGGCCAACCAGACCGACGGCGAGGATGCCAACACGGTCACCCGATGGGGTGCCGAATCGGTGCTGGTTGCCCGGCCGGGTGCCGACGTGGAGATGCGCCGGCTGGCGCCGGGCGCGCTTGCGTTGCTCGCCGCGCTGTCGGCCGACGCCACGATCGGCGGCGCGTTCGAAGCCGCGCTCGCGGCGTCGCCGGGCTTTGATCCGGCGGTCCACCTGCTGGCGCTGATCGAGCGCGGCATCGTGGCGGGAACTCATCAGGTGGGCTCATCTGGCCGGGGAAGACTCAACGACAACGGAACCGGCGGCGCAAACCGGTCCGGCTCCTCATGCTCCCGCCTGGACGGCACGGCCGGATGAGCTCCATGCAACAGCAGATCCCGATGCAGTCGGCGCGGCCCCCCGCGGCCGAGCCGGCGACCGCCCTGCTCGCGAGCATCGCGGGCCTCGCCGACATGGGGGCCGCTCTTCGGCCGTTGACGCTTCTCGTCCTCTATTGCGAGCCGGCGATGCGCGACGGTCTTCCGCTCCCGGACATCGCGGCGGCCCACGACGATGCCACCGCCATTCTCGGGCCGGTCGCCTGCCGCGACGGAGCGCTGGAAGCCTGCCGGGTCGCGCTCGCCTGCCGGGCAGGAGGAGGGGTACGGCGCGGCGCACCGGGTGGGGCGTCGCGCAAGGCCTCGCTCGCCGTGCGTATCGGCATTGCGTCGGCGGATCCGGCAGCCGGGACCATGTCAGGCGCTACCACGATCGCGCCGCGGCTCGCGCGCGCCTGCGACCATTATGGCTGCGATATCATCCTGACCGAGCAGACGCGGCTCATCGCCGGCGACCGCATCCGTGTCCGCGAGCTCGACCGCGTGACGATCGGCGGGCAGGCCGGGTTGCCGATCTTCGAGCTCCTCGGGATCGCCGAGCGGGCGGGAACGGCGCCGAGCTGGGTGGCGCTGTACGAGGCCGGCCTCGCAGCCTATCGGCGGCAGAGATTTGCCGGCGCGATCGGGCTGTTCCAGATGCTGCAAAACATCCGCCCGTGGGATCGCCCGTCACGCCTGATGATCGAGCGCTGCCGACAGCTCATCGCGGCCCCGCCGGCGGCCGACTGGTGCGGATCGACCGGCTTGTGATTCCCGGGAACCCGAATACCCTGTGGCCGCCAAACGACACGACGCCTGTCGCCAGGACGCCGCACATGGTTGCCGAACCCGTTGCCAGGAGCCTCGACGAGGCATTCGTGCGGTGTCGCGATCTCGACGCCTCGCTCGCCGAGCAGCTTGCCGCCTTCGTCGAGGCGGTGCGGCGGCTGACGCCGGATTTCGCCGACGCGGTGGAACGCCTGGTGGTGCGGCTGCGCCAGAGTGGCGCCGGCGAGGCGGCGCCGCGGCCGGGCGAGCCGATGCCGGATTTCGTCCTGCCCGACGAGAACGGGCATCTGGTGAGCCTGAAGGATCTTCTCGGCAGGGGGCCAGTCGCCGTCACTTTCCATCGCGGCCACTGGTGCCCGTACTGCCGCATCAGCATCAACGCGCTCGCCCGGACGCACGGGCGGATCGTGGCCGACGGCGGCCAGATCGTGGCGATCGCGCCCGACCGCCAGCACTACGTGGCCGAGCTCAAGGCGGACTCGACGGTGCCGTTTCCGATCCTCACCGATCTCGACAACGGCTACGCGCTGTCGCTCAATCTCGCGATCTGGCTCGGCCCTGAGCTGCAGCGCCTGATGGCGGCGCGTGGGCGCGATCTGCCGACCTATCAGGGCAACGAGTTGTGGATATTGCCGATCCCCGCCACCTTCGTGGTGGGCCCCGACGGGCTCGTCAAGGCGCGTTTCGTCGATCCGGACTACCGCCGGCGCATGGCCATCGACGATCTGCTCGCGGCGCTCAGAAGCGCGTGCGATCCCGCGTAGAGTACCACGCGTGTGCGGACAGCGTGGGCAAAATCGCACGCGAGGTCTGAGCGAGACGCACAGTTGGCGCATCGATTTTATCGCGGTAGGGACGCTCATTGCTGAGCGCCCCCCGCACAGATCCGTACGTGCCCGATTCGGGCATACGGCTCCCACCTTGGGTGTCTGACGGCGAAGCGTTTTGCGGGCCAGGGATGTCGGATACGCGGTGTGGGAAGCCAGTCGTTCGCCAGCCTCCGCATTCGTTCCCACGTCATTTCCGCGGTTTGGCTGCGGTGCTGGAGCACGCGCCGCCAGAGCATGATGACGCGATGACGGAACGCGGACAGTGCGCGGCTGTTGGTCGGCACTGCGTGGTAGTTGAAGTAGCCGCTGACGACATGGTTCAGCCAAGTCCCCTGCACCGGGATCGGCTGGTGCATGCGCCGTCGCAGGTCCTCCTTGACCGCCTGGAGCTTCGCCCGCATGCGGTCCCGCCGGGTCTTCCGTATGAGCTGGAACTTGCCCCGTCGTGATTTGCCGCAAATGAAGGTAAAGCCCAGGAAGTTGAAGGTTTCTGGTTTACCGAGCCCGCGCCGCGCGCGATTGGCCGAAGCAAAACGGCCAAACTCGATCAGACGGGTCTTGTCCGGGTGTAGCGACAGCGTGAACTTCTCCAACCGCTCGCGCATCGCGTCCAGGAAGCGCCGGGCGTCCCTCTCGTGCTGGAAGCCCACGATGATGTCGTCGGCATAGCGCACGATGATCATGTCGCCCGTGGCCTCGTGCCGTCGCCAGCGCTCGGCCCAGAGATCGATGACGTAGTGCAGGTAGATGTTGGCGAGCAACGGCGATATCACCGACCCCTGCCCGGTTCCCCTGTCACTGACCGTCACCACCCCGTCCTCGAGGATGCCCGCCTTGAGCCATTTGCGGATCAGGCGGATGATGCGCGGGTCGCCGATCCGATGCTCCACGAACCGGATGAGCCAATCCTGGCTCACCGTATCGAAGAACGACCGGATGTCGGCGTCCAGTATCCAGTTCACGCCCACCCTACACGATCCATACAAGGGTGGGCAAGGGCGGCCCCGACGTTTGTTTGATATGTACAGATCCGGGCCCGCCTTGCCCACGCGGTCGGCCTGCCCGCGTGGGCAAAGGCGGGTCGTTGCGCCGCGATCAAACATGACGCCTCGGCCGCCCTTGCCCACCTTAGGATGTGACGGCACGCGACCAGTCGGCGCCGCGCAGCATCTTCCACGCGGTCGTGGCGACGGCGGTGCGCTGGCGGCCGGCGACGCCGTAGAGATAGACGGTGCGCCGCAGGGCGAGGCCCTCGACCGGCGCCCGCATCAGCTTTTCCGATGTCGCGGCGCTGCGCGGAACCACCGCCACGCCGACATTCGCCTCGAGCAGGGCGATCAGATCGCGCTCCGAGGTCAATTCATGGCCGCGATCGACATCGAGCGCGCCGTCGCGAAAGATCGTGATGAGCTCGCCGGCCTGCTCGCAATAGGTCCGCAGCAGCAATTGCTCCTGGCGCAGATCGCCGAGCCCGATGGTCGAGCGGCCGGCCAGCGGATGCCGGCTGCTGGCGGTCAGGAGAAAATCCTCGGTGAACAGCGGCCAGCGGTCGAGCCGGTCCCAGCTGTCGTCGAGCGCGGCGGCAATCGCCAGCTCGGCCTGCCCCTGCTTGAGGAGCTCGGCGACCTCCGGGCCGCTGCCGCGCAGGAATTTCAGCTGCAGTCCCTTGAACGCCCGCTGCAGCTCGACGAGATGGGGAACCAGCAGCGCAAGATCGATGGTCCGCGACAGCGCCAGCCGCAGCGAGCCGACCTCCCCGCTCTTGATCGAGGAGGCCAGCGACCGGGCGCCGACCGCGCTCTGGTAGCACTGCCTGAGCAGCGGGAACATGCGCTCGCCGAGCTCGGTGAGCTGGGCATGCGGCCGCTCGCGGCGAAACAGGTCGCCGCCGAGTTCGGCCTCGAGCTGGCGGATGGCGCGCGTGAGCGACGGCTGCGCGACGTTGCACTTCTCGGCCGCACGCGTGAAGTTGAGCTCCTCGGCGACGGCCAAAAAGTACCTGACCTGGTGCATTTCCACAGGAGTACCCGACTGGCCCAGTAATTGTTCTGCTTGTTCGGATTCGTGGATCCACCGCCGGCCGCCCCAGGCGCGCCCGCCGCAATGAACCGTCATGTTGCAACGCCGCAATGCTAGCTTGTTCGCCCGACGCCGGAAAGCGTCAATGTGACCGGCACGCTGCCCACTCGACGTCCCACCGGCGATAGCGCCTCCCTATCGATACAGTAGCGAGCCGGCATTTCCCCGGCTCCCGGCGTGGCGCCAGAGTGCGATCGAAGCAACGGACCATGCGGCCAGCCGGAGAGGATTTTTCCATGAACATCCAGACCAGACAGTACGCCGCCGCCGAAAATCGTCAGCTCGACGGGCGGGTCGCGATCGTCACCGGGTCGACCAGCGGCATCGGCCTCGGCGTCGCCCGGGCGCTGGCGGCCGCCGGCGCGGCGGTGATCCTCAACGGTTTTGGCCGCGCCGAGGAGATCGCCGGAACGCGGAGCGCGATCGCCGCGGAGTTCGGCGTCGACGCGCTCTATTCGCCGGCCGACATGACGAGCCCGGCGGCGATCGAACAAATGATCGACCTGGCGCTGGAAAAATTCGGCAGGCTCGACGTGCTGGTCAACAATGCGGGCATCCAGCACGTGGCGCCGGTCGACCAGTTTCCGATCGACAAGTGGGACGCGATCCTGGCGATCAACCTCTCCTCGGCCTTCCACACGATGCGGCTGGCGCTGCCGGCGATGCGACGCAACAAGTTCGGCCGCATCATCAACGTGGCATCGGCGCACGGCCTCGTCGCCTCGCCGTTCAAGGCTGCCTATGTGGCGGCCAAGCACGGCATGGTCGGCCTCACCAAGGTGGTGGCGCTGGAGACCGCCGAGGAAAACATCACCTGCAACGCCATCTGCCCGGGCTATGTCCTGACGCCGCTGGTCGAGGCGCAGATCGAGGCGCAGGCCAAGGCGCATGGCATTGCGCGCGATCAGGTCATCCGCGACGTGCTGCTCGCCCAGCAGCCCAACAAGCGTTTTGCCACGGTCGAGGAGCTGGGCGCGCTCGCGGTCTTTCTCGCCGGCGACGCAGCAGCGTCGATCACCGGCATCGCGCTCCCCGTGGACGGCGGCTGGACCGCACATTGATCGCTTGGAGCACCGAAGCCGACAACGCAATCGATCTTCACCGGAAGGATATTTTTCATGACCAGCATATCCGCCATCGCGGCGGGCCAGCGCGCCCGCACCGGCTCCCTCGACAAGCCGGCGAGCGAGCGCCAGACCGTCCTGGTGTTCCAGGGCGGCGGGGCGCTCGGCGCCTACCAGGCGGGGGTCTACCAGGCGCTGCACGAGGCCGGCATCGAGCCTGACTGGATCATCGGAACCTCGATCGGGGCGATCAATGCGGCGCTGATCGCCGGCAATGCCGTCGAGAACCGCCTGCCCCGGCTGGAGGAGTTTTGGCGCCGGATGCTGCCGAGCCCGTCGTGGAGCGCCGCCTCGCTCTGGCCGGGCGTGGCCGACGCGCAAAACTACTGGACTACCCTGCTGGGCGGCATCCCGGCGTTCTTCAAACCCAATCCGCTGGCCTTTCTCGGCACGCATTTTCCGCTCGGCGCCGACCGCGCCGGCTACTACTCGACCGAGCCTCTGCGCAAGACGCTGCTCGAGCTCGCCGATTTCTCGCTGATGAACGAATGCAAGCCGAGGCTCACCGTGGGCGCCGCCCATGTGCGCACCAGCGACATGCATTATTTCGACAGCCGCGACGGGGAGATCGGTGTCAGCCACATCCTGGCGTCGGGTGCGCTGCCGCCGGCGTTTCCGGCGGTGCGGATTGCCGGCGAGCTCTACTGGGACGGCGGCATCCTCTCGAACACCCCGACCGAGGCGATCTTCGACGACAATCCCCGGAAGAACTCGCTGATCTTCGCGGTTCACATGTGGAACCCGACCGGGCCGGAGCCCGACACCATGTGGGAGGTGCTGCACCGGCAGAAGGACATCCAGTATTCCAGCCGGGTGGCGAGCCACATCTCCCGCCAGCGCCAGATCCACCGGCTGCGTCACGTGATCGGGGAGCTCGCGAAACACGTGCCCGAGGATAAGCGCCAGGACCCCGAGCTCCGCGCGCTCGCCAGCCTTGGCTGCCTGACCCGCATGCACGTGGTGCGCCTGCTGGCGCCGCGGCTCGACAACGAGAACCACACCAAGGACATCGACTTCACCCCCGCAGGGATCGGTCGGCGCTGGGAGGCCGGCTATCTGGCGACGCGGCAGGCGGTCGAGCAGAAACCCTGGGAGCGCGACTTCGATCCGCTCGAGGGCGTCATCCTGCACGAGCAGATGCCCGACATGCGCGAGGCGGCGGAGTGAGGATCGTTGCGTAGGGTGGGCAAAATCGCCCACCCCGCAGCAGATGCGATCGCCATAGATCTCACGGGCGATTTTGCCCACGCCGTCGGACCGATCCGCATCACCGCGTGGGCAAATCGCCGGCGATGTTTGTCCGAGTTGCGCCGTCGGACCAGGCGATTTGCCCATCCTACATTTTCAATTCAACACGCCGCCTCGAGCGCGGCCATCAGCTGCTCGATCGCCGCACGCCGGCGGAAATCCGGATCGACGAAACGCGCCGCCACCACGCCGTCGCGGCCGACCACGAACGTCGCGGGAATCGGCAGCAGCCAGGCGTCGCTGCCCTGATAATCGGGCAGCGAGCGGCCGTAGGACGCGAGCAGACGCTCGAGGTCGGGACCGACCCAGACGGCAAGGTCGAGGGAGAGCGCATAGCCGTTGTCGAGGTCGCTCAGAACCGGGAACGGCGAGCGCGTATCCGCCTTGAACTGCGCCGAAAACTGTTGGCGCTCGGGCACGATCGCGGCGGCCTGGGCGCCAAGGCGCGCGAGGTCGTCGCCGAGCGCGGCGAGCGCGCCGGCGCTGATGCGGCACCACGGGCACCAGTGGCCGCGGTGGAACGTGATCGCGGCGGGCCCGCCGCGCGTCAGATCCGCGAGGCCGACCAAGCGACCGGTCTCGTCGGGAAGGACGAACGGCGGCATCGGCTCGCCGGGCTGCGGCGCGCTGGCTCCGGCCTGCCCGGCTTCCAGCCTCGCCACCAGACGATCGACGGCATCCGCATAGTCGGGGATCAGCTTTCTGATCGCGTCCGAATAGGCATCGAGGCGTTCGCCGAGCGGGGCGTCCATGTCCCGGCAGCGAACGAACGTATCGTGGAGCTCGGCAAGCGGTGCAGACGTCATGGAGCTTCATTCTCGGCGTCCGCGGATGCGGATGCACCGGCCGAAGAGTAGTCCGCCGGGCGGTCGCAGCTCATACCGTTTGGCTACCTCGTCCATATCCGACAGCTATGGAACGCGCCCGTAGCATGCGTCGAGCCGAAGGCGAAACCCATCAATGCCACGGGCAATCAATCGATGGGCTTCGCTAAGTGCTCAACACATCCTACGAACCCGCACATAGCCCAGCGCTATCGACCCTAGAGCAAGCCGGCATTTCCCTTGGCGACGCGCGGTGGCGATGCTGGGCCTCTTACACGGCCGCGCGACGGCCAAACAGGACCACGCATCATGACCCACATGACGCACACCGGCGACATCGCCGCCCGCCGGCACGCGCCGGTTGGGCTGCTGCGCAACTTCGTCATCGGGACGACCGCCTTTCTCACCGTGGTCGACCTGTTCGCCACCCAGGCGATCCTGCCGTCGCTCGCCAGGACCTATGGAGTGTCGCCCGCCGCCATGGGCTTTGCGGTCAATGCCAGCACCATGGGCATGGCGGTCGCCGGCCTCGGCGTCGCCTTCTTCAGCCACTGGATCGACCGCCGGCTCGGCATCCTCATGAGCCTGGTCGTGCTGGCGATCCCCACGGCGCTGCTGGCGGTGGCGCCGGATCTCACAACCTTCACCGTCCTGCGCGTCGCCCAGGGCCTGTGCATGGCGTCGGCCTTCACGCTCACGCTCGCCTATCTGGGCGAGCAATGCAGCGCCACCGATGCCGGGGCGCGTTCGCCGCCTACATCACCGGCAACGTCGCCAGCAACCTGATCGGCCGGCTGGTGTCCGCCGGAATCGCCGACCATCTCGGGCTGGCGCAGAATTTCTATTTCTTCGCCGCGCTCAACCTGGCGGGCGCGGCGCTGGTCACCGTCACCATCGGCCGCACGCCGCCGATGGACGACATGGGCGCGCCGCGCCGCTCGCCGCTCGCCGCCTGGCGCGAGCATCTCGCCAACCCGCCGCTGCGCGTCGGCCTTCGCCATCGGCTTCTGCATCCTGTTCGTCTTCATCGGCACCTTCACCTATGTGAACTTCGTCCTGGTGCGCCCGCCGCTGTCGCTCTCCCGGATGGATCTCGGCTTCGTCTATCTGGTCTTCCTGCCCTCGATCGTCACCACCCTGCTGGCGGGCAATGCGGTCACCCGCTTCGGCACCCGGCCGACGCTGTGGGCCGCGCTCGCGGTCGCCGGGGCTCGGCCTGCCGCTGCTGCTCGTCCCCAACCTCGGCGCCGTGCTCGCCGGGATGGTGCTGATCGCGGTCGGGACCTTCTTCGCGCAGGCGACCGCCACCGGATTCGTCAGCCGGGCGGCGACCGCGGATCGCGGCGCGGCCAGCGGCATCTATCTGGCGAGCTATTTCCTCGGCGGGCTCGTCGGCAGCGCCGTGCTCGGGCAGCTGTTCGACCGTTTCGGCTGGGCCGCTTGCGTCGCCGGCATCGCGGCGGCGCTCGCAGCAGCGGCGATCCTGGCGCTCCGGCTGAGGATGCCAGGTCCGTAGGGTGGGCAAATCGCCGGCAATGACGGGCGAGCGGATTGATGCATCGCCCGCGATTTGCCCACGCGGTCGGGCCAAGAACGCTTCACCGCGTGGGCAACGGCGGCAGCCATATCGTCCATCAAACAAATGCCGAGGCCGCCGTTGCCCACCCTACAGTTTGGGAAATTCCGGCGCAAACGGCTCGCGCGGCAGGCGCAGCGCGTTCACCAGGAACGACACCGTGTGGTAGGAGCCGGCGAGCATGATGAGCTCGATCAGCTGCTCGTCGCGAAACGTCGCGGCGAGCTCACCCCACAGCCCATCGTCGATGTCGGAGGTCTCGTGCAGGCTGTCGACCAGGCGCACGATCAGGCGCTCGCGCGGGCTCCAGCAGGTGGCCGCGCCGGGCGCGAGCGTGGCGCGCCGCTCCGCCTCGCCGAAGCCGACGCGATCGGCGAACAGCGCGACGTGCACGCCCCATTCGTACTCGGCGCCGCAGCGCGCGCAGGTGCGGTCGATGGCGATCTCGCGCTCGCGCAGCGTCAGCGTGCCCTTGTCGAGCAGCCCGCCCGCCATCAGCCGGCGAAACAGCCGCTCATCGCGCGCCAGCGTGCGGAACAGGATGAGCGGCTCGACGCCGGGCGGCATCAGCCGCGCCAGCGTCTCCTCCATGTCGGCCGCATAGGGACGCTCGGCCGGCGCCACGCGAGCGGTCATCTGTCGCCCTCCATGCTACTATTTTCGTAGCATGACATACTGCTTCTGTTTTCGAAGCACAAGCCCTATCCTCGCCGGCGATCGGCAAAGGGTTTGCACATGGCCGCAGCAATCCCGAAACCCGGACGGCCGGTGCGCGGATCGCGCAGCGGGCGGCCGATCATGGCGCTGATCGACCTCGTCGGGCAGCGCTGGATGCTGCGCATCATCTGGGAGCTGCGCGGGGCGCCGCTCACCTTCCGGGCGCTGCAGGAGGCCTGCGGCGGGCTGTCGCCGAGCGTGCTCAACCAGCGTCTGGGCGCGCTGCGCAAGACCGCGCTGGTCGAGGTCCGGCCCGACGAGGGCTATGCGCTGACCGCGCTCGGCCGCGAGCTCCTCGCCCACATGGCGCCGCTCACCGCCTGGGCGGAGAAATGGGCGAAAGCGGTGCGCTGAGAGCGCCTCACGAGGCCATCGCCGCCGCGGCAGATGCGCCGACGACGACGCGGCCGGCGGCGGGCTGGCCGGCGGGCGCGGAGCGGTGCCACTTGACCCGCATCGCCTCGCGGGCGAGCAGACCGACGGCGGGCGAATGCGGCCGGCCGCGCACGGTGACCAGATTGATCTGGCGCCAGAACTCCGGCTCGACCAGCGGCCGCGCCACGACGCCGGGATGGGCGATGCAGGTCTCCGGCATGAGGGCGAAGCCGAGACCCGCCACCACCATGGCGATGATCCAGTCGTCGCGGTCGCTGCGATAGACCGCCGGGCAGGAGATGCCCTGCTCGCGAAACAGATCTCCCGCATAGCCGCGGAACTCGCAGTTCGCCCGGTTGAGATAGGCCTCGCCGTCGAGATCCTTTACGGCCACGCCGTTCCTGGCGGCGAACGGGTGGTCGGGATGGACGACGATCATCATCTGCTCGCGGAACAGCGGGGTGAGGCTGAGCCGCTCGTCGCCCTCGTCGTCGGGCAGGCAGAAGATCGCCACCTCGAGGGCGCCGTCGAGCAGCCGGTCGTTGAGCTCGCGGGCGCTGGCGCCGGTGAGCTCGAGCTCGATCCCGGGATGGTGCGTCCTCAGCCGGGCAAACAGGTCGATCAGCTGGTTCGGCGCGATCGTGCACATGACGCCGAGCTTCAGGGTGGTCTTGGCGAGCTTCTTGAACTGCTGGGCGACCTGCTTGGCCTGCAACGATTCGGCGAGCAGCTTTGCCAGGTTGGGATGGACCATGCGGCCGAGCTCGGAGAGATGAGTATTCGCCCGCTCGCGATGGAACAGCGGCCCGCCGAGCTCGTCCTCCAGCAGCTTGATCGCCCGGGTGAGCGAGGGCTGGCTGACATGGCACTTTTCCGCCGCCCGGGTGAAGTTGAGCTCCTCGGCGACGGCCAGAAAATAACGGATCTGATGCATCTCCATGGCGGATCCCAATTCAAGAGGCAGATCGAGCGGGCTGCGGTGGTGCAAGGTGACGCCCCGCGCGGACCGGGGCGCCACCGCTGGGACGGGGGCGGGGACGGGCGGCCGTCACATGTGATGGTCGTTGCCGTCGTGCAGGATGTCGAAGGACAACAGCGTGACGGTCTTGTCGCCGTGGTTCTGCCACCAGTGCGAGGTGCCCTGGGTCTCGGCGCGGACGTCGCCGGCCTTGTGCACGATCGGCACCGCGCAGTTGCTCGCATACTCGACGATCTCGCCTTCTATGATGTAGATCAGCGCCGGCCGGTCGGTGTGGCTGTGCCAGGGAACGACGCCGCCCGGCTGGATCACCAGCTTGCGGACGCGCTGCAGGTGATTTGCGAGCTTCACCGGCTCCTTGGCGAGATCGATCGACGCCAGCACGGTGTCGGTCACGCCTTTGGCGGGCGTCGAGACCGGCATGCGGACGTCGGCCTTGACCTGGTCTGCCGGGCACCCGCCGGCGAACGCCGCGGATGAGATGGCGGTGGAGGCGGCAAGCGTGCCGGCGAGAACCAGGGTGCGGCCGAGCGCGCGGCCGCTCACGATGCGATTGAACATGTTTGGCTCCTCTGTTGGACCGGCCGCGGGGTGGGCCGTAGCAACGCGAGGATCGGCCAAGACCGCCGGGAACGGAAATGCCGGCTCGCTCTCGTCTCCATAGCGGGGAGCTATCTTGGGGCTGGCCGATGTCGTCGTGGTGTCATGCTCCGCGCATCCGTGTCTTGCCTGCTGGCCGAAACGCCCATGGCCGGGACGAGCCCGGCCATCACGCAAAGCTCGGCCGACAGGCCGTGCGCTACAGCATGTTCTTGATGTCGGCGGAAAACGTCGGGAAGGCGAAGACGGTGTCGCGGATTTGTCGCGCCGTGATCCCGTGCGCCATTGCGAAGGCGAAGAGGTGGATCAGCTCCTCGCCGGAATGGCCTGCCAGATGCGCGCCGAGTATCTTGTCAGTGCCCTCGTCCACCACCACCTTGGCCCAGGCCAGTGTCTCGCCGAACGTCCTGGCGGAGAGCCAGTCGCCCATCCGGCTCACCGAGACCTTGACGCGGAACCCCTTTTCGCGGGCGGCGGCTTCGGTCACGCCGACGCTCGCGAGCGCCGGCACGGTGTAGATGCAGGACGGGATGCCCGCATAGTCCGGCTGGTATTTGGGGCCTTCGACGATGTTGCGCCCGACGATACGCCCCTCGTAGGTGGCGATCGGCGAGAGCTGCGGCGACGTGGACAGCACATCGCCGCACAGATGCACCGCCGGATTCGATATGGAGCGCAGATAAGCGTCGGTGGGCACGCGGCCGCTCGCATGCTCGACCCCGCCGGCATCGAGATCGAGCGTATCGATGTCGGGGATGCGCCCGGCCCCGTTGACCACGCGGTCGGCGGCGGCGGCGTGCTCGCGCCCGTCCTCTGCGAAGACGACGCGCAGGCGATCGCCGGATGTCTCGATTCTCTCGACCTTGACGCCGGTATGGATGGCGATCCCGATGCGCTCGCTCTCGCGGCGGATCTGCTCGACCGCGTCGGCGTCCACCGCCGGCAGCAGGCGCGGCAGTACCTCGAGGATCGTGACCTTGGCGCCGGCCCGCGCATAGACGTGACCGAACTCGAGCGCGATCACGCCGCCGCCGACGAACACCACCTCCTTCGGCAGCGTCCGTTCGCCCAACACCTCGTCGGAGGTGATCATCAGGTCGGCGCCGGGGATCGGCAGCGGCCGCGGCTTTGACCCGGTGGCGATGACGATGTGCTTCGCCTCGATCGTGCGCTCGCCGACCCGGACCGCATTCGGGCCGACGAAGCGCGCGCGGTCGCGCAGCACCCTGACGCCGCGCCTGTCCATCAGGCCGCCGAGGCGGTCGGGAATGTCTTTCACCATCGCCTTCTCGCGGTCGATCAGCGCCGCCCAATCCAGCCGCGGCCGGTCGAGCGCAATGCCATGGACCTTTGCCTGCTCGATCTCATGCAGCGCGTGCGCCGCCGCGACCAACACCTTCTTCGGGGTGCAGCCGCGATTGGGACAGACGCCGCCGAGCTCCCGCGCCTCGACCATAGCGACCGACAGGCCGGCCTCGCGCGTCGGCACCGTGACCCCCATTCCGGCATTGCCGCCGCCGAGGATCAGGACGTCGAATTTCTCGGTACCCATCGGGGCCTCCGCGCGCATGAGGGCGACGTCATCGGGCGGGCATCGTTCCGATGACGCCAGGTCTGTCCGGTCGGCGGATCTATTTGACGGCGATGCTCGACGTGATGGAGGCGATGACGCCGGACGCCATGTTGAACTGCGCCTCGCGGTCCTTGATGCCGTGGCGGCGGGCGATCCAGGCGAAATCCGTATACACGGCCCAGACGTCGCCCTTGGCGTCCTGAACCACCAGGAGGCGCACCGGCCAGTCGAGGCCGGAATTCGGGTTCGAGGTCATGAACTGGGTGCCGAGCGGAGGATTGCCGAACACCAGGAGCGTCGAGGGATGCAGCGCGATGCCGGCGTCGGCGGCGAGCTTCGCCTGGTCGATCTCCTGGAAGAATTTGATGCCCTTGGCGGTGACATCCTGCTTCAGGCGGGCAACCGATTCGGCGAGCGAATAGGCGCTTTTCACCCTGACGATGCCGTCGTCGCCGTCGGCCCGGGCGCCGGCCGGTGCCAGCGGGATCACGGCGAGCGCCGACAAGGCGACGAGGAAGAATTTTCTGGCACACGAAAGCATCCGACCCTCCCTGGCTCGGGCTCGCGACGATCCGCGATCCGTGAGGCCAGAATGGAGCGGCGAAGTGTCGAGAAGAAATGCCGAGTTGCTCCCGAATCGATAGCGGGTCGCTATGGCGCCGGCGAAACCGCCAAACATGATCCGACCGCGTGGGCAAATCGCGCGCAACACATTAGCCCAATACACGGTCATCGCGAGCGATTTGCCCACCCTACGGCACGGATCGTAGGGTGGGCAACGGCGGCCCCGGCATTTGTTTGGTGGACGGTACGGGTTCCGACGTTGCCCACGCGGTTGGCCCGACCGCGTGGGCAAATCGCGCAATGCATCATTCCGGTTACGCCGTCATCGCGGGCGATTTGCCCACCCTACTGAACGGCGCCCTCAGCTCTCCCCCTCCACGTCGGTGATCAGCCGGGCGCCGCGCTGGAACGTGAGGTAGGCCCACAGCCAGTCGAGCGCGACGGCGATGCGGTTGCGAAAGCCGATGAGGAAGAAGATGTGCGCCACGCACCACACCAGCCAGGCGACGAACCCGGTCAGCCGGATGAAGCCGAAGTCGACCACCGCGGCGGTGCGCCCGATGGTCGCCAGATTCCCGACATTGCGGTAGCGGAACGGCGACGGCGGCGCGGCCGCGGCGAGACGCGCGCGCAGCGCCTTGGCCACATAGGCGCCCTGCTGCTTGGCGACCGGGGCGAGACCGGGCAGCGGCTTGCCGGCGTCGTCGAGAACCTGCGCGGCATCGCCGATCACGAAGATCTCCGGGTGGCCCGGCAGGGTGAGATCGCGGTTCACCACGACGCGACCGTTGCGGTCGTGCGCCGCATCAAGCCATTGCGCCGCCGGCGAGGCCGCCACGCCCGCCGCCCAGACGATGGTGCGGCATTCGATCCGCTCGGTCCCCGCCGTGACCCCGTCGGCGTCGCACCGGGTGACCGCGGTTGCGAGCCGCACGTCGACGCCGAGATGCTGCAGCGACCGCCGCGCCACCTCGGACAGATGCTCGGGAAAGGCCGGAAGCACCCGCGGGCCGGCCTCGACCAGGATGATTTTCGACATTTTTGGATCGATGGCGCGAAAATCCCCGGCCAGCGCCACCTTGGCGAGCTCGGCGATGGCGCCGGCCATCTCGACGCCGGTCGGGCCGCCGCCCACCACCACAAAAGTCATCAGCCGGCGGCGCTCGTCGGCGTCCGGCTCGTTCTCGGCGAGCTCGAAGGCGAGCAGGATTTTTCGCCTGAGCCTGGTGGCGTCGTCGATCTTCTTCAGGCCGGGTGCGACGGGTGCCCATTCGTCGTGACCGAAATAGGCGTGACGGGCGCCGGTCGCGACCACCAGGTAGTCGTAGGGCACGCGCCGATCGCCGAGCTTCACGGCGCGGCCGGCGACGTCGATCCCTGTCACCTGGCCGAGCATCACCCGGGTGTTCTTCTGGCGCGCCAGAATGCCGCGGATGGGGGCCGCGATATCGGCCGGCGACAGCCCGGCGGTCGCCACCTGGTAGAGCAGCGGCTGGAACAGATGGTAGTTGCGCTCGTCGATGACGACGACATCGGCACGGGTGCGCGCCAGCCCTTTGGCGGCCGACAGCCCGCCGAATTCCGCCGCCCATCACCACGATGCGCGGCGCGGCGGTATCGACCTGCGTCACGCGGTCGGCTGCTCGAAGCTGCTGCACGTACGGCTCCGCCGGGCTCGACGACCTTTTCAACGATCGCCAAACGCTAACGCGGCTGCTTCGTTCCGGCAAATCACCTGTATTCACGATTCCGCGGCCGGATGCTCGCCGCCGGCTGGAGTCCTCCCGATCCCTGTTGAGCCGCCTCTTGTTCAATCTTGTCTTGTTGAATCTTGTCTTGTTGAACGTGCGGCGAATCCCCGCATCAGCCGGCTGTTTGTCGCGCCTTTGCGGCGATTGGCACGACCTTACGATCTTTTAATCGGGTCGAAAGGACGCCGTAAGGCGCAATGTCCATGTAGTCGGTCGAGAAGCCTGGGTCACCAGTGGCCGTCAGGCGCGCCCAATCGCAGGATGGAAAAACCGACATGACGGAAATCAACAAGTCCGCTCCGACGCGCAAGGTGCTCACACCGCGTCGCCTCACGCTGCTCGGCTCGGTCGCCGCGATCGGCATCGCGGTGCTCGCCGCGGGCCCGGGCAGCCATCTCAACGTCGTCCCGCCGGCGTTCTCCGCGACGGCGCAGACCGTCGACAGCGGCCAGAAGCCGGTCGGCTTCGCCGACATCGTCGAGAAGGTGACGCCGGCAGTGATCTCGGTCCGCGTCAAGATCGACCAGGATTTCGGCCAGCATCTCAGCCGCAACGACAACCGTGACAGCGCGCCCAACCGTCGCGGATCGCCGTTCGAAGAATTCTTCCGCCAGTTCGGCATGCCCGACATGCAGGATATGCCCAACATGCCGAGCACGCCCCGTGGCCGGCAGGCGATCACCGGAGAAGGCTCCGGCTTCTTCATCTCGTCCGACGGCTATGCGGTGACCAACAATCACGTGGTCGACCACGCGGCGTCCGTGCAGGTCACCACCAATGATTTCGAAGATCTACACCGCCAAGGTGATCGGCACCGATCCGAAGACCGACCTGGCGCTGATCAAGGTCGACGGCGGCAGCTTTCCCTACGTGAAGCTCGCCGACGGCACGCCGCGCATCGGCGACTGGGTGGTCGCGGTCGGCAATCCGTTCGGCCTCGGCGGGACGGTGACTGCCGGCATCGTGTCGGCGCGCGGCCGTGACATCGGCGCCGGCCCCTATGACGACTTCCTGCAGATCGACGCCCCGGTCAACAAGGGCAATTCCGGCGGACCGACCTTCGACGTGAACGGCAACGTGATCGGGGTCAACACCGCGATCTTCTCGCCGTCGGGCGGCTCGGTCGGCATCGCCTTCGCGATCCCCGCCGACACGGTGAAGACGGTCGTCGCCGAGCTCAAGGACAAGGGCACGGTGACCCGCGGCTGGATCGGCGTGC
Source organism: uncultured Alphaproteobacteria bacterium (assembly GCA_963755055.1). Classification (GTDB taxonomy): domain Bacteria; phylum Pseudomonadota; class Alphaproteobacteria; order Rhizobiales; family Xanthobacteraceae; genus AP-16. The sequence goes on along the minus strand of CAVWIS010000034.1, from coordinate 337,752 downwards.
AGATCCAGCCGGTGACCGCCGACATCGCCGACAGCCTCGGCCTGAAGAAGGCCGAAGGCGCGCTGGTCGCCGAGCCGCAGGAGGGCAGCCCCGCCGCCAAGGCCGGGATCCAGGCCGGCGACGTGATCACCAGCGTCGACGGCAAGGAGATCAAGGACGCCCGCGAGCTCGCTCGGCGCATCGGCGCGATGATGCCGGGAAGCTCGGTCAGCCTCGGCGTGCTGCACAAGGGCGAGCAGAAGAGCATGTCGCTGACGCTCGGCGAGCTGCCCAACCAGCGTGAGGCGAAAGCCGACACCGAGGAGCGCGACTCGTCGGGAACGACGGTCCCGCATCTCGGCCTGTCGCTCGCACCGGCCGGCAGCGTGGCGGGCGCCGGCGGCCAGGGCGTGGTGGTCACCGAGGTCGAGGCGGGCGGCAAGGCAGCCGACCGCGGCTTTCGCGCCGGCGACGTGATCCTCGACGTCGGCGGCAAGACGGTCGCGACCCCGGCCGACGTCCGTTCCGCGCTCAAGGACGTCGCCGCCCAGGGCAAGCGCTCGGTGCTGATGCGGGTCAAGTCCGGCGACGCGACGAAATTCGTCGCGCTGCCGCTCGGCAATGCCTGAATGTGATCGGGGCGCTCCGCCGGATGCTGCCCGGCATTGACTCCTGCGGTGGGGCGTCCCGGGGGACGGGCCTCGCGCCCGTCCCCACCTGATGCGAGCCCGGATCGCGATGCGGCACCGCCGGTCGCGGTCCGGGTGTCTGGGTGACGTCGACCCCTCATGACCTTCCTGCGACATCCGCGACGTCGACTGGGCTGGCCGCTTGGCTGCCGGATGGCCGCCCTATAGAAAGTCCCCGCAACGGCCGGGGAACCGCATGGACCAGCAATACGTCACCATTGCCTATAAGTTCTCGACATGGATCATCCCGGTGATCATCGCGATCACCTTCCACGAGGCGGCGCATGGCTACGTGGCGCGGCTGCTCGGCGACGACACGGCGGAAAAGCTCGGCCGGGTCAGCCTGAACCCTATCAGGCACGTCGATCTGTTCGGCACCATTCTGCTGCCCGCCATGCTGCTGCTGGCGCGCTCGCCGTTCGTGTTCGGCTATGCCAAGCCGGTGCCGGTGAATTTCGCAGCGCTCGGCCATCCGCGCCGCGACATGGTGCTGGTCGCGGCAGCCGGGCCGGCGATGAACCTGGTACTCGCGGTCATCGCGGCGCTCGCCTTCCATCTGGTCGACTACGTGCCGGCAGGTGCCGCCTTCTGGGTCAAGGTGAACCTGGCCAACGCGCTGATCATCAACGTGGTGCTGGCAATGTTCAACCTGCTGCCGCTGCCGCCCCTCGACGGCGGCCGCATTGCGGTCGGCGTGCTGCCGAATTTTCTGGCGATCCCGCTGGCGCGGCTCGAGCGCTACGGGATGCTGATCCTCATCGCGCTGCTCCTGCTCCTGCCGCTCCTCGGCGACCTCATGGGCACCGACCTCAACATCGTCTGGCGCGCGGTCTCCGGCGCCGCCAATGCGGTGATCGAGACGATCCTGCGGGTCACCGGCAATTCATGAGGCGATGCCGAGCAGCGCCGGCAATTCGACGAGCGAGCGGATCTCGTGGTCGGGCCTGCCGGGAAGCCGCTCGGGACGCTGGCCATAGCGGTTGCACCACACGACCCGCATGCCGAAGGCGGACGCCGCATACGCGTCCCAGCCGTTCGACGACTGGAACGATATGACTGCGGCGGGCACGCCGAGCCGGTCGACGGCGAGCTGATAGACCCTCGGATGGGTCTTGTAGACGCCGACCTCCTCGACCGACAGCACATGGTCGAGAAGCCCGTTGAGCCCGGCGCCGGTCACCGCCGCAGCCAGCATTTTCGGCGAGCCGTTGGACAGGATTGCGGTGGGGAACCCGGCCGCCTTCAGCCGCGCCAGCGTCTCGGTAACTTCCGGAAAAGCGTCCAGCGCCAGATAGAGCGACATCAGGCGCTCGCGCAGCCCCGGCTGGTCGATCGCGAGCGTCTCCAGGGCGAAGTCGAGCGCGTCGCCGGTGACCTGCCAGAAATCGGCGTGCCGGCCCTGCAGCGTGCGCAGCCAGGTGTACTGGAGCTGCTTGTCGCGCCACAGCGCGGCGAGCCGGTCGACGTCGTCGCCCAGCACGTCGCGGCAGCGCTTCGCCGCCGAGGCGAAATCGAACAGCGTGCCGTAGGCATCGAACACGCAGGCTTGGATGCCGGGGAGTTTTGCTGCGGACATGCTGGTATCTCCATGTAACTCGCCGCGAGCTCGGCGCCTCTTCTCCCTCTCCCCGCTCTTCGCGGGGAGAGGGTCGGGGTGAGGGGCTCTTGCGGCGATTCGCGCCAGCACGTTGCGCGGCGATGCCCCCTCACCCGCCCCGGCTTCGCTGCGCTCCGCCGGGCCGACCTCTCCCCGCACGCGGGGAGAGGTGGGAGCCCGCGGCAGATTCTCGTCATACGCGATAGCAATCGTAGGGTGGGCAAAATCTAACGCAGACGGAAAATCGGCGCGCAGGCCGTGCGTGGATTTTGCCCACGCGGTCCGCACCCGCGTGGTACCGCGTGGGCAAATCGCCCGCAATGCATCACCAAATATCACCTGCCGTGCCTGGCGATTTGCCCACCCTACGAGCCGGCCACGACGCCGAGACATTCTGCCTGACCAAGACATTCCGTATCAATTCCCTACCGCATCTCGGTGGCGATGCGCACGAAGGTCGAGGCCAGCTGCCAGCTTGCCTTCACGGTCCCCTTCAGGCTGCCCGCCACCTTGGAAGCGCCTCCGGCGCGGTGGCGGTGGCGGACCGGGATCTCCAGCACGCGCAGGCCGGCGCGCGCGGCGCGCATCTGCATCTCGAGATTCCAGCCATAGCTGCGCTCGCGCATGGCGAGCCGCTCCAGCAGGTCGCGGCGGATCGCGCGCAGCGGGCACATGTCGGTATAGCGCACCCCGTAGAGCGTTCTGATGGCAAGGCCGGCCAGCCGGCCGGCGACGAGCTGGTGGCGCCCCATGCTGCCGGGCTCGCGGTCGCCGCGGGCGCGCGAGCCGATGACGAAGTCCTGCTCGCCGGAAATGATCGGCGCCACCAGACGCGTGAGCTCGGCCGGGTCGTCGCTGCCGTCGCCGTCGATGAAGGCGATGACCGTGCGTTCTGCCGCCGCAGCGCGGGCGCCGGCGAGGCAGGCGGCGCCATAGCCCGAGCGCGGCTCGATGAGCACGCTGGCGCCGGCCGCACGCGCCCGCGCCACCGTCTGGTCGCGGCTGCCGCCGTCGACCACCAGGACCTCGGCGACTGCCTCGCGCGGCACCGCACGCACCACGTCGAAGATGGTCTCGCCCTCGTCGATCACCGGAATGACCAGGGCGACGGCAGCGCTGGGCAGGCTCGCCATGCTCTAAAGGCTCCAGCGCAAGCCGCAATTCTCGCAGGCCGCCGGCGGCGAATTGCCGAGCAGCCCGCCGCGGAATTTCTGGTATGCGTCGCCGTTCCAGATTTCGCGCAGCGACTGCTGGGTGGCATCGCCGAGCGTGAAGGCGTCGTAGCCGCGCATCGAGAACGGCGCGATGCAGCACGGCAGCGCCCGGCCGTGGGCGGTGAAATACATCAGCGTCCACGGCCGCGTGCACAGCGACCACGGCCGCGCATCGTCGGCGCGCTTCAAGCTGGTACCGGGCTCGGTGGCACCGGAGGCGTCGAACAGGATGCCGTGCGCTTCGGCGCGCGCCTGCGCCTCGGCGATCAGCTTCTGCTCGTCCGCGTCCACGCTCTCGAACAGCGCCTGGTCGGGACGCGCCAGCCCCTGGCCGCCGGCGAAATAGACGAGGCGCTGCAGGTGCACCTCCGGCACGTCGATCTCGTGGGCGAGATCGACGAAGGCGGGCAACTCGCCAAGCGTCTCCTTCAGCCCGGTGAGCCACAGCGAGACGCGCGGCTTGTCGGCGCTTGCTGCGCGCTGCAGGGCGCGGAACTCGCGCACGTTTCGCACGATCTTCGCAAACGAATCCTTGCCGCGAACTTTCAGGAAAGCTTCCGGCTCGGCGGCATCAAGCGAGACCCGCAGCTCATCGAGGCCGCTCTCGATCAGGTCGCGGCCGCGGCGCTCGTTGAGCAGGGTGCCGTTCGTGTTGAACAGCACGTAGGTGCCGCGCTCCTTGAGATAGCGGATCATGCGCGGCAGGTTCGGCACCATCAAGGGCTCGCCGATCCCGTGCAGCACCACCCGGGCGATTCTCGGATACTGGTCGACGATTTTTCGAAACAGCTCGAAGCTCATATTGGCGGGCGGCTCGAGCTCCTCGTAGGTGCGCGGACAGGTGGTGCACGGCAGGTTGCAGCGATTGGTGGTCTCCAGATAGAGGCAGACCGGATCGCGCTCGGCCGTCGCGCGGCGGTCGGGCCCGGCCTTCTCGAAATAGCGTCGCGGATCGACGACCGATTGTGCGGCGGGATCGGCGCTCATGCGGGCCTCCTGACGAGTGATTGTCTGGAACGGGTCATCAGGTCGATGACGGCAAGGACCGCGAAGCCGCCGTAAAGGACGAGCCCCGCCTTGAAATAGGCGCCCGCCCCGATGACCTCGTCGAGATAGAACACGAAGCTCGCCAGCGTCACGTAGAGCAGCGGGACGTAGACCACCCGGCACAGCAGCGGCAGCATCCAGGCGAAGTACCAGGCGTAGTGCGGCGAGACCAGGAGGATGAAGGCGCTCGCCAGCAGGATCTCGGCCTCCGGCTCTCCCTTGTCCCGCGGTGGCCGCAGGGCAATGCGAGCTGCCAGCGCCGCCAGGATCGCCAGCGCGACGAGCAGATAGACGAAGCCGTTCGGCGACGGCAGGCCGAGCGCCCGCAACAGGGCGACCGGGAAGAAGCCCCAGCCGTCGCCGTAGCCCTCCTCGTCGCCGTAGGCGCCGAGAAAGCCGAAGACCTTTTTCCCGACGCCGAGATACGGCAGATAGCAGACAACGACCATGGCGACGAAGGCGAGCGGCATGCGAAAATCCCAGCGGCGCCACAGCGCCGGCGTGATGACGAGCGCGAACGGCTTGATCAGCGCGCTCATGGCCAGCGCGATCCCGGCGAGGGCGCGGCGTCCGTCGAGCGCCAGCAGCATGGCGATGCACATCAGCGCAATCGCCGCGACGTCGACATGGCCGTTGCCGGCGAACTCCCAGATCGGCAGCGGATGCCAGGCATAGATCAGCACCCGCTCGCGCGGCAGGCCGTCGCGGGCGAGGATCGCCATGATGGCAAAAATCGTCCCCACGTCGCAGCCGACCATCGCCAGCTTCATGGCGGTGACCGTCTCGCCGAGGCGGGTGATGGCGAGAAAGATCATCTGGGCGACCGGCGGATAGATCGTCGGCGCGTAATCGGCGCGATTGATGTGGGGATAGATCCCGTCGTCGCGCAGCGCGGCGAGCGCCGGATCCGCCGGGACGTGCCGGTAGGGATTGATGCCGGCGGCCTGCACACGGCCGTCCCAGACATAGCGGTAGATGTCGGTCGACAGCGTGATCGGCGCCGGCAGCGCGACGGCGCGCGCCAGCATCGCGACCGCCAAAATGAGCAGCAGGGCCGGCCGGCCGAGCGGCTGGCGCACCACCAGCCACACGGCGAGCGCATAGACGCCGCCCTGCAGGATGGCGGACCAGCCGAACTCCTCGCAGGCGTCCCCCAGGATCAGGCAATGCAGCATGAGCGGGCAAAACGCCAGGAGGACCGCGCCCAAAGCGATCAGCGCGCCCAGCGCGCGGCGTCCGTTCGCTGCGCCGAAGGCCGACGCGGCATCCATCAGGTGATCCTCACGGGCACGCTCGGCCTCCGGTAATCCGGCATCCTGCACATCAGCACAACGCGAAGCCACACTGTCGCCGCGGCTGCACGAAAATTTGATTGCCTCGTGACAGTCTCTCGCCCGTCCGCTCTCGGCGGCGGCACCATGAGCCTGTATGATAATTTTGTAGCGTCTGCTACAAAAATGTAGCCAGGTCCGCGGTCGACGGCATCATGGTGGTGATGGTCGCATGGCAAGACCCCGCGAGTTCGACGAGGCGGCGGCATTAGACGGCGCGATCGAATGTTTCTGGCGGCGCGGCTACGCGGCGACCTCGGTGCGCGATCTCGCGACCGAGATGGGCATGGGCTGCACCAGCCTGTACAACGCCTTCGGCAACAAGCGGGCGGTGTTCGTCCGGGCGCTGGAGCGCTATCTCGACGGCTCGATGCGCGAGCGGATTCGGCGGTTCGAGACCACGCGGCCGCCCAAGCAGGCGATCCAGGGTTTCATCCAGGAGATCATCCGGCGCTCGCTCGCCGACGGCGACTGCCGCGGCTGCCTGCTGGTCAACTCCGCCATGGAGGTCGCCCCGCACGATCGTCGGCTCAGGCGCGCCATCGCCGACCGCCTCGGCGAGCTCGAGGCGTTCTTCCGCCGCAGCGTCGTCGCGGCGCAGCGGAACGGCACGGTTCCGAGCGAGCGCAACGCGGTGGAGCTGGCGCGCCTGCTGCTCGGCGTCGTGCTCGGCATCCGGGTGCTGGCGCGCACCAATGCCGACGGCGCCCTGCTCCGCGGGCTGGCGCGACCGGCGCTGGCGCTGCTGGATCGGGATCGCTAGTACCGGGTATCGAAAAAGGCTTTCACCAAACGAAACGGAGGAATGACTGATGATCGACGTGCATTACTGGACGACGCCCAACGGCCACAAGGTCACGATGTTTCTCGAGGAAGCCGGCGTGCCGTACAGGCTGATTCCGGTCAACATCGGCGTCGGCGACCAGTTCAAGCCTGACTTTCTGGCGGTCTCCCCCAACAACCGCATCCCGGCCATCGTCGACAACGACCCTTTCGGCGGCGGCGCGCCGATCTCGGTGTTCGAATCCGGCGCCATCCTGCTCTATCTGGCGGAGAAGACCAAAAAGTTCATTCCCGCCAACCTGCGCGGCCGCACCGAGGTCCTCGAGTGGCTGTTCTGGCAGATGGGAGGGCTCGGGCCGATGGCGGGGCAGAACCATCATTTCGGCCTGTATGCGCCGGAGAAAATTCCCTACGCGATCGACCGCTACGTCAAGGAGACCAACCGGCTCTATGGCGTGCTCAACAAGCGCCTCGCCGACCGCGGCTACGTGGCGGGCGAGTACTCGATCGCCGACATGGCGTCCTATCCGTGGATCGTTCCCTACCAGCGCCAGGGCCAGAACCTCGACGATTTTCCCCACCTCAAGCGCTGGTTCGAGGCGATCCGCGCGCGTCCCGCCACGGAGCGCGCCTATGCGCGGGCCAAGGAGATCAACCCGCAGCAGGCGCCGATGTCGGAGGAGGCGAAAAAAATCCTGTTCGGCCAGACTGCCAAGTCGATCGGGCTGACGGCCTGAGCCGCCATGGCGCCGCGGCTCCATGATCTTGCAGGCGCCGATCCGGATCTGAGATTCAGCCCCTGTTGCTGGCGGATCCGGATGGCGATCGCCCACAAGGGTTTCGACGTCGAGACCCCGCGGTGGCGCTTCACCGACAAGCAAGACATCGCCTTCTCGCGCCCCGAGGGCATAGAGCACCGCTATGGTGTGAATAGCGCAACCGTATTGGAGGCGGCGCGAACGCGAGAGTAGCTTCGAGGTCGGACAGGCCGGAGGACGTGAACCTTGGCAGCGCAACGAATTGGCTCAGCGCATCGGCGAGACTTTCTCTGCACGGCCTTGCGCATGGTGCTCCTCGGCTTCGCGCTTGCGCTGGGTCCCGGAGCGCTCGCCGCGTCAGCAGCCCAGGCGCGCGACCTCGTGGTCTATGCCGAGCCGACCCTCAAGCCGGTGCTCCGCACCATCGGCCAGCTGTGGCGCGCCAGGAGCGGCGTCCGCGTCAACGTCTTCGTGGCGCGCAGCGAATTGTCGTTCGGCCAGATCGAGCGCGGCGCGCGCTGCGACCTCATCGTGGCGCTGGCCGGCGACGGCATGGACGACGCCGAGCGCGACAAGCTGGTGAAACCCGCAACCAGCACCCCGGTGTTCCGCAACTCGCTGGTCCTGGTCGGTCGTGCCGGCCGGGCGGGCAGCGACATCGCCGCGGTGATCGCCGGCCGGAAACTTGCAATCGCCGACCCCGAGCGCGACCCCGCCGGCAGCTCCGGGCTTGCCGCCCTGGAGCAGGCCGGGATCAGGATAGACCCCGGCAGCGCCGCGATCGCGGTGGCGGAAAATTCCGCCGGCGTGCTCCGCCTCATCGCCGACGGCAAGGCCGAGCTCGGCATCGTCTATGCGAGCGACGCGGCGGGCCGCGGCTCGCTGAAGCTCGTCGTGCCGCTGCCGCCCGCGAGCGACGAGGCGATCGAGTATGTGGCGGCGGAAGCCGTCAACGCCCAGTCCGACACCAGGGATTTTTTGGCATTCCTCAAATCAGACGAGGCCAGGCGCGCCATTGCGGCCGCCGGGCTGCAGCCGAGCGGCAACTAGCAGGAGGGTATCATGCAGGCCGACACTCTCCAGGAAGCCGCCGTCGCGGACACGCGGGACACCAGCGTTGCCGCCCCCGCGGCGCGGCCGCGCACGATCCTGGTGCATCCGCTGACGGTGCGTATCGCCCATTGGCTCAACGCCATCGCCATGTTCATCATGATCGGCAGCGGCTGGCGGATCTGGAACTCCGATCCGATCTTCAACTACTATTTTCCCGTCGCCTTCACGCTCGGCGGCGCCGAGGCCGCATCGCAGGACATCCACAACGAGACCGGGCTTGCCGGAGCGCTGCAATGGCATTTCGCCGGCATGTGGCTCCTGGCGATCAACGGCCTCATCTATGTGCTGTACGGACTGCTGTCGGGACATTTCCGCCACGCCTTCCTTCCCGTCGGCCCGGCGGCATTCTTCCGCGACGCCATCGCCGCCGCGACGTTCCGGCTGCCGCATCGGCTCGGCGTCTACAACGCGGTGCAGAAGACCCTCTATCTCGGGGTGCTGGCGGCCGGCGTCCTCATGGTGGCAAGCGGCCTCGCCATCTGGAAGCCCGGCCAGTTCCAGGAGCTTGCCTTCCTGCTCGGCGGCTTCGACATCGCGCGGCTCGTGCATTTCCTCGGGATGGCGGCGATCGTCCTGTTCCTCATCGTGCACATCTCGCTGGTCGTCATCGTTCCGAAAACCCTGCCCACCATGATCACCGGCCGCGCCCCGGCGCAACATGCCGGCGACGCTCATTGACGCCCCTTCGTTTCGAGGAGACTCCCCATGACGGACTCCAAGGCGCAATCCCGAAGACTTCTCGAGGAGGGCGGCGTGCGACAGATCGAGCGCCGGCGTTTTCTCCGGCAGGGCCTCGGCCTCGGAGCGCTGACGCTGCTGACCGGCTGCGACGTCACCGACCGGAGCGCGGTGCAGACGGTGCTCAATGGCGTCTCGCGGTGGAACGACCGGGTGCAGGCGGCGCTGTTCAATCCCAACCGCCTGATGCCGACCTATCCGGAAAGCCGGGCGGTGAAGGATTTCCGTTTCAACGCCTACTACTCGGAGGACGACGTCCCGGAGATCGACGGCAGCACTTTCAAGCTCGGCCTTTCCGGGCTGATCGAGCGGCGAAAATCCTGGACGCTCGATGAGCTCTACGCCCTGCCACAGGTCTCCCAGGTGACGCGCCACATCTGTGTCGAGGGCTGGAGCATGATCGGCAAATGGACCGGGGTCCCGTTCCGCACCTTCCTGGAACGCATCGGCGCCGATCTCACCGCCAAATATGTCGGCTTCGAATGCGCCGACGGCTACTATTCCAGCATCGACATGGCGTCGGCGCTGCACCCGCAGACCCAGCTCACCTTCAAGATCTCCGACGAGATTCTTGCACCCAAATACGGCTATCCGCTGAAGCTGCGCATCCCAACAAAACTCGGCTTCAAGAACCCCAAATGGATCACCGCGATGTTCGTCACCAACCGGTTCCCCGGCGGATTCTGGGAGGACCGCGGCTACAACTGGTTCGCCGGGGTATGACGATTTGAATTGCGCATGCAGAAACGCCGGAGCCGGTCGATGACCGATCCCGTTCGCCAGGGCGGCAGGCACGGGCGTTGCGCCATCGCCATCATGGCGAAGGCGCCGCAGGTGGGGCGCATCAAGACCCGGCTGTCGCCGTGTCTCACTCCCGACGAGGCGATGAACCTCGGCTGCTGCTTCCTCGCCGACATGACGGCGAACCTCGCGCTCGCCGGGCGAGAGATCGCGATCGACCCCTATGTGGCGTTCGCCCCGGCGGGCAGCGAGGCGGCGTTTTCCGCGATCGTCGAGCCCGGCACCGGATTCGTCCTCGCCGACGGCAGCCGGCCGGCTCCCCTCGGGGTCGGGGGTTTTGGCCGCTGCCTGCTCCAGGCGGCGCAGGCGCTGCATGACCTGGGCTATGGGTCGGTCGGCCTGTTGAACTCCGACAGCCCGACGCTGCCGACGTCGCTGCTGGTCCGCGCCGCGCGGCTCGCCGCCGAGCGGCCGGACCGTGTCGTCCTCGGCCCCTCGGTCGACGGCGGCTACTACCTGATCGTGATGCGGGCGCCGCACGCAAGCCTGTTCGGCGCCATCGACTGGAGCACTGACCGGGTGGCGGAGCAGACGCGGCGGCAGGCGCGCGAGGCCGGCCTCGATCTGGTCGAGCTTGATCCCTGGTACGACGTCGACGACGCGGCCTCGCTGCGCCGGCTCATCGCCGAGCTCGCCGACGACGGCGGGCAGGCGGGCGCAAAACCCTATGCGGCGCCGTTCACGGCGGCATGGCTCGCCGCCAATCGCATCCTCGACCGCTTCGCGCCGGATAGGCGCGGCGCCGCCCCGCCGGCTGCCGCACGGGCCGACCTATAGGCGCGCCGGCAGCATTCTGGCCGCGAGATCGATGAAGCTGCGCACCTTGGGCGCCATATGGCGTCCCGACGGCACCACCAGGTGGACCGGGTCGATGCGGTCGTCCCACTCCTCGAGAATCGCCACCAGCGCGCCGGCGGCAAGACGGGCTTTGAGCTGATAGGACAGGACGCGGGCGACGCCCACGCCTGCGGCGGCGGCGTCCATTGCGGCCTCGGCGCCGTTGACGACGAGGCGCGGCCGCACCGCGACGGCGACCGTCCGGCGCTTGCGCTGAAACACCCAGCGTTCGGCGCCGGCGAGGACCGCCGGCACCACGGCGTCGTGGCCGGAAAGATCGGCCGGCCGCCGCGGACGACCGTGACGCTTGAGATAGTCACGGCTGGCGCAGACGATCGGCCGCACTTCTCCGACGCGACGGGCGACCAGGGTGGAGTCGGGCAATTCGCCGATGCGCACCGCGAGGTCGACGCCGTCCTCGACCAGGTTGATCACCCGGTCGGCCAGCATCAGCTGCACGTCGACGTCCGGATGGGCCTTGAGATAGGCGACCACCACCGGAAGCACGTGCAGCCGCCCGAACACCACGGGCGCCGTCACCCTGAGCGTGCCGGCCGGCGCCGATTGCGCCCCGGCGACGGAGAGCTCGGCCTGGCGATAGTCCTCGATCAGCCGGCGGGCGCCGGCGAAATACTGCCGACCGGCATCGGTCGGGCTGACCGACCGGGTCGTGCGGTCGAGCAGGCGGGCACCGAGCCGCGCCTCCAGGGCGGCGATCGCCCGCGTCACCGCGGCGGGCGAGCGCGCGAGCCTTCTCGCCGCCGCCACGAAGCTTCCGCTTTCGACGACGGCGACGAAGGCCGCGATGGTGTCGAGGCGATCCATCGATTATTGCGTTGGGCGAAACAAAACATTGCGATTATAGCGAATTCCATCGAGGCGGCGAAGCGCTTATCTGTGGTGCGACGGAAGACATGGCGCATGTTCGTGCCGGCGGAGCGGTGCCGCTTCACCCGGACATGCGAGAGGAGGGTCACGATGGCAACAACCGCAGCCGAGATCGTGTTTCCGCCGCGCGTGCGCGAGGAGCAGCGCCGGCGCGGCTCGCGCCAGGCCTACGAGGCGCGCGAGCACAAGCGCCCGTTTCCCGACCGGGTAACGCCGGATTTGGCGGCATTCCTGGCGACGATCGACACCGTCTTCCTCGGCACCGCCAGCGCCGACGGCCGCCCCTACATCCAGCATCGCGGCGGCCCCAAGGGGTTCATCAAGACGCTCGATGACAAGACCCTGGCGTTCGCCGACTTCGCCGGCAACCGCCAGTACATCACGCTCGCCAATCTCGGCGAGAACGATCAGGCGTATCTGTTTCTTCTCGATTTCGCCTCGCGCCATCGGGTGAAGATCTGGGGCCGCGCCCGGGTGGTCGACGACGATCCGCAGCTGCTCGGCCGCCTCGCCGATCCGGCCTACCGCGGCCGGCCCGAGCGGGTCATCCTCTTCACCGTGGAGGCCTGGGACACCAATTGCCAGAGCCACATCACGGCGCGCTTCAGCGAGGACGACATCCGCGAGGCGACCGCCATCATGCGCGAGCGCATCGCCACGCTGGAGGCCGAGGTGGCGGGGCTGCGGGCGCAACTGAAGGGTGCTATCACGGATCCGGTCTGAGACCATCGGCGAATGGCTCGCCATTGACAACCGCTTCACCTGGGTGGCGGTCGGGTATACGGTATTTTGCTGATAACGAAATTGCTGCTAGTAGCGCCGCACAGTGATTATGACTTCATTGGCCCCGGGCTGATGGACGCAAGCGGGCTCGGGGTAGGCGCGGCCCATTTTGGCGCGCGCTTTCTCGGCTGTGAACATCCATTTGATGCGGGCCTTGGCGGCGTTGCGCTGCTGTTCCCAGGCGGCGCTCTCGAGTTTGAGCTGCTCCTGGGAGGCGATGCGCCTGTCGAGGCACTGACTGCGAAGCACCCCGATCTCGATCTCGACCATGTTCAGCCAGCTGGCATGCTTCGGGACGTAATGGAACTCGAGCCGGCGCAGAATTCGGCGCGCCTCATCAGCCGGGAAGGCCTGGTAAAGTGCGGCAGAGGAGTGGGTCGATAGGTTGTCCAGCACGACCCGGATGCGTCTGGCCCTGGGATAGTGGATGTCGACGAGCTCCCGCATGCAGGTCGCGAAGTCGACCGCGGCCCGGCTCTCGGTCACTTTGACCTTCCGCCAGGGCCGATGCGCATCGAGGAAGATGAACAGGTTGGCGGTTCCGTTGCGCTTATACTCGCAGTCGTAGCGCTGGCGCTGCCCTGGCTTGGCCGGGATCGGCAGGCGCACCTCGCCGATGAGCTGGACCGGGCTTTCGTCGAAGCAGACTACGGGGTGCTTCGGATCGGGCGCTTCGGCATAGAGATCGAGCACGTCCTCCATCCGGGCGACGTATTCGGCGTCGACCTGGGGGATGCACCACATGTCCTTGCGCCAGGGCTTGAGGTCGTTCTCGGCCAAGCGCCGGCGCACGGTCTCGCGGGAGAGGCTGGCATGCTCGGTCAGCCGGACCAATTGATCCGCCAGCAGCTCCAGGGTCCACCGCGCCCGCCCGGCAGGCGGGCTCGAGCAGGCCGTCGCCACCAGCAGGGCTTCCTCCTTGCCGGAGAGCTTGCGGCGTGCTCCCGGGCGCGGCTCCTCGCTGAGCGCCGCCGCGAGGTTGCCGAGCACGAAGCGGCGCTTGGTCCGGTATACGGTGGACCCGCCCACGCCGAGGCTGCGCGCAATCTCCGCGTCGTTCGCCCCAGCGTCCGCGGCCAGCAGAATCTGCGCGCGCTTGAGGTTGCGTACCCCGTGCTTGCCGCCGCTCAGAAGGCTCGCAAGCTCGGCACGCTCGCTTTGGCTCAGCTCGACCCGATAGCGTACATTCATCCCTGCCTCCTCTGCGATCAGAGGCATGGACGAACAGCTGAATCGGATGGCCGGCGTGAGTCCCCCTGCCAAGACCTTCACGGCCAAGCAGGGCCAGTACCTGGCCTATATCTACCTCTATACCCGCCTGCACCGCCGGCCCCCCGCAGAAACCGACATGCAGGAATATTTCCGCGTCAGCCCACCTTCGGTGCATCAGATGGTGCTGACCCTCGAGCGCGAAGGCCTCATCCGAAGGCAGCCAAGGACCCCCCGCAGCATCGAGCTGCTGGTTGATCCAAAACACCTGCCAGAGCTACTTTGACCCCCAGTTCAACCGGTCAAAATCACCGTGCAGCGGTACTAGCGGAAACACCTACATATTCGCGTTAACTGCGTTTATCCAGCCGCGAGTAATTTTTGCGGTAGATAGTACGCATCCCGACTATTCCAAACGGAACCATACGATGATGCGGACTGCAGTCATGGCGAGCGCGGTCGCCATTTGCGCGACGCTTGGAATTCAAGGAGCGCTGGCGGACGATTCCCCGGTCAAATTCGAGCATGTGATGAACATCGGCTCGGCCGGAACCGGCGACGGCCAGTTCAAGTATGTCGAGGATTTTGCCTTCACCAAGGACGGCCACCTGCTCGTCACCGACGCGGCCCATGCCTGGGTCCAGGTGTTCGACAAGACCACCGGCAAGTTCCTGACCCGCTTCGGCGGCAAGGGCGACAGCGACGCCAATCTGAACAAGCCGGAAGGCATCGCGGTCGACCCCGACGGCAACATCTTCGTCGCGGACTACAATACCGGCTATGTCAAGAAATACGACGCCTCCTACGAGTGGCTGCTGACCTTCAGCGATTACGGCTCCGCCAGGGGCCAGAACATGAAGTCGGAGTTCATGGATATCCGCGACGGCAAGCTCTACATGCCGGAAGCCGGCAACCACCGGGTCGACGTGTTCGACCTCAACGGCAAGTTCCTGTTCGACTTCGGCGGCATGGGCACCGAGCCCGGCAAGATGAACAATCCCGAATTCGGCCAAGTTCACCAGCGACGGCAGGCTCTACGTCGCCGACCTCAAGAACGATCGCATCCAGGTATTCGATGCGACCGGCAAGGTGCTCACGACCTGGGGCAGGACCGGCAGCGGGCCGGGCGAGTTCAAGTCGCCGGCCGGCATCGGCGTCGACAAGCACGACAATATCTACGTGACCGAGATCGGCAACGACCGCGTCCAGGTGTTCGACCGGACCGGCAAGTTCCTCACCATGTGGGGCAGCAAGGGCTCCGGCAACGGCGAGTTCGGCAATCTGCACGGCCTGATCGTCGACAAGGCGACGGGCCTGGTCTACGTCGCCGATACCGCCAACAACCGTGTCCAGGTGTTCCGGCCGGTCGGCTCGTTCAACGTGACCTCGCGCTGAGGCTCTTCGCGGCGCGGCGGAAACACCGCGCCGTATCCCATGACCTCCCCCTTACGACTATGAATGTCAGTCCCGCCGGCACCGCTTCCGGCCGCTGCCGGAAGCGGGCCGACGAGATCTTGCGCGGTGCGAGGATCCAGCGCCGTACCGCGTCAGGCCCGGCGCCCTCACACCCCCGCGCGGTTCCACCCCCGCGCGGTGTCGCCAAAACCTTCCCAGCCGGTATCGGTCACCGCCACCGTGTCCTCGAGCTTGATGAAGCCGCGCTTGGGATGCTTCATCGTGGTCTCGATGGAGATCACCATGCCGCTCGCAAGCGGCTTGTCGGCGTCGTAGCCGGTATAGTTCATGCCGCCCGAAGTGGCGAGCCGCGGGGCCTCGTGGCTGATCAGCCCCATGCCGTGGGCGAGGAACTCCATGTAGGAATGGTGCGGAGACTTGGCCATCATGCCCTCGGCGATGGCGTAGATCTGGCCCGCCGGCGCGCCGTTCCTGATCGGCTTGCGGGTGGCCTGCTGGATCTCCTCGATGTGCGCAAGCAGGTCGACGAGCTCGGCGTCGGGCTCGGCGCCGAAGATTCCCATTCGGCAGAGGTCGCCGATATAGCCGTGATAATTGCCGCCGGAATCGAGCGACATGATATCGCCGGCCTTGAGCGCCTGCTCGGAGGGCGCGCGGTTGAGGCTCGAGCCCATGGTGTGCAGGCAGTACTCGAAGGTGAGATCGCGCTCGACCTCCTGCTTGCGCAGCGTATCGACGTTCTCCAGCTTGGTGATGCCGGGCCGGCAGCGCTTCCACGTCGCCAGCATGGACGCGACCACGCGCTCGGAGGCCTCGCGCAGCAGGTTGAGCTCCTGCGGCGTCTTGATGGCGCGCAGCCGCTCCAGCGGGAACAGGCCGTCGACCACCTCGACATTGCCGAGGTTCTGGCGCAGCACTTTCTCGGCGTCGGTCGGCAGGAAGGCGGATTCGATGCCGATGCGGCGGATGTTGCCGTTGAGCCCTTTGATGTGGTCGACCGCGTACTGCATGGCATCGGTCGAGCCCGACGACGAGGTCTTGACCGCCGGGGTCCAGAACTTTCCGAGCTCCTTCTCGAAGTGCTCGAGGCGGTAGCCGATATAGGCGGCGTTCTCCGGCTTGCCCTTCTGGTAGAACACGATCGGCAGATAACGGCTGGTCCCGATGGCGTCCATGTAATCGAAGAAGAAGAAGCGGTAGCCGCCCAGCAGATATTGCACGTTGTGCTTGGAGGTCACGACCAGGGCGTCGAGATTGGCGTCCTCCAGGAGGCCGTCGAGCTTGGCGCTGTCGAACGGAATGGCCTTGGCGTTTCCGGGCTGCACGTTTTCCATCGATTTCCTCCGTGGGCCGGCTTGCGGCGGCCTGTGCGCTGGACGGCTGGTGATGCGCCATTCTGGCCCGGATGCGGCCCGGCCGCAATCGTCCGGCCATGCGTCCGGCGAGGCGCTCACGTGCCGGCGGCGGGAGCCCGGCCGGTCCGGCGGACGAGCGGCAGCGCGGCGAGCGCCAGCGCGGTGAAGACGGCGCCGGCGAGAAACGTGCCGCGCGGGCCGGCGAGATCCCACAAGCCGCCGGCAATGACGCTGGCGGCGAGGGTGGCGAGGCCGGTCACCAGGTTGAACATGCCGAACGCCGTGCCGCGCAGGTCTTCCGGCGCGGTATCGGAGACCAGCGAGGCGAGCACGCCCTGGGTGAGCCCCATATGCAGGCCCCACAGCGCCACGCCGATGCTGAGCGCCGCCGCGCCGGCGGCGAAGGCCAGCACGAGATCGGCGGCGACCAGCAGGGCAAAGCCCGCTGCCAGCACGCCGAAGCGGCCGATGCGGTCGGACGCGACGCCGGCCGGCCAGGCGGCCAGCGCATAGACGACGTTCATCACCACCAGGACGGCGGGCACCAGCGCCAGCGGCAGCCCGACCGACTGGGCGCGCAGCAGCAGAAAAGCTTCGCTGAAGCGGGCGAGCGTGAACACGCTCGCCACGCCGACCACCAGCCAGTACGCGATTCCGAGCCGGGTCAGCTCGACCCTCGACAGCGGCGAGCGCACCGGTTTGGCGCCGGCCGGCCGGTCGGGATCGCGGACCCCGACCACGATCAGCGCCGCCGACAGGAAGGCCGGGACCACGGCGATCCAGAACACGGCGGTGAAATTGTCGGCCAGCAGCATCATGAAGCCGATCGCCATGAGCGGGCCGAGCACGGCGCCCACGGTGTCGAGCGACTGGCGCAGGCCAAAACTCGCGCCGCGCAGGGCCGGCGGGCTGAGATCGGCGATCAGCGCGTCGCGCGGCGCCCCGCGGATGCCCTTGCCGACGCGATCGACGAAGCGCGCCGCGATCAGCCAGCCGATGCTCGGCGCCAGCGGAAACACCGGCTTGGTGACGGCGGCGAGGCCGTAGCCGATGGCGGCGAGCAGCTTTCGCTTGCCGAGCCGATCGCTCAGCACACCGGAAAAAATCTTCGTGATCGAGGCGCTCGCCTCGGCGATGCCCTCGATGACGCCGACGGTGAGCGTCGAGGTGTGCAGCACGCCGACCAGGTAGAGCGGCAGCAGCGCATGGATCATCTCCGAGGAGACGTCCATCAGCAGCGACACAAATCCGAGCGCCCACACCCCCGCCGGTATCTCGCGCCAGCGCAGGAACGATGGTTGGTCCGCCGGGGTCATGGAGATCTTGGCATCGGCGCCACCACCTCGATCACATCGAAGATGGCGCGGACGCGCCGCGGGCTCCACCTCGCCCCGCTTGCGGGGAGAGGTCGACGCGAAGCGTCGGGTGAGGGGGCCTTTCCAAGCGCCGAGACTTTTGAAAGAGCCCCTCACCCCGACCCTCTCCCCGCGAAGAGCGGGGAGAGGGAGAAGACTTACGCCGCCTCCTGCTTGCGACCGGGGGCGAAGCGGCGATAGAAGGTGTCGCCCTTGGCGGCCATGTCGACGAGCAGTTTCGCCGGCTTGAAGCGTGCGCCGTACTTCTTCTCGAGGCCCTTGCACAGCTCGACGAAACGCTTGGCGCCCATCATGTCGATCCACGACAGCGGCCCGCCCGTATAGGGCGCATAGCCGAAGCCCAGGATCGCGCCGACATCGGCCTCGCGCACGTCGGTGAGCACGCCCTCCTCGAAGCAGCGCGCCGTCTCCAGCGCCTGGATCGCCAGCAGCCGGTGCTTGAGCTCGGCCACGTCGACGGTGTCGGGATCGAGCTTTTCCGGCTGCAGGTCGGCGAGCCCCGGCCACAGCCGCTTCGGGCCCTTTTCCGGATAGTCGTAAAAGCCCTTGCCGTTCTTGCGCCCGTAGCGGCCGCGCTTCTCCACCATCTCCTCGAGCAGCGTCTTTTGCCGCGGGATCGATCGCCTTCTCGCCGAGGTCGGCCTCGGTGGCTTTCAGGATCTTCCAGGCGAGATCGACCGCCACCTCGTCGTTGAGCGACAGCGGGCCGACCGGCATGCCGGCCATGCGGCCGACATTCTCGATCATCGCCGCCGGCACGCCCTCGGTGAGCATCAGGTGGCCTTCGCGGATGTAGGTGCCGACCACCCGCGAGGTGAAGAAGCCGCGCGAATCGTTGACCACGATCGGGGTCTTCCTGATGGCGCGCACGTAGTCGAGCGCCACCGCGAGCGCCTGGTCGCCGGTCTTCTTGCCCATGATGATCTCGACCAGCATCATCTTTTCCACCGGCGAGAAGAAGTGCACGCCGATGAATTCTGCCGGCCGCTTCGACTCTCCGGCCAGCGAGGTGATCGGCAGGGTCGAGGTGTTCGAGCCGAACACGACCTTCGGCCCGATCACCGCCTCCGCCTTGGCGATGCGTCTCCGCCTTGACCTTGCGATCCTCGAACACCGCCTCGATGACCAGGTCGACCGCCGGCGAGCGCGCCGATAGTCGGCGGTCGGATGGATGCGGGCGAGCAGCGCGTCCGGCTCTCCACGCTTGGCGCGGCCCTTCTTCACCTGGTCGTCCATCAGCTTTTGCGAGTAGGCCTTGCCCTTGTCGGCCAGCGCCTGGTCGCGGTCGATCAGCACCACCTCGATGCCGGCCTGCGCCGTCACATAGGCGATGCCGGCGCCCATGAAGCCGGCGCCGAGCACGCCGATCTTCTGGATCTTGCTGGCCGGCGCGTGGGCCGGCCGCCGCGCGCCCTTGTTGAGCTCCTGCATGGAGACGAACAGCGAGCGGATCATTGCGGCGGCTTCCGGCGAGCGCAGGATCTTTGCGAACCAGCGCGACTCGACGCGGAGCGCCGTGTCCATCGGCAGCTGCAGGCCCTCGTAGACGCATTGCAGGATGGCGCGCGGCCGCCGGATAGTTGTCGTAGGTCTCCCGGCGATAGATCGCGTTGGCGGCGGGAAACGTCATCATCCCGCCCTTGGAGAAGACCGGGCCGCCGGGCAGCCGGTAGCCGTCGATCGTCCCACGGCTGCTTCGCCTTGCCGCCCGCCTTGATCCAGTCCTTGGCCGCCTTGACGAGATCGGCCGCCGGCACCACCGCGTCGACGAGCTTCATCGCCTTGGCGCGGTCGAGCCGGATCTGGTCGCCCTTGAGCAGCACCTGCAGCGCCTCGCTCGCCTGGATCATGCGCGGGATGCGCTGGGTGCCGCCGCCGCCGGGAAACAGCCCGACCTTGATCTCCGGCACGCCCACCCGGGTCTTCGGATTGTCCGCCGCCACCCGATGATGGCAGGCGAGCGTGATCTCGAACCCGCCGCCGAGCGCGGTGCCGTTGATCGCCGCGACCCACGGCTTGCCCGAGGTTTCCAGTCTTCGTCAGGATCAGCGAGAGTTTCCGGCTCTCCTCGAACAGGAAAGTGGTCGCCGCCTCCTCGCCCTGCTGCTTGACCAGGCTGCCAAATGTCGTCGCCATGGTGTCGAGCATGGTGAGATCGGCGCCGGCGCAGAACGCCTCCTTGGCCGAGGTGATGACCGCGCCCTTGATGGCGGCGTCGGTCGCCACCTTCTCGACGATGTCCTTGATCTCCTCGGTGACCTTCTGGTCGATGACGTTCATCGAGCGGCCGGGCATGTCCCAGGTGACGAGCGCAATGCCGTCGGCGTCGACGTCGAGCTTGAAGTTGGTATAGGTCATGATGCTCTCCTGAAGACTATTGGGGTGGCGCATCTTCTTGTCGGCGAACCGGTATCCACTTCGCCGGAAGATGCGCGCTCAGACGCGCTCGATGATGGTGGCGGTGCCCATGCCGGCGCCGATGCACAAGGTCACCAGCGCGGTCTTGAGGTCGCGGCGCTCGAGCTCGTCGAGCACGGTGCCGAGGATCATGGCGCCGGTGGCGCCGAGCGGATGGCCCATCGCGATGGCGCCGCCATTGACGTTGACCTTGGCGGGATCGAGATCGAAGGCCTGCATGATAGCGCAGCACCACCGAGGCGAACGCCTCGTTGATCTCGAACAGGTCGATGTCCTCGAGCTTCATGCCGGCTTTCTTCAGCACCTTCTTCGTCACGTCGACCGGCCCGGTCAGCATGATCGCCGGCTCCGAGCCGATGTTGGCGAACGCCCGGATCCGTGCGCGCGGCTTCAGGCCGGCGCGGCGCCCGGCCTTCTTGTTGCCGATGCAGCACGGCGGCGGCGCCGTCGACGATGCCCGACGAGTTGCCGGCGTGATGCACGTGGGTCGACCGCCTCGACCTCGGGATGGGCCTGCACGGCGACGGCATCGAAGCCGCCGAGCTCGCCCATCTGCACGAAGGACGGCTGCAGCTGCGCCGAGCGACTGCATGGTCGGTGGTCGGCCGCATGTGCTCGTCCCTGGCCAGGATGGTGAGGCCGTTGATGTCCTTCACCGGGACGACGGACTTCTTGAAGCGGCCCTCCTCCCAGGCGGCTGCGGCGCGCTTCTGGCTCTCCACCGCATAGGCGTCGACGTCGTCGCGGGTAAAACCGTACTTGGTGGCGATCAGGTCGGCCGAGATGCCCTGCGGCAGGAAGTAGGTGGCGACCGCGATCGAGGGATCCATCGGCCAGGCGCCGCCGGACGCGCCCGATGCCGATGCGGCTCATCGACTCGACGCCGCCGCCGATCGCCATGTCGTGCTGGCCCGCCATCACCTGGGCGGCGGCGAAATTCACCGCGTCGAGGCCCGAGGCGCAGAACCGGTTGATCTGCACCCCGGGGACGCTGTCGCCGTAGCCGGCGGTGAGCGCCGCGGCGCGCGCGATGTCGCCGCCGGCCTCGCCGACCGGATCGACGCAGCCGAGCACCACGTCGTCGACCTGGGTGGTGTCGAGCTCGTTGCGGTCGCGCAGCGAGGCCAGCACCCCCGCCGCGAGGTTGAGCGCCGTGACCTCGTGCAGCGAGCCGTCCTGCTTGCCGCGGCCGCGCGGGGTGCGGACGTGATCATAGATGAATGCGTCGGCCATGGGCCCTCTCCTGTTGTTTGCTCCGCACCCTCACAGGCTGCGGGCGATCAGCACTTTCATGATTTCGTTGGTGCCCGCATAGATGCGCTGCACCCTGGCGTCGCGGTACATCCGCGAGATCGGGTATTCGTCCATATAGCCGTAGCCGCCGAACAGTTGCAGGCAGCGGTCGACGATCGAGTTCTGCAGGTCGGTCAGCCAGTACTTCGCCATCGAGGCGGTGGTGGTGTCGAGGGCGCCGTCGAGATGGCGGGCGATGCAGTGGTCGAGAAACACCTTTGCGACCGTCGCCTCGGTCTTGCATTCGGCGAGCACGAACTGGGTGTTCTGGAAATCGATGATCTTCTTGCCGAACGCCTGGCGCTGCTTGACATAGTCGATGGTCAGCGCCAGCGCCCGCTCGATCATCGCCACCGCGCTCACCGAGACGATCAGCCGCTCCTGGGGCAATTCGGTCATCAGCTGGATGAACCCCTGGCCCTCCTCGGTGCCGAGCAGGCTTTCCGCCGGCAGCCGCACGTCCTCGAAGAACAATTCCGAGGTATCCGCCGAGTTCGAGGCCGAGCTTCTTGAGCTTGCGGCCGCGGCGAAAGCCCTGGGCGTCGTCGGTCTCCACCACGAACAGCGACACCCCCTTGGCGCCCTGGGTCGGATCGGTTTTCGCCACCACGATGACCAGGTTGGCGTGCTGGCCGTTGGTGATGAACGTCTTCGAGCCGTTGAGCACGTAGCCGTTCCCCGATTTGCGCGCCGAGGTGCGCACGCCCTGCAGGTCCGATCCGGCGCCCGGCTCCGACATCGCGATGGCGCCGACGAACTCGCCCGTGGCGAGTCTTGGCAGCCAGCGCCGCTTCTGCTCCTCGGTCCCGTAGTTCAGGATATAGGGAGCCACGATCCCGGAATGCAGGGAGCCGCCGAAAGAATTGAACCCGGCGAGGCCGACCTCGCGGTCGATCACCGCCTCGTGGGCAAAAGTGCCGCCGGCACCGCCATACTCCTCGGGCATCGAGGCGCACAGCAGACCGGCCTCCCCGGCCTTGGTCCAGACCGAGCGGTCGTAGATGCCCGCCTCGTTCCAGCGATCGATATGCGGCACGAACTCGGCGGCGATGAGGCGGCGCGCCTGATCCTCCAGCACGATCAGATCCTCGGTCATCCAGGCGGGGCGCGGAACGTTGATGGCATCCATGGGGCGTTTCCGGGGTCGGTTTTGCGGTTGTTGTCAGGTATCGTGATCGGGGTGCTGGTGGCCGACGAGGCGCGCGGCGACGTCTTTAGCGAAAAAGTCCTCGGTCCGCTGGGTCGGCAGCGATCGCACGGTGGCGAACCACGACAATTCGCCCTCGATGCCGTACTGCAGCTCCGGCCGCGCCGCCTCGGGATCGTCGAGACTGGCGATGGTGACGCTGATGTTCGGCCCCTCGACGAAATTGTAGGTCAAGGGTGTCCCGCAGCTGGCGCAGAACCCGCGCTCCACGAGGCTGGAGCTGCGGAACACCGCATGGCTGCCCCGCGTCCAGGCGAGCTCCGTCTTTTTCACCCGGGCGAACGCCATCAGCGGTCCGCCCGAGGCTTTTTGGCACATGCGGCAGTGGCACACGCTGGCATGGCTCGGCACGGCGAGCAGCGCGTAGCGGACCGCGCCGCATTGGCATCCGCCGGTGAGAGTAATTTTGTTTGGTTCGATCATTTTGGTTGCCCTGTAGGATGGGTTGAGCAAACGCGAAACCCATCGCGGCGCGGCGATCGGGATCAAAGAGATGGGTTTCGCGCGAAAAGCGCTCAACCCATCCTGCGAACTCAAAACGCCTCGGCGGGCAATTCCATCATGGTGCTGGCGCCGGCCTTGATGCGGGCGAGGTGAGTGGCGGTCTCCGGCAGCATGCGCTCCATGAAGAAGCGGCCGGTGACCATCTTGGCGTTGAGCCGCGGCGCCGCCCCGTTCGCCCCGGCGGCGAGTTTTCGCCGCGCTGCCTCGGCCATGCGGCACCACATGTAGCCGAGCGCCACCAGGCCGAACAGGTGCATGTAGTCGGTCGATCCGGCGCCGGCATTGTCGGGTGCCTTCAGGGCGTTCTGCATGAACCATATCGTGGCCTGCTGCAGATGGCCGAGCGCCTCGCCAAGCGGCTCCACGTAAGGCTTCATCGCCTCGTCGCCGGCGTGATCCTTGATGTAGCCCTGCACCTCGTTGAAGAACGCCGTGATGGCGCGCCCGCCGTCCTTGCCGAGCTTGCGCCCCACCAGATCGAGCGCCTGGATGCCGTTGGCGCCCTCGTAGATCATCGAGATGCGGGCGTCGCGCACGAACTGCTCCATGCCGTTCTGGGCAATGTAGCCGTGGCCGCCGAAAACCTGCTGCGCCATGACGGTGTTGGCGAATCCGAGATCGGTGAGCACGCCTTTGATCACCGGGGTGAGCAGGCCCATATGGTCGTCTGCGGCCTGGCGGGATTTGGTGTCGTTGTCGCGGCGGGCGACGTCGCCGCGCAGCGCGGTCCACAGCACGAGCGCGCGGGCGGCCTCGTTGAAGGCCCGCATGGTCATCAGGCTGCGCCGGATGTCGGGGTGCACGATGATCGGATCGGCCGCCTTGTCGGGAAATTTCGTCCCGCTGATGGCGCGGCCCTGCAGGCGCTCGCGGGCGTAGATCGCGGCGTTCTGATAGGCGACCTCGGACTGCGCCAGGCCCTGCATGCCGACGCCGAGGCGCGCGTCGTTCATCATGGTGAACATCGCCGGCATGCCGCGATGGGGCTCGCCGACCAGCCAGCCGGTGGCGTCGTCATAGTTGATCACGCAGGTCGAGTTGCCGTGGATGCCCATCTTCGTCTCGATCGCGCCGCACACCACGCCGTTGCGCGCGCCGATCGAGCCGCCGGGATTGGGCAGGAATTTCGGCACGACGAACAGCGAAATTCCCTTGATGCCGGCCGGCGCCCCCTCGATGCGGGCGAGCACCAGGTGCACGATGTTCTCGGCGAGGTCGTGCTCGCCGGCCGAGATAAAAATCTTGGTTCCGGTGATCTTGTAGCTGCCGTCGGGCTGCGGCACCGCCTTCGAGCGGATCTGGCCGAGATCGGTGCCGCACTGCGGCTCGGTGAGATTCATGGTGCCGGTCCACTTGCCGGTCACCATGTGCGGCAGGTAGGTCGCCTTCTGCTCGGGCGAGCCGTGCACGATGAGCGCGTGCATCGCGCCCTGGGTGAGGCCCGAATACATCGCAAACGCCATGTTGGCCGAGCTCATGAACTCGCTGACCGCTTGCGTCACCACCACCGGCAGGGCCTGGCCGCCGAACTCGTGCGGCATCGAGATGCCGACCCAGCCGCCCTCGACCAGCTGGTCGAACGCCGCCTTGAAGCCGGTCGGCGTGGTCACGCTGCCGTCGGGATGCCGGGTGCAGCCCTCGGTGTCGCCGACCTGGTTGAGCGGCGCCAAGACCTCCTCGCAGAGTTTCGCCGCCTCCCCGAGGATCGCCTCGACGAGATCGGGCGTGGCGTCGGCGAAACCCGGCAGGTTGTTGTAGCGCTCCATGTGCAGCACGTCGTTGACGATGAACAGCACGTCGTCGACGGGGGCCTTGTAGGTCGGCATGGCGTTCTCTCCTTCGAGTTTTTCCAGGCGCATGCTGCCGGGCATCTGGCGACGCCGGCGGCAGGTCAGACCTTTGGTCGTTCCGCTGCGGCGAGCATGCCCTCGACGGCGTGGCAGGCGCGCGACAGTTCGGTAATGGCGCGGTCGATGTCGGCCTTCTGCCGGCCGAGACGGGCAATGCGCTCGCGAAACTTGTCCAGCGCCACCTTGAGCTGGGTCACCCTTCCGTCGCCGAGATCGTAGAGGTCGAGCATTTCCCGGACCTCCTCGAGCGAGAAGCCGACGCTCTTGCCCATCAGCACGTATTTCAGCCGGGCGCGGTCGCGACGGCCGTAGAGCCGCTCCTGCCCGTTGCGCCGCGGGTCGAGCAGGCCTTTCTCCTCGTAGAACCGCAGCGTGCGGGCGCTCACCCGGAATTCCCTGGTAAGATCGCGGATGGTAAAAACCTCGCCGCCGGTGGCGTCGCGATCGAACCCGGCCACCAGATCCGGGACGTCGCGTCGGCGACGCGCCTGCTCGGACCTGCGGTCGGAATCTTCGAGATCGATCATCGGGGCCCCCGTGCGGCGCGATCCGGGACTGCCGGCTTATCGCGGGCGGCCTCATACCATCAGTTTACGTAAACGTAAAGCACAAATCCGTGAGCCGGCGCCGCGATCCACCCTTGCCGCCGCCCCCGGACCGGCCGCCATACTTCCGCCATCCCGTCTCAAGAGCTTGTT
Organism: uncultured Alphaproteobacteria bacterium; assembly: GCA_963755055.1. Taxonomy (GTDB): domain Bacteria; phylum Pseudomonadota; class Alphaproteobacteria; order Rhizobiales; family Xanthobacteraceae; genus AP-16. The sequence goes on along the minus strand of CAVWIS010000034.1, from coordinate 311,868 downwards.
TTCTATTCAAATTGCCGAAAATCCGGTGGGGATCGGGAGCCCTGATGACCAGCAACAGCGGATACTCCGTCGGGTCGCTGCGGGCGGCGGGTCTTGCCCTGTGCCTGCTCGGCCTCGCCGTCGCGACGCCGGCGCTTGCCGAGAACGCGGCGGCGCCGCCCAACCCGATCGAGGAGTTCAACACCGAGGTCGGCAAGGTCAAGGGCAGCCTCGAGTTGCTGAACAAGAGGATCGAGCAGAGCGTCAAGGAGATCGAGACGCTGTCGAAGCCCGAGGAGGCGCGCCACCAGGTCGATGCGCTGAGAGCCATCGTTGCCGAGGCGCTCGGCCTCGTGTCGGACAACGGCGAGGTGGCGACGTTCGGCGTCAAGGCGCTGGCCTTTGCCCACAACAAGCAGAAGGAGCTGCAGGCCGACACGAAATTCGCCGCCGCCGACCGGGAATATCTGCTGGGCGAGTGGAAACGGATCATCGCCGAGACCGAGAAGGCGACAAACGATCTTTCCGGCGCAAGGCAGGAATTTTCGCAACTGCTGCGCACCGTGCAGACCCGCGGCGACTATATCGAGGAGCTGCAGGCCATCAACAGCGCCCAGCGCATGCTCGAGGTGATCCGCACGCTCGCCGGCGAGCTCCGCAGCGCCTCGGATGTGATGAAGTCCTTCATCCGGAGCCTGTCGCCGCCCGGCACATGAGGGTGCGGCTGCCGCTAGTCCGCGCCGTCCTGCCCGGGCTCCTGGCCCTTGCGCTCACCGCCTGCAAGGAGCGCGACAATTTCGGCTACGTCGAGGTCCGCAAGGCGATCACATCGACTACCGACACGTTCAGCGTGAACGCCGTGGCGCTCACCGAATTGCCGCGCAAGGGCGTCGCGGTGATCCGCCAGCCCCCCGGCCCGGCCAAGCTCGACGTCACCCGCGGCGAGCGAACCTATACGCTGTGCACCTTCGACGTCGGCCGGAACCGCATCGTCACGGTGACGCTGTCGCTGATCGAAGGCCAGCTGAGGTGCGTGATCCAGAAGTGATGCTCGTAGGGTGGGCAACGCGGCCCGGGCATCTGTTTTGATGCTCGGCCGACGTCCGTGTTGCCCACGCGGTCGGGCTTTCCATCGAACCGTTTGACCGCGTGGGCAAGGCGGAAGTCAGGTCGTGCCTGTTTGGTGATGCACTGGCCGCCTTGCCCACCCTACGAGCCTGGCGCCGTGCGCGTACGACCTCCTAGCGTTGGTCACACGATCCATAGCGCCACGCGAATACCCCGACATAGGCCTCGCTGCGGTCGACCATCTCCAGCACTTTTGCGAGCGGTGCGGACGACCCGGCAATCATGTCCTCCATCGCCAGCACCTCGTGGCCGAGCTGCCTGAGCACGCGGATCGCCGCGGCGCGGTGCTCGCGCAGATCCTCGAACGACGACGAGACGAAGATGCGCATGGACTTCTCCTGCGCGTTGGCTCAGCCCGCGATGACCGGGCAGCGTCCATGATGGGCGCCACCGAGCTCCGACTGAAAGCACCGGATGATCTCGGCGTCTTTGACCCGTGATTGCCGGATAGACCCCGAGCTCGCCTGAATGATAGCGACATGCCGACTTCTTTGGAAGTCGCCTTCCCCCACGGGCATCGGAAAACGATACCCTTGGTGGCCGGGCTGCGCCATGATGGAGTCGCGCCCTTCATGGGAAGGTGGTCTTTCGTTCTGTGATGACAACCGGCCTTCTCAAGCAGTCGCGACTGAGCTCCCGCCGTAATGGAAAATCCTCATGAAGCGCCTCTTCCTCGGTTTCTGGCTCGCCACGATGGCGACGGGCGCATGGGCCGAGACCTGTATCGTGACCGATCCGACCGGTACGCCGTTGAACGTGCGTGTGCGCCCGAACGGGCCGATCGTCGGAGCGCTCCACAACGGGGCCGTGGTCCGGATCCTGGATGTGACGTCCGATGATCGTGGAGCGCGATGGGCCTACATCGCTCCGCTCGAGGCCGGCAAACGCGGATGGGTTTTCGAGGCCTACGTGACTTGCGGCAGATGACCCGAATCGCGACAATTCCGGCTACCTCACCGGCGACAGCCGGCGGTGGCGGCTATTGGCACCATGCAAGAAAGCGCTTACAGTACTCCCGGTAGCATTTCAGGGGTGATACGATGCTCAAGACGTCCGGCCCGCTCCCGCTGACGTTCATGCTGGCCATGGCAGTCGAAGCCTCGGGAGCATCGATCAATTCCGGCGGCTTGAGCAGCGCCTTCAAGCCGGGTCTTCTGTCGCCGCTCCTCGAGCAGGCAAGGGCGATCGGCAGTTCCAGCGGCGATCAGGACGCGCAGAAGGGTCCCGCCTGGCAGACCGTCCAGTTCCCCAATTTCCCCAATTTTCCTAATTGCTTCTCTGGAAATTTTCGACGGTGCTGACGGGCGATGTTAACGGCAGTTCCGCGGCTCATCATTCTTCAACCGACCGCGTACTGCAATATCACCTGCTCCTACTGCTACCTCGGAAACCGGAATGACCGCCGCCTGATGGCTCCCGCGGTCATCGAGGCGATCCGCGAGAAGCTGCTGCGCCCTCTGCCCGCCGATGCCTCCCCGGCGATCGTCTGGCACGCCGGAGAGCCGACGACTGCTCCGATCGGATGGTATGAGCATGCCTATGCGCGGCTGGCGGAGGTCTGCCCGGCGGGGACCGGCTTCGCCATGCAGACGAACGGGATTGCCATCGACGAGAGATGGATCGATCTGTTTCGTCGAACCGGCACGAGCGTCAGCCTGAGCATCGATGGGCCGCAGCGGTTCCACGACGAGCGGCGGCGGACCCGGAACGGCAAGCCGACCTGGGCGCTGGCGCTCCGCGGGCTGCGGCGGCTGCAGGATTCGGGCTTCCAGCCGCGCGTCATCTCGGTCCTGCATCCGCGAGGGCTGGATTGTCCGGACGAGTACTATCAATTCTATCGTGGCAACGGCATTTGCCAGGTCGGGTTCAGCGTCGACGAGCTCGAAGGGGCGAACAAGACGTCGAGCTTTGCCGGACGGGACTACAAACCGGCGATCACGGCGTTCCTGGTCAACCTGATGGAGACGGCATATGCCGAGGGATATCCGCTGCATGTGCGCGAGGTCGAACGGATCGCCGGCGTTCTTGCCGGCGGGTTGACGGTGGAGAACGAGCAGGTCGAGCCGTGGGCCGCAATCGTCGTGGCAGCCGACGGCAAGGTGTCGACGTTCTCCCCCGAATTGATGGAGATGCGTCACCCCGGCTACGATCATTTCGTCTTCGGCAACATCCTCGACCAGGATTTCGATGATTTCGCGCGCAGCGCCGCATTCGCGCGCACCTCCCGGGAGGTCGCCGCGGGTGTCGCCGCATGCCGGGCTTCCTGCCGGTATTTCGAGGTCTGCCGGGGCGGCTCCCCGGTCAACAAATTGTCAGAACGGGCCGATCTCGGCGCGACGGAAACCGAATGCTGTCGCCTGTCGACCCAGGCGGCGGCGGATGCGCTGATGCGGTTCCTCGCCCGCGTCGCGGCGCACCGTCAACCGCCCGTCGCCGTTGCTCATGTCGGACACGCGGGCTCCATGGTTTCTCCCGCAGAATTCTGATCGGCGTCCCCACCGAACGTTTCCCGCCTCGCGCCCGTGACCACGATTCACCGCCGCGGCGGGCGCTTCTCCAGCTCGGTCTTGCTCATATTCTCGCTAAGCTCCGGCGAAACATTCCTTGGCCAGTAGGAATTGTTTACCAGCGCCGAAGCACGCTCCCATAGGGCGCCTGTCAATACTGCTCGGTCGTTGACCAGCTTCCAGAAAAGACCGTTGCCGTCGGTCAGCCAGATGTTGTGGTCCGGGTCGACGGCAGCCTCGGTCATCGGCGGGGCCAGGAGGAGAACATCGTTGATGGCATACTCCGGGCCGATGACGGGGTGGATCCAGATCGACCAGTAATCGGGCCAAGGCAGGGGTTTGCGGCGCAAGGCCAGCATCTGCTTGATACCACCGGTCGCCAAACCGACATCGCACCAGCGATTCCCATCTTTGTCTCTATCTTCGCAACGCTTGAATGGCAGTCCTTTTTCGGGGGCGGCGCGCAGCACAGCGGCGGCAACTCCGGAAACGTAGCTCGCCTCCTGGAGGGGTTTGTTGCCGGGGCTCTGGGCGCCGGAAACGCAGGTGGCCTGCAGCTCCTCGGCCGTGAACGCGACCCGGACGAATGTGGGCCCGCGATCATCCGCCGGACCATGGCTGATCCGAATGGACCGCACACAAGTGAAAGCGACACGATCAGTCGCCGCGAGGGATGCCAAGGGACGGATTTGCCGCCATCCAACGCGCCACGATGCCCCGGAGGGCTGCCAATGCAGCTCATACAGGGCCGGCAAGGCTGTGCCCCGATGCGATACGACCAGAACCGAGCCATCCGGCGCGAGACAAAGACGCGTGCCCCGCGGCAGATGCATGCCGATATCGAGAGCGGCCTCGCGCCAGTCGTTTCCGTTATCCTTCGTCTCCAGGCGCAGGCGGGATTGTGACGTCGGCATCGCAGCCCGGACCTCGGTCCTCGCCGCGCCCCTCAGCGGGACCGCGACGCTGGATTGCGGATTGCGCACGGGGTCCGCGGGGGCGGCCCTTTCGTCGACCGTCAGGCAGGACGGTTGCCCATCGCCGGCCGGTAGCTGATCGATGCCGGTGACCTGGAAGCGCTGCCCGAGGATGCGGCGCACGCCGGCGTCCCAGCGAGCCAAGGTCAAGGGGCGCAGAAACTCGAGCGGCAGGTCGCGTCCACCGCCGGCGAGCATGTCCAGCACTTGGAGCGCGGCGCGCTCGGGAGCCCCCTCGATCCAGTCCTCGGACTGCATCGAGCCGATGAGATTGCTCGCAGCAACCGCACGGGCGCGCGAACTCGCGGCTTCATAACGCCCAAAGAACACCGTCAGCGCGAAGACCACCAGCGCCCCCACAGATACGAGGGCGACGATCGTCCGTGCTCGCCGTCGCGCCTTCTGGGCTGCCTCCAGCTCCTGCCGCCGCGTCTTCTCGGCTGCCTCTCGCTCTTCCCGCCGTGCCTTCTCGGCTGCGTCGTGTCGCTCGGCGGCCTTCATTGTCGCGGCCGCCTGCGCTCGCGCCTGGTCGGCCAGGTCGGCGAGCCGGGCCACCTGTTGCAACGCCTCGTGCTTCTCGTCTCCCCACAGCTTGCGCAGGGCAGGCCGGAGCAGGTAGGGCGCGATCTGGTCCTCGCCCCAACGTCCCGGCAGAGCGCCGCCTGTCGCTACCGTGGCCACCCGTTTGGCAAGCTCCTCCGGTATCAGGCGCATCTTCTGGTCGGCAGGCGCTTTCTCGAAGGCCTTGGGCTCCACCTCCATGAGGACGCGCCCCAGCGCATATGCCACTTCCTCCGGCCCGCGCAGCCACTCCTGGAATCGCGGCCAGTTGCGGATGAGCGCCTCGTGGCTGATGTCGTATTCCCGGCCGTCACCGCCGCTGAGGTAGCCGCGCAGCAGGAAGACGTGAAGCGCCTCGCGCAACGCACTCCACCGCTTCTCGTCCGGCAGCCCGGCGACCGCGGAATCGGGATCCGCCTTCAGGAAGGCCGTGATATCGTCCCGGTCGGCAAAGCGCCGAGCCCAATTTCCCTTGTCGTCCCGGCGGGCGAGCGCGCGGAACGTCGCCTGAAGCGCTTGCCATCCCGCCTCGAGTGCTTTCCCTTCCGCGACGTCAGTGGTCCCGGCGATCTCCGCGAACCGTTCGGCGGCGCGCTCGGCCGCCTTGTCGGCGCGCTGCTTCAGGCATTCACCCAGATCCGGAACACCCGAACCAGGATACCCCGGCAGGTCCCGCGGCGTGATCTCCAGTCGATCCGGCTTGAAGGTCGGATCTGACCATCGCCGTATCGCCGAATGCCAGATCGCTTGCAGCGCATGCTGCAGCAGGGGCAGTTGATCCGGTCGATGCTCGAGCTCCGCCGACAGGCGTGCCGCCCCCTGCAGAAGCAGGTCTGGCATGCCTTCCGCAAAAGGGGCGTCGGGGTGGCTGAGATGCTCCGTCAGGCCCCAGTCCTCCAATACGTTGCGCGCAGGCTGCACGATGGCGCGCCGCAGATCGCTGGCGTCCTCCGGATTGTCGGGATCCAGCAGCTCTAGCTGGTAGCCGCTTCCGATCACCACCTCGGACAATCCGCGATGCTCCGCACAGCGGTGCACCTCCTCGCTGCGTATCGTCACGGCAAGGAAAAGCCCGCCCCGCTGCGACTGTCGTCTCATATGGTCGTGGAGGTCGACAATGAGGTTGAGCAGCGCGTCGCGCTCGTCCGCGGCCACTTCCGGACGAAACACTTCCTCCAATTGGTCAAGCAGGAGGAACAGGTTGGGCTCGGCCAATCGCCTGCCCTGCGTCGCCAGTCGATCATACAATTCCAGTTGATGATCCGCGACATCCAGCAACGCATCCAGCACTTGCTGGCGGCCGGCCTTCTTGGCCGCCATGAAGCGCTGACGCATCTGATCATGAAGATAATCGATCGTGCTGCGGGCATCGCCATCCGCATCCCGGTCCAAGCCGAGCGCTTCGGGAAGGCCGTTGCAGCGCAGCTTCAGCAGGGGACGCTGCAGCTGGTCGACCAGGGCGACCGCCAGCTCGCCGAGCGGATCGGTCCGCGGCCGAAACTCGACCCCGTACCAGTTGCCGTTGCGTCCGCTGATACGTCGCTCCGTGTTCAGGACCGGCAGCAGACCTGCCCTGATGAGCGACGACTTTCCCGAGCCCGACCCGCCGAGCACGACCACCAGCCGACGTTCGGCCAAAATGGCGCGTAGCGCCTCGACGTTGCGCTCGCGCGCGAAGAACAGCTCGCCCTCTTCGCGGTCGAACGAGCGCAGTCCCGGGTAGGGGTAAGGAGCAATCCGGTACTTGTCATGCTCGGTGAGCTGGCGCTTCTCCACCTCGGCGGAGATCGTCTCGCCTCGTCCCCACGTTTCGGGCCGGCCTCCGAGAGCAGCGGCCTTGGTGGCCAGTCTCAGCTTGTAGGCGGCGATCATCCGCCGCAACTCGAATCCCTCGATGGACGCCGGCACCGTCACGCTGCCGCAGCCCACGCCAGGAGCTCCGTTCGGAAAACCGCCAGAGATGCCGGATCCGGCTGAACGGGCACCACCCCGCCCGCCGCCGGCTCGGCACTCGGCGCGAATCCCAGAAGGCGCCAGTTCTTGTAGCGGCTGTCGAGGGGATAACTTCCGAAAGGAAGGGAGTCGGCATGATTGACGAGAAGCGCCGTCCAGAACAGCTTGAGGTAGGGCCAGCCTGATTCCTGCCGTTTCGCCTGCTCGACCTCGACTTCCCTTTGCATCTTCTCAAATTTGCTTTGAAATCTCTTCTGGACGACCCTCGGGTCCGGGTTGGGCGCGATGTCGAGGTCGTGGACGGCGACGATCGCGCGCGAGCCGGGCAAAATCCTGAACTGCTTGCCGAACTGCGTGTCCCAAAACTGCCAAGCCGAAGAGGCGGTCGGCGGCTTCACAACGACGTGGCTGACGATGCTCCAGATCTCGTCGCGGAGCTGGTCGACGACCTGTTTCGATGCCGCCGCGATCTCCGGTCGGACTCCGTCCAACGCGCCAAACCCTTCGACCTGTACCACCAACATATCGGCGGAGCCCGGGACAGATATCGCGGCGCGAAGCCATTCGGCCAGATCTTGGGGAGTATCCGTCCGCAGCGCGGGGTATCTGGAGTCCTCTGAAGCATCATCACCGGCGGCGGCCCGGGCGGCCTGCTCGAACTCGGCGTCATGATATCGGGCCGGCAGCCATAGTGCGACCGGCGAGCTCGGCCTCCCTATCGCCGCCAGATACTTATTCGTCTTATCTTTTTCCTGCGCATAGTCCGCCGCCTCGGTGTCAGCGACCGGCTGAACGAAGACCGGATCCGCGTCGGCCGGAAGTTGCGTGCGGGCCGTATCTTTCCGCCGCCAGCCGTCTCCCCAAGAGACGACGGCCGTCCCGAGGGCCCTCACGAGATGCCGGCTTTCTTCCTGAAGATCCGGCGGAAAGCTGGCGGATGGGTGCCCGAGGACCACGACGTCGATTGGGTTCGGGTCCCGGGGATGGTCTACCGTCTGCGGCAACGCTGTTTCAGGCAGGGGAGGATCTGGTGGATCCATTCTCGACGGCAATGCCTGCGCAGGCAGACCGGGACTTGCCGGATCTGCCTTTGGTGGCACCGCCGGTTTTGCTGGTGGCAACGCCGCGCTGGCCGCGAGGTCCTCGCGGATGCGCAGTGCCAAATGCGCGATCTTTCTGATGACCTGCGGCTGGTCCGGGCCAATGAGCGCATAGTCGCCGAGCCCGTCGGTAAAATCCGCATATTGGTAATCACGGGTCAGAGCCGTCAGGCGCTGCTCACGTCGAAGCGTCTGCCACCAGAGAATCGCATCCGCATCCAGCATGATCGGAACGAAAATCAGACGCCGGCGCTGAGCTTCGCCGAGACCTCGTTCCCATTCCGCGATGGTCCACTCTTTCGCGCGGTAATATTTCGAGACAAAAGCGACCACGACCGCGGACGCATGGATTTGCTCATCGAGAGATGCCTGGAGCTCACCGAAAGAGACGGTGTCGGCCCGGTAATCCAAGATACGCACCACCCCGACGTTGCTGAAATGGGGACGGAACAGATCGATCCACCATCCATCCTCGCCGGCGAAGCTGAAAAAGACACGAGGCGCTACTGGCTCATCCGCCATCTTGCCCAACCTCAGCGCGCATTTGAGGAAGTTTCGAACGCTAGTCTGCTGATTGTCAAGCGGAAAGGTTGCAGCAGGTGTCGGGCGGCATCGCGCGACTGCGCGACTTTTCACCCGTGGCCCCGCGGCGTCGGAAGTTGGCGGCATGAAGGGCCGCTCCATCGCCGGGAGCCTGAGGCGGCGCCGGCCTGACGCCGGGCGACGGCCAAACTATCTGATCGATTGAGACGGACGCGCCTGGGCGGGGGCAGCAGGGGCGGCGGCGGCAGGGCGTTGAGCTCCGACGGAGGCAGGTGCAGCGCTTGTGGCCGCGGCCCCCGACGGAACGTCGCCGGGCGTGGCGCCGTTCCACGGGCGGGCGGCGCGGCGGATGACCGGAGGCTTGCCGGGTTTCGGGCCCGCAGCCTTGGCGGCTTCCTCCGCGGCAGCGTGGCGGGCTTCGTCCTGGGCACGGGCGATCTCGGCAAGCGCCTCGGCCTCCTCGCGCATCCGATCGGCGATGCGGCGATCCTCATCGGTGGCGCATTCGGACGCGACCGGTGAACGGGATTTCGCCACCTCGTCCTGCCTGCCGGCGCCCCGGGCAGCCTCCGTCGCCGCGACTTGACGGGGGCACGGATCGATCGTCGACAAGGCGGACTTCGGAGCAACCGGCAACGTGACCTGGGGCAGCGTGGCTTGGGGGAGCGTGGCCGGGGCGAAGGACCGGGATGCCTCGGGAGCCGCCGCCGGCTCGGCGGGGGCATCGGCGGTTCCGCGAAACTGCGACAACGACACGCCCCCGGCCGTCAGCAGCACCAGGCAGGCGCCCGCCGCGCGCCAGCGTCTTGCGCCGGAAAACCACGCCGCCAGACGGGCAGGCATCGTTGCCGGGCGCGCCGTGCCGGCGCCGGCCGCGCTACCGTCCGCGGCGCCCGAAAACTCCTCCACGAGGTGCGCGGGCGCCGCCTCCGACGCGGCCTCGATGGCGTCGAGGAAAGCCAGCGCCGATTGCGCATCGGCGCGCACCGCGGGCGACTGCGACGCCGCAGCCGCGAAGGCACGACGCTCGGCGTCGGTCTCCACCCCGGACAGGATCGCGGCGAGCGCGGCATTTGCCCTCTCCGCGTCCGCTGCCGGATCGAGCGCCGGGTCGGGGGTCGCATCGACCGGCGACGACAACGCCGCATGGCTCGACAAAGCCTGCCATTCGACCGCGGCGTCGACCTGCGGGTCGGCAAACGGCCGCTCGCACAGGGAGTCGAGAAAGTCGGCTATCTTCTTCTTGTCCAACTCAAAGACCTTCCTGTCAGTGGATCAGACGGACAGCCGCCATTTTTTCACCACGTCATCGTCGGCCAATTCGTCGCGCAGCCGTCGCTTGACCTTCTGCGCCAGCCGGTGGACTTCCTCGACCGGGCAGCCGATCAGCCGGGCGATCTCCCGGGCGGGCTGTCCGGTCAGCGCCAGCTGCAGATAGAGCCGCTCGCCGGCGACCAGTTTTGGCGATGCCTGCTGCAGCACGTTGAGCGCGCGCTCGAGCAGGTTCGCCGACTGGCCGTGCACCAGATCCTCCTCCGGCGTGCGCACAGCGAACTCCTCGGCGCCGCCGGCGAGCCCGACCTCCTCGGCGGCTTCCAGGGTGACCGTCCGGCCTTCGCCGCCGGCCTCCCGATGGTAGCCGCCCGGCAGCGCCTCGCGAACCCGGACCGTCGCCTCGGCGAGCGCGACGGTCGAAGGCGGCGCCTCTCCGGGTCGCGACAGATGATTGGCGAGGCTCGTCGGCGAGGGATCGACCCGATCCCAGTAGACGAGACGAAAGACCGCCTGGTCGAGGGCGGCGAGGCGGCGGATCGCGGCGGGAAGCCGGCGGCGCGGCAGGATCGTGCGGACGAAGTCGATGACCAGATTCTCGATCGTGTGCAGGATGAACCCCGACGGGCTGCCGCGCCCCGAATAGGCGCGCAGCCGCTGATGCCCGTTCCTCAGGAGCGCCTCGCAGACCGACTGGTAGGCGTCCTCGCGGTCCTGCTGCCGGCTCGTCCCCGGCAGGAGGCGACCGGTCATGCGGCGGATATCGTCGCCGAAGAACGCCTCGAAGGCCTGCCAGCCTCGCCCGGCATCGACCGCCAGCAGCCTGATCGCGCGTTCCGCCAGCAGGTCGCGCACGACGAGCGCCACATAGACGCTCACCCGCGCCCGCCCGTCATAGCCCTTGAGGCGGAAAAATCCGTCCGCCCGCAGAGCCGCCATGACATCGCGGAACGCCACCTCGGTCTCGCCTCGATCTCCGGTCACCCGCCGGCACGCGGTCCACACCACGTCGGCGACGGCGCGCAGCAGTCGGCGCGATGCCTCGGCATCGCCGCGCAAGGCTGCGGCCAGCAGCCCCCGGTCCGGCTCGAAATATGCGGTCACCAAGGATCCCTGCGGTTTTGCCGATGGATAACGACCAGATTGCGGGGAATTCAAGTCCATGCGCGTCGCCGGAGGGCGGGAGCCCGACTTCGGAATTGAGGACGCCTGATCGGCCGGCCCGGCAGCCCCCTCCTTTGTGGTTGGACGGACGCGCGGGAAAATTTTGCAACGCCGGCCGCACAAATCTCCGCGGGGCGTCCGTCTGACGACAAGACCATGGGGCTGATCCGCCGCGACCCGTGTGGCCCGACCACGCGCGCCGCTTCACGACAATGCGCCATCTGCGGGAGTCTGCAATGCTGTCAACGATTGTTTCGGCTTCGGCCGCCGTCTCGGCTTCGGCCGCCATCCTGCTCGGCATTCTGGCCGGGTCGCCTGCCCGGGCCGAGACGCCCGCGGAGCTCCGCATCTCCGGCCCGGTGGTTCACGAGAACCTCGCGGTCTATCTGGTTCACGGCACCTCGCGGAGCGGGCCCGTTCCGCTCACCCTGCAGGAGGCGATAGAAGCCCGGCACGTCGTGGTGCGCGAGACCGGGCAGGTCAACATGCTCGAGATCGAGAATGTCGGGGATCGCGAGGTCTTCCTCCAGTCCGGCGACATCCTCAAGGGCGGCAAGCAGGATCGCGTCGTGACCTCGAGCCTAGTGCTGCCGCCGCGGTCCGGCGTCGTGCCCATCGAGTCGTTCTGCGTCGAGCAGGGCCGCTGGTCGCAGCGCGCCGGAGAGGACGGCCGCACCTTCCACAGTGCCGCCGCGGCGCTCCCCTCGCGGGTCGGGCGGCTCGCGCTCGCCGGCGCCTCCGTGCGCGGGGACGAGCGGCGCGCTCCCGACCAGCGCCGGCCGGAAACCCAGTCGCGTCAACAGCAGGTCTGGAGCGAGGTTGCGGCGATCCAGCAAAAGCTGTCGCGCACGCTGGCGGCGCCGGTCGCCGCGCCGCGCTCGCGCACCAGCCTGCAGCTGTCGCTGGAGAACGAGAAGCTGCGCGAGGTGGAGGCGCAATATCTCAAGACGCTCGAGCCGGTCGCCGCGGACGACGACGTGGTCGGCTACGCGATTGCCGTCAACGGCAAGCTCGCCAGCGCCGACGTCTATCCGTCCAACGGGCTTTTCCGCAAGCTGTGGCCGAAGCTGCTGAGAGCCAGCGTCGCCGAAGCGATCGGCGAAAAACTCGCCGACGCGCCGGCGGAGGCTCCGCGTGCGGAATCGGTGAAAACCTTCCTCGACGACGCGCAGCGCGCGGAGGCCACGCAAAAAGTGCTGCCGACCCGCGGCACCGTCGAGATCCGCGACAGCAGCCGCGTCATGTTCCAGCAGGCGATGCCGGCGCCGTCCCCGGCCAAGCCAGCCTCCGGCGCCTGGATGCACCGGAGCTATCTGGCGAAGTGAGCTGGTCGAGCATTTCCGGAGTCGAGGCTCGGGCGCGCCGCCGGATACCGGCGCGCTCCGGCCCGGCGCGTCAATGCTTCAGCGGCGCCCGCGGCAGTTTCTTGAACGGGATTCAGGGATGCCCAGGACACACGACAGCGCAAGGCCGGGCAGCCGTCGTAACGGCGCACCGGCCCTCCGCCCCGCTGTGTCCCGGATTAATGGACGCTAATCGTCGGCCCGCGTGCCGCAGAGCGCGGCGTGGATGCGCCCCAGCTCGGCGAGCGCCTCGGCGGTATCGGCCTGCTGGCGCTTGAGCAGCTCGATCTGCTCCAGGCATTTTTCGCGGCTGAGCTTGAGCGCCCGATTGTCGCCCCGGCCTTCCTCGGCGGCGACCATGTTGCGGATCTCGCCGAGCATGAAGCCGAGCTTCTTGCCCTTGAGGATCAAGGCGATCCGATCGCGGTCCTGCGGGCTGTACAACCGGGTGAGGCCGAGCCGCCGCGGCGAAATCAGGCCCTTGTCCTCGTAGAAGCGCAAGGTGCGCAAGGTGACGCCGAATTCCTTGGCAAGCTCGCTGATGGTGAACTCGACCGGCATGGCCGACGGAATCGGCGCCTCGCCGACCCAGACCACATCCTGAACTGCATTTTCCGAGTGAAGTTGATTGGACATCGATTCCACCTCTGCGGATGTTCCTATGAGTAGTCGGGCCCCCGGGCCGTTCTGCGAGGCACTATAGTTGCGCCTGCCAGCAAAAGCCAGAGCTTTAGAAACTGCGGAAGTCAAAATACGCTGATTTTTCAATGGAATACGTATTCTTGCCTCGCCGACCCGCTAGTCCTGCCTGCCGCAATGGAGTGACAGTACATAGCATAAGTATTTCTACGAAGGCCGGTCGGCCTCTACGGCAGGTCGGGTGCCCGCATCGGCCGGGACCACTGGGCCAACGGCGGCGCCCAGTGCCGTTAACCCGTTCTTTACCGTAACGCGGAAAAGTCATGGTTGAGGCGGGGGGACCGCGTCGAACGTCCACTACGTCTTAAACAACGTCGGTTCCACCGGCGAGGCACTGCTCCTCCCCGTCCGTGCCGGCAATCGGGTGCGAGCATGAGATCTGGCGGTTCGCTGAACGTCATCAAGGGAGTGCGGCCTGACGCCATGGATACGGCGCGCGAGGCCGCAGAGCGCTCCGGACTGTCGCTCGGCCAGTGGATCAATACGGCGATCATCGGGACGGCGGCGGAATCGGGCATTCGACCCCGCGCCGGCGCGGCTGCGCCGCAAGCCCGGGAACCTCGCTTCGCCGACCAGGGGTTCGTCGCCGTCAACGAGCGTCTCGACACCCTGGCGCGGCAGCTCGACCGCCTGGTGGGGCGCGCCGAGCCGGCCGTTGCGGCGGTGCGCGCGGCCGATGCGGTCGAGCCCTGCGAGGTGGCGCCGTCGCTGCGCGCGCTGGAAACCCGCCTCACCGCCATCGCCCGCGATCTCGCCCCGCAGAGCCAGGCGACCACGCAGCGGCTCGCCGAGGCGATTACCCGGCTCAACAGCAAGCTCGATCACCTGATCGTCGGGCGTCCGGCCGCGCCCGATCTCGACCGCCGCGTCGCCGCGGTCGACCGGGCGCTCACCGCGCTCAATCGCGACCAGGCCGCCCCGGCGGGACCTTCCGTCGACTGGTCGAACGGGCTCGAGGGCGCGGTCGCGGAAATCGCCGCGCGCCAGCGCGTGCTCGATGGCGTGGCCCCGGCGCAGTCGGCGGGCCAATCCGACGGCGCGTCGCCGGCTCCCGACGATCAGGCGCTGCCGACCCCGGACCTGTCCGGCCTGGAAAAGCAGCTCCGCCACATCACCGAGCAGCTCGAGACGCTGGGCCGGCCCTGCAACGTCGAGGGCCAGGTGGCCAGCCTGCGCGGCGAGCTCGCCGACATCGGCCGCACGCTGGCCGAGGCACTGCCACGCCGCATCATCGAGGGGCTGCAGGCGGAGATCCGCACGCTCCCCGGGCGCATCGAGGGCGGCGGCGAGGACGCGCCGGAGCTCGCCAGCGTCGAGCAGGGCCTCGCCGATATCCGCGACGCCCTTCAGGCACTGGCCCCGGCGGAAAGCGTCGCCGGATTCGACGAGGAAGTGAAGGCGCTGTCGGCCAAGATCGACCTGCTCGCGGGCAGCGGGCTCGACCCGGAGATCCTGCAGCAGATCGAGCAGGCGATCGGCGAACTGCGCGCGATCGCCGGCCGCGTCGCCTCGGGCGAGGCGCTGGCCCAGCTCGCCGGCGACGTGCGGCAGATCGGGCACAAGCTCGATCGCTTCATCGATTCCGGCCGCGACCGCAGCGGCGGCATGGAAAGCCTGGCGCAGCGTGTCGACGCGCTCGCCGCCTCGATCGAGGCACGCGCCGGCGGTCAGGGCTCAGGCATCCCGCCCAATTTCGACGCCCTGATCAACACGCTCGCCGATCGCTTGGAGGCGGCGCGGCCGACCGGCCCCGATCCGGCGGCGTTCGACCGCCTGCAGGATCAGATCGTGCGGCTGGCGCAGAAGCTCGACGCGTCGGACGGCCGCCTCGGCCATCTCGGCACGATCGAGCGGACCATGACCGACCTCATGGCCGAGCTGAAGGAGGCCCGCGACAGCGCCATCGAAGCCGCGCAGGTCGCCGCCCGCTCCGCCGCCAAGGAGATGCTCGACCAGGCGGCCGGCCAGGGTGTCGAGGTCGACACCATCCGGCACGAGATCACCGAGCTGCGCGAGACCCAGAGGGCGATCGACCGCCGCACCCAGGACACGCTCGAGGCCGTGCACGGCACGCTGGAGCGCATGGTCGAGCGGCTCGCCACGATCGAGACGGACCTGCAGGAGGCCCGCTCCCGCCCGGCGCCCGCCGCCATGCCCCAGCCCGCGCGCGGCGCGATAGCGGAACCTGACCTGCCGCAGAGCGCCATTACGGCACCGATCGTGCGCGCGTCGCCGCTCTCGCCGCGGCCGGCCCCATCAGCGCCGCCGGCGGTGTCGGCGGCAGCCGACCTGCGCGACGTCCGCCCGGCGATGCCCGATCTGCCGGCCGACCATCCGCTCGAGCCGGGTTCCGGCGGCCCGTATGGTCGCGGCACAAACTCCGCGGCCGATCGGATCGCCGCGTCCGAGGCCGTGCTCGCCGCCGCCAAGCCGCAGGCCCCGGCGGAGCCCGGCAACAAGGCCAACTTCATTGCGGCCGCCCGCCGTGCCGCCCAGGCCGCCGCCGCCGATCCGTCGGCCGGCGCCCAGGCCGGTGGCGAGGACAAGGCGTACGGCAGCAAGCTCGGCACCATCGGCGATACGCTGGCCAGAAGCCGGCGGCCGCTGGTGATCGGCATCGGCGCCTTCCTTCTGGTGATCGGCACGCTGCATCTGGTGACCAGCATGCTGGGCTCCGGCGATCGTCCGGCAGGAGAGCCGCAGCGTCCGGCGGTCAGCGACCCCGCGACCCCCTCGCGCGACGCCGCACCGGCGCCCTCATCCGCACCCGTGACCGCGCCGCCCGCCGCTGCGCCGCCTGCGTCCTCCGGCGCCGAGGCACCGCGGGACCCCGCGGCGCCGCCCGCCCCCGGCCGCCGCCCGGACGGCGCTCCCGACCGGCGCTCGGCGCTTCCCGCCGCCCCGGCGACGGTGGCGACGAACGATGCGGCAAGGACGATGTCGGCGCTGCCCGCCGCCAACGCCGCCAGTCCCTTCACGATGGGACCGCTCGGCGACATCACCGGATCGATCAACAAGCCGCATGGCGCCGCGACGCCGGCCGCGCGCGCGCCGTCGACCGCGCTCGCCACCTTGACCGTCACGCCACCGGCCGGCGCCGACAAGCTGCCGGTCGCCATCGGGGGTCCGGCGCTGCGGCATGCCGCGGGAGCAGGCAATCCGGCCGCCGCCTACGAGATCGGCATCCGCTTTGCCGAAGGCCGCGGCGTCGCGCAGAATTTCGAGGAAGCGATCCGCTGGCTCGACGCCGCCGCCAGGGGCGGCGTGGCGCCCGCCCAGTACCGGCTCGGCAGCCTGTACGAAAAAGGCCAGGGCGTGAAGAAGGACCGCGAGGCCGCGCGCAAGCTCTACGTGGCGGCCGCCGAGAAGGGCAACGGCAAGGCGATGCACAATCTCGCGGTGCTCTATGCCGAAGGCCTCGAGGGCAAGTCCGACTATCAGATGGCCTCGCAGTGGTTCCGCAAGGCGGCGGACCACGGGGTGTCCGACAGCCAGTACAATCTCGGCATCCTCTATGCGCGCGGCATCGGCGTCGAGCAGAACCTCGCCGAGTCCTACAAATGGTTCGCGCTCGCCGCCGCCCAGGGCGACGTCGACGCAGCCAAGAAGCGCGAGGATGTCGCCGCGCGGCTCGACCAGCAGTCGCTGGTGGCCGCCCGGCTGGCCGTGCAGACCTGGACCGCCGATCCGCAGCCCGACGAGGCGGTCACCGTCAAGGCGCCGCCCGGCGGATGGGATGCCGCCAATCCACATCCGGCGAAACCGAAAGCCGCGGCGCCCGTACAACGCAAGACCGGGGCGTGACGGCGGGCCCGCCGCGGTACAGCGCGCGGCGGCCGGCATAAACCAGTTTCCCGCTTTTTGCCGAACGCGCTCTGGACTTTGCACGCGCGCATCTTCAGTCTGTCCGCGAAGCCGCCAGCGATGCGACGCAGCGCTGCGGCCACACATCGGTCTTCGGGATTTTCGCTGGTCGGGCCAGGGCCTCGATCACGGCGATCCGGCAAAGGAACTGCTGCCACGGGCCCGGCGCGCCGGCCGCATCCGGCGGAGGCGACCGGCCAATCTGCTCATCCCCAATGGTCGGGGCCGACCGTTCGGCTCGACGCGTCGGCATTGGGATTTCGGGCCGGTTCCGCCAACGGCCGGGTTGCATCGCAATGCGCGCCGGTTTCCCGGCTGGTCGCAACTTCTGCGGGAAACCGGTCGACGGCTTTTCCGCCGGAGGAACCGAGAACCTCGAACCGGCGGGAACGCCCGTGGAAATCTACCTGCCGATCGCCGACCTGCCGGTCAACGTGTTCCTCGTGTTCTTCATGGGGCTCGCGGTCGGGTTCATCTCCGGCATGTTCGGCATAGGCGGCGGCTTCCTGATGACGCCGCTGCTGATCTTCATCGGCATCTCGCCGGCGGTGGCGGTCGCCAGCGTCTCCACCCACATCGCGGCGTCGTCGTTCTCCGGCGTCATCGCCTATTGGCGGCGCCGGGCGATCGACATGGCGCTGGCGCTGATGCTGCTCGCCGGCGGCATCCTGGGAACCATGGTCGGGGTCTGGCTGTTCTCGCAGCTGCGCGCGGTCGGCCAGCTCGACCTCACGATCGGCCTGTCCTACCTGACGCTGCTATGCATCGTCGGGGTGATGATGATCGTCGAGAGCGTGCGGGCGATCGCTCGCGCCCGGCAGGGCAAGCCCGCCGAGATCCGCCGGCCCGGCAGCCACATGTGGATCCACGGCCTGCCGATCAAGCTCAGGTTCAAACAGTCGCGGATCTACGTCTCGGTGATCCCGTTGTGGATCATCGGCTTCATCATCGGCTTCATCGGCGCCGTCATGGGCATCGGCGGCGGCTTCCTGCTGGTTCCGGCGCTGATCTACATCATGCGGGTTCCCACCGGCGTGGTGATCGGGACCTCGATGATCCTCACCCTCGTCACCATGGCGTCGGCGACTATCATGCATTCGGCCACCAACCACCTGGTCGATGCGGTGCTCGCCCTCATCCTGATGGTGGGCGGCGTCATCGGCGCCCAGTTCGGCGCCCGGGCCGGCCAGCGCATCCGCGGCGAGCAGCTCCGGCTGCTGCTCGGCATCCTGGTGCTCCTGGTCGGCCTGCGCTTCGCCACCGACCTGGTGTTCAAGCCGGACGAGCTGTTCTCGCTGAGAGTCGAGGGCCAATGATGCGCGGGCCGGCCCTCGTTGCGGCGATCATGGCGGCCGTCGTCCTTGGCGGCGGGCCGGCTGCGGCCGCCGAGCGCTTGGTGTTCGCGCTCTCCACCCACCGGGTGCTGATCAACTCGAGCTTCACCGGCGCCGAGCTGGTGCTGTTCGGCACCGTGGAGCCCAACGGCACGGCGCGGCAGAACCCCGGCTACGACCTCGTCGTCACCGTGACCGGGCCGAAGCAGGACGTGGTGACGCGGCGCAAGGAGCGCATGCTCGGGATCTGGGTCAATCTCGATTCGCGCACCTTCGTGGAGTCCCCGCCTACCTGGCGGTGCTGTCGAACAAGGCGGTCGAGCAGATCGCCGGGCTGGAGACGCGGCGCCGCCTGCAGATCGGCATCGACAACATCATGATCTCCGGCGACAGCGGCGGCGTGATCAACAACGATCCGTTCCGGGCGGCGTTCCTGCGGCTCAACCGCGACCACGGCCTCTATCGCGAGGATCCCAAGGGCGTCACCTTCCTCACCCCGAATTTGTTTCGCGCCGGCATCCAATTGCCCGCCAACGTCCCGGTCGGCATCTACCGCGTCGAGGTGAAGCTCTTCCTCGACGGCAGGCAGCTGGCGGCGCAGGACTCGGCGCTGGAGATCGTCAAGGTCGGCTTCGAGCAGTTCATCGCCACCGCGGCGCGCGACCACGGCCTGCTCTACGGCGCGGCGACCGTCGTCATGGCGATCCTCACCGGCTGGCTCGCCGCCTTCGTGTTCCGCCGGGATTGAGCGCCATCAGCGTCAGCAAACCGATCGACGGTTGCCGCCGCATCTGCGGCAACACACCCGCCGCCCGCTGACGCAACGGCGCAAACGGAATTGCCTGGTCGGTGTTTTCACCAATGCAGGCTCCGAACGATACGCACATGTACGCACTCACATTGCCCTTCAGGTATGCGCCATCGCATCAAACTGCCGAACCACCATTGCTCGTGCCCCATTGCTTCATCGAACTTTAAGGCACCGATTCTAAACCTGTTGCGGGCCGCCATCGCGCGGCATTTCCTCTGCGCGCTGTCGATCGCCCGGGATACCCGGAACTTCGCGATACGACGGAACGGAACGATCGAAAGAACGGTTGCCGCATGCACACGCTCAAAGCCAGATTGCTGATGTCGCTGATGCTGCTGTTCGCGGCGCTGCTCGCCGTGGCCATCGCCGGATGGTACTCGGCGAAGACCGCCAACGACGGGCTCACGACGGTCTTCAACGATCGCGTCAAGCCGCTGCGCGATCTCAAGGCGGTCTCCGACCTCTACGCCGTGAACATCGTGGATACCGCGCACAAGGTGCGCAACGGCAACCTCGATTGGGCGGCCGGCGTGAAAGCGGTGGTGGAGGCGCAGACGAATGTTAGGAAGCACTGGAAGGATTATGCCGAGACCTACATGGACGCCAACGAGAAGAAGCTCGCGACCGAGGCCGAGCGGCTGATGCAGCCGGCGGATGCCGCGGCGACGAACCTGCTGGACATTTTCCGCCGCCAGGACAGACCGAGCCTCGACCGCTTCGTGCTGGAGCGCCTCTATCAAACCATCGATCCCGTCACCGACGCCGTCGGCAAGCTCGTCGATCTGCAGATCGACGTCGCGTTCGCGGAATTCACCGCGTCGGCATCGAGCTTCGCGATCGCCCGCATGGGGATGATCGCCGCCGTTGTCGGCGGCGCGCTCGCCTTCGCCTTCGCGGCCTGGACCACGGTCGGGCGGGTAGTGCGGCCGCTCGCCGCCATGAGCGGGGCGATGGGACGGTTGGCGCGCGGCGAGGTCGCGACCGCCGTGCCGGGACTGGGCCGCAAGGACGAGATCGGCGAGATGGCCGGCTCCGTCCAGGTTTTCAAGGACAATATGATCGAGGCGGATCGGCTGCGCGCCGAGCAGACGCAATCGGAGGCCGGCGCGGTAGCTCGACGCAAGGCCGACATGAACCAGCTTGCCGACAGCTTCGAGGCCGCGGTCGGCCACATCATCGGAACGGTGGCGTCAGCCTCCGCCGAGCTCGAGGCCGCGGCGACAACGCTCACGCAGACGGCCGACCACACCCAGCAGCTCTCCACAGTGGTCGCCGGCGCATCCGAGGAAGCCTCCGCCAATGTCCAGGCGGTCGCCTCGGCGACCGAGGAACTGACCTCCTCGGTCAACGAGATCAGCCGCCAGGTTCAGGAGTTGAGCCGGATCGCCGGCGAAGCCGTGCACCAGGCGCAGCAGACCGATGCCCGCATCAACGAGCTGTCGCAGGCCGCGGCCCGGATCGGCGACGTGGTGAAGCTCATCACCGCAGTCGCCGAGCAGACCAATCTGCTGGCGCTCAACGCCACCATCGAGGCGGCGCGGGCGGGCGAATCCGGGCGCGGTTTCGCGGTGGTCGCCCAGGAGGTCAAGGTGCTGGCGGCCCAGACCGCCAAGGCGACCGACGAGATCGGCGCGCAGATCGCCGGCATGCAGACCGCGACCGAGGTGTCGGTGAAGGCGATCAAGGAGATCGGCTCGACCATCGGCCGCATCTCGGAAATCGCCACCACGATCGCGTCCGCGGTCGAGCAGCAGGGCGCCGCCACCCAGGAGATCTCGCGCAACGTCCAGCAGGCCTCCGCCGGCACCACCCAGGTCGCGTCGAACATCGTCGAGGTCAACAAAGGCGCCGGCGAGACCGGGTCGGCTTCCGGCCAGGTCCTGTCATCGGCGCAGGCTCTCTCGTCGGAAGGCACCAGGCTCAAGGCAGAGGTCGGCAAGTTCTTGGCCACCGTCCGCGCGGCCTGAGACGCTGCCGCGGGCGCGGCGCGGGCCGGTGGGCGAAGGGATATCGGCTGGTCCGGCGGGCGTGCGCCAACGCTTCCCATCATGCCGGTGAGATCAGCGGGCGATGGCTTGGCGGTCGCCGCCCAGACCGTCGATCGGCAGCAGTGCATCGGGTGCCGGCGCGGAGCGCGCGCTGAAACGTCTCCAGGCTGCCGCGATCGCCCGGGCCAACGGCAACAGCGGCGGAGCCTCTACCGAACCCACGCCGAACAGCACGCCGTCGATCGCCGCAAGGCCCGACCCCACCTCGCCCGCCGCCGCGACGCGCTTCCAGCGATCGGGATCGGCCTTCGCCAGTTCGCCGAGCGCGGAGCGGAATGCGGAAAGATCGTTCCGGCGCGCTGCGCGCCGCAGCCGGCGGATGGCGGCGCGGGCGGGCGCGTCCGCGCGCCATCGTTCGGGGTGCAGCCATCCCGAGGCGGCAAGCAAATAGGCCACCGCCAGGGTCCAGACAAAACTCGTCGCCCCGGCCATCAGCGGCCCGGCCGACAGCAGGCCGGCACTCGGCGCAGAAGCGGCGGACGATCCCGCCTCGCCGGCGACGCCGGCGAAGGCGACGCGCTGCTCGGGCACCGCGGCATCGCGCATCCGGCGTTCCGTCGTGTCGAACCACGGGATGTGGACGGCCGGCACTTTGGCCGGCTCGGCGGAAACCGGGCGCACATCCCACCGGTAGACGGCGCGCGCGATCGGGCCGTCGGTGGTGATGATGGTCCGGCGCTCCACAGGACCCGCAAAAGTGATGACGCCGGGGGCGCGGAGATTGGGCGGCGGCGGCAGGCGGTCGGCGGTGATGCCGGCCGCCTCGACGGTGAGGGTGCGGCGCGCGGTCTCGTCGAGGCCGATGCGATCGGGTCGCGGCTGCCACTCGTCGGTGACCCGGACCGAGCGGGCGGGCAGCCACCAGTCGCCGGCCCGGCCGATGCCGTCGTGAGACCGCACCTCGATCTCCACCGGCTTCGAGGCGAAATCGGCCTCGACCCGCTCGTTACTCGCGGTGACGATGGTGACGTGGCGCACGAACGGCTCGATGACCAGCCGCCCGGCACGGCGCGGATAGACCGCGATCACGCGCTCGACGCCGCTCACCCAGAAACCGTCGCGCATCTCCTGAAAGTCGGTGTCCTTGCCGAACTGCTGCCAGTCGAAATTGGTCAGCGCCGGCTGGCGGATCTCGTGCAGCGCCACGTTGGCGCGGATCGTCGAGCGCATCCTCACCACGATCATCTCGCCCACCAGCGGCCCGTCGCTCGGCAGATCGACCACGATCTCGGTGCGGCCGATCGACGGATCGATGGTGCCGGCCGTGGCGCGCGGCCCGCCGCCCGGGTCGGCCAGCAGCAGGGCGGCGACAAATAATAGGATGAGCCGCATCGCCATCAGTCGTCGTCCCGCACGGAAGGGTTCTCCCGGCGCCGCGCCTGCTCGGCGAGAATCCGCAGCTTGAGGAATTGGCCTGGATCGTCCGACAGCGTGGTGAGCCAGTCGTCGGTCGGCTCCACCGAGCGCAGCTCGAGCATGCGGGCGGCGCGCCGGTTGCGCGCCTGGATCATCTTCACCACGTCGACCATGACGCCGCCGTTGCGGCCGGCACCTTCGGCGTCGCTCGCCGAGCCGGTGGCGCGGCCGCCGCCCGCATCGGGCGTCTGCTCACCCTGGCCGACCTGCCCGACCCTGCTGCCACCCTCGGGACCTTGGGCCGACGAGCCCTGCTGAGTGCCGGCAAAGCCCGCCCCGGCGCCGGTGATCCGGCCGTCGGCGGTGGGAACTTTTGCGCCTCGCCGCTGGTCGGTCGCGGCGGAATTCACCAGGCCGACGCGCGATCCGTCCGGCTTGTCCTCGGCCTCGGCGATGAGGGCCATGACCAGCGTCCTGTTGAAGACCGCATCCTGGTCGTCGGGGTCGCGATCGATCGCAACCTCATAGGCGGCAATCGCCTCGGCGTAGCGCCCGGCGCGGGCAAGCGCATTGCCGCGGTTATAAGCCTGGGAGGGACCGAAAGCGTCCGCCGCCTCCTGCCAGCGGCCTGCCGCATAGAGCGCCGCGCCCTTCCAGGCCGGATCGTCAAACAGGCGCGCCGAGGCGGAGGGAAATCCCAGCGCCAGCAGGCCATGGCCGACCGCCGCGCGGCCGGCGAAAAAGGCCGCCAGGCAGGGCATGAGCACGACGAGCACGGCGGCCACGATCCTCATCGCGGCGCCCTCACGAAGGCGAGCAGCAGCGCCATGGCGGCGGCGACCAGCAGGAAGCGCCCGACGTCGAGCCAGGCAAGGCCGCCGACCGGGCTGTCGCCGAGCCGGCGGATCGTCTGCCCGGACATCTCGTCGAGCACCCGGCCGGGGCGCGCCGCATCGTCGGCAAGCCCGCGGCCGGCCGCCGCGAGCGCGGCGAGGCCGGCGCGGCGTGCGGCATCGGGGAGATCGCTCGCCGCCGGGCCCGGCACGAACAGCGTGTGCAGGGCGTGGCCCTCGCCGGCAAGCGCGGCTGCCTCGCGCCGCGCCGCCTGATCGATGCCGCGTCCGGCCGAGATCAGCACCACGTCGCCGCCGAGGATTTTTGCCTCGCGAAAGATCCGGCGCGCTTCGGCGAGCGCCCGATCGGGCCGCACGCCGGGATCGGGCACGGTCTGGTCGTCGAGCGCGAACAGCATGGCGCCGGTGGCCGCCGCATCGTCGGTGAGCGAGCTCGCCAGATAGGCGTCACCCGCATAGAGGATGAGGCCGAGCTGACGGGCCCCTGCCCGGTCGAGCACCAGGTGGGCGGCGGCCTTGGCCTGCCGCAGCTGCGCGGTACCGCTGACGTCGGCCGACAGATCGACCGCGATCAGGGTGGCATCCAGGTTGCGGAACCGCCCGGTATCGGCATGGCGCACCGCCGGCCCGCTCAGCGCCAGGATGGTGAGCAGGATCGCCAGCGCCACCGCCGGGACCATGGCCCCCTCGGCGGCGACAGCGGCTCCCCGGCGCAGCATGGCGGCGAGCAGCGGCCGGTCGACGGCGCGCTCCCAATCGGCGAGCCCCGCCGCGCGCGGCCGGGTGAAAAGAATGAGCAGCGCGACGGCCGGAATGGCGAGGAGCCACCACGGGCGCAGCAGGGCAATCGTGTCCCACGCGATCATGACCACCGCCTGCGCGACATCACGAGGCCGAGCGATGCCAGGAAGGCGAGCGTCGCCGGCCAGGTCCAGAGCTCGCGGCGGACGATCGCCGGCGGGGCGGGGATCTCGCCGGCGACCAGATCTTCGATCGCGCGCGCCGCAGCGGCGAGGTCCTCGGTGGTGCGTACCCGGAACGCCTGCCCGCCGCCGATCTCGGCCAGCCGCTGGAGCGTCACGAAGTCGACCGGGTCGGGATCGTCGTTGGGGGCGGAGGTGTCGTTGACGCCGAGGCCGATCGTGTAGAGCCGCACGCCGCGCGCTTTGGCGAGGCGCGCCACCCCCATCGGATCGGTCGAGCCCGCATTGTTGGAGCCGTCGGAGAGCAGGATGATGATGCGCGACGGCGCCTTGGAGTCCGCCAGGCGCTTGAGCGCGAGGCCGAGCCCGTCGCCGATCGCGGTCGACCGCCCGACCAGCCCGATCGCCACCTCCTCCAGGGTGCGGCTCACCGCGGCGACGTCAAAACTCAGCGGAGCCGCGGCGAAGGCGTGCTCGGCGAAAATGACGAGACCGATGCGGTCGCCGGCGCGCCGCCTGATCAGCTCCGAACCGACGCGTTTGAGCGCGTCGATGCGGCTCGCCTTCCGTCCGTCGACGGAAAAATCCCGGATCGCCATGCTGCCCGACAGGTCGAGCGCCAGCATGATGTCGCGCCCCGAGGCGGGCAGTGCCGGCGTTGCCGCCACCATGCGCGGGCCGGCGAGCGCCACCACCAGCGCCGCCCAGGCGATCCAGGCGAGCACGGCAAATTTTCTCGACGGCGCGCCAAGACCGTCGCCAGCGGCGAGCCGGTCGCGCACCGAGGCGGGAATCCGCAAAGCACCCGCGGGCGCCGGGCGGCGCGGGCGCCAAAAAATCATCAGCAGCGGTGCCGGCAGCAGCGCCAGCGCCAATGGCATCGCGAAGTCCCAGCCATTCATCGCCGGATCCTCGCGAACAGGCGTTCCAACCCGCTGTCCAGCGCCGCGACGTCCTGGCCGCTCGGCGGCCGGTAGAGCGATTCGCTGAAAGTTTGGCCCTCCGCCTCGCTGAAAAAGCGGGTGGCGAACAGACGGTCGAGGCGGGCGAGCCATTCTGCTCCGGTCAGGCGTGCCGCCTCGTCGCCGTCGATCGTGCGTACCAGCCGGCGCAGCAGCACGGCCTGGGCGGCGAGCCGCTCGTCCGGCGGCAGCAATCGCGAGGCGGCGAGGGTCTTGAGCGCGGCCCGCCGCACCGCGCGGCGGCGCCGGAGCGCCGGCAGCAGCACAAGCGACAGCGCGACGGCAAGCGCAAAGCCGACCGCGATCATCGCAAACATCGGCAGCGCGGCGTCGGCCCCGGCCGGCAGGTGGATCTGGCGCAGGCCGTCCAGCGCGTGCACAGGGTCAGCCATCGAGCCGCTCCAGCACGCCCGCCATGGCTTCGGCGTCGAGCTCGGAATCGAGCAGCACGACGCGGGCGCCGAGCCGGCGCAGCCGCGACGGCCGGTCGTCGGGCCGGCTCGGCTCGCCCTCGTGACCGACCCTGATCCAGCCGGCCTCGCCGTCGATCGTCATGTAGGGATAGGATCCGGGCGGCGGCGCGCGCTCGAAGCGATCGACCACCAGGACCACGGCGAGATCGTGCCGCCCGGCGATGCGCTCCACCGCGTCGTCAAAACCGTCGCCCGGCGCATCGAGCGCGGTCGCCAGGATGATCAGGCTGCCGGACCCGGCCAGCGCCTCGGCCTGCTCGAGGATGGCGGCGAGCGGCGGGTCGTCGACGGTGGCGCTCGCCATGGCGCCGCGATGGGCTTCCGCCATCTCGCCGATCAGGGAGATCATCGCCCGGGTGCCGCGGCCCTGGCGGGCGAACCGCGGGCCCGACGGCGTCGCCGCCACCAGCCCGACGCGGCCGCCCTCGCCGATGGCGCGCCAGCCGAGCATCGCCAGCGCCTCGCCGGCGGCGACCGAGCGCAGCGCCCGCCGCGTGCCGAACAGCATGGAGGGACGGAAATCCGCCACCAGCAGCACGGTGCGTTCGCGCTCGTCGCGGAAGGTGCGGACATGCGGCACGCCGGTCCGCGCCGTCACGTTGCGATCGAGGTGGCGGATGTCGTCGCCGTCGGACCAGATGCGGATGTCGTGCACCTCGAGGCCGCGGCCGCGGCGACGATGGACGATGCCGCCCGGCAGGTGCGATCGCGGCGGGGTCTTGGGATCGCGCATGCGGAAGGCGAGGTGCCGCAGGCGCAGCAGCTCATCGGGATCGAGCTCGACGCCGGCGTCGGTCGACCGCATGGCGGGCCCTCACGGCGGAAGAATGCGGCCGACGAGCTCGCCGATCACGCCGCGCGTCGTATGGCCGTCGGCGAGCGCCCGCCAGGTGAGGATGGTGCGATGCGCCAGTGCGTCGCCGGCAAGCTCGGCCACGTCCTGCGGGATCACGTGATCGCGGCCCGCCAGCCAGGCACGCGCCTTGGAGGCGAGCGCCAGCGCCAAGGTGCCGCGCGGCGACGCCGGATGCTCGATCCTCTGCCTGATGTCGGGGGCGACGTCCGGCCGGCGCGCCGCGGTGACCAGCCGCACGATGTAATCCTTCACGGCCGGCGAGAGATAGACCCGCATCGCCGCGCTCCGCGCCTCGGCGATCTCGGCGGGGCCGATCGCGGCGACCGCGGCCGGCGCAACGCCCGCGACCTCCTGCTCGACCAGATCGAGGATTTTTCGCTCGGTCCCGGCATCGGGCAGCTTCACCTCGACATGGATCATGAAGCGGTCGAGCTGCGCCTCGGGAAGCGGAAACGTGCCCTCGTG
Organism: uncultured Alphaproteobacteria bacterium; assembly: GCA_963755055.1. Taxonomy (GTDB): domain Bacteria; phylum Pseudomonadota; class Alphaproteobacteria; order Rhizobiales; family Xanthobacteraceae; genus AP-16. The sequence continues at coordinate 284,699 of CAVWIS010000034.1, read as the reverse complement.
CTCGATCGGGTTCTGCGTCGCCACCACCATGAACGGGTCGGGCAGCACATGGGTGATGCCGGCCGCCGTCACCTGATGCTCGCCCATCGCCTCGAGCAGCGCCGACTGGACCTTTGGCGGCGCCCGGTTGATCTCGTCGACCAGGATCAGCGAATGAAAAATCGGACCGGCGACGAACTCGAAGACGCCCCGGTCCTGCCGCCACACCGAGGTCCCGGTGAGGTCGGCAGGCATCAGGTCGGGCGTACACTGGATACGGGCGAACGGCGCGTTCAATCCGCGCGCCAGAAGCTTGACCGCACGAGTCTTCGCCAGACCCGGCGCGCCCTCGACCAGCAGATGGCCGCCGGCGAGCAGCCCGATCAGCAGCCGCTCGACCAGAAGCGACCCGCCGATCAGCCCGGCTTCGAGGAAATCGCGCAAATGCCCGAGGCGCGCCTGGACGGCCGCCCGGTCGGTCTCGATCGAGGCCGGCAACGGCTCGGCCGATCCCATGGGAACTCCCTCGCGCCGCGGCCCGGGCGACCAGCACGCGAGTCGCCCGACCAGCCAGTCACGTGGAGCATGCGCCTTCCGGCCATTCTCGACAAGCGCCCGCGGACGACCGGAGCACATGCTCCGAGGGCACATCTCGATCTTGTTGAATCACGGCGTCATGCGCGGGCTTGTCCCGCGCATCTACGTCTTCCGTCCTGGCCAAGCCGTGAATGGCCGTCCTTGAAGTCAGCTGCTCGTCGGCCGACGTTCGGCGAACCGCCGGCGCTCCTGGCGCTGCGTCGGACGCATGAAGCTGACCGTGGAGATATCGTTCGGCGTCGAGGCCGGACCATGGCCGCGGTCGGCGGCGCGGTCGCGCCCACGATCGTGGCCGCGATCCTGGCGCTGCGCCTGCCGCTGCGGCTGGCGCTGCTGGCGTTGGCCGTTGCGCTGCGCCGGCCCGCGATGGGCGGGTCGGGTTGCGGCGTCGCGATGCCCGCCATCGCCGCCGCCGCTGCGCTGGTCGGTGACCGGCAGCTGGCGGCGGATGAGTTTTTCGATGTCGCGCAGAAACGCCCGCTCCTCGCCGTCGCAGAACGAGATCGCGATGCCGGCGGCGCCCGCCCGCGCGGTGCGGCCGATGCGGTGGACGTAGCTTTCCGGAACGTTGGGCAGGTCGAAGTTGATCACGTGGGTCACGTTGTCGACGTCGATGCCGCGCGCCGCGATGTCGGTGGCGACCAGCACGCGGGTGTCTCCGCCGCGGAAGGAGGCGAGCGCCCGCTCGCGCTGGCCCTGATTCTTGTTGCCGTGGATCGCCGCCGCCTCGATGCCGGATTCGGCGAGCTGGCGGACCACCCGGTCGGCGCCGTGCTTGGTGCGGGTGAACACCAGGGTGCGGCTGAAGCTCTTGTCGGCCAGAATTTTCGCCAGCAGCATGCGCTTGCCGGCAGTCTCCACCAGGATGACGCGCTGGTCGACGAGCTCCACCGTGGTGGCTTCCGGCGCCACGGCGGCTTTTACGGGATCGCGCAACAGGTCGGCCGCCAGCGCCCCGATCTGTTTCGGCATGGTGGCCGAGAAGAACAGGTTCTGCCGCACCGCCGGCAGGGTGCGGACGATGCGGCGGATCGGCTCGATGAAGCCCATGTCGAGCATGTGGTCGGCTTCGTCGAGTACCAAAACCTCGACCTTGTCGAGCCGCACGGTGCGCTGCTCGAGATGATCGATGAGCCGGCCCGGCGTCGCCACCACGATGTCGACGCCGCGCTCCAGCGTTCGCATCTGGGCGCGGATCGGGACGCCGCCGTAAACCACGGCGACGGTCAGCCCGAGGCTGCGGCCATAGACGCGAAAGCTCTCGGCGATCTGGCTGGCGAGCTCGCGCGTCGGGGTGAGGACGAGGCAGCGACAGGCGCGCCGCTCGCGGGCGCGGCTGTCGGTGGAGAGCCGGTGGAGGATCGGCAGCGCGAAGGCCGCGGTCTTTCCGGTGCCGGTCTGGGCGAGACCCAGGAGATCGCGGCCCTGGAGCACGTGGGGGATCGCCTGCACCTGGATCGGCGTCGGCGTCACATAGCCTTCGCTCGCGAGCGCCTCGAGGATCGGGGTCGCGAGGCCGAAGTCGGTAAATTGTGTCAAAGGGGGTTCTTTCGGATGAATCGCATCGGAGCCTTCGACCGGCGGCCGAAAGCGCTTCCAGCGGGTTGGCGTGGGACGCCCCGCGTTGCCTGGGCTGTTCCGTGAAAAATTCAGGTGTCCGGCAGGACGATCAACCGCCTGAAGCAGAATCGTTTACGCGGCCGGGACACACAAATCGCTTGGTGCGATGCAGCGTAGATGGACGTGTCGCGGCGAAAAGTCAAGGAAATCATTGTAGGAACAAGTACAGGGCCAGCGGCCGGGCGCCAAGGGGCCGCCGAAGCCGCACCATATGGAGGATAGCCGATGCGTGACTTGGCTCTGCAGGCTGCGGGTGCGCTGGCGATCGTGGCGGCGGTTGTTCATGGGATCCTGGGCGAGACCAAGGTGTTTGCAAACGCGCGCATCGAGCCCGCCTGGGTCCTGCGCCTGGTGCGGGCGGTGTGGCACTGCAGCGCGGTGGCGTGGTTCGGAGGCGGAGTCCTGCTGCTCGTCGCCCCGTCGCTGTCCTCGGAGCCTGCCCGACGGTGGATCGTCATCGTCTGCGTGGCGATCTACGGGTGCGCCGCGATCGCCAATGCCTGGGCCACGCGGGGACGCCATTTCGGCTGGCTCGCGTTGAGCCTCACCGTTGCCCTGGCGGTGATGGGTGGGTAGCCAGCCGCTGCAATTCGCGCGCACGCAGCTCGTCGTGGATCGTCTCCAGCCGGCGGCCGGTCGCGTCCTCGTCAATTGACGGCGACGGTGGACGGTAGACCCTCGGATGCGGCAGCGAGACGCCTCGATCGCCCCCGTGGGCCCGTCGGTTCTCCATGCAGCGGAGCAGCGATTGCTGTCGTTCGTCGAAATCCGCCACCGTCACGCGGAAGCCGAGCTGCAACAGGCCGATGGCCAGATGCAGCGCGATCGTCGATTTGCCCGATCCCCCTTTCTCGTTCCCGACAACGATCACGTGAGCCGCATGGCTCGCCGTCATCAGCTGTATCCGTCCGAATCAAATAAGTAGTCCCCGCATGGATGCTACTACATAACACGGATTTAACCATTGCTTTAGTTTACGTAAACCATAACACAATTGTATTGTCCGCGTTCGGCCGGAACGGACATTTGGGATGCCTACGTGGCAGACGTCATTGCGGCAGATACCGATGGCTATCGCGCTGGCCCCGGTTCTCGATCTCGCGGCTGCGCACTCGCTCAAGGAAATTCTCGGCGAAGCCGCAGGCGCCGCGATTGTCCTCGACGGCGCGGACGTCGAGCGCGTCGGAATGTGGGTCCCGCGGCGGCACGTCTTGGCCAAGAAGCAAAGACCTGGATGCACTGCGGTGGCCGGTCGCCTCGCCGACAGCTCGGGCGCGCCGATCGAAAGACCGCGATCCTGCCTCACCTTCGACCTCTTTGGCTGCCACGGCGGAGCATGGCGACGATCTCCATGGGGCGAAGTGGCAAGGAAAGCCTCGACGCGATCTGCCTGGAACGAGAAACCCTTGACGGTACTATAGTAGCTGTCCGCGCCCGAGGCTCGCTCCGTCTAGACATTCCCAACAGAGGACGAACTGCGCGATGGTTTCGTCGCTTTCGACCACCCGGATTCTTGCCACGCTTGCCCTCGCCTTGGCATCTTTCTCGCATTACTGGCCGGCGAAGGCCAATCCGCATCCGGCGGACGCCGCGGACAGCAACCGGAACGATCTCGCGGTGCTCCGCGAGAACGAGCGCAACTTCCGCATCTCGCGGCCGGGCTCGCCTCCGATCAGGCTGACCGTTCTGACCGCGCAGACGTTCCGCGTGCACCTTCTGCAGGATGGCGAGGCGGCGAGTCGGCTGCCCGAATACATGCAGGTCAAGGCGGATGCGACCTATCCGGCGGTGGACGTGGGCGTCGAGACCCGACGGGACGAGGCGACCTTCACGACGGCCGGCGCCAGCTTCCATCTCGCGATCGAAGGCGACCTCGTCTCGGTCGAGCTGCGGGCCTCCGGCCGGCCGCTGATCGAGCACTGGCGGATTCGCGCCACTCAGCGCACCTCGCAGCTCGACCTGCGGCCGGGCGAGCGCATCTACGGGTTCGGCGACAAGCGCGCCGCCCTCGACCAGCGCGGCCAGCGCCTCGAGATGATCAATCGCGACGCCTTCGCCAGCGAGACCAACGAAAGCTACAAGAGCATCCCGTTCTACATGAGCAGCGCCGGCTACGGCCTGTTCTTCCACAATTTCTATCCGTCGGCGTTCGACGTCGGCGCCGCGGACGCCGGAACGCTGGCGCTCGAGGCGAGCAGCGGGTCGATGGATTTCTACCTCTTCGTCGGCGACCTGAAAGAGGTGCTGTCGCAATACACCGAGCTGACCGGCCGTCCCGCCCTGCTGCCGCGCTGGGCTTTCGGCTACCATCAGGGCAAGGCCTCGTACAAAGGCCGCGAGGCCTTCGCGGTCGCCGACGAGATGCGCCGGCGAAACCTACCGGTCGACGTCATCTACTACGACGACTGGGTCGAGGAAGCCACCAACAAGCCGTTCATCGATCAGCTGTGGGAGCGCTACCGGGTCCGGTTGACGCTCGGCTTCGGCATGCCGATGTTCGGACGCTTTCGCGGCATGGACGACTCGGCGTTCCTGCGCGACCTCGCGGCGCGCGGATACCTGATGGTCGACCAGTACAATCGGCCGGTGATCAGGCCGGACGAGTATGTCGACCCGGGCGACGAGACCAGCTCGGTCGCCTATCTGGATTATTTCTCGGCCCATGCGGTGGACCATGTCTTCGCCACCAGGTGGGAGCGAGCGCTCAGGAACGGCGTGAACCTCGGCATGGTCGATTTCGGCGAGATGGATCATCTGGCGGATTCCAACAACAAGTACTGGCCAAGCCTCGGCATGTCGGTGGCGAAGACCCGCAACCTGTTCGGTCTGGTCTACCCGTTGTCGATCGTCGCCGGCGTCATCCGTCGGACCGGTGACCGCAGCACCGGCATGGTCCGCCCCGGATTCGCCGGAACCCAGCGGCTGGGTTGGGCGACCACGGGCAACTCGGTTCCGACCTATGCGAACTTCCGCGCCCATACCCGCGCCATGCTCAACCTCACCCTGTCGGGCTTTTCCAATGTCGGCCAGGACATCGGCGGATGGGACAGCAAGGGTCCCGACATCCTGTATGCGCGCTGGTTCGCGGCCGGAACATTTCATCCCTTCATGTGGTCGCACGGCCAGGGCGACCATGAGCCCTATTCGCACGGCCCAATCGTCGAGAACGCGGCCCGCCAGTTCCTCGACCTGCGCTACCGGCTCGTCCCCCTCCTCTACTCGCTGCACCATCAGGCCAACCGCACGGGCATTCCGATTTTGCGTCCGCTGGCCTTGCAGGAGAGCGCCGACGCCGCGGCGGCGCGGATCGACGACCAGTTCTTCATCGGCGACGACATCCTGGTCGCGCCGGTGTTCAACGACGAAGGCGATCGCAACGTCTATCTGCCCAGGGGATTTTGGTACGACTTCTTCGGCGATGAGCCGCCCGCGACCGGCGGTCGGGAGATCCGGCGGACTGCGGTCCCGCTCGACCGCCTTCCGGTCTATGTCCGTGCCGGCGCGGTGATCCCGCTGGGGCCCGCCATGCAGTACACCGACGAGCGGCCGGTCGATCCGCTCACCGTCCACGTCTACGGTTTTGCCGGCACCGATCTCGCAGCCGGGCCTCGCAGCAGCGAGTTCGTGCTCTACGAGGACGACGGGCAGGGCACCGCCTATCGGCGCGGCCGGCTGCAGAACACGTCCCTGCGCTTCCGACAGGATACGGCCGGGAGCCGGTTCGAGATCAGCGCGGTCAGCGGCAACGGAAAATACCGCAGCGTTGCCCTGCGCGGGTACCGGCTGCATTTTCATGGCTTGCAGGACGCCATCGGCCGCATCGTGCTCGATGGCGACGAAATTCCGCGCGCCGAGACCGCGGCGAATGCCCCGGCCCGCGCCAGCTGGTGGGTCGACCCGGCGACCCGCGACGTGCTGGTCGCCATTCCGGCATCGCCGAAACGGGATTTCGTCGTCGAGATGCAGAGTGAGGACAGCGATCCGAGCCGGACGACGGCGCCGATCGGGACGGTGGCGCCGCGTGATCATCTGAGCGACCGCTGAACGGCGATGCGCTCAATGCTCCCAGTGGTTCAGCACCAGCCAATATTTCCCGATGTCGCGCACGGCTTCGGTGAACTGCTCGAAGTCGACCGGCTTGATGATGTAGCTGTTCGCGCCCATTTGGTACGTCTTCAACACGTCCCGCTCCTCCCGCGATGTGGTGAGGACGACGACGGGAATTGCCGACGTTCGCGGGTCCGACTTGATGCGCTTGAGGACCTCGTGGCCATCGAGCCGCGGCAGCTTGAGGTCGAGCAGCACGACTTTCGGCGCATCCTCGATGCGGCGTCCGGCATGCGGCCCGGTGCAGAACAGGAAGTCGAGCGCCTCGACGCCGTCGCGCACGACGCCGACCGGATTGGCGAGCTTCGCGGTCCTGAAGGCGTGCAGCGTCAGCTTGACGTCATTGGGATTGTCCTCGACCAGGAGGATATCGACTTGCTCAACCATGACCTGGAACCCCGATCGTGAAGGAGAATGTCGCGCCCTGATCGACGGCCGCCTCCGCCCAGATGCGGCCGCCGTGGCGCTGGATGATGCGCTGGACGATGGCAAGCCCGACGCCGGTGCCTTCAAAATCCTCGGCGCGGTGGAGCCGCTGAAAAACCCCGAACAGCTTGCCGGCATATTGCGTATCGAAGCCCACCCCGTTGTCGCGAACGAAGAACACCCGTTCTCCGGCGACGTCGCCCGAGCCGATATCCACCCGGGCGTCCGCCTTGAGGCGGGTATATTTGAAGGCGTTGTCGACGAGGTTGACGAAGACCTGCTTGAGCAGCCCGGGATCGCCCTCGACCTCGGGCAGGTCTCCCAGGGCGACGGTCACCGCGCGACCTTCGTGCTGCTGGCGCACCTCATGGAGAACCTGCTCGACCACGACCCTGGTCGAGACCTGCCGCGCCACCAGCGGCTGGCGGCCGAGCCGCGCCAATGCCAGGAGGTCGTCGACCAGGCGGCCCATCTGCACGGTGTTCTCGCGGACCAGCCCCAGATATTCGCGTGCTTCCTCAGACAGGTCCGCGGCGTGCTGCCGGAGCAGGATCCGGCTGAATCCGTCGATCGCCCGCAGCGGCGCGCGCAGATCGTGCGACACGCTGTAGGAGAAGGCGTCGAGCTCCTTGACCGCGATCTCGAGATCGCGGTTCTTCCGCTGCAGCCTGGCTTCCAGCTGCTTGCGATTGGTGATGTCGCGGATCGCGCTCGACACCAGCATGCCTTCCTGGGTCTCCAGAAGGCTGAGGCTGATCTCGATGGGGAATTCGGTGCCGTCCCGGCGAAGACCATGGAGCTCCAGGCCGAGCCCCATCGGTCGTACCCGCGGATCGGCAAAGAACATGTCGCGATGCGTCGGATGCACATCGCGATCGCGCGGCGGCATCAGTTGCTCGACCTTGCGGCCGAGAAGTTCCGCCCGCGCATAGCCGAACAGTCTTTCGGTCTGTGCGTTGACGATGACGATGTCTCCGGTCTGGTCGACGATGACGGTGGCGTCCGGCGCCGCCTCGAGAAGCCCGCGGAACCTCTCCTCGGCCTTCCTGCGATCGGTCTCGTCGCGCGTCACCTTGCCGAAGCCGCGCAGCTTTCCGGCGCCGTCGTGGAGCGCGGTGATCACGACATTCGCCCAGAACCGCGACCCGTCCTGGCGGACCCGCCACCCGTTGTCCTCCACCCGCCCGGTCGCCGCGGCGGTCTCGAGCTCGCGTTGCGGCTTGCCGTCCGCCACGTCCTCGCGCGGATAGAAGCGGGAGAAATGCTGGCCGATGATCTCGCCGGGGCGGTAGCCCTTGATGCGCTCGGCGCCGGCATTCCAGGTGGTCACGCAGCCCTGCGGATCGAGCAGCAGGATGGCGTACTCGGTCACGCTGGTGATGAGCAGGCGGAATTGATCCTCGCGATCGTCGAATGCTCGAGTCGACCCGGCCTCGATCAGGCTGCGGACTCCGGTCGACTCTGCTCACTGTCCTGCCTCCGCCCCAATGTCGCCGCGCCGGGTTCCAGAATCTGCCGCAGCAGCTGACCAAGCGCACCCGCGCGGAACGGCTTGGCAATGAAGCTGACGTCGAGCTCCTGCGGGTCGTCGCCGGCTTCGTGCGGGTAGCCGGAGGCGAGGCATACCCTGAGGCCCGGCCGGAGCTCGCGGGCCCTCCTGGTCAACGCCAGGCCGTCGAGGCCGCCCGGCAGGGCGAAGTCGGTGAGCAGCATGTCAATGGCGGCGTCATGGCTCAGCGCCTCGAGCGCCGCGGCGCCGTCCCTCGTCGCGATCACCGCATAGCCCAGGCTGCCCAGCATGCGCTCGACCGCGCCACGCACCAGGTCGTCGTCCTCGACCAGCAATATGGTGTGGTGCCGGTCGCAGGATTCGGCCGGCGCCGACGGGATATCGTCGGGCCGGATCACGGGTCCGTGGGTTCGCGGCAGATAGAGCCGCACGATGCTTCCGCGGCCCGGCGCGCTGTCGATGGCGACGGACCCGCCGGATTGCTTGGCGAAACCATGGACCATGCTCAGCCCGAGGCCAGTGCCCCTGCCCGCCTCCTTGGTGGTGAAGAAGGGCTCGAAGGCGCGTGCCGCGACCTCCGGCGTCATCCCGGTCCCGGTGTCGCGATGTGCGATCATGATGTAATCGCCGGGTGCGAGATCGGCATTCGCCGCGGCGTCGTCGTCGCCGCGAATCGTGACGTTCGCGGTCTCGATGGTGAGCTGCCCGCCTCCCGGCATCGCGTCGCGGGCGTTGACCGCGAGGTTGAGAATGACGGTCTCGAGCTGCCCGGGGTCGACCTTCGCGGTCCACAGGTCGGCGGCACCCGCCAGGCGGATCTCGATGTGCTTGCCGAGCGTGCGCATCAGCTGCTCGACGCCGGCGATCACCTCGTTGATGTCGGTCGGTGCCGGCTCCAGCAACTGGCGCCGCCCGAAGGACAGCAGCCGCCTGTTGAGATCGGCGCCGCGCTCCGCCGCCGCCCGCGTCGCCTCGACCAGCGGCATGAGCTTGCGATCCTGTATCAGATCGGCCAGCACCTCGTTGTTCAGGATGATCGCGGTCAGCAGGTTGTTGAAGTCGTGGGCGATGCCGCCGGTGAGCTGCCCGATCGCCTCCATCTTCTGGGCCTGGTGCAGGTCCTCCTCGGCCTGCTTGAGGGCGGTGATGTCGGTGCTGATGATGACGATACCGCCGTCCCGCGTACGGCGCTCGCTGGTGAGCAGCCGCCTGCCGGACCGCAGCGTGCTCTCGAAGCTCGCGCCCGGCGCTCCGTGCGAGGCAAGCCTGCGCCGGATCCACTCCTCCTCGCCTTCGGCCTCCGGAAGCACGCCGGACGCCACGAGTGCGCGCATCAGGGTCTCGAACGACACGCCCGGCTTGGCAATCTCCGGGCTGATATCGTACATCGACCAGTATCGCGAGTTGCACAGCACCAGGCGGTCTTCCGCATCGAACAGCGCGAACGCCTCGTCGAGGCTCTCGATGACGTCGATGAGGCGCACCTTGACGTCTGCCGCGGCCTGCATGTGCATCTGGCGCACCTGCGCCTCGCGCATCTCGCGCTGGACCGCCGGCACCAGCCGGCGCAGGTTGCCCTTGGTAACATAGTCCTTGGCGCCCGCGCGCATCCCGGCGACGGCATCATCCTCGCTGATGACCCCGGATACGATGATCAGCGGAATCGGACGGGCGAGCCGCTTCAGGAGGTCGAGCGCCGCAAGAGAATTGAACTGCGGCAACCCATGGTCGCAGATCACCAGATCCCAGTCGCGCTCGACCACCGCGCGGCGGAAGTCGCGGGCGCCGTCGACACGCTTGTTGGTGATGTTGAACCCGCCGGAGCGCAGCTCGTCGATGATCAGCGCGGCGTCGGAGCGTGAATCCTCGACGAGCAGCAGGCGAAGTGATTCGTCCATTTTTTTCGCTCATTGTTGTTTGCCGCATGATGGGTCCCGCGCACGCCGGGCGACCGCCGGTCCTTCAGCGGGTCGCTTTACTTGCGTCCCAGGACCGTTTGAGGTGCGGCCACGCGCCGTGCTCGCAGTTGACGGTAGGGAGTTCTCCGTACGTGCAACTACGCCTAGGTTTTACGCCAGCAACCAGATGGGCTCCGTCAGATCGTGCGACGCAAGCAAACGCATTCATCTTGAATCAGTGTGCGCGAATCAGACACTTTTTCCCGCCGAATGTCGAGACCATGGCATTGGCATTGCGGCACCCTGGGACGCCGCGCTCCGCCGTCGCATCGCGAGGCTCTCATCAGGATCACTCGGTCATCTGCTCCGCGGTGGCGCCACCCGCGCGTTCGCTTGACTGCGTCCAATCGGCCACGCAGCGTTGCAGATCCCTGAAATTCTGCCGCATCTGCTCGAACGCAAATCCGAGGGCGAAGAAACGTTCCGCTGCGTCGCCGGGCAGGCTGCGCGTGAGACCCTCGCGGCGGAGCGCTGCGACCTGCGCCGCATAGGCATCGAGGGCCGCTTCCACCGCGTCCGACGAGGACGGGTCGCGGCGCGCCTGAAGCGCGGCGCCGCTCGCCCGCAGGAAATCGGTAGCCGCCGTTCTCACGCGCGCCAACGGCTGCTCGAGGCGCGCCCGCAGGGCCGCGGGCGGCGGCATGACGGCCGCCCGTCCGATCATCACGAGGTCGTGGCGCAGCCTGAGCAGCGTGCGCAGCAGCGGCCCGGTATCGGGCGTCGCGGCGAGACGGGCGGAGCGCTCGCGCTCGGCCTCGGCGCCGACGGTGTTCAGCTGCACCAGGGCCTCGCCGATTCCGTCCTGGATCCGGTGGAGCGAGTCCACGTCCAGACCTTGCGTCAAGCCGGCCAAAAGGTCTCCGAGCGCCCGTGCCATCCGGTCGAGAGTGCCGGCAGCGGCCTCGATCGCCAGGCGATGGGCGCTCGACGGAAGCAGGAGAAACGAGACCGCGAGCCCGGTGACGGCACCGAGCGCGACCTCGAGCACGCGATCGACCGCCGAAGCGATCGGGCTCACATGAGTGATGGCGGGCACCAGGAGCACGATGATCGCGGTGATCGGTGCGACGCTCAGGCTGGGTTTCATCGCCGCGATCAGGGCGAGCGGGCCGACGGCGATCGCCAGAGCCACGAGCAGCGCCAGCTCATTGTCATGGGGAATCAGCACGCCGAGGGCGCCGCCGTAGACGGCGCCGCCGAGGGTGCCGACGAGATAGTCGACCGTCGCCTTCAACGACCGTCCGACGCTCATCTGCGTCACGATGACGGCGGTCAATACCGCCCATAGCGGCAGCCTGAGATCGAGGTATTGGGCAAGAGCGAGGGACACCAGGGCGGCGACCGTCACCCTCAATGAATATGCCAATTGCGCCCGGTGATGACGGAGCCAGGCGCGGAGCCATCTTGGGAACCTCGTGACGTGCACTGCGCCGACCCCCCGATGCCGCTGCGGCAACCGGGCGATTCATATCAGCTGCGTGCGCCGTTGGCCCGGTGCAGACGGAAACCGCTGCCCTCGCCGATAGGACCGCGAAGGTGTCGGTCTGTTCAGATTTTCGCCTGCCGGCCGCGGGCCATGAGCGGTGACTGCACCAACGCGATGCTCGTCGACTGGAGGGCGCGGCTGATGGACCGCCGCATTCCGCGACGGACGTGCCGCAGCCACCAGCGGAACAACGTATCCCGCGAACGCTGGGCGTCCGCCCAGGCGACGCTCAACTCGATATGCCCGATGCCCGAATTTCTGCCGTCAACCATGGGGGCCCCCAAGAGATGTCGTTCAGCCGAACCATGGCCACCCACTAAACACGGCTGGTGACGTTGCTTTGTGACGTATGTCACATTCACTCACCCCGCCGCGCCGAGCTCCTTGAGCGCCGCCTCGACCCGCTTCCTGGTCGCCTCGTCGCCCTTGAGCGAGAGCGCCTTGCGATAGTCGGCGATCGCCCGGCCGTATTGGCCGATGGCGCGAAAGACGTCGCCGCGGTTGCGGTAATACAGCGCCTCGGCGGGATCGAGCCGCATCGCCTGCTCATAGTCCTGGATGGCGCGGTCATATTGGTGTTTGCGCAGGTAGATGTTGCCGCGATTGTTGAAGGCAGCGGGGCGGGTGGGCGCAAGCTGGATCGTCTGGTTGTAGTCCCGGATGGCGAGATCCTCGTAGTGCCCCTCGGCGAGATAGGCGTCGAAATCCCACTGCGCCTTGTCCTGATAGGCGATCGCCCGGCCGAACCAGGCGGCGGCATGCTTCGGATCGAGGCGGATCGCCCGGTCGTAGTCGGCGATGGCGCGGTCGGAGCGACCCTTGACGCGGTAGGCGTTGGCCCGGTTGGTCAGCACCGCGGCGTTGTCGGGCCGCAGCCGGATCACGTCGTCGAAATCCTCGATCGCCCGGTCGAGCTCGCCCTTGTTCTGGTAGGCAAGCGCCCGGCCGTTGAACGCCGACGCATAGGTCGGATCGAGGCGGATGGCCTGGCCGTAGTCCTGGATGGCACGGTCGTTGTCGCGCTTGCCCAGATAGGCATTGCCGCGGTTGTGATAGGCGATGGCGAGGTTCTTCGGGACTTCGCGGCCACTGGCGATCACGCCGGTGCAGGCCAGGATCGTCCGGTCGGCCCCCCCGCTGCCGGAGCCGCACAGCGCGCGGTCTTCGGCGGGCTCGGCACCGGCCCTGGCACCGAGCGCCAGGATCACGGCAATGACCGCCACACCCATCGGAACACGCATGTGGACCTCCGTCGCGGACGCGCAAGGGGCAGGTCTCCCCGCCCGTTGGTCGGTCCGTGCCGGGGCCGGGTTCGGGGATTTTCCGCCCCGGGCCACGCTTGTGTGACCCAGCGCACACCGCAAAACCGCGGTTGAACGTATCGCCTCCCGGACCGACCAACGGTCATGCAGCTCAACCCGCACCGGGGCCCAGCCATGTTCCTGCGCCAGATCCGCCGCTCGACCGCCCGCCTGACCCTGGCGACGGCGCTTGCCGCCATGCTGCTGCCCGCGACGAAAGCCGGCGCCGACATCATCCGCAAGGACGACATGCTGCGCGGCATCACCATGACCCGTCAGCAATGCGCCGCCGCGCCGCTGACCGTGTGGCTCACCGTGTATGGTCACGAACATTGCGTGCGCTACTACGTCTCCACGGCCGGCGGCGAAGGCGCGCGGCCGGTCGTCTTCCTGCAGGGCGACTATTTCGGCAACCTCGACCTGACGACCAGGAAATGGGTGAACCTCGTCGATGCGAAGGACATCGATACCAGGGACCTGCAGAAGATGGCGGACGCCTTCTCCCGGATGACCAAGACCACCGCGATCTATCTCGGGCGGATCGGCGTCGAGGGCACCTCCGGCAACCACATGTCGCGCAAGACCCTGCTCGAGCTCCACCTGATGAACGGCGCGCTCGACGCCATCAAGCAGCGCCACGGGTTCGAGGGTTTTCATCTGGTCGGCCAGTCGGGCGGCTCGAAGCTCGTCGGCGGCCTGATCGGGCTGCGCCGCGACGTCGCCTGCGCGGTGGCCGGGTCGGGACCGATGACCGTGCCCGGCACGCCGCGGCAGACCGATCCGAGCCGCGCCTATTTCGACGTCGTCGAGACCGTGCCGGCGCTGGCGCAGAACCGCTCGATGCGGCTCATGCTGGTGACCGATCCGGCCGACAAGACCGTGCCGCTCGCCCAGCAGGCCGGCTTCGTCGAAAAGATGCGCCGCGCCGGCGCCCACGTTCCGCAGTTCCTGGTCGAGGCGACCGACGACCATCATCACGGCGTCGTCGTCTATGCGCAGCTCATCGCGGCCGGCTGCGTGCTCGGCAGGTCCGACGCCGATATCTCACGCGCGGTCAGCACCATGACCAAGCGCGCCGCCGAGATCAACGTGCGCAAGGCCAACGAGGCGAGCGCCAAGGCCGCCGGCAGCATCGTCCAGCGCCAGCCCGTGCGCGACCCGCGCGGCGCGCCGGTCGGCTTCAATGCCGGCACGACCAGCAAGTAGGCATTCGAATAAAGATCAGGTCGAGCAAAACCGGCGCCCGACCGACGCGGTCGAGCGGTAGCCTCTCACGCTCCGGCCCTCAGGCAGCGGCGGATTGGTCGCAGGCGCTTAATCTTCGTACTTGAACGAAACCTTGATCTTCGCCCGGTAGGCCTCGACCTTTCCGTCGTCGAGCTGCATGTCGAGTTGCACCACCTCGGCGACGCGCAGATCCCGGAGCGTCGTCGCCGCCCGGTCCACGGCGGCCTTCGCGGCCTTCTCCCAGGATTCGGTGCTGGTTCCGACCAGCTCGATCACCTTGTATACGCTGTCCGCCATGTCGTCCTCCTCCCGTGATGTTTCACGCTTTGTCGGATCGCATGCCTCAGCCCCGCAAGCGCATGTTAGCACAGTTCATCAGGATTGCGTTGAGCCAAAGGCGAACCCCATCAGCGCTATCGCGCCGAGGAATGGCAGCAGACCGCGGTGGCGGCGCTCTCGTACTGGTCGTGAAGCCGCACCCAGCTCATGATGCCGTTCTCGTTGCGGCCCTTTGGCGCGAGATCCAGCCAGTTGAAGGCGCCGATCAGGATGTCACCGCCGCGGGCGTAGCTCGAGTAGGTGTGGAACACCTGGCCGTCCCGGTCGCGGGCGAACACGCTGGTGCCGGGGAGGTCGGCGGCCGCATAGGGCGTGGTGCCGAAGTTGTAGCCGGCCTCGCCCCGGGCGATCTGCTCGTCGGTGAACGACACCCGAAAATCATAGTTGAAGTCGTTGCCGCCGGACGAGACCCAGCGGAAACGCCAGCCCATGCGCTTCCTGACGGCCTCGATCTGCGCCAGCGGCGCCCGCGATACCGCGGCGAACGAAAGGTCGGCCTGCTCGAAATGCAGGCGGGCCGCATCGACATGGTCGGAGAGAAACGCACAGCCCTGACAGATATGGTCCGATCCCGGGGCCAGCATGAAGTGATAGATGACGAGCTGGGCGCGGCCGTCGAACAAGTCGGCGAGAGTCTTCTGGCCGTCCGGTGAATCGAAGACGTAGGCCTTCTCCACTTTCACCCAGGGCAGCGCACGGCGCACTGCGCTGATCTCGTCGCGCCGCCAGGTCAGCTCCTTCTCCTGCACCAGAAGCGCCTTGCGGGCGGCGAGCCATTCGTCTCGAGAGGCGATCCTGTGTGGTTGCATGGTCGGTACTCCGATTGGGTTGATGATGGGGTGGCTTCCCCCACGAGGTCGTGCGGATCGGCGGATCAGCGAATGATCGCAGCGCCAAGGGCCGCGGAGGCCGCGGGCTTGCCGGCCTTCAGAACGGCGCCGCGCGCCTCGGCCCGCTGAGCACCGACGCCGGTGTCCGCCAGCCGGGTGCCGACGCCGGCGGCCGCGACCGCGATGGCGGCGACCAGCGCCACGACGACGATCTTGAGGTGGGTGACGCGGTCGGCGCCAATCAGGTTGTGGGTCATCCCGGGGTCCTCCCGTTGGGGTGAAGGATTGCCCCAAGGACGACCGAGGACATGGCGGCCAGACATCGGCCGCAAAATTCTCTGTAGCCTACCTGGTGGCGCAAGCGTCCCCATGCGGCGCGCTGTCGCGCACCAGGCGGTCGATGTGCATGCGGATATGGGCGGCCTCCGCCGTGGTGTTGGCGAGCGCGATGGCGCGGTCGAAGGCGACGCGCGCCTCCTCGGCGCGGCCGAGCCGCATCAGCAACCCGCCCTTCACCCCATGGAAATGGAAATAGCCGGCGAGCCGCGCCGCCAGCGGCTCGATCAGGTCGAGGGCGGCTTCCGGCCCGCGCACCTTGGCGACCGCAACCGCCCGGTTGAGGGTGACCACCGGCGACGGCTGCAGCCGCTCGAGCACGGCGTAGAGCAGATCGATCTCGCTCCAGTCGGTGTCTTCCGGGCGCGCCGCCCGGGCATGCAGCGCGGCAATCGCCGCCTGCACCTGGTAGGAGCCGGGGCGCCGGTGGCGCATCGCCTTATCGACCAGCGCCAGCCCCTCGGCGATCATCTTGGGATTCCACCGGCTGCGATCCTGGTCCTCGAGCAGCACGATCGATCCCGCCGCGTCGAACCGCGCCGCGGTGCGCGCGTGCTGCAGCAGAAAGAGCGCCGTCAGGCCCATGATCTCCGGCTCGGCGGGAAACAGTCGGAGCAGCAGCCGGGCCAGCCGGATCGCCTCGTCGCACAGCGGCGCCCGGCCGTCATCCGGCCCGCTCGCCGAATATCCGTCGTTGAACAGGAGGTAGATCATGGCGGTAACGGCGGCGAGCCGCTCGGCCCGCTCCACCGCGCCCGGGGTCTCGAACGGGACCGCGGCGGCGGCGACCCGCGCCTTGGCGCGGGTGATGCGCTGCTCCATGGCGGCCTCGCCGACCAGGAAGGCGCGGGCGATCTGTTTCACCGGAAGGCCGGAGACGATGCGCAGCGCCAGCGCGATCTGCTGGGTGGCCGGCAATTCGGGATGGCAGCAGATGAACAGGAGTCGCAGGATGTCGTCGCGGTAATGCGCCCCGTCGAGGCGCTCGGCGAGCTCGCTCTCGGCGTCGTCGAGATCCGAGATGACCTCCTCGTCCGGCAGCGCCTGCTGGCGGCCCTGGCGCCGCACCTGATCGATGGCGACATTGCGGCCGACCATGATCAGCCAGGCGGCAGGATCGCGCGGCGGCCCGTGCTGCGGCCAGGTCTTCAGCGCGCGCAGGCAGGCTTCCTGAAATGCCTCCTCGGCGGTGTCGAGATTGCGGAAATAGCGCAACAGCGCGCCGAGCGCCTGGGGCCGGGCGGAGGTGAGCGCCGCGTCGAGCCAGGCGGCGTCGGTCACGTGAGGTTGCTCCCCGGCATGAACACGCCGATCGGGCGGATCTCGTAGGCGCCTCCCGGATTGGCGCGCGCGAGATCGCGGGCGACCTCCAGCGCGTCGTCGAGCGCCGGGCAGTCGACCACGTAGAAGCCGAGCAGCTGCTCCTTGGTCTCGGCAAAAGGCCCGTCGATCACCAGCGGCGGATCGCTGTCCTTGCGCAGCGTGGTGGCGGCGGTGGTCGGCAGCAGCCGGGCGACCGGCCCGAGCCGGCCTTGCTGGGCCAGCGGGCCGTGCACGGCCCTCAGCCGGGTCATGACCGCATCGTCCTCCTCCTTGGACCAGGAGCAGACGACATCCTCGTCGTGGTAGCAAAGTATGGCATACAGCATGGGGGGCGCTCCTCGTCGTCCCAAGGACGAATGACCATTACGGCAGCCGACACCGCGCCGGCAAAATGTTTTCGGCGCGCCGGCGCCGGCCGGAAGGGTCGCCAGCGAACCCCGTCAATGCGGCAAGGCCGGGGTCCGCCGGGGTTCGTTTCGTGTATCACCCATGCACCGCAAGTCTGGAGCCTCGTCCATGTCGCCGAAACTTTCCGTGCTGCTGGCCGCCTTCATCCTCGTCGCATCCGGAGGCGCCGGGTCCGCAACCTGCACCAGCGACTGCATGACCTGGAACGACGGCGGAACCCTGATCCACGGCTCGGGCATTGTGAAAACCGAGACGAGGCCGGTTGCGCCGTTCACGGCGGTTCGGCTCGCCTCGCCCGCCAGCGTGGTGATCGAGCGCACCGGCGCCGAAAGCCTCACCGTCACCGGAGACGACAACCTGCTGCCGCGCTTCACCTCGGACGTCAGGGATGGCACCCTCGCTCTCTCGATTGCGCGCGGACAGAGCTTTGAAGGCAAAGTCCCGGTGTATCGGATCACCGTGAAGGACCTGCGCAAGGTCGAGATTTCGGGATCGGGGACGCTCAGCGCCAGCAAACTCGAGGGCGAGGCGCTGTCGATATCGGTTTCCGGCTCGGGCACGCTCGATGTCGCCGGCCGGGTCGGCGACATTACCGTCACGGTCAGCGGCTCGGGCACGGTCGACGCTGACCAGCTGACCGCCAAACGTGGCAAGGTCGCGGTCAGCGGCTCGGGCGACGTCACGGTGAACGCGAGCGACGAGCTCGATGCCAGGATCACGGGGTCGGGCAACATATCCTATGCGGGCTCGCCGCGGCTCAAGTCCGCCATTTCCGGCTCCGGCTCGATCGAGAGGAAATAGTTTTGGTTGTTTGACTTGCGGCAGATGGGCAGACGATATTCAAGAGACCGTGATCGGTGCGTTTGTACCGAATCTGAAGCGCGCGTTCAGCCGTGGTTCAACGAAGACCTGATGTACTCCGCCTCACTGACAGAGTTGGAGGAGTACATCATGATACGCAAATTCTCACATCTGGCGGCGGTCGCCGCCGTGCTGGCGATGCCCGTGGGGGCGATGGCTGCGGGTCACGGTGGCCATGGTGGCGGCGGCATGCACATGGGCGCCGCCGGAATGCACATGGGCGGCGCCGGCCGGAGCTTCGGCCACGTCAACACGTTCCGCTCGGCGACCTTCTTCCATGGTCGCCATGCCTTCGCGGGTCGCAATTTCCGGCACTTCCGGCACTTTCGGCACCACCGGCGCCTGTTTGCCGGCGGCTTCGGCATCTATGGCTATGATTCCTGCTATCGCCACGTCCTGACGCCCTGGGGCTGGAGATGGCGCTGGGTGTGCGGCTACTACTGAACTACTTCGAGAGCGCGTCCCGCTCTTGTCGAAACTCGCGTCATGCGCGGGCTTGTCCCTGGGCTTGTCCCGCGCATCCACGTCTTCCTTCTTGGCCAAGACGTGGATGGCCGGGACAAGCCCGGCCATGACGAAGAATGGATCGACCTCAGCGGGACGGACTCCAGGGCCGCTCGACCCGGGCATGTCCCGGTCGAGCCTGATCGGGATGTGCCCCGGGCATCAGCAAGAAGCGCCAAGGCCTTGCGCCCCAAACAGTCGGCAGACGGTCGGCTTGCTGTCCTCAGCCGTAGTCGACATCCCGTCGCTCGACGATGCGCATCACTTCGCACCCGCAATCAGTGCAGCCGTGCGTGATGTCCTCGCGATCGGGATTGAGCGGGCTCGCGTCGACCGTCGTGACGATCATCGGACCACCACAGCTTGGACACGGCATGATGAAGCGCGGAAGCGACAATGAGGTTATGACATGTCGTAGCATCGACTCTTGCTCCGCGTCAGTCTCCCCCCGTGTCGCTTGTCGCCAATTCCGATCCTCATGCTTCGTCGTGTCAAGCCGCAATCTTGTGCAGCGGGATGATCTTACCGACGCGGATGTATCATGATAGCTGCGAGCGCTGAAAAGTTGTTGCGAAGCCCCCTCACACCGCCTTCGCAATCTCGCGCAGCCGGAACTTCTGCACCTTTCCGGTCGAGGTTTTCGGCAGCTCGGTGAACACCACGTAGCGCGGGCATTTGTAGGACGCGAGGTGCTTTCGGCACCACGCGACCAATTCGTCGGTGGTGGTGGTGGCGCCGGGTTTCAGCTCGACGAAGGCGCACGGCGTCTCGCCCCACCTGTCGTCGGGCTTCGCCACCACGGCCGCCGCCTGGACGGCGGGATGGCGAAAAAGCGCGTCCTCGACCTCGATCGAGGAAATATTTTCGCCGCCCGAGATGATGATGTCCTTGGAGCGGTCTTTGAGCTGGATGTAGCCGTCGGGATGGATCACGCCGAGATCGCCCGAGTGGAACCAGCCGCCCGCAAAGGCTTTTTCGGTGGCCGGCTTGTTCTTCAGGTAGCCCTTCATCACCACGTTGCCGCGGAACATCACCTCGCCCATTTGGGCGCCGTCGCGGGCGACCGGCACCATGGTCTCCGGATGCATCACGTCGAGCCCCTCCAGCGGCAGATAGCGCACGCCCTGGCGCGCCTTGCGGGCCGCCTGCTCGCCCGCGTCCAGCCGGTCCCAGTCGGCCTGCCAGTCGTTCACCACCGCGGGCCCATAGGTCTCGGTGAGGCCGTAGAGGTGGGTGACGTTGAAGCCCGCCTCGCGCATGGCGGCGAGCACCGCCTCGGGCGGCGGGGCGGCGGCGGTAAAAAACTCCACCGTGTGCGGCAGCGGCTTCTTCTCGGCTTCCGGCGCGTTGAGCAGCGTCGACATCACGATCGGCGCGCCGCACAGATGGGTGACCTTGTGCCGGGCGATCGCCTCGAACATGGCGCGGGCGCGGACCTGGCGCAGGCACACATGGGTGCCGGCCACCACCGAGATCGACCACGGAAAGCACCAGCCGTTGCAATGGAACATCGGCAGCGTCCACAGATAGACCGGATGCTTGCCCATCTGGCAGGTGACGATGTTGCCGATGGCGAGCAGGTAGGCGCCGCGGTGGTGATAGACCACGCCCTTGGGGTCACCAGTGGTGCCCGAGGTGTAGTTGAGCGAGATCGCGTCCCATTCGTCGGCCGGCATCGACCAGGAAAAATCCTCATCGCCCTCGGCGAGCAGCGCCTCGTAGTCGAGCGTGCCGATTAGCTCGCCGGGGCCGGCATATTCCGGATCGTCGTAGTCGACCACCAGCGGCTTCGCCTTGGCGAGCTTCAGCGCCTCGCCCATGATGCCGGAGAACTCGCGGTCGACGATCAGCACTTTGGTCTCGGCGTGGTCGAGGGTGAAGGCGAGGATCGCCGCGTCGAGCCGGGTGTTGAGGGTATTGAGCACCGCGCCTGCCATCGGCACCCCGTAATGCGCCTCGAGCATGGCCGGCGTGTTGGCGAGCATGGCGGTGACGGTATCGCCGCGCCGGATGCCGCGCCGCGCCAGCGCCGAGCCGAGACGGCGCGCCCGGGCATAGAGCTGCGCATAGGTCCAGCTTCCGGCGCCATGGATGACGGCGGTGCGGCCGGGAAAGACCGCGGCGGCACGCTCGAGGAACGACAGCGGGGTCAGCGGCTGGAAATTGGCCGGGTTGCGCTCGAGATCGGTGTCGTAGGGGCTCGCGGCACTCATGGCGTTGTCCTCGGGATTTGGCGAGCGGGTCTTGTTCGATGCCCGATCGCCCGGCCGAAAGCGCAGGATCATCGACCTTGCGCCGCCGGCGGCTTGTGACATTAATCAAAATGCGCTTGGCGCAGATATGCCAGGACTATTTTGGCATGGAGAGGGGGCGATCGGCTCGATTGCCGGCGCCCTGGGACGATCGCCGGGAGGACGTCATGGAGGCCCGCACAGGCAGCCGGTACCACGAAGTCTATCGCCACTGGCAGCGCGACCCGCAAGGGTTCTGGGCGGAGGCCGCCCGGGAGATCGACTGGTACGAGCCGGCCAAGAAAGTGTTCGATGCCGCGGCCGGCGTCTACGGGCGCTGGTTTGCCGGCGCCACCTGCAACACCTGCCACAACGCGGTCGACCGCCATGTCGCCGCAGGTCGCGGCGCCCAGGCGGCGCTGATCTACGATTCCCCGGTGACCGGCACCAAGCGGGCGATCAGCTATGCGGAGCTGCTGGCCGAGGTGAGCACGCTCGCCGCCATCCTCAGGGATTTCGGCGTCGGCCCCGGCGACCGCGTCATCCTCTACATGCCGATGATACCGGAGGCCGCGATCGGCATGCTTGCCTGCGCGCGGATCGGCGCCGTGCATTCGGTGGTGTTCGGCGGGTTTGCGGCGAACGAGCTCGCGACCCGGATCGAGGACGCGCGGCCGAAAGTCATCCTGTCGGCGAGCTGCGGCATCGAGCCCGGCCGGGTGGTCACCTACAAGAACCTGCTCGACGAGGCGATCAGGCTGTCCACCGCGAAACCCGACGCCTGCCTGATCCTGCAGCGGCCGCAGGCCGAGGCACCGCTCACGCCCGGCCGCGACCATGACTGGGCGACGTTGCGGGAGCAGGCGATCGCCGCCGGCAAGCGGGCGGACTGCGTCGCCGTTCAGGCGACCGATCCGCTCTACATCCTCTACACGTCGGGGACGACCGGCCGGCCGAAGGGCGTGGTGCGCGACAATGGCGGCCACCTGGTGGCGCTGAAATGGTCGATGAAGAACCTTTACGGCGTCGATCCCGGCGAGACCTATTGGGCGGCCTCCGATGTCGGCTGGGTGGTGGGGCACAGCTACATCGTCTACGCGCCGCTCTTTCACGGCTGCACCAGCATCCTCTACGAGGGCAAGCCGGTGGGCACCCCGGACGCCGGCGCCTTCTGGCGGGTGATCGCCGAGCACGGCTGCGTCGCCATGTTCACGGCGCCGACCGCGTTCCGCGCCATCAAGAAGGAGGACCCGGACGCAAAGCTGCTCGGGCAATACGACCTGTCGAAATTCCGCACACTGTTTCTCGCCGGCGAGCGCGCCGATCCCGACACCGTGAAGTGGGCGGAGCGGCACCTCAAGGTGCCGGTGATCGACCATTGGTGGCAGACCGAGACCGGCTGGGCGATCGCCGGCAATCCGGTGGGTCTCGGCGCGCTGCCGGTCAAGCACGGCTCGCCCACCGTGGCGATGCCGGGCTACCAGGTCGACGTGGTCGACGAGAGCGCCAAGCCGGTCGCCGTCAACCAGATGGGCTCGATCGTCGTGAAACTGCCGCTGCCGCCGTCATGCCTGCCGACGCTGTGGCAGCAGGATGACCGCTTCCGCGATAGCTATCTCACGGAGTTTCCCGGCTACTTCAAGACCGCGGACGCGGGCTTCAAGGACGAGGACGGCTACCTCTACATCATGGGTCGCACCGACGACATCATCAACGTCGCCGGCCACCGGCTCTCCACCGGCGGCATGGAGGAGGTGCTCTCCTCGCACCAGGACGTCGCCGAATGCGCGGTGATCGGCGTCAAGGACGAGCTCAAGGGCGAGGTGCCGTGCGGCTTCATCGTGCTGAAATCCGGGGTCAACCGCCCGCCGACCGACATCGAGAAGGAGATCGTCGGCCTGGTGCGCGAAAAGATCGGCCCGGTGGCGGCATTCAAGATCGCCATCACGGTCGCCCGCCTGCCCAAGACCCGGTCGGGAAAGATTCTGCGCGGCACGATGAAGAAGATCGCCGACGGCGATGCCTGGACGCTGCCCGCCACCATCGACGACCCGGCGATCCTGGACGAGATCGGCGTGGCGCTGAAGGATCACGGCCTCTCCGGGTAAGCAGGCCATGGACCTGACAAAAATACCGGTCGGCCGCGACCCGCCAAAAGATCTCAATGCGGTGATCGAGATCCCGGTCGGCGGCGTGCCGGTCAAATACGAGATGGACAAGGCCTCCGGCGCGCTGTTCGTCGACCGCTTCCTGCACACCGCGATGTTCTATCCGGGCAACTACGGCTTCATCCCCCACACCATCTCGGGCGACGGCGATCCGTGCGACGTCATCGTGGTGTCGCAGGTTCCGGTGGTGGCCGGCGCGGTGATCCGCTGCCGGCCGGTGGGCGCGCTGATCATGGAGGACGAGGCCGGAGCCGACGAAAAAATCCTCGCGGTGCCGGTCGACGCGCTGCACCCGTTCTATGCGGGCGTGCGAAACTACAGCGACCTGCCGCCGATCATGTGCAACCAGATCGCCCATTTCTTCCAGCACTACAAGGACCTGGAAAAGGGCAAATGGTCGACCATCGTGCGCTGGGTCGACGCCGCGGCCGCCGAGCAGCTGGTGATGGAGGCGGTGGAGCGGGCGCGCTGACGTCCGGTCAGAGCCGAAGGGTCATCTGATCGGAAATGTCCGCGATCGGCCCCTCTACTCCCTCTACTCCCCCTCCTCCCCCTTGTCCTCGCTCTTGCCGCCCAGCTGCTTCAGCTTGGCGAATACCGCGCTGACATCGAGATCGTCCGACGCCTTCTCCTTCGCGGCGACCGGCTCCGGGCGCTGCTCCGGGGCCGTCGTCACCTCGGCGGGCAGCAGGGTCGAGCCGCGATCGACCTCCTCGACCGGCTTCTCCTTGGCGGCGCGCTGGACCTCGAGGTCGAGGTCGATCTGCGAGCACAGGCCGAGCGTCACCGGGTCCATCGGGCTGCAGATTCGGGGCGTTCCAGTGGGTGCGCTCGCGGATCGCCTGGATGGTCGACTTGGTGGTGCCGACCAGGCGCATCACCTGGCTGTCCTTCAGCTCCGGATGGTTGCGCAGCAGCCAGAGGATCGCATTGGGGCGGTCCTGGCGCCGCGACACCGGGGTGTAGCGCGGGCCCTTCTTCTTCGACGACTTGGACTCCGGCAGCTGCACCTTGGGCCGGGCGAGGTCGAGCCGGAGCGCCGCATTGGCCTCGGCGCCCGTGATCTGCTCGCGGGTCAGTTGCCCGGTCTGCACCGGGTCAAGGCCCTTGATGCCCTGGGCGGCGTCGCCGTCGGCGATCGCCTTGACCTCGAGCGGATGCAGCTTGCAGAAATCGGCGATCTGGTCGAACGACAGGCCGGTGTTCTCGACGAGCCAGACGGCGGTCGCCTTGGGCATCAGGGGCGCATTCGTCATGGCGGAATCTCCTTTGCGCCTCGCCCGCCCGTTACCGAATACCGGGCGAAGCTTATGTCATCCTGGATGACTGGAAAGTGGCCGGGAATATAGGGATTGCGCGGCGCGGAGTCCAATGGCGGCGTGCCGCATGGTCACACCCTTGACAGGCCGCCGACCGACCCCCCATGTCGGTCCCATTGGCTGCTTCGGCCAGAGGCCTCTCATGACCATCCCGGCGACTGCGAGTGCGACCGGCGACCGTCCGCCGCTCCGCGTGCTGCTGTGCTCACCGCGCGGCTTCTGCGCCGGCGTGGTGCGGGCGATCGATACCGTGGAGCGGGCGCTCCAGCTCTACGGGCCGCCGGTCTATGTCCGCCACGAGATTGTCCACAACAAGTACGTGGTCGAGAGCCTGCGCGCCAAGGGGGCGGTTTTTGTCGAGGATCTGGCCGAAATCCCCGACACCACCGCTCCGGTGGTGTTCTCCGCCCATGGGGTGCCGAAATCGGTGCCGGCGGAGGCGGTCAGCCGCCACCTGTTCACCCTCGACGCCACCTGCCCGCTGGTCACCAAGGTGCATCGCGAGGCCGAGATCCATCACCGGCGCGGCCGCCAGATCGTGCTGATCGGCCATGCCGGACACCCCGAGGTGATCGGCACGCTCGGCCAGCTCCCCGCCGGCGCGGTGACGCTCATCGAGACCCGCGAGGCGGCCGAGGCCTTCGTCCCCCGCGACGCCGGCCGGCTCGCCTACGTGACGCAGACGACGCTGTCGGTCGACGAGGCCGCGGAAATCATCGCCGCCCTGCAGCGACGCTTTCCGGCGATCGTCGGGCCGCACAAGGAGGACATCTGCTACGCCACCACCAACCGCCAGGATGCGGTCAAGCGCGTCGCCCCGCTGGTCGATGCCATGATCGTGGTGGGGGCGCCGAACTCGTCGAACTCGCAGCGGCTGCGGCAGGTCGCCGAGCGCGCCGGCTGCCCGTATGCGGTCCTGGTGCAGCGCGCCCGCGACATCGACTGGACGCGGCTTGCCGGGATCGGCAGCCTCGGGGTGAGCGCGGGGGCTTCGGCGCCGGAAGTGCTGGTCGAGGAAATCCTCGATGCCGTCGCCGAGCGCTTCGCGCTCAGCATCGAGACCGTGACGGCGGTGGACGAGGACATGTTCTTCGCCCTGCCCCGCTCGCTGCGAGACCACGAGGCGGCGGAGTAGGTTTCGTGGCGGTCTATACCGACGTCTCGGCGGAGGAGCTCTCCGCCTTCCTCGCCGGCTACGATCTCGGCGAGCTGCTCGCCTACAAGGGGATCGCCGAAGGTGTCGAGAACTCCAACTTCCTGGTCCACACCGACCGCGGCTATTTCTTCCTCACCCTGTTCGAGAAGCGGGTGGCGCCGCGCGACCTGCCGTTCTTCCTCGGCCTGATGGAGCATCTCGCCAGCCGCGGGCTCAATTGCCCGCAACCGGTGAAGAATCGCAGCGGCGAGGTGATCGGCACGCTGACCGGCCGTCCGGCCGCGATCGTCACCTTCCTCAACGGCCTGTCGGTCCGCCGGGCGAATGCCGGCCATTGCGCGGCGCTCGGCGAGGCGCTGGCGGAGCTGCACCTCAAGGGCGCCGATTTTCCCCTCAAGCGCGCCAACGCGCTCTCGGTCACCGGCTGGCGCCCGCTCTACGAGACGGCCGTCGAGCGCGCCGACGGGGTGCAGCCTGGCCTCGGCGAGGCGATCGCCGCGGAGCTCCTCGGGCTCGAGGCCACCTGGCCGCGCGACCTGCCGCAGGGCGTCATCCACGCGGATCTGTTTCCCGACAACGTGTTCTTCCTCGGCGACCGGCTGTCCGGGCTGATCGACTTCTATTTCGCCTGCACCGACACGCTCGCCTACGACGTCGCCATCTGCCTCAACGCCTGGTGCTTCGAGGCCGATCACGCCTACAACGTCACCAAGGGCCGCGCCCTGCTGCAGGCCTACGCGAAGACCCGACCGCTCTCGGCCGAGGAGCGCGCCTCGCTGCCGCTGCTCGCCCGCGGCGCCGCCTTGCGCTTCCTGCTCACCCGGCTGGTCGACTGGCTCGACGTGCCGCCGGGCGCGCTGGTCAAGCCCAAGGACCCGCTGGAATATTTCCGCAAGCTGCGCTTCCACCAGGCGGTCGCCGGCGTCCGCGACTACGGCATCGACGCATGAGCGAGCCCGCAAGCCCCGGCAGCGTCCGCATCCATACCGACGGCGCCTGCTCGGGAAATCCGGGACCGGGCGGCTGGGGCGCCATCCTGGCGTGGAACGGCCACGAGCGCGAGATCAAGGGCGGCGAGCCGCACACCACCAACAACCGCATGGAGATTTCTGCCGCGATCGCGGCGCTGGAATCGCTGAAACGGCCGTGCACCGTCGACCTCCATACCGACAGCGAATATCTGCGCAACGGCATCACCGCCTGGATCAATGGCTGGAAGCGCAACGGCTGGCGGACCGCGGACAAAAAGCCGGTGAAGAATGTCGATCTCTGGCAGCGTCTCGATGCCGCCATGGCGCGCCACCAGGTGCGCTGGCACTGGGTCAAGGGCCACGCCGGCCACGACATGAACGAGCGCGCCGACCAGCTGGCGCGCGAAGGCCTCGCCGAGGCGCGCCGCACCGGCACGCCGAACGTGGCGTCGCGCGATGAGGATGCCTGACGGGCGGACGCAGGATGCTCGCCGCGTGCACGCGACGTGCTTCAAGCAAAGCAACTACGAAAATCCGAATATTTGTTCGCAGCCCGCGCCGCGTGCTCGGCGCCACTGCTCCCTCTCCCCGCTTGCGGGGAGAGGATCGGGGTGAGGGGCTGCGCGCCGCAAATCCAGCGCTCACGGCTCGCGGCAACGCCCCCTCACCCGCCCCGCCTTCGCTGCGCTCCGGCGGGTCGACCTCTCCCCGCAAGCGGGCCGCAAGCGGGGGGGGAGAGGTGGGAGCCCGCGGCGGCGCTGATTCAACAACGAGTCTCCGAACCTGCCGACGCCGAAGAATTTACAGCTGCTTCAGCAGATTGTCGGCGCCCGACAATTCGGCGGTCCCGGGCTTGTCCTCGATATTGAGGCTCTTCACCACGCCGTCGTCGACCACCATGGAATAACGCTTCGAGCGCACGCCGAGGCCGTTGGCGGAGGCATCGAGCGTCAGGTCCAGCGCCTTGGCGAAATCGGCGGAGCCGTCCGCCAGGAACTCGATCTTGCCGTCGGCGCCGCTGGCCTTCTTCCAGGCATCCATCACGAATACGTCGTTGACCCCGGTGACCAGGATCTCCTGGATGCCCTTGGCCTTGATGGCGTCGGCGTTCTTCACGAAGCCCACCATGTGGTTCTTGTGGCAGGTCGGCGTGAATGCTCCCGGAACGGCGAACAGCACCACCTTCTTGCCCTTGAAGATATCGTCGGTCGTCTTCGGCGCCGGGCCGTCCGGCGTCATGACCCTGAATGTCGTTGCGGGGAGGCGATCGCCGACCTTGATCGTCATGGCATCCTTCCTTCTGATGTGAGTGGGCAGGCGGGTTTTAGAGCCGGCTAACTTAGCGTCATCGGCGGATTAGTCGAGACGGGTCGTCACCTCGATGGCGGCGTCGGCGGAGACCGCGGTCAGCGTCACGGCGGCGCCGTCGGCGCTCGCCCCCGGCGGCAGCCCGTCGAGGTCGAAGGCGAAGCGCCGCGATCCCGGCGCGGCGCCGGCCACCGGCTCGGGGACCGGGAGCGCCCACTCGGGGGTCGGCCCTTCGGCAAAAAGCGCGACCGTGGCGCCGTCCGGCGCCGCGATATCGACGGTGACGCGCCGCCGGTCGCCCGATGCCGCGCGGGTGACCGATCGCACCGCGAGCGGCCCCGGATCGCCCAGCCGGGCGACTTTCGGCACCCGCGCCTCGCTGGCGGCGAGCGCCGCATCCAGCGGACCGGTCGCCCCGTCGAGGGCGAGCTCGGCCCGGGCATCGGCCGGCACGCACAGTTTTTCGCAGATCGCGTAGTCGAGATCGAGCCGGAGCACGACCGGCCGCGCCGGATCCTTCGGCACGACGTGCAGCGGCAGGATCACGCGGTCCACGTAGCCGATCGAGCTGCCGCTGCCGTCGGAAAAGCTCCGCGGCGCCGGCCACAGCAGCGCTACGGAGGCGACATTGTCCGAGCGGGTGAAGGAAACGCGCGGCGGCACGCCCGAATTGCCCGGATAGCGCCAGTAGGTCTTCCAGCCCGGATCGAGCCTGATCTCGATTCCCGCGCGGAGCATGCGGCCCGCCGGCTCGTCCCGCGCCGCGCCGGCGATCAGCCGCACCGCCGCCCGGGTCTGCCCGTCCCAGGCCGAGGCGTCGGCTGCGGGCGACGGTGAGGCAGGCATGGCGGCGAAGAGACTGCCGGCACACAGCGCCGCCGTTAGCCGCCGCGCGGGGCGAAAGGTCACACAGGACATGAGAACGCTTTAGGAACCATGCGCGCGGTACGCCATTGAATTCGTCGTGATTGCCCAAATGGCGGCAATATCGTGGCAGTCTGTCGCAATAAGTTTAGTTTTCAAATCACCGGCAACGGGTTAACATTTTTCCATGCGGCCCGCGCCCAAGTCGTCGGACAAGTCCGAGAAGACCCCGTCTGGGCGGGGTTATCTCGACGGGCAGATGTTGATCGCCATGCCGACGATGCGCGACGAGCGCTTTGCCCGCAGCGTGATCTATGTGTGCGCCCATTCGTCGGAAGGCGCCATGGGCATCATCGTCAACCAGCCGGTCGCCAACATCGATTTCTCCGACCTTTTGGTGCAGCTCGAGGTGATCGAGACGACCGATCTGGTGGAGCTGCCGTCGCGCGCCGGCACCGTCAAGGTGCTCAAGGGCGGCCCGGTGGAGACGCAGCGCGGGTTCGTGCTGCATTCGAGCGACTTCTTCATCGAGGATTCGACGCTGCCGATCGACGAGGGCGTTTGCCTCACCGCCACCCTCGACATCCTCAAGGCGATCGCGCGCGGCAACGGCCCGGAGAGCGCGATCCTGGCGCTCGGCTATGCGGGATGGGCGCCCGGACAGCTGGAGAACGAGATCCAGGAGAACGGCTGGCTGCACTGCCCGGCCGATCCCGAGCTCATCTTCGGCGCCGACACCGAGGCCAAGTATGGCCGCGCGCTGCGCAAGATCGGCATCGATCCGGGAATGCTGTCGAGCGAAGCCGGCCACGCGTAAGTGCGCGTCAGGACGTCGTCTCCAGGGTTCTTTCCGTCAACAGACGCTGTGCCTGATCGGCCGTCATCGGCTCGCCGAACGCGTAGCCTTGCGCGTATTCGCAGCCGAGCTCGTAGAGCTCGGCGGCGTCGGCATCGCTCTCCGCACCCTCGGCGACCACGTCCATGCCGAGATCGTGGGCGAGCCCGATGATCGAGCGCAAGATCACCGGGCGCTTGCCCTTGCCGGTGGTGCGCACGAAGGACTGGTCGATCTTGATGGTGTCGAACGGAAAGCGCTGCAGGTAGGCGAGCGAGGAGTGCCCGGTGCCGAAATCGTCGAGCGACAGGCCGGCGCCGAGATCGCGCATGCGGGTGAGCATCTGCGCGGCAAATTCCGGATTCTCCATCACCAGCGATTCGGTGAGCTCGAGCTTGAGGGTGCCGCGCGCCACCGCCGAGCGCCCGAGCACCTGGCGCAGATCCTGGATCAGGTCGTTGCGCAGGAGCTGGCGTGACGAGACGTTGACGCTGGCGAACACCGGATAGCGGCTGCGCGTCGCGCGCTGCCATTGCGCCAGGCGTCGCGCGGTCTGCTCGAGCGCGAACAGGCCGAGGTCGACGATCAGCCCGGTCTCCTCGGCGATGCTGATGAAATCCGCCGGCATCATCCGCCCCATCTTCGGATGGTCCCAGCGCATCAGCGCCTCGAAGCCGGCGACGCTGCGATCCTCCAGCCAGACGATCGGCTGATAGAGCAGCACGATCTCCTCGCGCTCGAGCGCGCGGCGCAGCTCGGTTTCGAGCGTCAGCCGGTCGGTCTTGCGCGAGCGCATCGCCGGCTTGAATACCTCGATGCGATCGCCGCCGATGCGCTTGCCGTGATACATGGCGAGCTCGGCGTCCTTCAGCACGTCCTCCTTGCGATGCGGCTGGCCGTCGGCGAGCACCAGCCCGATCGAGGCGGTGAGCAGGATCTCCCGGTCGTTGAAGGCGATCGGGGCGCGCAGCGTCTTGCGGATGGTGTCGGCGAAGCCGGTGATGCGCTCCGGCTCGCGCTCGGAGAGCAGCAGCAGCCCGTACTGGTCGCCGGCGAGGCGGGCCAGCGTGTCCTGCGGCTTGAGCAGGCGGCCGAGGCGGCGCGCCAGCGTGAGCAGGATCGAGTCGCCGACCGCGACCCCCACCGAATCGTTGACCTGCTTGAAGCGGTCGAGATCGATCACCATCACGGTGGGGCGGATGGTGGTGTCGGCCTTGGCGAACGACAGCGCCGCCTCCAGGCGGTCGAGAAAAAGCTCGCGATTGGGCAGGCCGGTGAGATTGTCGTGCACCGCGTCGTGCAGCAGGCGCTCCTCGGCGGTCTTGAACTCGGTGACGTCGGTCAGCGTGCCGACCAGCCGCACCACCTCTCCGTCGGAGCCGACCACCGGCCGCGCCTTGAGGGCGAACCACAGATAATGCCCGTCCGGGGTGCGCAGGCGGAAATCCAGCACCAGCCGCCCGCGCCGCTGGTCGATCACGGCGTCGAGCGCGGCACGGAAGCGGTCGCGGTCGAGCGGATGCAGCACGTCGAGCCAGCGCGCCGCCGAGCCTTCGAGCGCCCCGCGCTTCAATCCGAGCAGGTGCTCGGTCTCCGGGCTGGTGAACACCTTGTCGGCGGCCACGTCCCAGTCCCAGATCAGGTCGCCGGCGCCGGTGAGCGCCAGCGCCCGACGCTCGACGTCGGACACGATCCCGGTGGCGATGCCGCCGGCGAAGGCATGCTGCATGACGGTGAAGCCGATCAGCATGACGATCAGCACCAGGCCGCCGAGCAGAGCCGGCGCGACGATGTCGTTGGTGACGATGCCGGTGACCGCGAGGCCCGCCGCGAACACCCAGGCGACCAGCAGGAGCCAGGTCGGGACCAGCAGCACGGCGCGGTCGAATCCATGCGCCGCCAGATAGATGATCAGCGCGAAGCCGGCGACCGCCACCAGCGCCAGGGAGATCCTGGCGATGCCCGACGCCACCGTCGGGTCGAACAAAGCGAGCGCCACCAGGGCGCTGAGGAAGATCAGCCAGCCGGCGGTGATGTGCATGTAGCGCACGTGCCAGCGATTGAGGTTGAGATAGGCGAACAGGAACACCAGCAGGGTGGCGGCGAGGATCGCCTCGCCCGACGCCCGCCAGGTCTTCTCGGCATCGACCGAGAGATCGAACACTTTTCCCCAGAAACCGAAATCGGTGCCGATATAGGCGAGCACCGACCAGCCGAGCGCGGCGGCGGCGGGAAACATGATGCTGCCCTTGACGACGAACAGGATGGTGAGGAACAGCGCCAGCAGCCCGGCAATGCCGATGACGATGCCGTAATAGAGCGTGAAGCTGTTGATCTTGTCCTTGTAGGCGTCGGGCTCCCACAGATAGAGCTGCGGCAGCCTGTCGGTGCGCAGCTCGATCACGTAGGTGATCACCGCGCCGGGATCGAGGGTGATGCGGAAGATGTCGGCGCTCGGCGTATCGACGCGCTCGGGCCGGTCGCCGGACGAGGTGATGCTGGCGATGCGCGACACGCCGAGATCCGGCCAGGTCAGCCCCGATCCGACCATGCGGTAGTGCGGGGCGACCAGCAGGCGGTCGATCTGCTCGTCGCCGTTGTTGGCCAGCGCCACCACCGCCCAGTTGAGATTGCCCTCGCGCGACGGCACCTCCATGCGGCGGATGATGCCGTCGGCGCCCGGCGCGGTCGACACCTGGGTCTTGGGAGTCTCGGTGCGCTGGCGCTCGACCGCGTCGGTGAGATCGATCGCGGCGGCGTCGAGGCGGACATTGACCGCCTCGACGGCGCGCGCGCCGGTCGCGCCGAGCGCAGCAAGGATGAGCGTCGCCGCCATCAGGGCGGCGTGGCTGAAACGCAATCCACGTCCTCCGAGCACGCGGGCGGCCCGCGGCAGTAAATTCGCCGCACCAGTCGATTCGCGCCGCCCGATGCGACCCCGAACCTGGCGCAAGTGATACAAGCCGCCGCTGCCGTTGACCAGAGAAACCCCGGAGCCGGGACATACTTCCGGTTGCGCAGCTGCACGGGCGGCGGACCGCGGGCTGCCCTTTCGCGGCACGCGGACCGGCGCCCCGCCCTGACGGGGTCGACCAGGACTGTGACCGGGATAAGGCCCGGCTTTCCGGAGCCGGGCGTCGCGGGTCGACCTGCCCCCCGGTCAGGCGGCGGTGAGGACGATCTTCCCGACATGCACGCCGGACTCCATCAGCGCGTGGGCGGCGGCGGCTTGCGCCAGCGGGAAGGTGCGGAAGATCACCGGCTTGACCCGGCGCGCGCCGATCATCGGCCACACCTCCTCCTCCAGCGCGACCGCGATCGCGGCCTTGTCGGCGACCGAGCGCGCTCGCAGCGTGGAGCCGGTATGGGTGAGGCGCTTGAGCATGATGCGGCGGAAGTCGACCGTGGCCTTCGGCGATCCCTGGAAGGCGATCTGCACGATGCGGCCCTCGACGGCGGCCGCCTCGTAGTTGCGCTCGATGTAGTCGCCGCCCACCATGTCGAGGATCACGTCGGCGCCCTTGTCGCCGGTTGCTGCCTTGGTGGCGGCGACGAAGTCCTCGGTGCGATAGTTGACCGCCCGGTCGGCGCCGAGCGCCATGCAGGCATCGCATTTCTCCTGCGAGCCGGCCGTGGTGATCACCCGCGCGCCGAACGCTTTCGCCAGCTGGATCGCGGTGGTGCCGATCCCCGAGCTGCCGCCGTGCACCAGCAGGGTCTCGCCGCTCTTGAGCTTGCCGCGCTCGAACACGTTGTGCCAGACCGTGAAGAAGGTTTCCGGGATGGCACCGGCCTCGGTCATGGAGAGAACCGGAGGGGCCGGAAGCGCGTTGGTCTCGTGCACCGGGCAATACTCCGCATAGCCGCCCCCGGCCACCAGCGCGGTCACCGCATCGCCGAGCTTCCAGCGGGTGACGCCGCTGCCGAGCGCCACCACGTGGCCGGCAATCTCCAGTCCCGGTATGTCGGAGGCCCCCTTGGGCGGCGGGTAGAGTCCCTGGCGCTGCATGACGTCGGGCCGGTTGACCCCGGCGGCGGCGACCTTCACCAAAACCTCGCCGATGCCGGGCGGCGCCACCGGGCGGCGTTCCGGCACCAGCACGTCGGGCCCGCCGGGCGCCCGAATGGCGATCACATTCATCTCGGACGGGAGCGTCGGCATCGCGGCTTCCTTCGGGCTTGCGCTGGGCGGGCGGGCAGCGGGCTTCTGTGGACCGCGCGGGGAACCGGGGCCGGGATCAGTCGGAGACGCCCAGGGCGGCCCGCATCTGCTCGCGGAAGATCTGGCGGTCCGCCCACCGTCGCCCGGCAAGCAGGGCGCCGTCAACCACCAGCGCATGGCCGCTGACGAACGTCAACTCGTCGCTGGCGAGCCACAGCGCCGCATTGGCGACGTCCCGTGGCATGCCGGCGCGCGGGATCGGCTGCACCTGGGACAGCCACTCCTTCACCTGCTCCACGGTCTGGTCGGCGACCTGGGTCGCCATGCCGTGCGACTTGCCGAAGATCGGCGTCGCGATGAAGCCCGGGCAGATGCAGTTGACCCTGACATTGTCGTCGCCGAGCTCCTTGGCGACCGACTTGGTGAGATGGATCACCGCCGCCTTGGCGGCGTCATAGACATGCGGGCCGAAGCTGGTGTCGAGGCCGGCCACCGAGGCGGTCGAGATGATGGAGCCGGAACGCTGTGGCCGCATCACCCGGGCGGCGTGCTTGATGCCAAGAAAGACCCCGCGCAGCAGCACCCGCATGGTGGCGTCGAAGGCATCGGCCGGGATGTCGGTGATCGAGCCGGCGACGCCCGAGAAGCCCGCATTGTTGAAGATGCAGTCGAGCCGGCCGAAACGCTCGACCGCGTGCGCCACCAGCGCCTCGATGTCTGCTTCCTCGCCGACGTCGGTGCGCCGATAGGCGCTGTTCGCGCCAAGCTCCTCGACCAGGCGCTCGCCCTTGTCGTCCTGCAGGTCGCCGATGACGACGGCGGCGCCCTCCTGGAGAAAAAGCTCGACGGTGCTCCGGCCGATGCCGCTGGCGCCGCCGGTGATGACCGCAACCTTGCCGGATAGCCTGCCCATGCGTTGAATCCCCGCCTGAACGCCGGCCGTGCGGCGCCCCGCCATGTCTAATCGGCCACCCCCCGTGTGACAACGGGCAGATTCGCGCCAAGCGAGCATAGACTAATCTCTTTTTTCCGACCGTGTGGTCACGCTATTTTGTCTGCGAGGTGAAGCCATGGCGATCGACGACGACGCGCTGCCGAAGAAGAAGCCGGTCCACGAGATCGGGCAGGATCTGGCGCTGCTTTCGGTCGAGGAGCTTGCCGAGCGCATCGCGGCGCTGTCCGCCGAGATCGCCCGGCTCGAGACCGCGATGGCGGCCAAGAAGGCATCGCGGACGGCGGCGGACCAGTTCTTCAAGCGATGAAGAAAAGTTTCCGCCAGGCCCGCGTTTGTACTTACCTTGTTAACCGGGCGTTAAGCTTTCTGGTTCATTACGGTGACTGTCCAGCTTCTGGACGTCGAGTGGCTCCTGTCCACTCTGTTTGACGCCTCCCTGTTATCGACTTCGAGCCGCCGGCGACGGCGGCTCTTTTTTTACTAATTTCGTGTCTTGTGCCGTTTCAGGGCAGGGGCGCGGCCTGGTTCTTGCGGCAATCGGACCACCGGGTAATCGTCAGCCTGTCGTTGTTCGGTCCTGGACAGGCTCGGCCCGGAAGGGCAGCATAGCCCAGAGCTTGGATCGGGTGAGGCGTGACCATGTCCGACAAGGTGGCCAACGAAGCCGCTCCGGTATCGTTTGGAGAACGGTTGGCGGGATCGCAGGCCTTTTCCACGCTGTTTCGCGACGGCATGGCACTGGTCGAGGAGACCGCCGCCTATCTGGATGGGCCGGGGCGCAAGGAATCCAAGCTTCTCGAGCGCGCGGCCGCGCTCGCCTACGCGACCGAAAGCATGCGGCTGACCACGCGGCTCATGCAGCTCGCCTCCTGGCTGCTGCTCCATCGCGCCGTGAACGAGGGGGAGATGTCGCTCGCCCAGGCCAGCCAGGAGAAGAGCAAGGTCAAGCTCGCCGGCGGCGAGGCGCGCGACGAGGACGTCGTCGGCATGCTGCCGGAGAGCCTGCAAGGGCTGATCGAGCGGTCGAGCAAGCTGCAGGACCGGGTGCGGCGGCTCGATGCCACCATCCATGCCGGCGCTCCGGCGAAGCCGCAGAGCAATCCGGTCGAGCACCAGCTCGGGCTGCTCAAGGCAGCCTTCGAGCGCGAGGCGCCATAACCTCGTCCGAAGGTCCCGCGCCGCTCAGGCGGCGGCGGCAGGGCCTATTTCTTCAGGAAGCCCGAGAACTTCTTCTGGAATCGCGACAGCCGGCCACCGCGGTCGATCAGGTGCTGCTGGCCGCCGGTCCAGGCCGGGTGCGATTTCGGGTCGATGTCGAGCTGCATCGTGTCGCCGGGCTTGCCCCAGGTCGTGCGGGTCTCGAACTCGGTCCCGTCGGTCATCTTCACCTTGATGGTGTGATAATCGGGGTGAATGTCGGTCTTCATGGCGATCCCGGTCCAAAAGCTGCTCCGGCGTCGGCCGGAGAGCGAATGCCTGCGAAAGTCGCGGGGTCTATACATGACCGGGCGCCGGCGAACAAGCGGACGGCCGGGGCCGCGGCAATCACGCGATTGTCATGGATCGGATCCCGCGCCATTGTCCCCCCGGCCGTAACTCGAGCGGTCCCGCCCGATCCAGAGGTCCTGGGAGGTCTTGGCCCATGAATTTCGCCGGCAGCGATGGCCGAGGGCTTGGTGCGGCGCCGTCCGCCGGACCGGCCGGATCGCCGTCCGTGCCCGAACGCGGGCGCGGCGTCCGCCTGAAGCCGCTCATCGGCCTTGCGCCCTACGTGCTGCGCTACCGGTGGCTGGTGGTGGCCGCCTGCATCGCCCTGGTGGTGGCCGCGCTGGTGACGCTCGCGGTGCCGCTGGCGGTGCGGCGGATGATCGATTTCGGCTTTTCGGCCGAGCGCGTCGGGCTGATCGACCAGTATTTCAGCGTGATGATCGCCATTGTCGCGGTGCTCGCCGCAGCGAGCGCGCTGCGCTACTACTTCGTCACCATGCTGGGCGAGCGGGTGGTCGCCGACCTGCGCGCGGCCGTGTTCGCCCACCTGACCAGCCTGTCGGCCGACTTCTTCGACACCGCCCGGACCGGCGAGATGCTGTCGCGGCTGACCGCCGACACCACCCAGATCAAGTCGACGGTCGGGGCCTCGGTGTCGATCGCGCTGCGCAACCTCGTCCTGTTCTTCGGCGCCGGCGCCATGATGGTGGTGACGAGCCCGCGGCTCTCCGCCTTCGTGCTCGGCGCCATCCCGCTGATCGTGCTGCCGCTGGTCGGCTTCGGCCGCGCGGTGCGGCGGCGCTCGCGGACCGCCCAGGACGCGCTCGCCGAGGCCACCGCCTATGCGGCCGAACTGATCGGCGCGGTGCGCACGCTGCAGGCCTTCACCAACCAGAAGCTCGCGACCGCCCGCTTCGCTGCCGCCGTCGAGCGCGCCTTCGTGGCGGCGCGCGGCTCGACGCGCGCCCGCGCGGTGCTCACCGCCATCGTGATCTTCCTGGTCTTCACCAGCGTCGTCGGCATTCTCTGGGTCGGTGCCCAGGACGTGCTCGCCGAGCGGATCACGGCCGGCCGGCTCGGGCAGTTCGTCCTCTACGCGGTGTTCGCGGCCGGCGGCCTGAGCGAGCTCAGCCAGGTCTGGGGCGAGATCTCGCTCGCCTCCGGCGCCGCCGAACGGATTGCGGAAATCCTCGCCATCCGGCCGACTATCACGGCGCCGGCGCATCCGCTCGCCCTGCCGGTCCCGGCGCGCGGCGAGGTCGGCTTCGATGCGGTCGGCTTCGCCTATCCGACGCGGCCCGATACGCCGGTGCTCGAGCGGGTATCGCTCAAGGTCAGGCCGGGCGAGAAGGTCGCCATCGTCGGCCCGTCGGGCGCCGGGAAAAGCACGATCTTTCACCTGATCCTGCGCTTCTACGATCCGGCCAGCGGCGCCGTCACCTTCGATGGCGTGCGTATCGCCGACGTCGACCCCACCGACCTGCGCCGCCGCATCGCGCTGGTGCCGCAGGACGTCGTGGTGTTCGCCGCCTCGGTGCGCGACAACATCCGTTTCGGCCGCCCCGACGCCACCGACGCCGAGATCGTGCGGGCCGCCGAGCAGGCGCTCGCCGACGAGTTCGTCGCGCGTCTGCCGCAGGGCTACGACACGCTGCTCGGCGAGCGCGGCATCACGCTGTCCGGCGGCCAGCGCCAGCGCATCGCCATCGCCCGGGCGATCCTGCGCGACGCCCCCCTGCTGCTGCTCGACGAGGCGACCTCGTCGCTCGACGCCGAGAGCGAGACTTTGGTGCAGGCCGCGCTCGAGCGCCTGATGCAGGGACGCACCACGCTGGTCATCGCCCACCGCCTGGCGACGGTGCTCTCCTGCGACCGCATCCTGGTGATGGACAGCGGCCGTATCGTCGAGGAGGGCACCCACGCGGCGCTCGCCGCCGCCGGCGGGCTCTATGCGCGGCTCGCCAAGCTGCAATTCGAGTCGGCGTAGGCGATCCTAACTAACGGTCACCGCTCGGTGAGCTTCAGCTCGATGCGCCGGTTGCGGCGGAAGGCGTCCTCGGTCTTCTCCGCGTCGAGCGGCTGGAACTCGCCGAAACCGGCCGCCACCAGGCGCTGCGGCGAGACGCCCTTGCTCACCAGATACTGGACGACCGCGATGGCGCGGGCGGCGGAGAGCTCCCAGTTGGACGGGAAGAGGCCGCTGGAGATCGGCCGGACGTCGGTGTGCCCGTCGACCCTCAGCACCCAGGCGATCTCGCCCGGGATCTGCTTGTCGAGATCGAGCAGGGCGCCGGCGAGCTTGTCGAGCTCGGCGCGGCCCTCGGGGCGGATCGCCGCCGAGCCCGAATCGAAAAAAACCTCCGACTGGAACACGAACCGGTCGCCGACCACCCGGATGTCCGGCCGCGTCCCGAGGATCGCGCGCAGCCGTCCGAAGAAGTCCGAGCGGTAGCGCGAGAGCTCCTGCACCCGCTGCGCCAGCGCCACGTTGAGCCGCTGGCCGAGATCGGCGATGCGGGCCTGGGCATCCTTGTCCTTGGCCTCGGTGGCTTGCAGCGCGCCCTCGATGGCGGCGAGCTGGCGGCGGAGCGCGGCAATCTGCTGATTGAGCAGCTCGACCTGGGCGAGCGCACGCGACGACACCCGTTTCTCGGTGTCGAGCTGGCCGGCCAGCGCAGCCGCCTGGCTCTGCGCCGCCGTCGCGCCGCTTCCCAGGTTCTCGTAGAGGCCGCGAAAGCGGTCGCGCTCGCCCTCCGCCGAGCCGAGGCTGGCGCGCAGCGAGGCGATCGTGTCCTCGAGGCTCGCCTTGCTGGTCTTCTCCATCGACAGGAGCTCGGTGAGCTGGGCGATCTGCGAGTTGAGCCGGGAGAGCGCCGTGTCCTTGCCGGTGACCTCCTGGGACAGGAAGAACTGCACCACCATGAACACCGACAGCAGGAAGATGATGGCGAGGATCAGGGTCGACAGCGCATCGACGAAGCCCGGCCAGTAGTCGATGCCGCGGTCGCGGCGCGAGCGGGCGAGCGCCATGCTACACCTTGTGGTCTTCGCGGCTCATGCGCTCGAGCAGGCGCTTGATGTCGTTCTGCTGGGCGGCCTGCGCGTCGGCCCAGTCGCGGATCATCTGCTGCTCGGCGCGCATGTGATTGACAAGCCCATGGATCGCCTCGGCGAGGTTCGCCATGGCGGCGGTCGCCGCCTTGCCGGATCCCGATTCGCCGACCATGTCTTTCAGCCGGTCGAGCGCCAAGCGGATCTCGCCGCCCGGCGCCCCGGCGCCGATGCGCGGATCGGTGGTGAGCGACAGGTCGCTCACCGTGGTCGACAGCCAGTCCTCGAGATCGGTGTAGAAGCGGTTCTGCGCCTGGCTCATCTGCAGGTCGAGAAAGCCGAGCACCAGGGACCCCGACAGGCCGAACAGCGAGGAGGAGAACGAGATCCCCATGCCGCCCAGCGGCGCCGCCAGCCCCTCCTTGAGGGCGTCGAACACCGCGCCGGCGTCGCCGCCCACCTTGAGCCCGTCGATGACCTTGCCGACCGATCCGACCGTCTCGATCAGGCCCCAGAAGGTGCCGAGCAGCCCGAGAAATATCAGGAGCCCGGTCATGTAGCGCGACAGGTCGCGCGCCTCGTCGAGCCGGTTCGCGATCGAATCGAGCAGGCCGCGCATGGTCTGCGCCGAGATCGCCATGCGGCCGACGCGGTCGCCCAGGATGGTGGCCATCGGCGCCAGCAGCACCGGGGGGCGGGAGACCGCGAGGCCGGGATCGGCGAGCCGGAAGCTGTTGACCCAGGACACCTCGGGAAACAGCCGGATCACCTGGCGGAACGCCAACAGGATGCCGATGAACAGCACCAGGATGATCAGCGCGTTGAGGCCCGGATTCGCGAGGAACGCCACCCAGATCTGCTTGTAGAGGACGACCACGAGCAGCGAGCACAGAATCAGGAACACCAGCATCCGGACCAGGAAGATCCGGGGTGACGACAGCCTGAACGGATCGAGATCGCGCGCCATGGATCAACCGCGTGGCTAGTTCTCGGACCTCAATATGGCACAGTGCGGGCGAAACAAAATGACGCTTCGTCGCGGCCGGCGGCCCGCTGTGGACGCCGCGCGGATTCAGGCCTTAGCGGCCTCCTTGAGGGCGCGCAACAGGTCGCGGTGGATG
The DNA here is from genome assembly GCA_963755055.1 of uncultured Alphaproteobacteria bacterium. Classification (GTDB taxonomy): domain Bacteria; phylum Pseudomonadota; class Alphaproteobacteria; order Rhizobiales; family Xanthobacteraceae; genus AP-16. Next base: position 244,258 of record CAVWIS010000034.1, on the reverse strand, counting down.
GCCTCGTTGCCGGCGATGATGTGGCCCTTGTCCAGCATGGCCTCGCCGCCGTCGAGATCGGTCACGTATCCGCCCGCCTCGCGCACCATCAGGAGGCCGGCCGCCATGTCCCAGGCCGACAGGTTGCGCTCCCAGTAGCCGTCGAATCGCCCGGTCGCCACCCAGGCGAGGTCGAGCGCGGCGGCGCCGAAGCGCCGCAGGCCCGCCACCTGCTCCTGCACGACGGAGAACTCCTTGCGGAACTCTGCGAGGCCGCCGCGACCGCGATGCGGCAGGCCGCAGGAGACGACGGCATCGGCCAGCCGCTGGCGCGCCGCCACCCGCATGCGGCGGTCGTTGAAGAAGGCGCCGTTGCCGCGCTCGGCGGTGTAGAGCTCGTCGGTGGCCGGATTGTAGATCACCCCGGCGACGATCGTGCGGTCGCGCTCGAGCGCGATCGAGATGGCGAATTGCGGAATGCCGTGCAGGAAATTGGTGGTGCCGTCGAGCGGATCGACGATCCAGGTATGGGTCTTGTCGGGGCCCTCGTGACGGCCGCCCTCCTCGCCGAGGAACCCGTAGCCGGGCCGCGCCTTTCCGAGCTCCTCGCGCAGGATCTCCTCGGCGCGGTGGTCGGCCGCGCTGACGAAATTGCCCGGCCCCTTGAGCGACACCTGGAGGTTCTCGACCTCGCCGAAATCGCGCTTCAGGCTGCGCGCCGCCCGATGCGCGGCCTTGATCATGACGTTGAGGAGCGCAGAGCGGAGCATTTCTGGCGGACCGGAAGCGGACGGTGTTGCGGATCAAGGCGCGTCGGGCGCCAGGAGTCCGGCCCACATAGGCGATGTCGGGGGGGGTCGACCACTCCTTTCTCGCCTGCCGGGGCAACCGGCCGGTATCCGGGCGCATTCGTCGCGGCCCCTCGAATCAGGCCAAGTCAGGATGCACTCTGGCTCCTTCGCCGGAACATGCGCCAACTCATCAGGATCGCGGAGGAGGGCCGGCCAGCCAGCTCTTGGCGTCGGCTTCGGCGGCCTCGCGCTCGGCGGGCTTGAGCTTCTGCACGAAGGTGTCGAGCCAGGCATCGCTCTCGCCGCCGGCCTTGGCGATGATGTGCCACTTGGCGGCGGCGACCGGGTCGGCGGCGAGGCCACGACCGGTGGCGAAAATCCGCGCCAGCCGGTTTTGCGCGATCGCGCTGCCGCGCAGCGCCGCCTTGCGGAACAGCACGGCGGCGGCGCCCTCGTCCTTGGCGATCCCGGTGCCGTTGAACAGGGCGATGGCGTATTCGACCTCGGCGTCGAGATTGCCCCCCTGGGCGGCAAGGCCGAGCAGCCGTGCCGCCTCGGCGACGTCCTTCGGCACGCCGCGGCCCTCCTTGAGGAGGGTCGCCAGCGCGTATTGCGCCTCCGGGCTCCCGGCACCCGCCGCCAGCCGAAACAGCTCGGCGGCGCGGGCGAAATCCTGCGGGAACTGCTGACCCTCGACGTAGAGCAGCGCCAGATTGTAGGACGCTGCCACATGCCCGAGCTTGGCGGCCTGGCCGAGCAGGGCGGTGGCGGCCTCGCGGTCGCGCGGGCCGCCGCGACCGCCGAAGCGGAACATGGCGAGCGCGAACATGGCCTCGCGGTCGCCGCGGTCGGCGGCCAGCGAATACCAGGATGCCGCCTTGGTGTCGTCGTGGACCACGCCGTAGCCGTTGGCGTAAAGCTCGCCGAGCAGCGTCATCGCCTTGGCGTCGCCCTTGTCGTTGACGCGACGGGTGGCCTCCTGGAACGCCGTCAGATAGTGCCCCCGCTGGAACTCCGCGAAGGCGACGTCGCCCTCCGGCCCGGCGCTTGGCGGCGCGGGGGCGGGTGCGGACGCCGCAGGTGGCGGTGGCGCCGGCCAGAACGAACTGGGATTGCCGTTCGCCGCCGGTGCCGGCGCGGCTGCCGGCGGCTTTTGCGCGGTCGGGTTCGGCGCGGTCGGCTTCGGCGCGGTGGGACCCGCGGGTTTCGGCGCGGGCTTGGCGACCGCCGGCTTCGGCGGCTTCCGCGGCGGTTTCGCCGGCCTATGCGGCTGCGCGGCGGGAGGCGAGATGGTGATGGGCGCCGCCGGCGAATCGGGGACCGGCGCCCGGGGCACGTTCGGGATGGGGGCCGGCGGTATGAGCCCGTCGGGCGCTTGGGCGACCGCCGGCACCGCCGCCAGGATCCAGACGGCAGCCGCCGCGACGGTCTGGCGCATGGTCATCGCGCCGGCTCCCGGGCGAGGAGCTGCTCGGCGACCGCGCGAACCGCCGCTGCCGGGCCGCGGCCGTCATTCCAGACGAGATCGCCGACCGCCACGAAATCGGCGCCCGCCTCCGCCAGGGCCGCCACCTGGGCAAGGTCGTCGGCAGCGCCCACGCAGGGCACCTCGAACAGCTCAGCCCACCACGCCACCCGTTCCAGGGTCCAGTCGAATGCGGGACTTCGTCCCGTTCGATCGGGTTCGCCGAACATCACGTAGTCGCCGCCCGACTCGGCGGCCAGCATGGCGTCGTGCCGCGTCGCCAGGCCGCCGGCGCCGACGATGTGGGCAGGTTTCAGGATCTCGAGCGCATGGCTCAGCGCCTCGATCCCGACGGCATGCACGCCGTCGGCGCGCCAACGCGTCGCCAGCTCCGGGCTGCCGTCGACCAGCACGGCGGCACCGCGCTGCTGCACCGGTGCCACCAGGGCGGCGACGCGATCGATCGCGGCCGCGCTGCCCGCTTCTGCGGGCGCGACCAGGACGGCGGCGATCTCGGCGGCCTCGAGGGCCTCGACAAGGGCATCCATGAGCACGGCAGGATCCTCGATTCGCGGCGCGATCAGATAGATACGCGGCGAGGGTCCTGGCAGTTGCGCGGTGTCTCGGCGGGAGCCCATGGGTTCGGCGTGCGACGGCAATCGGGCGGAAGCGCGGCGGTCCAGTCGGCCCGCCGCTTCCGCCTCGTGCGACCGGGCCGTGCCGGCCGCAGTCTATCGCGCAGGCGCCGAGTCGGCGCCTGTAAAGTGCGTGCCGGGAAAACTCACGCCGCCTTCTTCTCCTCCAGGTCGGGCTTCCATTGGCCGAGGGCGGCGAGCCCGTTCATCCGCGCCCGGTGCGCGAAGGCGCGTTGCGCCGCCGGCACGTTCTCGCGCTTGCCCGACCAAGCCTTCTGCGGGGCCGCCTGCAGGGCACGGCCGTAGGAGAATGTGAGCTTCCACGGCAGCCCGCCGAGCCGGTTCATGGCGTCGAGATGGGCCGTCGCCTCCTCGTCGGACTGGCCGCCCGACAGGAAGGCGATGCCCGGCACGGCCGGCGGAACGCAGGCCTTGAGCACCCGGATGGTCTTTTCGGCGACCTCCTGGACCGAGGCGCGCTTGCCGGACTTCTTGCCCGGCACCACCATGTTGGGCTTTAGCACGGTGCCGTCCAGCGCCACCCGGGCGTAGTAGAGCTCCTGGTAGACGGTTTTCAGCACCCACTCGGTGACCATGTAGCAGCGATCGATGTCGTGATCGCCGTCCATCAGCACCTCGGGCTCGACGATCGGCACGATGCCCTGGTCCTGGCACAGCGCCGCGTAGCGGGCGAGCGCATGGGCATTGGCGTTGACGCAGGCGTGGGTCGGAATGCCGTTGCCGATGTCGATCACCGCGCGCCACTTGGCGAATTTTGCCCCGAGCCCGCGATATTCGGCGAGGCGCTCGCGCAAGCCGTCGAGGCCCTCGGTGATCACCTCGCCAGGGCACATCGCCAACGGCTTGGTGCTCATGTCGACCTTGATGCCCGGCAGCGCTCCGGCCGCCTCGATGAGCTTGACCAGCGGGGTGCCGTCCTGGGCACTCTGCCGGATGGTCTCGTCGTAGAGAATGACGCCGGATATGTTCGACGCCATCGCGTCCTTGGTGCGGAACAGCATCTCGCGATAGTCGCGGCGGCTGTCCGCGGTGGACTCCACCCCGATCGGATCGAAGCGCTTCTTGATGGTGCTCGTCGATTCGTCGGCTGCGAGAATGCCCTTGCCGGGGGCCATCATGGCCTCGGCTGTCTTCCTGAGCTCAGCCAGATTCATCGATTTCCTCCTGCCGTTCCCGCCGGAGCGCCCGGCGTGGTCATGTCTTCAACACCTCGACGCCGGGCAACGCCTTGCCTTCGAGCCATTCGAGGAAGGCACCGCCGGCGGTCGACACGTAGGTCATCCGCCCGGCCACGCCGGCGGCGTTGAGCGCCGCCACCGTGTCGCCGCCGCCGGCAACCGATACCAGCCGGCCGCTCGCGGTGAGCTCGGCGGCGGCCTCGGCGACCTCGACGGTCCCGTTGTCGAACGGCTCCGCCTCGAAGGCGCCGACCGGTCCGTTCCATACCAGCGTCCGCGATCCCGCCAGCACCGAGATCACATGCTCGACGGTCAAAGGCCCGATGTCGAGGATCATGTCGTCGCTGCCGATGCGGTCGAGCGGCACCACCCGCGACGGCGCGTGCGCCTTGAGCTCGGCGGCCACCACCGCGTCGACCGGCAGCACGATGCGGCATCCCTTGGCGGCGGCGCTCGCCAGGATCTCGCGCGCCGTGTTGGCGAGGCCGTGCTCGGCCAGCGACTTGCCGACCGCGACGCCCTGCGCGGCAAGAAACGTGTTGGCCATCGCCCCGCCGATGATCAGCGCGTCGACCTTGCTCATCAGATTGTCGAGGAGGGCAAGCTTGGTGGAGATCTTGGCGCCGCCGACGATCGCCGCGACCGGATGCTCGGGCGTCTCCAGCGCCATGGTCAGCGCCTCGATCTCCGCCTGCATGGCGCGACCCGCACAGGCCGGCAGGACGTGGCCGAGCCCCTCGGTCGAGGCATGCGCCCGGTGCGCGGCGGAAAACGCGTCGTTGACCCAGATGTCGCCGAGCGCCGCGAGCTCGGCGACGAAGGCCGGGTCGTTCTTCTCCTCGCCCGGATGATAGCGGGTATTCTCCAGGCACAGGATATCGCCGGCGCGCAGGCCAGCGACTGCCGCCTCGGCGACCTCGCCGACGCAGTCCTCGGCAAACGCCACGGGCCGCCCGACCACCCGCGACAACGCCGCCGCCACCGGCCGCAGCGACTGTTTGGGATCGCGGCCCTTGGGGCGGCCGAGATGGGACAGCAGGATCACCTTGCCGCCCTTGTCGGCGATCTCCACGATGGTCGGCGCCACGCGCTCGATCCGTGTGAGGTCGCCGACCCGGCCGTTCTCCATCGGCACGTTGAGGTCGACGCGCACCAGCACGCGCTTTCCCCGGAGGTCAGCCTGATCGAGCGTGCGCAAGGCCGTCATGCGGGCGCCTGGCGAGGGATCAGCGAGGGTGAGGGTCAATTGAGCTTGCCCATCGCCACCGCGGTGTCGATCATGCGGTTGGAGAAGCCCCATTCGTTGTCGTACCACGACATCACGCGCACCAGTGTCTGATCCAGCACCTTGGTCTGATCCATGTGGAAGATCGAGGAGTGCGGATCGTGGTTGAAGTCGGCCGACACGTTGGGCTGCTCGGTGTAGCCGAGGATGCCCTTGAGCTGCTGCTCGGCGGCGCGCTTGACCGCGGCATTGACCTCCTCCTTCGAGGTGGCGCGCTTGGCGACGAACTTGAAATCCACCACCGAGACATTGGGCGTCGGCACCCGGATCGCCACGCCGTCGAGCCGGCCGGCGAGCTCAGGCAGCACCAGGCCGACCGCCTTGGCGGCGCCGGTCGACGTCGGGATCATCGACAGCGCCGCGGCGCGCGCCCGGTACATGTCCTTGTGCACCTGGTCCAGCGTCGGCTGGTCGTTGGTGTAGGAGTGGATCGTGGTCATGAATCCCTTGTCGATGCCGATCGCGTCGTTGAGCACCTTGGCGACCGGGGCGAGGCAGTTGGTGGTGCAGGACGCGTTGGAGACGACCAGGTGCTCCTTGGTCAGCTTCTCGTGGTTGACGCCGTAGACCACGGTGAGATCGGCGCCGTCGGCGGGGGCCGACACCAGCACCCTTCTGGCGCCCGCCGTCAGGTGCGCCGAGGCCTTGTCCTTGCTGTTGAAATGGCCGGTGCATTCCAGCGCGATCTCGACGCCGAGATCCTTCCACGGCAGCTGCGTCGGATCCTTCAGCGCCGTCACCTTGATCCTGCCGTTGCCGCACTCGATCGAGTTGCCGACCACCTTGACCTCGCCAGGATAGCGGCCGTGCACCGAGTCGAAACGCAGCAGATGCGCATTGGTCTCGACCGGTGCGAGATCGTTGATCGCCACCACCTCGATGTCCTTGCGTCCGCTCTCCGCGACGGCGCGCAGCACGAGGCGGCCGATGCGGCCGAATCCGTTGATGGCGATGCGTAGCGACATGTCTGGGCTCCTGGTTCGGCGTGCCGGCCCGGACGGCGGGCACGAGGCATCATGTTCTTCGAATCAGATATAACACGCCGGGTACGCTCGACGTTCCATCCGTTCGCGTCAGATAAAACACGCAGTGCGCGTCCCGGGCTTCCTCACGTTGCGTCAAGCTTGCTCAGCGCCGCCTCGGCGATCGCCGGTGCCGTGATGCCGAAGCGGCGGTAAAGCTCCTTGTAGGGCGCGCTGGCGCCGTAGCCGGCCATCCCGACGAACAGCCCGTCGGCGCCGATGATCTCGTCCCATCCCTGGCGTACCGCGGCTTCGACGCCGATGCGCACCGGGGCTTCCCCGATCACCGCCCGGCGTGTCGCGGCGGGGGCGGCGAGAAAGAGCTCGAAGCACGGCACCGAGACGACCCGCGTCGGCACCCCGCGGTCGCCCAGGATCTGGCGCGCCTCGGCGGCGATCGACACCTCGGACCCGGTCGCGAACAGCGAGACCTTCGGCTTGCCGTGCTGGGCGGGAACGATCTCGTAGGCGCCCTGGGCGCAGCGATTGCCGGGGGACTGCTCGCGGCGCAGCTGCGGGAGGTTCTGCCGCGTCAGCGCGATGACGCTGGGATTGTTGCGGGATTCGAGCGCGAGCTGCCAGCACTCGGCAGTCTCCACGGTGTCGCACGGTCGGAACACGCGGAGATTGGGGATCGCGCGCAGCGCGGCGAGTTGCTCGACCGGCTCGTGGGTCGGGCCGTCCTCCCCCACCCCGATCGAATCGTGGGTCATCACGTGGATGACGCGCAATCCCATGATGGCGGCGAGACGCAGCGCCGGACGGCAATAGTCGGAAAACACCAGGAAGGTCCCGGAATACGGAACGACGCCGCCGTGCAGCGCCATGCCGTTCATTGCCGACGCCATGGCGTGCTCGCGCACCCCGTAATGAATGAAGCGGCCGGAAAAATCTTCAGGCCTCAGCGCCTTCATGCCTTTCGGCCTTGTATTGTTCGATCCCGTCAGGTCCGCCGACCCGCCGACGAGCTCCGGCAGGGCCGGCACCAGGGTCTCGAGCACGATCTCCGAGGATCGGCGGCTCGCGACCTCCTGCGGCGTCGTCCAGAGGTTCTGCTTGAGCGCGTCGATCGCCGCGGCGAGGCCGCCCGGCGCGAGCTCGCCGGCGATGCGGCGATCGAACTCGCCGCGATCCGGCGCCGCCAGCGCGTCGCGCCGCGCGGTCCAGGTGGCGCGCGCCGCGCTGCCTCGGCGCCCCACAGCGCGCCACTGGTCGCGGATATCGGCCGGGATCTCGAAGGGAGCAGAGGGCCAGCCGAGCCGGAGCCGCGCCCCTGCGATCTCCTCGGCGCCGAGCGGGGAGCCGTGGCTCTTCTCGGTTCCCGCCTTGGTGGGCGCGCCGAAGCCGATCGTGGTGCGGCAGGCGATCAGGGTCGGGCGATCGGACGTCTGGGCCGCCTCGATCGCCGCCGCAATGGCGTCCGGGTCGTGCCCGTCGATGCGGCTCGCCGCCCAGCCGGCGGCCTCGAACCGCCGCACCTGGTCGACCGAGTTGGCGAGCGCCAGCGGCCCGTCGATCGAGATGCCGTTGTCGTCGTGGAACACGATGAGCTTGGCGAGCCGCAGGTGACCGGCGAGCGCGATCGCCTCCTGGCTGAGCCCCTCCATGAGGTCCCCGTCGGAGACCAGCACGTAGGTGCGGTGGTCGACGATCGCCGCGCCGAAGACCGCCGCCAGGTGCCGCTCGGCGATCGCCATGCCGACCGCGTTGGCGAGCCCTTGGCCGAGCGGACCGGTCGTGGTCTCGACGCCGGGCGTATGGCCGTGCTCGGGATGGCCCGGGGTGAGCGAGTCGAGCTGGCGGAAGCGCTTGATCTCATCGATGGTCATCGCCTCGTAGCCGAGAAGATGCAGCAGCGCGTAGATCAGCATCGAGCCGTGGCCGGCCGAGAGCACGAAGCGATCGCGGTCGGGCCAGGCCGGGGCGGCCGGGTCGAACTTGAGGAAGCGCCCGAACAGCACGGTCGCGATGTCGGCCGCGCCCATGGGAAGGCCGGGATGGCCGGACTTGGCCTGCTCGACCGCATCCATGGCGAGGGCACGGATGGCGTTCGCCATGCGGTCATGGGCTTCGCGCGACGTCATGGGGCGTCCAAGTTTTCGGCGGTGCGGGCGAGGCCGGGCTGTTGGCGGCGAGGCCGCCCGACGGGGCAGGCCCCGGCCCGGTCGCGCCGGAAATCGCCACGAGGCTCCCGCCCGGGGTGGTGGCCGGACTGATAGCATGTGACGTTTTGGAGTCAATGCGCCGGGAAAATGCGCGGTATGCGACAATACCAACAGATAACACGACTGCGGGCGTTGACGGCGGGCTGCCACGCACCGTAAGTTTTCCGCTCTAAAGCCTTGCCTAGGAAAGACATTTCATGGCGCTCCGCGCTTAGATACGCGACGAGCTGGTGATGAGCGAAGCAAACGCGATCGATGCGGCGACCCGCCGGCTTTCGGCGGCGCTCGACGCCCTGGAGGCGGCGACCGAACGCCGGCGCGAAGCCGATCGCGGCGAGGAAACCCTCGTCGCCCAGGTCCAGGCGCTGGGCATGGACCGCTCGCGACTGGCCGCCGACCTCGACAACCAGGCGGCCCGCTCGCGCCGGCTCGAGGAGACCAATCGCGAGGTCGCGCGCCGCCTCGACGTGGCGATCGATACCATCCGCTCGGTGCTGGAGGCGCACGATCATTGACGACCCGGGCGTCGCGAGCGGACAGGCGCCGGGTGAATGGTGTGGTGCCAAGTTGCGTGTGCGTGGAGCGTTGTCATGTCCCATGTGAGCGTGACCATCAACGGCCGTCAGTACCGCATGGCCTGCGAGGACGGTCAGGAGGGCCATCTGATGCGGCTCGCCCGGGACCTCGATCAGCGCATCGACCAGTTGCGCACGCGGTTCGGCGAGATCGGCGACATGCGGCTCACCGTCATGGCGGCGCTCACCGTCGCCGATGAGCTCGTCGAGGCGGGCAAGCGGCTGCGCCGCATCGAGGAGGAGATCTCCGGCCTGCAGGACGCCCGCGTGCTCGCCCAGGACCGCACCCAGGCGACCCACGCCGCCGTCGCGGCCGCCCTCAACTCGGCGGCGGAACGCATCGAGCGGGTGACGAAAAGCCTCAACCAGAGCCTGGCCGACGAGATTGCGCTCGGCTGATCGCCGTTCTCGACCGGTCGCGCTGGCGGCCGGACCCGGCGCACACTAGATTGGCCGTGCGGGGCTGCGGGGTGCGACGAAGTACAATCCCCGGGGCCTTACGATCCTAACGGGAGCTGTCCCCGTCCGGGCCCGTGGGCCCGGACATACGGCGCCCACCTACGCTGTAGGTACCCGGGATCGACCGCTTCGGCGGCCATCGCGGCTCCGCACTCGCGCTTCGCCTGCCGATCGCTGGCATCGGTTGGGCGCCCTGCTTTCGACTTTCATCTCGATCACACGCAATGTCATCGACGCCATCGACCGGGCCGACCAAGGCCGAGCTTCGGCGCGACGCGCTCGCCCGGCGCGATGCGCTGCCCGCCGACGCCCGTGCGGCCGCAGCGGAGGCGGTCGCGGCGCGGCCGTTCCCGGTCGACCTGCCGCCCGGCACGGTGGTCTCGGGTTTCTCCCCGATGCGCAGCGAGATCAGTCCCTGGCCGCTGCTGCGCCGGCTTGCCGAGCGCGGCGCAATGCTGGCGCTGCCGGTCGTGATGGGGCGAGGCCGTCCGCTCGTATTCAGGGCCTGGGCATTCGGCGCACCGCTCGCGTCGGGCGTCTGGGGTATTCGCGAGCCGCTCGCCGAGGCGCCGGAGGTTCGTCCCGACATCGTGATTGTGCCGCTCGCGGCGTTCGACCGCTCCGGCCACCGCATCGGCTACGGGGCGGGCTACTACGATCTCACCCTTAAGGGGCTCAGGGCCGCCAAGACCATCGTCGCGGTCGGGCTCGCCTTCGTCGCGCAGGAGATCGCCGCCGTGCCGTTCACCGCCCGCGACGAGCGGCTCGATCTCGTGCTAACGGAGCAGGCTGTGATCGATTGCCGGAGCGCCTGACGGAATGCGCCTCCTCTTCCTCGGCGACGTGGTCGGCCGCAGCGGCCGCGCCGCGGTCGCCGAGCGGCTGCCCGGCCTGATCGCGGCCTGGAATCTCGACTTCGTCGTCGTCAACGGCGAGAACGCCGCCGGCGGCTTCGGCATCACCGAGGAGATCTGCCAGGAGATCCTCGACGCCGGCGCCGACGCGGTCACGACTCGGCAACCATTCGTGCGACCAGCGCGAAGCCCTGGTCTTCATCGAGCGGGCGCCGAAGCTGCATCCGGCCGGTCAACTACCCGCCCGGCACGCCGGGCCGCGGCGCAGCCGTCGTCGACGCCAAGAACGGGGCCCGCGTCCTCGTCGTCAACGCCATGGGCCGCATCTTCATGGATCCGCTCGACGACCCGTTCGCCGCGGTCGACCGCGAGCTCGCCGCCTGTCCGTTGCGCGCTCGGCGCCGACGCCATCGTCATCGACTTCCATGCCGAGGCGACGAGCGAGAAGCAGGCCATCGGCCATTTCGCCGACGGCCGCGTCAAGCCTCGTCGTCGGCACCCACACCCATGTGCCGACCGCCGACCACCGGATCCTGCCCGCCGGCACCGCCTTCATCACCGACGTCGGCATGTGCGGCGACTACAATTCGGTGATCGGCATGGACAAGGAGGAGCCGCTCCGCCGCTTCACCCGAAAAATTCCCCGGGCGAACGTTCGAGCCCGGCCGATCGGGCCGGCGACGCTGTGCGGGCTCGCGGTCGAGATCGACGACGCGACCGGGCTCGCCCGCGCCATCGCGCCGCTCCGGCTCGGCGGCCGGCTCGAGCAGGTGCGGCCCGCGATCTGGGGCTGAGACTTTGCCCGCCGCGGGCGGGCTGGCGCATGTTCCGGCGAACATGCGCCGCTCGACCATTCTAGGCCATGGATTTTGCCCTTCCGCCATCCTATAAGCCCGGCCATCATCACATGACCGCGACGCCGAACGCGCCTGCCGGCCGGCAGCGCGGTTCGGGCGAGAGCGCCGCCGCTTCCGTTCGAGCCGCCGCGCACTCTATTTGTTGCCGGCAAATCGCAAGGTCTGCCTTTGCGCGATCGTGCCGAGCGGGATCGAGCCATGGCAGGGCATTCGCAGTTCAAGAACATCATGCACCGGAAGGGGCGCCGCTGCGATGCGCGCCAAGCTCTTTTCCAAGCTGGCGCGCGAAATCACGGTCGCCGCCAAGCTCGGGCCCCCGGACCCCGGCATGAACTCGCGCCTGCGCGTCGCCATCCTCACTGCGCGCGCCGAGAACATGCCGAAGGACAATATCGATCGCGCGATCAAGAAGAGCTCAGGGCGGCGATGGCGAGAACTACGACGAGGTCCGCTACGAAGGCTACGGGCCGGGCGGCGTCGCCATGATCGTCGAGGCGCTGACCGACAACCGCAACCGCACCGCCTCCGACGTGCGCGCGGTGTTCACCAAGAGCGGCGGCAACCTCGCCGAGACCGGCGCGGTGTCGTTCATGTTCGACCGCGTCGGCGTCGTGGCGTTCGACGCCAAGGTGGCGACGCCCGACCAGATGCTCGACGCCGCGATCGACGCCGGCGCCGACGACGTCGTCTCCGGCGACAGCGGCCACGAGGTCTATGCGGCGGCCGAGCAGCTGCGCGACGTCGCCAAGGCGCTGGAGGCGAAATTCGGCGAGCCGCGCAAGGCGGCGCTGGTGTGGAAGCCGCAGAACACCGTCGCGGTCGACGACGAGCAGGGCGAGAAGGTCCTCAAGCTCATGGAATCCCTGGAGGACCACGACGACGTGCAGAACGTGTACGCCAACTTCGAGGTCTCCGACGCCCTGGTGCAGAAGATGAGCGCGTGAGGCCGGGGACCGCGGCGTTTGCCGCGGTCCGGTCCTCCACGATTGTCAGGCCGGTCCCGCCGCGAGCGGCGCGGCCCTTCCCGCCTCCAGATTGACGGGACTCGCGCTCTCCGCGTTCCCGTGCAGGCGGCGGATCGCCAATTCCAGGCGATAGCCGAGCTTGGCGATCATCGCCATGTTGAAGAAGTGCGTCACCCCGAGCACGAGCAGGACGAGGCCGACCTTGAACGACAGGGTCTCGATCGCCTGCTCGGCGGTGGCGGGCTTGTGGCCGTAGCTCAGCGCCAGCGACGCATAGCCGAGATTGACCAGGTAGAACCCGACGACGAGCAGGTGGTTGACCAAGTCCGCCAGCGCCTCGTTGCCGGCCATGAAATGGATGAGAAAGGTGCGTCCTCGCGTCGACAGGCTGTGGGCGACCCACACCGTCAGCGCCGCGCTGATCGCCAGGTAGGCGACATAGGTGATCGTCAGCATGACCGGGGCTCCTTCGGTGACTGTTTGACCTGTAATTTCTGTCGCAACAGAAATTACAGTATACAACGTTTTCCGCCCTGGCAAGGCCCGGATGCTGGCATCGGTGGTATGCGTGGGACGGGGCGGGCGGCGCGGCGCCGCCGGAGCAGGCGCCGGCGGCGCCCTGCTTGCGGTCACCGCAGCAGGCGGTCGAATACCGGCACGCTGACGACCGCCGCCGCCGCGATGATCAGGTAGGCGATGCGCCGGTAGGTCGCGTCCGAGGAGCCGTGGAACCAGCGCGCGCCCGCCACCATGGCGACCAGGTAGAGCGGCCCGAGCATCAGCGAGAGCGCGATCACCTGCGCGGTGAACAGGCCCTGGCCGAGATAGACGAAGAACCCGATGGCGCCGATCAGCACGAAGAACACCATCAGGTTGGCGCGCACCACGGCGGCCTGAACGCTGCCGCCGAGCCAGAAGATGATCACCGGGGGTCCGGAGATCTGCACGGCGCCGCTGCCGAGTCCGGAGGCGAGCCCGACGCCGATCGAGACCGGGAGCGTCGGCCGCTCCCGGTAGCGCCAGCCCGACGCCAGCACGGCGAGCAGGACGAGAACGATCGCCGCGATGAGCCAGCGCAGGACCAGGGGGTTCACCACGACGAGCGCCATGCTTCCGAGCGGGAATGCCAGCCCGGCCGCAACGGTGACCGGCGCGACCTCGCGCCACGTGCAGCGTGGCACCGCCTGGACCGCAAACGGAAATCCGCAGACCAGATCGATCAGCAGGACGGTCGCCGCGGCGATGCGCGGCTCGTAGACCGCGCTCATCAGCGGGATGTAGATCAGCGCCGAGCCGAACCCGGAAAATCCCCGCACAATGCCCGACAGCGCCACGATGCCGACCGCGGCGAGAAAGCGGCGGTCAGCCACGGTCGCCGCAAGCGCCGCGAGATCGGGAAGGTCGGTCACGGAATCGAGCCTGCCGAAGCGCCGTCGGCGCGCGCGAGTGCTGCCAGCGCGCTTCCGATGTTGCGGCGCGCCTGCGTTTCGTGGCTGGTGCGGAAGGTCGGCGTCGCATAGATGCCGGGGCGCTGCAGAAACTTTTCCAGCACGCGTCTTCGCCCGGCGATCCACTGCGGCTCCGGCACATGGGCATATTCGCGTCGCACGTCGCGCTCATAGGCGGCGAATGCGGGCGGCTCGCTGCCGAGGATGGCGAGGTCCATGTCGAGGAACAGCGCGCAATCCGCGGCGGCACCGTCGGGCAGATCCGGGACCGCATGCCCGGCCGTGGCGCGGATCATGGCGGCGATACCGGCGAGGCGATCCGGCGATGCGGCGGCGCGCAGCCGTTTGACCGCAAGCTCGGCGCTTCTCGCCTCGTTGTCGTCACGGCGCGGATCGTAGACGGCGTCGTGGAACCAGATCGCAGCCTCGACCGCCTCCGGGTCGCGCAGCACGTCGACATGCGCCCGCCACAGCGCGAGCAGCGCCTCGACGTGGCGCAGGTCGTGATAGTGGCGGTCGGGCGTCGAGTAGGCGTCGATCAGCTCGGCGCGCACGGCGTCGTCGATGAGGGACATGGGGGTCAGGCTAGCCGCATTTCGCCGATCCGGTCCACCGCCGCCGGGAGCGGAGCTGTCTGGCATTTCTGCGGAAAAACGCGGTAGATCGCAGCCATGGGCGCGCGCACGATTCGCATTCTCGGCATCGATCCGGGGCTTCGGCGGACCGGCTGGGGCGTGGTCGACGTGGAGGGCAACCGGCTCATGTTCGTGGGCTGCGGGGCGGTGGCGACCGACGACAAGGCGGAGCTTGCCGTGCGCCTGCTGGCGATCCATGACGGGCTGGAGCAGGTGATCCGCGATTTCCGCCCCGACGAAGCGGCCGCCGAGGCGACCTTCGTCAACAAGGACGCCACCGCGACGCTGAAACTCGGCCAGGCCCGCGGCGTCGCCCTGCTGGTCGCCGCCAAGGCCCACGTGCCGATCGCCGAATACGCCCCCAACCTGGTGAAGAAGACGATCATCGGCGTCGGTCATGGCGAGAAGGCGCAGATCCGCATGATGATCGGCGTGCTGCTGCCCCGGGCCGACCCGCGGACCGAGGACGCCGCCGACGCCCTGGCGATCGCCGTCACCCATGCGCACCACCGGGCGAGCGCCATCCTGAGGCTGGGAGCCCTCCCCGCATGATCGGCAAGCTCAGGGGCGTGCTCGATTCCTACGGCGAGGATTTCGTCATCGTCGACGTCGGCGGCGTCGGCTACCTGGTGCACTGCTCGGCGCGCACCCTGCAGGCGCTGCCGGCCGCGGGCGAGCCGGTGTCGCTGTCGATCGACACCTATGTGCGCGAGGACCAGATCCGCCTGTTCGGATTCTCGAGCGACGTCGAGCGCGAATGGTTCCGCCTGCTGCAGACCGTCCAGGGGGTCGGCGCCAAGGTGGCGCTCTCGGTGCTGGGCACGCTCAAACCCGCCGACCTCGCCGGCGCAGTGGCGACCCGCGACAAGGCGATGATCGCCCGCTCGCCCGGCGTCGGGCCGAAGGTCGCCGAGCGCATCGTCAACGAGCTCAAGGACAAGGCCCCGGCCTATGCGGCGGTCGATCCCGCCGTGATCAGGCTCGCCGGCGCCATCGACGAGAAGCGCGCGCCGCAGCCGGTCACCGACGCCATCTCGGCGCTGGTCAATCTCGGCTACGGCCAGCCGCAGGCGGCGGCTGCCATCGCGGCGGCGGCCCGGACGGCGGGCGAGCGCGCGGATGCGAAAAGCCTGATCCGCCTCGGGCTCAAGGAACTCAGCCGATGAAAGGTGAGCCATGGCCACTTCGCCACGCCTGGTAGGCCCGGAGCGGCGCGACGACGACATCGCCGAGGCCTCGCTCAGGCCGCAGCGGCTCTCCGAGTTCATCGGCCAGCAGCAGGCGCGCGCCAACCTTCAGGTCTTCATCGAGGCGGCGCGCGGCCGCGCCGAGGCGCTCGACCACGTGCTGTTCGTCGGCCCCCCCGGGCTCGGCAAGACGACGCTCGCCCAGATCGTCGCCCGCGAGCTCGGGGTGAATTTTCGCGCGACGTCGGGCCCGGTCATCGCCAAGCAGGGCGATCTCGCCGCCCTCCTCACCAATCTGGAGGAGCGCGATGTGCTGTTCATCGACGAGATCCACCGGCTCAATCCGGCGGTGGAGGAAATCCTCTATCCGGCGATGGAGGATTTTCAGCTCGACCTGATCATCGGCGCCGGCCCGGCGGCGCGCTCGGTCAAGCTCGAGCTCAAGCCGTTCACGCTGGTCGGCGCCACCACCCGGGCCGGCCTGCTGACCACGCCGCTGCGCGACCGGTTCGGCATCCCGGTCAGGCTCAACTTCTACACCGAGGCCGAACTCGAGCTGATCGTCGATCGCGGCGCAAGGGTGCTCGGCATCGGGATCACGGCGGACGGGGCCAACGAGATCGCCCGGCGCGCCCGCGGCACCCCGCGCATCGCCGGCCGGCTGCTGCGCCGCGTGCGCGATTTCGCCCACGTGGCCCGCCTCGAGGCGATCGACCGGGCGGCCGCCGACCGCGCGCTCGTCGCCCTGGAGGTGGATGCCGCCGGGCTCGACGCCATGGACCGCCGCTATCTGGAAACCATCGCGGTCAACTATGGCGGCGGGCCGGTCGGCGTCGAAACCATGGCGGCGGCGCTGTCCGAGCCGCGCGATGCCATCGAGGACATCATCGAGCCGTTCCTGATCCAGCGCGGGTTTCTGCAGCGCACCCCGCGCGGCCGCCTCATCACCTCCCACGCGTTCCGCCATCTCGGCCTCGCCGAGCCCGCCCGCGACACCGCGCAGTTCCAGCTGTTCGAGCGGCCGGACGAGGACGCGGGCTGAGTGGTCAGCCCCCGATCCGCGCGGCTGCGCGCAGCGCCAGGGCCCCGATGGTGAGCGACGGTGCCTCGCCGCCGCCCGAGGATGGGAACACGCTTGCGTCGGTGATCCACAAATTGCGCCAGCGGTGGGAGCGCAAGCTCGGGTCGACCACGGACGCGGCCGGGTCGGTGCCCATGCGGCAGGTGCCGAAGACGTGGCTGGCGCCGAAATAGTCCCACGTCGTCGAGGTCTCGATGATCTCGACCGCGCCGCTGGCCGCCAGGACTTCTCGGCATTTGGCCGACATGAAGCGCAGGCGGGCGATATCGGCCTCGCCCATCCAGGACACGATGCGGGGCAGAGGCACACCGAAGCTGTCGCGCATGTCGTGGTCGAGGTCGACCCGGGCGGTGTCGTTTGGCAGGCTTTCGCCGATGGCGGAAACGGTCAGCGCGTGTCCCCACCTCTGGCGCATCCTGCGGGCGTGGCCGCGGCCCCAGCCCGGCAGCGCACGGGCGAAGCTCGACAACCCCATCCCGGCCTCGGCCGAGGCGTTGTAGAGGCGGCAACCGCCGATCACGCCGGGGATGGCATCGGGGGCGTTGAAGTCCCAGCAAATGGCGTCGTCGGGCAGGCCGCGCCTGGCGTGCTGCGGCTCCGGGTGCAGCGCGGTGATCGAGACCGCCACGGTGTCCATGAAATTCCGCCCGACCTGACCGCTGTCATTGGCGAGATTGTCCGAGGCCAGCAGCAACCGGGGCGTCTGCACCGCCCCTCCGGCCAGCACCAGAAGGGGAGTGGCGATACGCTCCAGGCCGCCGCCGGGGTGGCCCACCAGCACGGCGGCAACGCGGTCGCCACGACCGGCCTCGATCCGCACCACAGGGGATTCGGGGCGGAGCGTGCAACGGCCGGTATCGAGCGCAGCCGCCACGAAAGTGACGTCGGCGCTGCCCTTGTCACCCGGCATGCAACCCATATGGCAGGCGCCGCAGTAGTTGCAGGCGGGCCGATCATGGTAGGGCGCCGACAGGGCGGCGCGGCTGTTGGCCTCCCACCCCAGCCCGAGCGCGGCGGCGCCCTTGCCGAGGGTGCGGGCGCCATGGGACAGCGCATGCGGCGGCAACGGAAAAGGTTTCGAGCGCCAGCGCGCGCCTTGCGTGGCCGGGCCGGCGACTCCGATCAACTCCTCGGCCCGGACGTAGAACGGTTCCAGCTCGGCGTAGTCGATCGGCCAATCGGCGGCGACGCCGAAACGGCTCTTCAACCGCATCGACCCCGGATGCAGGCGATGCGCCTCGCCGGTGAAATGCAGGGTGCTGCCGCCGACGCCGCGCACGTGGTAGTACTCGCCCATCAACCTCCTGCCGTCCTCGACGACGCGGCGCGAACCCGAATCGGTGGAGGCCAGCAGCGGCTCGTCGGTCGACAGCATCTGCCCGGGGGCCATGATCACTTCGCCCTTGGAGCCGGGCTTTTCCGGGAAATCGTGCAACTCCCAATCGGCTCTGGTCTGCGCATAGTCGGCGGGATCAAAACGCGGTCCCGCCTCCAGCAACAGCACCGACAAGCCGCGTTGGCACAATCCATAGGCCACCGCCGCGCCGCCGGCGCCGCTGCCGACCACCACCACGTCCCAATCCGCCTCCGTCACCGCGGTGCCTCCTGGAAATCCGGAAAGCCCTCCGGCTGCGGCGGTCCCGCATAGGCGAAAGCCGCCACGATCACCGGATCGGTGTAGTAGAGGGCGAAGGCCCGGTCCCGCAGCGTCCGCACGATGGCCGCGGCGCCCTCGGCATTGGAGGTGGTGGCCGCCTGGAGTACCGCCTCCTGCCCAGCCGCGTTGAGCTTCAAGAATTCTGACGCTCCCTCGGCCCTGGCCCGGACGTCGAGCCAGGCGACCCCCATGGCGAAAATCATGTGCAGCTCGGACAGCTCCTCCCGGGGAGGGATTTCGGCCATGGCCGCGATGCGCCGGTCGATGCCGAGCGCCACCGCGCCCGGCAACTCGTCGGCGGGCAGCATGCGATCGATGACGGCTGAGATCGTGCGCTCGGCATGGGCGTCGAAGCGCGGCCGGCGGCGCGCAGCGAATGCGCGAAAGCCGGAAACCGCAATGCCTGATACCAGGGCCAGTTTGACAAAGGTGGTGAGGAGCAATCGGCGGGAGAGGAGCTTCATGCTGAAAGATGCTCGCTGGCCCCCGCGGACAGCTCCGGACGGGCAAGCGCATATTATTGCAGCCTTGATTCACGTCAAATGGGTTGAAGTCAGTGCGGCCGGCTCGCCAGCCCGACGCTCGCTGGCGCCGCCGTCGCGACGGCATCGATTGCGCGCGCGGCGCTGCGCTCCGCGAGCATCCGACTCGCCAGGCGCGCAGCCGCAATGGCGAGCGCCGCGATGGCGAGCCCGGCGATGATGTCGATGAAATAGTGCCCGCCGTCGATCGGCGTCGAGGCCAGCATCATCGCGTTGGCGGCGACCGCCACCGGCCGCATCAGGCGGACCGGCCACAGCGCCCAGCCGTAGAGCAGCGCCGAGGCGGCGTGGAAGCTCGGAAAGGTCACGACCCCGGCGAGCCCGAACAGGTCGAGCAGCCGGCGCGATCCGTCGCGCACCAGCGGCAGCTCGCGCAGCTGCTCGAGATAGCCGCCCGGGTGCAGGCTGGCGTAGTCGGCCGGGTCGAGGCCGAGCTGATGAAAAACGCCGATTGCCGGGACGAAGGCCGAGATCAACGTGGTGGCGATGAGCGCCAGCGCGAAGGCGAGCACGAATTCCTGCAGGCGGACGAAGCGCCCGACGGCGGCCAGGGCCACCGGAATGGCGAAGAGCGGCCACTTGATCATGGTGTAGCCATAGGTCAGCCACTGGGCGAGAAGCGGATGATCGTTGACGAACACCAGGTAGCCGCGCCAGTCGAAGCCGAGCGCCTCGTCGATCGCCTGCAGGGCGGCGTCGCGCAGCGGATAGTGCGCGGCCGCCGCCACATAGGTGAGCGGCGTCATCAGCACGGTGACCAGCACGATCTGGGCGATGGCGCCGAGCACGAACACCACCTGGGGATCGCGCCGATGCGCCGCCCGGGCGTTGTAGAGGGAAAATCCCGCATAGACCGCGACGAAGCCGAAGCAGAACGCCGCGCCCCCGGGCGCCAGCGAGAAATCGGTGACCGCGATCGCTGCGGCGAGCGCCGCCCCCATGGCGGCGAGGACGAGCCAGCAGATCCCCGACAGCTGCCACCCGATCACCGCGTCGCGTTGCGTCATGTCCCCACCCGTCCCGATGCCATCCGGCAACGCCGTTATCCGGCGGGACGATTAAGATCGGAAAAACGACGATGGTTAGCCGAGGGTTTCCAGCCCGCGGCGGCAACATTCGCCGGCACGGCAAACCGGACGGCGCCCGCGTCACCCTCGCCTGTTGTCGACCCGCCCGATCGGCATTAAGTCAGCGGCTGCAATCCGGTGGTGCCATGCCCGATCTCGCCTCGCCGTCCGACCGGCTCCTGTCGCGCCCGCTGCTGCTGGCGGCGGCCGCGGCCGCCGGCGTGGTGCTCGCCGCCACCATCGCGATGTGGGCACGCTACGGCGGCACGGTGTTCTACGAGATGATCGCCGCCGGGCTGGCGGCATGCTTCTAGCCCGACTAGCTGCCGGACCACCTGGAAGGACGTCACCGATGACAGCGCGGACCACCCGATTGCTGGTGATGCTGTCGGCCTTTGCCGCCGGCCTCGCCAGCGTATTCGCCGTGATCCTGTTCGTGTCGGGACGCGAGCCCGGGGCGATGGTGACGCCGTCGTCGGCGGTCGGCGGTCCGTTCCGGCTCGTCGACCAGACCGGGCGGACCGTCACCGAGCAGGATTTCCGCGGCCATCCGTTCCTGGTGTTCTTCGGCTACACCCATTGTCCCGACGTGTGCCCGACCACGCTGTTCGACGTCTCGGAGGTTTTGGGCAAGCTCGGACCCGACGCCGGGCGCGTCGCCGCCCTTTTTGTCACCGTCGATCCGGAACGCGACACCCCGGAGACGCTCAAGGATTATCTGTCGAGCTTCAATCCCCGCCTCATCGGCCTGACCGGAGACCCGGCGGCGATCGCCGCGATCGCCAAGGAATACCGCGTCTACCTGCGCAAGGTGCCGGGCGAGAACGGCGAGTACACGATGGACCACACCGCGCTGGTCTACCTGATGGACAAGGACGGAAAATTCGTCGCGCCGTTCAGTCTCAAGCGCAAGCCCGAGGAAGCCGCCGCCGATCTCCGCCGTTATTTGTAGACGCGCCGTAGGGTGGGCAAATCGCCCGACACGGCGGGCGAAACCGCGCGATGCGTTGCGGGCGATTTGCCCACGCGGTCCGACGCCGGCGCCGACCGCGTGGGCAAAATCGCACGCGAGTTTGGACGAGACGCGCGATCGGCGCAGCGATTTTGCCCACCCTACCTGCTCCAATCAAATGAACGGCCGCCGCGCAGGCGGCCCGGTCAGCTCGCACCGGGCGATCTCGGCGAGCTTTTGGCGGTCGAGGATCTCGAACCGCCGCTCCTTCCAGCGCATCGCCTTCGACGCCGCCAGGCGCTTGAGCGTCTTGTTGGTATGGACGAGCGACATTCCCAGCGTGTCGGCGACATGCAGCTGGGTGAAGGGAAACTGGATCGCGTCGCCCTTGGTGAGACCCGCCTGCTCGGCGCGCAGAAAAAGGTGGAGCAGCAGGAATGCGGTGCGCTCGATCGCCGTGCGCCGTCCGATGCTGAGCAGATTCTCGTCGAGGATGCGCTCTTCCCGCGAGGCGATCCAGGTGATGTCGAAGCCGAGCGTCGGATGGTTCTTGTAGAGCGCCCAGAGCTGCTCGCTCTGGAAGACGCAGAGGACGACGTCGGTGAGCGCCTCGACCGAGTGCTGCATCACGTCGCCGATCGAGGACTGCAGGCCGAGAAGATCGGACGGCAGGGCGAAATTGAGGATCTGCCGGCGCCCGTTGGCGAGCGTCTTATAGCGGAACGCCCAGCCGCTCAGCAGGGTGAAGAGATGCGGGCTGGTGGTGCCCTGCAGCAGCACGTTGGTGCCGGCCGCCGCGCTCAGCTCGCCCGACTTGAAGGTTTTGACGAAATCGAGCTCGCCCGGCGAAAAATCCCGCAGGTCCGGCTTGCAGCGCAACGGACAGGTCTCGCACGGCACGCGAATTGTGGTCAATGCGGTCATGGAATGATCGGGGCCGGGTGGCGGATCAGTTGGAGTAGCAACGCACCGTGCGTTGTTTGGTTCCCGTCCGATCCCTCCGCGGATACCGCCTGGGATCAACCGCCGGCCTGCCACCGGGAGATCGCCTCGCTCGGATGGACGAGCTGAATGAGGTTGAGCGTCAGATTGTCGTGGATCGCCGTGGCGGTGCCGAGTTCCAGCACCAGCGCGATGACGACGATGGCGAAGGTCGGCACGGACCGCGCCAGCCAGAAGCCGGTGACCGCGGAAAACGTGTCGGACAGCGAGTTGAGCACACTGTCGCCGACATACCCTTGCGCCAGCGCCGACTGGCGATAGCGGTCGATGATGAACGGCGTGTTCTCGACGATCTCCCAGCACGCCTCCAGTCCGATGGCGGCGGCAAAGCGCAGGCCGATCGGCGCCTGCGGCGCGATCAGCCAGGTGAGGCCGTAGAGCAGGAACCCGTGAATGACGTGCGAGAAGGTGTACCAGTCGAAGATCTGCTGGGAGAGCTCGGGGCTGGTGACCGAGCCGACCCATAGTCTGACGGTGCCGCACGTACAGATCGCCGAGCGCCCCATTGCCAGGAGAGCGCCGGCCTGCACGGCCAGGATCAAAACCGCAAGGGCGAGATGGCGGCGCGACGGGATCGGCTGATCGGCATGCATCGGCCGACCATAGCGCGGGGCCGCACGCGGCCCAATTCCCGGGATCGTGGGGCCAAGGCCAATCGTCGGCTTCGTGGGCTTCCGCCCGGCCGGCGGCCCCGCTATCTAGGGTGCCATGCTGTGGAAGCGAAGCCCTATGATGAGGCTGCGAAGCCTGCCGGGCCGTGCGGTGGCGACAGCGCTGGGCGCCGCCTTCGTCGTGCTGGCCTGCCTGGCCGGTGCGCGGCCGGCAGCCGCCCAGTCCCCCGCGCCGGCGCCGCGGGCCGCGGCGGCCTCGGCGGTCGCGGTGCCGGGCTTCTGGGACCCGAGGCGGCGCCCGGAGCGGCCCGACCTCACGCGCGTGCAAAACATCCGCTTCCTCACCGAGGTGGACTACCCGCCGTTCGACTTTCCCGGGCCGGACGGCAATCCGGCGGGTTTCAACGTCGACCTGGCGCGGATGATTTGCGAGGAGCTGAAGGCCACCTGCACCATCCAGATGCGCCGGTTCGACACGCTGATCGCGGCGCTCGCCGACAACCGCGGCGACGCGGTGATTGCCTCCCTCGGGCCGACGCCGGCGTTGCGCGCCAGGGTCGACTTCAGCGATCCCTACTATCGCTCCCCGGCACGCTTCGTTGCCCGGCGCGATTCCACGATCGGCGAGGTGATTCCCGAGCGGCTCGAGGGCCGGAAGATCGCGGTGGCGGCCGGCACCGCGCACGAGGCCTTCATCAAGACCTTCTTCACCGAGGCCGAGCCGCGCGCCTATCCGACCGCCGAGGCCGCGCGCGATGCGCTGCGCCGCGGCGAGGTCGATCTCCTGTTCGGCGACGGCATCCAGCTCGCCTTCTGGCTCAACGGCACCGACTCGGCGAATTGCTGCGAGTTCAAGGGTGGCGCATATACGGAAAGCCGGTATTTCGGCGAGGGCATCGGGATCGCCGTCAAGCGCGGCAACGACACGCTGCGCCAGGCCTTCAACTGGGCGCTGTTTCGCCTGTGGGAGAAGGGCCGCTTCACCGACCTGTGGCTGCGCTATTTCCCCATCAGCCCGTTCTGACCGATCCGCCCGGAGCACCAGACATGATGTCGATCGCCGACCCGGACGACCCCGCGACCTTGCGCGCGCTCGCCGAGCGGTCCGCCGCCTGGCCGTTCGAGGAGGCGCGCAAGATCGTGGCGCGGCTCGAGCGCCAGCCCAAGGACGTGGTGATCTTCGAGACCGGCTACGGCCCGTCGGGCCTGCCGCATATCGGGACTTTTGGCGAGGTGGCGCGCACCACCATGGTGCGCCACGCCTTCCGGGTGCTGACCGACGACAAGGTCAAGACCCGGCTGATCGCGTTCTCCGACGACATGGACGCGCTGCGCAAGGTGCCCGACAACGTGCCCAACCGGGAGATGCTGGCGACCCATCTGGGCAAGCCGCTGACCCGCGTGCCCGACCCGTTCTCCAACGAGCATCCCTCGTTCGGGGCCGCCAACAATGCGCGGCTGCGCGCCTTCCTCGACCGCTTCGGCTTCGAGTACGAGTTCATGTCGTCGACCGAGACCTACGAGTTGGGCCGCTTCGACGCGACGCTTCTGCGCATGCTCGAGGCCTACGACCGGGTGATGGAGATCATCCTGCCGACGCTTGGGTCGGAGCGCCAGATCACCTATTCGCCGTTCCTGCCGATCTCGCCCGCGACGCAGAGGGTGCTCCAGGTGCCGACGGTGGCCCGCAATGTCGGCGCCGGGACGATCACCTATGTGGACCCCGACAGCGGGGACGAGGTGGAGACCCCGGTCACTGGCGGCCGGGTCAAGTGCCAGTGGAAGGCCGACTGGGCGATGCGCTGGGTGGCGCTGGGCATCGACTACGAGATGGCCGGCAAGGATCTGATCGACTCGGTCCGGTTGTCGGGCGACATCGCCCGGGCGCTCGGCGCGGTGCCACCCGAGGGCTTCAACTACGAACTCTTCCTCGACGAGAAGGGCCAGAAGATCTCCAAGTCGCGGGGCAACGGGCTGACCATCGACGAGTGGCTGCGCTATGCCGGGACGGAGAGCCTGTCGCTGTTCATGTACCGCGAGCCACGAGCGGCGAAGCGCCTCTACTTCGACGTCATTCCGCGCCAGGTCGATGAGTACCAGCAGCACCTCGAAGGCTATGGACGCCAGGACCTGCAGCGGCGGATCGCCAACCCGGTCTGGCACATCCATGCGGGAAACCCGCCGGCGCCGGAAGTCTCCATCTCGTTCTCCATGCTGCTCAACCTGGTGTCGGCCTCCAACGCCGAGAACGCCGCGACGCTGTGGGGCTTCATCGGCCGCTACTGGCCGGGCGTGACGGCCGAGAGCCATCCGCGGCTCGACGCCATGGTCGGCTATGCGATCCACTATTTCCGAGATTTCGTGCTGCCGGAGAAGAAGTTCCGCGACCCGACCGAAGCCGAGCGTAAGGCGCTCGCCGACCTCCGCGATGCGCTGGCGCAGCTGCCCGCCGGCGCCACCGCGGAGGAAATCCAGGAGGTGGTCTACGAGATCGGCCGGCGTGAGCCGTTCCTCGACCACACGGGAAAGACCAAGCCGAAAGACGGCAAGCCGGGGGTGTCGATCGAATGGTTCAACATGCTCTATCAGGTGCTGCTCGGCCAGGAGAAGGGCCCGCGCTTCGGCTCCTTCGTGGCGGTCTACGGCATCGAGAACACCACCGCCATGATCGACGGCGCGCTCGCCCGCGGCGCGGATAACTTGGTTTGGGTGAACCTAGTATCAAAGATTTATTACGACCGTGATCACAGGTTTTACAAGAACACAAAGATTGGTGAACTCATGAAGGAAAGAGATGCGGTCGCGCGGGGCATGCGGCCCCCCAAAACGAAGAAGCGACCCTCGGGGAAACAGGAACATCAAGCTGCGGATGCCCCACCGCCATGATCGACGGCGCGCTCGCCCGCCCGACGTGAGGATTCTTTCCTCAGTCACACGGCTGTTATATTCGGCTGCTATCCCTGCAGGCACCACGTGACTGTTCGTTCGTCACGGGTCGTCGTGAAGTCTGTCTCGCCCCCGTTGGCCCCAGCCGTACCGCCACAGTCGGCTGGGGCCGTTTTCTCTTGACCAGGCGCTACTTCAGATATCCCTTCTCGCGCAGGATCTTCTGGAACGCCGCGGTGGTCTGCTTCTCGACCTCCTGGAGGCGCGGCATCAGCCCGGCGAAGAATTCCGCCATGACCTGCGGCAGCACCTTGAGCGACTTCTCTCCGGTCGGCGTGCGGTAGAAGCCCAGCATGTCGCGCAGCTCCTGGGCGGAAAAATACTTGGCGTAGACCGCCGGCGCCCCCTTCATCACCTCGTTCAGATATTCGGCCTGCAGGCGCTCGAACTCGCCCCGCAGCTCGGCGATCGTCGCCGTATCGATCGTGGCTTGCCCGCGGCGCAGCTCCTGCTCGATCACCGGCCAGACCTGCGCCGACATCTGGGCGCTCATCTGGCCCACCATGTCCTTCGACAGGACCCCCATCAGCTCGGTCGCGGCCTTGAGCGCTTCGGGCGAGCCCTCGGCCTGGGCCTGCGCCGGTACCGGCGAGCCGAGGCCGGCCGGGGCCGCGAGCACGATCAGGACGGCAAGGATGCGCTTCATCGACATGTGGGCTCCTCCGGCTCGGTCACGGATTGACGTCGGTCATCCTAGAGACTTGAGCATAGATCATTTTTCCGGGGATATCCGGGCGAAGCCCGTGGAACGCGGGGCCGATTCGGCCGTCGCCGGCCCGACGGTGCCTTGAAGCCCCCGGACGCCGCCGATAGGGTTCGATCCGCATCCGGGAGTCCTGTCCTGATCGTCCTGCTAGACCGCCTCGCCCGGCCGCTGCTGCACGCCCTCGACCCGGAGCGCGCGCACGCGCTGGCGTTGCACGCGCTCGCGCTGGCACGGCTGCCGCGTCCGCCCGCCGACGACCCGCATCTGGCGGTCGAGGCGTTCGGCCTGCGCTTCCCCAACCCGATCGGCATCGCGGCGGGTTTCGACAAGAACGCGCGGGCCCCCGACGCCATGCTGCGGCTCGGTTGCGGCTTTGCCGAGGTCGGCACCGTGACGCCGCTCGCGCAGGGAGGCAACCCGCGTCCGCGATTGTTTCGCCTCGACGCCGACCAGGGGGTGATCAATCGCCTCGGCTTCAACAACGAGGGTTTCGACAAGGTGCGGGCGCGGCTGGCGGCGCGCGCCGCCCGCGGCGGCATCGTCGGGGTCAATATCGGCGCCAACAAGGATGCGGCCGACCGTACCGCCGACTATGTCGCCGGCGTTGCGGCGTTCGCCCCCTTCGCGAGCTACCTCGCCATCAACGTCTCCTCGCCGAACACGCCGGGCCTGCGCGATCTGCAGGGCCGCGCCGCGCTCGACGGGCTGTTGGCGCGCGTCATCGAGGCCCGCGACCGGCTCGCCGGCGAGACCGGCCGCAAGCCGGTGCTCCTGAAGATCGCGCCGGACCTGGCGCTCGGCGATCTCGACGACGTGGTCGCGGTGGCACGCGACCGCGGCGTCGACGGCATCATCGTGGGCAACAGCACGGTGTCCCGTCCGGCGGCGCTGCGCGACCGGGAGAACGGCGCCGAGGCCGGCGGCCTGTCGGGCCGGCCGCTGTTCCAGCTCTCGACCCGGATGCTCGCCGAGACCTTCGTCCGCGTCGAGCGCGCGTTTCCGCTGATCGGCGTCGGCGGCATCGATTCGGGCGCCGCCGCCTATGCGAAGATCAAGGCCGGTGCCACCCTGATCCAGCTCTATACGGGTCTGGTCTTTCGCGGGGCTGCGCTGATCGGCAGCATCAAGGAGGATCTGGTCAACATCACGCGGCTGGCCCGCTTTGAGCACCTCGGCCAGGCCGTCGGCCGCAACGCCGCTGGGTTGACGGCGGAGCCGTGGCCGGACTGATCACGGCATGAGCTACGGCCGGCGCTCCTTCGGCGCCCGGACCAGCCGCACCACGATCCAGATCGGCACCACCAGGATGGCGCCGAGCAGGAAGTAGGTCCAGAGCCAGGTCACCGCGCCCCAACCCATCCCCCAGATGTGCAGGAAGAAGCGTTTGATGCTGGGGACGAGGTTCGAGGGTTCGAAGCCGAGCGCCGCCAGCACCACGCCGACCAGGATCGACAGCAGGATCAACCGCACGATGACGGCCGACGGCGATCCGCCGAAGAAGCGATAAATGGCGTCGTTCATGGTCCGCTCTGCCTAGGTTGATCGATCCCGCCAGAGCATATCCCGATCAGGTTGATCGGGAAATGCTCCAGAAACCCTGGTATGGCGCAGGTCCTTTGACGGCGAACCGCGCACACTCTGCCGGGACCTGCGCAAGCGCGGCGCCGCAGCTCACGCGCCTCGACCGCTGCGCCGCGTCTCGTTGCCCGCCAGCATGCGCTCAAGCGTCTCCAGCCGGTCGGCCTCGCGTGGCGGCTTGTCCCAGCGCAGCCGGTTGATCCGGGGAAACCGCATGGCGAGGCCCGACTTGTGCCGCCCGGATTGCTGCAGGCCCTCGAACGCCACCTCGATCACCAGGCCGCGGTCGGGCTCGTGGGCGATCTCGCGCACCGGGCCGAACCGGCCTACCGTGTTGGCGCGCACGAAGCGGTCGATCTTCAAAAGCTCCTCGTCGGTGAAGCCGAAATAGGCCTTGCCGACCGGCACCAGCTCGGGTCCGTCGGCGCCGTCGCGCCAGACCCCGAACGTATAGTCCGAATAGTAGGACGAGCGCTTGCCGCTGCCGCGCTGGGCATACATCAGCACCGCGTCGATCAGGGCCGGCCCGCGCTTCCACTTCCACCAGAGCCCTTTTGGGCGCCCCGGCAGGTAGGGCGCGTCGCGACGCTTGAGCATCACCCCTTCGACCGCCTCGGCCTCCTCCCCCGCCTCGAACGCCGCCGGGTCCTGCCGCGCGGAGGCGAGCTCGTCCCAGGACGCGAAGGGGACCAGCGGGGAGAGATCGATGCGCGGATCGCCGAGCCTCGCGACCAGCGCCTCGAGCCGCCGCCGCCGCTCGAGGAAGGGCAGATCGCGCACATCCTCGCCGCCATCGACCAGGAGATCGTAGGCGCGCAAGTGCGCCGGATGCTCGCCGATGAAGTCTTGGCGTCACGCTCTTGCGGTTGAGCCGCTGCTGCAGCGCGTTGAACGGCTGGACCCGGTCGTCGCGCATGACCAGGAGCTCGCCGTCGATGGCGCCGTCGAAGCCCGGCACGCCGGCCAAATCCGGAAAGCTCTTGGAGATATCCTCGCCGGTGCGCGTATAGAGCCGGGCGACGCGCTCGCCGTCGGGGCGGGTGCCGGCCACGGCCTGCACGCGGATGCCGTCCCATTTCCACTCGGCGACGAACGCCGCCGGATCGAGCCCGGCGAAGTCGGCGTCCTCGATCGCGTGGGCGAGCATTACCGGGCGAAACGGCGCCGGGTCGGAGGTGGAAGGTTTTTCCGCGCGGCCCTCGACCCAGGCGAACAGATCCAGATAGGGCGGCTCCTGGCCCGGCCAGATCAGCTCGATCTCGTCCGGATCCTTGTCGCCGAGGGCGGCGACCGCGGTCTTCGCCAGCCGCGCCGACACGCCGATCCGCAGCGCCCCGGTCACCAGCTTGAGCAGCGCCCAACGGCCGGTCTCGTCGAGCGCATCGAGCCAGCGCGCAAGCTGCGCCGGAAGCTCGAGCTTGCCGAGCGAGGCCAGCGCCGTCACCACCTCGGCCAGCGACGGCGCCTCCGTGTCACCCCGGTGGGGGGATTTGTCGCCGGGCAGCGCCGGTGGCCAGATCAGCGCCACCGTCTCGGAGAGATCGCCGACATAGTCGTAGGAGAGCTCGAGCAGCACCGGGTCGACCCGCTCGGCGGCGAGCGCGCGGATGATGCCGGGCTTGGCATGGGTGAAGCGCAGCGACGAGGTGAGCGCCGCGAGCGTCCAGCCGCGCTCGGGGTCCGGGGTCGCGCCGAAATAGTCGGTCATCAGGCGGAGCTTGGCGTTGCGGCCGTGCTCGTAGGACAGGCGGTCGAGCAGCGCGGCGAACCGGTTCATGCCTTGCGGCTCGTGGCGCGGCGAGCCGAGCGGCTTTCGGGAGGAGGCGGCATCGTTCATGGCTCACCGTCCGGGACGTCGTCCTCCTCGCCGTAGCCGACGATGCGCAGCGGCCGCGCGGCGAGCCCCTGCGTCGCGCACCAGTGCACCAGCGCGTCCTCCTCGCCGTGGGTGACCCAGATTTCCGCGGCGCCGGTCGCCTTGATGGTGGCGGTCAGCCCGTCCCAGTCGGCGTGATCAGAAATCACCAGCGGCAGCTCGACGCCGCGCTGGCGCGCCCGCGCCCGCACCCGCATCCAGCCCGAGGCGAACGCCGCGAGCGGATCGGGAAACCGCCGGGTCCAGCGGTCCTGCAGGGCCGACGGCGGGCACAGCGCCAGCGCGCCGGCGAGCTCGTCCTTGGCGGCCGCGCGCGCCGGCCTGACGTCGCCGACGTCGATCGATCGGCCCGCATAGTAGCGCGTGATCGCGTCGAGCGCGCCGTGCAGGTAGATCGGCCGGTCGTAGCCCGCCCGGCGGATGAGCGCGATCACCCGCTGCGCCTTGCCGAGCGCATAGGCACCGATGAGATGCGCGCGCTCGGGAAACAGCGCCACGGATCGCAGCAGCCTGGCGATCTCAGCCTCGGCGTCGGCGTGGCGAAAAACCGGCAAGCCGAACGTCGCCTCGGTGACGAACACGTCGCAGCGGACCGGCTCGAACATCGCGCAGGTCGGGTCGGCGACAGTCTTGTAGTCCCCGGAGGCGACGATCGTCAGGCCGCTTCTCTCCACCGCGACCTGCGCCGAGCCCAGCACATGACCGGCCGGATGCAGCGTCACCGCGACGCCGTCGAGCCGCAGGGTCTCGCCGTAGCCGAGCGCCTGGCTGGTGCCGGCAAAGTTTTCGCCGTAGCGAAGCCGCATCAGGTCGATGGTCTCGGGGGTCGCCAGCACGGCGCCGTGCCCGGAACGGGCATGGTCGGAATGGGCGTGGGTGATCAGCGCGCGGGCGACCGGGCGCACCGGATCGATGTGGAAGCCGCCGGGCGGGCAGCACAGGCCCGCCGGGGTCGGCCGCAAAAGCTCTTCCGCTCGCATCGCCGTCAGATATGTATGGATCGTGCCACCCGAAACCGCCCCGATGTCCGCGCCGACCCCGCTCATCTCCTCCTCCGGCGACCTCATCGCCGACCGGCGCTACGAGCTGGCGCGCGATCTCGCCGGGCGCGGCGATCCGCTTGCGGCCGCCGATCTGCTGGTCCAGGCGCTCGAGCGCGCGCCTGGCTTCGTCTCGGCTTGGTTCGCGCTCGGCGAGATGCGCGAGCGGACCGGCGACCGCGGCGGCGCCATCGCCGCGTTCCGCATGGCGATCGCGGGCGACGCCGATGACCGCCACGGCGCCGCGTTGCGGTTGGCGCGGCTCGGCGTCGAGAACCCTGGGCCGATGTCGCCCGGCTATGTCCAGGCGCTGTTCGACCAGTATGCGCCGGGTTTCGACCGTGCCCTCACCGACGGGCTCGGCTATTGCGGGCCGCAGGTGCTGCGCCGGGCGATCGAGATGCTCCGCGGCGGCGACGCCCGCTTCCGGCGGACCATCGATCTTGGCTGCGGCACCGGGCTTGCCGGCGAAACTTTTCGGCCACTGTCCGCCATCCTGGTGGGTGTCGACCTCTCGCCCGCCATGGTCGAGATGGCGCGCCGCAAGGCGATCTACGACCGGCTCGTCGTCGCCGACATGACCGCATTCCTGGGAAGCGAAGCGGAGCCCGCGGATCTCGTGATCGCGGCCGACGCCTTCGTCTATCTGAAAAATCTCGGTCCGGTGTGCAGCGCCGCCGCCGGTGCGCTGGCGCCCGGTGGGCTGATCGCCTTCACGGTCGAGACCCATCCGGGCGAGGGCGTCGTGCTCGGCGACAGGCTGCGCTATGCGCACGGCGAAAATTGCGTCCGCGCCGCGCTGGCGGCGAGCGGCCTCGCGCTCCGCCTGCTCGATCCGGTCTCGACCCGCACGGAGAACGCGGTGCCGGTACCCGGCCTCTGCGTGGTGGCCGAGCGTAGCGCCTGATCAGGTCGGATCGACCGTGCCCATGCCGATCATGCGCAGCGCCGTCATGCTGGGCATGAAGAAATAGTCGCCGCCCCGGGTTTCGACGAATTGCGGAATCTCGCTCAGGATGAACGGCGGCGTGCCGGTGTCGGGATTGCCCGGAATGACGAATTTTGCGTCGTCGCCGCGGTTGCCGACGATCGGGCAGGTGTCGTTGCCGGCCTCGAAGTCGAGCCCGTATTGCAGCCATTGCTGCTGCACGAACTCGAACTGGCGGAACAGGCTGGAGCAGATGGCCATGAAGATCACGCCGTGCTCGCCGGCGTCGTCGGCGCCGGAGCCGTAGGGCAGGCCGCGGCGCAGGATGCGCCGGCGGTTGTTGAGCGCCGAGCTCGCGCCGTGCGGATCGAGCATGTCGCGCGTATTGACCCGCCGCATATGGGCGGCCAACGGGCATTTCAAACCCGCAAGGTCGTCGGAATAGCGGAAATTGACGTAGATCGGGTTGATTTGGTCCCCCAGCAGCGGCGGCTGCTTGAAGGCCTTCCACTCCGCGATGGTCGGCGCCGCCAGCAGCGGCACGCCGTCCTGCCAGCGTCCCACCATGTTCGCCTTGATGAAGCACGCGGCATCGGCCGGATCGACGCCCATCATCGCGGCGTACTGCGCGGCGGACTTGGCCACGAAGGCGTTGAAGGCGCCGACATTCTGATGAAGCTTGCGGTAGACCAGGAAGGTGCCGTTGCGGCTGACCGCCTGCGGCATCGCGGCATCGCCGATCTCCTGGGCCTCGTCCGGGTGGCCGAGCAGGAACTCGCCGGTCGCCAGCGCTCCCCATTTGCCGTCCGGCGTGATTTTTCCGCCGCCGACCACGTAGGTGGCTTCATCCTTCTCGTACTGGCCCTCGAAGACCGGGTCGCCAAAACCGTCGGTGAAGCCGAAATGCTCCTTGGGCACGGCGACATGCTTGTCGCCATCCCTTATCATGAGCGCAGACGCATCCTGATACTCGAGGCTGCCCGGCCGGTGACCCTGGAGAACCTGGACCCCCAGCTTCCGGCACAGGTCGCACAACCATTTGCTCACGACCTCAAGCTCGGGAACCGGTTGCCCGGTGGCGGGGTCCATCTGCGCGCCGATCGCCACCATGATGTGGACCTGATCGCCGCGCCAGACCGGGTCCCAGCGGTCCGGGGTGTTGCGGTTGAGATGATCGCCCAGGATGGTGGCACGCGCCGCCATCCCGTCGACGAATTCCGACGGCATGCCCTGCAGCGTTCTGGTCGGCAGCCCGAGGGCATGCAGGCCGTAGAACGTGAACGCGATGTTCATCGTCACCGGCGGCTTCTCGACCTTCTCCTTGCCGCAGTAGGCGTCCTTGCTGGATGGCCACGGCAGCGCCGTGGTGATCCTGGGGCGCAGCGCCATGACGAGATCGCGACCGCCCCTGGCGTCCGAGACGTGCAGGAAGAAATAGCGGCTCTTGGGAAATGCCAGCCCATAGTTGAGCAGGATGCCGCCCTGGATATCGGCGTGATCGAGACGCCTGGTCATGTTGCTTCCCCCGATTAGCTGATCACGCCGGGCTGCTGCGTCGGCGCCGACAACGTCTGCGGCTTATGCGTCTGCACGAAGTCGCCGAAGCTCTTGTAGAGGTCGGTGTCGCTGGCGCCCTGTGTCCTGATCGCGAATTTGGTGAACTGCCGCTGCAGGTACAGCGCCTTGAGGATCGATGGCAGATCCGAGTTCGGCGCCGCCGGGAACGGCGTCAGGCCGGTGCGCATGACGATCGAATAGTCGATCGCGACCCCGGCCGCGAGCCCGGCAATGGCCGCCAGCACAACGAGGATGACGATCCAGAGCCCCGAGAGGGCCGCCGCATGCGCGATCCACCACACCACGCCGGCGGCGACGACGGCGGCAATGACGGGCACCGCCTTGAGCATCGAGATGGACAGCGTCTTGAACGGGGGAGCCGGCGGGGTGACCCAGTAGTCGTTGAACGGCATCGTCGTCTCGACCTGGCAGCTGACCAGGTAGTCGACGAACTGCTCCCGGCCGCCGTTCTCCGGGAAGCCGACGCAGTAGACCAGAAAGGACCTGAACCCTGCGTCCATGGCGTCCCACAGCTCCGACAGATAGGAGCGCAGCTCCGCCTCGTCGCCGCTCGCCGCGTCGAAATCGACCACGAACATCAGGTACGGGCAGGGCAGCTGGTCGACCTCCTGCGGGATCGTCCGGTCGGACTGGTCGAAGATCGCGTTGGTGGGATTGCGGGCGTTGTAGATGACGTCGTCGATCACCGCGAAACGGGCGAAATGCGTCCGGGTGTTGCCGACGAACGGGCTTTCCGGCAGCGACGCGGTGACCTCTGACTGCCGCGCCGTCGGCAGCACCGAGAGCGCCTGCCTGACCATGTGGATCGGAGAGCTCCTGATCCCCTCGTGGTCGACCACTTCCGCGGTCTTGATCGGAATGAGCGCAGTCAGGAAGTAGTGTCCGCCGTCGAAATTTGGCATAGGCGTTGTCCTTCAGCTCGATTGCGGCGATCCCGCGGTCCGGCGTTCAGGGGTTCGGGCCGGCGGCCTTGACGCGCTTGTCCACCACGGCCTGCGGGGCGATGCCCGACTGCGCGGCGACCACGAACGGCTTCCGGTTCTCGTCGGCGTTGGCGGTATCGAGGCTCGCCACCGGCGCATAGCCGGCCGAGGCGAGGCAGTTCTGACACTCGATCAGCTTCTTGCGATAGGTTTTCGCGAACGCCGCCGGATCGGACTTGCCGTGCAACGCGGCGAGCTCGCGAAGCGCCGCGAACAGCTTGAGCGCCGACTTGATGTCGCGCTGCGCCGAGCCCGGCGTGGCGTTGTAGTAGTAGTTGTTGTCGATCTGGTTGTGACGGATGTAATCCTTGAACGGGGTAATCGAGATCGAATGGGGATACTTGATGCTGGAGTACCACATCAGGTCGAGCCCGTTGGGCACGCCGTCGGCGAAGGCGTCGATATATTGATCCCAGGTCCCGTTGAAATTGCTGACGAACAGCATGTAGTCGTTGCCGAGCTTGCAGTTGACCTTTTCCCGGTGCGGCCACTGATCGCAGCGCACGATCGCCCAGCGGGCGAAATGAATGAGCTTGAGGCCGAGCAGCGCGTTGAGCAGCGCCGGGAAGACGCGGGCCACCATGAAGATCAGGTGGTTGATCCAGGTGCGGGAAGGTTTCATCGGGGTGATGACGGTCAACCCGTAGGCCTTGCCAGCTACATTCGACATCGCGCCCCCCTTCGGCTCGTCACCGGACGTTACGTCCTCACGCCTGGTCGCGGCGTGACTCTCCCGCGCGGAAAGTCCCGGATCGTCCGGGAACTGTGCACGCGCGCGGACCGTCCGTGTGTGAACGTGATTACATAGAACTTCAAATATATTTCTAAGGCAAATAGAATTGCGAAAACGGCGCGACGAGGAGGCCCGCGCCACCGGCCGCCGTCTATCCGCCCTGCCCTTGCCGCTCGATCAGCTTCATCAGCACCGGCCAGTAGTTGCGGCCGTAGCCGGCACGGCTCGTCTCCTCGAGCAGCGCCGCCGTGAGCGGCGCGGCGCGCAGCTTGACCCCGCCGTCGGCGGCGAGCGCCAGCGCGAGCCGCATGTCTTTGATCGCATAGTCGGTCGGGAACGCGTCCTCAGGGTATACCCCGGGCACCATCGCCTTGAGCCCGTGGTTGCGCAACGCAAAACTGTCGGCGGAGCCCTTCGACATGACCTCGAGCAACAGCTTGCCGTCGACGCCGGCCTCGCGCGCCGTGACCAGCGCCTCGGAGAGCGCCTCCACGGTCATCATCAGCACCATGTTGTTGAGGATTTTGACCACCTGCCCGGCGCCGACCTCGCCGCAATGGGTGATCTCGCTCCCCATGCGGGCGAGCAGCGGCCGGATCGCCGCGAACAGGTCCGGCGGCGCGCCCACCATGACGCTCAGCGTGCCGTCGCGCGCCGCCTGGCGGGTGCGCGCCACCGGCGCATCGGCGAAGGCGATGCCGCGCTCCGCCAGCCGGCCGCCGAGATCGCGGGTGAGCTTCACCGCGCTGGTGCTCATGTCGACGATGGTGTGGACCCGCCCGCGCTGCGCCGCGAGCCCGCCGGCACCGAAGCAGACCTCCTCGACCTCGGTGCCGCTCGGCAGCGACAGGAACACGAGATCGGCAGCCGCCGCGACCTCGCCGATCGAGCCGCACGGACGCAGGCCGGCAGCGCCCAGCCGGGCGACCGGCTCCGGCCGCCTATCGGCGCCGAACACCGGCAGGCCGGATGTCCGCACCAGGTTGGCGCACATCGGCTCGCCCATTACGCCGAGACCGATGAAGCCCAGCGTGTCTATCGGTTTCATGGCTCACTCCACCTTGGCAGCGGACGCGCGCACGATGCGCGACCATTTGCGTTCCTCGCGGTCGATGTCGGCGGCATAGTCCTCAGGGCTTCCGGGCAGCGCCTCGGCGACGAGGCGTGCGCGCACCTCGTCCGAGCCGAGCGCCACGACAAGCTCGCGGGTGAGCCGCTCGACGACAGGGCGCGGCGTGCCGGCGGGCGCCACGATCCCGTAGTGCAGCACCGCCTCGAAGCCCGGCACGCCCGATTCGGCGACGGTCGGCAGCTCGGGAGACAGCGCCGACCGTGACGCCCGGTGACCGACCGACAAGAAAAACGCCGGCTCCCTTCCGGGAAAGCCGGCGCTTCAGGTCGAAACTTTGATGCAATCGATCGCGACGCTCAGTGAACGCTGGCGCTGGCCCCGTTCTGGAGTTCGTGCGATCTCGTCCTTTACCAGCAGCTTGCGACGCTTCAACTGGGCGATAGTGATGTCATCGATCGACGGATGGGTAAGCGCCTCGGCGAGTTCCGCCTCGAGCGACCGATGCCGTTTCTCAAGTTCCGCAAGATGCGATTGCATGGACATATGGGATATCTCCTACGTCAGATCGTCAGCCTGACGTCATCAGTGTGCCATGTCGCCGTGATTTCGTCGAGATTCGTTCGATTGTGCACTGCAATAAATCCTGTCCTCGGTTACCGATTTCCACCGTGTTCTTGATGCCAGGGGTGTAAAACGCGATACTTTTTCATGAGCTTCAGGCTTGGCCGACCGGGCGCGGCCCGCCCGCCCAAACGTCAGCGGCGATGACCAAAGATCAAGAACGCGAGCTCCGGGCGAACCTGGCGCGCCTGCTGCAGGAGCATCGCGACCTCGACGTCGCGATCGAGGCCCTGCAAAATACGCCGGGGGCCGATGTTCTGCAGGTCCAGCGCCTGAAAAAGCGCAAATTGCAGCTGCGCGACCGCATCACCTTCATCGAGGACCAGCTCACTCCCGACATCATCGCCTGAACGGCCGCGATGCTGCATTGCGGGAGGAGGCGTTTCCCGCGGCGTTTGGTCTCACGGGGAACCGCCGGCAGCTGGCGGGATCGCAAGGCCTGCGCGGGCCACCTTGCGGGCATACATGGCGCGATCGGCGCGATCGAGCACCTCGGCAGGGCTGTCGCTCGCATTGAGCATCGTCACCCCGACCGAGGCACCGACGGCCAGCACGGCATCGCGCCAGCGGATCTTCGTCTCCGCGACCAGGGCCTCGATCGCCTCGCCCTTGCGTGTCGCATCGGCCTCCCCGGCATTCCACAAGAGCACCGCGAACTCGTCGCCGCCAAGTCGCGCGACCACGTCGGACGCCCTGACGTGACGGGTCAGCGTCGCCGAGATCGCCCCCAGCATCCGGTCGCCGGCCGCATGGCCGAACGTGTCGTTCACCGGCTTGAAACCGTCGAGATCGAGATAGAGCAGCGCGGCGCGCGGCCCGTAGCGTTTCACATAGGCGAGCGAGCGGGCGAGCTCGCGCTCGAAGCCGCGGCGATTGAGGATGCCGAGCAGCGGATCGACGTCGGCCACGGCCTCGAGCTCGCGCACCTTGGCCCGGGCCTCGGCGAGCTCGGTCCTGAGCGCCGCGATCTCGGCCGCCAGCCGCATCGGATCCGAGGCCGGCCCGGCCGGCTGGCTCGCGGCCGCAGCAGTAATGGGGCGCTCGCCCTCATCGGCGGCGGCGCGCCGCTCCGTCGGGCGCCGCAGCGGCTTGCCGCCGGCCGGCTTCGGCAGTCGGGAGGGGGATTTCGGCACGCGAGGAGATCCTGTTGGGCCTGGCGGGCACGTCGGCCGCGCAGTCCCGGCAACTCGACGATCAAGGTAAGGATATCCGACCCTTACCGCCTTGCCACCCTGTGGTTGGTTCCTATAATCCGCGCCTTCTTGGCCGGCCGAGATGGAGTTCCGGGGCGGGGAATGGGAACTGATCCGGTCGCCATCATCATGGGCAGCCAGTCCGACTGGGCGACGCTGCGCCATGCCGCCGAGACATTGACCGCGCTCGGGGTGGGGTTCGCAACGCGGATCGTGTCGGCCCACCGCACGCCGGACCGTCTCTATGCGTTCGCCCGCGGCGCCCGGGCGGAGGGCTTCAAGGTGATCATCGCGGGAGCCGGCGGCGCCGCCCATCTGCCCGGGATGACGGCGGCGCTCACCAGCCTGCCGGTGCTCGGCGTGCCGGTCGAATCGAAGGCGCTATCGGGCATCGATTCGCTGCTCTCGATCGTGCAGATGCCGCCGGGCGTTCCGGTCGGAACGCTGGCGATCGGCCGGGCCGGCGCCATCAACGCCGCTCTGCTCGCGGCAAGCGTGCTCGCGCTCGGCGACGCGGCTCTCGCCGAGCGCCTCGACGCCTGGCGGCGCCGGCAGACCGAGGCGGTGGCCGAGCAGCCGGACGACGAGGGCAAGGCGTGACGGCCAAGTCCGGTCGGCCGCCGGCGCTCGGGCCCGATGCCACGATCGGAATCCTCGGTGGCGGCCAGCTCGGCCGCATGCTGGCGATGGCGGCGGCGCGGCTCGGCCTGCGCTGCCATGTCTACGCCCCGGACAGCGATGCGCCGGCGTTCGACGTCGCTCACCTGGCGACCGTCGCCGACTATGGCGACGAGAGCGCGCTCGACCGCTTCGCCCGCGAGGTCGACGTCGTCACCTACGAATTCGAGAACGTGCCCGCCGAGACCGCGACCTTCCTGTCGGTTCGCTGCCCGGTGCTCCCCGATCCCGCCGTGCTCGCCACCACCCAGAATCGGCTCGTCGAGAAGGATTTCGTCGCCCGGCTCGGCATCCCGACCGCGCCCTACGCGGCGGTCGACACCGGCGCCGATCTCGCGGCGGCGGTGGCGAGGATCGGCCGTCCGGCCGTGCTCAAGACCCGCCGCTTCGGTTACGACGGCAAGGGCCAGGCGGCGATCCGCGATGAGACCGATCTCGCCGCGGCCTGGAACCAGGTGGGCGCGCGCGCCTCGATCCTGGAGACCTTCGTGGCGTTCGAGCGGGAAGTCTCGGTGGTGGCGGCACGCGACCGCGACGGCCGGGTCGAATGCTTCGACGTCACCGAGAACGAGCACCGCGACCACATCCTCAAGGTGTCACGGGTGCCGGCCGGGATCACCGCCGCCACTGCCGCCGAGGCGATCCGCATCGCCGGAGCAATCGCCCGGGCGGTCGACTATGTGGGCGTGCTCGCCGTGGAGATGTTCGTGGTCGCCGGCGCGACCGGGCACGACGTCCTGGTCAACGAGATTGCGCCCCGGGTGCACAATTCCGGGCACTGG
Organism: uncultured Alphaproteobacteria bacterium; assembly: GCA_963755055.1. Taxonomy (GTDB): domain Bacteria; phylum Pseudomonadota; class Alphaproteobacteria; order Rhizobiales; family Xanthobacteraceae; genus AP-16. Next base: position 205,111 of record CAVWIS010000034.1, on the reverse strand, counting down.
ACCCTCGACGGCGCCTCGGTCTCGCAGTTCGAGCAGCACGTCAGGGCGATCATCGGCTGGCCGCTGGCCAAGCCGGTCCGGCGCGGCCGGGTCGAGATGGTCAACCTGATCGGCGCCGAGGTCGAGGACTACGAAAAATGGCTGACCGTCCCGGGTGCGGCCCTCCATCTCTATGGCAAGAGCCGGGTGCGGCCGGGCCGCAAGATGGGTCACGTCACCAGGGTCTGGCCCGAGGAGGCGCGCTGAGCGAGAGGCGCGACCTCCGGCGTGACTTCTCCCTCTGCCAGCAGCGGTTTGCACGCGATCCGGTGGACTTTTCGCCGCAAAACTGCTAGAGGCGCGCGCAATCGGCCGCCACACATCCGCGGCAGGTGGGTGTATCTGCCCGACCGCCATCAGGACTGACAACCGAAGGAACGACGCGTGCAGGTCCTCGTTCGCGACAACAATGTCGACCAGGCTCTCAAGGCGCTCAAGAAGAAGATGCAGCGCGAGGGCATTTTCCGCGAGATGAAGCTCCGCGGACACTACGAGAAACCCTCGGAGAAGAAGGCCCGCGAGAAGGCCGAGGCGGTCCGCCGGGCGCGCAAGCTGGCGCGCAAGCGCCTCCAGCGCGAAGGCCTGCTACCCGGCAAGCCGAAGCCGCCGCCGCGGGCTGCCGCCCCCGCACGCTAGGGACTTCTCGGGCACGTCGCATTCGGCCGCAGTTTCGAGGTATCGTGGGCGCAGGCGGGTCGAAAAAACCGCCCCGGCGCTTTCGTGCTCCACCGCCACGGAGCAGGTCCATCACGGCCGACGGACAGGCGATGAACCATACGCGCATCAGGACCCGGCGACAGACGGCGACGCTGCCGGCGCTCCTCGTCGCGGCGGCGCTTTCCGGCTGCACCTCGCTGACCTTGCCGACCGCCGAGGAGCCGGAGCCGCGCCCGGTCGCCTCGCCGACCAATATCGCCTCGCTCACCGACGTCGTCACCCGCAATCCCAGCGACCCGCAGGCCTACAACATGCGCGGGACCGTGCTCGGCCAGGCCGGGCGTCCCCAGGACGCGCTCGCCGACTTCAACAAGGCGATCAGCCTCGACCCCAACTACAGCCAGGCCTATGCCAACCGCGGCCTCGTCCACCGCCAGATGAACCGCCTGGATCAGGCGATCGCCGACTACAACAAGGCGCTGTCGATCGATTCGAGCTACGCGGTCGCCTATCTGGGACGCGGCATCGTCTATCGGCTGCAGGGCCAGGCGATGCTGGCGCTCGCCGACTTCAACAAGGCGGTGTCGCTGCGGCCCGACAATGCCCAGGCCTACTATAATCGCGGCCTGCTCTATCAGGCGCAGAAGCAGCACCAGTTCGCCATCGACGACTTCACCACCGCGGTCGGCCTCTCCCAGCAGCAGGCCGAGCCTCTGATCGCCCGCGGCCTGAGCTACATGGCGATCAACGACCTGAAAGCGGCGGCGAGCGATCTCGACGATGCCGTCCAGGTCGAGCCGCAGAACCTCCAGGCCTGGATGAGCCGCGCGCTCGCCTACGAGCGGCTCGGCGACAAGGAGAAGGCGGCCGGCTCCTACGCCAAGGCGCTCAACATCGACCAGAAGTACGAGCCCGCCCGCGCCGGCTTCGCCCGCGTCGGCGGCCGCTACGGCCAGAGCTATCAGACATTCAACTGAGAGTTGGGCTCGCTGGCCCGCCCCTTCGGATCGGGCGCGGGCCGGATCGTTGCCGCGGTCCCGGCTTGGCTATAGTGTCCGCGCAAGCCCTGCCGTCGAACGGGGCCGGCACGGCAAGAAATTTTAAGTCAGGGAGGGTGTCAATGACATGCGATTCGTGGCGCCACGCGCTTCGCAACCTGCTCGTCGCGGGGCTCGTTGCGGTTTCCTCGGCACTGACCGGCACGGCGGCTTTCGCCGCCGAGCCGATCAAGATCGGTTTCGGCATGGCGATGACCGGTGGTCTCGCCGGCAACGGAACCGCCGCGCTGCTGGCAATCCAGATCTGGGCCGAGGAGGTGAATGCCAAGGGCGGCCTGCTCGGCCGTCCGGTCAAGCTCATCTACTACGATGATCAGACCAATCCCTCGATGGTGCCCGGCATCTACACCAAGCTCATCGACGTCGACAAGGTCGACCTGGTGATCGCCGGCTACGGCACCAATGTCGAGGCGCCGGCCATGCCGGTCATCATCGCGCGCGGCATGATGTTCATGGGCCTGTTCGGTCTCGAGGTGAACCGGCAGTTCAACTACGACCGCTTCTTCCAGATCCAGCCGATGGGCCCCAATCCGCGGCAGGCTTTCTCGGAAGGTTTCTTCGAGGCGGCGATGGCGATGGATCCCAAGCCGAAGACCATCGCGATGACCGGCGCCGACGCCGAGTATCCGCAGGTGGCACTGGTCGGCGTGCGCGAGCTCGCCGCCAAGCACGGCCTCAAGGTCGTCTACGACCGCAGCTATCCGCCCTCGCTTGCCGACTTCACGCCGATCGTCCGCTCGATCCAGGCGACCAACCCGGACCTCGTCTATGTGGCCTCCTATCCGCCCGACACCGCCGGCATGGTCAATGCCGCCCACGAGGTCGGCCTCAAGACCCGGATGTTCGGCGGCGGGATGGTCGGCCTGCAGTTCTCCTCGATCAAGAAATCGTTCGGCGCCAAGCTCAACGGTCTGGTCTATTTCAACCATTGGGTTCCGGAGCCGACGATGATGTTTCCCGGAATGCAGGATTTTCTCGGAAAGTATCAGTCGCGCGCGGGGGCAGCAGGCGTCGATCCGCTCGGGCACTACCTGCCGCCCTTCGCCTACGCGGCCATGCAGGTGATCGGCCAGGCGGTCGAGGCGACCAAGAGCCTCGACCAGAAGACGCTCGCCGAGCACATGCACAAGACCACCTTCAAGACGGTGGTCGGCGACGTGACGTTCGGTGCCGACGGCGAATGGGCCGAGTTGCGGGTCATCTACACCCAGGCGCAGGGCGTCGTCGGCAACGACCTCGAGCAATACAAGAAGCCCGGCAAGGAGGTGATCATCTGGCCCGACAAGTACAAGTCGGGAAAGCTGCTCGCTCCCTACTCCGACATCAAGCAGTAATTGGAAGTACCATGAGCGCTCCTCCCGGCGGCGCAAGACCTCGCGCCGTCGTCATCGGCGGGTCGGTGGCCGGCCTGTTCGCCGGCAACATGTTGATCCGCCGCGGCTGGGAGGTGGACATCTTCGAGCGGGTCGGCGACACGCTGGCGTCGCGGGGCGCCGGCATCGCCTGGCATGACGAGGTCGATGCCGTCATGACGGCGGCCGGCGCCTCGAGCGACGCGCCGTTCGGGATCGCGATCGACGGACGGCGCGCCTACGACAGGCTCGGCCGGGAAATCGCCTACTACCCCTATCGGCAATATCTGGCGGCCTGGGGCCGGGCCTACGATCCGCTCTATGCGGCGTTCCCGGCGGAAAGCTATCATCGCGGCAAGGATCTCGTCGGGATCGAGCGTGGCGACCGGCGGACGCTCGCGCGTTTTTCCGACGGCGAGGTCGTCGCCGCCGATCTGATCGTCGGCGCCGACGGGTTTCGCTCGACGGTGCGCGCGCTCATGGCTCCCGAGGTAGTGCCGCGATACGGCGGCTACGTGGCTTGGCGCGGCCTCGTCGAGGAGGCGCATCTGTCGCCGAGATTCCGCGCGCAATCGTTCGAGAAGTTCGCGTTCTGCTTTCCGCCGCGCAGCCAGTTCATCGGCTATCCGGTTCCCGGCCACGACCACTCGATCGAGCCCGGACGGCGGCGCTACAATTTCCTCTGGTACTATCCGGTCGAAAGCGGCGAGGAGCTTGCCGATCTGCTCACCGACGACACCGGAGCAACCCATGACTACTCGATCTCGCCCGCGCTCATCCGTCGCGAGCATGTGCAGGCGCTGATCCGCAATGCCACGGCACTGCTGCCGCCGCAGTTCGCCGAGGTCGTCGGCATGGCGGATCGCTACATGCTGCAACCGATCTACGACGTGGTGCCCGACAACATCAGCTTCGAGCGGGTGGCCCTGGTCGGCGACGCCGCCTTCGTGGCGCGTCCGCATGTCGGCATCGGGGTGCTCAAGGCCGGCCAGGACGCGCTCGCGCTCACCACCCATCTGACGGAAGCCGGATCGGTCGAGGAGGCGCTCGCCGGATATCAGGCCACCCGGCTGTCGGAAGGTCACGCGGCGGTGCGCTTCGGCCGGCATCTCGGCGCCTTCATCGAGCGCCGCCTGGCCGAGCCCACCACGGATCGCAGCCTCGAACTCTCGCCGGAGACCATCATTCGCGTCAGCGGCCGCCCGCTCGCCTGCTGAAGCACCAACTCGTGGCCATCTCGGCGTCATGCGCGGGCTTGGCCCGCGCATCCACGTCTTCCTTCCTGGCCAAGACGTGGATGGCCGGGACAAGCCCGGCCATGACGAAGAAATGGATCGACGCCAGCGGGATGGGCTCGCGCATCAGGACGCAGCGGAATGCTTGACCGCATCGAGGTCGTGGGGGGCGACGCCGGATGGCCGCAGGCCGCGCCATTGCTCCAATCCGTCTGGCCTCCCGAGGTGATCGCCACGCTGCCATGGCGGGATGTGGCATGGGCGCGCGCCGACCGGCGCCTGCTCGGCTTCGATGGCGCCGGCGAGATCATCTGCCACGTCGGAATATTTTGGCGCGATGCCACGTGGGATGGGCGCGCCGTCAAGGTCGGCGGCATCGGCGGAGTAGCCACCAGAGCGGACTGCCGGCGGCGGGGCGTCGCCGGGGCCGCGGTGCGCAGGGCGGCGGAAGAGATCCGGGACGCATACGCGGCGGATTTTGCGCTGCTGTTCTGCGAGCCGCGCCTGGCGCCGGTCTACCAGAGCCTCGGCTGGCACTTGTTCGCCGGCGAAGTGTTCGTGACGCAGCCGCGGGGGCGCGTGCGCTTCGATGTCACCGATCCTTATGCGCTCGATCTGAAGATCGCGCCACGCTCCGGCGTCATCGATCTCTGCGGCCTGCCCTGGTGACCGGTGCCGCCTTTCCGGAGCGGAATGCTCCTCCTCCGTTGCCTCGCCGAGGTGTGATGCGATCCAGCCTTGACGACCACCCCTGGTAGTCGATCAGATTGCGCGTTGCTTCGGCAACGAGCAGCCATTGTCGATAATCGATATTGATCCGGCCGAGACCGCGGTGTTAGCGTCCGCGAAGCGGGCGATCGACAAGGCACGCGACATCAATTGCGATTGCACGGGGCGCCTGCCGCGATTGTCGCGGCCGGCGCCAATCGATGCGCGCAGACAACAATCGGGGAGGAATCAATGAGCGATGCGACGTCGAGGCCTCACGCCGCGACTCCAGCGCCGACGCGGCGGCGCGTCGTCCGTAACCTCGCGGCGACCGGGCTTGCCGCCGCGGCGGGCCTGCCGCTCTCGCGCCGGGCGCGCGCCCAGAAAGCTCCGATCAGCCTGAGTTTCTGGACCTTCGACAATCCGCAGCAGCGCCCCTGGCTCGACAAGCGCATCAAGCTCTATGTCGCGCAGAACCCCAACGTGAAGGTCGACTTCCAGTGGTTTCCGTTCGGCGATCTCGGCAAGAAGCTCAGCGTCGGCTTCGCCACCGGCACGGCGCCGGAAGGTTTCGTCAGCCAGGATTGGCTGATGCCGGTATGGCTCGACAAGGGCCTGATCGCGCCGCTCGACGTCACCCGGCTGGGCTACTCGTCGTTCGCCGCCTTCACCGGGGATTTCGCGCCGGCCTTCGTCGAAGGCGCCACGCAGGGCGGCAAGGCGTTCGGATTTCCCCTGTGGTTCTATGGCTACATCAACTACCTCAACGCCACGCATTTCAAGGCGGCAGGGCTCGATCCCGACAAGGACGCGCCGAAGACCTGGGAGGAGCTCGGCGAGACGGCGAAGCGGCTGACCGTCAAGGACGGCGGCAAGTTCACCCGCCAGGGCTTCAAGTTCGCCATGCACGCGGCACCCTGGACCATGATCCAGTTCAACCCGATCCTGATCCAGAGCGGCGGCGCCTGGTTCGACGCAAGCGGCAAGTGCACGGTCAACAACGCCGCCGGCGTGAAGGCGATGACGATCCGCGCCTCGATCGCCAAGCAAGTACGGCGCCGAGGACCCCGCCGACTCCATCGCCACCAACCCGCTGCCGCAGCTCGACTGGTTCAAGGAGCGGTGTCGCGATGTTCTTCTGCCATCCGATCCCGCCGACCCTGATCGAGGCGCAGAACGCCGAAGATGTCGGCGGAAAATCCTATCGCGAGGTGCAGTATCCCGGCGTCGAGCCCGGCAAGGGCTTCTCCACGCACCTACGGCTTCAACCTGGTGGTCAACGCCCGCGCGCCGAAGGACAAGCAGGAGGCGCTGCACGATCTCTACCGCTTCATCATGAGCGATCCGGTCGACTGCTGGAAGGACACCGCGCCGTTCACGCTGGCGCGCAAGAGCGGCTGGGTCGACAACCCGGCGGTGCAAGAGCTTCCCGCACATCGAGGAGTTCATCAAGTCGCGCGACCAAGGCGTGTTCCTGCCGCGCACGCTGGTCTACAACGAGCTCGCCGACGCCATGCACCGGGCGGTGCAGAAGATCATGCTCAGCAACGCCGACATCAAGACGGCGCTCGACGAGGCGGCGGCGGAGGTCGACCGGGCGACCGCGGCGTACCGGAAGGCATGAACGGCCGGTCCCGCGGCTCGGACGAGGCCGTGTCCCCGGCCCGGCCGGTTCTGGGAACTCGACTTCACCGGCCGCATCCAGCTCTGGGGCGTCGGCTTCGTGCTGCCCACCGTGCTGTTCTTCGCTGGTCTTCAAGTACGGGCCGATGCTGTGGGCGCTGGAGCTGAGCTTCACCTCCTACGACATGGTGTCGGCGCCCGCCTATGTCGGCCTGGAGAACTACCGCAACCTGGCGGCCGACCCGATTTTCCGCGAGACGCTCGTCAATACGCTGGTCTATATCGGCGGCTCGACGGTGCTGATCACCCTGGTCGGCCCTCGGTCTCGCGCTCGCCATCAATACAGGGTGCCGGGCGCGCGCTACTGCATGATGGCGATGTTCCTTACCAACCTGATGCCGATCATCGCGGTGTGCCTGGTGTGGCGCTTCCTGCTGCACCCTTATGGCCTGGTGAACCAGCTGCTCTCGCCGCTCGGCGTCGGCCGCATCGACTGGCTGACCAGCTCGTCGACACGGCGATGCCGTCGATCATCCTGGTCACTGTCTGGCGCTTCGCGCCCTACTTCATGGTGGTGTTCCTCGCCGGCCTGCTGGCCATCCCCGACGACTACTACGAGGCGGCGCATCTCGACGGCGCCGACCGCGCTGCAGCGCTTCCGGCACATCACCCTGCCGCTGCTGATGCCGATCATCGTTCTTCGTCGTCGTGGTGTCGGCGCTGCTTGAGCGCCCGCATCTTCCTGATGCCGTTCATCATCACCGGCGGTGGGCCGGGCAACGCCACGCGCGTCCTGTCGATGCTGATCTACGAGACCGGGTTCTCCTACCTGAAGATGGGGCGGGCGGCAGCGATCTCGGCGGTGCTGTTCGCCATCATGATGGTCTTCACCGCGCTGCAGATGCGCGTTCTACATGAGCCGCGAGCAGGTCTACATCCGATGATCGGCCGAGGCGAAGCCGCGTCGATCGCCGAGGCCGCTGCGCACGGTGCGGCGCTGGCTGGGCGCTGCTGGCGCTGGCCGCGCTCGCCTTCGCCTTCATCGTGCCGATCCTGTGGATGACAACGACGTCGTTCCAGGCCGGCGAGAAGATGTTCCAGCTCACCACCGAGTGGATCCCGTCGGTCTGGCACCCGGAGAACTATCCGAACGCGCTGTCGCGGGCGGCGTTCGCCACCTACTTCCTCAACAGCGGCATCGTGTCGTTCGCCGTCATGGCCGGCAACCTGGTGTTCTGCACGCTGGCCGGCTACGGACTGGCAAAATTCCATTTCCCCGGCGCTCGCGTCCTGCTGCTTCGATCCTCACCACCCTGATGCTGCCGCTCGAGGTGACGCTGATCCCGACCTTCCTGGTGGTGCACAAGTTCGGCTGGCTCAACACCTACCAGGGCATCGCCGGCCCGCTGCTGGTCGACGCCTTCGGGGTTTTCCTGATGCGCCAGTCGATCATCTCGATCCCCTCCGATTATCTCGAGGCGGCGCGCATCGACGGCGCCGGCGAGCTGCGCATCCTGTGGCAGATCGTGCTGCCGCAATGCCTGCCGGCGCTGGCGGTCCTCGCGGTGTTCTCCTTCCGCGACAGCTGGGACCAGTTCCTGTGGCCGCTGACCGTCGTCTCGCTCGACCAGTTCCGCACCTATCCGCTGGGCCTCGTCCAGTTCGGCGAGGATTACGGCAACCCGCCGACCGAGCAGATGGCGATCGCCGTGCTCGCGACCATCCCGGTCTTCCTGCTGTTCGCCGTGCTGCAGCGCCTGGTCAATCGCGGCTTCGGGCTGAGCGGCCTCAAATGACAGACCCATGACCGACCCCATCATCGACGCCCATCATCACATCTGGCGCCTGGCGGCGACGCCCTGGCTCAACGGCCCGCCGGTCCCGCGCATCTTCGGACCCTACGAGCCGCTGCGCCGCGACTATCCGGTCGAGGAGTTTGTCGCCGAAGCCGCCGCCGAGGGGATCGTCAAGTCGGTCTACGTGCAGGTCAACGTGGCGCCCGGCGGCGAGATCGAGGAGGTCGCCTGGGTGCAGTCGGTGGCCGATCGGCACGGCTTTCCTCACGCCATCACGGGGTTCGCGGATCTGTCGGCGGCAGGCGTCGGCGACCTGCTCGACCGCCAGCTGGCCACGGGCAACGTCCGCGCCGTCCGCCAGCAGCTCCACTGGCACGACAATCCCACCTATCGCTTCGCGCCGCGGCCCGACCTGATGAACGATCCCGCCTGGCGCCGCGGGCTGCGTCAGGTAGAGGCCCGTGGCCTTCTGTTCGAGCTCCAGGTGTTTTCCGGCCAGATGGCCGATGCCGCCCGCCTGGCGCAGGATTTTCCCGGGCTCACCTTCATTCTGATGCATGCCGGCATGCTGGAGGATCGTGGCGAGCGCGGCCTCGCGTCCTGGCGCGCCGGCATGCGGGAGCTTGCCGCCTGCCCCAACGTGATGACGAAAATCTCCGGGCTCGGCACCTTCGAGCACGCCTGCCGGGAAGAAATCTACCGCCCGATCATCCATGAGACCGTGGATCTGTTCGGTCCGTCGCGCTGCCTGTTCGGCAGCAATTTCCCGATCGAGAAGTTGTGGACCAGCTATGCCAACCTGATGGATGTCATCAGGGCGAGCCTGTCCGGTTATGCCGAGGCCGAGTGCCGCGCCATCCTGCACGACACCGCCGCGCGGCTGTACAAATTGTAGCGCGAGGAGCAACCGTGCCGGACAACAACCGTCAGCCGGTCGGAATGATCGGTCTCGGAATCATGGGCTCGGCGATGAGCCGGAACCTCATCGGCGCCGGATTCGCCGTCGTCGGGTACGATATTTCCGCCGCCAGGCTGTCGGCCTTTGCGGCCCACGGCGGGCGAGCCGCCACGTCGGTCGCGCAAGTCGCCGCCGAATGCCCGATCCTCATCACCTCGCTGCCCTCTCCGGCGGCCCTGCACGACGTCGTCGCCGAGCTCGTTGGGTTCGACAGCGCCGATCGCGTCCTGGCCGAGACCAGCACGTTGTCCCTCGACGACAAGACCAGGGCGCGCGACGCCCTCGGCAACGCCGGGATCGTCATGCTGGATTGTCCGCTCTCAGGCTCCGGCAGCCAGGCGCTGGAGCGCGACGTGCTGGTCTACGGCAGCGGCCCGAAGGACGCCTACGAGCGCTGCCTGCCGGTGTTCCGCGGCTTTTCCCGCGCGCCGCACTATGTCGGGCCGTTCGGCAACGGCTCGAAGATGAAATATGTGGCGAACCTCCTGGTGGCGATTCACACGGTCGCGGCCGGAGAAGCCTTTGCGCTCGCCCGCCGCGCCGGGCTCGATCCGGCGCAGATGTTCGAGGTCGTCAGCGACGGCGCCGGCGGGTCGAGCGCGCTCAAGGTGCGCGGGCCGATGCTGATCTCGGACACCTATCTGCCGGTCCGCACCATGTCGCTGGAGCTGTGGCGCAAGGATCTGCACATCATCGGCGAGTTCGCCAATGCGCTCGCCTGCCCGACGCCGATGTTCTCCACCACCGTGCCCCTGTTCAACGCCGCGGTGGCTTCGGGTTATGGCGAGCAGGACACGGCGGCGGTCTGCGCGGTGCTCGAGACCATGGCGGGGCTCCCTCGCGGTCCGCAATGACGATCGACGAACGGCAGAATACGACGCTGCTATTCCTTCTCGGCCGCCCACGCCCGCAGCGCCGCCGCCGTGTCGCCATCCATGGGAAAAAAACACTCGATGCGCAGCTCCTGGAGCGTGATGTCACGCGGGGTGCCGAGTGTCGCGATCGTGGTGAACAGCCGCAATGACACATTCCCTTTGCGGAAATGCATGGGCAGAACCGGGCCGCCTGCGGCATCGGACCGAATAGCTTTCGCCACGGCCCGCACGCCCTCATAGGCCAGCAGTCTTTCCAGCAGCGCCGCAGTCTCAGCGTTGCCGTCCGCGGCGGCATCCGCCTCGACGCTGCGGATGAAGTAGGCGGCCACATCCGCCCAGTTGACCAGGTACGGCCGCAGCACGTCGGGCGCAACGAGGGCATCGGCGAGATTGACCCGCGCGTCGGGAGCCAGCGGGCCGACCAGGAACTCGACCAGCCGCGCCACCCCCTTGTTGCCCGCCAGCAGGTTCCAGTGGCGGTCGACCGCGACCGCCGGAAACGGCTCCTGCTGGGCCATGATGTAGTCGAGCCCGCTGCGCACCTGTGCCAGCTCCGGCGCGCCGAGATCGGTCTCCTGCCAGATCGGCGCGAAGCCGGCGGCGATGAGCAGTTGATTGTGCTGGCGCAGCGGGACGTCGAGCGCGGTGGCCAGCCTCAAGACCATGTCGCGGCTGGGCTGCGCGCGCCCGATCTCCAGGAAGCTCAAATGCCGCTGCGAGATGTCGGCGCGGCCGGCAAGGTCGAGCTGGGACCACCCGCGGCGCCGGCGCCACCAGCGCAGCCGTCCGGCAAAGTCTTCCGCGCGCGACATGAATACCTGACAGGTAGTTGCCGGAATGACGTCGATCGACAACATGGCACAGCCGGCGCGGGGCGGACAGGAGCTTGAATTTGGGCGAGTGGCTCGGGGTGCTGATCGCGATCGTGTCGAGCTCGCTCGGCGGGACGGCGGCGGCCGTGACGCGCTACCTGGTCGCCAATGCCGATCCGCTCACGCTTGCCGTGCTGCGCTGGGGCATCGGCTTTCTCTGCGTGCTGCCGGTGGCACTGATTCTGCGCGTGCGCTGGCCGCCACCGGACGACCGGCCCAGTGTCGCCGGCCTCGGGCTGGCGTTCTTCGGGCTGTTCTTCATTCTCTACAATATCGCCGTCGGCTACACGACGGCGGCCCGCGCCAGCCTCGCGCTCTCCACCTTGCCGCTGCAGACCATGGTGGTGGGCGCGTTGCTCGGCATCGAGCCGCTGACCGCGCGAAAATCCTCAGGAGTCGCCGTCGCGGTGGTCGGCGTCTTCGCGGCGCTCGCCACAGGCCTGTCTGCCGCTCCGCCCGGCGCCTGGCGCGGAGAGCTGATCATGACCGGCGCGGTGCTGTGCATGGCGTTCTACAATGTCTGGTCCCGCCCCTTCATCCGGCGCTCGAGCGCGCTCGGATTCCTCGCCGTCGGCATGGGATCGGGCGCAGCAGCGCTCGTCCTCGTCGGCGTGTTGAGCGGCCGACTCGCCGTCATCGAGAGCTTCGACAGGCCGCAATGGATCGCCGCGCTCTATCTGGGAGTTGCCGGCGGGGCGCTGGCGTTCATTCTCTGGGTCATGGCGCTCGAGCGGGCGTCGCCGACGCGGGTCGCCACCACCATGGCGGTCAATCCCCTGGCGGCGGCGCTGCTCGCCACCCAGCTGGTCGGCGAGCCAATCACGCTGAACCTGGTGGCCGGGCTGGTGGCGGTGTTCGCCGGCATCTGGATCGCCACGACGGAGGGCGCGAAGGCCTGAGGACGTCGGGGCCGCCGATCATTCGCGCGCTTCCGCCAGGAACGACCGGACCACGCCGACGATATCGAAATCGTCCAGATTGTTGTGATCGCCGTCGGGCAGGAGCACGAAGCGCTTGTGCGAGCGGATCAGGTCGTAGAGCCGCTCGCCCGAGGCGACCGGGATCACGCCGTCGCGCGCGCCATGGATGACCAGCACCGGCGCCTTCACCTCGCCGATGCGCAGGTCGGAGCGGAACTGGTCGCGCATCAGCAGGCGCACCGGAACGAACGGGTAGACGGCGGCGGCAACGCTCACCGCCGAGAAGAACGGCGCCTCCAGCACCACGCGGCCGACCGGCTTTTCCGCCGCCAGGCGGACCGCGACCGCGCTGCCGAGCGAATGTCCCCAGAGGACGAGGCGCGCGGGCGCGTAGCGCGCGGCGGCGAAGTCGTAGGCGGCGAGCGCGTCGCGATGCAGCCCCTCCTCGCTCGGCTGCCCGGTCGAGGCCGAATAACCCCGGTAGGACAGCGCGAGAAGTCCGGTGCCGTCGGCAATGATCTGGCGATGGCGCGGGGCGCGCCACGGCACGATCTCGGCATTGCCGTGGAAATAGATGACGACCGGCTTGCCGGGTTTCGGCACCACGTGCCAGGTGAGAACCTTCTCCCCATCGCTGGTGTCGAGAAAAACCTCCTCAGCCTCCGGCATCCCGGCTGCGGCCGGCGCGATGCGGCTGCGGTCGGGAAAATAGAGCAGCGACCGCTGCGCCAGATAAAGCGCCGCGACCAGGGCCCCATAGATGGCGACCGCCGCGAGGATCCATTTGAGCACCGCCATGGCGCCGTCATAGCACGGCCCTACACCGGCGGCGCCGCCGGGTAGTCCGGCCGCCGGCGCGCGGCCTGCTCGATCGCCCGCATGGCGGCGAGCGCCACGTGCTCCTGCCAGGGCCGGGCGATGACCTGTACGGCGACCGGCAGGCCGGTGCTGCCGCGCTCGCTGTCGCGCGCGGTGCGCTCGACGATGTCTTTCGTCGCCGGCCGGTCGCTTTCCTCGCCGGAGCGCACGCGGGTGACCGGGACGACGCCGGCCGGCCAGCCGAGCATGACCGGCAGCACCGTATAGGCGCCGGCGAGCGGAAGATTTTGCGTCGCCCCGTGGCGCACCGCCGGCACGCCGTAGGCCGGGGCGAGCACGATGTCGAACGGCCCGCCCGCGGACTCCTCGAGGCTTCTTCGCCATTCCTGGCGATAATCGAGCTGCCGCTCCAGTGCCTGCCAGTAATGGTCGGTGTCGCCGTGGCCGATGAGCCGCAGCGTCCCCGCCAGCCGGCGCTGCCCGGCGAGCTGCAGCGCCCCGCCGAGCGCGCGCAGCAGGATGCGCGGCAGGCCGGCGAGCCGCAGGATGCCGAGCCGCGGGTCGACCTTCTGGCCGCGCAGCAGCCGCCGCATGCCGCGGCCCTGGTCGCCGGTCATGCACCAGAAGAACAGGTTCCAGGCGGTCTCGATCGACGGCGGCGTGAAGGCCGCGACCTTGGCACCGGCCGCCGCCAGCATGTCGGCGGCCTCGCGCACGGCGCGCACCGCGGCGGGTGCCGGAGAAAAAAGCCCGTCGTCGGTGAACACCGCGACCCGAAGGTTCCCGACGTCGACATTACGAAAATCGCCGAGCGGCACCGGCGGCTCGATCCCCGGATCGCGGCCGCCCGCCATGATCCGCAGGCAGAGCGCAAGGTCCTCGACATGGCGCGCCAGCGGCCCGATCTGGCTCTGGGCGCCGCGCTGGCCGATCGGCACGCTGGCGCGCCCGAGGTCGGGGGCGCGCCCCGCGGTCGGCCGCAAGCCCGCAATGCCGCAGAACGCCGCCGGAATACGCACGCTGCCGCCGATATCGGTGCCGATGCCGAGCGCCGAGCCTCCCGCCGCGATGATCGCGCCCTCCCCGCCGCTGCTGCCGCCGGCGGAGCGGTCGACGTCCCACGGATTGTTTGTTCGCCCGTGGAGCGGATTGTCGGTCTCGGTGAACATCAGGAGCTGCGCCACGTTGGTCTTGCCGAGCACGATGGCGCCGGCCGCGCGCAGGCGGGCGACATAGTCGTCGTCGCTCGCCGCCATATGGGCGGCGCGCGCCGGCAGGCCGAAGGTCGACGGCGTGCCGGCGAGATCGAGGCATTCCTTGATGGTCACCGGCACGCCGGCGAGCGGCGGCAACGGCTCGCCGCGGGCGCGCCGGTGATCGATCTCGCGCGCCTCCGCGCGCGCCGCGTCGTAGCGTTTGACCACCACGGCGTTGAGTTTCTGGTTGACCGCCTCGATGCGGGAGATGTGCGCCTCGACAACCTGGAGCGCCGAGACCTCGCCGGCGGCGATGCGGCGGGCAAGATCGCCGGCAGAAACGCCGCACAGGTCTGCGGGCGCCGCCGGGGCGGCGGGCTTGCCGGGATTGCGGGCGGCGTGGACAACATTCGTCATGGCGTGTCTCCCCTCGAGATGATGACGAGGCGAGGCTACCGACGCGGGCCGGCGCGCGCCTGAGGAGAACTCCCTAGATTTCGTGCGACCGGCCCGGCGACCTCAGAGAGCCTTGACGATGCTCTCGGTCATCTTCTTGGCGTCGGAGAACAGCATCATGGTGTTGGGGCGGAAGAACAGCTCGTTCTCGACGCCCGCATAGCCCGAGCCCATGCCGCGTTTGACGAACAGCACGGTCTTGGCCTTCTCGACGTCGAGGATCGGCATGCCGTAGATCGCCGACTTCGGGTCGGTCTTGGCGATCGGGTTGGTCACGTCGTTGGCGCCGATCACGAAGGCGACGTCGGTCTGCGAGAACTCCGAGTTGATGTCCTCGAGCTCGAACACCTCGTCATAGGGCACGTTGGCCTCGGCGAGCAGCACGTTCATGTGGCCGGGCATGCGGCCGGCCACCGGGTGGATCGCGTACTTGACGTCGACGCCGTCCGCCTTGAGCTTGTCGGCCATCTCGCGCAGCGCGTGCTGGGCCTGCGACACCGCCATGCCGTAGCCCGGCACGATGATGACCTTGGCGGCGTTCTTCATGATGAAGGCGGCGTCGTCGGCCGAGCCCTGCTTGACCGGCCGCGTCTCGATGACGCCGCTGGGCCGCCGCGACCTCGCCGCCGAAGCCGCCGAGAATGACCGAGATGAACCCGCGGTTCATTCCCTTGCACATGATGTAGGAGAGGATGGCGCCCGACGAGCCGACCAGCGCGCCGGTGATGATCAGCGCGGTGTTGCCCAGCGTGAAGCCGATGCCGGCGGCCGCCCAGCCCGAATAGGAGTTGAGCATCGAGATCACCACCGGCATGTCGGCGCCGCCGATCGGAACGATCAGCAGCACGCCGATGGCGAAGGAGACGAGCGCGATCAGCCAGAACGCCGCGAAGCTCTCCGAGCGGACGAACCAGACGACCAGCACCACCAGCAGGACGGCGAGGCCGATATTGATCAGGTGCCGCATTGGCAGCAGGATCGGCGCGCCGCTCATGCGCCCGTCGAGCTTGAGGAAGGCGATGATCGAGCCGGTGAAGGTGACCGCGCCGATGGCCACGCCGATCGACATCTCGACCAGGCTCGATTTGTGGATGCCGCCGGGAATTCCGATATCGAAGGCGCGCGGCGCATAGAGCGCGGCGGCCGCCACCAGCACCGCCGCCAGGCCGACCAGCGAATGGAACGCCGCGACCAGCTGCGGCATCGCGGTCATCTCGACGCGGCGGGCGATCACCGCGCCGGCCCCGCCGCCCAGCGCCAGGCCGAGCACGACCAGGATCCAGGCGCCGAAGCCGGCCGGCGGATGCGCCGCCAGCGTGGTGACCATGGCGATGGCCATGCCGACCATGCCGTAGAGGTTGCCCTTCCGGCTGGTCTCCGGGCTCGACAGGCCGCGCAACGCCAGAATGAACAGGACGCCGGAAACCAGGTAGAGCAGCGCAGCGAGATTCTGGCCCATCGGGCGGCCCCCTTACTTCTTGCGCTTCTGGTACATGCCCAGCATGCGCTGGGTGACCAGGAATCCGCCGAAGATGTTCACCGAAGCCAGCGCCAGCGCCACGAAGCCGAGCACACGCGCCAGGATCGGTCCGCCATCCCCGCGGCCAAGCTCGACGCCGACGGCAAGCAGCGCGCCGACCACGATGACCGAGGAGATCGCATTGGTGACCGACATCAGCGGCGTATGCAGGGCCGGCGTCACCGACCACACGACGAAGTAGCCGACAAAGACCGCGAGCACGAAGATCGAGAGGCGGAACACGAAGGGGTCGATGCCGATCCCGGTCGCCTGGTGGAGCGCGGTGGCGGCGGCCGCGGCGGCGGCGTCGGCGTAGGCCTGCGCGGCGTCGGCTGCCTGCCGCGCCACCTCGGCGGCGGCCTGGGCGCGATCCATGGCCTCCTGCGGCGTCAATGTCGCCATGTCGATCTCCCTAGGCTGCGGTCTTCGGCTGGAAGCCGGGGTGGATCACGGCGCCGTCGCGAGTCAGCGCCGTCGCCTTGACGATCTCGTCGTCCCATTTGACGGCGAGCGCCTTGGCGGTCTTGTCGACGAGGGTCTCGAGGAAGGCGAAGACATTCTTGGCGTAGAGGCCCGAGGCGCTCGCCGCGAGCCGGCCCGCCATGTTGAGATGGCCGACGATCTTCACCCCGCCGACGAGCGCGACCTGGTCGGGCATCGCCCCCTCGACATTGCCGCCGCGCTCGACCGCGAGATCCACGATCACCGAGCCGGGCTTCATCGACGCCACCATCTCGGCGGAGATCAGCCGCGGGGCCGGACGTCCCGGGATCAGCGCCGTGGTGATCACGATGTCCTGCTTCTTGATGTGCTCGGCCACCAGGGCGGCCTGCTTGGCCTGGTACTCCTTGGACATTTCCTTGGCATAGCCGGCGGCGGTCTCCGCCTGCTTGAACTCCTCGTCCTCGACGGCGATGAATTTCGCGCCGAGGCTCGCGACCTGCTCCTTGGCGGCGGGACGGACGTCGGTCGCGGTGACGACGGCGCCGAGGCGGCGCGCGGTCGCGATCGCCTGCAGCCCGGCAACGCCCGCCCCCATGACGAAGACGCGCGCCGCCGGCACCGTGCCGGCCGCGGTCATCATCATCGGAAACGCGCGGCCGTATTCGGCGGAGGCGTCGATCACCGCCCGATAGCCGGCGAGATTGGCCTGCGAGGAGAGCACGTCCATCACCTGCGCCCGGGTAATCCGCGGCATCAGCTCCATCGCGAACGCCGCGACGCCTGCCTGCGCCATCGCGGCGAGCGCCGGCTCGTTGCCGAACGGATCCATGATGGCGATGACCAGGGCACCGCGCCGGTAGTCGGCAAGCTCCGCCTCGGTCGGCCGCCGCACCTTGAGCACGACGTCGGCGTCGGCCACGGTGTCGCGGGTGCTGCCGGCGATCGTGGCGCCCGCCGCCTGGTAGTCGGCGTCGGGAATGCCCGAGGCGGTGCCGGCGCCGGTCTGCACCGCGACCTCGACACCCAGCGCCGTCATCTTCTTGACGGTTTCCGGGGTCGCGGCGACACGCGGCTCGCCGCCGGTCTCGGCTGGAACTCCGATTTTCATGGAAAATTCTCCCACGACACGCTGCCCTGCCGAGGTCGGCGTCGGGCGATTCTCGCGCGCCGAGCAGTGCCGGCGACGGGTCGATCCGCTCGCCGAGGACGTCAGGTCAGGAAAATCGCCATCAGAATCAGAAGAATGACGAGCGAGATCACGCTCCACTTCACCAGCTTCACGAAGTACCTGTAGGTGCCTTCGTGCGCCGCATAGTCGTTGCCATCTGCGGTCGCGTACTCGACCTCGCCGTGGTCGGCCATCATCAGCTCTCCCGAACCCCCACTCGAATCCGCGGCCGGGCTTAGCGCAATTGCAGCGCCAGGGCAACGGCGAGAGGCTATCGGCATGGTCAGCAAAGACACGTATTTCCCGCCTGCGGCGGCCTTTGCGTGAGAGGTGGTCCGCCGCGCGCCCGGCCGGCGCCGGTCGCCTCAGCCTGCCGGGGCGGCGGCGAGGCCCGCCTGGTGCAACGCCTCGGCCTGGCGCCCGGCGAGCCGCTCGGCGGAAAAGTTCTCGATCGCCTCGTTGAACAGCCGATGGAAGTTGAGCGCGGCGCGGAGATGCAGAAACACCGCGCCGAGCCCGATCGCCGCCCGGTCCATGAACACGAATTCGCGCGGCATCGTCACCGGGCCCTTCTGCTTGAGCACGCGGTGAACCTGAAAAGCCTCGCGCCGCCCGTAGTCTCCGGGCTTGACGCCGTCCGCGATGGTGCGCACCCGGTCCTCGAGCAGCGGTCCGTAGATGAACTTTGCCCAGATGTTGAGCGCGTCGATCAGCTCGCGGCTCAGCTTGGCGAAACCCCAGGTCTCGTAGGCGTGCACCACAAGCTCGTCGTCGCCGGTGAGCAGGCCGCGATAGAGGTCGACGACGCCGCCGACGAAGCGCGAGGGAAAAATCCGGATGCAGCCGTAGTCGAGCAGGTTGATGCCCTGCGCCGCACCGTCCTCGGAAAACACCGTGTAGTTGCCGAGATGCGGATCGCCGTGGATCACGCCGAAGCGGCTGAACGGGAACCACCACGCGGTGAACATCGCGGTGGCGATGCGGTTGCGGGCCGCAAGCTCGGCATCCTTGTGGGCAAGCAGCCGCGCGCCGTCGAGCCAGTCGAGGGTAAGCAGCCGGCCAGTCGAGAGTTCTGGCCAGACCCGCGGCACGCAGATCGCCGGCGTCTCTGCCAGCATCGCCCGGTAGAGGGCGACGTGCTTGGCCTCGCGGCGGTAGTCGAGCTCCTCGCGCACCCGCTCGCCGATCTCCTTGGCGATCTCGGTGGTGTCGATCGCCGGATCCATGCGGCGGTGGATGGCGAACAGCCATTCGAGCTGGCTGAGATCGGCCTCCACGGCGGACTGCATGTCGGCATATTGCAGCTTGCAGGCCACGCGCGCGCCGTCGAGCGAGCGGGCGCGGTGCACCTGGCCGAGCGAGGCGGCGGCTGCCGGATGATGCTCGAACTCGGCGAATTTTTTTTGCCAGTCGGGCCCGAGCTCGGCCATCATCCGCCGCTTGACGAAGGCCCAGCCCATGGGCGGGGCCTCGCTCTGCAGCTTCTGCAATTCGGCGACGTATTCGGGCGGCAGCGCGTCGGGGATGGTCGCCATCAGCTGGGCGACCTTCATGATCGGCCCCTTGAGGCCGCCCAGCGCCGCCGCCAGCTCCATGGCGTTGCGCCCGCGGTCGAGCTCGAGACCGAACAGCCGGGCGCCGGCGAGGCGTGCCGCCACCCCGCCCATATTGGCGCCGACCCGGGCATAGCGCGTGGCCCGGGCAGAAAATCGATTGGCTTCGCGGTCGCTCATCTGCTCCCTGTCGTCCCTCAGATAAGCCCTGCGGCGCCGAAAGCCAAACGCCCCAGGGTCACGTGGCGTCAGGGCGCCGGAATGTTCGCGGCGATCCAGCGGGCGAGCCCGTCCTCGTCGATCTCGCCGGCGGCGAGCGAGATCATCACGGCAGTCGCCTCGGGAGATTTCGGCGCGAAGGGGATTCCGTTGAGTCGGAGAAACACCATCATGGCGGCAAAGGCGATGCGCTTATTGCCGTCGACGAATGCGTGATTTCGCGCCAGCCCGAACGCATAGGCCGCCGCCAGGCCGGCGAGATCGGCAGAACCGTAATGCCACCTGTTGATTGGGCGGCCCAGCGCCGATTCGAGCGCGCCGCGATCCCGGATACCCGGAGGTCCCCCGAAGAGCGCCAATTGCTCGGCGTGCATGTCCTCGATCAATTCCAGCGTCAGCCAACGAGGCTCGGTCATTTCGCCAAGGCTTTGAAGGTGTCCTGATACTCCTTCATCACCTCCCGCGCGACCTCCATCGCCTTTTCATGATCGGGGTCGTAGGGCGCAACCTTCAGGCTGCGATCGGACAATTCGGTCACATAGACCCAGTCGCCCTGCTTGAGCCTGAGCCGCGCCAGCAATTCCTTCGGCAGAATCAGTCCCGTCGAGTTGCCGATTTTCTTGACTTCGAGCTTCATGACCGGCCTCCGTATCGCGCGTTATACAAAATGTATAACATCAATCGGGAGGCTGGACAACCTAGCCTTGTCAGGATTTGGCCCCGCTCCCTTCCATCGCCTCGAGCTCGCCGATCAGCCGCTCGATCACCGAGAGCCCGCCCTGCCAGAACGCCGGATCGCGGGCGTCGAGGCCGAAGGGTTTCAGCAGCTCGGCATGGTGCTTGGTGCCGCCGGCCGACAGCATCGCCAGGTAGCGCTCGGCAAAGCCGGCTTGAGCCTTCTCGTAGACCGCATAGAGCGAGTTCACCAGGCAATCGCCGAACGCGTAGGCGTAGACGTAGAACGGCGAATGGATGAAGTGCGGGATGTAGGTCCAGAACGTCTCGTAGCCGGGTTTCAGCTCGATCGCCGGCCCGAGGCTTTCCGCCTGCACCTCCATCCAGATCTCGCCAAGGCGTTCTGCCGTGAGCTCGCCGCTGCGCCGCTCGGTGTGGACTTTTCGCTCGAACGTATAGAACGCGATCTGGCGCACCACGGTGTTGATCATGTCCTCCACCTTGGCGGCGAGCATCGCCTGACGCTCCTCACGCTCGGTGGTGCGCGCGAGCAGCGCCTTGAAGGTCAGCATCTCGCCGAACACGCTGGCGGTCTCGGCAAGCGTCAGCGGGGTCGGCGCCATCAGCGGCCCGTTGGGCGCGGCGAGCACCTGGTGGACGCCGTGGCCGAGCTCGTGGGCGAGCGTCATCACGTCGCGCGGCTTGCCCTGATAGTTGAGCAGCAGATAAGGGTGGGCCGACGGCACGGTAGGATGCGCGAACGCCCCCGGCGCCTTGCCGGGACGCACCGGCGCGTCGATCCAGGGCCTGGCGAAGAACTCCTCCGCGACCGTGGCCAGCTGCGGCGAGAACCCGCGATAGGCGCCGAGCACCGTGTCGGTCGCCTCGCGCCAGCCGATGGTGCGCGTCGGAACCCGCGGCAGCGGCGCGTTGCGGTCCCAGTGCGGCAGCCTGGTCTTGCCGAACCAGCGCGCCTTGAGGGCGTAATAGCGGTGCGACAAGACCGGGAAGGCGGCGCGCACCGCCGCCACCAGCGCGTCGACGATCTCCGGCTCGACCCGGTTCGACAGGTGCCGCGAGCTCGCCACGTCGGCAAAGCCGCGCCAGCGGTCGGAGATTTCCTTGTCCTTGGCGAGCGTGTTGGTGACCAGGGTGAACAGCCGGAGATTGGCCTTGAAGGTCGCAGCGAGCGCTTCTGCCGCGGCGCGACGGCGGTCCTCGCTCGGGTCCTGCAGCAGGTTGAGCGCCGGCTCGATGGCGAGCTCCTCGCCGTCGACCGAAAAGCGCAGCGACGCCACGGTCTCGTCGAAGAGCCGGTTCCAGGACGAGCGGCTCGGCAACGACTTTTCGTGAAACAGCTGCTCGATGCGGTCCTCGAGCTGGTAGGGCTTGTCGCGGCGGACGTCCTCGATCCACGGCCGGTAGTGGCCGAGCGTGGGGTCCGCCATGGCGCGCTCGAGGACGGCGTCGTCGATGCGGTTGAGCTCGAGGGTGAAGAACAGGAGATGCGAGGAGGCCGCGGTGATGCGTTCCTGCACGTCGCCGTAGAACTTGGCCCGCTTCGGATCCGTGGTGTCGCCCGCATAGACGAGCCCCGCATAGGACAGCAGCCGTCCGATCAGGTCGTCGATCGCCTCGTAGCGCTTGACCACCGCGGCGAGCGCGCGACCTCCCTCGGGGCCGGAAGCGGCGTCCGCCAGCTTGCCCTTGTGGGCCTCCTCGAAAGCCGAGCACTCGGCATCGGCGCGATCGAGATCGCGCTTGACCTCGGGAGCGTCGATCGACGGATAGAGATCGGCGAGATCCCATTCGGGCAGCGGCCCGAGATCGGGCGCGGCGGCGGGTTTCGCGGCGGATTTTGCACGGGCGTGGACGGCAGATGGCTGCATGCGGCGGCTCGATCTTTCGATTGAATCAACGAGGAAAATCGGCGGATGCCGGAGCCCGGCGGCACACGTCGGCGACGGTCGGGCTCACGCACCTTTGGTCTACATATCGGCGGTCGACGCCGCGGAATCAACCGCGTACCGGCCCCGCGTACCGGCCTCCGGCGTTCCGGCGCGGCTTTACCCCGCGTTAAGCGCGATCGGCGAGAGTGACCCAAAGTGGCACGCCCGCCGCAACACCGCGAGCCCATGTCGGAAATCATATTGATCGTCGATGACGATCCGGTGCAGCGCCGCCTGATCGAGAACATGGCCCGCCGCTTCGGCTACGAGACCGTGGTCGCCGAGGGCGGGGATGCGGCCGTGGCGGCGCTGTTCGGCGCCGACCAGCCGCGAATCGATTGCGTCGTCCTCGACCTCGTGATGCCCGATCTCGACGGCCTCGGCGTGCTCGCCCGTATGCGCGAGGCCGGCCTGAACGATTCCGGTGATCGTGCAGACCGCCCATGGCGGCATCGACAACGTTGTCTCGGCGATGCGGGCGGGCGCGGTGGATTTCGTCGTCAAGCCGGTCGGCGCCGAGCGCCTGCAGGTATCGCTGCGCAATGCGCTTGCCGCCAATGCGCTCGAATGGCGAGTTTCTTCGCCTCAAGCGCAGCCGCACCGGCACGCTCACCTTCCGCGACATCATCACCCGCAGCCAGCGCATGCAGGCGGTGTTGCGGATCGCCGAAAAGGCCGCGGGCTCGACCATCCCGGTGCTGATCGAAGGCGAGTCCGGCGTCGGCAAGGAGCTGATCGCCAGGGCGATCCACGGCAGCGGAGAGCGGCGGGCAAAACCCTTCGTCGCCGTCAACTGCGGCGCCATCCCCGACAACCTGGTCGAATTCGACGCTGTTCGGCCACGAGAAAGGGCGCGTTCACCGGCGCCACCGAGCGCCACATCGGAAAATTCGTCGAGGCGTCGGGCGGCACATTATTCCTCGATGAGGTCGGAGAGCTTCCGCTCGCCGCCCAGGTCAAGCTGCTGCGCGCCCTGCAGGAGGGCGAGGTCGACCCGGTGGGCGGCCGCAAGCCGGTCAAGGTCGATGTCCGGCTGATCTCGGCGACCAATCGCGAGCTGGTCGGACGCGATGCGCGCCGGCCGTTTCCGCGAGGATCTGTTCTACCGGCTGAACGTCTTTCCGATCACGGTGCCGCCGCTGCGCGATCGTCCGGAGGACATCCCGGATCTCGTCCGGCATTTCCTCGTCGCGCTTCAACGCCGAGGAGGGCAAACGGATTCGCGCGGTGACCGCCGACGCGGTGGCGATGCTCGCCGCTCACGCCTGGCCGGGCAATGTCCGCCAGCTCGAGAACGCGATCTTCCGCGCCGTGGTGCTGGCCGAATGCCGACGAGATCGGCCGCGGCGAGTTCCCGCAGATCGCAGCGCAGCTCCAGGCTATGCCCTCGCCGGCGGGCTCTGCCCCGGCCGGACCGGATCCGGCAACCGACCACGACGCGGCCCCCGCGCCCTCATCCCTCATGCTGGCCGTGGATACGTCGGCGCCGCCTTCGGCCCCCGACCTCGCAACGGGGCCCGATCCGGCGAGCCCGCTGGGCACCATCGCGATGATCGATGCGGCGGGCGAGGTGCGTCCGCTCGAGGCCATCGAAGCCGACGCCATCCGTTTCGCCATCGCGCACTACCGCGGCCAGATGTCAGAAGTCGCCCGCAGGTTGCATATTGGCCGCTCGACCCTCTACCGCAAGCTCAAGGATCTCGGGCTCGAGGCGGCCGACCCGGGCGGCGACAGCGTTGCGGCAGAGTGACAGTCTTCTGCAAATCAGCGGTCCGTGTCTGGCTTTGGCCTAAATTGTGTTCATAGTTCTGGCCGGTCCATGTATCTACGTGGTGCGCCGATCCCCGCCGCGCTTCGTGGTTGAGTTCATCTGGAAGATTGCGGGGCTCTGGGGGAGTGATCGATGCAGCGGCCGAGGTCTCAACCGCATCGTTGCCGGTACCGCACTGGCGCTCGTCATGGCCTGCGCCACCGGCGCCGCCGCAGCTCCCCTCGACGATAAGGCGATCGAGGCCCTCGTTCCGATGCCCGACATGGTCGACGTACCGCCGCCGACGGCCGCCGATGTCGGCGGACCGGCGACCGGGACCGCGCCGGCGAATCAGGGTAGCGCCCGCTCTGAACGTTCGCTCTCTCAGCCGTCCGCCCCCGAGCAGGCGGAACCCGCCACCGAGGCCAAGAACCCGCCGGCCGTCGATGCCGCCGTTCCGGCCCCGGAGGTCGCCACCGTCCCGCCGCCCGGCCCCAAGGACATCGAGCAGGCGAAGACCCCGCCGTCGGCCGACACCATGCTCGCCGACAAGCTGCGCGAGCTCGTCACCAGCAAACTCGACCGCTACATGGACCGCAAGCACCGCCCGGCGATCGAGGCGTTCTATGCGGCGCGCAACTTCGCGCCGCTGTGGATCGACAACGGCGCCGTGTCGGAGCGCGGCAACGCGGTGATCGCCCGCCTGAAGCAGGCCGACCAGGACGGCCTCGATCCGTCCGACTACCGCGCCCCGGATTTTGCCGCCGCCACCGCGACCGATGCGCTCGCCGATGCCGAGCTCAAGCTCACCGCCACGGTGCTCGCCTATGCGCGCCATGCCCAGGCCGGGCGC
Organism: uncultured Alphaproteobacteria bacterium; assembly: GCA_963755055.1. Lineage (GTDB taxonomy): Bacteria > Pseudomonadota > Alphaproteobacteria > Rhizobiales > Xanthobacteraceae > AP-16. The sequence goes on along the minus strand of CAVWIS010000034.1, from coordinate 180,417 downwards.
GTGCATTTCTCCAGGGTGAGCGGCGACATCATCTACGCCCCGGTCTATCCGGAGCCCGCCGACGTGCTGACCAACCTCGCCGAGGCGAGGAATCCCGGCGAGGCGCTGGGCTCGTATAATCCGCCGCACGAGGCCTTCAAAGCGCTGCGGGCGAAGCTCGCCGAGGCGCGGGCGCGCACCGGGGAATCCGGCCCGATGCGGATCGCCAGCGGGCCGGTGCTCAAGACCGGCATGCACGACCCGCGGGTGCCGCTGTTGCGCGAGCGTCTCCAGGTCGAAGGCTCCGCCGACGACACGACCTACGACAAGCCGCTCGCCGAGGCGGTGAAGAAGTTCCAGCGCCAGCGCGAGATCGCGGCGACCGGAACCCTCAACCAGGCGACCATCGAGGTGCTGAACGGCCCGCGCCGCGGCCGTGACGCCGACATCATCATCGCCAACATGGAGCGCTGGCGCTGGCTGCCGCGCGAGCTCGGCAAGTCCTACGTGATGGTCAACATCCCGGATTTCACCCTGCGCGTGGTCGACCACGGCAACGTGGCGTGGCGCACCAAGGTGGTGGTCGGCAAGCCGTCGCTGCCCACCCCGCTGCTCAGCGAGCCGATGCGCTTCATCACCGTCAATCCGACCTGGAACGTTCCGCCCTCGATCGTGCAGAACGAGTACCTGCCGGCGCTGCAGCAGGATCCGACCGCGCTGGAGCGGATCGGCCTCAAGGTCGACTACAATCGCGACGGCACCGTCCACATCTATCAGCCGCCGGGCGACCGCAACGCGCTCGGCCGCATCCGCTTCAACTTCCCCAACAAGTTCCTGGTCTACCAGCACGACACGCCGGACAAGCACCTGTTCGCCCACGACAAGCGGGCCTACAGCCACGGCTGCATGCGGGTCGAGAACCCGCTGAAATACGGCGAGGTTCTGCTCAGCATCGCCCGGCCGAAGGAAGGCTGGACGGCGGAACGGCTGCACCACATGTTCGGCAGCGCCGAGCAGAACATCGATTTTCCCACCCCGATCCCGGTGCATCTCACCTATCAGACAGCCTTCGTCGACGACGCCGGCAAGCTGCAGATCCGCGAGGACATCTACGGCCGCGACGCGCGTCTGCTGGCGGTGCTGAAGGGCGACGAGCGGCGGATGGCCGACGTCGCCATCGAGCGCCAGAGCAGCGGAACCCGTCATCAGGCAGTGCGGATGAATCCGCCGCGCCAGGGCGGCCCGAATTTCTTCGAGGCTTTGTTTGGTGGACCGCCGCAGTATCAGTACCGCCCCGGCCGCGCCGAGTATCGGCCCGGCGCTCCGATCCGTGCCCGTTAACCGCTCGTCAACAGCGTTAACTACCGCCCACAAGGAATGGCGGATTGCGGCACGTTTTCGCCACACTCGACCCTTACCAATTTCGGTAAGGGGGACGGGGGGCGCTTAAGTCCGCGTTAACCGATCCCGGTAAGACTGTATTAGCCTTTGCTCGCAGGTGGGGACTTGCGAGCAGTCGAGCGACGTCTTCTGGGGAAGATCGCACGTGCAAATTCGTGCTGCGCGGACGGCTGCGTTGTCCATTTGTGCCTCCCATCCGGCGCTCTGTGCCGGTCTGGCGGCACTTTTCCTCGCATTCGGTTCGCAGGGACTGCAGATCGCCAAGGCGGACGGGGAGACCCGGTCGCTGACCATGCATCACATGCATACCGGCGAAGACATCAACATCGTCTACAAACGAAACGGGAAATACGACGAGGACGCCCTCGACAAGATCAACTGGTTCCTGCGCGACTGGCGGCGGCAGGAAAAGACCCGCATGGATCCTCACCTCCTGGACGTCATCTGGGAGGTCTACCGCGACGTCGGCGGCAGCGAGCCGATCCAGATCGTGTGCGGCTTCCGGTCGCCCGCCACCAATTCCATGCTGCGGCGGCGCTCCAGCGGCGTCGCCCGGTTCAGCCAGCACACCCTCGGCAAGGCCACGGACTTCTATATTCCGGGCGTCCCGCTCGAGCAGCAGCGCTATGCCGGCCTCAGGCTGCAGCGCGGCGGCGTCGGCTACTATCCGACCTCCGGTTCGCCGTTCATCCATCTCGACACCGGCAATGTCCGCCACTGGCCGCGGATGCCCGAAGCCCAGCTGGCCCGGGTGCTGCGTGATCACCACCGTCCGATCCACGTGGTATCCCGAATCACCAAGCCGAGCGCCGGCAGTGACGCCGCCGCCGAGGCGCAGAAGCCCAAGCGCAACTTCCTGGCAAAACTGTTCGGTTTCGCCGACGCCGAGGAGGGCGACGAAGAGGACGCCCAGATCTCGAGCCAGGTTGCGTCCGCGTCGAGCCGCGCTCCGGCAGCGACCGCGCACCCCGAGACCGCCAAGCCGAGCGTAGTTGCCGCCGCCGTTCCGATGCCGGCGGCACGGCCTGCGCGCGCCGGCCAGTTCGCGCTCGCCTCCGCTTCGTCGATACCGGTGACGTTGACGCCGCCGACGCAGACGCCCGCCGACATCATCAAGTCGCGGGTCGATTGGCGCAGCGAGCCCGTGACCGACGTCCCGGCCGTGACGGTGGCAGCCAGCGCGCCGCCACCCGGCGCGATCGGCGCCAACGGCCAGCGCTTCGTCTGGATCGCCGGCCCGCCCGGCCGGCCGGTCCAGGAAGATCCGCCGCGGCCCAAGGCCGACCTGACCGGCGCCGCCGCAGCACCCGACACCACCGCGAGCCTCGGCGACTGGCCGAACAATGCCCGGACCGATCGGGTTCCGACCGACGTCGCGCTTGCCTATGCGGCAGCACCGGCGCCGGAGCCGCGAACCCGCTCGCTCGCGTCAGTGGTCGAGACGCCGCGCCAGGCTCCCGCCGATGCGGCGCGTCCCGCGCGCGCAGCGGCCGCCGTCGCGCTGCCGCCACCCGCCTCCGCGGTGTCGTCGTCGATCCAGAAATCCGCCCCGCGCATCCAGGATCCGTGGCTGCGCGGCGTGGTGATGGCGCCAAGCGCCTATTATTCGATGCGGGTGGCGCTGCTCGGCAGCCAGGACTACCGCAACCTGAAGCCCTTCATGCACAAGCCGTCCTCGACCGTCGCCATGGTGTTCACGGTCGACCCGTATTCGGGAATGTCGTCGGAATATTTCGGCGGATCCGCCGTGGCCTTCGTACCGACGATCACCTTCGCGACGCGGACCGCAGCGCTCAATTGACGCGATCGCGGAGCGGCTGAACCCGGCCACTGGCCGGGCGACAAGGAAGGCTCAAGCCTCCAGCATTCCGAGCGCCTGCAGGTAGACCTCCAGGATCGCCTCCTGCTCCTTGCGTTCCTCGGAATCCTGCTTGCGCATCTTCACCACGGCACGCAGCGCCTTGGTGTCGTAGCCGTTGGCCTTGGCCTCCCCGTAGACGTCGCGGATGTCGTCGGCGATGACCTTCTTCTCCTCCTCGAGACGCTCGATGCGCTCGACGAAGGCCTTGAGCTGGTCCTTGGCAATGCGGGTGGCCGACATTCTACTCTCCTCGACGCGAAGGGAGGCGGAGGTTTCGGAAGCCGCGACCCTGCCGTCAAGGCGTAGCGCACGTCATCCACAGGACGTCAGTGCTTGTGGGCGGCCTTGTCGAAGGCCGCACGGCTTTCTGCCGGGGCCTCGCGCTGATGCTTGGCCTTCCACTCGTCGTAGGGCATGCCGTAGACGATCTGCCGGCTCTCGTCCTTGGTCATGGTGACCCCCTCGGCGTCGGCGGCGTCCTTCATCCAGTTGGACAGGCAGTTGCGGCAGAATCCCGCGAGATTCATGAGATCGATGTTCTGCACGTCGGTGCGCGACCTCAAGTGCTCGACCAGCCGGCGGAACACGGCGGCTTCCAGAGCGGTGCGCACGGGATCTTCGGCCATGGATGGACCTTTCATCGATTGGCGATCGGGTGAGCCGCGGCGGCGGCGAGACGCCTCACCTTTAGCATACGCCGTCGCGACGGGTTCAGCCCATGATCTGGTGACGGTTGGCCCGCCTTGCCACCCGGCGCGGCGGTGACGCCCAAGCGTCCTTGCGCTAGGGTTTCCGCGAAACGACCCCGTAATGTCGCTCATTTCCGCGCCCTGCCGGCAATCCGGCGTGCCCCGGAAGAGCCCGGCGGCGGCTTTAGGCTGGCTGATAGAAATGCAGGCAGGCCCATGACGAACGCGCGCGGATTTCTCGAAGGACTGTTCCGCGCCGCCGTCGCCGCCGCCCATCCGGCCGCGTGGCTGCCGGCGCACCTGCCAGCCGCCGGACCATCCGGCCGGCTGATCGTGCTGGCCGCCGGAAAGGCCGCCGGCTCGATGGCGGAGGTCGCCGAGCGGCACTACCTGGCCGCCGGGCTCGGCTCCGAGCGCCTGGGCGGGATTGCGGTGACGCGCCACGGCTACGGGCGGCCGACCCGCCACATCCCGGTGGTCGAGGCCGGCCACCCGGTGCCGGACGCGGCGGGCCTTGCGGCGGCGGAGGAAACGCTGCGGCTCGCCGACCGCGCCGGCGCCGAGGACATCGTCCTCGCGATGGTGTCGGGCGGAGCGTCGGCCAACTGGATCGCGCCGGCAGAAGGTCTCGCGCTCGCCGAAAAACAGGCCGTGACCCGGGCGCTGCTGCGCTCCGGCGCCAATATCGGCGAGATCAATACGGTGCGAAAGCACCTCTCCCGCCTCAAGGGCGGGCGCCTCGCCGCCCGCGCCCATCCGGCGCGGCTGGTGACACTGGCGGTCTCCGACGTTCCCGGCGACGATCCGGCGGTGATCGGCTCGGGTCCGACCGTGCCGGATCCCTCGACGCTCGCCGATGCGCGCGCCATCGTGGCGCGCCATGGCCTGGACGTTCCGCCCGCCGTCCGCCGCGCGCTCGCCGATCCGCGCAACGAATCGCCAAAGCCGGGCGATGCGGTTTTTGCCGGGACCGAGTTCCGCATCGTGGCGCGTCCCGCCGATGCGTTGCGCGCCGCCGAGCAGGCGGCCCGCGCCGCGGGCTTCGACTGCGTCCTGCTCGGCGACGGTCTCGAGGGCGAGGCCCGCGAGGTCGCCTCAACCCACGCCCGGCTGGCGCGCGAGATCGGCGATGCCGGGCGCCGCGCCGTCATCCTGTCGGGCGGCGAGCTCACGGTGACGATCCGCGGCAACGGGCGCGGCGGTCCGAACCAGGAATATGCGCTGGCGCTGGCGCTCGCGCTCGACGGGACCGGCATCGCGGCGCTCGCCGCCGACACCGACGGGACCGACGGCGGCGCCGGCTCGGCCGACGATCCGGCAGGTGCCTTCGTGGACGGAGCGACCGCCGGGCGGGCCCGGGCCCTCGGCCTCGATCCTGCCGCCTTTCTCGCCGACAACGACTCCACGGGGTTCTTCGCCCGGCTCGGCGATCTGCTGGCCACAGGCCCCACCTGGACCAACGTCAACGACTTTCGCGCCATCGTCGTTGACACGCCATGAGCGCCCGCGCGAAAACCCGCCCCCGTGGACAATCAGTATGACGCAGCATCGTGGGATCGATTCGCACCAATACTGATACTGATTGTCGCGCTCACCGGTCCGCGTATCGACGAACGCCCGAGCCATGCCGGATGGGGCAGGCTACAGCATGTTCCGGCGAAGTGGATACCGGTTCGCCGATAGGAACATGCGTAAAGCAAGAGTCTACTGCCGTTTCCGGCCGAAGCGCGCATCCGGTCCGATTCAATACGACCGGAAACGGCTGTAGGTGGTTGTCCAAGAGGGTGCTCGCCATCGTGCTCCTCGTGCTCGGCCTGACCAGTCCGGCGGCGGCGGATTTCCGCCTGTGCAATAATACCGGAAGCCGCGTCGGCATCTCGGTCGGCTACAAGGACGGCGAGGGCTGGACCACGGAAGGCTGGTGGACGCTGGCGGCGCGCAGCTGCGACACCTTGCTGAAGGGCGCGCTGGTGGCCAGGTTCTACTATATCTACGCAGTCGACTACGACCGGGGGGAGAATGGTCGGGCAAGGCCTTCATGTGCACGCGCGACAAGGAGTTCACCATCCGCGGCATCGAAGATTGCCTGGCGCGCGGCTATGATCGCACCGGGTTCTTCGAGGTCGATACCGGCGAGCAGCGCTCCTGGACGGTGCAGCTCACCGAATTGAGCGAGCAGGGCCCGACGCGGCCGCTGCAGCAATATACCCCGCTGATCCCCGCGCCGGGAGGGCGTGGCGCTCCTCACATCCAGCCGGGATTTCCCCCACGATGAGACGCCTGCGGCGGACCAAGATCGTGGCGACGCTTGGACCGGCCTCCTCGGACCGCGCCATGATCGCCCGCCTGTTCGAGGCCGGCGCCGACGTCTTTCGCATCAACATGAGCCATACGGCGCACGACAAGATGCGCGAGCTCGTCGCCGCGATCCGCGAGATCGAGCACGGCTACGGCCGACCGATCGGCATCCTGGTCGACCTGCAGGGGCCGAAGCTCAGGATCGGCGGCTTTGCCGCCGATTTCGTCGTGGTGAAGAACGGCGCGACCTTTGCGCTCGACGCCGATCCGGCACCCGGCGACGAGACGCGGGTCAACCTGCCGCACCCGGAAATTCTCGCCGCGCTCGAGCCCGGCCACACGCTCCTGCTCGACGACGGCAAGGTGCGGCTCACCACCATCGAAAAGAGCGCCGGCCGCGTGCTCACCCGCGTCGAGGTCGGCGGAAAGTTGTCCGCCCGCAAGGGCGTCAGCCTGCCCGACACCACGATCGCGTCGTCGGCGATGACCGCCAAGGACCATTCCGATCTCGAGGCCGCACTCGATGCCGAGATCGACTGGGTGGGGCTGTCGTTCATCCAGCGGCCGGAGGACATCGCCGAGGCGAAGAAGATCACCCGCGGCCGCGCCGCCGTGATGGCGAAGATCGAGAAGCCGCAGGCCGTCCAGCGGCTCGGCGAGATCCTCGACCTCACCGACGCCTTGATGGTGGCGCGCGGCGATCTCGGGGTCGAGATGCCGCTGGAAAAGGTTCCCGGCGTGCAGAAGCAGATCACCCGTATCGCGCGGCGCGCCGGCAAGCCGGTGGTGGTCGCGACCCAGATGCTGGAATCGATGATCACCAACCCGGTGCCGACCCGCGCCGAGGTCTCCGACGTCGCCACCGCGATCTTCGAGGGCGCCGATGCCGTCATGCTGTCGGCCGAATCGGCGGCCGGCCAGTATCCGGTCGAGGCGGTCACGATGATGAGCCGCATCGCCTGCGAGGTCGAGGACGACCCGACCTATCCGGGCATCATCCATGCGCAGCGTGCCGAGCCCGAGGCGACCGGCGCCGACGCCATCGCGGCCGCCGCCCGGCAGATCGCCGAGACGCTCGATCTCTCCGCGGTCGTGTGCTGGACCTCGTCGGGCGCGACCGCGCTGCGCGTTTCCCGCGAGCGGCCGCTGCCGGCGGTGGTGGCGATCTCGCCCAACCAGTCGACGGGACGAAAACTCTCGGTGGTCTGGGGCGTCCACTGCGTGGTGGCGCAGGATGCCCGCGACCAGGACGACATGGTGCAGCGCGCCTGCCGCATCGCTTTCCGCGAAGGTTTTTCCCGGCCCGGCCAGCGCGTCATCGTGGTCGCCGGCGTCCCGCTCGGCACCCCGGGCGCCACCAACATGGTGCGCATCGCCTTCGTCGGCGGCGACGCGAGCGACGTGTGAGAGACGCTCGCCTACGCCATTCCTGATCAAGTGATGCTCTATGGGCGGGCGATCGCGTGCTGCGCCAACGCGGCGTCCGCCAGCCGCTCGATCTCGGCAACGACCAGATCGGGCGCCGCGTGGTGCGGCATGTGGCCGATGCCGGCGAGCACGATCAGTTTTGCCTGCGGCAGCGCCCGGGCGAGCGTCCGCGAATGGATGCTCGGCGACACCGTGGCGTCGCGGTCGCCGGTGATGATGGTCACCGGCGCGATGATCTCGCCGTAGCGCGGGGCCTGCTCCGCCACCGCGGCCTTGAGCCCGGCGACGTCTTGCGCATTGGCGATGAACTCGGCCGGCCGCAGGTGCAGCGCGATCGCGGCGCGCGCCGCATAATCCTCGGGCGGCGGCTGCGGCGCGAAGACGCGGCGGACGCCGGCCTCGAGCAGCAACGCGCCGACCGGCACCACCAGCGTGCGCGCCAAGAACTCACCGGCAATCGGCGTGGCGGCGGCCGTGGTGTACCAGGAGATCCCGCCCGGCCACGGATGGGTCACCGGCGCCAGCAGAACGAGGCCGGCGACCCGGTCCGGACGGGCGAGCGCCAGGGCGGCGACCAGCGCGCCTGCCCACGAGTGGCCGACGAAGATCGCCCGATCGACGCCGAGCCGGTCGAGCGCCTCGACGACCAGCGCCGCCTGGCGGGCGGGCTCGGCACCGGCACCGCCGCCGCGATCGCTCCAGCCGTGGCCCGGGCGGTCGATCAGGATGACCCGGTGGCGGCGCGCCAGCCGGTCGCCGAGCGCAATCCGCATGTCTGTGAGGCTGCCGCTGGCGCCGTGCAGCAGCACCACCGGCGGTCCGTCGGCCGCCGCCGGGCCGAGTTCCACCACATGCAGCCTGCCGCCGGTGACCTCGACGAACCGTCCGCCCGGCGGATGGCGCCGCTCGATCAGGCGCGAGCCGGCCACGCCGGCGCATGCCAGGGCGGCGAGGAGCAGCACAATCGCGATGGTGAGATTCATGCCGGGAGACCGTGCCATCCCGACAGTACGCAGGTGACACCGAAGGGTTTCGCCGCCTGAGCCGGTTTCGGCGCGCCGAAGCGATCAGATGTCGCGGCCTTCGACCTTGTCGGCCAGCGTCTTGATCATGTCGGGGATCTTCTGCAGGCGCGGATGCACGGCGACCGCCCGCCGATAGGCCTCGAGCGCCCGCTTGTCGTCGCCGATCTCCTGCAGGATGGTGCCGAGCTCGACGAGCGCGCCGAAATGGCGGGGCTCGCGCGCCAGGACCTGGGCGACGTCCGCCAGCGATCGGCCGAAATCCTTCTTGCCGAAATAGATCGTGGCGCGGCGGTTCCAGGCCTCCACATAGTCGGGCTTGATGGCGATGATCTTGTCGAGCAGCTGGATGGCGAGATCGAGATCCTTGGTGTCGGCCGCCGCCTTGACCCGGCTCATCAGCAGGTCGGCAGTGTCGCTGCCCGAGGCGATCCACAACGCCCAGATGCGATGCTCCACCAGCTTGGCGCTGTCGTCGTCGGGCGCGATCTTGAGCGCCTCGAACAGGAAATCGATGTTGCGTCCCTGGTCGACCCGGTTCTTCGGCAGCTTGTCCGGCGGCTCGGGAATGCTGGGCGGCTGGCTGGCGCCTGGGGGGGCAACCTGGCCGAAGCACAGGTTGCCGGGAGCCGCCAGCACGGCCAGCGCAAGAGCGGCGGCAAGGAATCGCAGACTCATGCCGGTAAGCTTAGAGCATCGGCGCGTGCTCGCAAGCGTCTGCGCGTCAAAGCCGCGTGAACCCACCCGCGCTGGTGCGGCAGTCGCTAAGATCGCGTGGAAGCCAGACGTTCAGCCCTGGCGAGCCTTGAAGCGGCGCTGGGTCTTGTTGATCACGTAGACCCGGCCCTTGCGCCGCACCAGCCGATTGTCGCGATGGCGCCCGCGCAGGGATTTCAGCGAGTTGCGGACTTTCATGGCACGACCTTCATGGCGGATTGCATGACACGGATTGGCGCGATCCCGACCGCGGCCGCGCCGCGTCGAGAGCCGAACGGGTGCGGTTCATAGGGGTCGCACCCCGGTCTGTCAATCTCGGGCGATTTGCGCCAAAACTCTTAACCGCGCTCCGATTGTCCCCTGGCCGCCGGAGCGAGCTGCGGGTTATGGTTGCAACGGGGCGATATTCGCGGGCCGCATCCGTTCTGGGTGATGGCCTGTTCCTTTCACGTGGTGACGATGACGAAGAACCGCTGGTTCGTGCTCGCCATCCTGTTCCTGGCGCGGACCTCCATGGCGCTGCAGTTCCAGACGGTCGGATCGCTCGGCCCCGGCCTCGTCCGCGAGCTCGGCATCGACTACGCGCTGCTCGGTACCCTGATCGGATTGTACATGCTGCCCGGCGTCTTCATGGCGCTGCCCGGAGGCCTCATCGGACAGCGGTTCGGCGCCAGGCGCGCCGTCCTCGCCGGGCTCGCCCTGATGGCGCTCGGCGGCGTCATGATGGGCATTGCGTCGTCGTTCCCGATGATGGCGGCAGGCCGGCTGATCAGCGGTGTCGGCGCCGTTCTGCTCAACGTCCTGCTCACCAAGATGGTGACCGACTGGTTCGCCGGACGCGAGATCGTCACCGCCATGTCGCTCCTCATCGTGAGCTGGCCGGTCGGCATCGGCATCGGCCTCATGACGTTCGTGCCGCTCTCGCTCGCCCACGGTCCGAGCGCCGTGATGCACGTCGTGGCCGGGCTGTCGCTCGCCGCGCTGGTGCTGATCGCGCTCGCCTATCGCGATCCGCCCGGCGCCGCGTCGGAGACCGCCGCCAGCCTCGCCATCGACCTCTCCGGACGCGAATGGCGCCTGGTGGGATTGGCCGGGCTGATCTGGGGGACCTACAACGTCGCCTATATCGCGTTCGTCACCTTCACGCCGGAATTCCTCACCACCCGCAGCCTGTCGCTGGCCGAGGCGAGCTCGGTCACCAGCCTGATCAGCTGGTCGCTGATCGCCTCGATCCCGCTCGCCGGCCATCTCGCCGAGCGCTGGCGCCGGCCCAACCTGTTCATGCTCGGCGGCCTGGCGCTGGCCGCGCTGGCGATCGTCGCCTTCGTGCTCGGCGTCAACACCATCGCTTCATTCACGGTGCTGGTGCTGTTCGTCGGCTGGCCGGCCGGGCTCATCATGGCGCTTCCCGCCGAGACGCTGCGTCCCGAGGCCCGCGCCTCCGGGATGGGAGTGTTCTACACGCTCTACTATGTGTGGATGGCGGTGTTGCCGGGCCTTGCCGGAATGAGCCGCGACCTTGCCGGCAGCCCGGCCGCGCCGGTGCTGTTCTCCGCCGCGATGCTGATGGCCGCCGGGCTCTGCCTCCTGGTGTTCCGCGGCGTGCAGAATGGCTATCTCATGCCCGGGAGCCTGGGGCGCGGGCCGACCGGGCTCGAATACATCCGTGCCGCGGGGCCGCCTCCGCGCCCCCGTGAATAGTTGATCGAAGGCTCTTCCCGTGGCTCCGATCACCCGGCGGGATTTCCTCGACGGCGTCGCGCTGACGATCGCCGCCGGTTTGACACCGTCCGCGCAGGTCCAGGCTGCGCCCTGGCGCTATCCGCCGGCGCTCATCGGCCTGCGCGGGCAGCACGCCGGCTCTTTCGAGGTGGCGCATGCGCTCGCGCGCGAGGGCAAGGAATTTTCCCTCGATGGGCTCGCCGTCGAGGAAATCCATGACCTGGCCATCGTGGGCGGCGGGATCAGCGGGCTTGCCGCGGCCTGGTTCTACCGGCGCGCCAAAGGCAACGCCCGCATCCTGGTGCTCGACAATCACGACGATTTCGGCGGCCACGCCAAGCGCAACGAACTGCGCATCGGCGATCGGCTGATCCTCGGCTATGGCGGCAGCGAGTCGCTGCAATCGCCGAAATCGCTCTACAGCCCCGTCGCCAAGGGCCTGCTGGCGGACCTCGGCGTCGACATCGCCCGCTTCGAGACCGCCTTCGAGCGCAATCTCTATCCCTCGCTCGGGCTCTCCCGCGGCGTGTTCTTCCCGCGCGAGGTGTTTGGTCGCGACACGCTGGCGACCGGCGACCCGATGACGGTGGTGGCCGACGACATTGCGCCGGACCAGCTGAACGCCAGGCCGGTGCGGGAATTCGTCGCCGGCTTTCCGCTGCCCGACCGGGCCCGTGCCGAGCTGATCCGGCTCTACGAGGGCCGCACCGATTATCTGGCGGGCCGCAGCAGCGCCGAAAAAATCGCGGCGCTGAAGAAGACGAGCTATCGCGATTATCTGGTGAAGGTCTGCGGCTGCGGCGAGGACGTGGCGAACTGCTTCCAGGGCCGCACGCTCGACTTCTTCGGGCTCGGCTGCGACGCGGTCGCCGCCTTCGACGCCATGGGCGCCGGCTATCCGGGTTTCGCCGGCCTCGGCATCGCGCAGGATGCCAATCCGGACAAAGACGAGCCCTATATCTACCATTTTCCCGACGGCAATGCGTCGCTCGCCCGCCTCCTGGTGCGGGCGCTGATCCCGGCCGTGGCGCCCGGCGGCACCATGGAGGACGTGGTTCTCGCCCCGTTCGACTATGCGGCGCTCGATCGCCCGGACGAGCGCGTGCGCATCCGTCTCGACAGCACCTGCGTCCGCGTCCGCAACGGCGCCGACGGCGTAGACATCTTCTATGTGGAGGCCGGCCGTCTGCACCGGATCGCGGCGCGCCACGTCGTGCTCGCCTGCTTCAACATGATCATTCCCCACCTGCTGCCGGAGCTGCCGCAGGCGCAGCGCGAGGCGCTGGCGCAGAACGTCAAGACGCCGGTCGTCTACAACAAGGTGCTGGTGCGCGACTGGCAGCCCTGGGTGAGGCTCGGCGTCCACGAGATCGCCGCGCCGATGTCGTTCCACTCGCGCCTCAAGCTCGACTATCCGGTGAGCCTCGGCGGCTACCGCCATCCTGGCGATCCGGCGGAGCCGATCGGCCTGCATCTCGTCCACGTGCCCGGCGAGCCCAATGCCGGGCTCGACCGCGCGCGACCAGTTCCGCATCGGCCGGCAAAAGCTGCTCGACATGACGTTCGCGGACTTCGAGACGAAGATCCGCCTCGACCTCGACCGCATGCTGGGACCCGGCGGCTTCGACAGCGGTCGCGACATTGCGGCGATCACCGTCAATCGCTGGTCGCACGGCTATGCCTACATGCCGAACTCGCTGTTCGACGGCGACGATGCGCCCGCCACCATCGAGGCGGCGCGGCAGCCGTTCGGCCGCATCGCCATCGCCAATTCCGACGCGCGCTGGGACGCCTATGCGCACGCCGCGATCGACGAGGCCTGGCGCGCCGTGCAGGAAGTCTTGGCCGCCGGCTAGCCCGACTTTCTCATCGTTGAGTGGCGCATGTTCTTGTCGACGAACCGGTATCCACTCGTCGGAACATGCGCGAGACGCCGGTCACCCGAACAGGATCGGCAGCCGGCGCGGGCCGCGCACGGTGCCTTCGGACCATGCCATCGCCACCGACTGGTCGAGGCGGAACTCGGGGATCTTCGCGAGCCATTCCTGCAGCGCCACCGTGATCTCCATGCGGGCGAGGTTCGATCCGATGCAGCGGTGGATGCCGACCCCGAAGGCGATGTGCCGGTTCAGCTGGCGGTCGATGACGACGCGGTCGGCGTCCTCGAACATGGCGGGATCGCGGTTGGCGGAGGGAAACGACAGCAACACCATCTGGCCTTCGCTTGAACGGGCAGCCGCCGACCTGGGTATCCTTGACGACCTCGCGCGCCATGGTCACCGGCGCGTAGGCGCGCAAAAACTCCTCGACCGCCGAGGACATCAGGTCGGGCTCGGCAACGAGTCGGCGGCGGTCCTCGGGGTGCCGGGCGAGATGCCACAGGCAGGACCCGATCGCGCTCCAGGTCGTGTCGATGCCGGCGATCAGCAGCAGGCGCAAGGTGCCGAGCACGTGGGATTCGGCGAGCGGCTCGCCCTCGAGCCTGGCACCGAGCAGATAGCTGATCAGGTCGTCGCCGGGCTGCGGCGCGGCGCTTGGCGACCTCCTTCATGAAGTAGACGTTCATCTCCTCGGTGGCGCGCATCAGCACCGCCGTGTCGGTGATGCCGAGCTCCAGCACGTCGCGGATCCACTTGCGGAACTGGTCGCCGTCGGAGGCCGGGATGCCGAGCATGTGGGCGATTACCCGCACGGGAATTTCCTGCGCGTAGTCGGTGGCCCCGTCGCAGCCCGGCTTGCCGGAAAATCGCCCGATCAGCTCGCCGCAGATCTCGCGCGTCTTCGCCTCGTGGCGCTTCACCGCGTCGGGCGTGAAGGCCGGCAGCAGCAGCGCCTTGGCGCCGCGATGATTCGGCGGGTCGGAGGTGATGGGCGGCGCCGGGATGCGCGGCGGCGGCGTCTCGCGCACGATGATCCGGCGCGAGGAGAAATGCTCGGTGTCGTAGGCGATGGCGCGCACGTCCTCGTAGCGCGAGGGAAAATACACGCCCTGGAACCGGTCGGTATGGGCGATCGGGCACTTTTCCCGGAGCTCGTCCCAGATCGGGTAGGGGTTCTCGATCCAGCGCGGATCGAGATGGTCGAAATCGTTCGTCCAGTCGGTGACGGGCGGACGGGCGCTCATCGGTTTCCTCCCAGCTTTTCCGGCAGCTCGTTCGGTCGTCGCCGAGCTAATCCTCGGTGACCTCGATCGCCATTTCGGGGCAGTTCGACTTGGCGAGCCAGGCCTTGTCCTCGAGCCCGGGCGGCACGGTGCCGTCGCCGATCTCGCGGGCATTGCCGAATTCGTCGAGCTCGAACAATTCCGGGGCCAGCGCCTTGCAGCGGTTGTGACCCTGGCAACGGTCGGGGTCGACGCGCACGTGCAGCGTCTTGGTGGCGGACATCGGGTCTCCTCGGGCTTGGCGATTTTTCCGGGACCGGATTTTATTGCATCGCCGCGCCCTGTCGAGCGCGCCGTTCGGGTCCCGGTCAATACGCCTCGCGCACGCCGACCTCGTCGAGATGCCGGAGCAGGTCGGCGGGGTCCTCGTAGACCCGGTAGGCGCCGGCGTCGCGCAGCTCGTCGATGCCATAGCCGCCCGACAGCACGCCGACGCCGAGCGCGCCGGCGCGGCGTGCCGCCAGCAGGTCCCACACGCTGTCGCCGACCACCACCGAATTGGCAGCCTCGACGCCGAGACGCTCGGCGGCGGTGAGAAAGAGATCGGGGTCGGGCTTGGCGTAGCGCACCTGGTCGCGGGTCACCACCGGCACCAGCGCCGGATCGACGCCCAGCATGGCGATCAACCCGCCGGCGGTCTCCATGCGGCCCGAGGTGGCGATCGCCCACGGCGTGCCGACGCGGGTCAGCGTCGCCAGAAGCTCGCGGGCTCCCGGCAACGGCACGATCTCCGCCATGCGGCGGCGGAACGCCGCGGTGTGGCCGATGCGCAGCCGCTCGATGCGCTCCGGCGTGATCTCCTGGCCCGATCTCGCGCAGCAGCGCATTGGTGAGCAGGCCGCCCGACATGCCGATGCGCCGGTGGATGCGCCACACCGACAGCGGCAGATTCTTCCGCAACCAGCGCCTCGTGCCAGGCGAGCACGTGCTGGTAGACGCTGTCGACCAGCGTGCCGTCGAGATCGAAGATGAAGGCCGTGCTGCGATCCGCCACTGCCGATGCCCTCGCGCCCGCATCAATAATGCGCGTCGCGAGCCGATGGTTGCGCGACTTGGCGCCGGCCGCGACTCTAGAACTTCACCGTGGCGGCGACTCGGGGCCCATGGAAGATGCGGTCGACCTTGGTCGGATTGCCCTGGGCGTCGAGCGTCCGCAGCGCGCCGAAGAAGGCATCGATCCGGTAGGCACCGCTGAGCTTGAGATTGGGCGTCACCCAGTAGGAGATGCCGGCCTGGATGTCGGCGTTGTAGACGATGGCGTTCTCCTTGGTGTCGGTGACGTTGACCGCCGTCAAGGTGGGGAAAACGCCCGCCGGCACGCCGAAGAAGGTGTCGGTGGTGACCACGCGGAACGACTGGGAGCCGAACAGGACCGCGGCGTCCGCGGCGAAATCCAGCATGAATCCGCCGCGCAGCGGTACCGAGCCTTCGACGCCGATCCGCGGGCCGGCGCCGCGGAACCTGCTCTCCTGCTGGCTGTCGTAGTTGTCGAAATAGGAGAACGAGCTCAGCGGAATGCCGCCAATGACGGTGAACGGCACGGGGCTCGTGATGTTGATCGCCGAGTTGGACTGGGTACTCGTCTTCGCGGTGAGCTCGGCAACGCGTACGCCGCCCTTCACCTGGATCGTATCGGCCCCCAGCATGACGTCGCGCCCGACGGCGAAATCCGCCGTCCAGTGGGTCTCGCGGTGGCTGCTGTTGACCGGCTGCGATTCCGTGAACGTTGCGCCAGGCGCGATGAACGGAATCGTCGCGGTGATCGCGCTCGAGGCGCTGTCCGAAATCCGCGCCTGCCCGTAGTTGAAGGCCGCGCTGACGTGCCACTCGGAGCCGGGAGCCCGCCAGTCGAACCCGGCGGCGGCGTCCCAGCCGATCCGCGGCTTGAGAGCGAAGTAGCCGGGATTGAACAGGACGCCCGGATAGAACGTGTAGATCGGGTCGCCCTGGGTCCAGAACGCGCTGCCCTCCACATAGGCGGTGAACTCGCCTCTGGGCGGAGGCGGCGGCGCCTTGAAGAACCCGGCGGGCGCGACCGCGGCGATGCGCGGGTCGGGCGTGAGCACGCCGGTCAGCGTCAGGCGCGGACCGTGGAAGATGCGGTCGACCTTGGTCTGATCGAGCGCGGTCGGATCGTAGGTCGACAGCGCCCCGAAATAGGCATCGACCCGATAGCTCGCCGTCAGCTTGAGGCCGGGGTTGAGCCAGTACGACAGGCCGAGCTGGGCATCGAGATTGGGGACCACGGCGCCGTGCTGATTCGCCGTGTTGGTGAGGAAGCTCGTGGCGCCGAAAAGCAGCGGCACCGAGGTGAACGTCGTGATCACCGGATTGTCGAGGCGCCGGGTGCCGAACAGCAGGGCGCCATCCGCCTGGTAGTCGATTTGCCAGCTGCCGCCGAGCGGCACCGCGCCCTCGAACCCGACCCGCGGACCGGCCCCCCGGAAGCTCGTGTTCTGGCGGTTATCCACATTATAGAAATAGGCAAGGCTGGTGATGCCGAAGGGATTGGGAGGAATGCCCGTAATCGTGATGTTGGCGTTGGTGAGCGTGTTCAGCCGCGAGCTGAGCTCGGCAATCCTGACGCCGGCTTTGAGCTGCAGCGGGTTCCCCCCGATATTGACGTCGCGGCCGACCGCGAAATCGGCGAGCCAGTGGGTCTCCCGGTCGTTCGCCGCCGACGAGGAGGTCCCGGTCAGCGTCGTACCGAGACCATAGAAACCCGCAACCGTCAGGGTGCTGGCCGGGCCCTGCGCGGACGACCGGCTCTCGCCATAGCGGAACTGTGCGCTGACATGCCAGGGCGAGCCGGCGAACCGATAATCGAAGCCGGTGGCGGCCTCCCAGCCCAGGCGCGGCCGCTGGGCGAGGCTGCCCGGCTGACCGGCCAGGATGCCGAATCCGCCATAGAAGCCCGCATTCGGGGCGAGCGTCGGGAAGAAGCCGCGAACCGGATCGCCGGCCGTCCAGACGGCTCCGCCCTCGACGAAGGCGCGGAACTCGCCGTTGTCGACGACCGGAGGCGCCTTGACGGGAATCAGGTCTGCGGCGTGTGCCTGCGGGACCGCCACCGCGATGGCGAGCGCCGAGGCGCCGGCATAAAGGGCGGCGCGCGCCGCCGTGTGTCGTTGCGATCGTGCCCCACCCATATGCCGCCCCCCAGCCGCATGAGTCCGATGGTACGACGCTACGTAAACCGGAAATTGCGGTCAATCAGCGGGAGGCTTAAATCCGCCTCCACGCCGGAAAAACGCCGGACGTGACAAAGCGGCCACAGGCGGCGCCGTCCGTGAATTTGCCGCAGTATGGCCGCACCATTCCCTCCGGTCAGGCTCAGAGGGGGCGAGGGTGAGCGAAACTGAGCGCGCGGCGGTGAGCGAGGCTGAGCGCGCGGGCGAAGCGCCCAGAACCGGCATCGTCTGGCTCGCCTCCTATCCGCGCTCGGGCAATACCTGGACGCGCTCGTTCATCCATAACCTTCTGCGGGTCCAGGGGAACGAAGCCGGCGAGCAGGACATCAACGAGCTGGTGCGGTTCTCGTTCTGGGATATCGCCAAGCCGCTCTACACGGCCGCGCTCGGGTTCGCGCCGGGCACCGAGCACCGCCGGGAGATCGCCTCCGTCCGCCACAAGGTCCAGCAGCAGATCGCCGACGCCTTCGACGGCCTCGTTTTCGTGAAAACCCATCATGCGCTGGTCACCGACCGCGGCGCGACGACCATCAATTTCGCCGTGACCTCGGGCGCCGTCTACATCGTGCGCAACCCGCTCGACGTGGCGATCTCGCTTGCCCACCACCGTGGCGGCACGATCGATCAGGCGATCGACATGATGGGAGCCGAGGATTTCGAGACCGGTGTCGGCGACGAGGCAGTCTACGAAGTCTACGGCTCATGGAGCCAGCACGTGGCGAGCTGGACCCGCAAGCCGCACCGCGCGATCTACGTGATGCGCTACGAGGACATGCTGGCCGAGCCCGACAAGGCGTTCGGCGGTCTCGCCCGGCACCTGCTGCTGGCGGCGAGCCCTGCCGAGCTCGGGCAGGCGATCGAGCTTGCCTCCTTCGGCCGCCTGCGCGCCCAAGAGGACGAGAAGGGATTTCGCGAGAAGCCCCAGGCGGCCGAGCGGTTCTTTCGCGAGGGTCGCGCCGGCCAATGGAAGGAGATCCTGACATCGCAGCAGGTCGACCGCGTGGTCCGCGATCACGCCGGCCAGATGGCAAGGTTCGGCTACCTCCCGGTCGGTTGAGGCGCCTGAGCCGCCTTTCCGCGGGGCAGCTCCGGACCCTTTCCGCGACCCGGTGCGACCCGACGCCGCTCCCTCTGGTTGGCGCTTGCTCGCCTTCTTCTATCCGGATTTTCCGCTATATTCCGCCGGCTCGCGACCGTGCCGGTCCGCGGCGGGGAGGGAGATTTCGATGCGTTCAACAGCAACACGCCTGGCTGTGGCCTGGGCGTTCGCCACCGCCACCTCGGTTGCGGCTCTCGCGGCCGGCCCGACGCCGCCCGCAGCGCCCCCGGCCGCAGCCGCAGCGCCGACGGCGCCGAGCGCCGCACCGGCCCCTGCCCCCGCGCCGGTCGCAGCCTCCGCGCCCACATGCCCGGGCAATCCGAACGCCCTCGGCGTTGCCCGCGTGGTCGAGATCGATACGACCGGAGGCCCCGGTTTTGGCTTCGAGCACTTCAAGGCCTACGACTTCCTCAAGATCAACGAGGTGGTGCTCACCTTCGACGACGGGCCGTGGCCGAATAACACGGCGGCGGTGCTCGCCGCGCTCGCGCACCACTGCACCAAGGCGCTCTTCTTCCCGATCGGCAAGCACGCGATGTGGCATCCGGAGATCCTCAAGGAGGTCGCGGCGGCCGGCCACACGATCGGGAGCCACACCTGGTCGCATGCGGACCTATCGAAGAAGGCCGCCGAGGCCAAGGATGAGGTCGAGAAGGGCATCAGCGCCGTGCAGCTGGCGCTCGGCGACACCAAGGAATCGCCGTTCTTCCGCGCGCCGTACCTGCGCCATCCACCCGACATGCTGACCTATCTGGGCGAGCGCAATGTAGCGGTCTGGTCCACCGACATGGATTCCTTCGATTTCAAGCTGCGCAAGCCGGAGCAGATCATCGCCTCGGTGATGAACAAGCTCAAGAAGCGCGGCAAAGGCATCATCCTGATGCACGATTTCCAGGCGCATACCGCCCAGGCACTGCCGGAGCTCCTGCGCCAGCTGCAGGCCGGGGGTTACAAGGTTGTGCAGATCAAGGCCAAGGACCCCGTAGCGACCGTTCCGCAGTACGACGCCATGATGGCGCAGGAGGTCAAGGGTGCGGGAACCGCGGGCCGGCCGATCTCCAACGTGGTGCGGACCATCAACACCTACGGCGATACCCCGCCGCCCGCCCAGGCACCGAAGTAGTCGGGCGCGCACCAAAAAAACTTGGAGGCCGTGGGAACCGTCCGCGGTCATGCGCCGTTGTAGCGGCAAGTGACCAGGGCAATCCCCCCTCCCCCCCTGTTGTCCTGGCCATCGCCCCCGCCCCCGCGCGGGGGTTGCTTTTTGTGTGGCCATGCGGCTGTCCGGCGCTGCGGCGACGCCCGGGCCTTTCCCCGCCCTTGCGCAGGCGGTATGGAAGTCCGCCCAAATCGACATGCATTGGCGGGCACCATACGCGTTATGGGTTGAGCAGCGGCACCAAGCGAGCCTCTCCATGAAGATCCCGGCGCCCGGGAGCATCGACTGCGACATTCATCCGGCGGTTCCCGGATTGAAGGCGCTGCTGCCTTATCTCGACGACCACTGGCGCGAGACCGTGGCGCAGCGCGGCATGCACGAGCTCTCCTCGATCGCCTATCCGGAGAATGCGCCGCTCACCGCCCGGCCGGATTACCGCGTCGACGGCGGCAGGGCCGGCACCGACCTCGACCAGCTGCGCCGCCAGGCGCTCGACCAGTTCGGCTCGGCGCGGGCAATCTGCAACTGCCTGTATGGTGTCCAGCTCTTGTTCAGCGAGGACATGGCGGCGGGCTTTGCCCGCGCGGTGAACGACTGGATGGCGCGCGAATGGCTCGACCGCGAGCCGCGGCTGCGCGCCTCGATCGTGGTGCCGGTGCAGAACCCCGAAATGGCGGTGGACGAGATCGAGCGCTGCGCCGCCGACCGCCGCTTCGTCCAGGTGTTATTGCTGGTGATGGGCGAGGTGCCGCTCGGCCGCCGCCAGTACTGGCCGATCTACGCGGCCGCCGAGCGCCATGGCCTGCCGATCGGCATCCATGCGGGCAGCGGCTACCGCCACCCGGTGACCGGGGTCGGCTGGCCGTCCTACTATACCGAGGACTATGCGGCGCAGGCGGTGGCGTTCCAGTCGCAGCTCACCAGCCTGATCTGCGAGGGCGTGTTCGGCAAATTCCCGAACCTCACCGTGGTGCTGATGGAGTCGGGGTTCACCTGGCTGCCGGCGCATCTGTGGCGGCTGACAAAATACTGGCGCGGCCTGCGCATGGAGATCCCCTGGGTCGACCGCTCGCCGACCGAGATCGTGCGGCAGAGCGTGCGCCTCACCCTGCAGCCGGTCGACGCCCCGCCTGAGGCCGACCAGCTCGGAAGGCTGATCGACCATATGGGTTCCGACGAGCTTCTGCTATTCTCCACCGACTATCCCCACTGGCAGTTCGACGGCGAGGACGTGCTGCCCGAGGGGCTCGATGCCGGCCTGATCCGCAAGATCACGGTCGATAATCCGCTGAAAACCTACTCGCGCATCGCGGAGACGCTGTCATGAACGTGCAGGTCAAGGTCCGCCCGGAGCTGGTGACGCCGCAAAAGATCGCGATCGCGGATTGCGACATCCATCCCTATCCGAAGTCGTTTCCCAAGGAGGTCTATCCTTTTCTGGAGAAGCGCTGGCAGCACCACATGGAGACCTACGGGATTCTTCCGCGCCAGGGCTATCAGAGCGGCCCGGCCTATCCCAAGGGCCAGCCCGATGCCTCGCGCCGCGACGCCTATCCGCCGGGCGGCGGCAAGCCCGGCAGCGACCTCGACTTCATGCGGAAACAGCATCTCGACCCCAACAATGTCGAGCTCGGCATCCTCAACCCGCTGCGCAACGGCCAGGGCCTGCAGAACCAGGATTTCGCCGCCGCGTTCTGCCGCGCCATCAACGATTGGCAGGTCGCCTGGTGGACCGAGAAGGAGCCGCGGCTGAAAGCCTCGGTGGTGGTTCCCTATGAGGACGGCGTCGCCTCGGCGCAGGAGATCGACCGCCGGGCCGGAGATGCAAACTTCGCCCAGGTGCTGCTGCTCAGCCGCACCGCCGAGCCGCTCGGCCAGCGCCGCTACTGGCCGATCTACGAGGCGGCGGTGCGCGCCAAGCTTCCGGTCGCGGTCCACGCCTTCGGCTATGGCGGTTTTCCGGTGACCGGCGGCGGCTGGCCGTCGTTCTACGTCGAGGAGATGGCCGGGCACGCCCAGTGCTGCCAGTCGGTGCTGACCAGCATGGTGATCGAAGGGGTATTCGAGCGTTTTCCCGGGCTCAAGGTGATCCTGGTCGAGGCCGGGTTTGCCTGGCTGCCGCCGCTCGCCTGGCGGCTCGACAAGGTGCAGGCGCGGATGCCCGACGAGACGCCGCATCTCAAGCGCCTGCCGTCGGAATACATCCGCGATCACGTCTGGCTCACCACCCAGCCGATGGAGGAGCCGGACACCCGAAAACATCTGCTCGATACCATCGAATGGATCGGCTGGGACAAGCTGTTGTTCGCCACCGACTACCCGCACTGGGACTGGGACGATCCCGCCCGCGCCCTGCCGCTGCCGCTCGGCGAAGCGCAGCGGCAAAAGCTCTTCCTCGGCAACGCCAAGGCGGTCTACGGCCTGTGATTCGGTTCGTGGCTCACGCGCTCGCCTCCCGCGTGGGCAAATCGCCCGAGATCAGCATCACGTGCCGTTCTCCGGTGCGGGCGATTTGCCCACCCTACGGTCCCTCATGAGCAAGCACGTCGTCGCGGCGCTCAAGGATTTTCCGCCGGGCAGCCGCAAGCTGGTGACCATCGACGGCCGCCCGATCGCGATCTTCAACATCGACGGAAAGCTGTTTGCCCTGCTCAACCGCTGCCCGCATCAGGGCGGCAGCCTGATCGACGGACGGCTGATCGGGCTGATCGAGGCGCCGCAGCCCGGCGAGTACCGCTACAGCCGGCCGGGAGAGATCCTGCGCTGCCCGTGGCACGGCTGGGAGTTCGACGTGTGCACCGGAAAATCCTGGTGCGAGCCCTCGCGCATCCGCACCAAGGCCTACGAGGTGGCGGTCGAGACCGGCAGCGCGCTGGTCGAGGGCCCCTACGTGGCGGAGACTTTTGTGGTCACCGTCGAGGAAAGCTATGTCGTGGTCGATGCCTAGGTCACGCTCGAGGCTCGACTTTTCTGTCGTCATGCCCGGCCATGACGCGCGGAGAAATTGCACATGACCGGCGCAAGACTGGCCGCCTTGATATGGGCCGTCGTCAGTCTCGGCTGGATCGGCTTCATCGTCGGCACGCGATTTCGCATCGGCGACGGCTATGCCACCGGATTTTCTCTCATCGATGCGGCGCTGGTTCTCGGGCCGCCGGCCGCGCTGCTGCTGGTCGGCATTGTCGTCACGATCTGGCTGCGGTCGCTCTTTCGCTGACCTGTCTGGAGGCTTTTTCCGTGCTGTTCATGGTGATCGAGAAATTCCGCGGGCAGGATGCCAAGGCGGCGTACCGCCGGTTTCGCGACAAGGGCCGCCAGATGCCCGAAGGCCTCGCCTTCGTCAGCAGCTACGTATCGGCCGATCTCGGCCGCTGCTTCCAGCTGATGGAGGCGGACGACGTCACCTTGCTCCAGCGCTGGGTCGCCGAGTGGTCGGACCTCGCCGAGTTCGAGATCATTCCGGTCACCGCCGGCAAGGATACCGCAGCGGCGCTCGCCGCCGCGCTGTAAAGAAGGACACTTGCATGACCGTGTCGCAGCTCGAGGCCTACCGCGTCCAGGCCTACAACACGTCGCGAGAATCCGAGAACAAGATCCACGACGACGAGGTGGCGAAGAAATTCGGCTTTGGCGGCGCGCTGGTGCCCGGCGTCGACGTCTACGCCTACATGATGCATCTGCCGGTGCAGAACTGGGGCCGCGCCTTCCTCGAGCGCGGCAGCGCCGAGTGCCGGTTTCTCAAGCCGGTCTATGACGGCGAGATCGCGACGGTCACGGCTCCGCCGGACAACCTCGGGCTCGCCATCGAGGTCGCAAGCCGCGGCGAGCTTTGCGCCACCGGCCGCGCGTCGTTGCCGGACGCGGCGCCGCCGGCGCCGGACCCCGGCCTGTTCGAGAAATCCGATCCGCCGGCAAACCGTCCGCCGGCGGACGAGAGCTCGCTGAAGCCCGGCGCCTCCCTCGGCATCCGGCCGCTGCGCCTCACCGACGCCCTCGCCGCGCAGTATCTCGCCGACCTCAGGGAGAGCGATCCGCTCTATGGGCGCAAGCGCCTGGGCCATCCCGGCCTGATCTTGCGGACCATGAACTGGGCGCTCACCCACAACGTGGTGCTCGGGCCGTGGATCCATGTCGGCAGCCGGGTGCAGAATTTCTCCTGCCTCAGGGTCGGCGAGGAGGTGTCGGTGCGCGCGAAGGTCGTCGACAACTACGAGCGCAAGGGCCACCGCTTCGTCGAGCTCGACGGCGTGGTGCTGGCGAACGGCGCCCGCCCGGTCGCGCGGATTTTTCACACCGCGATCTACCAGCCGCGGCAGGTCGCCGCCGCGTAGCGGTGGCGAAGCCGTAGGGTGGGCAAGGCGGCCTCCGGCCTTTTGTTTGATGCTCCACGCCTGGTCCGCCTTGCCCACGCGGTCGGACCGACGGACGGTTTGACCGCGTGGGCAACGGCGGAATACGCACCGTGCCAAACGGTGATGCGCGGGCCGCCGTTGCCCACCCTACGTGTTATGCTCGGCAGGAAACAGGGAGGAAACCATGCGCGGCGTGACATTCCTCGGCAATCGCAAGCTCGAGCTGAAAGAATTTCCCGATCCGGAGCCCGGCCCGGGCGAGGTGGTGCTCGAGATCAAGGCCTCCGGCATGTGCGGCAGCGATCTCAAATACTATCGCGCCGCGGGCGGGGCCGCCTCGCTCGGCCTCGCCAAGGTGGCGGCTGGCCCGCTCATCGCCGGGCACGAGCCCTGCGGCGTGGTGGCGGCGCTCGGCCCCGGCGTCGACGCCGGTGCGGCGGCGGTCGGCAGCCGCGTCATGGTGCACCACTACACCGGCTGCGGCGCCTGCCCGCACTGCCTCACCGGCTGGTCGCAGATGTGCGTTGCCGGCACCACCGTGTTCGGCGCCACCGGCCACGGCGCACATGCCCCCTACATGAAGGTGCCGGCGCACACCCTGGTGCCGCTGCCCGATGAGCTCAGTTTCACCACCGGCGCCGCGATCTCCTGCGGCACCGGCACCGCCTACGGCGCCTTGCAGCGCATGAAGCTTTCCGGCCGCGACACGCTCGCCGTCGTCGGCCAGGGCCCGGTCGGCCTCTCCGCCACCCAGCTCGCGAGCCGCATGGGCGCCCGCGTGATCGCGCTCGACATCAGCGCCGAGCGTCTGGAGCGGGCCAAAGCCTTTGGCGCCGACGTCGCAATCGATCCGCGCGCCAACGATCCGGTGGGCGCCATCCGCGAGCTCACCCACGGCCTCGGCGCCGATCTCACCCTCGACACGTCCGGCACCCCGGACGGGCGGGTCACCGCGGTGCGCTCCGCCCGCGCCTGGGGCACCGTGTGCTTCGTCGGCGAGGGCGGCAACGTGACGATCGACGTCAGCCCCGACATGCTGCGCAAGCAGCTCACCATCATCGGCTCGTGGACCTTTTCCACGGTCGGCCAGGCCGACTGCGCGCGCTTCGTCGCCGACCGCGGCATCAAGGTCGACGCGCTGTTCACTCATCGCTGGACACTCGACCAGGCCGAGGAGGCCTATCGGCTGTTCGATCAGCAGACCAGCGGCAAGGGGGTTTTTGTGATGTAGGTGGTGCGGGCCCCGCCCCTCGGCGTCATGGCCGTGCTCGTCACGGCCATCCACGTCTTGCTTGTTGCTTGAAAGACGTGGCTGCGCGGGACAAGCCCGCACGACGACGGGCTCATGCGTCAGCTGGAGCGGGATAGTCTCAACTCAAGCCCGCATCCACCCTCACCCCTCCACCTCGGTCTCCGGCCGATCGTCGCCGCGCGTCACCTCCTCGTGCCAGCGGCCGTCCTTGTCCTCCCACGAGATGCCGGTCGCGGTTCCCGGGACGACCTGCTCCTGTGCCGCCCGCTCGGCGGCTCTTCGCGCCAGGTCGTGGGACGGAAAAGGCTCGGAGTAGACGCCGTCGACCCGGTAGGCCCAGCCGCCGTCATGCTCGACGATCTGGTAGATGACCTTGGTCATGCCTCGCTCCTCACGCTGATGGAAAGGCCACCGGTCTCAAGTGGGCGGCTGTCGCGGATCGCGCAAGTCATCCCGACGCGCGGGCGCGGTCCGATTCCGCGGATACCCCGGCGACCGCCGGCGCGCGGCCGGCCGCGGCCAGAAAGCCGTGCAGCGCCGCCACCACCTGGGCACCCTCGCCGACCGCCGCGGCGACCCGCTTGACCGAGCCGGCGCGGACGTCGCCGATGGCGAAGACGCCGGGCCGGCTCGTCTCCAGCAGCCGGCGGTCGCCGGCGTCCGCCCCGGTCAGCACGAAACCCTTGGCGTCCAGCGCGACACCCGATCCCTTGAGCCAGTCGGTGTTGGGATCCGCTCCGATGAACAGGAAGAGGTGGCGGATCGGCCGCCTGACCTCCTCGCCCGACGCGCCCTGCCGCCAGCGGATCGCCTCCAGCATGCCGTCGCGGCCTTCCAGGCCGCTGATCTCGGCTTGCGTCAGCACCTCGACATTGGCGAGCCCGCCGATCCGGTCGACCAGATAGCGCGACATGCTGGCTTCCAGGCTCGGCCCGCGCACCAGGAGCCAGACCTTGGCGACCCGGCTCGCCAGATAGACCACCGCCTGGCCCGCCGAGTTGCCGGCGCCCACCAGCGCCACCTCCTGGCCGGCGCACAGCTTGCCCTCGAGCGGCGAGGCCCAATAGTGCACGCACGCGGCCTCGAACGCGTCCAGATTCTCGACCGCGAGCCGGCGATAGCGGGCGCCGCTGGCGACCACCACCGAGCGGGCGCCCACCTGCTCGTCGCCGGCGAGTTTCAGGACGTAGCGGCCGGCGTCGGCATCGTCCAATGCCTGAAGGCCGGTCGCCTCGTCGGGGATCGCCATCTCGGCCCCGAATTTTTGCGCCTGGTTGTAGGCCCGCGCCATCAGCGCCATGCCGGTGATCCCGGTCGGAAATCCCAGATAGTTCTCGATGCGCGCCGAGGCCCCGGCCTGGCCGCCGAACGCGCGGCAGTCGAGCACCAGCACGGACAGCCCTTCGGACGCCGCATAGACCGCGGTGGCAAGGCCCGCCGGCCCGGCGCCGACGACGGCCACGTCGTAGACCCGACCGGGGTCGATCGGCCCTACCAGCCCGATGCAGCGCGCGAGCTCGACCTCGCCGGGATTGCGCAGCAACTGTCCACCCGGGCACACGACGATCGGCAGCTGGCCGGGGTCGACGTGGAAGCGCTCGACCAGCGCCCTCGCCTCCGGGTCGGTGTCGGGGTCGAGGGTTTGATGCGGATGGCCGTTGCGGCGGAGAAAGCCCTGGAGCCGCAGCACGTCGCCGTTCCCGGCATGCCCGACGATCACCGGTCCGCCGGCCCCGATCTCGAGGATGGCGACGCGACGCAGGATCAGCGCCCGCATGATGCGCTCGCCGAGCTCGGCTTCCGCGATCAGCAAAGCCCGCAGCCGGTCCCGCGGAATGATCAAGGCCTCGACCGGTCCCCGCGCATGGGCGTCCACCAGGACCGGCCGGCCCGCCAGCGTGGCGAGCTCGCCCATGAAGGAGCCCGGACCGTGGGTGACGATCGGCACCCGCGAGCCCCAATCGTCGTGCCGGGTGACGTCGACCTCGCCGGCCAGGATGACGATGAGGCCGCGGCCGACCTCGCCGACCTGGGCCAGCGCCTCGCCCGGTCCGTAGCGGCAGACCTCGCCGAAGCGACGCACCCGCTCGAGCTCGGAAGCCTCCAGGACGGGGAATATCTGGTCGCGTCGCGTGTCGATGATCGATCGGGTCGGCACGGACATGATGTCTCAATCCTCGACAGAGCATGTTTGGGCGCACCGGACATCGGTTTGCCGCACCATGCGCCACTCGACGGGCCCGGGCTGGATGACCACCAAGCCTGATCGGGATGCAGGGTAGATCAGCCAATGTCGCCCATGCCAATCACGTGAAAGAGAGCCCGGTCGCGTGCTGCCCTCCTGTTCCCGGATGCGGTCCATGTGCTATCGTCCGCAATCACCTCGATCGGCAATTCCGTCACACCTATTGGTCCGGGCCCTGCAAAAGGACGCGTGTCATGATCCTCGGTATGTCGACCTCGACCTTCACTGTCATCCACGTGATCATCAGCCTGGTGGCCATCGCCTCCGGGATCATCGTGGTGCTCGGCATGGTGAAGGGGAAAAGCCTCGATGGCTGGACGGCGCTGTTCCTCGCCACCACCGTGCTGACCAGCGCGACCGGCTTCTTCTTCCCCGCCGCTAAGTTCATGCCGTCGCACGCGCTCGGCATCATCTCGCTGGTGGCGCTGGCGGTGGCGCTGTTCGCGCTCTACGGCTCGCACCTTTCCGGAACATGGCGCCTGATCTACGTCGTCGGCGCCGTGCTGGCGCTCTACCTGAACGTCTTCGTCCTGGTCGTACAGGCTTTCCAGAAGCTGCCCGCCCTGCAACCCCTGGCGCCGACGCAGTCCGAGCCGCCGTTCCTGATCGCGCAGCTCGTGGTCATGGCGATCTTCATCGGGCTCGGCATCATCGCGGCACGATCGTTCCACCCGCAGGCCAGGGCATACGGGTAGCGCGACGCTCAAGGTCTACAAGTGTGCGCCGCACGGCATGGGCACCACGCCGAAGGACCAGGTCAACGCCGACCTGCTGGCGTTCCTCACATAGCGGCGGCCTTCCGGCTTCCGGGAGCCGGCGGTTCATAGCCGACCGACCCCGACACGCCGGCGGACTCGCCATGCGAGCATGGCGCCCGGACAATGCAACCCGCCGCGGCTTGTCAAATCGGGCGCGCAGGGAAAGGATGACGCCAGGTCGTTTCGCCGACTGCGGATCTGCCTTCCGATACGTCAGCCTGGTGCTCGCGACCCATGAGCTTCCTGCGAGAGGATGCATGATGGTTGACGGACCGACGCCCAAGGGCGCGTGGACCATCACGACGCTGCTGTTTCTCTACATGCTGGTCAATTTCGCCGACAAGGCGGTGGTCGGCCTCGCCGCAGTGCCGATCATGACGGAGCTCGGGCTTTCGCCCAAAGAGTTCGGTCTGCTCGGCTCGAGCTTCTTCTTCCTGTTCTCGGCGTCGACCATCCTGGTCGGCTTCATCGCCAACCGGGCGCCGACGCGCTGGGTGATCTTCGCGCTGGCGCTGTCCTGGGCGCTGGTGCAGTTCCCCATGGTCGGCACCGTCGGCCTCGCCACCCTGATGGTCTGCCGCATCCTGCTCGGCGCCGGCGAAGGGCCGGCGTTCTCGGTCGCCGTCCATGCGCTCTACAAGTGGTTCCCCGACGAGCGCCGCGCGCTGCCGACCGCGATCCTGACGCAGGGCTCGGCGATCGGCGTGGTGATCGCGCTTCCGGCGCTCAACTGGATCATCGTCAACTACTCGTGGCACTGGGCGTTCTTCGCGCTCGGCGCCGTCGGCCTCGTCTGGGTGGCAGTGTGGTTTTCGCTCGGCCGCGACGGACCGGTCGCCGATCCGGCGCCGGCAGGCGGCAGCGCGGCCGTCGAGCGCGTGCCCTACCGGCGTCTGCTGCTCAGCCCGACCTTCATCGGCTGTTGTCTGGCGTGCTTCGGCGCCTATTGGGCGCTGTCGCTGGGCATCACCTGGTTCACGCCGTTCATCGTCAAGGGGCTCGGCTATTCGCAGGCGAGCGCCGGCCTCTTGTCGGCGCTGCCGTGGATCATGGGCGCCGCGGTGGTGCTGACCACCGGCGCGGTCTCCCAGGCTCTCATGGTGCGCGGGGTCTCCTCGCGGCTGGCGCGCGGCGTGCTCGGCTCCGCGCCGCTGGCGGCCGGCGGGCTGTTCATCCTGGCGGCGCCGCATGTCGCGAGCCCCGCCTGGCAGATCGCCCTGCTCGTCGTCGGCGGAGGCTTGAGCGGCTCGATCTACGTGGTGTGCCCGCCGATCATCGCCGGCTTCACGCCGGTGTCGCAGCGCGCCGCCGTCATGGCGATCTATATCGCGATCCATACCTCGGCCGGCATTCTCGCCCCGGCCGTGATGGGAAGCGTGATCGAGACCGCCGCCACCACGCTCGAGGGCTATTTTGCCGGCTATACGATCACCGCGCTGGTGCAGCTTCTCGGCGGCCTTGCCGGCATGGCGCTGCTGTGGCCGCAGTCGGAGACGATGCGCCCGTTGATTGCCGCACCGACGTCGCGATCCGTGTAGGATGGGTTGAGCTGCATAAGGGCGTTCACGCCCGTCTTCGCGGGCTATGGCGAAACCCATCAACGAGCCGGGCAACCGCGAAGACGGGCGTGAACGCCCTGATGGCTCAACCCATCCTACAAACAAGGGGGAAACCATGCCTGAACGTCGAGCCGCACGATCGCGCCGACCGCGCCTGCTTGCAGGCCTGATCGCGACGTCGGCCATTGTTCTCGCCGCCGGCGCCCAGGCGCAGGATACGGTCAAGATCGGCCTGCCGGTCTTTCTCAGCGGGCCGGGGGCGGGGCCGGTCGGCGTGCCGAGCCGCAACGCCGCGGAGATCGTCATCGAGGCGATGAATGCCGGGGCGCTGCCGGCGCCCTACGACAAGCCGGGCCTCGCCGGCGCCCGGGTCGAGGCAAAGATCATCGACGAGGCCGGCAGCACCGCCAGCGTGGTCACCGAGTTCCGCAACCTGGTGCAGCGCGACGGCGCCAGGGCGGTGGTCGGCTATTTCTCCTCGGCCAACTGCCTGGCCACGGCTCCGGTCGCCGAGGAGTTGCACACGCTGCTCGTCATCTACGGCTGCGGCACCAAGCGCCTGCTCGAGGATACGTCCTACAAATACGTTTTTCGCCCCACCCCGCACGCCACCTCCGACAACGTGGCGGCGGCGCACTATGTGCGCGCCCGGTTCCCGGAGATGAAGAGCTTTTCCGGCGTCAACCAGAACTATTCGTGGGGGCTGGACAGCTGGGAGGATTTCGTCCTCGCCATGAAGGCGATCAACCCGCAGGCCGCCGTCGACAAGGCGCTTTTCCCGAAACTCTTTGCCGGCGAGTACGGCGCCGAAATCTCCGCGCTGCTGATCGGCAACTCGACCTTCGTGCATTCGAGCTTCTGGGACGGCGACCTGGAGAACCTCATCGTCCAGAGCATGGCGCGCGGGCTGACCCAGCGCACCCCGCTCGTGCTCACCGTCGGCGAGCAGATCCTGTTTCGCCGCGCCGCGACGGTGCCCGACGGCACCATCATCGGCGCCCGCGACTCGCCAAACCTGCTCGGCCGCGACAATGCGCTCAACAACTGGTTCCGGGTAGCCTACGAGGCGCGCTTCGGCACCCGGCCGAACTTTCCCGCCTACAACATGTTCCAGACCCTGCTCGGCCTGAAGGCCGCCTGGGAGAAGGCGGCGGTTCCCGGCCGCGCCCCGAGCATCGAGGAGGTCGCCGAGGCTTTCCGCCATCTGGAGTTCGCCACCCCCAGCGGCACCATCAGGATGGCGATCGGCAACGGCGCCCAGGGGATCGAGAGCGTCGCCATCGGCACCTATCGCTACAACAAGGAGACGCGGATGCCGGAGCTCTTCGACGTC
Organism: uncultured Alphaproteobacteria bacterium; assembly: GCA_963755055.1. GTDB lineage: Bacteria > Pseudomonadota > Alphaproteobacteria > Rhizobiales > Xanthobacteraceae > AP-16. The sequence goes on along the minus strand of CAVWIS010000034.1, from coordinate 149,189 downwards.
GTCGAGTATCCGGCCGAATGCGTCAACCCGCCCGACCGGATGGCCGCCACCGAGTGGCTCAAGAACGGCATGCCGGGAGCGAAGTGCAAGTGAGGGTGCCATAGGGTGGGCAACGTCGGCCCCGACGTTTCGATTGAATGTGGAACACCCGGTCCGCGTTGCCCACGCGGTCGGCCTATCCGCGTGGGCGAGTGTTGTAGCGGAGAGCGCGACCGCGTGGGCAACAGCGGACATCTTGCCGGATATCAAACAAATGTCCGGGCCGCCGTTGCCCACCCTACGGCCCACGCGTCGCGTTACGGCCCCGGGGTCGCGACCGCGGCGCCGCTGCCGAAAATGTCGGCAAGGTTGCGCGTGCGTCTGGTGTCGATGCTGACCGAGGCGGTCACGCCGGCGCGCAGGGGCGGCTCGCCGGGGCGCTCGATCAGGCGCAGGCGCACCGGCAGGCGCTGGACGATCTTCACCCAGTTGCCCGAGGCGTTCTGCGGCGGCAGGATGGCGAACTCGGCGCCGGTCGCCGGGCTGATGGTCTCGACCTCCGCCTCCCAGGTGATGTCGGGGTAGATGTCGAGCACCACGGTGGCCCGCTGGCCGACCGTCACGTGGGTGAGATCGGTCTCCTTGAAGTTGGCTTCCACCCATGGGCGGCGGTCGGTGACGATGGAGAACAGCGGCACCGCCGCCTTGATCTGCTCGCCCGGCTGCAGCTTGAAATTGACCACGGTGCCGCCGTGCGGCGCCTTGATCTCCGTATAGGCGAGATCGAGCGCGGCGCGGTCGCGCAGCGCCGCCTTCTCGCGCACCACCGGATAGCGGTCGGTCTCGAGATCCGGCTTGCCGCCGAGCGACGCCTCGACCCGGGCGATGCGCTCGCGCAGCATGGCGATGCGGTCGCGCGCCTGCAGGGCATCACTCTCGGCGAGCTCGACCTTGGTCACCGGGCTGACCCCGCGCCCCATCAGCTCGCGCTGGCGCGTCGCCTGGCTGTCGAGATAGAGCATGCGGCTCTCGGCTTCCTTGAACTCCGCCTTGGTCTCGCGCAGGCCGGCCTTGAGCTGCTCCACCGCGGCGCGCGCCGAGTCGAGTTCGGCCTCGGCCTTGGCGAGCGCCAGCTGGTAGGGCTCGGGATCGAGGCGCACCAGGAGGTCGCCGGCCGCCACCGCGGCGTGGTCGCGCACCCTGACCTCGGCAATGCGACCGGCGATCTCGCTGGCGATCTGGGCGATGTCGGCCTTGACGAAGGCGTTCTCGGTCGAGGCATAGCGCCCGCCGTGCAGCCAGAATGCCAGGACCGCGGCGACGACCAGTGCCGGCACCGCCAGCAGCAGGACCGGGCGGAGCCGGCCGCGCCAGTCGATCCGGGCGCGGACCGCCGGGCGAAAATTGCGCTCGGGCTCCATCTTCATGGGGCGACGGCCCCGTTCTGCGGCCGGGCGCGGCGCGCGACGGCCCTGGCGCCGGGCCGCGCCGCATGCCTGTCCCTGGCGGCGGGCTCGGCCGGGCTCTCCGCCATGCCGGTGAGCGTGCCCTTGACCCGATCGAGCAGCCGGCGAAGCTGGCCGGCCTCGCGCTCCGACAGGTCGGCCAGCGCGTCGTCGACGGTCGCCTCGGCGACCCGCCAGATCCGCGCGTGCACCCGCTCGGCCTCGGCGGTGAGATAGATGCGCTTGACGCGGCGGTCGCCGGCGTCGGCCCGGCGCTCCACCCAGCCCTTCGCCTCGAGCCGGTCGATCAGCCGTCCCGCCGTCGCCTTCTCCACCTCCATCATGTCGGCGAGCTCGGACTGCGAGGCCCCCGGGCGTCGGTGGCAGCGGGTCAGCGCCAGCCACTGCGCCCGGGTCAGTCCCAGCCGGTGCATGCGCCGGTCGAACACCGTGCGCATGAGCCGGGCGACGTCGGAGATCAGGACGCCGATGAACTCGTCGGTATTCGGCATGGAGGCCCCCGGAGCCGGCAGCGAAAGATCGCTGCCCGAAAGACGGCACCCGACTGTAGCGCGCCGGCAAGTCGTAAGCTAGGCTACTATCACATAGCATACCGTCTCGGGAACCCGATTTCGCATGGATGAAGATCGCCACGCCGACAGCCTGTCCCCGGCGCGGCGCTTCCTGATCCTGGCCACCGTGGTGCTCGGCTCGACGCTGTACTCCACGGCGCTGCTCACCACCTCCACCATCCTGCCGCAGATGCAGGGCGCCATGTCGGCCACCCCGGACGAGATCGCCTGGGCGATGACCTTCAACATCCTGGCGACCGCCGTGATGACGCCGATGACCGGCTGGCTGGTCGGCCGCTTCGGCAGCCGCAACGTGATGGTGTGGGGGATTTTCGCTTTTTCCGCCGCCACCTTCCTGTGCGGCGCCGCGCAATCGCTGGAGACGCTGGTGCTGTGGCGCATCGTCCAGGGCGGGGCCGGCGCGCCGGTCGTCCCGCTGTCGCAGACCATCCTGCTCGACACCTTTCCACGCCGCCAGCACCGCATGGTGCTCTCCGTCTTCGGCATGGCGGTCGGCGTCGGCCCGGTGCTCGGCCCGATCCTCGGCGGCTACCTGGCCGAGGCCTACAGCTGGCGCTGGGCGTTTCACATGATCGTGCCGGTCGGGCTCGCCGCCTTCGTGGCGCTGCGCCTCACCCTTCCGGAGAGCGCCCGGGGTGAAAAAGTCCGGCTGGACTGGACCGGCTTCCTGGCGCTCGCCGCCGCGATGGCGTCGGTGCAGCTCATCCTGGCGCGCGGCGGTCGGCTCGACTGGTTCGAGTCTTCCGAGATCGTCGTCGAGTGCATCGTGGCGGCGCTCGCCCTCTACGTGTTCGTCGTGCACTGCCTCACCGCCGGGAATCCCTTTCTCAACCTCAGGCTTCTCCGCGACCGCAACTACGCGCTCGGCCTCCTGCTGGTGACGATCTACGGCATGCTCAACTTCACCCCGATGGTGCTGCTGCCGCCGCTGCTGCAGCAGCAGGTCGGCTTTCCCGACACCCTGGTCGGCCAGGTCATCGGCTGGCGCGGGGTGGGGGCGACGGTCGGCTTCCTGGTCGCGGGTTTCGTCGCCCGGGTCGATCCGCGCGTCGGCATGAGCATCGGCTTCCTGTGCCAGGCGGCGTCGGGCCTGTGGATGCTCACCCTCGACCTCAACGTCACCATGGACATCCTGGTGTGGAACAGCCTGCTGCAGGGATTTGCCATCGGCATCATCTGGGTGCCGCTGTCGGTCGTCACCTTCGACACGCTGGCGCCCGCCGACCGCGCCGAGGCGGCCTCGGTGTTCCACCTCCTGCGCAACATCGGCTCGAGCTTCTTCATCTCGCTGTCGGTCGCCGAGATCGTGCGCGCGACCGGCGCCAACTACAGCCGCATGACCGAGATGATCTCGCCCTACAACACCACGCTGTCGCTGCCCTGGGTGACGGGGGCGTGGAATTTCGACAGCGCGTCGGGCCTCGCCAAGGTCGCCCGGGAGATCACCCGCCAGGCGACGATGATCGGCTATCTCAACGCCTTCGTGATGTACACGGTGGCCTCCGGGCTGGCGGTGCTGCTGGTGCTCACCGTGCGCCATCGGCGGCGTGCGCCGGGGCCGGCGTGAGCGTCCGCCTGCAGTGACCGAGGACCCCCTGGCCCTTGTCCTGACATTGTACGGATGCTATGGTGGACCAATCCGAGGAACGACGCATGAACGAGACGATGGAATCACGATCCGAGCGGGTGGACTTGCGCATGACGCCGGCGGCCAAGCGAACGCTGCAGCGCGCGGCGGCCGTTGCCAACAAGACGCTCACCGAGTTCCTGCTCGATACCGGGCTCAATGCGGCGCTCGATACCCTTGCCGACCGCCGGGTCTTCCAGCTCGACGAGACCCAATGGGCCGCGTTCGAGGCGGCGCTCGACATGCCTCCCCGGAACAACGCCCGGCTGCGCAAACTGCTGGCCCGCAAGCCCGCCTGGGACAGATGACCGACGGTCCGCGTTCTCGGATCGAGAGGATATCCCATCGGCGTCGCGACGATGCTCGGGCCCGTTTGACGCAGGCAGCCTGTCCCGCCGACTGATCATGCCCCGCTCTTCGAGCAATGTTCCTGCACCGCCCGGGCCGCTTGCGGCGGATCACGATCTCGATCTGTTCGAATCCGGCGTGCCGGCTCTCGACGAATGGCTGAAGCGTCGCGCCAGGCGCAACGAGGCGGAGGGCGCGTCGCGGACCTTCGTGACCTGCGTCGAGCGACGTGTGGTCGGCTACTACAGCCTCGCGGCGGGCTCGATTCTTCACGCTGCCGCGCCCGGCAAGGTCAGGCGCAACATGCCGGATCCGATACCGGTCGTGCTCCTCGGGCGGCTGGCCGTGGATCAGGCCTGGCAAGGTCAAGGGCTCGGCGCCGACCTGTTGAGCGATGCCGTGCTCCGGGCGCTCGGTGCGGCAGCGACCATCGGCGTTCGCGCCATCCTGGTGCACGCGATCTCGGAGGACGCCCAGGCCTTTTACGAGAAACACGGCTTCCGTCCGTCGCCCATGGAGCCGATGACGCTGATGGTGACCATTGACGAGGCGGCGAGGATGCTCCGCTAGCGAGCTTACCGTGCGGCACCGACAGCGTGCATCCCGGTCGGTATGAGACGTCACGCCCGCCTTCATGTCGACCTCGATTGGGCGCTCGATTTGGCACTATGGCAAGACGCGTTTTGCGAAATGCAACTCAAGCAGGTCTCACTATATAGTGTTCGGTCGACGCATGTTCTTCGGCTGGGACGCATGTTCTTCGGCTAGAGAGCGGGCCGAGACGGCGTGGATCTGATTCGCGCCGGGCGAACCTGGTTGTGTCGCTCTACCAAATAAATCGACCAATCAAATAACCGACCCTTTCCGAGATTTCGGACCGGACATGTCGCAGGGTCCCCTTCTCTCGCTCCGGAACAGGAATCCCGCATGCCCCGTCACGCCGCCTTCGACAAATATCCGCTCCTTCGCGACCATCCGTTCTTCGGAGCGATCGGGACGGCGGCGACCGACCGCCTGTGCTCGTTCGCCAGCACGCGCACGGTCGGCCGCGGCGAGACCATCTTCGCCAAGGGCGACGCCGGGCACACGCTCTTCGTGGTTTGCACCGGCACGGTGAAGATCGGCATCCGGTCGGCCGACGGCCGCTACGCGGTGTTCAGCCTGATCGGTGCCGACGGGATGTTCGGCGAGATGGCCCTGCTCGACGGGCGTCCCCGCTCGGCCGACGCGACGGCGGTCACCGATTGCGACCTCATGGCGATCGATCGCCGGGACATGGTGCCATTGATCCGCAGCGAGCCCGAGATGGCGATCCCGATCATCGAGGTCCTGTGCGCACGCTTGAGGCAGACCAGCGAGCAGATGGAGGACATGATGTTCCTCGATCTGCCCGGCCGCCTCGCCAAGGCCCTGCTCGAGTTGACCGGGAAGCCCGGCCCGGCCGACAGCGGCCACACGGTGCTGATCACCCAGCGGGAGATCGGCGAGATCATCGGCATGTCCCGCGAGAGCACCAACAAGCAGCTGCGCAGCTGGGAGAAACTCCAGTGGGTCCGCCTCAAGGCCGGCAGCATCGAGGTGCTCGCCCGCGGCGCGCTGGCGACAATCGTCGAAAGCAACGCGGATTGAGAGAAGCGATGCGGGCCTCGATGGCGGGACGGCGGGACAAGTCGGCGGAGAGGAGGTGGGGCGAATGGCGCTGAACATCGGAATCCACGTGATGATGCGCGGCGCGATGTCGGATCGCGACGGCACCATGGAGGTCGCCCGCAAGGCCGAAGCCCTCGGCTTCAGCCATATCGGGGTGAACGATCACATCGTGGTGCCGACCGACGTCGCCTCGCGCTATCCCTACACCGACCACGGTGCATGGCCCGGCAGAATTTTCGGCGAATGTCTCGAGCTCGGCGCGACGCTGTGCTTCCTCGCCGGCTGCACCAGCCGCATCCGGCTGCTCGCCTCGGTGATGGTCGTTCCCTATCGGCCCGCCGTCCTCACCGCAAAAGTGCTCGCCACCGCCGACGTGCTCTCCGGAGGCCGCCTGATCGTCGGCTGCGGGGTCGGCTGGATGCCGGAGGAATTCGCCGCCGTCGCCGCTCCGGACTTTCGCGCCCGCGGCAGGGCGACCGACGAGTTTCTCGACGCCTTCGTCGAGCTGTGGACCAGGGATGCGCCGAGCTATCGGGGCGAGCACGTGCGCTTCGACAACATCACCTTCATGCCGAAGCCGCTGCAGAAGCCGATGCCGCTGTGGATCGGCGGCGAGAGCGAGGCGGCGCTGCGGCGGACCGCGCGCATCGGCACCGGCTGGTATCCGGCGTCGGGCAATCCGGGCTGGCTGCTCGACACGCCGGCGCGCATGGCCGAGGCCGTCGAAAAATTGCGCCGCGCCTGCGGTGCGGCCGGCCGCGACCCTGCCGAGGTGGCGGTGGCCCATCTGACGCTGTGGCCGGTGAGCTGGACTGCCGAAAAGGCTGCGGATGGCGGCCGCAAGCTCGTCACCGGCTCGTCGGCAGACATCGCCGCCGATCTCGCCGCGCTGGCGCGGGCCGGCGTGCAGCACGCGTCGCTGATGTTCCAGACCGCGACGATCGCCGAGACTCTCGAGCGGATGCAGCGGTTTTCCGAGGAGGTGATGCCGCTGGTGCGGTGACGCCGGACAGCCTCACGCGGCCGGCCGCGTGATCGCCGGATGGGTCGAGCGCAGGGCCCGCCGGTCAGTGGGTCGGCACACACCGTCCCGGTGGCGCCGGGGTGCCGCCGGGGAGTGGCGCGGGGCTTCCCCGACCGTGTAGAGTTCCGCGCACCGGCGTCCCGGTCCGACGGACGGGGCCCGGTGTAGAGCTTGCGGCAACATGGGCGAGGCGAGATGGCACGCAAATTCGAAAATATCCTGGAGACCGTGGGAAACACTCCGGTGGTGAGGATCGGCAAGCTGGCCCCTCCCGGCGTGAACCTCTTCGTGAAGATCGAGGCGTTCAATCCGCTGGGCTCGGTCAAGGACCGCCTGGCGCTGGGGGTGATCGAGGACGCCGAGCGGACCGGGAAGCTCAAGCCCGGACAGACCGTCATCGAGGCCACCAGCGGCAATACCGGCATCGGGCTTGCCATGGTGTGCGCGCAGAAAGGCTATCCGCTGGTGGTGACGATGGCGGAGACCTTCAGCGTCGAGCGGCGAAAGCTCATGCGGTTTCTCGGCGCCAAGGTGGTGCTGACGCCGGCCGCCGGGCGCGGCATGGGCATGGTCAACAAGGCGGTCGAGCTCGCCGAGACCCATGGCTGGTTCCTCACCCGGCAGTTCGAGAACGAGGCCAATCCCGACATGCATTCGCGCACCACCGCCCGGGAGATCATCGAGGATTTCAAGGGCGAGCCGCTCGACTACTGGGTGACCGGCTTCGGCACCGGCGGCACGCTCAAGGGCGTCTCCCGGGTGCTGGCGAAGGAACGGCCGGAGACCAAGATCGTCGTCTGCGAGCCGGCGGATGCGCCGATGCTCACCGCCGCGGCGCCGCAGGAGCGAAAGCCCGACGGCTCGCCGGCTGCCGCCAACCCGGCCTGGAAGCCGCATCCGATGCAGGGCTGGAGTCCCGATTTCGTGCCGAAGCTGACCGCCGACGCGGTCGAGACCGGCAGGATCAGCCGCATCCTGACGGTCGCCAATGCCGACGCCATGCGCTGGAGCAAGGAGCTCGCCCAGAAGGAGGGGATCTTCGTCGGCATCACGTCGGGCGGCACCTTCGCCGGCGCCATCCAGGTGTGCCGCGAGGCCGCCAAGGGCGCCACCGTGCTGTGCATGCTGCCCGATACCGGCGAGCGCTATCTGAGCACGCCGCTGTTCGCCGACGTCTCGGTCGACATGACCGAGGACGAGCAGAAAATCTCCCGCTCGACCCCGGGCTTCCAGTTCCCCGCGTCGTAGGATGCGTTGAGCCGAAGGCGAAACCCATCGGGTTAAGGAGTCGGAGATCAGCGATCAAAAGAAGGCGGCGCGGTGCCGCCTCAGCCTCCAGGTGGACGTCGCACCGGGCGTGAACTTCAAGTTCTGACCTCAAGGCGGCACTTCTCGCGCTTGTCCATGCGCGATGGTGCGGGCGCTTTGGTCGATATGCTGCACCGTGGTTTCGGTGCTCAGCGTCGATCGAGATCCGCGTTGTATTTGGGCAAAATAGTGCTGAACCGAAAAAACGATTACCCACACCTTTCTTATTCTTGTCTTATTCTGGTCTCATTCTAGCATCTTATTGTTGTGCCATTGTTGCATAAAGCAATCGTGATCGGACAATCAGCTCTTTCATGAGTTGGCTGTCTGGGTGTCTTCGGGGTGGAGACAGGGGGGCGATTGATGAGACCGCGGCACATTGTTGCGTTGCTGGCGTTGTGCGGAACCTCCGCTCTCGCCGGTTGGGGCGCTGCCAAGCTCGACGGCTTCGGGGCGTCCGGCATCCAGAATACCGCAACGCCGATCGGGGACCGCGGGGCGACACGCGGCTCAACGTCTTTGAGCGCTGACGCCGCGCCTTTCGGCGCACCACCGGAAAGCGCAATGGTCTCCGTGGTTGCTGTGGCGACGTCCCATCTCGCGTTGCCCGAGCCTTCGGTCGCGCCCGCCGCCATCTCCGCCGGCGATGGGGTGACGGCCGATCCCGAGCTTCCCGCCTCTACCGTCGCGTCAGCGGCCGTGTCCGGCGGCGACGGGGCGACGGCCGATCGCGAGCTTCCCGCGTCTAGCGTCGCGCCCGCGGCCGTGTCCGCCAGCGACGGGGCGACAGCCGATCCCGAGCCTCCCGCGTCTACCGTCGCGTCAGCGGCCGTGTCCGGCGGCGACGGGGCGACGGCCGATCCCGAGCTTCCCGCGTCTACCGTCGCGCCCGCGACCGTGTCCGCCAGCGACGGGGCGACGGCCGATCCCAAGCTTCCCGCCTCTACCGTCGCGTCAGCGGCCGTGTCCGGCGGCGACGGGGCGACGGCCGATCGCGAGCTTCCCGCGTCTACCGTCGCGCCCGCGACCATGTCCCTCGGCGAGGGGGCGACGGCCGATCCGGCCTCACCGGAGCCTGCCTTCGTCGTCGCGGGCCTTGCCGCCTCCGAGGTGCCTGCTCTCGAGGCGCCTGCGCGCGACGCTCGTCCGACGCCGCCGCCCGAACGACGCGTGCAGCTCGCGTCCTTGTTCACGTTCGATCCGGTGAAAGCGTACCCGAAGCCGGCGGTGCGCAGCGTTGAAACTCCCTACGAATGCCTCGTCAGCGAGCTCTCCATCGACGAGTACCTCTGGTCCCTGTACGAACGGACGCTCAAGATCGACACCATGAAGGTGCGGGAGCGGATCAAGGCGACCGTGATGCGCAAGGGCAAAGCGCGGACAGTCATCAAGACAGTTACCAGGCTCGTCGATAACGACTTCACGTGGAAGGATCCGGCCGCGGCAGAAAGAGCCGGCATGCCGCTCATGGATTACGTGATCGGAGGCATGGATCGGAGCTTCAAACTGAAGTTGTATCATGCCCTTCGCGTGGTGGACGACGCCGGGTTCATGCCGGGCATCACCAGCGCATTCCGCGATGACTACCGGCAATCCCTGGCAAGCGGCTTGAAGGCTTCGACTGACAGCTCCTACCATGGCGGCAGCCGCCGCGGCGGGTATGGCCACGGCCTTGCAGCCGACATCGTGAGCGTAAAGGGCGAGACACGTTCGGAGCGATGGAGCTCCAGTGAAGAGTTGTGGAAGTGGATCGATGCGCACGAGAAGGAGCTTAGGATCGCGCGTCCGTATCTCGATCGAGACCCGCCCCATGTCGGCCCGATCGATGGCAAGGAATACGCCGTCAAGCGCGGTCATGCAAAGGTTGCGCAAAAGGCGAGATTGGAGACAAGGAAGCGCCGGTTGGCTGCCAGCAACGATCCCGCCGCAACCAAGCCCCCAAAGCCGGCAAAATCGTCGACGGTGAGCAGCCTTCTGAACTCGGACGAGCGCGTACAACGTTGAAATGACCCGCGCTCACGCTTTCAAACCAGCTCGATGCCTGATTGCTGAAACCGATGGGTTTCGCTGGCATTCAATCCATCCTGCGCGCTGACTACTGGTGCTCAGCACAGCGCCGGTCGGGCCGCGCGCGCCTCTTGCGCCGGCAGTTTCACCGACGTGGCGAACGCATGGCCGCAGCTTTCGCAAACCCAGAGGTGGCGGACATGGCACCGGCTCACGTGCTCGGAAGCCGTGGCGGCGATCATGATGTCATGGCACTTGGGGCACGAGGGACGAAGGCTCCTTCGCCCTTGGCCATCGGCATCCGCCCGCAGCGCCGCATGAGACGTCATGAGCCTCTCCTCGTGGCGGCCCCGGGGGAGGACGATGGGCGGACCCGGGTTACCGTGTCCTGACGGGGGCATTAAAGATCGGTAACAATCCGTTCGACCCGGTCGCAAGGGCTCGACCCATCCTGCGAATCCGGACCAGTTTAGAAGCAGTCCAACTTTCGTCTGCGCACTTGGAACAAATCTCTCGCGAATGTATTGCTTGCGGATGCCGCGCAAAGCTCCGCCGTCCGACATCATCGTCAAGATCCCGGATTTCCCCGACGATCGGGAGCGTGTCGCCACCGATCTGGTGGCGCTGCTCCATCGTTCCGGCGTGCCTGCGGCGGTCTTCCTCCCCGGGCAGGGATCGGACGACAATGTAAGATTGTTTCGACAGTTCATGGAGCAGGCGCTGGAAATGGCGCGAAGGTGCCGGCATCCCGACGTGCGAGCCGAGCTGGAGGAGGTCGTCCGCGCCCACCTTGCGGAGCTGGACGCGATCGATCGCGGCAACTAGTACCCACTTTTCTTCGTAGGTGAGTCATGATTTCAAGACTGGGATGATTCCCAAAGCAAGAGAAGTTCGGCTCAAGCCGAAGGTCCGGAAGGTGCTTGAGGCGCGCTGCCGGGCGCCGAGTACGCCGCAACGCGACGTGAAGCGGGCGCGGATCGTGTTGCTGGCAGCCGAGGGCCGCAGTACCCGGTCGATTGCCGAGGAAGTGGGTGTTCAGCCGCGTATCGTGAGCAACTGGCGGCGGCGTTTTGCCGAGCACGGCCTGGGTGGGCTGAAGGACCATCCGCGAGCGGGCAAGGCGCGGATCTACGGCAAGGCGACGAACAAGCGCATTCTGGCGCTTCTGGAGACGCCGCCCCCTGCGGGCTACGCCCGGTGGACGGGTCCGCTGCTGGCCAAGGCGTTGGGCGACGTCGATGTTCAGTATGTCTGGCGCTTCCTGCGCGAGCACAATATCGACCTTTCCGCCCGCAAATCCTGGTGCGAGAGCAATGACCCCGCGTTCGCGGCGAAAGCCGCCGATGTGGTCGGCCTCTATGTCGATCCGCCCGCCAAGGCGATTGTTCTCTGTGTCGACGAGAAGCCTTCGATCCAGGCCTTGGAGCGGGCGCAGGGCTATTTGAAGCTGCCGAACGGACGCGCCTTGACCGGGCAGAGCCACGACTACAAGCGGCACGGCACCACGACCCTGTTCGCCGCGCTCGAAGTCGCCACCGGACGGATCATCGCGTCGCACTCCAAGCGGCGCCGCCGTGTCGAGTTCCTCGGCTTCATGAACAGCGTCGTTGCCGCCTTCCCGGATCGCCGCCTCCATGTGATCCTCGACAATCTCAACACCCACAAGAAGAACGAGCGCTGGCTCAAGAAACACCCCAACGTCCATTTCCATTTCACTCCGACCCGGGCGTCATGGCTCAATCAAATCGAGACTTGGTTTTCCATCCTCCAGGGCCAGTCATTGAACGGCGCCTCCTTCACGGCCGTCGAGCAGTTGCAGGAGCACATCGATGCCTTCATCGCCGCATACAATGAGACAGCCGAGCCATTCGCCTGGACCAAGAAAAAGGTCTACCAGCGGCGGTTCAAAAATCGACGTATCACTCAACTCTGATTCCGGGTACTAGTTTAGCGTTGGGTGGGCAAGACGGCCTCCGACCTTCTGATCGATATCAGACGCCCGGTCCGCCTTGCCCACGCTGTCTGATCGAACGGTCGGGCAACTAGCGTAGGGTGGGCAAAATCGCCCACGGCAGCAGATGAGATCGGCACAGGCGTTGCGGCGATTTTGCCCACGCCGTCGGACCGATCCGCATCACCGCGTGGGCAAATCGCCGGTTATGTCTCGCCATGAAGTCGAGCTGCCTGAGCAGGCGATTTGCCCACCCTGCGCGCGCTGCTTGACGGCCACCATCACCCGGCCTCTTCCGCCAGCGCGAGATCGGCCCAGACGCCGGCGTGGTCGGACGGCCACAAGGTCGGATCGTCCGGGCTCGGCCGGTCGAAGCAGACCCCGCCGGCGATCACCTCGATGTCGCCCGTGACCCAGATGTAGTCGATGCAGCGGTCCATCCGCGGCCAATAGGGATGCGACACCGCGCCGTCCTCTCCGGCCAGCGGCGTGAAGGCGGTGGGCGCCGTCTGGGTGGGGCGGAAGCGGGTGGCCATCAAGGCGGCGGACGGCGCATCGAGAGCGGCATTGAAGTCGCCGCAGACGATCGCGGCCGAAACATCGCGGCGGGTCTCGATCCACGCCAGCAGCTGCTGGACCTGGAACAGGCGCAGCGAATTGTCGCCGCGCGACATGTAGAGATGGGTCACGTAGACGTCGACCGGCGTCGCACCGATAACGATGCGGGCGACCAGCGCCACCATGTCGCGTGCCTGGTAGTCGAGGTTCTGGGTCTCGATCACGGGATAGCGCGTGAGCAGGGCCTCGCCCTCGACCCTGGAGAGGGAGTTTGTCTTCGTCTGCTGCACCAGATTGTAGGCGATGCCGGTGAGCTTCGCGGCGCTCGTCCGCAGCCAGCGCGCCGACTGCAGCGGGATGCTGACCTCGTTCAGCGCGACGATGTCGGGCGCCAGCGTGCCGATGCCGTCGGCGATCAGGCCGCGGCGCGCCTCCCAGCGCTTGTGATTCTGCTCGAGATTGAGCGTCACCACCCTGAAGCGCATCGGTCCCTCCGGAGGCCCACCCTAACCGATCCGTCGAGTGATTTCGATGCATTCCCCTGTCATGATGACGCTAACCCAGCGGCCACGCAGCGGAGCTGCGAAAAGCTGGACCCCGGCCCGGGGGTTCAGGCCGGGGTCCCCAAGCCAGTTCACTAGTTCAGCCGAGCGAAAAAGACGGACTCATTTTCGGCTCAGGCCGAAAGCGGCTTTGCGGTCATGGTCCATCGGAAGGGCTTTGCCATGGTTTCGTTGAAGTAGGCAATGAACCGCTCGATCTTGGTTCGCAGGTCTTGCTTGGAGGTGAAGTCGCCACGGCGAATGAGTTTTCGGACCAGGATCGAGAACCAGATTTCGATCTGATTGAGCCAGGAGGCGTGGCGCGGCGTGAAGTGGAAGGTGATCCGGTGCTCGGGCTGAGAGAGGAATGCCTGCCGAGTGGCTCGGTTGGCGAGCACGCCGGACTTGCCTTTGATGCCGAGCGAACCCTTCAGGCCACAGGAGCGGGCAACCAGACGAACGACGGATTCAGACAGGTGGATGTCGAGATTGTCGCAGACGATATCCCATGTGGTGTCGGGTCGGTCGCTGCTCAGCAAGGTGGCAAGAAAGCGTGCGAAGTCCTTCTCGGTCCGGTGGTCGCCGACCACACCCGTGACCTTGCCGGTGGTAACGTCGAAGGCGGCGATCAAGGCCTGAGTGCCATGACGACGATACTCGAACTCCCGCCGCTCGACCTTGCCCGGCTTCATCGGCAGTCCCGGCGCGATCCGCTCCAGGGCCTGAATGCCGGTCTTCTCGTCGATCGAGATCGTGCGATGGCTTTCGTCGGCCGTCGCGGCGTCTTTGTAGACGGCGCAGATGTCCGCGCATTTGGTTTCGAAGGCGGGATCCGGCTTTGGGGTCAGCCAGTAGCGGACGCGGTGCGGCTTGAGGTCAGCCTCTTTTTTAAAAAGCGCCCCACTGAGCGCTGCGAGACGTTCGGGACCAGGCCCCGTCTTATGGCCTCGTCGGCAATCTCGCGTTGGCTCCATTGGCTGATCGGCCGCCCGCTCTCCGACGGCTTCTCGCAGGTCATCGCAACGATCGCGCAAATCTGCTCGGCCGTGTATGTCGGCGGCTTTCCCGATCGAGGTGCATCGGCCAGTCGTTCGGCAGCCGAGCGCCCGCCGGTGCCCTGCCGCCATCGCTTGCGCCAATATCGTACCGTCTTCGGCCATACGCCAACTTCCCGCGCGCTCTCGCGCACGCCGATGCCATCGGCCGCATGCAGAATCAGGCGAGCCCGCACGCTTAGTTGCTGCGGCGTCGAATGGGCGCGCACCAGTCCTTCCAGAACTCGCGCTCTTCCGGTGAAACCGTCACCGGTGCGGCGGCGAGCAGGGGCATGGCAACCTCCACGACCTCAGCCCAGGATTCGCCATGCCACAGCACAGGCGATTCGACTCCTGTTTTGTTGCCGGAAAGCAGCCTTCGCTCAGTCTACCTTCGTACCTTCACAAGGCGGAGTCGAACTTCCGCTCGGCGGTACTAGGGGGGATGGGGGGCGTGAGCTGGCTGGCAGAACTTCGCCTTGCAGGTGCTCGACCATGCCAAAACCATCGGCATGGCCGCTAGGCGCAACGCGCCATATCGGGAAAGGTTCAAAATGCAACAGCCCGCGGCGAGACAATCCGCCTCAGCGCGGCCGGAGGTATCGCAGCGGCGCGTCGTCGGCGAGCACGATCATCTTGCCGATCGGCCACAGCGCCATCCCGGCGAGCTTCAGATGCGCCCAGGCGAAAGGGATGCCGATGATGGTGACCGCGAGGAGAACCGCGGTGATGAGATGGCCCAGCGCCAGCCACCAGCCGGCGAGCACCAGCCACACGGCGTTACCGACGAACGCCGAGCGGTCCGGTGCCAACATCCTCGGCGCCGGTGTATTCGGCGCGCGACACCGCCTTATGGCCGAACGGGAGCAGCGTGTAGGCAGCGATGTTGAACGCCGCGCGGGCCCAGGGCAGGCCAATAATGGTGATCGCCATGAGCACGGCGGCGACAACCCAGGCGAACGCCATCCACAGGCCGCCGAAGACGATCCACAGCAGGTTGAGCAGGAGCGACGTGGCGGGCATATAATTCTCGCGGGGTGAGAGCGATGCGCGTCAGGGCATCAGCCGAGATGTAGGCACTGACGCGTCTGTCCGCCAGCTCGTCCAATCGAAGCTGTTCGGTGGACCTACATCCCGCCACCGTGACCGCATGGTGACCGGCGGCCGCCACCGTCGTCCGTCGCGCAGGCGCCCGGCCTGGCAGGAGGCGCGGACGGCGGCGCTGTCGTGGCGATCGCGGCTTTCTGGCGGGGATGATGCCGATGATGCTTCTTTGCCGCATCCGCCGCCGTCACGGCTGCGAGCGAGACGGCTCGGCAGCGATCATCAGGAGTGCAGCTTTCATGGTCGGTCTCCGGGCTTGCGGTCTGCGATCAAACCTGATCGGGATGCGCTAGAGCGCATTCCGCTGATATTGAACCACTTCACGACAGGTGGAGGCATGAATGCGCTCTGGATTCCTGGTGTGGCGCATGTTCTTTATCGGCGAGCCGGACCCACTTCGCCGGAACATGCGCTAAGGCTCGCCAACGTAATGTCGCCATCGGTCACGTAGTGATTGACGCGTTCCATGGGCAGTGGCTGGCCGGGTCGATATGACGTTACGGCCTCGATGACCCGGTTCTTGCTCAGCTCGGCAACGATATAGTCCCGCTCGGCATCCGCATCCGCATCGGTGGCGTGGGTGATCTGGAACGTCAGTCGGGTCAAGGAGAAACCGGTATCCCTGGTGCCGGCTCCGACCCAGAGAACGAATGCGTCGTCCGTCGGCCGGTCGGTGTTCAGCCAGAAGCTGGCGGTTCCCACGGTGTCCTCGGCATTCTCGAGGCTCAAAGCCCAGAACCGTATGTGGTGCCGCTTCCGCGGGCTGTTGTCTATCGCCTTCTGAAAACCGATGTCCTGGCCGCGCCCGAAGAGATAGAGGGTGCTGAACGGGGCGGCGGGATAGGGCGAGTTGAGCACGAATGCTCGGATCATGCGCCACGAGCTTGCCACACCCAACCGATCGGCCTCCGACCAGCCGGCGGTCGCAAAGGCGGCGCGAAGCTGTTGGAGCGTGCCCACGAGCGCCAGGTTGACCGGGTCGCCGGGCAATCCGTCGCCGGTAATCGTGAAGTGCGGCACCAGTTTGCGCTGGAGGATCTTGAGGCCCATCCGAACGGCACGCGGGAGGATGATGTACGCGGCGATACCGTAGGTAAGGCCCAAGGCCACAACCCATGGCAGCCTGCGGTCGGCAAGTTCGAAGACCACGAAAACGATCAACCAGACACTGAAAATGCCCAGCCCCAGGATCAGCAGACGCTGCAACAGGCGTGTAATCAATCTCACGATCTTGCTACCACGGAGCGAGCCATCAGGGTATCGAGGAGCCGAGCCGACAGAACACGAGCTCCGGAGCTGCGCGGACGATAACAGGTAGCGGGGTTGCCTGAAAGCCGAAGGCGGGCTGAGCAGAGCCGCTGCCGGGCATGACAGAGAATTAATCCCGCGGAAATCAGCCGTTCACGTCGGGACGCTAGAACCACGGCCGAGTTCATCGGCGATGGCCGCCGTCAGGGACGTCGGCTTGCCGGCAATCGAGGTGGAATCCGATGCGACGGCGCTGCGTTGCCTCGCAGCCGGCGGCCGGTCCGAGAGCTTGCCGCTTCTGGCCCGGCGCATGCGTGCTTTGGCGCACACTGATGTCGGGTGTGTCCGATTCCTACCGACCCGAGCTTCACTACATGCGCGGGCCGGGTCCGAAGTGGCGCGAACGGCAAGCCGCAAGAGCGGCCGCCGAACGTGACATGTGACCCGGCATGGCCCCGATGCTGATCGTCGCATCCGCGACCAACAAGAGAGACGTCGCGCAGCGACTCATTGTTCTTGCGGCAACGATCGATACCCGAAGGGCCGAGACGCGACGCGGCTCGGCTGCGCCCGCAAGGACGCAGGAGAGCGTGACCCGACCAACGGGCCCTGGAGGGCAGGGCGATCGCATATGACGTTTTGAGGCACAGCAGTGCCGCGAGTCCACCCTCCCGCCCATTGGCGGGGAGGGTCGACCGCGTTCGCGCAGCGAAGGCGGTCGGGGTGGGGGACTGATTATCTGCCCCGCATTTGCAGGCACCACCCCCCACCCCATCCCTCCCCGCCGCAAGAGCGGGGGAGGGAGGAGTTCGCGGCACGCGAACGCCAAACAAGACCGGTGCGTCCTTCACGCGATCTTCGTCATGTGCGATGGCCTGCCTGGAGGAGTTCTGGGGGGACCAATAGGAGGGGCCTGCGTCGTCGAGGACATCCGGGACGAGACCGAGGAGGGCCCGGAGGCCTATTGGCCTTTAATCGAAAGGTGGTGTCCCCGCCAGTCTCGCGGCTCGAAGCCCAGAATCGCGGACATTCTCCACCAGGCCCGCGGTCGCACCCTGACCATCGTTGTCACACCCGCACAATTACCTATTTCGTTGTGGCCTTAATGCTTCTCTAACCACGATCCGCGAGAACGGCAGTATCTGAGACGGCATCGACGCGATCGAGAGCGCCGCCTTGCAGCGGCGTTCTTGGAGCCGTCCCGATGAAAAGTGTTCTGCTTTGCGCCACTCCGCTGGTGCTTTGTCTGTCGTCCGCACCCGCATCGGCTCAGCAGGCGATCTCGACGCCGATCCTGGCGACAGCCGAAAACTTCAGGGACCTTGCCGGGATCTCGGCCAGCAACGGGGAACCGGGCTGGTCGATACGACCAGCCATGATGGAGTCATGCGAACCGGGGTTTTCTATCGGTCCCAGGCCCTGAGCACTCTTTCCGGCGCCGACTGGGCAACCCTCTCGACGCTGCATATCGGGCTGGTCATCGATCTGCGGACACCCTCGGAGATCACCGGAGCCGTCAGTCCGATGGCGCCGAACGCCGGGCGTGATTGGGTGCCGAACGGGGCCGCTTATACCAACATCAATATCTATGGCAGTCCGGCTCCTCCGCCGACACCCGCTCTGACCAGCCCGCGGGCGGCAGCGATCAGCTATATGACGAGCTCATATCAGGGATTTGTCACCGATCCGGTCCAACGAGCGGCGATACATGATGTCCTGATCGACCTCGCCCATGACCCCGCGGCGGCATTGTTCCACTGCTCGGGCGGCAAGGACCGGACCGGGTGGACGGCCGCCCTCCTGCAGAGCATAGCCGGCGTGGCGCCGGCGACCATCATGAACGACTATCTGGCCACCAACAGCTATATGGCGGCGACCATCGACCAGCTTCTGGCGGCGGTCCCGCTCAGCGAAAGGGCGACCCTTCGTGCGCTGCTGGGAGTTCGGCGCGACTATCTGCAGGCCGGGATCGATCAGGTGATCGCCTCATATGGGTCGTTGAGCGCCTATTTGATCCAAGGGCTCGGGCTCAGCCAGGCGGACATCTACGTTCTGCGCGCCAAGATGGTCGACTATCCGACGTTGCCGGGCCAAAGCGCGGCGGTCGGCAATTCCGCCGCCGGTGCGGCCCTTCTCAACGCGTTGCAAAACTCGCCGCTGTCGGGCCACTATACCGCCTACAATTACTATCTGCAGTCGGCGATCGACGCCGGCACGCTGGGGGGCGTCGAGACGCGGGTCGGCGGCCAGGTTCATGCCGATGCCGCCTCGTATCTGTCGCGCCAGCCGATGTGGATCGAGACGGCGATCGCGCCCTATACGAGCAGCCGCGATCTCGGCGTAGGTCAGACCCGTTACTGGCAGGCGGGCCTCGGGGGTTATTTCGCCTCCGACGGTCATGCCGGCGTTGCCGGAAGCACGGAGCGCAGCGCCGGCCCGCTCACCGGCGCCACCTACCGCATCGACCATCGGGCCAGCGTCGATCTGGGCATCGGCTACAATTGGGGCTCGGTGGGAAGTGCCGGCGCCGGTGCCGATGTCAACACTGCTTCTGGCGACGTTGGGCGGACGTTACGGTTTTTCGAGCCTTGAAGCCGGTCCTTTCCTGGCGGCGCGGGCGAATGTCGGTTGGGTCGACTACCAGAGCAGGCGCGCACTGGGTGAAGGCCTGGGGACCGCCCGGGGGGCACGGACGGTGCGGCTTACGGCGGCAGGGCCGATCTCGGCAATGTCATTCGCCTGGCTCCGTTCACCGTCACGCCGCAGATCGGGGTTCGCATCACCCAGGTGAGCCTCGGCAGCTTCAACGAACGCGGCAGCGAGCTCGCCTTGGTGGTCAGGGGCATCGACCATACGTCAACCAACGTGCTCGCCGACCTGGATGTCAGCCTTGATCCGCAGAAATTTCATGACTGGACTACGGCGCCAACCGCCACTCTCGGTTACGAGCTGGTCGGCAATCCCCAGGTCAAGGGCACGGGCGGGCTTTACGGTTTCACGGTCAGCCAATATTCAGCCTATGACAGCCGTTACCTCCTGAAGGCCGGCCTGGGCATGGCGGCCCAGCGCGACGCTTTCACCGTCAAAGCCGGAGTCAACGCCGTACTCGGAGACAAGAGCGCCGGCGTCAGCGCGCAAGTATCCATCAGCTACCGGTTCTAGGAAACATGGCCACCGCGTGGTGTCGTTCGTGACGTCGGAGGACGATCCACGCAACCAGGTCGCCTGCCTGTGCGGTCGATGACGGGGTCGGCCCTCACTTCGCCGCCGCCACGATCTGAGGCCATTCCTCCATCTGCACGCGGGCGATTAGCTTGTAGCTGCCGTTCTCGGGGTAGCGCGCCGTGAAGCTGCGCCGGAGCATTGCCGAGCTGCCGCGCATCAAGAGCGAGCTGCTACTGTCGCAAGCGGCGCCTGGCGCTGCGGCAACGGCCGAGGATCACTTTCGGCAGGCGCTCGACTGGGCGCGCCGGCAAGGGGCCCTGGTGCGACGCCGCGCCCGGGGGTCGGCCGATATCAGCGGCCGGCCGCCGGCGCTGTCAGGCGGGCTGCGGGCGTACGCTCGCTCCGCGGCCGGACATCCACGCTCACCTCCACGTCCTGATCAAGCCTGCCGAGCATCGCCATGAGCCGGTCGATCGTGAAGCGTTGAAGCTTTGCCTGCCGCACCCGCGAAAAGTCGGCCACCGCGAAACCGGTGCGCTCGTGCGCCTGGCGCACGCTGATCTTCTGCTGATCCAGAACGTCGATGATCTTCGCGGCAAGGACCGCCTTGAGCTGAAGGTATCTCCGGGTTCGGGTCGCCAAAATCGCGGAACACATTCCCGCTGCCGCGCACGATCTCGATATCGTCCTTACTCATCGCAATTGCTCCTTCAATCGTTTGACGCGCTGGCGAATGCGATCAACGTCCACCTGCGGCGTCTTGATCCCGGTCTTCGATTTCTTCTGAAAGGCATCGAGCGCCACAACGTCCGGCCCGCACGAAGAGGATTTGCTGATTTCGCAGAAGGGAGATCGGTTTCATATCGAGCGCACCTGCAGGGACCGTGTCGAGGGCACCCTAACCGATCCGTCGAATGAATTCGATGCAGCCTGCTAGCGGGGATTGTCGCAGCGGTCGCCGGCCTCGTGCGACGGGCGAATACCCGCTAATACCCTGAACCGAGTTGACTTGTCCCAATGTGTATGTTATTTTAGGAGTTACTTTCGCGCGTAATCCACACTCGCGCCCGGATCGGCGCGCAAACCGAAGAACGTTGCCTCCGCGAAGGCCGCCTGAAAATACAGGTGAAATACAGGCGGGCTCCCAAGGATGGGTCAAGCGTGACGCGAAACCCATCATGGTTCGGCAAAGCCGAGCCGCGGCAGAAAACAACCGGAACAACAAGAACAACGAATCAACAAGGGAGCAATGGACCGCGGATGACCGCCCGACCTGATAATACAGGTGATTTACAGGTGGAGCGGAGAAGATGCAGGGTGGGAAAAATCGATGCACCGACCGCGCGTCTCGTCCAAACATCGCGTACGATTTTGCCCACGCTGTCAGGCCAGCATCGGACCGCGTGGGCAAATCGCCGGCAATGCGTCACCAGGTTTCGCCGGCCGTGCCGGGCGATTTGCCCACCCTACGAGCAAGCCCCTGCCGAGGCGGCAAACAACAACAGCAGAAAATACAACGAAACAACAAAGAATCAACAAGTTGGACGGGCGCGAGACGGGAACAACAACGGGCCGATTAACAACAAAAATACAACGGATCAAGGGCGGCCATGCGGAAGCGGACGGCAGCGTCGACGGCGGTCGCGGCGGGCAACCGGCGGTCCGCTGCTCCGCAAGAGCAACAAATACAACGCGGAAACAACAGGCTGCAACCAGTCTGGGATCGGCGCTCCGGCGAAGGCCGCCTGATGATACAGGTGGAAATACAGGCGCGCGACGCTGGACTCGCGCGGGACGGGAACAACAACGGGTCGATTAACAAGGAAAACAACGGATCAACGGCAGCCGCGGCCCAGCCGCCACACCGCTACCAGCTCGCCGGCAGGCTCTTCAGGCCGCGCAGCACGAAGGTCTGGCGCCAGTCAGGGCGGTCGAGGTTCTCCAGCCGCAGGTTCGGCAGCCGGCGCAGCAGGCTCGCGATCGCGACCTCCGCCTCGATGCGGGCGAGCTGGGCGCCCAGGCAGAAATGGATGCCGCCGCCGAACGACAGCGGTTTTACGTTCTGCCGCGTGATGTCGAGGCGGTCGGGATTGTCGTAGACCGCCGGATCGCGGTTGGCGGCGCCAAGCAGGTTGAGCACCGCCTCGCCCTTGCGGATCACGGTGCCGGCGACCTCGACGTCCTCGAGGGCGGCGCGCCCGGTGGTCTGCACCGAGGAATCGTAGCGGAGGAATTCCTCCACCGCGTCGGGCATCAGCTCAGGGTTCTCCCGCAGCAGCGCCAGCTGGTCGGGGTTTTGGTAGAGCGCCAGCAGGCCGTTGCCGATCAGGTTGACGGTGGTCTCGTGGCCGGCGCCAAACAGCAGGATGACGTTGGCGGTGAGCTCGTCGTTGGAGAGCCGGTTGCCCTCCTGCTCGGCCTGCACCAGGCGGGTGGTGAGGTCGTCGCCGGGCTCGCGGCGGCGCAGCTCGAACAGCTGGCGGAAATAGGCCTGCGCCGCCAGGCTGCCGGCATTGGCAGCGTCGAGCTCGGCGCGGCTGAGCGGCACCGGGTCGAGCAGCCGCCCGCCGTCGCGGGCACCGGCGTGGAACATGTCGTGGTGCTCGCGCGGGACACCGAGCATCTCGCAGATCACCGTGACCGGCAGACGGAAGGCGAAATCGCTCATCAGATCGGCGCGGCCCATCGGCACCAGCCGGTCGAGCGTGTCGTCGACGATCTGCTGGATGCGCGGCCGCATGTCCTCGACCCGCCTTGCGGTGAAGGCCTGGACCACGAGGCCGCGCAGGCGCGCATGGTCGGGCGGATCCTGCTGCAGCATCCAGTGGCGCATCGAGCCGTAGACCGGCTCGTCGAAAATCTGCGCGCCCAGGCGCCGCGTCATGCGGCCGACGAAATCCTTGCCGAAGCGCTTGTCGCGCAGCACCGCGGTGACGTCGGCGTGGCGGCTCGCCAGGTAGAAACCGAGCGGCGACGGGTGCACCGGATCGGTCTCGCGCAGCCGACGATAGAACGGATAGGGGTCGGCGATGAAATCCGGCGACAGCGGATCGAACAGCAGGGGTTCGGCGGTCGGCAACAGCTGGTTCACGGGATTTTTTCGCCTTCGGGAAAGGGGGACGGCCGGACGATCCGGCGCTGCTCGGGACGAGATTACCACGATTGCGCATTCGGCCACGAGCCCGGTATCCGGCGCGACCGCCCGGCATATCGAGGCGCGGCGGGCCTGCGGGGCATCCGCCGGGGAAACCAATCGTTTACGATAACACCTTACCTTCCGTCATCATCCTCCCCAGGCCGGATCCCCCATGCCCATTCCCGCATCATTCGAGGTCCGCCTGGCGGCCTATGCGATCGATGAGACCATCGATGCCGACCGGCGCGCCGCGTGGCGGCTGCTGGAGCCTCACCTCCCCGACATGGTCAGGCGTCACCTCGAGCGCGCCATGCAGTATGCGCCCGCCCTGGCGGAGACGCTCAGAACGCACCACCAAGCCTATTTCGAGGTCATCACCAAGAGCACCGCAAAACTCTTTCTCGATCCGTTCGACGAGCGCTGGGTCGCCGACGCCGAGGCCCGCGTCCGGTTCGAGATCGAGCGCGGCATCGATGTCAGGTCGCGCCCGGTGGTCGCCCGCTCGATCCTGGCCGGGCTCGCCGATCTCATTGCCGGCCGCCACCGGTTTTCCGGCCGCCGGGCGGTGCGCCTGCTCGATGTGGCGACCCGGGTGCTGATGCTCGATGCCGCCAATGCGACGGCCTGCCATCACGCCGCCGACGTCGAGCGCGCCAAGGCGGGAAACACCGAGCTCGCCGGCGCGATCAAGGATTTTGCCGACGCCGCCGAAGGCGTCCGCGGCGCCATCGCGGCGGCGGTCGCCAGCCTCGGCACCACGTCCGACCGGCTGACCGCGCTCGCCGGCACCGCGAGCCAGCAGGTCGGCACCGCGGTGGGAGCGGCCGGCCAGACCGCCGAGAACGTCAGGACCACGGCGAGCGCCGCCGAGGAGCTCTCGGAGTCGATTGCCGAGATCCGTCACCAGGCGGCCCGCAGCGCCGAGATGGCGCAGACCTCGGTGTCCCAGGTCGACGGCGCCAACGCGACGATCCGCTCGCTGTCGGACGCGGTCGAGAAGATCGGCTCCGTGGTCGGGCTGATCTCCGACATCGCGGCGCAGACCAACCTGCTGGGCCGGAGAGGCGGGCCGCGGCTTCGCGGTGGTCGCCGCCGAGGTGAAGTCGCTGGCGACCCAGACCGCGAAGGCGACCGGCGAGATCGGCCAGCAGATCGCCCTGGTCCAGGAGGCGACGCGGCGCTCGGTGGCGGAGATCGACCATACCCGCAAGACGATCTCGGAGATCACGGCGACCACCGGGGCGGTCGCCGCCTCGGTGACCCAGCAGACGTCGGCTACCCACAGCATCGCGTCCGGCGCCGGCCGCATGGCGGCGCACGCGGCAACCGTCGCGGATGCGCTCGAGAAGGTCCAAGACACCCTCGGCGAGACCAAGGATGCGGCCGCCTTTGTCATCGGCCTGTCCCGCGATCTCGCCGACTGCACCGGCCGGCTCGACGGGGTGATGGCCACCCTGTTTGCCACGGTCTCCAGGCACGGCACCGGCACCCGGGAATTCCGCGCGCTGAAATGAGCGCGGGGCTCGGCCGGGCGCGCAGGCAGGGCCATCGCCTGCGAGAAATGGCCGTGCCACGGGCGCGCTTTACCTCCCCCTGGGGGGAGGTCGACCAGCCGAAGCGCAGCGAAGGCTGGTCGGGTGGGGGTGACAGCCTCACCATGGCGCTCAGCGCCTGTGGCTTTCACCCCACCCCGCGCGCTTCGCGCGCGACCCTCCCCTTCCAGGGGAGGGATGAAGCCTCGCGGGGCAAAGCATCGAGCAAATCATATGCGATTGCCCAGCTTCGGCACGGTGGACATCCGACCACCGGCCCGGTCATGATCGGCGATCAAGGAAGGCGGCCGTCAAGCCGCCCCGGCCGACCAGGGAGGAGCTTTCGCGATGACGAGATCGTGCCCGACCATCTTCCGCGCCATGCTCGCGGCAGCGGCCATCGCGCTGTGCGCCCATGCGGCGGCGGCGCAGAAAGCCGGCGGCAGCATCACCGTCGGCCTCGAGCTCGACATTCCGGGGCTCGATCCGCTGAAAGTGGGCGTCTACGACACCGCGGCCGAGATGGCGGCGGCGCTGATCTTCGACACGCTCACGGCGCTCGACGACAAGGGCGAGGCGGTGCCGAAACTCGCGGAATCCTGGAGCCATTCGGAGGATTTCAAGACCTGGACGTTCCGGCTGCGCGCCGGCGTGAAATTCCACGACGGCACGCCGTTCAACGCCCAGGCGGTGGCATGGAATTTCACGCGGCAGAAGGATCCCGCCAACAAGTGCCGCTGCGCCTTCTACATCCAGAACATCAACAAGGTCGAGGCGGCCGATGATCTCTCCGCGGTGTTTCATCTGCGCGATCCGGCGGTGAATTTTCCGGCGGTGCTGGCGCCGCCGGCGGTCAACAACGTGGTGCACTCGCCGGCGGCGATCGAGAAGCTCGGCGACGACTATAACCGCAAGCCTGTCGGCACCGGGCCGTTCGTGCTGAAATCCTGGACCGCCGGCGACCGCATGGTGGTCGAGCGCAATCCGGACTACTGGCAGAAAGGCCGGCCTTATCTCGATCGCGTGGTGCTGCGCCCGCTGCCCGACGCGCAGGCCAGGTTTGCGAGCCTGCTGTCGGGCGAGGCCGATCTGGTCTGGGCCGACGAGTTCGAGCCTGACAGCATCGCCAAGGCGAAGACCGACCCGGCGCTCGCGGTGCACTCCTATACGGGCTCGGGCGCGACGGTCTACGCCTTCAACACCAAGACGGCGCCGTTCGACGACGTGCGCGTGCGCCAGGCGCTGGTGATGGCGATCGACCGCAAGAAGATGTCGCAGGCGATCACCAACGGCCTCGCCAGGCCGGCCACCAATCCCTACGGCGAGGGCTCGTTCGTGCAGTGCAAGGACGACGGCGCGCTGCCGTTCGATCCGAAGAAGGCGCGCGATCTGCTGAAGGACTACGGCAAGCCGGTCGAGTTCAAGATGATCGTCACCGCGACACCGCGCGGCCGCACCGTCGGCCAGGTTTTCCAGCAGTTCTGGAAGCAGGTGGGTGCCAATATGGAGCTCGACCAGGTCGACCAGACGACGGTGGTGACGCGCGCCTTCACCCGGCAGTATCAGCTGACGCCGTGGCGCATCATCGACCTCGCCGATCCCGACATCCAGATGTACGCCAATTTTCACACCGGCAGCCCGGTGGCGCTCGCCAACTATTCGGACCCGGAGCTCGACAAGCTGCTGGAGCACGCCCGCGTCACCGCCGACCGCGCCCAGCGTGTCGAGGACTACTGCGCGATCAGCCGTCTGGTCAACAAGGAGGCGATCTGGTTCTGGACTTTTCAGAACACCTACTACGCGCTGGCCAAGAAGAAGCTCAAGGGACTGCCCAAGCTCTACAGCGGCGTGATCGACGTCTCCGGCACCTGGCTCGAGTAGCTAGATGGCGGGCTACGTCGCCGGGCGGCTGCTGCACCTGGTGCCGGTGCTGCTCGCCGTCACGCTGCTCACCTTCCTGATCGCCTCGCTGCTGCCCGGCGATCTCGCCATCGCCATGCTCGGCGACCAGGCGACGCCGGAGAACGTAGCGGCGCTCCGCCGCGATATGGGGCTCGACCAGCCGATCTGGTGGCGCTACCTGCACTGGCTCGCGGGCGTCGCCCAGGGCGACCTCGGCCGCTCGTTCCGCACCGGGGAGACGGTGATCGGCGCCATCGCCGGCCGGCTGCCGGTGTCGCTCGAGCTGATGGTGATGGCGGAGCTCTGCGGGCTCGCCATCGGCATCCCGCTGGCAATCATCTGCGCGGTGCGCCAGGGCGGCTGGTTCGACCGGCTGATGACCGGAGGCGCCTTCGGCATGCTGTCGGTGCCGGTCTTTCTGTGGGCGATCGTGCTGATCTATCTGTTCGCCGTAAAGCTCCGCCTGCTGCCGGCGACCGGCTGGGTGCCGTTCGACGAGGACCCGGTCGGCAATGTCCGCAGCTTCCTGCTGCCGGCGCTGGCGCTGGCGCTCGGCGAATGGCCGGTGCTGATGCGGGTGCTGCGCAACGACATGATCGCCACCCTGCAGGAGGATTTCATCGCCATGGCCAAGGCCAAGGGGCTGAAGCCCGCCCGCATCCTGCTGGTGCATGCGCTCAAACCTTCCTCGCTGACCCTGGTCACGGTGACCGGCATCAATATCGGCCGGCTGATCGGCGGCGCGCTGATCGTCGAGACGATCTTTGCGCTCCCCGGGATCGGCCGCCTGCTGGTGACCGCCATCTACGCCCGCGACTTCATCATCCTGCAGGGCGTGGTGCTGTTCGTCGCCGCCGGCTTCGTGCTGATCAATTTTGCCGTCGACATGCTGTACGCCCTGCTCGATCCGAGGATCCGCCATGGCCGTGCTTGAGGGCGGTTTTGACGCGGCGCCGATCCGTGCCGACCGTCCGCGGCGGCTCGGCCTCGTGACCTGGATCGCCGCCGGCTGGCTCGCGACCGTGCTGGCGGGGGCGCTCCTCGCCGACCTGCTGCCGCTGCCGAGCCCGACCGACATGGACATGCTGAGCCGCCGCATGGCGCCGGACCTCGAGCACTGGCTCGGCACCGACAGCCTCGGCCGCGATATGCTTTCGCGCATCGTGTTCGGCGCCCGCACCTCGCTCACCGTCGGCGTCGTCTCGGCGCTGATCGGCCTTACCATCGGCGGTGCCATCGGCATGCTGGCGGGCTACTTCCGCGGCCGCTTCGAGGCGCTCGCCATGGGCACCATGGACGTGCTGCTGGCGTTCCCGCCGCTGGTGCTGGCGCTCGCCATCACCGCCTATCTCGGGCTCTCGGTCTTGAACCTGACGATGACCATCGGGTTCCTCAGCATCCCGCCGTTCGCCCGGGTGGCGCGCGCCGCGACCTTGAGCCTGGCGCAGCGCGACTTCGTCACCGCGGCGCGCGCGCTCGGCGCGACCCATGCCCGCATCCTCACGCGCGAGCTCCTGCCCAACGTGATCCTGCCGCTCGTCGCGTTCTTCCTGATCGCGGTCGCCGTCACCATCGTGGTGGAGGGCGCGCTCAGCCTGCTCGGCCTCGGTGTGCCGCCGCCGCTGCCGAGCTGGGGCAGCATGATCGGCGAAGGCCGCGAGAGCCTCGAGGTCGCGCCCTGGCTCGCCTTCATCCCGGCCGGCATGATGTTCGCGACCGTGCTGTCGTTCAACTTCGTCGGCGACCGCCTGCGCGCGCTCACCGACCCGCGCCCGGGTGCCTTGTGAGCGAGCCGCTGCTCGAGGTGCGCAACGTCACGGTCGACCTGAAGACGCCGCGCGGAATTTTGCGCGCGGTCGACGGCGTCGATCTTTCGCTCATGGCCGGATCGACGCTCGGCATCGTCGGCGAATCGGGCTGCGGCAAGACCATGCTGTCGCGCGCCATTCTGCAGCTCCTGCCGCGCTACGCCCGCCTTGCCGGCGAGGTGTGCTTCGCCGGGCGCGATCTGGCCAACCTGCCGGCAAGAGAGCTGCGGCGCCTGCGCGGCCGCTCGATCGCGGTGGTTTTCCAGGACCCGATGACCTCGCTCAACCCCGTGCTCACCATCGGGATGCAGATCACCGAGACCTTGCGCGAGCATCTGGCGATGGACAGCGCCGCCGCGGCGGCGCGTGCCGTCGAGCTGATGGCGGCGGTCGGCATCCCCGAGCCGGAGCATCGGCTCGGGCAATATCCCCATCAGCTTTCCGGCGGCATGCGCCAGCGGGTGGCGATCGCCATCGCGCTCTCCTGCGAGCCGCAGCTCTTGATCGCCGACGAGCCGACCACCGCCCTCGACGTCACTGTGCAGGCGCAGATCCTCGACCTTTTGGCGCGCGAGCAGCGGCGCCGCCACATGGCGATGATCCTCATCACCCACGACCTCGGCATCGTTGCCGGCCGCACCGACGAGGTCGCCGTGATGTATGCGGGCCGCGTGGTCGAGCAGGCGCCGACGCGAAAACTCTTCAAGGCGATGCGCATGCCCTATACCGAGGCGCTGCTCGCCGCGATCCCCGGATCGACGCGGCGCCGCATACCCGCCTGCCGGCCATTCCGGGCCGCCCGCCCGACCCGACGCGGCGGGCGCCTGGATGCGCCTTCGCGCCGCGCTGCCGCTACGCCGAGGCGCGCTGCAGGCATGAGCCGCCGCCGCTGTCCGCCCGCGACGCCGTCGGCCAGCAATATGCCTGCTGGCTGCCGCTCGCGGTCCGCCGGGTGCCCGCCTGATGAACGCGGTGCCGCATCTGAGCGACGAGGCGCTGCTCCGCGTCGAGCATCTGGTGGTCAGATACGCGGTGCGCGGCGCCACCGTCCACGCGGTGTCCGACGTCAGCCTCGACGTCGGGCGCGGCGAGACGCTCGGCCTGGTCGGCGAATCGGGATGCGGCAAGTCGACTTTCGGCCGCGCCGTGCTGCAGCTCACCCCGCCCGCGTCCGGGCGCGTGGTGTTCGACGGCGCGGATCTCACCGCCATGCGCGGGGAGAAGCTGCGCCTGATGCGGCGCCGGCTGCAGCTGATCTTCCAGGATCCGATCGCCTCGCTCAATCCGCGGCGGCGCATCGGCGACATCGTGGCCGAGCCGCTGATCATCGCGGGGTTAAGCGACCGCGCGGAGCGCGATCGCCGGGTGCGCGACGTGCTCGGGGCGGTCGGCCTCGACCCCGATCTGGCGATGGGCCGCCTGCCCCACGAATTCTCCGGCGGCCAGTGCCAGCGCGTCTGCATCGCCCGCGCGCTGGTGCTCGAGCCCGAGCTGATCATCTGCGACGAGCCGGTCTCCGCCCTCGACGTCTCGATCCGCTCGCAGATCCTCAACCTCCTGGAGGACATGAAGGCGCGCTACGGGCTGACCCTGATCTTCATCGCCCACGACCTCGCCGTGGTGAAGGCGGTGAGCGACCGCGTCGCCGTCATGTATCTGGGAAAGCTCGCCGAGGTCGGCCCGACCGAAAAGCTGTTCGCCCGGCCGGCGCATCCCTATACGTCGATGCTGCTGCAGGCGATCCCGGTGCCCGACCCGGATGCGGCGCGCGCCGAGACCCCTCCGGTCGGCGAGCCGCCCTCGCCGTTCGCCCCGCCGTCCGGCTGCCGCTTCCGCACCCGCTGTCCGCGCGCCGCGGAACGCTGCGCCGCCGAGGAGCCGGCGCTGCGCGAGGTGGCGCCCGGCCAGTTCGCGGCCTGCCACTTTCCGTCGGCTGGGGCGATCTAGCCGTCCGGCCCGGCGGCCGCCTTGGCGCGAGCCTTTGGCTGCGGCGTCGGCTTGGCCCTGATCCGCATGGCTTTGCCCTCCCGCTGATCGATCTCGAACGCTCCGGTCTTCCGCACCAGATCGCTGAGCTTTCGGTAGCCGTAGGTGCGCGGATCGAAGTCGGAGGCGATGTTGGCGAGGCGCATGCCCACCGCGCCCAGGCCGACCCAGCCGTCCTCCGTCTCCATCTCGGCGATGGCCTTGCTCAGGATGGGAATGGCCGCGCTGGCCGGTTGGCGCGCCTTGAGGGCGGATCCCTCGGGCGTCGAAGCCTGGGCGTCGGGCAGCAGGTTCTCGGTGTAGATGAACCGGCGACACGCCTGGCGGAAACTCTCCGGCGTCTTCTGCTCGCCGAACCCGTAGACGTCGGCACCCTGCTCGCGGAGCCGGGAGGCGAGCCGCGTGAAGTCGCTGTCGGAGGAGACCAGACAGAAACCGTCGAACCGGCCGCTGTGCAACAGGTCCATGGCGTCGATCACCAGGGCGATGTCGGAGGCGTTCTTGCCGGTGGTGTAGGCGAACTGCTGGTACGGGTCGATCGCGTATTTCTGCAGGATGTCCGCCCACGACTTCAGCCGCTGGCCGGAGAAATCCCCGTAGATCCGCCGGACGCTCGCCTCGCCGAACTTGGCCACCTCCTCGAACAGCCCGGCGGCGATGCGCGGCGAGGTGTTGTCGGCATCGATGAGGATCGCAAATCGGCGCAAGCGGTTCTCTTCTGCCATGTTTGGACCTCGGCTGGCATGGGCGGCCCGCCCTTGGGGCGGCGATCGTGAATGTCCCACTCTACGTCATGGCTGCGGGAAGCACACCATCGGCGGCATGCTCCCCGCTTCTGGCACGTTGGTTGCTTCACCAACACGATCGACTACAGTGCCGCACGTCGCCACCGAGACGGCGACGCGGACAACCGGAGTGCCGAAGCATGAAGCGCTGCCTGATCGCATTGGTTGCATTGGCTCTGGCCCTGCCGGCGCTGCCGGCCGTCGCCGAGGACAAGCTGGTGGTGAGCATCTGGGGCGGCAGCTGGCGCGACCTGGTGGCCGCCACCGCGGCCAAGAAATTCACCGAGGCGACGGGCGTGCCGGTCGAGTTCATCACCGGCGGCACCATCGACCGGCTCAACAAGGCAAAACTCGCCAAGGGCAGCCCGGAGAGCGATCTCACGTTCACCACCTCGCATGTGGGATGGCTCTATGCCAACGACGATCTCTACGAGAAGCTCGATCTGGAAAAAATTCCCAACGCCAGGAACCTGGTCGAGCAGGCGAAGATCAGCCCCTGGCACATCGGCACCTGGGCCTATGTCTACACCATCGGCTATCGCACCGACCTGATGAAGGACATCGCCTTTGCGAGCTGGGCCGATCTGTGGAAGCCGGAGATGAAGGGCAAGCTCGCCGCGCCGGACTTCGATCCGAGCCATCTGATCGCCGTCGCGGCGATGCTCTCGGGCGGCGACGCGGCAAGCTGGGAGAAGGGCCAGGCGAAGCTCAAGGAGCTGAAACCCAGCTTCAAGGCGTTCTACACCAACGATGCCAACAGCCAGCAGCTGATCGCCAACGGCGAGACCCCGGTCCAGGTGATCCTGTCGATGAACGCCCACTACATGGCGGGCGAAGGCGTGCCGATCCGGCTGGTCATTCCGCGGGAGGGCGCGGTGCTCGGCATCGACACCATCGCCATCATGAAGGGCTCGACCAGGATCGCGCTCGCCTACCGGTTCATCGACATGCTGCTCGATCCGGCCGTGCAGGCCGAGGTCGCGAAACTCAAGAAGGGCAGCCCGGTGGTGCGCGACGCCAAGATCGATCCCGAGACCGCAAAACTGCCGGGGGTGTTCACCACGCCCGAGCAGTGGAAGGACCAGGCCATCATCATCGACCACAAGCTGCGCGCCGAGAAAACCGCCGAATGGCGCAAGTGGTTCGCCGAGAACATCATGAACTGACCGCGTGGCGACGTCGCGACCTTTTCTGCGCGCCTTCGTATCGCCGGCGGCGCTGTGCGCGCTCGGCCTCGTCGCGGCGCTTGCCGCCGTGCTGCAGTTCAGCCTCAGCGCCCACGTGCCGGGCTCGCTCGAGCCGGGCGGCTTCACCTTCGACAATTTCACCGCGCTGGCGAAGCCGCTCTATGCAACGGTGTTCGTTGACACGGTGGGGATCTGTCTGGTCACGGCGCTGTGCACCCTCGTCGTCGGCTATCCGCTCGCCTATGCGCTGGTGCGGTCACCCAGCGCGCTGATCCGCTCGACCATCCTGGTGATCGTGGTGACGCCGCTCTTTCTCGGCGAGGTGGTGCGCACCTATTCGTGGATCGTCGTGCTCGGCAACAACGGCTTCGTCAACTCGGTCTTGCTCGGTCTCGGGCTGATCCGGCAGCCGCTGCAGCTGATGTTCACGACCTTCGGAGTCGTCCTCGCCCTGGTACACGTCACCCTGCCCGTCATGGTGATCATGCTGGCGGCGGCGCTGGCGCATATCGATCGCAACTATGAGCGTGCCGCCGAGAAGTCTTGGCGCCGGGCCGGTTCGCGCCTTCCTCACCGTGACGCTGCCGCTGTCGACACCGGGCATCGTCGCCGGCGTCAGCACGGCGTTTGCCTGGACGTTCAGCGCCTTCGCCACCCCGCAGCTGATCGGCGGCGGCCGGGTCAACATGATCGCCAATCTGGTCTATCAGCTGGGCTTCGCGAGCTTCAACTTTCCCTTCGCGGCGAGCCTGTCGGTGGCAGGACTCGCGCTCGCCGTCGCCGTGCTGGTGCTGATGCGCGCCATTACCCAGCCGCTCGAGAAGCTCGGCTGACATGCGGGATCTGCCGCATCGGCTGCTGCGCCTCGCCGGCCTCGTCGCCGTCGTCGCGATCCTCGGTTTCGTCCTGTTGCCGGCGATCGTGGTCGGGCTTGCCGCCTTCAACGGCAGGGCGATCCTGTCGTTTCCGCCCGAATCCTGGTCGTGGCGCTGGTTCGCCAAGGCGCTCGCCTACGACGATTTTCGCTCCGGCTTCCGTAACGGCGTGGTGGTGACCGCCTGGGCGTCCTCGATCGCGCTGCTGGTCGGGGCCGGTTTCGCCTTCGCGCTCGACCACTACCGGTTCCGCGGCAAGCGCGTGATCGAGGCCATCCTGCTCTCCGCGCTGATCGTGCCGCACTTCACCATCGGCCTCGGCTTCCTGATCCTCGCCGCGCAGGTCGACCTCACGCGCGGCTACGCCGTGGTGGTCGCCTGTCACGTGGTCCTGATCCTGCCGTTCGTGCTGCGCAGCGTCTACGTGTCGTTGCGCAACCTCGATCCCCGGCTCGAGCTCGCCGCCGCCAGCCTCGGCGCGCCGCCCGGCCGGGTCCTCGTCACCGTGACGCTGCCGCTGCTGCTGCCGGGGCTCATCGGCGGCTGGCTGCTCGCCGCGATCCTGTCATTCAACGAGTTCACCGCGTCGCTGTTCGTCACCTCGCAGCGCACCCAGACCTTGCCGGTTGCGATGTACAACTACGTGCGCGAATATGCCGACCCGTCGATGGCGGCCGTATCGCTGATGTATATCTTGGCGACCGCGACCGTCCTGATCATCGCCAACGCCTGTCTGGGTCTCGGAAAGATGCTCGATGTCGAGCATGGCCGCTGAACGCCCGGCGGCAGCAGCCGCCACTGCGACGCGACCCGACGAGGCCGCGGTCCGGCTCGACCGCGTCACCATGCGGTTCGGTGCCGTCACCGCGCTGCACGACACCAGCCTGACGGTGCGTCGCGGCGAGCTGATGACGCTGCTCGGCCCGTCCGGTTGCGGCAAGACCACGCTGCTCAACCTGGTCGCCGGGTTTCTCGCGCCCGATCACGGCGACATCGAGATCGACGGCACTCGGGTGAACGACATTCCGACCTTTCGCCGCGAGATCGGGATGATGTTCCAGAACTATGCCCTGTTCCCCCACATGACGGTCGCGGCCAACGTCGGCTATGGCCTGAAGGCGCGCCGCCTTGCCGCCGCGGAGATCCGCGACCGGGTCGCCGGCGCGCTGGCCCTGGTCAAGCTCTCCGGCCTCGAGGACCGCCGGCCGCGGCAGCTGTCCGGCGGCCAGCAGCAGCGCGTCGCGCTGGCGCGCGCATTGGTCGTCCGTCCGCGGGTGCTGCTGCTCGACGAGCCGTTCTCGGCGCTCGACCGCAATCTGCGTGGCTCCATGCAGGTCGAGATCAAGGAGATCCAGCGGCAACTCGGCGTCACCACGATCTTCGTGACCCATGACCAGAGCGAGGCCCTGAGCCTGTCGGACCGCATCGCCGTGGTGGCGGACGGGCGCATCCGCCAGGTCGGAACGCCGGACGAGATCTACCGCAGCCCATGCGACCGGTTCGTCGCGTCCTTCGTCGGCGACGTCAACGTGCTGCAGGCACGGCTCGACCATGTCGATGCGTATGCGGCCGTGGTGGCGATCGGCGCCGCGCGGGTCGCGGTGCCGCCGCAACCGCTGGCCGGCGTGCCGGCCGGATCTCCGGTCGACCTGCTGGTGCGACCCGAGCAGCTTCGGGTCGCCGGCGCTGGCGAGCCGATCGCCGCGACCGGCGCGGTGGTGCAGCAGATCTATGGCGGCGCCCATGTCGACCTGCATGTGGCGGTCGCCGAGGCTCCGTCCGGCCGTGTCATGATGCGGCTCGCCCGCCATGATGCAATGCGGCGGCCGATCGATGCGCGGGTCGAGATCACGATTGACCACGGCGACGCAGTCGCGTTTCCACAGGCGCCGGGCTGAATTTCCAGGGAGGATCCATGACGACCGAACCCGCAAGCGTCGCCGCCGCCTATCTGGCGCTGCTCGCCGACCGCGAGGTCGACTATCTGTTCGGCAATGCCGGCACCGACTTTGCGCCGATCATCGAGGCCTATGCGGACGCCATGCAGAACGGCACGCCGGTTCCGCGCCCGATCCTCGCCACCCACGAGAACCTCGCGGTGGCGATGGCGCATGGCTACGCCATGGTGTCGCGAAGAATTCCCGCCGTCATGGTCCATGTCAGCGTCGGCACCGCCAACATGATCTGCCCGGCGATGAACGCGGCGCGGGAGAACGTCGCGATCCTGCTCACCGCGGGCCGATCTCCGCTGACGGAGGTCGGGCTGCCGGGCTCGCGCGACGGCTACATCCACTGGGCCCAGGAGATGTACGACCAGGCCGGCATGCTCCGCGAGCTGGTCAAATGGGACTACGAGCTGCGCAACGGCGAGCAGCTCGAGACCGTGGTCGACCGGGCGCTGGCGATCGCCGGCACCGAGCCGCGCGGCCCGGTCTATCTGAGCCTTCCCCGCGAGGTGATCGCGGCGCCTGCCGCGGCCCGGCCGCGATCGCCGCGACGGCTGCGCGCCGCCGCACCAGCGGCGCCCGATGCCACGGCGGTCACGACCGCCGCCGCGATGCTGGCGGGTGCCGAGCGGCCGCTCGTCATCACCGCCAATGCGGGCCGCGACCCGGCGGCCTTTTCGGCGCTTTCGGCCTTTTCCGAGCAGTTCGCCATCCCGGTCGCCCAGCATCAGCCGCGCTATCTGTCGCTGCCGTCCGGCGCATCCGATGAACCTCGGCTACGACCCCAACCGCCATGTCGGCGCCGCCGATCTCATCATGGTGATGGAGAGCGACGTTCCCTGGATGCCGGCGCACGCGACCCCTGCGGCCGACTGCAAGGTCATCCAGTGCGGATTCGACCCGCTGCACACCGGCATCCCGATCCGCGGCTTCGCCAGCGACCTCGGCATCACCGGGGGCGCGGCCGCCATCCTCACCGCGCTGACGCCGGCGCTCGCCCGCCAAGTCGACAAGACGGCGGTGGAAGCGCGGCGCAAGCGGACCGCAGTCGAGCGCGAAAAACTCGTCCGCGAGCGGGCCACAGCGCGGCAGGCGGCCGCGACGCGCGTGCCGATCCATCCGGCCTGGGTGAGCCACTGCATCGACCAGGCCAAGGATCCGCGCACGATCGTCGTCAACGAGTACACGCTGCGGCTCGACCATTGCGCCTTCGAGCATGCCGACACTTATTTCGGGTCGAGCTCGGCGTCGGGCCTCGGCTGGGGCACGGGCGCAGCGCTCGGCGCCAAGCTCGGCGCGCCCGACCGACCGGTCATCGCGGTGGTGGGCGACGGCGCCTACCTGTTCGGCAATCCGGCCGCGGTCCATTACGCCTCCGCCATGCATGACCTGCCGGTCCTCTTCGTGGTGATGAACAACGGGATGTGGAACGCGGTGCGCCGATCCGCCGTCGCGATGTATCCCGGCGGGCGCGCATCGCGGAGCAACACGACGCCGTTCATGCGCCTGGAGAACCTGCCGGCGTTCGAGCAGATCTGCGCCGCGGCCGGAGGCTTTGGCGAGCGCGTCGAGGATCCGGCGGCACTCCCCGGCGCACTGCAACGCGCCATGGCGGTGGTTGCCGGCGAGAAGCGCCAGGCCCTGCTCAATGTGATCTGCAGCGCCGAGTAGTGCGCGCCCGGCGAAACCCTACCCGCGGACCTGATCCGGGGAGCAGCGCTATCCGAGCGCCTCGATCCATTCGTCAGCACCGAGCTCGGCGAGCAGCCGATCCTTTTCCGCCTGGATCACGGCTTCCGACCGGCGGTGGAACTCGTTGCGCGGCAGGCCCGGCGCGATGACCGGCAGATAGGAGACGGTGATCGTGCCGGCGTACCTGAACCAGCGGTCCGGCCCCCAGAACGCGCCGGAATTCACCGCGACCGGCAGCACCGGCCGGCCGAGCTCGGAATAGAGGAACTCGACGCCGCGCTTGAACGCGATGCGGTCGTGCACGCTCTTGCGCGTCCCCTCGGGAAACACGATGACCGAGCGGCCTTCCGCGATGGTCTTCCGCCCCTCGTCGATCATCTTGCGGAACGCGCTGGGACCGGAACCGCGGTCGATCAGGATCATCGGGTATTTCTTGAGGAACCATCCTACGATGGGGATCTGCCCGGCCTCGTACTTAGTGACGATCGAGGCGTCGGGAAACAGCAGCGTGAAGATGTAGGTTTCCCACGGCGACTGGTGGTTGGCGACGATGATGCAGGGTTCCGCCGGAATGTTTTCGCGCCCGCGCTCGACGTAATCGAGACCGACGATGGTCCGAAGCCCGAGCCGCATTCCCCGGACCCAGAGATGCGACACCATGCGGACGGTGCGGCTCGGCGCCCGAAACATCCAGAGAAACGGCAGCGTCACCCCGACGATCGCCGTCCACAGGACGAACAGGACGTCGTAGAGCTTGGATCGGAGATATTGCATCGGCTGGTGCGACGTGCCTCGGTCGTCAGTCGTAATAGTGGTTCTCCAGGAGCACGCATCCGGTCTCCGAGCGAAAAGGGCCATGCGGGACGCCGGGCGGCCGCACCGCGTAGGTGTAGTCGCGGAACTGCTCGCCGCCGCGGCCTTGCGCGTCGTTGCCGACGATCAGGTCTCCCGAGAGCAGAAACACCTCCTCCCAGTAGTCGTGAACGAACGGCGCAGTGGAGAAGGCGCCGGGCTCGATCCGCAGCACGCGGGTACGATTGCCACGCTTCGCCGTCTCGTCCAGGCTGCCGGCAATGATCTTCTCGAAAAATCCCGGCGGATAGCCGGGCAGCGTATGCCAGCCGTCGGACATGTCGAGCTTGTGGAACTCGTGATGTCCCTTGTCGAACTTCGCCATCCTGTCGTCCTGTCCTGTCCGCCGGCGCGGGGCTCTCTTCGGGCCGCACAGGATAGCCGATCGTCCCGGCGCGGCGTAGCTTTTCGTGCTGCCTTCGGTCGACCCGGGCGCTAATCTCGGGCAGCGCAAGCAGGAGAGCCATCGTGCGGCAGGACATCCACGGCCTGGAGATATCCACCTCGTCCACCGAGGCGGGCGCCGCCTTCGACCGCACCGTACTCGGCTATGTCAGATATCGTGCCGACACCGCGGAGCATCTCGCCGCCACGCTGGCGGCGGACGCGGACTTCGGGCTCGCGCACTGTCTCAAGGGCTACTTCGCCATGCTGTCGTACAAGCAGGCCAACGTGCCGATCGCCGCCGAAGCGGCGCGCGCGGCGCGGCGGCTGACCGCGGCGGCAACCGCGCGCGAGCGCATCCATGTGGCGGCGCTCGAAGCCTGGGTGGCGGGCGACGTCGACCGCACGCTCGACCTGTGGGAGCAGATTCTCGCCGGGCATCCGACCGACGTGCTGGCGCTCCGCCTCGCCCACTTCGGCAATTTCTGGCTCGGGCGGCCCAACGAGATGCGCGCCTCGGTCGAGCGCGTGCTGCCCGGATGGAGCCGCGAGCTCGCCGGCTACGGGACCGTGCTCTCCTGCCGCTGCTTCGCCCACGAGGAGTGCGGCGACTATGCGGAGGCCGAGCCGGCCGGGCGCAGCGCGCTGGAGATCGACCCCGGCGACATCTGGGGCACCCACGCGGTCGCCCACGTGATGGAGATGCAGGGCCGCCACGAGGAGGGCATCGCGTTCCTCGAAGGGCTGGAGCCGAACTGGGCGGGCGGCAACAACCTGACGCATCATCTGTGGTGGCACCGCGCGCTCTATCATCTGGAGCGGGGCGAGACCGACGCCGTCCTCGACCTCTACGACCGGCGCTTCCGCAACCTCGCGGCGCCGCTCACTCTCGCCCAGCCCGACCTCTACATCGACGTGCAGAATGCCGTCTCGATGCTGTTTCGTCTCGAGCTCCAGGGCGTGGATGTGGAGAACCGCTGGAACGAGCTCGCCGACAAGGCCGAGCAGCGCATCGGCGACTGCCTGTCGGCGTTCACGCTGCCGCACTGGGCAATGGCGCTCGCCGCCACCGGCCGCGACGCGGCGGCCGGGCGAATGCTCGAGGCGATGGCCGCGTTCGGTCGCGGCGAGGAGACCATCGCGCCGATCGTCGGTCGGATCGCCTTGCCGATCTGCGCGGCAGTTCTGGCGCATCGCCGCAGCGAGCACGTCGCGGCGGTCGAGCTGATGCGGCCGGTGCTCGGCGACATGCATCGGCTCGGCGGCAGCCACGCCCAGCAGGACGTGCTGGCGCGCCTTTTCCTCGACTCGGCGATGAAGGCGGAACGTCCCGATGACGTCCGCCTCGTCCTGAAATACACCGCCGCGCGGCATCCACTGGAGCCGCACCGGCGGATCGGCTATGCGGACGCGGCGCGGCGATATCAATAAAGCGGATGTTCCGGCAAAGTGAATGCCGACAGGACATGTGCCGCCCAAATACTGGAGGACATCACGATGTCGGACATCTGCAGCCTGACGGATCTGGCGGCGGTCTACCCCAAACCCCAGGGCCTCGCCGCCAAGAAGGAGCTTGCCCATATCGACCGGCAGGCCCGGGCGTTCATCGAAAAATCCTCGTTCGTGGTCATCGCCACGTCGGATGCCGACGGCTGGCCGGATGCCTCGCCGCGCGGCGATCCGCCCGGCTTCGTCAGCGTGGAGAGCGAGCGGACGCTCATGATGCCGGACCGTCCGGGCAACAACCGCGTCGACAGCTTCAAGAACCTCGTGGTCAATCCCAGGATCGGCATGCTGTTCTTCGTGCCCGGCCATCAGCACTCGCTGCGCATCAATGGCGAGGCGCGCATCTCGACGGACCAGAGCTTGCGCGAGCGCTTTGCCGTCAACGGCAAGCCGGCGCGCGCCGTGGTCGAGGTCACGGCGCGACAGGTGTTCTTTCATTGCGGAAAATCGCTGATCCGCTCGAAGCTGTGGAACCCTGAGAGTTGGCCGTCGCGCGACGGGCTTGCCAGCCTCGGCCGGGCGATCGCCGATCAGATACCGGGCGTCGATGCTGACGCCGCCGAAGCGTCGGTGGCCGAGAGCATTCGCGACCGGCTGTACTGACGCCGGCGGCTCCTGGCCGCTCTGCTCCTCATCCGCCGTGCCGGGGGCGCGGAACGGCATTCAAACATCCATTGTCCAGGGTCGAGCAGCGGGCCGAATTGGGTGTCGCGTCCGGCGCGAATCACCATCCAGCCCGTTTGTCAAGACCCCTGAGTGAACCTTTTCGTGAGGGTCGGCGACCAATGGGAGGTTCCGCAAACAACCCCCAAGCAACCCCACGCCCCCTGGAGAAACCCATGTCCCGCAAGCTCATCCTTGCCCTGGCGGCAGTCGCCGCTCTCGGCATCTCTGCCCTCGTCCCGACCTCCGCTTCGGCCTTCGGCCATTTCGGCGGTGGTCATGGAATGTCGCGCGGCCACGTCGGCCACTCGAGCTCCTTCGCCCGCACCAGCGTCAGCCGCTCGGCCCATCGCCCGGCAATGCGGTCGATCAACCGCGGCCCGCACCTCGCGCGGACCACGCATCACCACCGTCCTCACCACCAGCATTTCGCCAAGCATCATCAACACCACCACTGCCACCACAGCCACAAGCATTGCGGCCATCACCATACCTGGTGGTGGAGGCATCATCACCGCCCGTACTGGGTCGCTCCGGTGGTCGGCGAGACCGTCGTGGAGACCGCTCCGGTGGCCGCCGCCTACACTGCCCCGGTCGCCAAGGACAACTGCAACTGCCTGACCAAGACCTACCTCGAGGACGGCAGCGTGATGTTCAAGGACATCTGCACCAAGGAAGCCGCCGTGGCGACGCCCGACGAGCTCAAGGCACAGGCCGCCGGCGCCCCGCCCGCGACCCAGACCAAGTAAGACGACCCTCCATCAGGTCGATCGGCAGGAACCCCGGGATCTTCCGGGGTTCTTCGCTTTTTGTGCCCAATCATCAGCACTCGCCGCGCATCAACAGCGCGACGCGAATCCGCACCGACCAGTCCCTGCGCGAGCGATCCGCCGTCGACGGCAGGCCGGCGCGTGCCGTGGTCGACGTCACGGCGCGGCAGGTGCTCTTCGGCAGCTGAAAGTCGCTGGTCCGCTCGAGACGTGGAACTCGGGGAATTGGCCGTCGCGCGACGGGCTGGCCAGCCTCACCGGACGATCGCCGATCCGTTACCTGGCATCGATGCCGATGTGGCAGAAACGTCGGTGGCAGAGAGCATTCGCGACCGCCGGTACCGGCGCGGCGCGCTTCTTCCGTTCCCCCATCCGGCACTCCGGGCGAGTGCGCAGCCGCACAAGGCATCCATCGTCCTGCGTCGATCGACCCGCCGGCATGGGCGTCAAGCGAGACGAGAATTTTTACTGATTTCTACCTGCCGGTGAACCTTCTTGTCAGGGCAGGCGACCAAGGAGATGGGAGCGTCGGCAAGCACCCCCGCAAGCAGCCGACGCCCCGGAGAAAACCCATGTCCCGCAAGATCATTCTCGCCCTGACGGCGGTTGCCGCGCTGGGTCTCGCCGCTCTCGCGCCGACCTCCGCTTCGGCCTTCGGCCATTTTGGGGGCCACGGCGCATCACGCGCCTCGTCCGGTCACTCGAGCTCGTCCGCGCGCAGCAGCGTCAACCGCTCGGTCCACCGCAGCTCCTCGATGCGCACCGTAAACCGCGGCCCGCGCATGGCCAACGCCCATCATCACAACAATCACTACAACCACAACTGCCACCACAAGCATTGCGGCCCGAATCATGTCTGGTGGAAGCATCATCACCGCCGGTACTGGGTCGCTCCGGTGGTCGGCGCGGCCGTGGTGGGGACCGCTCCTGTCGCTGCCGCCTACTCGGCTCCGGCCGTCGCCAAGGACAACTGCAACTGCCTGACCAAGACCTACCTCGAGGACGGCAGCGTGATGTTCAAGGACATCTGCACCAAGGAGGCCGCCGTGGCGACCCCCGACGAGCTCAAGGCGCAGGCGGCCGGCGCCCCGCCCGCGACCCAGACCAAGTAAGACGACCCTCCATCAGGTCGATCGGCAGGAACCCCGGGATCTCCCGGGGTTCTTCGCTTTTGCCGCGCATCAGGTCGGATGGCCCGCCGGCGCGGCGGAGGTGCAACCCGCATCGCTCCGTAACGGGATGGTTGCATCCGCGCGTAGCGCCCGGCACCGCTGCGATATTGACGATTGATGGCGCCCGGCATTGTGCCATGATGCGGCAAGCATTGAGAAAATCGCCAGGGAGCCCGCCCGCATGATCAAGAAGTTCCATGTTCTCTACGTCGGCCAGATCGAGCTCGACAATCTCGGCCTGAACGGCACGCCGGCCAACGACCGGCGCTACTCGAACGACCGGCTCACCGAGGTCTTCGCCGCCTCGCGCGACGTCGCGCAGACCATGGACGAGCTCGGCTTCCACTGCCTGTGGACCGCCGAGCACCATTTCCAGCGCGAAGGCTACGAGTGTCTCCCCAACCTGATCCAGCTCGGCCTGTGGCTCGCCACCCAGACCAAGCGGCTGAAGTTCGGCTGCGCCTTCAACGTGCTGCCCATGTGGCATCCGATCCGGCTGGCGGAGGACTACGCCATGGCCGACATCGTGACCGACGGCCGCGTCGTCATGGGAGTGGGACGCGGCTATCACACCCGCGAGGTGGAGACGTTCGGCGCGCCGCTGCTCGATGCCACTGCCAACCGCGAGTTCTTCGAGGAGCAGCTCGAGCTGCTGCTGAAATGCTTCAACCAGGAATCGTTCCACCACAAGGGCAAGTATTACGAGTGTCCGCCGCCGGTGGACTATCGCGGCTACAAGCTGACCGACATCACCTGCATCCCGCGGCCGAAACATCTGCCGGTCGAGATCTGGATGCCGATCGCCAGCGGCAAGACGATCGACATGATGGCGAAATACGACCTCAAGGCGATGGTGACGCTCAACGGAGAAAAGATTCTCGACGACGTTGTTCGCGCCTACCAGGCGGCATTCGCCAAGCACGGCAAGCAGAAGCAGCTCGGCCAGGATATGATCTGGGGCGCCGGCGTCTATCTGGCGGATACCCAGGAGGAGGCGATCCGGCGGGTCGAGCCGGCACATGACGAGCGCTACAAATGGTTCGCGCCGTTCGGCTTCGTGCGTTACGCCGACGAGCAGGGGCGCACCTGGGGGACGCCCGGCGCGCCGGCCCGAACGCCCTCGCTGCGCGACGGCGTCGCGCAAAAAGCCTGGTTCTGCGGCCCGCCCGCCCAGGTCATCGACGGCATCAAGTCGATCGAGGCGAAATATCCCGGCCTCGAGCATTTCATGATCCACTGGGCCGAGGGCCTGTCGCCCAAGGAGTTCAAGGAGCAGCTGCGCTGGTTCGCCAAGGACGTCATGCCGGCGTTCGGGACAGGCTGACGCCGGGGTGTCCGGCCGCCGGGGCGGCGGCCGTCGAACCGGCCGTTTGAACCTTCCGCGCCCGGGCCGTGACCAAGGAGGTGGGGAGACCCATCCTTTGGCCAGGGAGAGCCGAAGCCATGCGCTATTTCACCTACATCGCCGAGCAGTCGTTCAAGACCGGCCCGGACGGAGAGCGACTGTTCTTCCTGTCCGGACCGCGGTCACGCCCCTACGTGGTTCCGGATGCCGCGACAGAGCAGCGCATCTACTGGAAGCTCGTATGGCTGCTGCGGATCATGCTGGGCGGCCTCATTCTCGGTCAGCCCGTCATCTTCCTGGTGTGGCCCGGCCTCGTGCAGAACCCTGTGTGGTTCCTCGTCTATCTCGTCGGCCTGACCGCGGCGTTCTGGCTGGGTTCCCGCATGCTCCTTGCGGCGGACCTGCGGCCGCTCGCCAGGATGGCGAACCCTCTGCCGCCGCGCAGCTTCTATCGCCAGGTCGCCGACAAGCACAGCACCCGCGCCATGGTGCTTGGGATCGGCGCCTGCCTGCTGTTCGTCGTGCTCGGCGCGGTGATGCTCGCGCTCGGCGAATCGATCGTGCCTTCGATCGTGTGCATCGTGTTCTTCGGCCTGTGCGCCGTCGCCTGGGGCTATGCGTTGACGCTCAAGCGCCGGCAGGCGGCCTGATCCGGCCCGCGAGCTGCGACGCCGATATCAGGCTTTCGCCTTGGCGGCCAGCTGCTCGGCGAAGCGCCGCGAATCGATGACGATGCGCTGATGGGTGCCGGTGCCGATCTCGCCGGCCTCGTCGCGCGCCGTCACCTTGAAGGCGACGCGGCGCCCGTCGACTTTCGTGACCTCGGCCTCCGCCGTCACCAAGTGACCGACCGGCGTCGCCGCGACATGGCGCACATCGACCGCGGTGCCGACCGCGCTCTCGCCCGCCTCCAGATAGTCGCGCATCGCGTTGAGCGCCGCGTTCTCCATGAACAGGATCATCACCGGCGTCGCCAGCACCGGCGGCAGGATCGCGTCCTTGAAGCGATTGGCGAGATGCCCGGGCTCGACCCGCAAGGCGAACGTCCCCTTGGCGCCGAGCGGGAGCGGGCGCATTGGATCAGAAGCCTTCGGACTTCAGCGTGCTCTGCACGGCGGGGCGCGCCTTCATCCGCGCCAGATGGGCGGCGCAGTTCGGCGGGAGGTCCATCCTGAGGCGATCGGCTCCCCAGAACTCGACATAGAACAGCGCAGCATCGGCGATCGAAAAGGTCCCCACCAGGTAGTCCTTGCCGCCGAGCGCCTGATCCATCAGGGCAAAGCCCTTCCCGACGAGCTCGCGGCCGCGCGCCTTCACCGCGTCGTGGTCGGCCTCGTTCGGGGTGAAGTTGGCGGCGCGGAACAGCCGGCTGAACCCCTGCATGTGGATGGTCGACACCGCGTAGTCGAGCGCCTCCAGGGCGCGAATCTCGCCGTCCAAGT
This sequence comes from uncultured Alphaproteobacteria bacterium, assembly GCA_963755055.1. Taxonomy (GTDB): domain Bacteria; phylum Pseudomonadota; class Alphaproteobacteria; order Rhizobiales; family Xanthobacteraceae; genus AP-16. The sequence goes on along the minus strand of CAVWIS010000034.1, from coordinate 104,623 downwards.
CCCCGGGCAGCAGATGCTTCTCGGGATTGGCGCGCGCCAGATAGGTGGCGATCGCCGGAAACTCGGTCACCACGGAGCCGTCGTCGCGGACCAGGGTCGGCACCTTCGACTTCGGATTGATCTTCGTGAAATCCGGCCCGTACTGCTCACGCTCGGCGAAGTTGAGCTTCTTCAGCTGGTAGGGCTTGCCGATCTCCTCCAGCAGGACATGAATGCCGATCGAGCAGGCACCGGGCGAATAGTAGAGTTCCACGTCATCACCTCCTGGTTTGGAATAGACGGAACGCGGGGGTGAGCCCGCCGTTCCCGGCCGCGGGCTCACCTGGCATCGATCGCCCGGCAGCCCGCCCGGAGCTCAAAACGGCCGGCGATCAATCGGCGGCCGCTCGAGAATGTCGATACCATAATCCCGCCGGTCGATCGTCGAAAAAACGAAGGCCGGGGCGTACCCCGGCCTCCGGCCTTCCCGGCGTCGCGGACGCTCAACCGCGCTTGGGAGGCGTCGCCGGCCAGCTCTTGATCAGCGTGTCGTAGTCGACCGTCTCGCCCTTGGGCTTCTCGTTGGCGAGCTTGCGCTGGGGGGCGATGTTGCCGTCCTTCACCGCCTTGTCGTACCAGTAGTCGGCGCTCTCCTTCTTGTTCAGCTTCGGCCCGCACTCGCCCTGCACGCCCGAGCGCTCGAGGCGCTCGACCACCGCGTCCTGCGCGGCACCGAGCGCGTCCATCGCCTGCTGCGGCGTCTTCGCGCCCGACGACGGCGTCGCCGATGTTCTGCCACCAGAGCTGCGCCAGCTTCGGATAGTCGGGCACGTTGATGCCGGTCGGCGTCCACTGCACGCGCGCCGGCGAGCGGTAGAACTCGATCAGGCCGCCGAGCTTGGGCGCGCGCTCGGTGAAGCTCTTGTGCCAGATGTCGCTCTCGCGGATGAAGGTGAGGCCGACATGGCTCTTCTTCAGGCTAACGGTCTTGGAGACGACGAACTGCGCATAGAGCCAGGCCGCCTTGCGGCGGTCGACCGGCGTCGACTTCAGCAGCGTCCAGCGAGCCGACATCCTGGTAGCCGAGCTTCATGCCCTCCTTCCAGTAGGAGCCGTGCGGCGACGGCGCCATGCGCCACTTCGGCGTGCCGTCGGCATTCATCACCGGCAGGCCGGGCTTGACCATGTCGGCGGTGAAGGCCGTGTACCAGAAGATCTGCTGGGCGATGTTGCCCTGCGCCGGCACCGGGCCGGCCTCGGAGAAGGTCATGCCGGCGGCCTGCGGCGGGGCGTACTTCTTCAGCCACTCGATATATTTGGTCAGCGCGTAGACCGCGGCCGGGCCGTTGGTGTCGCCGCCGCGCTCGACGATCGAGCCGACCGGCCGGCAGCCCTCCATGCGGATGCCCCATTCGTCGACCGGCAGGCCGTTCGGGATGCCCTTGTCGCCGTTGCCGGCCATCGACAGCCAGGCGTCGGTGAAGCGCCAGCCGAGCGACGGGTCCTTCTTGCCGTAGTCCATGTGGCCGTAGACCTTGACGCCGTCGATCTCCTTCACGTCGTTGGTGAAGAACTCGGCGATGTCCTCGTAGGCCGACCAGTTGACCGGCACGCCGAGCTCGTAGCCGTACTTGGCCTTGAACTTCTCCTTAGATCCGGCCCGTTTGAACCAGTCGTAGCGGAACCAGTAGAGGTTGGCGAACTGCTGGTCGGGCAGCTGGTAGAGCTTGCCGTCGGGCGCAGGTGGTGAACGACTTGCCGATGAAGTCGTCGACGTCGAGGGTCGGATTGGTGACGTCCTTGCCCTCGCCCGCCATCCAGTCGGTCAGGTTGACCGCCTGCTTGTAGCGCGATGGGTGCCGATGAGGTCGGAGTCGTTGATCCAGCCGTCGTAGATGTTCTTGCCGGACTGCATCTGCGTCTGGATCTTCTCGACGACGTCGCCTTCCTGGATGAGGTCGTGGGTGACCTTGATGCCGGTGATCTCGGTGAAGGCCTTGGCCAGCGTCTTGGACTCGTATTCGTGGGTGGTGATGGTCTCGGAGACGACCTTGATCTCCATGCCCTTGAACGGCTTCGCCGCCTTGACGAACCACTCCATCTCCTTGAGCTTGGTCGTCCTTGGACAGCGTCGAGGGCTGGAACTCGCTGTCGATCCATTTCTTGGCGGCGTCCATGTCGGCATGTCGCCGGCATGGTCGCCAGCATGCAGCGCAACGGCGCTGCACGGTCGCTGCCAGATGTCTTCGCATCGCTTCCTCCCTTCAGCGTTCGATGAACCCGCCGGGAGCCCGCGGCGCGAACGCCTCGGCCGCGAGCCGCAACCCCGCGTCAGACCCAGCGAAACACCGCCAGGCGCGTAGACGAGCCGAGACGCCGAGCGCCCACCACAGGTTCGGGCCGACGAGCCCGAGCCAGGCGAGATTGATGAAGGCGCGCCGAGCAGCGTGATGAACAGCCGGTCGCCGCGCGTGGTCGGCGATGCCGCAGGACGCCGACCCGCGCGACGGTCGGCGAGACCAGCTCGCCAGACCGTCATGCCGCCAGCAGCAGGCCGATGGCGACGAAGAAGATCGCGGTCGGCCAGGTCCAGGCCATCCAGGCGATGTCCATCGAGCGCGCTCCTCACACCCGCCCAAGGGCAAAGCCCTTGGCGATGTAGTTGCGCACGAACCAGATCACGAGCGCGCCGGGCACGATGGTCAGCACGCCGGCGGCCGCGAGCAGCGCCCCAGTCCATGCCGGCGGCCGAGACCGTGCGGGTCATGGTCGCGGCGATCGGCTTGGCGTTGACCGTGGTCAGCGTGCGGGCGAGCAGCAGCTCGACCCAGGAGAACATGAAGCAGAAGAAGGCCGCGACGCCGATGCCGCTGGCGATCAGCGGCATGAAGATCTTCACGAAGAAGCGCGGGAAGGAATAGCCGTCGATATAGGCGGTCTCGTCGATCTCGCGCGGCACGCCGGACATGAAGCCTTCGAGGATCCACACCGCCAGCGGCACGTTGAACAGGCAATGCGCGAGCGCCACCGCGATGGCGTGTCGAACAGGCCGATCGCCGAGTAGAGCTGGAAGAACGGCAGCGCGAACACCGCCGGCGGCGCCATGCGGTTGGTCAGCAGCCAGAAGAACAGGTGCTTGTCGCCGAGGAACCGGTAGCGCGAGAAGGCGTAGGCCGCCGGCAGCGCCAAGGCGAGCGAGAGCACGGTGTTGATCGCCACGTAGGTGAGCGAGTTGATGTAGCCCGAGTACCAGGACGGTCGGTGAAGATCGTCAGGTAGTTGGCGAAGGTCAGGTGCTGCGGCCACAGCGTCAGTCGTGCAGGTGATCTCGGTGTTGGTCTTCAGGCTCATGTTGACCAGCCAGTAGATCGGCAGCAGCAGGAAGACGAGGTAGAGTGCCGAGCACGGTGCGGCGCAGGCGGCATGTCAGGCTCTCCGCTCGCGGTCGGATTCGGTCATCACGGTGTAGAAGATCCAGCAGAGCGACCAGGATGATCAGGAAGTAGACGATCGACATGGCCGCCGCCTTGCCGAGGTCGAACTGGCCGAGCGCCATCTTGACGAGGTCGATCGACAGGAACGTCGTGGAGTTGCCGGGCCCGCCGCCGGTGACGACGAAGGGCTCGGTGTAGATCATGAAGCTGTCCATGAAGCGCAGCAGCACGGCGATCAGCAGCACGCCGGCGCATCTTCGGCAGCTGGATGTAGCGGAACACCGCCCAGCGCGAGGCGCCGTCGATGCGGGCCGCCTGGTAGATAGGCGTCGGGGATCGACTTGCAGCCCGGCATAGCAGAGCAGCACCACCAGCGAGGTCCAGTGCCAGACGTCCATGACGACGATGGTGACCCAGGCGTCGATCGGATCGGCGGAGTAGTTGTAGTCGATGCCCAGGCGGATCGAGCGCGGCGCCGAGCAGGCCGATGTCGCCGCGGGCGAAGATCTGCCAGATCGTGCCGACCACGTTCCACGGGATCAGCAGCGGCAGCGCCATCAGACCAGGCAGACGGCGACGCGCCCAGCCTTGCCGCGGCATCGCCAGCGCCACGACGATGCCGAGCGGGATCTCGATCGCCAGGATGATCAGCGAGAAGAACAGGTTGCGGGCGAGCGCGTCGAAGAACCGTCCGCCGAGCTCGGACGACGGGTCGAGCAGCTCCTGGAACCAGTCGAGCCCGTTCCAGAAGAACTGGTTGTTGCCGAAGGTGTCCTGCACCGAATAGTTGACCACGGTCATCAGCGGGATGAGCGCGCGAGAAGGCCACGAGCGCCAGCACCGGCAGGACCAGGAACCAGGCGCGCTTGTTGACCGGTCTTGTCCATCAGCGAGGCCTCCGTCGACGCGACCAGATGGCCGTCGGCATAGACGTGGACGCGGTCGCGGGCGAGAACGCAGCGCGCGCCGTCGCGCCGTCGATGCGTGGCATCCTCCGGCATCGCCACGTTGAGCGGCCGCTCGCCGAGCCGCACGGTCGCGATCTTGCAGCCGGCCGAGATCGTCGACCCGCTGCACGCTGACCGGCAGGCCGTCGCCGCCGGCGGACGAGCGTGACATGCTCGGGCCGCATGCCGATCTCGATGCGCTTGCCGTGTCGGGCTGCCGGTAGGCGCGGGCAAGCGGGATCGCGTGACCGTCGACCCGCGCCGTCGCGCCGTCGAGCGTCGCCGGCAGCACGTTCATGCCGGGCGAGCCGATGAAATAGCCGACGAAGGTGTGCGCCGGCCGCTCGAACAGCTCCTCCGGCGTGCCGATCTGCACGACCTCGCCCTCGTACATCACCACCACCTTGTCGGCGAAGGTCAGCGCCTCGGTCTGGTCGTGGGTGACATAGATCATGGTGATGGCAGAACTGCGGCGTGCAGCTGCTTCAGCTTGCGAGCGCAGCACCCACTTCATGTGCGGGTCGATCACGGTCAGCGGCTCGTCGAACAGGATCGCCGCCACGTCCGCGCGCACCAGGCCGCGGCCGAGCGAGATCTTCTGCTTGGGGTCGGCGGTCAGCCCGCGCGCCCGGCGCTTCAGGTCGCGCGCGAGATCGAGCATCTCGGCGATCTCGCCGCACCCGGCGATCGATCTCGGCCGCCGCGACCTTCCGGTTGCGCAGCGGGAAGGCCAGATTGTCGCAGACCGTCATGGTGTCGTAGATGACCGGGAACTGGAACACCTGGGCGATGTTGCGCTGCTCGGTCGGCAGCCGGGTGACGTCGTCGCCGTCGAACAGGACGCGCCCCGCGGTCGGCACGACCAGGCCGGAGATGATGTTGAGCAGCGTGGTCTTGCCGCAGCCCGACGGCCCGAGCAGCGCATAGGCGCCGCCGTCGCTGCCAGTCCTGATCGAGCGGCTTGAGCGCATAATCGTCGCGGTCCGCGCGGATCGGCGCGGTAGGAGTGGGCGAGGTTGTCGAGCTCGATCCGGGCCATGGCGCTCCTCAGGCCGCCGCCGCCAGCGCGGGTGCGGCGACCGAGACGCTCGTCGCGGTCGAACACGAACATGCGGTGGGGATCGAGAAAGACCTCGACCGGCTGCGCCGGGCTCGAGCTCGTGGACGCCGTGGCGCGAGCGATACCCAGCGCATCGCCGTCGTGCTCGACATGGACGAAGCTCTCCGAGCCGGTGATCTCCGACCACCAGAACGGTTGCGGTGATCGCCACGGCGTCCGGTCCGGAGCGGCGCAGGAACAGATGGTTGGGGCGAAAGCCGAGCGTGTACGTCGCCGTCGGCGAGCCCGGCCAGCGAGCCGAGCGCCGGCATCACGACGCCGCCCGGCAGCTGTACCGCACCGCCGGCGACCCGCGCCGGAACGATGTTCAGCGGCGGGTCGGAGAAGACGTCGCGCCGTGATGCAGGTCGAGCGGCCGGCGGTAGACCTCGATGCGTCGGCCCGAACTGCGTGACGCGGCCCTCGCGATGAGCGTCGCCGTGTTGCCGCCGAGCAGCAGCGCCTCGGTCGGCTCGGTCGTCGCATAGACGAAGATCGTGCCCGATGGCGGCGAAGATCCGCGGCAGCTCCGCGCGCAGCTCCTCGCGCAGCTTGTAGTCGAGATTGGCCAGCGGCTCGTCGAGCAGCACCAGCCCGGCGTTCTTGACCAGCGCGCGGGCGATGCGCGGTGCGCTGCTGCTGGCCGCCGGACAGCTCCAGCGGCAGTGCGCTGAGCAGGGCTCGAGCTTGCAGCAGCTCGGCCGTCTCGCCGACCTGGCGCGTCGATCTCGGCGCGCGGCCGCGCCGGCGACGCGCAGCGGCGAGGCGATGTTCTCGTAGACGGTCAGCGCCGGATAGTTGATGAACTGCTGGTAGACCATGGCGACGTTGCGCTGCTGCGACCGGCACGCCGGTGACGTCCGCGCCGTCGAACCAGCACGCGGCCGGAGGTCGGCTCGTCGAGGCCGGCCATCAGCCGCATCAGGGTGGTCTTGCCGGACAGTGTCGGGCCGAGCAGCACGTTGAGCGAGCCGTGCGCCAGCGTCAGCGACACGTCGCGGATATGGACTTCCGCGCCGACCATCTTGCTGACATTGTCGAGCACGCAGCGCATCATCGGACCGCAGACCTTCGGCCGACAGCCGCGGCGCGCGCGACGGCTGGCCATCCAGGACGTCCAGCGCGGATGCCTCCTCAGCGCTGAAGCGCAGGCCGAGCTTGGAGCGGCGCCACAAGCACGTCCTCGGCGGTGCTGCGCCCATTCGTTCGGCATCAGATAGCGCGACCTCGGCCTCGTAAGGTCGGCGCCGAAGCGCGGCCGAGATCGGCGTCGCGCCGCGCATACGCCAGCACCGACTCGGCGCGCGTGCCGTAGGCGCGCGACCAGGCGGCGCGCGTGAGCCTCGGACAGGAAGCGGATAGGCGCGCGCGCACGGATCGCGCGAGCTCGGCGAGTGCCGTCGGCGCGGAAGTCGCCGCCCGGCAGACGCGCGCTGGCGGTCCAGGCGCGCCCTTGGCGGCAGATGCGGCTCGAGGCTTCTCCAGCGCCGCCTCGGCGAGCCGGCGATAGGTCGTGATCTTGCCGCCGAAGACGCTGAGCAGCGGCGGCTGCGCCGGCCGGCGTCGAGCTCGAGCACATAGTCGCGGGTCGCCTCCTGCGCCTTGGCGCGCCGTCGTCGTAGAGCGGGCGCACGCCGGAATAGGTCCAGACGACGTCGTCGGGCGTCGACCGGCGCACGGAAATACTCGCTCGCCGCCGCGCACAGATAGTCGATCTCGCCCGGCTCGATGACGACCTTCGACGGGATCGCCGTCGATAGTCCTGGTCGGTGGTGCCGATCAGGGTGAAGTCGCTCTCGTACGGGATGGCGAAGACGATGCGCCCGTCGGCGTTCTGGAAGATATAGGCACGGTCATGGTCGAACAGCCGCGGCACCACGATGTGGCTGCCCTTGACCAGCCGCACCTGCGCTGGGCTGTTGGCGCGCACGACGTGGCGCAGGACATCGGCGACCCAGGGGCCGGCGGCGTTGACCAGCACGCGGGCCGACAGGGTCGACAGCGGCGCCGTCGGCGCGTCTCCAGCGTCAGCGTCCAGGCATCGCCTTGGCGCTCGGCCGCGATGCAGCGCGTGCGCGGGTGGATGCTCGCGCCCCGCGCGCGCGCGTCGATGGCGTTGAGCACCACCAGACGGGCATCGTCGACCCAGCAGTCGGAATATTCGAAGGCCGTAGTCGAACTCGGGCTTCAGCGGCCTGCCGGCCGGGTCGCGGCGCAGATCGAGGCTGCGGGTCGCCGGCAGGGTGCGGCCGCCGCCGAGATGGTCGTAGAGGAACAGCCCGAGGCGCAGCAGCCAGGCCGGCCGCAGCCCGGCGTGATGCGGCAGCACGAAGCGCAGCGGCCAGATGATGTGCGGCGCCGCACGCAACAGCACCTCGCGCTCGATCAGCGCCTCGCGGACCAGCCGGAACTCGTAGTATTCGAGATAGCGCAGGCCGCCATGGATCAGCTTGGTCGAGGCTGACGAGGTGGCGCCGGCGAGATCGTCCGTTCGCAAAGAAGACCGAGAGCCCGCGCCCCGCCGCGTCGCGCGCGATGCCGCAACCGTTGATGCCGCCGCCGATGACGGCGAGGTCGTAGGTCGAATTGGGCACTTCCTCCCCTCCTGGCGGATTGCGCGCGCTGTCAGTTTTGTTCGCTCAGAGATTAAACGAAGCGAAAAACGATCGCAACAGCCGAAAAACGAAGCAATAGCGAAAAACTCAATGAATATTGCGAACCGGACCTGAAAGCCGGAGCCTCGGCCCCAGCTTGACCGCGTTTGCTGACCGCAGGGGTCTGGATAGCCGAAGGAATGGCGAATGAAGTTCGTTCGACGAAATCCACCATCCAGCCGAACGAAGAACAGCGACAGTCGATAATGGGTTCGAAAAGGACGATATCCGCCGATCAATCCTCGGCCGGCTCGGGGCCCCCGGTCTCGATCACCTCGACCTCGTGCTTGCGGCACAGCTCGGCCAGGGGCGCAACCGACAGCCGGTCGGTGACGAAGGTGTCGATCTGGGCGATGTGGCCGATGCGCACCGGCGCGGTGCGCTCGAACTTCAGGCTGTCGGAGACCAGGATGACGTGGCGGGCATTGGCGATGATCGCCTGGCTCACCCGCACCTCGCGATAGTCGAAGTCGAGCAGCGTCCCCATCTCGTCGATCGCCGAGGCGCCGATCACCGCATAGTCGACCTTGAACTGGCCGATGAAGTCGACCGCCGTGGCCGCCGATGATGCCGCCGTCCGACCGCCGCACCGGTCCGCCCGCGATGATCACCTCGATGCGCGGGTGCCGGTAGAGCAGCGTCGCCACATTGATGTTGTTGGTGATGACGAGCAGCCCCTCGTGGTCGAGGAGCGCGCGGGCGACCTCCTCGGTCGTGGTGCCGATGTTGATGAACAGCGAGGAGTTGTTCGGGAATGAGCTTTGCGGCAGCCGCGCCAATCGCGCGCTTCTCCTCGTAGGCGATGAAGCGCCGCGCCTCGTAGCCGACGTTCTCGACGCCCGAGGCGATGATCGCGCCGCCATGCACGCGGGAGAGCAGACGCTGGTCGCAGAGTTCCTTGAGATCCTTGCGGATGGTCTGCGGGGTGACGTCGAACCGCGTCGCCAGTTCCTCGACGTTGACGCGGCCCTGCGCCTTGGCGATGGCCAATATTTCCTGGCAACGCGCGTTGAGATCCTGCATCCGACGCCCGTGAGCGAACCGCGGCGCGAGCTTATGGCATCCGCGTCGCGGCGACGACAGCGATTTCATCGGGCGGCGGGAGCGACGATTCACCCGCAGGTTTGGTATCGGTACCAGGAGACGCTCCGCGGCAGCGAACCGACTCCGATCACGTGCTCTGGCGCTGGATGATCTCGAACTTGAGGTCGATGCTGAGCCGGTCCTCGGCGCGTCCGGACACCCGGTCGAGCAGTACTTCGGCGCTGCGCCGGCCGATCTCGTAGCGCGGGATGCGCACCGAGGTCACGCCGGGGACGATGTAGCGCAGACTGTCGACGTCGTCGAAGCTCGCAATGGCGATGCGGGAAGGTACCGGCCAGTTTCGCCGCTGGCACTCGAAGACCGCCCCGACCGCCAGCACGTCGCCGGCGAAGAAGACGGCGTCGGGCGCCGGCTCCACCTGCATCAGCCGCACGATCGCCTCGGCTCCGGAGCCGATCCCCGAGGGCATTTCCAGCACCAGCCGCGGATCGGATGGGATGCCCAGCTCGGCGACCGCCGCCAGGTAGCCACGCCGCCGCTCGATCGAGCGATCGTTGTCGGGGACCGGCAGCGTCACGAAGCCGATGCGGCGATAGCCGAGCCGCGCCAGATGCAGCGTCATCGCCTTGGCGGCATCGAAGTTCGAATAGCTCACCGTCATGTCGAGCGGACGCGGCGTCAGGTTGCCGATCTCCACCACCGGGATGCCGGCCTTGGCGACCAACCGGCCGGCCCGCGAGGTGTGGCGGGTGCTGTGCAGCACCAGCCCGCAGACCCGCTGCTGCAGCAGGGCGTCGATCGACCTTTCCTCGTCGTCGAGCGAGTAGCCGCTGTCCGCGATGATCAGGTGGAACCCGGTGCTGCGCAGGACATCGGAAATGCCCTGCACGGTATTGGCGAACAGCGAGTTGCGGATGCTCGGAAGCACCAGCCCGACGACATCCGAGCGGCTCGACGACAGGCTGCCGGCGATGCGGTTCGGCAGATAGCCGATCTCGCTCACCGCCGCTTCGACACGCCGGCGCATCTCGTCGGAGACTTTTCGTGGATCGCTGAGCGCGCGCGACACCGTCATCGGCGACACGCCGGCGTGCCGCGCGACGTCGCGGATGCGGACGGCCTGGCTGGTCGAGGACGGTCGCTTGCGGCCCATTGGCGGGTTTACATCGCGGCATCGATTTTGGTATCGATACCATAACCGGCAAGCACGCGACTGCAAAGACCGGCAGAGGGAGGCATCATGTCCACCAGGCAACTGGGATTTGTCGGCGTCGGCCGCATGGGCTCGCTGATGGCGGGCCGGCTCCTGGACGCCGGCCATGAGCTCACGATCCACGACACCAACGAGACCGCGGTGGCGCGCCTCGAGCAGCGCGGCGCCAAGCGGGCGTCCTCGGCCGCCGAGGTCGCCTCGCAGGCGGAGACCGTGCTGGTGAGCCTGCCGAACCCGGATGTCGTCAAGTCGGTGGCGCTTGCTGCCTCCGGCCTCATCGCCGGCACCAGGATCAAGACCTTCATCGACCTGTCGACCACGGGGCCGCGCGTCGCCATCGAGGTCGCCGAAGGGCTTGCGGCGAAAGGCATCACCGCGGTCGACGCACCGGTCAGCGGCGGGCCGGCCGGCGCGGAAAAGGGCACGCTCGCCGTGATGGTCGCCTGTCCGCGGGCGCTCGCCGACGACCTCAGGCCGGTGCTCGGCATCATCGGAAAAGTGTTCTGGATCGGCGAGAAACCCGGGATGGGCCAGACCATGAAGCTGGTCAACAACCTGCTCTCCGCCTCGGCGCTGGCGATCACCTCGGAGGCGATGGTGCTCGGGAGCAAGGCCGGGCTCGATCCCGCGATCATGATCGACGTCATCAATGCGGGCAGCGGCCGCAACACCGCTACCCAGGACAAGTTTCCCCGCTGCGTGCTGCCGCGCCGCTTCGACTTCGGCTTCGCCACCGAGCTGCTCTACAAGGACGTCCGGCTCTGCCTCGAGGAAGGCGACACGCTCGGTGTTCCGATGATCGTCGGCAACGCGGTCAAGCATCTGCTCGCGGTCACCAAGGCGAGCCGGGGCCCGGGCTCCGACATCACCGAGGTGGTTCGCACCATCGAGCAATGGGCCGGGGCCGAGGTGAAGGCGAAGTCATGAGACGCCGACTCGCGGTCCTGCTCTCAGCCGCCGTTCTGCTCGCACCGGCGATTGGCCGCGCCGAGGTCGACGTGGTGAGGATTCCGCAGGGCGCCGGCGGCATCGGCTTCCTGCCGCTCCTGGTCATGGAGAAGAAAGGCCTGATCGAGCAAAAAGCCCGCCAGGCGGGGATTTCCTTGCGGGTGGAATGGATCAGGCTCGGCGGGCCCGCGATGGTCAACGACCTCCTGCTCTCCGGCCAGGCCGACGTCGTCCCGGCCGGCCCCCCGGCCTTCATCACCATCTGGGCGAAGACCGCAGGCAGCGCCAAGGTCAAGGGCATGGCGGCGATGACCTCGATTCCGATGTACTTCAACACCCGATCGCCGACGCTGCACGCGATCCGCGACCTCGGCCCGAGCGACAAGATCGCGGTGACCGCGGTAAAAGTCTCGATCCCGGCGATCATCCTGCAGATGGCCGCCGTCAAGGAATTCGGCCCGGCGCGTCATGGGGAGCTCGACCGCTACACGGTCTCGCTCACCCATCCGGATGCCGTCATCGCGCTGCTCTCCGGCCGCTCGGAGATCACCGGCCACTTCACCTCGCCGCCGTTTCACCAGCGCGAGCGCAAGGATCCGGCGATCCGCACCATCATGACGTCGAACCAGGTGATGGGCGGTCCGAGCACGTTCACCATGCTCTACGCGACGAGCCGGTTCCACGACGACAATCCAAAAGTTTTCGGCGCCGTCCTGGCGGCGCTCGGAGAGGCGATCGCGTTCATCAACGCGGAGCGCAAGGCGGCCGCCGAGATTTTCCTGGACTCGAGCGACGGCAAAGGGTGGACGCTCGCGGAAATCCTGGATCTGCTCGCCGACCCGGACGTCAGATTCACCACCTCGCCGGAGAGCCTCGTCAAGTACGCGACCTTCATGGCCGACATCGGAACCATCAAGCAGCGGCCCGAGAGCTGGCGCGACATGTTCTTTCCCGAGGCTCACGGTGCCGGAGGAAACTGACGGCCGACGATACGGGGCGGGCGCCGTCCGATGGCCGCCCAGCTGGTCGAGAAGGCGGTCCGGCCGAGGAAGCCGGCTTGGCACCCGCCGCAACGCGGTCGGGTGTCCGCCAAACAGACACCAGACGTTCGACCGAGGCGATCCATGCTCACCGGAAAATGCGCACTGATCACCGGCTCGATCGACGGCATCGGGTTTGCGACCGCGACGCGACTGGCCGCCGACGGCTGCAACATCGTGCTGAGCGGCCTCGCCGAGCCGGCGCGGATCGCGGCGCGCCGCGCCGAGTTGGAGACCGCATTCGGCGTGCGGGTGCTGCACCACGGTGCCGATCTCCGCGACCCCGGCCAGATCGCCGCAATGATCGATGCGGCCGGCGAGGCCTTCGGCGCCGTCGACATCCTGGTCAACAATGCGGTGGTTCGCCATTTCGCGCCGATCGAGGCGTTTCCGGTGGAGCGCTGGGACGAGGCGCTCGCCGTCAATCTGTCGGCGGCATTCGACACCATCCGCCTGGCGCTGCCGAAGATGCGCGAGCGCAATTTCGGCCGCATCGTCAACATGTCCTCGGTCTACGGAACCTTTGCGACGGCGAACCGCGTCGACTACGTCACCACCAAGACCGCTCTGATCGGGATGACGCGGGCGGTCGCGATCGAGACCGTCGGGCAGGACATCACCTGCAACGCGATCTGCCCCGGCCTCGTGCACACCCCCGCCATCGAGGTCCGCATCGCGGCCGAGGCCGACCGGGACGGGATTTCGCATGCCGAGGCCGTCGCGCGATTCCTCGCCGAGCGCCAGCCCACCCGCCGCTTCATCGCGGCGGAGAACGTGGCGGCGATGATCGCCTTCCTGTGCGGCCCGGGCGGTCGCGACATTACCGGCGCGGCGCTTCCCGTCGACGGCGGCTGGATCGCGAGTTGAACGCTGCCGCAGCGACCCCGCGGGCTGCGGCCGCACGCCCTCGCCGAGGCCGAGCGACTGGGCTATGCTGCCGGCCGCATTCACGGGAGGGATCGATGCGCAAACTCCATACTTCCACGGCGGGCCTCAGCGTGCTGTTCGCAGTCGTGCTGGCGTTGTGGGAAGTCTACTTTTTCTGGTTTGCCGGCTCGCACCTTCTCGGCCCGCTCGAGGGCAAGCTCGGCCTCTTCACGTCCAACCGGCTCGGATTCAATCTCGCCTGGTTTTCGGCAGTTTATCTGACCTATCAGCTCATCTCGATCCCGTTCGCGCAGTCGACGCGGGACCGCTTCATCGGCGTGGTCGACGGCATGGCGTCGCTGCTGCCGCTCGCCGTCGTGCTCATCGTGGTGTTCGGGAAATCGCAGCTTCTCGGTACTCCGGAGCGCTGGGAGGCGGCGTTTCTTCTCATGTTCGTGACCGCGGTCGATCTGTTCGGCGGATACGCCTTCAATATCGCGCTGAGCCGCCGCACCTTCGATGTCTCCCCGGCATCCACCTGAGAGCAGGCGCCTGCGCCCGCCCTGATTCGGCCGCCCCGGTTTTCGCCGGAGCCGGCGTTGCAAAGGAGTTCCAGCGTCCCCGCAAGCCACAACCGCGGGGCGGCGCGTTCTCGTGGGCTGACGACCGTGGCCAATGCTACCTTGCCAGCCAAAGTGTAGCGGGATAGGCTTTCAATTCCAGATCAGGCGAGCCGAGGCGACACAGCATCGCCTGCTGGTCGCTGCCGAACGCCGGTCGGCTCGATGGCGGCCTCGAACGGATGCATCGGACGGTTCGCAGACATGCGACGTCGATCGATCAGGGAGACTCAATCATGGCCCCGACACTGGTCTGCACGCCGAAGGCCCTGCCGCGTCACAAGTGGGAAGCAGCCGCGAGGGTCGCCAGGGGAATCAATCCGGTCAATCATCCTCCGATCGAACGGCTCACCCGCGTCATGCCGGGATTCAGCCCGACCCCGATGCATATCGCGGTGCTGACCACCAAATACTGGGGCAGCGGTGGCGTGCGCCTGACCGTGGGCTTCCTCGACGATGCACCGAGCGATCTTCGCGCCCGCATCCTGTCGCACATGAATGCCTGGGCGCAGAGCGCCAACGTCCAGTTCGTCCAGACGAATACCGATCCGCAGGTGCGGATCGCGCGGGAAGGAGGCGACAGCGGCGGTTACTGGTCCTATCTGGGAACCGACGTCCTCAGCATCGAGCGCGATCAGCCGACGATGAATCTCGAGGCGTTCACCATGCAGACGCCGGAATCCGAGTTCCATCGCGTGGTGCGCCACGAGGCCGGGCATACCATGGGGTTTCCGCACGAGCACATGCGCCGCGAGCTGGTCAACCTGATCGATGCCGCCAAGGCGATCGAATTGTTCGGCGCGTCGCAGGGCTGGTCGGAGCAGGAGGTGCGCCAGCAGGTGCTCACCCCGATCGAGGAATTGACCATCCTGGGGACCGAGCACGCCGACCAGAACTCGATCATGTGCTACCAGATCCCCGGCTCGGTCACCAAGAACGGCAATCCGATCATCGGCGGCCTCGACATCGACCCGTCCGACTTCGCTTTCGCGGCAAAGATCTATCCGAAGCCGCCGGCACCGCCGAAAAAGCCGCCCCCGACCAAGAAGGTCAAGCCCAAGCGCAAGCCAAAGCGGAAGGGTGCCGCGGCGGCGCGCGGCGCGGCAAAGGCCGCGGCCGGCAAAGGCAAGGCCAAGGCGGCCGCCAAATCCAAGCGCCCTGGCAAGGCGAAGAGTGCGGCGAAGTCCAAGGCGAAGCGCAGAGGCAGGTAGCTGCGGGACTGCCCCGTCCGGGGTTCCGTTGCTCGCCCGACGCTTTCGTGGTTGAAAGTCGCTCTGCCGACCGATGACGATCGGAAGGACGGAGGGATGAATGCCGCTCGTTGCGACCACCGACGGTGCGATGCCTCTTCGCCGACACCATGTGCTCCCCAACGGCACCGGCTACTATCGCAGCAATTTCATCGGCCGGGATTCCGCCGTCGCAAGCGAGGGTCCGACCTGCTACCTCATCGAGCAGGCTCCGAGCTCGACCATCCGGCCTCACTTCCATCGCGCCAACCAGTTCCAGGTCGTCGTGTCGGGTCATGGCAGGCTCGGCCGGGAGCAGGTCAGCCCCCTGATCGTGCACTACGCGGCGGCTTACACGCCATATGGCCCGATCGTCTCGGACGATGACGGCATCCACTATTTCACGATCCGCGACGGGTTCGATCCGGGTGCGAGCTGGATGCCCGACTCGCTGATCGGAGCTGCCGAGGATGCCTCGCCGGCACGTCACGTCCAGCCCGCTCGACATGGCGAACGATCCGCGGGCCGCGGCAGGCGACTTCGAGGTGGCGATGGTCGGACCGGATGCGGACGGCCTGGCGGCGATCTACCGGCAGCTGCCACCCAACGGGCGCGCCGCCGGCCATGCGCCGAGCGAGGGCGGCGGGCAATTCCATCTCCTCCTCTCCGGGAGTATTGTCCATGACGGCCGGGCGCTTGCCCCTTACGCGTCGATCTACCTCGGCAGCGAAGAGCAACCGATCGAGCTTGCCGCCGGACCTGGCGGCGCCGCTCTCCTGATGCTCCGCTTTCCGCGACGGCCGGCCGACGCCTGAAAGTCGAGACTCACAGATCGAACAGATTCTCGGGCCGAGGCGCGAGCTCGCCGCGCTCGACGCGCTTCACCAAGGCGACGATCGCCTCATGGGTGGGTGCCGCGCATCCGGCCTCCTTCGCCTTCTCGGCGATGAAGCCGTTGATGAAATCTATCTCGGTGCGTCTGCCCTTCTGGATATCCTGGGCCATCGAGGGTCGCTGGAAATTGCTGCGTGCCGTTCCCCTCGTGGCATCGATCAGGACCTTCTCGACGTCCTGCATCGCCGCCCGGTCGCCGTCCACCGCCGCCACGAACAGCTCCGGAGCGAGCCGCACCATCGTTTCGAGCTGATAGCCGAGAGCCTGGGCAACCCGCACACCCTCGCCGCCGAGCCGAATGCCCACGCGGCGCACGATGTCGTGGGCGTCGCGCTCGTTGCCGCCCATTCCGGTCACGGCGGAAACTCCGTTGCGCATGCCGTTCACGCACAGCTTCGACCACCGCACCCCCCAGAGGTTGGTGGTGGGAACGCAACCGTCCACCGCCTTGAGAATATCGACCAGTTCCGCGACGCGCGCGGTGATGCGGCCATGCGCTTCGCCGACCTGGAGGGACGCAATGGAGAAATCGCGCGGCATCGTCCGCCGCACACTGCCGGCCTCGAACAGATCGACGGCGAAATTGTTGCCGACGACGCATCCGAGCGTGCGATCCCACCCGACGATCCCGGCGATCGTCTCCTCGTTGATGCAGTTCTGGGCCGACACCACGTATCCGTCCGGCGCCAGATAGGAACGGATCAGCATGGTGGCCCAGGCGGTGTCGTACGACTTTACGCAGATGAAGGCGATGTCGATCGCCTTCTGCCTGGAAAGGCTCTGAACCTCGGAAACGTGCATCGTGTCGATGCGGACGCTGAAGCTCTCCTCGTCCGTCATGCCGACGATCTTCAGCCCGTCGCGCCGGATCGACTCGACGTTCTCGGGCCAGAAGTCGATGAGGGTGACGTCGCGACCGCTCTTGACAAGGTGGGCTCCGATGAACCCGCCGACCGCACCTGCGCCGACAATGACAATCCGCTTTTCCATATCGAGGTCCCTTGGGCCTGGTCCGCCTGCCCGACCCGGCCGTGCGGCGACCGGGGCGATTTCGCCCCCCTGGCATTGGCAACGGCGTTGAATTCCCCTACCCGAGGCAGCGCGGGCCTCTCCGGCGCGTCGCCTCGGAGACCGGAACACGGCATTTCTTGGAAGGCAACATTCGCCCTATGACAATCCGTACGTCCAACCCGGAGACGGGAGACAGCCTGACCGATGCGCTTCGGCTCCTGGACAAGATCCCCCTGGTCGACGGGCACAACGACCTCCCCCTGCTGATCCGGCGAGCCGCGAACGGCAGCGTCCCGGACTACGATCTTCTCGCCCGCAGGGACGGCCGCGACACCGACATCCCGCGCCTGCGGGATGGTCGGGTGTCGGCGCAGGTGTGGGCCGCTTTCGTGCCGCCACGCGAGCCTCAACCGGCGAGCTACGCGCTTCAGCAGATCGCCCTCATCCGCCGCCTGACGGAGGTCCATCCCGACGTCTTCATGCTGGCTACCCGGTCGACCGACATCGGCCGGGCGAAGAAGCTCGGCCGGATTGCGAGCTTCGTGGCGATCGAGAACGGCGCGGCGATCGAGAACCGGCTCGACGCGCTGCGTGCCTTCCATCACCTCGGCGTGCGGTTGATGACGCTGTGCCACAATGCCAGCACCGACTGGTGCGACAGCGCGACGGATACGGCGCGTCACGGCGGCCTCACCGACTTCGGCCGCGACGTGATCGCCGAGATGAACGCGCTCGGCATGCTGATAGATCTTGCTCACGTGAGCGATGCCGTGATGCACCAGGTGCTGGGAGCGACGCGCGCGCCGGTCGTTTTCTCCCATTCGAACGCACGGGCCATCTGCGATCATCCGCGCAATGTGCCCGACGACGTGCTGGCGCGGGTGCCCGCCAACGGCGGGATCGTCATGGCAACCTTCGTTCCGGGTTTCATCCGGAGGTCTCACCAGGCGCCGGCGGCCAATCAGACGCAACAGGGCCAGCATGCCCCGCAAACCGATGCCGGGCGGACGAACGGCGGCGAGGGAGAGCGCCGCGGGTCGCCGGTCGGCACCCTCGTCGAATTCTGTGACCATCTCGACTACCTCGCGGCAAAGATCGGTCACGATCACGTCGGCATCGGATCGGATTTCTTCGGCGGACCGCAGGGTGAAGGCCTGGAGGACGCGAGCTGTTTCCCGCGCATTTTCGCCGAGCTCATCCGCCGCGGCTGGTCGGAGCGGCAGCTGAAAAAGCTGGCTGGCGAAAACTTCATCCGGGTGCTTCGAAAGGCCGAGCGTGTGGCCCGCGAGACGATGTCCGGGTAGGGTCGTCGCGACGTGCCGGCGATGCCGGACGTCAGCGGCAGCAAGCGCGTCGCGTTGCGCCGCATAATCACGTGAGCGGTTGCAAGAGGAGAGGAGCGATCGGCTCCGTCCGGAGCCCCTCAAGGCCTGGGCTTCGCCTCGGCCCGGCGCGCGCCTTCGCTGAGGGTTTCCAGAAAGGCGACGAGATCGGCGCGGTCCTGGTCGCTCAGCACGATGGGCATCATCAGCGGAGAACGGCTCGGCCGGTCGATGCCCCCGGTCTCGTAGTGCTTGAGCACGTCGGTCAGCGTCGCCTGCGAGCCGTTGTGCATGTAGGGCGGCCGCAGCGCCACCGAGCGCAACGTCGGCGTCTTGAAGGCGAACTGCATCAACGGGTCGTCCTTGACCACGCGGCCGCGCCCCGGATCGGTAGTCGTCGTGCCGATGTCGTGGAACTTGTCGTCGGTGAACCGCCATCCGCTGTGGCAGGCAAAGCAGTTGGTGCTGCCGTTGAACAGGACGAAACCGCGCTTGGCCTGCTCGGAGATCGCCTGCTCGTCGCCGTCGATCCAGCGGTCGAACGGGGCGGTGCCTGGCTCGAGCGTCCGCTCGAAGGCGGCGATCGCCGTGGCCATTGAATCGAGGTTGATCGGCTTGCCGGGCAGCGCGGCTGCAAATCTTGCCACGGTGGCCTCGTCCGCGCGCAGCCGCTCCTCGATGGTCTCGACCTTCACGTCCTTCATCGACATCGACCCGGTCGAGATCGAGGCCTTGATCTGCGCCTCCAGGCTGTCGCTGCGCCCGTCCCACCCGACCGGCGCGGCGCCGGCATGCCCGATGCCGGCCAGCGGCTGCGACTTGCGCGACGTGGGCTTGCCGGAATTGCTGCGGCTCGTGGCCTCCGCCACCGCCCAGCCGAGCTCGGGGAAATGGCAGCTGGCGCACGCCGTGTTGCCCGAGGCGGAAATCTTCCTGGCGAAGAACAGGTCGCGCCCGAGACCGACCAGCGCCTGATTGTCGATCGGCTGCGCCGCCGGCCGACGGTACTCGGCCTTCATCGCGGCGAGCCGGGCCGGAGAGACGTCCTGCGCCTCGGCGACCGCGAGGCCTCCGCCGACGAGCAGACAGGCCAGCGCCGGCGATGATGCGGCGAGCAGCGTCCATGCGGTGTTCATTGCAAGACTTGTTGCCCGCGCCGCGACCTCATGACAAACGAGTATTTCTCTTGCGCCTCATGAGCCAGGTTCGCGTCGCGGCGGCCCGGCGCCCGTGGGCAGCGAGTCCGGCGGGGCGGGGTGGAACGCCTCAGATGATCCCGGTCCCATCGACGGGTAGGTTCTCTTGAGGGCTGCCTGGTCGAGCCATTCGACGCGTACGCCGTGTGCCCGCTCGATCGCGAAGTTCTGCTCCAGAACGCGCGTCGCGCCCGGCGGGACGATGAACAGATATCCGCCCTTGCGGAAATTGATCGCCGCGGGCTCGCCGCCGACCGCCATCTCCTGCTCGAAGGCCTCGAAGAACGGAATGCCGAAGTTGGACAGCGCGATGTTTTCGGGCAGCGAGAACAGCCGGCGGACGCCGCCCGATGCCCGCGGCGTCGAGGCCAGCCGATAGGCCTTGTCGCGCTCGATGACCGCCACCGAGCAGGCGCGCGGATGACGCCGCAGGAAATAGGCGGCCGCCATCCCGATCGCCCCGCCACCGATGATCGCGACGTCGACACGCATGAGGGGCTCCGCGGTCCGGAGCTCGATGGATAACGACAGCCGGCCGGCGCGACAAATGCCCTTCGTCAGTCCGCCGCCGACCGCGGCGCCTCGAGGTGCGCCAGGCGCAGGCAGATGCGCTGCTCGCCGGCCTCGTCGAAGGCGTGCTACCCGCCCGCCACCTCATCGGCTCCCCTTCTGCGCACCCTCCTCGATCATCTCCACGACGCGCGACAAATCCTGACGGGCGCGCCCCTGGAAGGCGCCGTGCTTCAGCACGAGGCGGGCGGCCTGGCACACCCACATGGGCACGCCGAGCGCCTCGCCCTGGGCGATCGCCAGGTCGACGTCCTTGACCAGAATGTCGAGCGGCGCGCCGAACGCAAAGGTGCGCGGGAGGACGGTCCTCGGGAACAGCGACATCGTCGCGAAGTTGCGGCCGGTTCCGTTGTTGAGAACCTCGAGCATGGCCTCGGCCGCAATCCCGCCCTTCGTGGCCATCGTCATCGCCTCGGAGGTCGCGACGAGCGCCACCGCGAACAGGATGTTGTTGGTGAGCTTCATGATCTGCGCGGCGCCCGGCTTGTCGCCGGCGATCACCACGGTCGGCCCCCACAGGCGGAAGACCGGAAGCAGCGCGGCGACCTTTTCCGCATCGCCCGACACCATCACGGCGAGCGTCCCCGCCTCTGCCCCGGCGACGCCGCCGCTGATCGGCGCGTCGATCACCGTCACGCCGGCGGCGGCGCAGGCCTGCTCGATCTCGGCGAGGAAGGGCGCGCCGACCGTGCACGTGTTGACCAGCGTCCGCAGCGCCGTGCCCGCGACAAGGCCCTCCGGTCCGCTCATGGCCTGGCGGAACGCTTCGAGCGTCGGCAGCGCGATCACCACCGTGTCGCAGGCGTCGGCCAGCGCCTTCGGCGAGGCGGCACGCCGTGCCTGACGCTCGAGCAGCGGTCGCATCGCCTCCTCCCGCAGGTCGCAGACCCACAGCTCATGTCCCGCATCGAGGAGCTTTCCGGCCATGGGCTGCCCCATGTTGCCGATGCCGAGATAACCAATGCGCATGGGATATTCCTGGTGATGTCGAGGAGAAGCGTGGTCTCCGGCAAACGGCGATCCCGGCGCGTTCGGGCCGCGCCCGTCGTCATCGGCAGACGATACCGCCGCCGCCGACGAATGCACGCGTTGCAGCGAGGCGCCCGCGGCGGCAATGCCGCCCGAGGGGCCGGTCGACGGAGCGCGCCGGCCTCACTCCCGGACCTGATGGACCTCGATGACGTTGCCCTCGGGGTCATGGAAGAAGATCTGGTGCCAGCCGTTCATCGCCCAGGTGCCGTAGTCCGCATGCGGAATGCCCTTCTCGTCGAGTTGCTTCTTGAACGCCGCGATATCGTCGGTGCGGAACGCGATGTGGCCACGCTCCAGCGGATTGATCGCCTGCCTGGTGCGGAAGCCGACGCCGAGGTCCTTCTCCGCCAGGTGAAGCTGCGTCGTGCCGTCGTGCAGGAACGCAACGTCTCCCGCATAGCCCTGGGCGGTGACGCGCGTATCATTGAGTGTCGGCTCGGGCGCGAGGTCGAGGACCACGCGATAGAACTCGTCCATCGCCGGGACATTGGTTGTGCACAGGTTGAGGTGGTGCAGCTTGATCTTCATCGGGCCTTCCTCCGTTGACCGGTCACTCGTTGGACTTCAGCATGCATGCCTGGAGGCGCCGGCGAATTCCGGCGCCACGTCGCGCATGAAGCGATCCATCTCCTCCTTTACCTGGCTATGCGGCTTCAGGCCTACATTGAAGTAGAGGATCACTTCGGAGAACCCGGCCGCCTCGACCTTCTTGAGCGTCTCGGTGATGCGGGCCGGCGTGCCCAGCAGCACGGAATTTTCCGTCAGGTCCTCCGGCTTGACCTTGTGCAGCCGGTCGACGATCTCGACGAAGTACCGGTAGCTCGGCGGTGCGGTCTTCGGGTCTCCCGGGAAGGCCGGAATCACGCATTCCCGGTAGTAGCGGATCTGCCGCGACCGCTGCGCCGCCTCCTGCGCAGGCGTATCGGCGAAGTGGGTGAAATAGCTGCACATCAGCCGCTGCGGCCGCGTGCCGAACCGTGCGCAGCTGTCGTGATAGAGGTCGGCGACCTGCCTGAGGCCGCCGTAGCTCATCGCGGCGGCGAACGGCGCGACGACGAGGCCGCAGCCGAGGCGCGCGGCGAGCTCGATCGACGGCGGCGAGAAGGAAGCGACGTAGGCGGGCAACGGCCGCTGCACCGGCTTCGGCGTGATCCGCACGTCCTCGAACTGGTAGTGCCTGCCGCTGTGGCTGATCCGCTCGTCGGCGCTCCACAGCCGGCGGACGAGTTCCATGCCCTCCTCGAAGATGCCCTGGTTGTCGGCGAACGAGACCTTGAACGGCAGATACTCCCGGGCGTCGTAACCGCGGCCGGCCGCGAAATCGACGCGGCCGCCGCTCAGCAGGTCGAGGCTCGCCCACTGCTCGGCAACCCGGATCGGGTGGTGGAGCGGCAAGACGGTCACCGCCGGGGCGAGGCGGATGTGCCTGGTCCGCGCCGCGATGTAGGCGAGGACCAGGTCGGGGCACGACAGCACGCCGAGGCTGTTGAAATGGTGCTCGCCGATCCACGCCGAATGCATGCCGATCTCGTCGGCATAGAGCGCCTCGGCCGTGATGTCCGCCACGAACTCGTTGGCGCTACGCGGATTGTTCTCGTAATGATTGTCGCTCAGCGTGAAATAGCCGAAATCCATGGCCGCCTCCCGCGGCGCTCCTCATGGGAGCGCTTCTCCGTCCCGACAGTTGACGATGCAAATGTTGACAATGCAAGTGTCTTGGTCGCACCTTCCCGGTGCTCCCGGCATTTTGACATGGCCGCCCGCCGTTCCGTAAAAGCCGGTCCCGATCGAGGATTTTCCCCCGTGCCCCGCCGCGCGAAGCTCGACCTTGCGGACTACATGCCCTACCTGGTGAACCGCCTCGGCTCGGCCCTGGTGGCGCGGTTCGCCGCGGACGCCTTGATGCCGCGGGGCCTGGGCATCGCCGAATGGCGCGTGCTCGCCGTGCTGGCGAGCAGCGGACCGCAGCGCCAGACCGATCTCTCGGAGCTCACCAGCATCGAGACCTCGACGATGTCGCGCGTGGTCACCCGTCTCATCCGCGCCGGGCTGGCGTCGCGGGCGCGCAATGTCCGCAACAGCCGCGAGGTCGTGGTGCGGCTCACGCCCCGCGGCGTGAAGGCGGTGGCGGAGATGACGCCGGTCGCGCTCGACCTCGAGGCGCGCGCCGTCCGTGGGCTGCCGCAGCGCGAGCTCGCCGCGCTCAAGCGCGCCCTGCGCGGCATGCACGCCAACCTGACGGACGGGGTGTCTGACTGAACCAAGGCTCTGAGCACACCGCCGCGAGGTCTGAGGCACCGCCTTCAATAGCGCGCGATCACTTTGTCGGCGAAAGCCCGCAGGTTGCGCCGCGCCGTTGCCATCGCCGGCAGCAGCGCGATTTCCTGCAAACCCATCGCCTCACGCTCGCGCAACGTATGAATGATCGCATCGGGGGTGCCGACGAGACCGCCGGTCGCGCGGATCAGATCCTCGGTGATGAAGCGGCGCTCCTCCGGCAGCAGGTAAGCGCAATGTCCGAGGTGCACGCGTTGGTACCGCTTCGCCAACGGGATCTCCATCCGCTCGGTGAAGGCGAGGTACTCCTGCCAGAGGTTCTGGCACCGGCGCGCGACCGTGCTGGTGTCCCCGTCTTTCTGATAGAGCTCCCACCAGTAGTGCAGCGTGGCCGCCGCCATCGTGCCGATCTCGTCGATCACCCGATCCGAGGTCACCAACTCGCCCGGCTCCAGCACGCACGCATAGGTGAGCGCCGTCGTGGGGAAGCCTTGCGGCAATGTCCTTGCGACCTCGGCCGCGCCGGTCTCGATCGCGGAGAGGCTGCGGCGCAGGCGCTCGCCCGTCTGGTTGTGCGAGCACACCCAGCCGTCGCCGAAGGCCCCCACGGCCTTCAAGGCAAGCGGGCCATCGGCCGCCACGTGGATCGGCACAGGGTTCTCGATGTTGATGAAACCCATGTCGGGATGCAGGAAGCGAATGTCGCGGCGTCTGCCGTCGAGCGTGTAATCGACCTCCTCGCCATGCAGCAGCGCGCGCACGACGCGCAGATACTCGCGGAAGGCGGCGACCTTCATGGGGTCCTGGCCCATCACCCGCATCGCCGTATGGCCGGTTCCGATCGCCAGGAAGGTGCGGCCCGGCGCCAGCTGATTGATGGTCGCAATCGAGTGGGCGGTGACCGGCGCAAGCCGCGTCGACGCGATGGCGACTCCGGGCCCGAGCCGAATGCGCGAGGTGTTGGCAGCCGCAAGCGCCATCACGGCATAGGTGTCGGAATAGATCATCTGCGAGTCGGGCACCCAGGCGCTGTCATAGCCCATCTGCTCGAGGTCGACGAAAAGCCGCCAGTCGCTGGCCCGCGGCACGACCATCGCTCCGAACCTCATCGACCGGCCTCCGATGTGGGATATCGCTTGCTCGCATCCGTCCGCAGCTCGGACTTGCGGATCTTCCCGGTCTCCGTCATCGGGAAGGCGTCGATGAAGACCACATGGCGCGGAATCTTGAAACTCGCGATCTTGCCCCGGCACCAGGCAATCACATCGTCGCCCTCGATTGCGGCCCCAGGCGCACGCTGAACATAGGCCACCGGCACGTCGCCCAAGGTCTCGTCCGGCACCCCGACCACGGCGACCTGGTAGACCGCCGGGTGCTCCAGCAGCAGTCCCTCGGTCTCCATCGGATCAACGTTCTCGCCGCCGATCTTGAGCATGTCCTTGGAGCGGCCGAGGAAGCGGAAATACCCGTCCTCGAGCCACGCCGCGGCGTCGCCGGTGCGCAACCAGCCGTCCGCGGTGTAGCAGGCGGCAGTCTCCTCCGGCTTCTTGTAATAACCGAGCATCAGGCTGTAGCCCTTGACCTGGATCTCGCCTGGCTTGCCGACCGGACAGGGCGCACCGGTCGCACTGTCGACGATGCGCAGCTCGTAGCCGATGCTGGGACAGCCCGAGGTCTCGCAACGGTGCTGCTCGTCGTCGTCGAGCGCGCACAGTCCGGCGCCGATCCAGATCTCGGTCATGCCGTAGCCGGACAGGTTCTTCAGCGGCGCCAGCACGCGGGCCCCGTGGCGCACGACCGGCGTGGCGCTGTGCATGCCCGCGGCAAACACCCCGGTGCGCAGGCTGGATACGTCTCTCGGGCGCGCCTCCTGCGCCTCGGTCAGGCTTTTGAGATGCACCTCGAAGCCATGGGCCACGGTCACGCCTTCGCGTTCGATCAGATCGACGCACTGGTCGGGGTCGAAGGTGCGCGTGATGACCTGCCTGGCGCCGGTGATCAGCGAGGCCACCGCCCCCTCCGAGTACCCAAAGGCGTGGAACAGGGGCAGGTAGTTGAGGATCACGTCGTTGCGCGTGATCGCCATGCGGAACGCGCGCTCCTCGATGTTGCGGATGAGCTTGTGGCTGTGCACCGCCCCCTTGGGAAACCCCGTCGTGCCGGAGGTGTACATGATGAAGGTCGGTGCATCGGGATCGACCATGGCGGCGCGTGCGGCGAGGCTCTCTTCGGACACCGCCGAGGCGGGCCCGGCCAGTGCCGGCCACGCGAGCGTGCCTTCGGCTTCCGCGTCGAGCACGATGACGTGGCGCAGCTCCGGGAATGCCGGATCGCGCACCTCGCTGCCCGATCTCGGCAAGGTCACCGCCTCGCGAACCATGGCGAGGTAGTCGATGGGCCCGGAGCGCTCCTCGATGATGATGAAGCGGGAATCCGATTGCTTGAGCACATAGGCCATGTCGCGGGAGCGGAAGCGCGTGTTGATCGGCACAAGAACAGCGCCGATCTTGTGCACGGCGAAGGCGACAAAAATCCAGGAATCGCAGTTGTTGAGCCACAGGGCCACGTGGTCGCCGTGGCCGACGCCCGCCGCGATCAGGCGCTTGGCCGCGTCATCGATGCCTTGGGCGATTTGCCTGAAGGTGTAGCGTGTCTCATCGAACAGCAGCCCCTCGACATCCGGCAGGCGGGCGGCGATCTCGTCGGCCAAGTCTCCGAACCGGCGTTTCGGATACCAGTCCATCTCTCCCGTACTCCCCGCGCTGAGCCGCGATCCCGCTGCCCAAGGCTTTCGCTGATTTGCGATCAAGACCGCTCCGCAAGGATTCGCCGGACGCACTCGGCGGCTAGCGAGGCCATCGCGAGGCCGCTTTGACCCGGTAAATCCGGGCTAAATCATTGAAGAGATGGTGGGCGCGGCTGGGATCGAACCAGCGACCCCTACGATGTCAACGTAGTGCTCTCCCGCTGAGCTACGCGCCCATCCCGGTCGCAAGGGGCAAAAATCCCTATATCGGCTCCCCGGGAGGCAGGCAAGCGAAGCAACCGACGGCGAAGCGGCCGGCCTGGACAAAAAGACCGGGGGTCGGCGCGGCGCGCGTGGATGGGCTCGAAAAAACCGGTCGGTTTACGGCCGGCAGCCTGGCGTCGATCCGTCCCTGGCGGAATACAGCCGCCCGCTACGCCGCCAGCATCTTCTGCACCTCGTTGACGAGGTCGCGCAGGTGGAACGGCTTGGACAGGACCTTGGCGTCCTTGGGGGTGTGGGAATCCGGATTGAGGGCGACCGCGGCGAAACCGGTGATGAACATGATCTTGATGTCGGGATCGAGCTCGGACGCCCGGCGCGCCAGCTCGATGCCGTCCATCTCCGGCATCACGATGTCGGTCAGCAGAAGCTCGAACGGCTCCTCACGCAGCCGGCGGTAGGCGGACAGCCCGTTGTCGTAGTCGATCACGTCGTAGCCGGCGTTTTGCAGCGCCTTGACTAGGAAACGACGCATGTCGTTGTCGTCTTCGGCGAGAAGGATCTTCGGCATCGGTTCGGTCTGGGTCACGAGGGCTACCGGCTGTGGAATCGGATGGTCATTCCATAAGGCCCTTCGGGGGTAAACATGCGGTGAACCCGCGTGCCGATTTTCGCCCCCGTTGCGGAGAGCAGGCCTATCAGGCGCCAATTCGCCGACGTGTCAATACCGACGCCGCCCGCGACGTCCGGCGAAACCTCGAGAAAAATACTTCGCGCCGAGGCCCCATCCGACTTGGCAGAACGTTCGCCGCATGGACAATGCGGTCGTGTTCGATATAGCGGGACGATCGTAGCGGTCGCGTCGATAAGCTCGCAGGGACCCGGACAGGGCGCAAGGACGCATGCATTGCGATGAGCGATGAACTGGTGGCCGAGCTCGATCCGCCGTTCGAGATCCTCGAGCCGGACACATTGCGGGCGCCGGTCGTGTTCAACTCGCCGCACAGCGGGCGGGTCTATCCCCGGGCATTCCTCAGCGCGGCGCGGCTCGACCTCGCCACGCTCCGCCGTTCGGAGGATTCCTTCGTCGACGACCTAGTCGCCGGCGTGGTCAGGCGCGGCCACCCGCTGATGCGGGCGCATTTCCCGCGCTGCTATGTCGACGTCAATCGCGAGCCCTACGAGCTCGACCCGCGCATGTTCGACGGCCGCCTGCCGTCGTTCGCCAATACCCGATCGATGCGGGTGGCGGGCGGGCTCGGCACTGTGGCGCGGGTGGTCGGCGACGCGCAGGAGATCTACGGCGAGCGCATCCCGGTGGACGACGCGATGCGCCGCATCGAGGGTCTGTACAAGCCCTACCACCGCGCCTTGCGGCGGCTCTTGACCGGCGTCCATCGCGATTTCGGCGTGGCGATCCTGGTCGACTGCCACTCCATGCCGTCGACGGCGGGAAGCAA
Organism: uncultured Alphaproteobacteria bacterium; assembly: GCA_963755055.1. Taxonomy (GTDB): domain Bacteria; phylum Pseudomonadota; class Alphaproteobacteria; order Rhizobiales; family Xanthobacteraceae; genus AP-16. The sequence continues at coordinate 76,819 of CAVWIS010000034.1, read as the reverse complement.
GGACGACCGACCGCGCGCCGACATCGTGCTCGGCGACCGCTATGGGACGAGCTGCGTGTCCGTCGTGTCGGAGACCGTCGAGACGACGCTACGCGAGCTCGGCTATGTGGTCAGCCGCAACAAGCCCTACGCCGGAGGCTTCATCACCGAGCACTACGGCAACCCCGCCGCCGGCCTGCATTCGATTCAGGTCGAGGTCAATCGGGCGCTCTACATGGACGAGCGATGCTACGAGCGGGCGGAGAATTTTGCCCAGCTGGCAGGTGACATCGTGACGGTGGCCGACCGGCTGGCCGAGTTGCCGCTCGAGGAGCTGCGTCCGTATCGGGCGGCAGCCGAGTGAAGTCGTCCGCGCACACATTCTGCATGGCAACATCCCACTGGACGCATGGCTGGGGATCAGCTAGTGAACCCGGCGACGACCCAAAGGACCGCCGCTGCTGCGCGCGGATGAAAAAAGGGCCGCTCGCGGGTGCAAGCGGCCCAAGTCTAGGGAGGAAACGCCCAAGGAGGGCGGCGGGAACGCGACGCAATCGCGTTGCCGCGCTGCAGCAATATGCCCCCGCGCTGCACAAAAGGCAAGTGCTGTTGACATATCTCTGGGGAAGGGTTGCTGCGGCAACTGGGCGCACCACCATACCAGCAACGACCGGGCGGATGCCGACGATCGGCGCCGTCAGGCGTGCGCTCGCCATCACGGTGAAAAATCTCTGATCGCTTGAAGGGGCGCAATGACGGCGATCGATTTTGCGGCATTCGTCGACGAGCTCGCGAGCCTTTCGGGCGATGCCATCCTGCCGTTCTTCCGGACGTCGCTCGGGATAGAGAACAAGGACCGCAAGGGCGGGTTCGATCCGGTCACCGCCGCCGATCGCACCGCCGAGGCGGCGATGCGGTCGCTCATTCACCGCACCTTTCCCGAGCACGGGATCGTGGGCGAGGAATTCGGGAGTGATCGTGCCGACGCCGACTATGTCTGGGTGCTCGACCCGATCGACGGAACGAAATCGTTCATTTGCGGCATGCCGGCCTGGGGCACCCTGATCGGGCTCACCCGCGGCGGCAGGCCGGCGTTCGGGATGATGCATCAGCCGTTCACGCGCGAACGGTTCACCGGCGATGGCGAGACGGCGCACTACCGCGGCCCTGCCGGCGAGCGTGCGCTCCACACCCGAGCCTGCGCGTCGCTCGCCGAGGCGGTGCTGTTCACCACCAGCCCGCTGCTGATGAAGCCGGACGATCGCGCGGCCTTCGGGCGCGTCGAGGAGAGCGTCCGCCTGTCGCGCTACGGCGGCGATTGCTACGCCTATTGCATGCTGGCGGCCGGCCACGTCGACCTGGTGATCGAGACCGAGCTCAAGCCCCACGATGTCGCTGCCCTCATTCCGATCATCACTGGCGCCGGCGGCATGGTCACGACCTGGGAGGGCGGGGCGCCGCAGGCCGGCGGCCGTCTCATCGCAGCGGGAGACCCTCGGGTGCACGAGGCCGCACGTGCGCTGCTCGCCCGGCACGCCTCGGAGGTCAGGGACGCGCCGCCGATCGCCGGCGTCTGATCGAAGCATTTGCCGGACAGGTCGACGCCGGTTTTCCGAAAGAAAATGCGACAAACATAGACTCTCTCACCCGAACAGCGGCGAGCCCGGCACGAAGGCGTCGAAAGCGGCCCAGAACTGGCCGCGGTAGCGGTCCTGCTCCATCAGGATCTCGTGCCGCGAGCCGGCGATCACCAGGTGCGAGCCAACCCGCAGCCGCACCGCGAATTGCCCGATGGCCGGGGTCGATACGATCTGATCCTGGCCGGCCGCCACGATCAGGATCGGCTGGCGCGTGCGTCCCGGATAGCTCGGCTCGGCGAAGTCGCGCATGACCCGGAAGGCCGCATCGACCCAGCCGATCGTCGGGGAGCCCAAGCCCAGCTTCGGCTCGGCATCGACGACCGCGGCGGTGCGCGCATAGCGGACCGGATCCGACGTGACATCGTTGCCGACGAAGGGCATCGAGGTCACCGAGCTCGCTCCGCCGCCCGGCACATAGGCGCGTCCCAATCCGATCCGTCGCAGCGTACGGGCGGTGGTCCTCGCCAGACGCGAGCCCGGCCGCCCGGCGAGATCCACCATCGGCGCGGACAGCATGATGCGATCGAACCAGCGTCGGCCGCGATGGGCCACGCGCAGCAGAATGGCCCCGCCCATGGAATGCCCGAGCGCGAAGAACGGCGGCGGACAATCGGGCAGGACGACCTCCTTGATGAAGGTCTCGACGTCGAGATCGAACTCGGCGAAGTTGCCGACATGGCCCTTGCGGGGATCGCCGAGCGCCCGGTCCGAGAGCCCCTGCCCGCGCCAGTCGATCATCGCCACCGCAAATCCGCGGGCGCGCGCGTCGTGCACGACCTCGAAATATTTTTCGATGAACTCGGCGCGGCCCTGGAAGACGCACAGCGTGCCCTTGCGGCCGGCCGGCGGCGCCCAGCGCACGAAGCGCAGCGACCGGCCATCGGGCGTCTTGAGGAAACCCGTGACTGCCCCATCGGGCACCGGATTGGCGGGGATCGAGACGAGCGTCATGGCGGCCGGAGCTGAGGGGGAAGGCGGTCCGCTATATAGCAGCCGGGCCCACCGGCTCAATCTCCGTGAGGGGCGCCGGCCGGATTTCGCGCCCCCCTTCGCGGGGTGACGGCGGCGGGCGACGGCACGTCTTGCGGGCCGAAAAGCCGTTCCTACATTCAGTCTGCGCAGGCCATTCCGGCTGCGTAATCCCCGGGGTCCGACCCACAAGGTGGACCGCCGCATGTCGCTCACAAGGAGGTCATGCCATGCGTACTTTCGATCTAGCTCCCCTCTATCGCTCCACCGTCGGCTTCGATCGGCTGTTCAACCTGCTCGATCGCTCGACCGCCCTCGAGGGCCCGACCTATCCGCCCTACAATATCGAGCGGACCGGCGAGAACGCCTATCGGGTGACCGTCGCGGTCGCCGGCTTCACCGAGGCCGACCTCTCGATCGAGGTCAAGGAGAACGCGCTGACGATCCGCGGCGACAAGCAGGCCGGCAAGCCGCAGAACGCCGGCGAGGTGCTCCATCAGGGCATCGCGTCCCGCGCGTTCGAGCGTCGCTTCCAGCTCGCCGATCATGTCGAGGTGAAGGGTGCGATCCTGGAGAACGGGCTTCTCCATGTCGACCTCGTGCGCGAAATCCCCGAGGCCATGAAGCCGCGGCAGATCCCGATCAATGGCGGCTCTGCCAAGGTGATCGAGGCCAAGACCGCCAAGGCGGCCTGACCGGCATCGAACTGACGGTGTAATGGGAGCGCCCCGGGTTTCCCGGGGCGCTTCTTCCTTGATCGGCGCCGCCGGCTATTCGAGCGACTGGACCGGTGGGAACGACGATGCGCCGGGTTCCTCCGACATCTTGGGCTGTGCCGCTGGCGCCGCCGGAACCGAGGCGGTCGTTTCTGCAGCCTCGGGCCTGACCACGGCCGCTGATGCCGGCGCGCCGGACGGCCTGACGCGCGGTACCGGCGGACGTACGGGGGTCACCGCAACGGAATTGGACGGGGGCCCGCCGGGGACGGCCGCATTACTGGGAGACCCACCGGGACGCAGCGCGGCGGAGGGCGGATAGCCCCGGTAGCCGGGCGGGACGGCAGGCTCGGCCCCATAGGGATCGTAGCGACGGGCTGGATAGCCGTATGCCGGGGGCTGCATCGCCGCGACGCGGCGCACGGTCAGAATTTCGCCGTACCGTGCATCGACGACAATCCGGACCGGCGTACCGGAACGGTCGACTGCACGCACCACGTAGGTCGCGCCTGCCAGCATCGGAGCGGCGACCGGGACGAGGCCGGTCTGGCGCACGATCGCCATGACCCGGTAGGGCGGCATCAGGCCATACGGCGCCACCTGGGGGAATGCCGAGGTCGACGCCAAACCGAAAACGACGGCAGCGAACAGGACGGTTCTGATCTTCACCTGGCTCCTCCTCGATCGGGATCGATTAGGCGTCGCGCCCCCGTCCCCGGTGTGCACCAGCAAGGATTCGGGGAATGTTTACGATTGCGCCCCGATTGGGGCGGAGCTTGGGCGAGCGTCTTGCACCAGGGCCACGAAACGATCGACCTCGCTGGCGGCGGTGGCGAACGAGGTCACGAGCCGCACCAGCGTCGCCGCCGGCACAGGCTCGCGCTCAAGGCCCTCGGCCGACCACGGATGGTAACTCGCTCCCGCCGCCTTGAGCCGGCCGTCGATCTCCTCAGGCAGCATCACGAATACTTCGTTGGCCTCGACGGGCCAGACCGGGACGAGCCCGGCAGCCGTCAGCCCTTCCGACAACCGGTCAGCCATCCCGTTGGCGTGCCGTGCGAGATCGAGCCACAGATCGTCAGTGAGGTAGGCGTCGAGCTGCACGGCGAGGAAGCGATGCTTGGACAGGAGATGCCCGGCGCGCTTGCGCCGCGACGACATGGCCGCCGCCCGTGCCGGATCGAAGAACACCACCGCCTCGGCGGCCAGCGCGCCGCCCTTCGTCGCTCCGAGCGACAGCACGTCGACGCCGGCCTTCCAGGTCGCCTCGGCGGGCGTCGCGTTCATCCGCACCAGCGCATTGGCGAAGCGCGCGCCGTCGACATGGACCGCCAGCCCGTGGCGGTGCGCCAGGTCCGCAAGGACCCGGATCTCGTCGCGCCGATAGACGGTTCCGGATTCCGTCGCCTGGGTCAGCGAGAGTGCGGCAGCGGTCACATGATGCGGCTCGCCCCACGGCCCCCGGCGAAGGGCAGCTTCCAGGGTCCGCGGGGCGATCTTGCCGGCGTCGCCCGGCAGCCCGACCAGCTTCAGCCCGCCGCCGAAGAATTCCGGCGCGCCGCACTCGTCCACGGCCAGATGGGATTGCTCATGGCACAAGACCGCCCCCCAGGGCGGCGTCACCTGGGCGATCGCGAGCGCGTTGGCGGCAGTGCCGGTCGCGACCAGGAACACGGCCAGCTCATGCTCGAAGATGTCGGCCAGGCGGCGCTCCACATTTTTTGTGTCAGCATCACTGCCGTATCCGAGGGCGAAGCCCTCGCTCGCCCGGATCAGGGCACCGAGAACCTCAGGCGCGATCCCGGCAGTATTGTCGCTGGCGAAATTCATGAGACCTCCGGTGACGGTGCAAAATAGCTGCCTAAAGCGATGCCATTGCGCTATCCTATTGGCCGGCATTCGTGTTGTTGCGTCCGGTCGGACTAACCAGGAGCAAGGCCGCCGCAAATTTAGGCACGCAAAATCTTGTATTCGCAGCTAAGATTTGCCATGGTTGCCTTAGGACAGCAGTACTGTCCCAACTGATATTGCGCTGCAGCAGATCGGGACCGCACCTGGCGAAGCGCGGAGTGCCCCCTCGGGGGTCGAGGTGCGGCTGCCTGCAAGAAGAGCCGCCGGTTCTCGCGAATGTTCGACCGCGCGTCGAGGCGCCGAACGGTGCCGCGGACGAGGTAGAGTGCGCCGGCGCAACTCGCGCAAGTCCGGCGGACCAGGAGGGCGACGATGAGCGACATGCAGAGCCTGGGGTACGACGGCCTTCCCGTCCGGCGGGGCTTGTTCGATCCGGCGCTGGAGAAGGACTCCTGCGGCGTCGGCTTCATCGCCGACATCAAGGGCCGCAAATCGCACCAGATCGTCAAGGACGCGCTGACCATCCTGCTCAACCTCGAGCATCGCGGGGCGGTGGGCGCCGACCCGCGCGCCGGCGACGGCGCCGGCATCCTGGTGCAGACCCCCCACCGTTTCTTCGTCCGCAAGGCCGCCGAGCTCGGCATCACGCTTCCGGAGCCCGGCCAGTATGCGGTCGGCTTCGTGTTCATGCCGCGCGATCCGGAATGGCGGAAGGTCATTACCGAAATCTTCGGCGAAGTCATCGCCCGCGAGGGACAGGTGCTGCTCGGCTGGCGCGAGGTGCCGCACGACAATGCCTCGCTCGGCGAATCGGTCAAGCCGACCGAGCCGGTGCACATGCAGGTGTTCATCGGCCGCGGCGCGGACGTCGAAGTCCGACGACGAGTTCGAGCGCCGGCTGTTCATCCTGCGAAAGGTCATCTCCAACGTCGTCTACAACAAGCGCGAGCGGCGGCTGTCGGGCTATTACCTGGTGTCGCTGTCGTGCCGCACCATCGTCTACAAGGGCATGTTCCTCGCCGACCAGCTGGGGAAATACTATCCCGACCTGCACGAGAAGGACTTCGAAATCGGCGCTGGCGCTGGTCCACCAGCGCTTCTCCACCAACACATTCCCGACCTGGTCGCTCGCCCATCCCTACCGCATGATCGCGCATAACGGCGAGATCAACACGCTGCGCGGCAACGTCAACTGGATGGCGGCGCGCCAGGCATCGGTCGCCTCGGAGCTGTTCGGCGACGATATCTCGAAACTCTGGCCGATCTCCTACGAGGGCCAGTCCGACACCGCCTGCTTCGACAATGCGCTCGAGTTCCTGGTGCAGGGCGGCTATTCGCTGGCGCATGCCGCCATGATGCTGATCCCCGAGGCGTGGGCCGGCAACCCGCTGATGGACGACCAGCGCCGCGCCTTCTACGAATATCACGCCGCCCTCATGGAGCCGTGGGACGGGCCGGCGGCGATCGCCTTCACCGACGGAAGGCAGATCGGCGCCACGCTCGACCGCAATGGCCTGCGGCCGGCACGCTGGTTCGTCACCTCGGACGACCTCGTCATCATGGCGTCGGAAGCCGGCGTGCTGCCGGTGCCGGAGGAGAAGATCGTCAAGAAGTGGCGGCTGCAGCCGGGCAAGATGCTGCTGGTCGATCTCGCCGAGGGCCGCATCATCTCCGACGAGGAGATCAAGGCGCTCGCTCGCCCGCCGGCATCCCTATCGCAAGTGGCTCGAGCGCACGCAGATCGTGCTCGAGGAACTCGCTCCGGTGCAGGCGCGCGAGCGCGCGGACCAACGTGTCGCTGCTCGATCGCCAGCAGGCGTTCGGCTACAGCCAGGAGGATCTGCAGATCCTGCTCGAGCCGATGGCGACCACCGGTCAGGAAGCGGTCGGCTCGATGGGCAACGATACGCCGATCTCGGCGCTGTCCGACAAGCCGAAGCTGCTCTACACCTATTTCAAGCAGAACTTCGCCCAGGTCACCAACCCGCCGATCGACCCGATCCGCGAGGAGCTGGTGATGTCGCTGGTCTCCTTCATCGGGCCGCGTCCCAACCTGTTCGACCTCAAGGGCCTGTCGCACAGGAAGCGCCTCGAGGTGCGCCAGCCGATCCTCACCAACGAGGATCTGGAGAAGATCCGCTGCATCGGCCACGTCGAGGAGCAGTTCGACACCAAAACCCTCGACATCACCTATCCGGCCGAGCGGGGCGCCGCCGGGATGACGCCGGCGCTCGAGCGGCTGTGCGAGCGGGCGGAAGCCGCGGTGCGCGGCGGCTACAACATCATCATCCTGTCGGATCGCCAGGCCGGGCCGGACCGCATCCCGATCCCGGCGCTGCTCGCCACCGCGGCCGTGCACCATCACCTGATCCGCAAGGGCCTGCGCACCGCGGTCGGGCTGGTGGTCGAGACCGGCGAGGCGCGCGAGGTCCATCATTTCTGCTGCCTCGCCGGCTACGGCGCCGAGGCGATCAATCCCTACCTCGCCTTCGAGACGCTGATCGCCATGCGCGCCCAGCTGCCGGAAAAAATCTCCGAGAAGGAGATCGTCAAGCGCTACATCAAGTCGGTCGACAAGGGCATCCTCAAGGTGATGTCCAAGATGGGCATCTCGACCTATCAGTCCTATTGCGGCGCGCAGATCTTCGACGCGGTGGGGCTGCGCGGCGGCTTCGTCGGAGAATTCTTCTTCGGCACCGCCTCGCGGATCGAGGGCGTCGGCCTCGACGAGATCGCCGAGGAGACGGCGCGGCGCCACGGCGACGCCTTCGGCAGCTCTCCGGTGCTGCGCAGCGCCCTCGAGGTCGGCGGCGAGTACCTGTTCCGCCTGCGCGGCGAGGCGCATGCCTGGTCGCCGGAGACGGTGGCCGAGCTGCAGCATGCGGTGCGCGGCAACTCCTACGAGCGCTATCGGGCGTTCGCCCGGCTGATCGACGAGCAGGCGGAAAAGTACATCACCATCCGCGGCCTGTTCCGCATCAGATCGGCGGTCGATGACGGCCGCGCCCCGGTGCCGATCGAGGAGGTCGAGCCGGCCAAGGAGATCGTCAAGCGGTTCGCCACCGGCGCCATGTCGTACGGCTCGATCAGCCGCGAGGCGCATACCACGCTGGCGATCGCCATGAACCGCATCGGCGGCAAGTCGAATACCGGCGAGGGCGGCGAGGAAGCGGACCGCTTCAAGCCGCTGCCCAACGGCGACTCGATGCGCTCGGCGATCAAGCAGGTCGCCTCCGGCCGCTTCGGCGTCACCACCGAGTACCTGGTCAACTCCGACGTGATGCAGATCAAGATGGCGCAGGGCGCCAAGCCCGGCGAAGGCGGGCAACTGCCCGGCCACAAGGTCGACGCGGTGATCGCCAAGGTGCGCCACTCGACGCCGGGCGTCGGCCTGATCTCGCCGCCGCCGCACCACGACATCTACTCGATCGAGGACCTGGCGCAGCTGATCTTCGACCTGAAGAACGTCAATCCGGCCGGCGACGTCTCGGTCAAGCTGGTCTCCGAGGTGGGGGTCGGCACGGTGGCGGCCGGCGTCTCCAAGGCGCGCGCCGACCACGTGACGATCTCCGGCTTCGAGGGCGGCACCGGCGCCTCGCCGCTGACCTCGATCAAGCATGCCGGCAGCCCGTGGGAGATCGGGCTCGCCGAGACCCACCAGACGCTGGTGGCCAACCGCCTGCGCGGCCGCATCTCGGTGCAGGTCGACGGCGGCCTGCGCACCGGGCGCGACGTCGTCATCGGGGCGATGCTGGGGGCCGACGAGTTCGGCTTCTCCACCGCGCCGCTGATCGCGGCGGGCTGCATCATGATGCGGGTGTGCCATCTCAACACCTGCCCGGTCGGCGTCGCCACCCAGGATCCGGTGCTGCGCAAGCGCTTCAAGGGCCTGCCCGAGCACGTCATCAACTACTTCTTCTTCGTCGCCGAGGAGGTGCGCGAGCAGATGGCGGCGCTGGGCTACCGGACTTTTGACGAGATGATCGGGCAGATGCAGATGCTCGACAAGCACCAGCTGGTCGATCACTGGAAGGCCAAGGGCCTCGACTTCTCGCAACTGTTCGAGAAGCCCTTGGCGCCGACCGGGGTCAACATCTACAAATGCGAGCCGCAGGATCACAAGATCCACGACATCCTCGACCGGCGATTCATCGCCGAGGCAAGGATCGCGCTCGACCGCGGCGCCACGGTGAAGATCGCCGCGGCAATCAAGAACACCGACCGCACGGCGGGCGCCATGCTGTCCGGCGCGGTGGCGAAGATCTACGGCCATGCCGGGCTTCCCGACGACACCATCCACGTCAAGCTCGCCGGCACCGCCGGCCAGAGCTTTGGCGCCTGGCTCGCCCGCGGCATCACCTTCGAGCTCGAGGGCGAGGCCAACGACTATGTCGGCAAGGGCCTGTCGGGCGGGCGCATCCTGATCTACCCGTCGCGCGACGCGAAACTGATCAAGGCCGAGGAGTTGATCATCGTCGGCAACACGGTGCTGTACGGCGCGATCGAGGGCGAGTGCTATTTCCGCGGCATCGCCGGCGAGCGCTTCGCGGTGCGCAATTCCGGCGCGGTGGCGGTGGTCGAGGGCACCGGCGACCATTGCTGCGAGTACATGACCGGCGGCATCGTGGTGGTGCTCGGGATCACCGGGCGCAACTTCGCGGCCGGCATGTCGGGCGGCATCGCCTACGTGCTCGACGAGGACGGCACGTTCGCGTCGCGCTGCAATCTCTCCATGGTGGAGCTCGAGCCGGTCATCGAGGAGGAGGAGCTGATCGCCCGCCACTATCACCAGGCCGGCGATCTGGATTCCCACGGCCGGGTCGACGTCATGGCGGACATGACCCGGTTCGACGCCGAGCGCCTGCACCAGCTGATCGCCAACCACGCGAGCTATACCGGCTCCGAGCGCGCCAAGGAGATCCTGGAGAGCTGGAACACCTACCTGCCGAAATTCCGCAAGGTCATGCCGGTCGAGTATCGCCGCGCGCTCGCCGAGCTCAAGGCGCGCGAGGCCGACGAGCCGGTCCTCGCCGTGGCCGGAGGTTGAGGCGGAGATGGGAAAAGTCACCGGCTTTCTCGAGATCGACCGGCGCGACCGGCGCTACGCGCCGGCCTCCGACCGCATCCGCCATTTCCGCGAGTTCGTCCTCCCGCTGTCGGAGGAGACCACCCGCGACCAGGCGGCGCGCTGCATGAACTGCGGGATCCCGTACTGTCACAACGGCTGCCCGGTCAACAACCAGATCCCCGACTGGAACGATCTGGTCTATCGCGGCGACTGGAAGACCGCGATCGTCAACCTGCACTCGACCAACAATTTCCCGGAGTTCACCGGCCGCGTCTGCCCGGCGCCGTGCGAGGCGGCCTGCGTGCTCAATCTCGAGGACACGCCGGTGACCATCAAGACCATCGAATGCGCGATCGTCGACCGCGCCTGGGAGGAGGGCTGGATCGTCCCCGAGCCGCCGGCCACGCGGACCGGCCGCAGGATCGCGATCGTCGGCTCGGGACCGGCGGGTCTTGCCTGCGCCCAGCAGCTCGCCCGCGTCGGCCACGACGTCCACGTCTACGAGAAGTACGCCAAGGCCGGCGGCCTGCTGCGCTACGGCATCCCCGACTTCAAGATGGACCGCCGCCATGTCGACCGGCGGATCGGCCAGATGGAGGCCGAGGGCGTGATCTTCCATTACGGCGCCCATGTCGGGGTCGACGTGGCGGCGGAGCAGCTGGTCGACGGCCATGACGCGGTGGTGCTCGCCGGCGGGTCGGAGCAGCCGCGCGACCTGCCGATTCCCGGACGCGACCTCGCCGGCATCCATTTCGCCATGGATTTCCTGCCGCAGCAGAACCGCCGGGTGAGCCTCGAGCCGCTCGGCGACGTGGCGCCGATCCTCGCCGACCGCAAGCACGTGGTAGTGATCGGTGGCGGCGACACCGGCTCGGACTGCATCGGCACCTCGAACCGCCAGCATGCGCTCTCGGTCACCCAGCTCGAGATCATGCCGCGGCCGCCCGACAAGGAGAACAAGCTCCTGGTGTGGCCGGACTGGCCGTTGAAGATGCGCACCTCGTCGAGCCACGAGGAAGGCGTCGAGCGCGATTTTGCTGTGCTGACGCAAAAATTCTCCGGCGAGTACGGGCAGGTCAGGAAGCTGCACTGCATCCGCTGCGACGACAAGTTCCAGCCGATCCCCGGCACCGAGTTCGAGCTCAAGGCCGACCTGGTGCTGCTCGCCATGGGCTTTGTCCATCCGGTGCGCGAGGGCATGCTCGAAGCCCTCGGGCTCGAGCTCGATCCGCGCGGCAACGTCAAGGCCGATACCAGGAGCTACCGGACCTCGCTGGCAAAAGTGTTTTCCGCCGGCGACATGCGGCGCGGCCAGTCGCTGGTGGTGTGGGCGATCCGCGAAGGCCGCCAAGCCGCCGCCTCGGTCGATGCCTTCCTGATGGGATCGACGACGCTGCCGCGGTGACTGTTTGATCTTTGTTTGTAGGATGGGTTGAGCCGAAGGCGAAACCCATCGACTCCCCATCAACCATTGATGGGTTTCGCGAAGAGCTCAACCCATCCTACAAGAATTACCGGCCGTTGTAGGGCCAGAAGGCGGAGCGGCCGTTGTTGCCGACCGGCGCGGTGGGGCGCGGCGGGCCGCCGAAGAACGGCGGCGAGATCTGCTGCGGCGGGCGGACGACCGGACGCCGCCGCGGCTTCACCGGAGGCGGGGCTGGAGCCGTTGCCTCCGGAGCGGTCGCGGCCGGGGCGGTCGAGCCGGCCGCAGGCGCCGGGTCGGCCGGCGCCACGGCCTTCGGGTTGGCATTGGCCTGGACCGGCGCCGCGGGCGGCTCCGGAACCACCCCGGTCGAGGCGACCGGCGGGCCGTCCTGGCGCGGCCAGACGAAATCGTCGGCGCGGCCGCGCAGCGACTGCACCGGCTCGCCGCGCACCAGCACCCTGTTGGCGAGCGCGTCGCCCGACAGGCCGCGCGTGGTTCCGCCGCCGAGCAGGGTGTCGGAACCGCTCGGCGGCGCCGTCAGCGGAATGACCGGCCCCGCCACCGGCCGCGCCACCGGCGTGCCGGGCTTCGGGCCGGGGGCCTGCGGCTGCGGCTCCTCCGGGCTCGGCATCGCGGTCGGGGTGCCGCGGGCGAGCATCACCCGGCGGATCTCCCGCTCGACATAGTGGGCGAGCTTGCGGGCGCCGGGCTTGGTGAAGTGCACGCCGTCGCTGGTGCGCAGGCGCCGGGTCTGCCCCTCGAAATCGGCGCCGAACTGCGCATAGGCGCCGTTCTCGTCGACGAAACCGTCCCAGATGTCGACATAGATGGCGCCGGCCTTCTCGGCGCGGCCGCGATAGATCTCGTTGAGATACGACATGTCGGCGGTGGCGCGCGACCCGCGGATGGCCGGCAGCCCGACCCAGAAGACCGGGATCCCCTTGCCTTTCAGGGCCACGAGTACCTCGTCGACGCGCTTGGCATAGGCCTCGGCCCATTTCTCCGTGCGGAATTCGTGGGTCGAGGCCGAGGTGGACGCCGGCTCGGCGGCCGCCGGCGGCTCCTCGGCGGGCGCCTGCGCCTCCTGGTCGGTCGGCGGCGTATCGGGCTTGGCCGCGGCCGGCTGATCCGGCTTGGCCGCGTCGGGCTTGGCGGTGTCGGGCTTGGCGGCAGCGTCGGGCTTTGCCGGCGGCTTCTGGCCGGGCGCGGCGCGCTGGGCGGAGCCGCGCACATGCATCGGCTGGCGGTCGGCCGAGCCGATCATCATCACGACGAAGTCGGGCTTCTCGGCGGCGATGGTCTCGCGCGCCACCGCCGCCCAGTCGTACTCGTTCTTGGTGGTGCCGAGGATCAGGCCGCGATTGGCGCGGTTCTTGCGGACCACGCCGATCTCCGGGGTCTCGCTGAAGGCGTCCTCCAGCCCGTAGCCCAGCCAGTCGGCCATCGAGTCGCCGAGCACGGCGATGTGGGTGGTCTGCGAGCCCTCCGGCTTTTTCGGGGCCGGCGCCTTGGTGGCATCGACCGGCTGCTCGTGGCGCGGCGGGCGCTGCTGCTGCGGCCACAACTGCCACGGCTGCTGCTGGGGCTGCTGGTATTGCGGCTGCTGCCACTGGTACTGCTGCGGCTGCTGGTACTGGTATTGCTGCGGCTGGTGCTGATAGGAGGGCCGGCGCTGCGGCGCGTTGTTGTTGAAGAACGGAAACCAGCCGCCCTGGGCGAGAACCGGGACCGCCATGCCGGCGACCACGACGAACGCCACGGTCAGCTCGGCGAAGCCGAGGACCGCCAGGGCGGCGAGACGGCGCAATCCCGTGATCAGCTTCCGCATCCTGCGCCTGCTGGGCCGCGCGCTCGTGCGCGCCGGCGATTCCGACTTCAAGGCTACCCGAGACATAAGCCTTCTCGCGCGGCCCGTCATCCCCCAAGTGCCCGACGAAAATGTCAACTTGAAGATCGCGTTACCGTCAATGCGGTGCCGCTGGGTCATGTTCCGACAACCTCTCCTCCGGCGTTTCACCGGCCGCGCAGGCGGGCCAGCACCTCGTTGGAGGCGAAGCCGTCGGGGATCAGCCCGAACTTCGCCTGGAAATCGCGGATCGCCGCCCGGGTCTTCGGGCCGAACCGGCCGTCGGGCTCGCCGATGTCGAAGCCGCGGGTGGCGAGCAGCTGCTGCATCTCGACCCGCTCGGCGAGGCTGAGCACCCGCTCGTCGCGCGGCCAGGCCTGGACGAAGGCCCCGCCGCCGCGCAGCCGGTCGGCGAGATGGCCGATCGCCAGCGCGTAGGCTTCCGCGGGGTTGTATTTCATGATCACGCGGAAATTCCCGAGCATCAGGAAGGCCGGCCCGCGGGCGCCCGCCGGCACCATGAGGTAGGCTTTTGCGGCGGGCTTCGGGAAGCCCGCCGTCCCGACCCGGCGGATGCCGAGCCTTTCCCAGTCGGTTAGCGTGAGCTGGCGCGAGCGGTCGGCGTGGAGATAGTTGAAGCCCTGCGGCACCACGACCTCGTAGCCCCAGGTGTCGCCGGTCGCCCAGCCGTCCTTCTTCAGATTGTTGGCGGTCGAGGCGATGATGTCGGGGATCGAGTTGACCACGTCGCGCCGTCCGTCGCCGTCGAAGTCGACGGCAAAACGCTTGAACGCGGTCGGCATGAACTGGGTCGGCCCGAAGGCGCCGGCCCACGAGCCGATCAGGCGGTCGGGCTTGACGTCGCCGCGGTGGAGGATCTCCAGGGTGGACAGGAATTCCTCGCGAAAGTAGTCCTGGCGGCGGCCGATGCAGGCGAGCGTCGCGGTCGAGCGGACCACCGGGCGTTCGCCGCCCATGGTGCCGTAGTTCGACTCCACGCCCCAGATCGCCGTGATGATGTGGCGGTCGACCCCGTAGGCTTTTTCCACCGCGTCGAAGGTCGGCTTGTATTTTGCCAGAATGTCGCGGCCGCCGGCGATGCGGGCGTCGTTCACCAGGATGTCGAGATAGTCCCAGAACGCCTTGGTGAATTCCGGCTGGGCGTCGAGCAGGTCCATGATGCGGAGATCCGGCTCGAGGTCGGCGGTGTAGGTGTCGAAACTCTGCCGCGACACGTGGCGCCTGGCGGCGAGCGGCCACAGGCCTTCCAGGCAATTGCGGAAATTCGCCGCCGCCTGACGGATCGCCTGCGAGGTCATCAGCGGATGGCCCGAGGCGCCCGCTTCACCGCTCCACGGCGGGGCCGCGCCCGGGGCCTGCGGGGCAATCGAGCCGGTGGTCGCCGGGGGACTGAGGTTCTGCCGGCGGTCGTCCTGCGCCGCGGCGGCCGTTGCCAGCAAGAGAAGCCCGGCGCCGAGCGTTTCGGCGAGCCGTCGTGCAAAGCGTCGCGTGTGCCACATCATGCGGTCGACCGATCGGGTGGATTCCAGGTGCCCGATCCTAGCAGATCTGCTTTCCGGCCGGTTAACGGCGGCGGGCGGTGCCGGAGGATGGGTTTCACCTGTAAAATATCCTGTTCTTTCAGGCTGGCACGGCAAGGGCGAGGCCAGGGGCCGGTGGGCTGAGTCTTGTTGATCCGTTGTTTCCTGCTTGTTGTTTCATTTTACAAGGTAACAAGGCCCTCCCGCCATCCTGCACCGGCACCCGGCAGACGGTGTGACCGGCCGGGGCGCTGGACACCTGTAAATAACCTGTATCATCAGGTCGCCCGGGGGAGTGAAGCCGGAGCACGGCGACTTCGCCCGACTGTTCTTTTCTGTATTTGTTGTTTTTCTGCTTGCTCGCGACCGATCCGCCGCACGGGACCGGGGCGAGCGATGCCGTCGCTCCTCGACTGTAGTCTTCTGTTCTCATTGTATTTCAGACCTCATCCCGACCTTTTTGAATCACTGCATTGAATCACGGCGTCATGCGCGGGCTTGTCCCGCGCATCCACGTCTTGGCGAACAAGAAAGACGTGGATGGCCGTGACGAGCACGGCCATGACGCGGGGCGGTGCCCTGGCGACTTTTCCCCTGCCCGTCGATCTCCAGTCCTTTCCTCTCGAAGCGTTTAAAACACTTCGCGTTGTACCCCATTAAGGGTACGAAGTCAAGAGGCGGCATTCCCGGCGTCAGCCGGCAGCAGCTCGGTGAGCCGGCGGATGATGCGGTCGGGCTTGACCGGGCTGCCTGCGGGGAGACCCTTGCCGGTGCCGTCGAACCAGATCGCCCGGATGCCGAGGCGCTGCGGCGCGACCACCTCCCATTCGAGATTGTCGCCGACCATCCAGGTGTCGCGCGCTTCCACGCCGAGGGTTGCCAGCGCATGGCGGTAGGCCTGCTCGTCGGGCTTGCCGAAATCGTGCTCGCCCTCGATCTGGATGTGGTCGAAGCGGTGGGTGAGATCGAACCGCACGATCTTCGCCCGCTGCAGCTCGGCCGCCCCGTTGGTGATCAGCGCCAGCAGCACGCCGCGGGCCTTGAAGGCGTCGATCACCGCATGCGCATCGGGATAGAGGCAAAGCTGCTCGTCGCGGTACGCCGAAAAACGGTCGGCGAGTTTTTGCGCGACGGCCGCCGGCGGGACCGGGCGCCCGGCCGCGGCGAGCTGTTCCAGCGCGCGCCCCACCACCTCGTGCCGCGCCTCGGCAAGCCGCATGCGCCAGTATGCGTGACGGCCGGCATCCTCCCAGAACACGCGGGACACGCCGACCACCATCTCGGCGAGCTCCGCCGGCGGAAGCCGCCCGAGCTCGGCGGAAAACTCTTCCGCGATCGCCCGCCAGGCGGCTTCCACGCCGCCGGCGACCTGGATGATGGTCTCGTCGAGGTCGAACAGGATGGCGCGCGGCAGCATGGCGAGGTCCGGTGAGGAGGATCGGGTCGAGCCTATTACCGCCGCACGGTGGTGGCGACCGATTTGCCTTGTTCAGTTGTCGTTCACTTATCAAGGAGCACCCTCTGCGCTGCTTGGGGGGAGTAATATCAGAGTACCGAAAGGATAAAAACCATGAACCTGAGCAAATTCGGACACACGTTGGCGATTGCGGCCTTCGCGGGCACGGTATTATTTGTTTTGCCGGCGATGAGCGCGCCTATCGCAGCCTCCAAAAGCCTTCTCACGGCTCTTCCGGCTGACGACAATCAGATTGTGCAAGTCAGGGCCGCCCGCGGCGGCTCGGTTCACCGCGGGTCAGTACATCGGAGCGCCGCGGTTCATCGAGGGGGTGTTGCTCGACGAGGTGTCGTTCGCGGGGCAGCCGTTGTAGGCGCTGGTTCTTACGGCGTGAGTAATTACAGCAGCGGCTATTGTGACCCCACTTATCAATATTGCGGCGAAAGCGGCTCCTATTCTGGCGCAGTTTATCCCGGCGGCGCTGTCGTACGGGGTGGCGCTGTCGTCAGGAGTGGCGCTGTTGTCCGAGGTGGAGCGGTACGTGCACGTGGCGCGCACGTTGCCCACCACCGTGGTGGTGCACGCCGTCGCTGATGCAACGCTTGTCTCGAGCCGCCGGCCATCGACTGCATTGCGATCGCCTCGACTGAGGCATCTGCTCGCAGAGGAGGCGGGGCCGGCCTTCGCAGCGATGGCTGCCATGGCGCCCGCCTCCGCATCATGATTTGTTCGATGCTCGGCCCCGCGACGCCTTCGCCCTCCCGTGGAGGGCAGGGCGATCGCATATGACGTTTTGGGGCACTGCCGTGCCGCGAGTCCACCCTCCCGCCCGTTGTGAATGGACCGGCGACAAGGGGGACACTGTTCGGGGACATGGGGGACACATCGGGTTGAGCTTCTCAGATGCATGTTTCGCTTCTGTGTTGCTGATTTTGAACCTGTGGGGTTGTGGGCATCGCGCTTGCGATGTCCACAAATCCACAGGCCGAAGGGCCGACTGCGCGGAGATCGATGGTGCCGATCCGCTGGGTGCAAAAATGAATGCTGAAGACCCCGTCCTCGGCCGTGGGACGCAGCGCGATCGGCTCGCCGCGGAACGGCTTGCCAAGGCGGATGCGACGGGTCTTGAAGCGGATGTCGCCCTCCTGGTCGGCCTTGCGGACGATGTCGCCGGGCCCGTATTCGATCGGCGGCAAAGTCTCCGGGAAGGATCGGCCGCTCGGCCGGTAACGCTCGCTCGGCACCGCCAGATCGAGGGCCTGGTGCGGCCGCTGATGGTTGTAGACATGCCGCCACCGATCGAAGGCACGCTGGCATTCGATCAGGTTGATGAAGTGCCGTCCGTTGAGAACCTCGGCATTGAGCGTGCGGTGGAAGCGTTCGTCCTTGCCCTGGGTCTGCGGATGATAGGGCCGGCCATGGGTCACCCGCACGCCGAGCCGCAGCAGCCACACCGCAAAGGACGTCAGCGGCCCGCCGCCGGAGTCCCCCCACGGCGCGCCATTGTCCATCAGCATCGTGTCCGGCAGGCCGTAGCGCCGGAACACCGCAGCCAAACGGTCGCGCGTGGTCCGATCCTGCTGCGTGCCGCACGCCTCTACACCGAGAGCGTAACGCGAATGATCATCGATCACGGTCAGCGGGTAGCAGCGCCCGCGTCCGGTGGCGAAGTCGCCCTTGAAGTCCATCTGCCAGAGCTCGTTGGGGTGCTGGCGCTCAAACCGCTGAAACGGCCCGGGATGCTCGTTCGCCCGCCCCTCGAGCTTGCCATGGCGCCGGAGAATCTCCGTGATCGTGCTCACCGCCGGCACAACACCCTCGCCATCGCGCGCCATGACCTGCGCGATCTTCCGCCCGCCCCAGGCGTTGTTGCTGTCCTCCCGGATGCGCAGAACCTCGGCCTCCACCGCAGCTGCTGTCCGCAGCGGGCTGCGATGCGGACGCCGCGAGCGATCGGCAAGTCCGTCTCGCCCTTCCGCCGCATATCGCTCCAGCCACTTGTAGCCTTTGGAGCGGCTGATGCCGAACCGTCGGCACAGCTCGCGCTTGTTCGCTCCAGGCGCCAACGCCAGCCTCACGAACTCCTCCCGCTGATCCATGATCGACAGCTCCCGCCAGGGCATCGAGGCTCCCCCCATCCAGCACAACATCGCTGGACCAGTGTCCCCCATGTCCCCGAACGCTGTCCCCCATGTCCCCGGTCCATACACGTTGGCGGGGAGGGTCGACTGCCTGAGCGAAGCGAAGGCGGTCGGGGTGGGGGGCATATCCTTGCTCCGAGTTTGCCGCACCACCCCCCACCCCATCCCTCCCCGCCGCAAGAGCGGGGGGAGGGAGGAGTTCGCGGCACGCGAGGTGCCAAACAAGACCGGTGGCGTCCTCCACACGATCTTGGGGGGCCTTCGAGATGGCCGCTTCGCGGCCTCCTCAGGGGCATGGATGTGGGGCGTCGATTGGCGGCGCCCCAACGCAGGAGCCTCAGCAAAACTCGGCCTCATGGTGAGGAGGGCCGCGTCAGCGGCCCGTCTCGAACCATGGCCACGGGCGCGTTGCCCGGTTTGAGCAAGCGGAGGTCACGTCGGCGGCCACATGCGATTGCCCTGCAGGGGGGAGGGGCGACCGCTGCCGCGCAGCGGAGGCCGGGCGGGTGGGGTGGCAGCGCCGCGGCAGGCGCCGTGCCTGTTGCCAGCACCCCACCCGGCTCGCTTGCGCTCGCCACCCTCCCCTTTCAGGGGAGGGATTGGCAGCACCCTTGACCGCGGGGCGCCGGCAGGCACATTGGCGAATCTTCACGGGTCAACGGGCGGGCGCGATGCGGGCTTTGCGGACGAGGTTGCTTTCTGCGGCTTTCCTGCTGGCGGCGCTCGCCAGCCCCGCCGCTGCCGCTCCCACCAACTGCCACAATACCGGCAGTTTCGAGCGCTGGCTCGAGGGGGTGAAGCAGGAGGCGCTGGCCAACGGGATCTCCCGGCAGACGCTCTCAACCGCGCTGCCGCAGATGACCTTCGACTCGGCGATCGTCCGGCGCGACCACGGCCAGGGGGTTTTCCAGCAGACCTTTTTGCAGTTCTCCGACCGCATGGTGTCGCGCGACCGGCTGACCCGCGGCCCGCAGATGATGCAGAAGCACGCGGCGATGTTTGCCAAGGTGGAGAAGCAGTACGGCGTGCCGCCCCAGGTGCTGACCGCCTTCTGGGGCCTGGAGAGCGATTTCGGCGCCGACAACGGAAAGTTCTCCATCCTCCGCGCCATCACCACGCTCGCCTACGACTGCCGCCGCCCCGACTTTTTCCGCGCACAACTGTTCGGGGCGCTGCGCATCCTCGAGAAGGGGGATCTGACCATCGGAGAAATGATCGGCGACTGGGCGGGCGAGCTCGGGCCCCTGCAGTTCACCACGGCGGACTACGACAAGTATGCGGTCGACTACGACGGCGACGGCCGCCGCGACCTGATCCGCAGCGTGCCCGACCTCCTCGCCTCCGGTGCGAACTTTTTGGTCGGCCTCGGCTGGAAGCGCGGCGAGCCGTGGCTGACCGAGGTCCGGGTGCCGGCGGAGCTGCCCTGGGACCAGGCGGATCTGGCGATCCAGCATCCGCGCTCGAAGTGGGCGGCCTGGGGAGTGCGCGCCGCCCACGGCGCGCTGCCCTCCGACGACCTGCCGGCCTCGCTGCTGCTGCCGATGGGACGCTTCGGCCCGGCCTTCCTCGCCTACAACAATTTCAAGGCGTTTCTCGGCTGGAACTCCGCCATGGTCTATTCGACCACCGCCGCCTACATGGCGACCAGGCTCGCCGGCGCGCCGCCGGTCGGCCGCGGCTCGGGCCCGATCCCGACCCTGGACGCGACGCAGATCCGCGAGATGCAGCAGCTCCTGGTGCGGCACGGCTTTGCCAAGATCGAGGCCGACGGCAAGCTCGGCAACGCCACGCGGGCGGGCGTCAAGGCGGCGCAGATGAAGGTGGGCCTGCCGGCGGATTCCTACCCGACCGCGGAGCTGATCTCGCGGCTCAGGACCCTGCGGTGACGCTTCGACGTTCTCGCGGTCCGGCGGACGATGTCATCATGTCCCGACCCGGTCGTGTCAAGATCTCGAGCAGCCGCCGTTTGCGCGCGACGCGCCCCCTGCCCTAAGCCCTTCGAAACGCCCGGACCCCAACTCCCATGAAGCCAATCCGCAAAGCGATCTTTCCGGTTGCCGGTCTCGGCACGCGGTTCCTGCCCGCCACCAAGGCGATGCCCAAGGAGATGCTGACCGTGGTCGACCGCCCGATCATCCAGCTGGTGGTCGACGAGGCGCGCGACGCCGGCATCGAGCATTTCATCTTCGTCACCGGCCGCAACAAGGGGGTGATCGAGGACCATTTCGACCGCCAGTTCGAGCTCGAGTTCACGCTGCGCGAGCGCCGCAAGAAGTCCGACCTCGAATTGCTGTCGCGCGACCTGCCGGGCGCCCGGCACCACCAGCTTCACCCGCCAGCAGTCGCCGCTCGGCCTCGGCCACGCCATCTGGTGCGCGCGCGAATTGGTCGGCGACGAGCCGTTCGCCGTGCTGCTGCCCGACTGCTGGTCAAGGCGGAGGTCGGCTGCCTCGCCCAGATGATCGACTGCTACCGCGAGCTCGGCGAGCGCGGCAATTTCCTCGCCGTCGAGGAGGTGCCCGACGAGGTCACCCACATGTACGGCATCGTCGGCATCGGCAAGCCCGAGGGCAATGCCCTGCCGATCACCCAAATGGTGGAAAAGCCGCCGCGCGGCACCGCGCCCTCGAACCTCATCATCACCGGCCGCTACATCCTGCAGCCGGAGATTTTCGCCATCCTCGGCAACCAGGAGCGCGGCGCCGGCGGCGAGATCCAGCTCACCGACGCGATGATCCGGCTGGCCGAGGCGTCGCCATTCTACGGGGTGAAGTTCGAGGGGAAGACTTTTGATTGCGGGTCGAAGGTGGGGTTTCTGGCGGCGAATGTCGCTTATGCGCTGGCGCGGGAGGATATTGCGCCGGCGTTCCGGGCGGAGCTGGAGGTGTTGATGGGGATGGCGGAGGGCAAGGCGGCGGTGGGGCAGCAGAAGAAGAAGTGATTGCTGCCAATGTGACCGATGCAAGCAACCGGGATTCACGGACCGTCGGACTGCTGAGGGATATTTGCTCCGCATTGGACGCTCGAGCGCGAGTGCCGCTCCGAGCGAGGCAGCGACGCAGGCGCGGGATCAGACAGGGCAGGCGAGGAGACTGCGATCTCCGGCGGTCGAGGGATGATGGCCCAACGGAGGGTCGATTCCCGGTTTGTCAGGAGTTGGCCAGGCGGTCGACGCCTGAGCGCATATCCGCCCGTTGCCCACGGGGCAGAATACCCAGATCATGTGAAAAGAATTGCGGCAAGCGCGGCAAACCGGACCCACAGCAGCAACGACAGGATGGACAAGGTCCAGGAGGGATAGGAACCGCGAAAACGCTCGCTGAAGTAACGGCACCCGCTCCGTGTCTTGTGCCATTCGACGAACAGTTTCGGTGCCTTGCTCGTGCTGCAGGCAGCGGCATTACCAAGCTGGCGAGCGCAAAGGTTGCCGACGAAGCGAGCCTGCTCGCGGCGCTTAAGGCAGCCGGGCTGAGACCGTCGACCTACGTACAGGGCCATATCGACTCCGTCGGGAGGATCGACGGTGCCCGGATCGAGATCAGCGGCTGGGCTGCCGAGCTTACAAGCCAGGGGTCGCCAATCACGATCTTCGCATTTGGAGAAGGCGGCTTGTCCACCACCGAGACGGCCGGCGAACGTCCTGACGTGACCTCGACTCTGCGGCTGCGGAGCGCGGCTGCTTCGAACGTGGCGTTCCGGCTTTCAGCACCCTGCATGGCGGGAAAGGGAATATTGGTGGTTGCCGTGACGCGGAGCAATGTGTTTACGCGACTGGACGCCCCTGTCTGTCCATGACACATCCGACAATCCCACTTGCGCAGGACAATAATCCGCAATTGGTTGTGGACCGGGCCCCGTGCCAACCGTGATGCTCGCACCATGCGGCGAGTAGGCATGGCATCACGTCTCGCCGTGTTGGGAATTTCCCCCGCCGCCCACCAAACCACCGCCGCCAATTCAATCTTCGGCTTCTGGCTCAGATGTTCCGAACAATGCCTTCGGCTGGGGGAGGTGTGGGCGAACTTTCCGCCCGCCGGCGCCGAGGGCAAGATGCGGCTCCTCGAGACCGTCATCCTGCCGGCGCTGCGCGGGCGTGCCTTCCCGAGCCCGGCCGCCGCCTGGATCGAGCTCACCCACCGCATGCGCCGCAACGCCATCCAGAGCGGCTAGCCCGGCCCGTTCGCCGCCTGCATCGCCGGCATCGAGGTCGCGCTCTCCGACCTCGATGCGCGCAAGCGCGGGTTGGCGCGGTGGAAGGCGCTCGGCCGGGCGGACGCGCCCGAGCCGCTGATGGCCTATGCCAGCAACCTCAACCCCGCCGGCGCGCCCGAATACGTCACCCTGTGCCGCGAGCGCGGCTACCGCGCCTTCAAGCTGAAGGTCGCCTTCGAGCTCGCCGGCGATCGCGACAACGTGCGGCGGATCCAGGCCGCGCGCTCATGTAACTGGCGTGTCCCAGGGGAGCGAAACAAAGACTGGGCCAGGTCCCGAAGAGCGCGCCGGCAAGCGGTGCGCCAGACGAGCGCCGACCGCGTGGGCAAGGCGGGCTCGCGGCACTGCGATCAAGCGAGAGGTCGGGGCCGCCTTGCCCACCCTCACGGTCTCTGCCAATCCGGCGTCCGCTTCGACCTGCTCGCCCGGCCATGACGAACACGTATGATCGGTTTGGTCGGAAACCGGCTTGAGCCCGGCCGGGACCTGCCTGACATTGCGAGGGGTCACGGAGACGCTCCATGACTTTCGCGGCTTTCGCCCGTTGGCTGCTTCCAGGGCTGGTGGCGAGCGCACCGGCCCTCGCCTGGGAGCACTGGGGCGGCGATGCGGGCGGCACGCGCTTCTCCCCGCTGGCGCAGATCACGCCCGCCAATGTGAACCGCCTGGTGGTCGGCTGGGAGCTCAAGACCGGCGACCTCGCCGGACGCGCGCCGGCGTTGATGGCGCGCAGCAAATTCGAGGCAACGCCGCTCCTGGTCGAGGACAGCCTGATCTTCTGCTCGCCCTTCAACGAGGTGATCGCGCTCGATCCCGGGACCGGGGCGGACAAATGGCGGTTCGACCCCAGGCTCGCGCCCAACCTGCGCCCCGCCAACCGCTATGCCTGCCGGGGCGTCGCCACCTGGAGCGATCCCGACACGGCAAGCGAAGGCGCGTGCCGCGCGCGCATCTTCATGGGCACCAACGATGCGCGCGTGATCGCCCTCGACGCAAGAACCGGAGCTCCGTGCGGCGGCTTCGGCAGGGAGGGCGAGGTCAAGCTCGACATCGGCATGCCGCTCGAATGGCCGGGAGAGCTCCAGATCACCTCCGCTCCGGTGGTCCTGCGCGGGGTGGTGATCGTCGGCTCGTCGATCGCGGACAATCGCCGGGTCGAGGCGCCGCGCGGAACCGTGCGCGGCTTCGATGCGCGCAGCGGGCAGCTGCGCTGGAGCTTCGAGCCGCTCGAGCCTGGCATCGATGCCGGCCATGCCAATGTCTGGGCGCCGATGTCGGTGGACGAAGAGCGGGGATGGGTTTTTCTCCCCACCACCTCGCCGAGCCCCGATTTCTGGGGCGGGCGGCGGCCCGGCAACAACCCGCATTCGGATTCGATCGTCGCGCTCAGCGCCGAGACCGGAGAGCGGGTCTGGGCGTACCAGACCGTGCATCACGACCTGTGGGACTACGATCTGCCGGCCCAGCCCACGCTGACACGCCTGCACATCGGCAGCGAATGGCGCGATGTGGTGATCCAGCCGACCAAGCAGGGATTCCTCTTCGTGCTCGACAGAGAGACGGGCCAGCCGATCTGGCCCGTCGAGGAGCGCGCCGTGCCGCAGCAGGGCGCGCCGGGCGAGCAGCTCTCGCCGACGCAGCCGTTCCCCACCCATGTGCCGGTGCTGGTGCCCCAGCGCCTTGTCCCCGACGAGGCTTTCGGGCTCATTGCGTTCTGGGACCGGGCGGCCTGCCGAAAAAGGCTCGCCGCCGCACGCAACGAAGGCCTCTACACGCCGCCATCCACGCAAGGAACCATCCTTTTTCCGATGACCGGAGGCGGCGTGAACTGGGGCAGTGCCGCATTCGATCCGGTCAACCAGATCCTCTATGCCAACACATCGCGCGCGGTGCATATCGTCACCCTGATCCCCGCCGAGCGGGCGCAAAACTTCAAGGCGCCGCCCGGCCACGACTTCGGGCCGCAGCGCGGCGCGCCGTTCGCGGCGACCCGCGCGCTCGCGCTCTCGCCGATCGGCATGCCGTGCAATCCGCCGCCATGGGGCGTGCTCGAGGCGATCGACCTCGATGCCGGGAAAATCCTCTGGCAGGCGACGGTGGGCACGACCGAGGGCCTGGCTCCGCTCGGTCTGGCGTTTGCCTGGGGCGGCCCGCTGCTCAGCGGGCCCCTGGTCACGGCGGGCGGTCTGGTCTTCACCGGGGCGTTCGACCCCTATCTGCGCGCCTTCGACGCGAGATCCGGCGCCGAGCTGTGGCAGGGCCGGCTGCCGGTCCCCGGCATCGCCAATCCGATGACCTATGCGTGGAAGGGCGAGCAGTATGTGGTGATCGCCGCCGGCGGTCATTCCGAGGCCGGCACCGCCATCGCCGACAGCGTGGTGGCGTTTCGTCTTGCCCGCGGCGATGAAGCGCCTTCGCTGTGGTCGCGCACCATCGACCGGCCGGGCGGCCGATTCAGGGCCGGCGCGATCGCCCTGACGATCGTCGTCGTGGCGGTCGCCGTGCTGGTGACGTGGCGCGTGCGGACGCGTCGCCGACGCACTGCGTGATGTCGCCCGTCTCGACCGGGTCACCCTCGACGGCAGGGCTATCGCATATGACCTCCCGACGTATTCGGCGCCTCTGCCCCCTCTCCCCGCTCTTTGCGCTAGGGGATGCGCACATGTCTGAGGCTCCATCCGGCTGCGATGGCATAGAATTCGTCGAGGCCGTTCTTGAAAGTGATAGGACCGGGAGGCTTGGAGGAGGGATAGCCATTCCAACCTCCGAGCCGGGCGATGATCCAACCGGCCCAGGCGAGAGTTGCGGCAGGATGAGGGTTTTTCTGCAGGGCCGTGGGGCCTTCGTACTCGGCATCGAGTTTGGCCAGGACTTGGATTTCGTGTGGCGCGAAGGCGACGGAGGCCGGTTCGCAGGTGCTCCCGTCGCGGGCCTGGACGAGTTGGAGGGTGACGGAGGCGGCTTTGGTGGCGATGGCGGTGAGCTTGACGAGGCGCTCGGCGGTTGCGACCTGACTGTCTTCGAGCTTGAGGCCCTGAAGCTTCAGCACGCGCCAGAATTGCTCGATGATCCAGCGCTTTCTGTACCAATCGACAATCTGCCAGGCCGCCTCGGCATCGGCGACCTCATGGGTGGTGAGAAGGCGCCAGTGCACCGGCTCGCACCCTGCGGGGGGATCGGCTTCGACCACCTCGACGAGCATCAGCGGCACAGTTTTGGGCAGATCACGTTCGGTGGTGTTCTTGGGGCGGGCGAGTTCGACCCGACCGAACCGCAGGCTCAGCGTCGCCAGACGGGCCCGGCGTTTGAGAGCTCGGTCCGGCAGATCGACGAGCCGCGTCGTGGTCAGGGCAAAACGCTCGCCCGCCGCATAGAGACGTTCCCCGCTCGCCAGTCGACGGTCGTGCATGGAGCGGGTGATCAGATGGAAGTTCGGCTCCGGCAGCCTCGCCCACTCGGCGAAGATGTCGCTTTCGCGATCGGCCACCACCGTGACCATCGCGGCAGCGGCCAGCACGGGCTTGCTCTCGGTGGCGGTCGTCAGCCAGCGCTCGGATTCCTTGTCTTTCAGCCGGCGCTTCTGGTGGGCGACCTTGACCCGGCCTTTGCGCGTCCAGATCCGTCCCGCCACCAGGCCGAGGCAGCCGCCAGTCCCGGCATCCACCGCCAACATGGCGTGCAGCAGCAGGCCGCGACCGACCCCCTTGCCGATCTCGCCGAGCCCGCGCCGACGCCGCGGCGTCGTGGAGAAATTGATCTCGCTGGTGTCCTGGATCGCCAGCACATGCCGGCCGGCCACTGCCGATGCCGTCCGATCGCCCCATCCTTCGATCAGGCGATCAACAGTCACTTTGCGGTTTGCCAAAAACCGCCCAAACGCTACCTCCCGCGATCTGCGCCCGCGTCCGAGGCGGCGCAAGCAGACCGTCGGGCGCGCAACCATGCGCTGGAGCAGCGCCGCCCCCTTTTGTCGAGGCGACGATCCCCAAACCGACCCAATGACAAGGTTCTCAGCGACATGGCGACACCCCGGTTCGACCAAAGCGTCGCGCATAAAATCACACGCCATCGGCAAAGCGGAACCCAAAATGTTCATCCCAAGTCACTCTGCCGCACCAAGACGTGTGCATCCCCTAGCGCTCTTTGCGGGGAGAGGGTCGGGGTGAGGGGCTCTTTCCACGGGCTCGGCGGCTGGAGAGGCCCCCTCACCCGCCGCGCTACGCGCGTCGACCTCTCCCCGCACGCGGGGAGAGGTGGGAGCCCGCGGCACATTCCTGCCATATGCGATCGCCCTGCCCTGGACGGCGAGGCAGTCGTCTGCAAACCCCGTTCTGGTTTTCAAACTCTTCTGCGTCGTCGCGTACAGTCATTTGGCGCGTTCGTAGACGGCGATCATCGGGCCGAGGGGCAGCAGGTTGCCGCCCGGCCGCAGGCCCGGCGCGTAGAGGCTCGGCACGCTGCCGCCATCGAGGAACAGGGCGTTGTCGCATTTGAACCGATCGCGGAACAGGCGCGCGAATTCATCGAACGACACCCCCGCATCGGAAACGGCGAACACCACGGTATTGTCGTCGCGCATCCCGACACCGCTGCGGACCTTGCGCGATCCGCCACTACGGACGAAGCGAGGATGCAGCCGGCCGTCGATGACCAGCATCGGGCCGGACTGCGTGGCGAAGTCCGCCACACGGCGCTGTTTGAGGAATGCGCCGGTCTCGAGCACGCCCGCCGTCTCGCCGGCAACGAAGAAAATCCCGTTCGGCCGCAGATGGAAATTGCCCGGACCGGGTCTGGTGCTCACGCGGGCGAGCTCGCGGCCGTTCTCGACGTAGAGACCAACCGGCCGATAATCCGGATGGTACATCCCGCCATTGATCGCGAACAAAAGCTTCTGGCCCGCGCGCCCGTCGAGCGATCCTGGCAACGCCGTCAGGTAGCCGTACGGCTCGCTGCCCGCCTTCTTCCAGAAAAGTCGCACGACGTGGCGGCGCAAGTCGGCCTCGCACACCGTGTAGCTGCTGCCGTCGTGCGTCACACCCTGGCACGGCCCAGGCGCGGCGAACGCCGCCGATGCGCAGACCGCAAGGGTCAGAGAGCTTATCAGTGCGGGGAGTCGACGGTGGCGCGCCATGGCTCTGTCCGACAGGCGATCGTTTCGGTGAAGTGGAGCGGACGACGGGAAGCGGAACCGATTCCAAGAGGCTGGTCAATTCTGGCTGGTGCGCGCCGAATCCAATAGTGATTGTAGACAGCGCGCCGCATCCACACCCCCTCGGAGCCCGCCGTGCCCACGCCTGTGCCCGCCACCCTCTCGCCCGCCCGCATCGAGCTCTTCCACTACGCCGCCGCCATCACTGAACCCATCGTCACCTCGTTCGGCTCGATCCCGGCGCGCAATGCGCTGCTGATCAGGATCGAGGACTCTGACGGCGCCTTCGGCTGGGGGGAGGTGTGGGCGAACTTTCCGCCCGCGGGCGCCGAGGGCAAGATGCGGCTCCTCGAGACCGTCATCCTGCCGGCGCTGCGCGGTCGCGCCTTCCCGAGCCCGGCCGCCGCGTGGATCGAGCTCACCCACCGCATGCGCCGCAACGCCATCCAGAGCGCCGAGCCCGGCCCGTTTTCCGCCGGCATCGCCGGCATCGAGGTCGCGCTCTCCGACCTCGATGCGCGGAAACGCGGGCTTCCGCTGTGGAAGGCGCTCGGCCGGGCGGCGGCGCCCGGGCCGCTCATGGCCTATGCCAGCAACCTCAACCCCGGAGGCGCGCCCGAATACGTCGCGATGTGCCGCGAGCGCGGCTACCGCGCCTTCAAGCTGAAGGTCGCCTTCGAGTTTGCCGGCGATCTCGACAACGTGCGGCGGATCTGCGCCGATCTCAAAACCGGCGAGCGCTTCATGATCGACGCCAGCCAGGGCTGGGACCTTGCGCCCGCCGGGGGCGCGGTCGTGGCGTTCAGCCAGTTCCCGCTCGACTGGATCGAGGAGCCGCTTCCCGCCGACGAGCCGCCGGAGCACTGGGCGGAGCTTGCCATGCTGTCCGCCGTGCCGCTCGCCGGCGGCGAGAACCTGATGGGCTTTGCGGCGTTCGATGCGGCCATCCGGGCCGGGCATCTCGGCGTCATCCAGCCGGATATCTGCAAGTGGGGCGGGATCTCGGGCTGCGCCCGCGTGGCGCGGCGCGCGGTCGCGGCGGGCCGGCGCTACTGCCCGCACTGGCTCAATTCCGGTCTCGGCCTGCACGCCGCCGCGCACGTGCTGGCCGCTGTCGGCGGCGACGGGCTCTTGGAGCACGACGCCATGGAGAACCCGTTGCAGGCGGTGCTGGCCGAGCCGTTTCCGCGCCTCGTCGACGGCCGGTTCGCGCTGACCGACGCGCCGGGGCTTGGGGTTGCGCCGGATCTTGCAGGGGCGAAGCCGTTTCTGGTGCGGCATAGCGAGTTTCGGGCGTAGGGAATTTTCGAGCACGCCTGCAGGCTCGGCCTTGAGGGCATCGTCTCGAAGCGTCGGGACACCGGTACCGATCTGGGCGGTCGAAGGACTGGGTCACGACGTTGGCGCCCATCCACGCAACTCACGCAGGCGCGGGTCGTCGGCCGGGGCGGTCAGGTCCGGCTTCAGGTTAACGAAAGTATAGCGATGCAATACCGCTGCATGCGGTTGCGATCCATATCGGTATGAGCAGAAACCTTGAGAACACTGGAGGGACGGTCCTCCCCTGGTTCATTGATATCGGTTATGGGCGCGCTGCAGTGTCATCCACCTCGATCCCGAGATACGTCGATCCCGAGATCTTGGACTGTGCTCTCGATCTTCCGGCGTCCGAGAAGAGGCTGAATGGCGCGAAGATTGACGGTCCGCCGGTAATGAAGGTTGCTTGGTGCGGCGCAGAGGGGGGCCGTAGCATGCCCGATCAAGGCCAAGCCACGCGGCAAGGCTCCGGAGCATTCAGGGGCAAGTCGCGGACTTCCCCTGCACTGCAGACGGGATGACATGCTGAGAGCCTCCATCGTACGCGTCGTCGATCTGTGCAGCCGCCACTCTTGGACCGTCATCGTGCTGGCATTGCTGCTGGCGGCCGGCTCCGGTGTCTATGTGGCGCGCAATTTTGCCATCAAGACCAACATCAGCGATCTCTTCCCCCACGACCTGCCTTGGTGGCAGCGCCTGATGGCTTTCGAGAAGGCGTTCTCGCAGCGCGAGGTTCTGGTCGTGGTCGACGCGCCGACGCCGGAGCTCGTCGAGCTGGCGACGAAGAAGCTCTCCGCGGAGCTTGCCACCCACGAGACGCATATTCGCTCGGTCCGCCTGCCGCAGAGCGGCGAGCTCTTCGAGCGCAACGGATTCCTTTTCCTGCCGACCGATGAGCTGAAGGAAGTCACCGACGGACTCGCGCAGGCAAACGACCTGCTCGAGACGTTGAGCCAGGATCCGAGCCTGCGCGGCACCTTGGACGCGCTGACGTTCAGCCTGCTCGGCGTCGAGCGCAAGGAGCTGACGCTCGATTCGATGACGCGCGTCATGGCGACGGCTTCCGACACCGTGGAGGCGGTGCTCGCCGACAAGCCTGCGAGCTTTTCCTGGCGCATGCTGGCGAGCGGCAAGCCGGTGCAGCCGCGCGATCTCCGTCGCTTCATCGAGGTCGACGCGGTGCGCGATTTCTCCGCCCTGCAGCCCGGCAAGGCGGTGACCGACGACATCGTGAAGACCGCGGCGGACCTCAACCTCGCCAATAAGTATCAGGCGCGCGTGCGGCTCACCGGGTCTGCCCCGATCAACGACGACGAGTTCGGCACCATCAAGGAGAACATCGGGGTCAACACCACGCTGTGTATTGTGGCGGTGCTGATCATCCTGTGGCTTGCATTGCATTCGGCGCGGATCATCCTGGCGGTCGTCATCAGCCTGGTGGTCGGACTTGCCATCTCGACCGCGCTCGGCCTTCTGCTGGTGGGTGCGCTGAACGTGATGTCGGTCGCCTTCTTCATGCTGTTCGTCGGCCTCGGCGTCGACTTCGGGATCCAGTTCAGCGTGCGCTATCGCGCCGAGCGTCACGACTATCCGGATTTGCACACGGCGTTGACGAGCGCCGCCCGCAAGGCGGGTGGCCCGCTGGCGCTTGCGGCTGTCGCGACCGCGGTCGGGTTCTGCTCCTTCGTGCCTACCGCCTATCGCGGTCTCGGCGAGCTCGGCGAGATCGCCGGCACCGGGATGATCGTCGCCTTCGTCACCAGCATCACGCTGCTCCCTGCCCTGCTCGCAGTCCTCAACCCGCCTCCCGAGACGCACCCGATGGGCTTCGCGTTCCTTGCGCCGGTCGACCGTTTTCTCGCCCGCCATCGGGGGAGCGTGATCGTCGGCACGTTGCTGGTCGTGGTGCTCGGCTCGCCGCTGCTGTTCTTCCTGCCGTTCGACTTCAATCCGCTGCATCTGCGCAGCCCGAAGGTCGAGTCGGTCGCGACCTTCCTGGAGCTGCGCAAGGATCCGGACGCCGGCGCCAATGCAATCGAGATCGTGGCCCCCGATCTGTCCGCTGCGACCGCGATCGCCGACAAGGTTGCGCGCGTGCCGGAAGTGTCCCAGGCCCGCACCATCGCGAGCTTCGTGCCTGCCGACCAGGAAACGAAGCTCGCGCTGATCAGCGCGGCCGCCGAGAAGATCGAGGCCGGGCTCAATCCCCAGGAGCTCGATCCGCCCCCCGGCGACAAGGAGAACATCGACGCCCTGACGGCGACCGCCGATCACCTGGCCAAGATCGGCGCCGCCAATACCGGCCCCGGCGCCGAGGCGGCGAACCGCCTTTCCGGCCTGCTGGCGCGGCTCGCGAAAGCCGAGCCGCCCTACCGGCAGCGCACCGAGAAGGCCGTCGTCGAGCCGCTGAAACTGTCGCTCGACCAGTTGCGCAAGGGCCTGAAGCCCGAGCGGGTCTCGGTCGAGACGATCCCCACCGAGATCGCCCACACCTGGGTCGCGGACGACGGCCGGGCGCGGGTGCAGGTGCTGCCCAAGGGCGACCCCGACGACACCGCGGTCCTGCGCAAGTTCGTCACCGCGGTGCTGCAGATCGAGCCGCAAGCCACCGGCCCCGCCATCCTGCTCCATGAGGCGGCCAACACGGTCGTGCACGCGTTCGTGCTGGCGGGCATCTTCGCGCTCTCCGCCATCGCGGTGCTGCTGTGGATCACGCTCAAGCGCACTATCGACGTGCTGCTCACGCTGGTGCCGCTGATCGTCGCCGGCATCGTGACGCTGGAGATCTGCGTGCTGATCAATCTGCCGCTCAACTTCGCCAACGTCATTGCGCTGCCGCTGCTGCTCGGCGTCGGCGTCGCCTTCAAGATCTACTACATCATGGCGTGGCGCAGCGGGAAGACGGCGCTGGTGCAGTCGAGCCTGTCACGCGCGGTGATCTTCAGCGCGATGACGACCGCGACCGCGTTCGGCAGCCTCTGGCTCTCGAGCCATCCTGGCACTTCGAGCATGGGCAGGCTGATGGCACTGGCCCTGGTGTGCACCATGGCGGCCGCGGTACTGTTCCAGCCCGCCCTGATGGGCCCGCCGCGGGAGAAGCGGAGTGGGTTGATTTTCCGGTGAAAGATTGACGAGCTTCGACGCGGATCGGGACAGCAATATCCGCTCCGCCTGTGCGCGTGAAGCGGACGCAGCGTCGGACCGCGTGGGCAAATCGCCGGCGGCGCTGCGATCCGGTTCGGCAATCATTGCGGGCGATTTGCCCACCCTACGGTCGCTGCCCGATCCGGCGTCCGGTCGATCGTTCTTGCCGGCGAACGAAGCATATGCACGCACGCGTTGCCCTTGCGGTAGATTGCAGTCTGCGTCGGCAAGGGCGGGCTGACTGCGCGGCCGGTCCAGCCCCGGCGGCGGAAACGCCCTGCGCCCCGATCAATTCGAGCCTATAATGGACGCATGAGCATGAGCGATGAGCGCGACGTCCTGTTATCCGCGCTGCGGCAGGTCGCCAACCTCGACTGCGTTGCTGCGATCGAGCGGCTGGTGCGGGATGCGCCCGATCATGCGCTCAACCGCGTCAACGTTCTCGATTTTTCCGGCCGAACGGGTCTCGACGAGGAGCTCACGATTGCGGCGTTCCTGCACGCGGCGCGGGTCGGCCTCTTCGATCTGTCCTGGAATGTCCTCTGCCCCGGCTGCGGCGGGGTTCTCGACGCCAACGCCTCGCTGAAGACGTTGCAAAAGGACGAATACCATTGTGGTCTGTGTGCGGCGGGCTATGAGCCCACGCTCGACGAGATGGTCGAGGTCTCGTTCACGGTGAGTCCACGGGTCCGCCGGATCGCGGCGCATGATCCCCATCGGCTATCGCCGTTCGAATATCTCCGCCAAGTCTTCTGGAGCACCGGCGTCGATCTTCCGCCCGATGCCGAAGAGATCGTCAAGAACATCACGCTCGACTCGCTGGAGCTGCCGCCCGGCGAGAAGGCCATTCTGTCGCTGCAGCTGCCGGCCGAATTCATCATCCTGTTCGAGCCGGTGACCCACGCCGTGCTGTTCATCGACGTGAAGGGCGAGCCCACGCGCGAGCGCCAGAACCTGTCGCTGGTCTATAACCGGACCGTGGCGCCCACGGGGACCGTCGAGCTGCGGCCCGGGCCGCTGCGGATATCGCTCGACAACCGGACCGACGTTCGTGCCTTGCCGGGCGTCTGGATCGCGGGCGACCAGCTTCACGACCTGCTCGGCCGGCGCCGACCCTTTCTCACCGCTAAACGTCTTCTGACCAACCAGACGTTCCGCGACATCTACCGCACCGACACGCTCGACGTCGATCAACGCCTCAAGATCACCAGCCTCACCTTCCTGTTTACCGATCTCAAGGGCTCGACCGAGCTTTACGAACGGGTTGGCGACCTCGTTGCCTATGACCTTGTCTGCTCGCATTTCAAGATGCTCAACGAGCTGATCGCCGCGGAAGCCGGCGCAGTGGTCAAGACGATCGGCGATGCCGTCATGGCAACCTTTCCGTCGCCGGACCGGGCCATGGCGGCGGCATTGCGCATGCGCGATGCGATGCGCAACATCAAGGACGGGGAGCGCGATCTCGTGCTCAAGATCGGCATCCATGAGGGGCCCTGCCTTGCGGTCATGCTCAATGACCGGCTGGACTATTTCGGACAGACCGTGAACATTGCGGCTCGCGTCCAGAACCTCGCCATGTCCCGGTCGATCTTTGCAACCCATCAGATTGTCGGGAACCCCTTGGCCTCCAGCCTCTTGAATGCGAGCGGCCTGACGGCGGTCGCGCAGCGCGCTTCGTTGCGCGGCATCGCCGATGAGATGACGGTCTACGAAATCCCCTAGATTTGGATCAGGGGACCGCCGAAATGCCGGTGACGGGACGCGTGCGGCGCACGACCACGGATGTACCGAAGGGCGCGTCCGGCAGCGCGTTCATCGCGTCAGAGAAATGACGAGCAAATAGACGCCGTAGGGTGGGCAAAATCGGCGCACGGCGCAGCGACCGGCACGCGCTCGCAAAACGATTTTGCCCACGCTGTCTGGCCAACCCTTTGCCCACCTGCGGTCTGCTCGCGGATGATTTTGCCTGCGCGTGAAGCGGACGCAGCGTCGCACCGCGTGGGCAAATCGCCGGCAGCGCTTCGATCCGATTCAGCATTCATTGCAGGGCGATTTGCCCACCCTACGGTCGCTGGCCGATCCGGCGTCCGGTTTGACCTGCGCCCTCATCGTTCTTGCTGGCAGCCCGGCCAGCCCGAATTGTCGGAGGGCCGGCTCAGCGGGGCTGAACCGCGAGTGCAGCGGAAGCCTCGAGCCCTGCCGCGCGACTCAGATTGGCCTTCAGCCTTTTGAGATAGACGAAATAGGCGGTCAGCATTGCGCCAGCGATCAAGCAGAGCACAGCCGGGACCAGGCCGTCGCCGCCGTCCTCGAGGACCACCGTGCCGAGTAAAAGGAGGAGACCTGCGGCCGTCGCAATGAGCCCGGCAACGAGCCCGACCGCCAGCACCTTGCCGGACAGCGACGTGGCGGCCTTGGCGAGCTGGTCGCGCAATGTGATGCGCTCGTTCGTGCGCGGCGCGTCCGCGAGCAGCGGCCGGAGCCGGAGCGTCAGATAAGCCTGCGGCACGACGACCGACGTCGAGCAGACCAGAATGATCAGCGGGATGAAGACAGGCAAGCCCAGCGCGGCGATACCCGGCAACAGTTTGAACAGCATGGGCAAAAACGCGGCGACGGCGAAACAGAACGACAGGCAGATCGCCAGGCACAGCACGAACAGACGCCGCCAGCGCCCCAGGACCTGGCCGATCTCCGCTTTCCTTGCCTCGCTGACGAGATAGTAACGCGGACGGGCAAAGATCCACGGGTTCGGCGATTGGAAGACGTAGCCTCCATCGACCGCCTTGAACGAGGGCTCATTGGCCTGCTGGTACCACTTCGCCATGACACGCTTCGCCTCCAAGGGGACATTCCCTCACAGCTTTGTCGCTTGAGCGGGCAATCCGGTTCCCGCCTGCATGGCGAGCTCAGTTTTCTGCAACAAACGAAGCGATGAATGATCCGGCTGTAAAGCGCAGCATGCAGGAACTTGGAGTGGACCTCGTCTCGGTCGAGCGGCGATCGCCGGAGTATTTGCAAATATTCTTCGAAAGCGAGATCGCGAAATGAGCTCCCACGATCGCCGCCGGGATCAGCATGGACTGGGAGACCGCGCCGTGCTGGTGGAGCCCTCTTGTGATGAACATCACACCCGGAAGGGCGGGCTGGGGCGACCAATGCAAGTAGAAGATTTCACAATAACCCTCGGAGAGACCCAACATGTCCCGCAACTCAGCTATCGTCCTTGCCGCAACGGTCGCCATCGGCGCCGTGACCGGCCTCTCGACCAGCGCCTCGGCTCGCAGCTACCACCCGAAGGCCACGGCGCACCACGTGGTGCGCAGCCATTTCGCCAGACCGACAGTCACGAGGTCTCACACCGCCTACGCCGTCAGGCCGGTCTATCGCCAAATCAGGTCCCGGCCGGCCGCGTTCCATAGCGGCGTGCAGACCGTGCGGCTGGGCAGCACGAAGTATCGGCCAATACCCGGGCTCGGCGACAAGGTGACGGCGAAGGCCAAGACCCCGAGCGCCACGGATCTGAAGATTCCGGTTCCCGGAGGCACGAAGGTGCAGCCACTGCCCGGGCAGAAGCCGGTGAATGTCGGCGACAAGTTCAAGCTGAAGACCACGCCGGCGGGCACCACGACCCCGAGCGCTCCGACAGCTCCGGCGAGTCCGGCCAAGCCGACCGGTCCGTCGACCACGACCGGACCGACCAACAGCCCGTCCGCCATGCACGCGCCCGGCGGCCGAGGCCCGCGCTGGACCTCCCAGCCCGCCGCGGTAGCCGCCGCGACGTCGACGACCGAGAGCACGGGGGCCGCGACGAGCGAATGCGGCGGGCTCACCGCGGACGGGGGCTACCTGACCTGGCGGAGAGTCTTCAATGCCAAGGGCGAGGCGCAACTGCTCTGCGTGAAGGTCTTCGAGTAGAGCATGTTCCGCTCATCCGTAGGGTGAGCAAATCGCCGGCAATGACGGCGCAACCGGAATGATGGGTTGCGCGCGATTTGCCCACGCAGTCGGGCCGACAGCGTGGGCAACGGCGGAGACGGTGCCGGCCACCAAACAAATGCCCGGGCCGCCGTTGCCCACCCAGAACGCGGCGATCTACTCCTTGAGCTCCATGTCCTCGTAGGACGGAAACGGGCTCATCCAGACATCGGTGATGGTGTGCCGGGCGATCCGCGGACCGATGCCCATCAGGGCGCGGAGATCCATCACCGGCGCGAACATCACCCGCTCGATGGTGAGCTCCTGGATCCGGTGCAGCAGCGCCTCGCGCTGCTCGGGGTCGCGCTCGCCCCCCTGCTTCTGGAAGAGATCGTCGATGTCCGGATAGCCGCCGTAGCTGTAGGAGCCCGTCGACTGGATGAACGCCTCGACGCGGCTGGCGGCGTTGCCGGAGTTGCCGGACGCCGTCATGAACAGCCCGCGCAGCTTCTTCTCCTGCCAGGCGGCATAGAACGTCGCGCGCTCCATCTGCCGCAGCCTGACGCGGATGCCGGCCGCGTTCAGGTCGTTGACCACCGCCTCGGCCACCGTCGGAAAGCCGGGAATCGCCGCGAACTCCCCGGCATCGAACCCGCCCGGATATCCGGCCTCGGCGAGGAGCTGTTTGGCCTTGCGCGGGTCGTAGGCCGGTGCCTCGACCTGCAGCGCGAAGTCCATGACGCGGGGAACGATCACCCCGGCCGGCGGACAGAAGCCGAGACATGCCGCCTCGTTGATCCGCTTGCGGTCGAGCGCGAGGTTCACGGCCTGCCGCAGCCGCTTGTCGTGCCAGGGCGACTTTACGTCCCATTGCTCGGTGAACTCGATCCAGAAGATCGACGCGTGCTTCGACGCCACCACCTGCATGCGCGGGTCGCGCTGGATCTCCTCGGCCTCGGCGCCGTCGAGCACATAGGAGATGTCGGCCTCGCCGGTCTTCAGCATCAGGGCGCGCGTGGTGGCGTCGGGGACGCCCTTCATCACCAGCGTCTTCACGTTGGGCACGCGGCGCCAGTAGCCGGGCCAGGCCTCGAGCTCCACCTCGATGCCCGGCTTGTGGCTGACGAACCGGTAGGGGCCGGCGCCGATCGGATGCTTGCGGAAGCCGTCCTCTCCCACCCGCGTGAGGTAGTTTTTCGGCACGACGATGCCGGCGGCGCTGGCGGTGGTGCCGAAGGTCGTCATGAAATCCGGCCACGGCGCCTTGAGATGAAAGCGCACCACCAGGGGATCGACGATCTCGACCTCGGCGACGTGCTCGTGCAGGATCCTCGCCGACGCGCCCTTGTAGCGCTCGAAGCTGAACTTCACGTCCTCCGTCGTCACCGGGTCGCCGTTGTGAAACTTCAGCCCCGGACGCAGCTTGAACTCGTAGGTCTTGCCGTCCGGGCTCTCCTGCCAGGATTCCGCCAGGCTCGGGCCCATCTTCTGTCCGGGATAGGGGCGCACGAGCGCGTCGTGGATCGCGTAGAGCATGCCGAACGGCGTGATCTGCGGCGGCGCCGTGGACGGATCGAACCAGCTCGGCGAGATCGTCACGTGCCACGCCATGACGGCGCGTCCGGACGGTGCCGGCGCGGCCGCCGTGACGGGAGCCGCGCCGAGGGCTGCGGCCGCGACGAGCAGCAGACGGGCGAATGCGCCGAGGCGCGGGACCTTAGAGCGCTTCCCGATCAGGTTGGCCATCAAGCAGGATGGGCCGTGGCCGGAAAGCGCTCTGGATTCGATACTTGTCGCATTTCCTTTCGGAAAACCGGCGTCCACTTTTCCGGGAACTCTAAACGACGTCATCAGCACCCTCCGCGCGGCAATGATCGAGCACTGGAGCGGTGCGCCGAGCGTAGGTCGAGGCTACGCCCGGCGTCAACCGCGCGCCAATCAGGCAGCAGCCGCCGTTTCTATCGTGAGCATATCGGCGTCACGCCGCCTCGAGCCGTCCGCCAAGTCCGTCAGCTCTGGGCGATCGGGTATTTTGCCAGGATCGTTCCGATCCGGTTCAGCGCCTTTTCCGCCGCCGCCTGGGGCGTCATCCCTTCGCGGATCACGTCCGCCTCGGCGATTCCCCAGACCTGATGGGCGTTGCACTCGGCATAGCCCGGATTGAACACCTGGAACTGCGGCACGGTCGGCCCCAGCAGCCCCTCGCGGGTGTAGGCCGCCCGGTGCGGATCCTTCGGGTCGAGCCAGAAGGGGTCGCTCTTGATGAGCTCGGGCATCGCCGGAAGAAACCGGCCCAGCCCCGCTTTCAGGTATTCGTTCACGACCTTCGGCTGGATCAGGTACTTCAGGAAGTCCTTGGCGACCTCGAGGTTCTTCGCGCCTTTCGGGATGAAGGCGCCGATGACCGTGAGCTGCGCCGGAACCGGCTTGCCGGCGTTGTCGTTGGGCAGCCCCATCGTGACGATGTCGTCGTACTGCTCCTTCTTCTGGGCCAGCGCGAGCTCGATCGAGATCGTTCCGTCCAGCGCCATGAGGATCTGCTTGGCGTGGAACGCGTTGTTGTCGTCGGCGTCGCTCCAGCTCAGCGCGCCGGGCGGAACGTAGCCCTCCTTGAAGGCCGTGGTGATGTAGGCCAGCGACCTCGCCACCGCGTCCTTGACCTGCGGATCGTCGAGATGAGGCACGCCGTCCGGGGTGACGATGCCGTTGCCGCCGTTGGCGATGAGGAAGTAATGGAACATGTTGTTGCCGTCGGCCGGCCCGGTGGTGGTCGGCTGCAGCCCGAGCGCATAGAGGCCGCGCGTGCCCTTCTCGCGCAAAACCTTCTGCATCGGCTTGAAGAAGTCCCAGAAGGCGTCCCAGGTCTTCGGCGCGTCCGCCATCCGGTAGCCGGCCTTCTCCACCAGCGAGCCCCAGATGTGGAACGGCAGCACGCCGGTCATGTAGGGAACGTAATAGAAGCTGCGCGTCCTGGTGACGTTGTTGTAGTACTGGGAGGCGCGCAGCGCGGTCGGATGGTACTGCGATTTCTGCGTCTCGACGATGTCGGTCAGATCAATGAGCTTGTCGTTCCAGGCATTCTGCGGAACGACCGTGGCGCCGGAGGTGGTGTGGGTCATCAGGTCCGGCACGTCGCCGCTGGTGAGCGCCGAGACGATCTTCTGCATCAGCGGCCCGAACGGAACCAGGCTGTAGTCGATGGTGTTGCCGGTCGCCTTCTCGTATTCCGCAACCATCGCCTTGAAGGAGGCGTCCTCCTCGCGGACGAACCCTTGCGTCCACCAGACACTTGCGGTCTTGGCCGCCGCATTGGCGATGAAGGGTCGTCCCAGCGTGCCGGCTGCCGTA
The DNA here is from genome assembly GCA_963755055.1 of uncultured Alphaproteobacteria bacterium. GTDB lineage: Bacteria > Pseudomonadota > Alphaproteobacteria > Rhizobiales > Xanthobacteraceae > AP-16. The sequence goes on along the minus strand of CAVWIS010000034.1, from coordinate 37,098 downwards.
ACGGCGACGGACCCGCGAAGCACCGAACGCCTGCTGAGCTGGCGCATGCCAATCCTCCTTGTTTTCCCCTCTGCCGCGCGTACCGCTTCGCCGCGGCACGCTTCGCACCTGCGATATCGGCGCAGCTGCCCGTCCACACCGGACGAGCCGCCCGCGCAACGCGCAAGTTTTTGTTGAACGGAGACCGAAAAGGCTAGGGTCTCAAGCGCCCGCCTGCCTGTGGCAGAATCGCTGCCCGTTATCGCGCGAAAGCCTCGGCACGGCTCGCTTCAGGGCAGCTTGTCTGAATGTACACGATCCCCGCTCGGCGGGGAAGTGGATGTCTGCCGTGAGCTGGGTCCGCCGTTCATTCGGTTGCGGGCCGGCCCTGTTCCCGCGCAGCCGCTTGGTGCCGCATTGGGGGCACGCATTGCGCGGCCCCAATGCGGCGTGCCGGGTGCGCCGGTTCAGTGCGCCAGAGGATCGGGACGCACCTGGATGTGCACCGCGCGCGGCCTCGACCCTCTGCCCCCTTCCTTCAGCCAAGGCGTACGGTCGCCGTTGGTGCTCCACAGCCCGCGGCCCTTCCAGCCCGCGTTCGGGTCGTCGATGCGGCCGTCCAGGCCCTTGGCGAAGAAGCCCAACGGATACGGGATGCGCAGCATGACCATCTGCCCGTCCTTGAGGGCGACGAAGCCGTCGTTGAGGTTCGCGGTCGAGATCGGGATGTTCTCGCCGAGCCCCAATGTGTTGTGGTGGTCCACCCAGCTGTAGTAGCTCGCCTCGGCGCTCCCGTTCTCGAAGCCCTCGAATGCCGGGCCGGGGTACCGGTACTGGGCGAAGCCCTCGGGGCAGTGGTTGCCCGTGGCGGTCGGCCCGTTGAGCGGCCCCTTGCACTTGCGCCGGTCGAAGCTGACGAGCGTGCCGTTCGAGCCCGAGCCCCACAGCACTCCGTCCCTGTCGATATCGCCGCCGCGGAGCCCGATGACCTCCTTGGGAACCGCGTAGAACTCGCTCAGCCTGGTCTTCGGATCGAATTGCAGGAATCCCGGCGGCCCGGCGAATATGTTGACGGCGTACCAGACCGAGCCGTCGGAGGTGTGCGGCATCACCGCATAGGGTCCGGAGCCGGCGATCCGCATGTCCTTGCCGGCTTCCGCCGGCTTGCCCGGCTCGGTCCATTCGTCGACCTTGCCGTTGCCGTTGGTATCGAGCACGAACGGCGCCCAGCCTTGCGCCCTGGCCGCGTCGCCGGTCTCGTCGAACACCGTCGTGTTGAGCCAGCCTGCGACCGGGCCCGAGCCGGAGAACCACAGCGTGTTTTCGGCATCATAGCCGAACTGCGGATGGTGGGTGCCGAAGCAGGTATCGATCAAGGTGTATTTCATGGTCTTCGGGTCGAGCATGGACGCCTGGCGCCCGGACTGGTTGAGCGGAAACACCTTGGCCGACGGATGGTCCGAGCCCTGCCTGCAGAAGGCCGGATTGTCGTTCCCGCGCACGGCGGCGGCAAACCACACCCGACCCTGCTTGTCGAACATGCCGTTGTGGTTGTTGCCGCGCTGGCTCCAGATCTTCTCGTCGCCCCAGTAGGCCGAGGGCATCGTCGGCTTCGCGGCCGCCGAGGCATGGAACGGCGGCCCGAACGATTCCGGCGTGTCGGGATAGACCGTCATCCTGAAGAACGTCGCCTTGTGCGTCTTCGGATCGAGGATCGCGATGTCGTCGCTCGAATACTCGGGCGAGCCGTAGAGCGGACCGTAGGGATTGACGGTCGGGTTGCGCCGGTCCGAGGAGATCAGGTCGTGAATGAATGTCTTCTCGGTGCCCCATTCCCACGACGTGACGACGACATTGCGCTCGAGCCCTTGCGGCCGCTGCGGCTTGCTTTGCGGCAGCTCGCCCTTGGCGATCCGGTCGGTCCATTCGCCGAAATACTTGAAGGGCACGCCGCCGAGCTGCCCGGCCAGACGGTTCACCATGAACTCGCCGGTGTGTCCGGAGGAAACGCGGCGCATCCAGGCTTCCTCGCCGGTCTTGAACTCGCCAAGCTGCGCCGGGATCGTGCGCGTCGATTCCTGGCCGAGCTGATGGCAGCCGATGCAGTCGACGTTGCCCATGCGCAGGCGCCAGAGCTCGCGCGTGATGTCCTTGGGGATCCCGCTCGACCCGCCGAAATCCTTGGCCGGCGGCATTTTCATCATCGCGTACCAATAGATCGCCGGATAATAATGTGCGGCCGCAGCCGCGCCCGGCGCCGGCACGGCGGCGAGATCGAGATGCTGGCCGGGCTTGGCGCGCATCTTCGGCGAGTCCACCAGGCCGTAGCCGCGGACCCAGACCTGGTAGTTCGCGGTCGGCAGGTCAGGGATGACGAAGCGGCCCTGATCGTCGGTGACCACGATCTTGGCGTATCTGGTCGGCAGGTCGGTCGTCTCCGCGATGACCCAGACCCCCGCCTCCGGCCCGCCTGCCCCGGTGACCACGCCGCCAATGTCGTCGTTGTCGATCGCGACCGCCGCCTGTTGGGCGCCGGCCGGAACCGGCACGGCAAATGTCATTCCCGCGATCGCGACGATCGTCATCAGAACATGGCGCAAGCGCATCTTGTCCTCCCTGCAATGCGTGGGCTTGAGCTGCCCCTCGGTCGCGGCGATGATACATGAAATTGCACGACGCAATAGGGAAACCCGCATCCAGCGACAAGGGGCCGGCACGCCTCATTTGTGCGACGGCCCATGGATCATCCTGGTTGGTTTTTCCAGCAGGGCAAAATCGAAGCCGTCGCAGCTCACGTTCGGATTGGTCGGTGCGAACATGCCGAGCGGGTTGTCCTTGAATATCCAGGCGTGGAGGTCGTAGTGCACGAATTCCTTGGGAATGAGCGGCTCGTGCCCCTCCATCGGTCCGAGGAACTCCTGGCCGAAGAGGGTGGGAGGTTGCTTGGTGTCGGGGGTGAACGGCACCAGCCATTCGACCGCCACCAGCTGCAGCTTGCCGCCGACCGGCTCGTAGATCAGCACATTCGGCTTGGCGGGGTCGGGCGGGCCCTGCACCGTGAGATTGACGAAGTGAACGCCCATGGCGCCCTTGGCGTACTCCATATGGTCCGCGATCCTCTCGCCGCTGTAGTGGACGCAGCCGACCGTCGACAGATAGAGATCGCGCACTGCCACCTTGTAGTCCTGGTACTTTGCCATCGATTTGCGCAACGCATCGATCTGCGCCTTGGAATCGTCGGCAGCGGCCCGGCCGACGGCGAAGCCGCCGCACGCCAGGCCGATGAGAAAAATCGCCGCAGTGTGGACAAGACCCTTTCGCAACATCGCGCTTCCTCCCGGTTTGCTGGACGCCCACTCCTACTTTTTCTGCGACCTCACATAGGCGATATAGCCGCGCACGTCGGCAGCGGGCTCCGCATAGGCCTTGCCCAGGGATTTCTCGATGGCCGCCATGTAGGTTTTCGCCCAGGAAGGCAGCGCATAGTCGACGACCGACAGAAACTCGAGGGTGGCTGCAAGCCTGATGTCGGCGATCGAGGGCGTGGCGCCGCCGATGAAGGGCTTTCCGTCCCTGTAGAACTTGTCGAACACATCGAGCGGCTCCGCGATCGCGGCAATCGCGGCCTGCTGCGCCGCCTCCTTCGCGGCCGTATCGGCGTCGCTGGCGCCCACCTCGCCGGGATATTGCGGGAAGCCGAGCGCCGGATAAGTGGCACGCGCCACCAGGGGATAGAGCGTACCGATGAGATAGAACATGGCGCTGTCGATCATGGCGCGCTGCTCGGCCGCCTGCGGATAGAATTGGGTCATCTCATGCTTGTTGCAGAGATACTGCATGATGGCGCAGCTTTCCCACATGCCGCCCTTGGGCAATTCCTTTGCCTCCAGCATCGGTGTCATGTGGGCGGGATTTTTCGCCAGGAATTCCGCCGTGCGCGTCTTGCCGTAGACATCGTCCTCGGTGCACTCCAGATTGGCCGCGCGCACGAAGACACGCACCGCCATGTTGTTCACGCTGGGCTTCAGCACATTCAGTTTCACGGTGTTCCTCCCCTGGTTTCCGTCTTATCGGGCATGATCAATAGGGATTCTTCGGCGACCTGTCGGCGGAGAGCGATGCGTTGCGCCGCATCATGAGCGCCTCGATGGCATCGGCGAGATGAACCTCGGCAATGTTGTAGTCTCCGCGGGAGACGCGGATCCTGTGGGCCTCCATCAGCACGTCGGCATGGGTAAAGCCGTGCGGGGGCTCGAAACGGTAGGAGGCGAGCTCGATCAGAAGGCCCAGCGGATCGGTGAAATAGATGGAATCCATGAAGCCCCTGTCCTTGACGCCGCTGTGCTTGATCCTGCGTTCGTCCAGGCGTCCTACCGCCTGCGCGAAGGTGGCGCGCGAGACCGAAAAGGCGATGTGATGCACGCAGCCAGGCTCCGTCGGCGTCCGCCGCGGATCGGGTTTGCGGTTCTCGTCGGTGAAAATGGTGATGAGCCTGCCATCGCCGGGATCGAAATAAAGATGGCTTTCCGACGCCTTGTCGAGATTGGCCTGCTCGAACACGAAAGGCATGCCGAGCACGCCCTCCCAGAAATCGATCGATGTCTGCCGGTCGGCTCCGGTGAGCGTGATGTGGTGAACACCCTGGCTTTGGAGCTTTTGCATGGTGTCCAATGTGGGCTCGATAGCGAGCAAGCCTGGACTCTTGCCAGCTCGGTCCGCAAGCTGCCTTGGCCGACATCCCAGGTTCTGGTGCAATGCGGATGGTACCCAGCTTCGCTGTCCTGGGCAAGGCGGGACCGCAATACGCACGAGGCGCACCATGGTCTCAGCTGGCGCAATCGGACCGCCGCGCCGCAGCACTTCCTGGCAAGCGCCGCGACCGTGCGATAGAGTCGGAAGCAAATCCGCATCGAGGGAGGTCTGCCATGACGATCGATCCCGAACGACGCCGGCTGGTGCAGGCGGGCGCCGCTGCGTCGGCCGCCGCGATGATGCCGGGGACGGTTGTGGCGCAGCCGCAGCCGGCGCAGGCGCGGCGCGAGGAGGACAGCCAGGCGGCCAGCGGGTTCGTGGTCCGGGACATCGTCTACCAGCGCCACGGCGACAAGGTGCGGCTGGCGCGGCTCTACCGGCCGGCCGGCAGCGGCCCGTTCCCGGCGGTGCTTCAGGTGCATGGCGGCGCCTGGAACAACAAGGACCGCACCGACGGCCAGAACACGGCGCTCGATCTCGCCAATGCCGGCATCGTCGTGCTGTCGATCGATTTCCGCAATGCGCCCGAGGCGCCCTATCCGGCGTCGGCGCAGGACATCAACTACGGGATCCGCTGGCTCAAGGCGCACAGCGCCGAGTTCGGCAGCAGCCCGGACCGCGTCGGGGCCTACGGCACGTCGAGCGGCGGCCATCAGGTGCTGCTGGCGGCGCTGCGCCCCGACGACCCGCGCTATCGGGCGCTGCCGCTCGACGAGGCGCCGGAGATCGACGCGAGACTCGCCTTCGTGGTCGCGGGCTGGGGCGTGCTGTATCCGCTCGAGCGCTACAAGCTCGCCAAGGCCCAGGGCCGCGCCGACCTCGCGAAGAATCACGACATCTTCTTCCGCAACGAGGAAACCCAGATCGAGGCCAGCCCCGGGCTCATCCTGGAGCGCGGCGAGAAGGTCGACCTGCCGCCGGCACTGGTTTTTCAGGGCACCGAGGACGAGTGGACGCCGGTGGCGCTGGCCGAGCGCCTGGCGGCCGCCTGGCGCGGCGCCGGCGGCACGATGGATCTCCTGCTGATGGAGGGCGAGCGTCACACCTTCGTCAACGAGCGGCCGATGGCGCCGAGCTCGATCAAGGCGGTCGCCGCGGTGGCGGCGTTCATCAAAAAGCACGGCGCGGTGCGCGCAAATCTGTAGGGTGGGCAAAGGCGGCCCGTTCGTTGCCGCGTGGCGCGTTGCGCATCGTCCGCCTTTGCCCACGCGGTGAGGTGGTCCGAAGGTTTGTTTGTAGGGTGGGCAAAATCAGGACGAGGCAGAGCCGCTCGCGAAAGAACTCGCGGACGATTTTGCCCACGCGGAATGCGGACGCAGCGGCGGACAGCGTGGGCAAATCGCCGGCAGCGCTTCAGTTCGTTTCAGCAGTCATTGCGGGCGATTTGCCCACCCTACCTCCTGACCACCCGTCGCCCCATAGAATTCTACTAATATCCGTACCGGGCGATCAGGTGTCCGAGGCCGTGCTGCTCGGCGATGCGCCGCACCTCCGACGTTGTGATCGGTCGCTCGGCGCGCATCGTCTCGCGCCGGGAGGCATGATGTCTTGCCGGCTCGCCGCGGTCGGCCTGCGCGAGCTTGTGCCGTGCGGCGGGCGACGCCGGCTTCGTCCGGGATTCGGCACGCGACACCGGCTTGTCGTGAACCTTCTTCGAGATCCTCGAAGGCTTCTGCGAGATGTCAGGATCGGCAGGTCGCGCGGCGGGTTCCGGAGCGGACACGGCACCGGCCAGCACGTACCGCGTCGACGTCGCGGGCGGAGCCACCGGCTCGATGCCGGCGACGACGACGGGTTTGGTGTCGGTCTCCGGGCCCGGCACCGGCTCCTCGGCGGTCACGGCCGGGGACGTCTCGGGCGCCTTGGCCAGCACCGCCGGCTCGGCCGACACGACCGGCTCGGCCGGCTCGACCGGAGCAGGCATCTGCACGACGACCGGCTCGGCCGGATCCGGCAGTTGCGCAACGACCGGGGCGGGAAACGTCTCCGGCCTGGTCTCCGGCTCGACGGCCACGGTCGACGGCCGGATTTCTGCGGGCGCCGGCCCGGCACGCTCGCCGCCGAGCCTCGCCACCAGAATCCCGACCGCCTGGGTCTGCGATCGCGACTGGGCGCGCTCGAGCAGCTTTCCGACCGACAGCGTATCGGCCATCAGCGCGGTCGGCGAAGCGATCGCGGCAATCACCAGCAGTCCGGTCAGCCTGGATTTCTTGTGCGCCGTCGTCATGTCGATCCCCTGTGGTTCAAGTGCTTCCCGTGTGCGCTGTCAGGCTGCCGCCGCGGCCGGCACGCTGCGATCGCTGGCCACCACCACCTTCTGGCCGCGCATCCTGGCGATCACCTCGTCGCGCGGGCCGCAGGCCAGCACGTTGCCGAACGACATCACCATGATGCGGTCGACGTGGGCGAGCAGCTGCGGGCGATGGGTGACGACGACGACGGTGCGGCCGGCCTGCTTCATGGCGGCCAGCGCCCGGGCGAGGGCCTTCTCGCCCTCGTCGTCGAGGTTGGAGTTGGGCTCGTCGAGAATGATCAGCCGCGGATCGCCGTAGAGCGCGCGGGCGAGACCGACCCGCTGGCGCATGCCGCCGGAGAGCGCGACGCCGCCCTCGCCGATCGGCGTGTCGTAGCCGTTGGGCAGGCGCAGGATCACCTCGTGGGCGCCGGCCGCGGTCGCGGCGGCGAGCACCGCCTCGTCGTCGACTTTTCCGAGCCGCGCGATGTTCTCGGCGACGCGTGCCGGCAAACAGCTCGACGTCCTGCGGCAGGTAGCCGGTGTGCTTGCCGAGCTTGTTGGGGTCCCACTGGGCGAAGGCCGCGCCGTCGATGCGGATCACGCCTTCGCGCAGCTGCCACACGCCGGCGAGCGCGCGGGCGAGGCTCGACTTGCCGCTCGCCGAGGCGCCGACGATCGCCAAGCTCTCGCCGGCCTTGAGCGTGAAGGAGGCGCCCTTGACGGCGGGACGGCTCGCGGCGGGCGGCCACACCACGGCATTCTCCACGTCGAGCTGGCCTACCGGCACCGGCAGCGCCGTCGGCGCGTCCTGGGCCGGCAGGGCCTGAAAAAGTCCTCGAGCCGCCGGTAGGAGGTGCGGAACGCGATCAGCCGCTTCCACTGGCCGACCGCCTGCTCCACCGGCGCCAACGCCCGTCCCATGATGATCGACGCGGCGATCATCACGCCGGGAGAAATTTCCCGCTCGATCGCCAGCCACGCCCCGACGCACAACAGCGAGGTCTGCACGGTGAGGCGGGTGAACTTGGTGAGCGCCAGCATGGCGGCACCGCGCTCGGTCGCGGTGCTGTGGGCGGCGATCACCGCCGACTGCGCCCCGCTCCAGCGGTCGAGCACGATGTCGCCCATGCCGAGACCACGCACCACCTCGCCGTTGCGCAGCGCCGAGGCGGCGAAGCGCGTAGGCCTCGCCGGACAGCTTGTTGGTGCGGTCGACGCTGACCCGGGTGGCGAACTCGGTCACCAGGGCGAGCAGGAAGAGCAGACAGGCGCCGGCCAAAGCGACGACGCCGAGCAGCACGTGCTGCACGAAGCACAGGGCGACGAACACCGGCGCCCACGGCAGATCGCACAGGATCGCCGCCGTCCCGCCCGACAGGCAGTCGCGGATGACCTCGGCGTCGCGGATCACCTGCTGGCCGAGCCGGTGGCGGGGCGAGAGCTCGGCCCGCATCATGGTCTGGAACAGCGGCCGCCGCAGCGCGCCCTCGAACTGCACGCCGGCCCGCGCCAGCACGCCGGAGCGGGCGAACTCGAGCACGCCGTAGAGGACGAGGAACATCGCGACGATCAGGGTGAGCAGCACCAGGGTGCCGACATTGCGGCTGGTCAGCACGCGATCGTAGACCTGCAGCGAATAGAGCGGCGAGGCCAGCATGCTGATATTGATGAAGAGGCTCAGCACGAAGGTCGCTCCGAGCGCCGGGTAGCAGGCCCGGAGGGCTTCGGCGAGCGGCGTGGGCTGGTTCGGCGTGCTCATGTCGGTTCCCCATCCCCTCGGGCCCAGGCGGGCCGTGGCTGACCTTGCGGTGGCCGCAGGCGAGCCCGTTCAACACGCCGGCACTCTCGGAGATTTGATCCGCCGCGACTGTGACCAGGGTCACTCGGGCCGGCGGTGTCGCTGTGTGACCCGCGTCACTGCCGTTTCGAGCCTCCGGGGCTACGGACAGCCTGCTTCCGGGCGCAACGGCCGGGAGAAGGGGGCGGTCATCATGGAACACGATATTGTGCGCGACGCACCGACGGCCAATCACCGGCGCTATGCGTGGCTCGGCTATGTGGCGATCCTCACGGTCTTCGGCGGCTTCGGTGGCTGGGCGGCGATCGCGCCGCTCGATCGCGCCGCGGTCGCCCAGGGCCAGGTGTCGGTCGAGACCAATCACAAGGCGGTGCAGCATCTCGAGGGCGGCATCATCCAGGAGATCCTCGTCAAGGAGGCGCAGGTCGTGAACGAAGGGGACCTGCTGTTTCGCCTGCAGCCGACCCAGGCGCTGGCCAATGCCGACCTATTGCGCAAGCAGCTCGATGCCGCCTCGGCGCACCAGGCCCGCCTCGTCGCCGAGCAGACCGGCTCCCTCGCCATCGTCTTTCCCTCGGCGGTGCTGGCGCGCGCCTCGGTGCCGGAGACCGCCACCGCGATGGCGGACCAGCAGCGGCAGTTCAAGGAGCGGCGCCTCAACCTGGAGAACCAGGTCAACATTCTCGGCTCCCAGATCGAGCAGAAGCGCCAGGACATCGCCGGCAAGGAAAAGCAGCGCGCCTCGCTCAGCGCCCAGGCGGCGAGCTACAACACCGAGATCACCTCGGTCTCCCCGCTGGTCGCCAAGGGCTACTACGCGCGCAACAAGTTCCTGGCCCTCGAGCGGGAGAGCACGCGGATCAAGGGCGACCTCGGGGTGACCGAAAGCGAGATCGCCCGGATGACCAAGGCCATCGAGGAGGCGCAGCTGCAGATCCGCCAGGCCAGGCAGAAGTTCGACGAGGACGTCTCCCAGCAGCTCGCCGATGTCCGCGGACGCCTGTCCGACATGCGCGAGAAACTGTTGATCGCCGAGGACGTGCTGACCCGGGTCGAGGTTCGCGCCCCGAAGAGCGGCACCGTGATCGCGCTGAAGGTCTTCGCCATCGGCGCCGTGGCGAAACCGGGCGACACGCTCGCCGAGATCGTTCCGATCGGCGACGGCCTCGACGTCACCGCCCGCATCTCGCCGACCGACATCGAGACCGTGGCGATCGGCCAGCGGGCCGAGGTCCGCTTCCCCAACTTCTCGTCGCGCCGCACCCCGATCATCCTCGGACGCGTGGAAAACATCTCGGCCGACGCGATCCAGGACCAGGCGAGCAAGCAGACCTACTATCAGGCGCGCATCGTCATCGACTACGCGACGATCTCGCCGGAGCTCGCCAAGAAGATCCTCCCCGGCATGCAGGCCGACGTGCTGATCTCGACCGGCGAGCGCACCGTGCTCGAATATCTGGTCGACCCCCTGCTCAACGCCTTCGCCAAGACCTTGCGGGAGAAATGACGCCGTAGGGTGGGCAAATCGCCGGCACGGCCGGTGATATTTGGTGATGCGTTGCCGGCGATTTGCCCACGCGGTACCACGCGGGCGCCGACCGCGTGGGCAAAATCGCACGCGAGGTTTGGACGAGAGGCGCGGTCGGCGCAGCGATTTTGCCCACCCTACGAGATCGGCGCACCATCGAGGTCCCTGCCGCGGGCGATCCCGATCACGTCGGTCCTCGATGCGCCGTCGCCCGCAGCAAGCTCGACCGTCTGGTCGAGCGCAGCGTCGGACAGGCCGGCGAGCCGCGCGGCCGCGGCGGAGACCGCGATCTGCACTCCCCTCTCCTCGGCGAAGCGCTCCAGCCGGATCGCCGCCTCGACCGGGCTTCCGACGACGGTGAGCTCGGTCGCATCGCCGTAGCCGATGCGCCCGAGAAGAACCTCGCCGACATGAATTCCCATGGCGGCGGCGACCGGCCGGCCGATCTCGGCCGCGACCTTCTGGTTGAGCCGGTCGAGCGCGATATCGATCGCCCGGGCGGCGCGCAAGGCGTCCCGGCAACCGCTGTCCGGGCCGTGCTGGCGGCCGAACACGGCGAGGAGGCCGCTGCCGAGAAAGCGATCGATCCAGCCGTGATGCTCGGTGATGGCTGCGCCGGCCGCGGCGTAGAACTCGTTGAGGAGAAAAACCACGTCATAGGCGAGGCGATCGCGCGACAGCTCGGCGAAATCGCGGATGCCGAGGAACATGAGGACCAGGGTTTTCTCGACGCCGGAGGCATCGGTGTCGTCCACGCTCGCGGCCGCAGGACCGGTCGTGGCCGGACGCAGGAGCCGCGTGACGGTGAGCGACGCGCGCGGCCGGATCTGGCAGGCGAGCCTGGTATTCGCCGGCACGCCGATGCTCGCCAGCGTAAAAGTCTCGGCGAACTGCGCCGGCTCCAGGCTGTCGGCTCCCTGATCGACGCGCACCCGGCAGGTGGCGCAACGCGCCCGGCCGCCGCACACCGAGGCGTGCGGCACGTCGTTGGCGCGGCTGATCTCGAGCAGCGTCGGCCCGACCGCCGATTGGACCGCCGGTCCGCCCGTATAGGTGATCCGGATCTTCGGGGCGGCCAACCGCGCGAAGTAGCGCCAGGCCATGAGCGCCGCCACGATCAACACCACGACCAGGAAGCCGACGCGCACCGCCAGACGGTACCAGCCGAGCGCATCCTCGGCGCCCGGCGAGGGCCAATGGGTGACCTCCCGGACCTGGGCGGACATCGCCGGGTCCTCCATGAAGCCGGCGACGGCGCGGCCTCCGACCATGAAGCCGGCCAGCGCTGCCAGCGGCACGACGATGGCGATGAACAGGAGCAGCGGCTGGATGCGGCGATAGGGCTCGACCAGGCGCAGCCAGAAATGAATGCCGAGGCAGCCGTGGGCCCAAACCAGCAGCAGCAACAGGCTCTGGGTCGCCGCGCTCGCCGGCCACAGCCGCGCGAGCTCGTAGAGATAATTGTCGGCGACGCCGAACACCAGGCTGGCCAGGCGCGTGTTGACGATGTGGGGGAGCAGCAGCAGCGGGATGATGAGCCCGAGCCCGATCTGCACCAGCTCCCAGGCGGGCAGGCGCAACGTCGCGCGGCCGGCAAGCTTCATCAGGCCGAACACGATGTGGGTGATGAGCGCACAGCCTAGAATGATCGAGCCCGGCAGCGAGCGGGTGACGACCCAGCGCCACTGCTGAACCTCGTACATCGCCTCGAGCTGGACGAGGCCCAGCGCATGATTGAGGAAATGCGTTGCCGCGAAGGCGAACAGGATCAGGCCCGATGCCAGGCTGATCTTCTGCCGCAAGCCGCCGCGGTTGATGATTCGCATGCTGCCGTTCCTCCGCGCCAACCATCTCACGGCGGCAGAGCTTCATGGAAGCCGGTTTTGCGCCCGGCGGCGGGACGCCAGCGCAACCCCCGGCTGCGCCGGGAATCGTCGCGTGTCATGACCCCGATCACGGGTTCGATCCGACTGTGACGACCGTCACGGACCCGGACGACAAATCAGCAGACTGATGCGGGCACCAGACATTCGCCGCGTCCGTCGGACAAACGGTCGCTTGCCTGCAGGAGAGGGACAATGACCGCGACCAACAACCTGGCCGAAGCCCAGCTCGAGCTCGAGCTCATCAACGAGGCCCGACTCAATCCGATGGCCAATGCGGCGCGCTATATCACGTCGTATGCGCCGCTGACGTCGAGCAACCAGGAAGTCCAGAACAACTTCAATTTCTGGAACGTCAACGGGACGGTGCTGCAGAGCCAGTTCTCGCAGCTCCAGCCGGTCGACCCGCTCGCCTGGAACGACACCCTGGCGGCGACCGCGCTCGCCCACGACAACGTGGAGATCGACGCCAATCGGGTCGACCACGTGATCGGCAGCGAGAAAAGCATCGGCGATCGCATCTCCCTCGCCGGCTACCACGGCACCAACGCGACCTATATGGGCGAGAACATCGAAGGCCAGTTCCACGATCCGATGGCCGCGCATGCCTCCTTCATGGTCGACTGGGGCAATCCGGGTCTCGGCCACCGCGACAACATCATGGGCATCAATACGGCCGCGAACCCCTATGCGTCGAACTACCGGGAGATCGGCATCGCGGCCGTCGATACCGCGGTGCAGTCCAATATCGGGCCCTTCGTCGTCACCGAGGATTTCGGCGGGCGCGGAAGCTCCGGCGTGTTCATCACCGGCGTCGCCTACAACGACACCGACCACAACCGCTTCTATTCGGTCGGCGAAGGGCTGGGCAACCTCGGCGCCTCGCTCGGAGGCGCCAGCGTCAACTCCTCGTCGGCTGGCGGCTACACGCTGGCGACCAGCCTTACCGGACTGCAAACCCTCACCTATACGGGCGCCGGCCTGGCCGCGCCGGTGCAGGTGACTGCCAATCTCGTCGACGGCCACAATTACAAGATCGACGTCATCGACGGGCACACGCTGCAGACCTCGGTGTCGGCGACCATCTCGGGGCCGATCAGCGAGGTGCACGGCCTCGGCGTCACCGGCCTGGCGCTGACCACCGGCGCCGGATCGCAGACCTTCTACGGCACGATCGGCAGCGATACCTTCAACGGCGGCGCCGACGCGGATACCGTGGTGTACGCGGGAAGAATGGCCGACTACAAGATCACCAACAACGCCGACGGCAGCGTGACGGTTGCCGGTGCGGAGGGGACCGACCGGCTCATCTCGATCGAGAACATCCGGTTCTTCGACCAGACCTACCCGACGACGCCGTCGCCGGGCTCGGTGGCGATCAACGACGTGATGATCACCGAGGGCGACGCCGGCACCCAGATGGCGACCTTCACGGTCACCCGCACCGGAGGCTCCGCGGCGTTCGACGTCAATTTCGCCACCGCCGACGGCAGTGCAACGGTCGCCGACGGCGACTACGCGAAGGGCGCCGGCACCCTGCATTTCGCCGCCGGCGTCAACACCCAGACCGTCTCGGTGGCGATCAACGGCGACACGAGGGTCGAGGGCAACGAGACCCTCAACGTGCTGCTGTCCGGCGCCACCAACGGCGCCACCATCAGCGACGCCAGCGGCACCGCCACCATCGTCAACAACGACGCCGCGCCGGTTGCCGGCGCCATCGCGATCAACGACGTGATGATCACCGAGGGCGATGCCGGCACCCAGATGGCGACCTTCACGGTCACCCGCACTGGAGGCTCCGCGGCGTTCGACGTCAATTTCGCCACCGCCGACGGCAGTGCAACCCTCGCCGACGGCGACTACGCGAAGGCCGCCGGCACCCTGCATTTCGCCGCCGGGGTCAACACGCAGACCGTCTCGGTGGCGATCAACGGCGACACGAGGGTCGAGGGCAACGAGACCCTCAACGTGCTGCTGTCCGGCGCCACCAACGGCGCCACCATCAGCGACGCCAGCGGCACCGCCACCATCGTCAACAACGACGCCGCGCCGGTCGCCGGCGCCATCGCGATCAACGACGTGATGATCACCGAGGGCGATGCCGGCACCCAGATGGCGACCTTTACGGTCACCCGCACGGGAGGCTCCGCGGCGTTCGACGTCAATTTCGCCACCGCAGACGGCACCGCCACGGCCGCCGACGGCGACTATGCGAAGGCCGCCGGCACGCTGCATTTCGCCGCCGGCGTCAACACCCAGACGGTCTCCGTCGCCATCAATGGCGACACTCGGGTCGAGGGCAACGAGAGCCTCAACGTCCTGCTGTCGGGTGCCACCAACGGCGCCACCATCAGCGATGCCTCCGGCACTGCCACCATCGTCAACGACGACGCCGCGCCGGTTGCCGGCGCAATCGCGATCAACGACGTGATGATCACCGAGGGCAATGCCGGCTCCCAGATGGCGACCTTCACGGTCACCCGCACCGGAGGCTCGGCGGCGTTCGACGTCAATTTCGCCACGGCAGACGGCACCGCCACGGCCGCCGACGGCGACTATGCGAAGAACGCCGGCACCCTGCATTTCGCCGCCGGCGTCAACACCCAGACGGTCTCGGTGGCGATCAACGGCGACACCAAGTTCGAGAGCAACGAGAGCCTCAACGTGCTGCTGTCGGGCGCCACCAACGGCGCCACCATCAGCGACGCCTCCGGCACCGCCACCATCGTCAACGACGACACGGCGGCGGCCAACAACGCGCCGGTGGTGACGACGCACGACGTCAGCGTCGCCGCCAACGGCTCGATCGCGGCCTCCTCGATGTTCGTCGCGCACGACCAGGAGGGCGACAAGACCATCACCGAGTACGCCTTCTGGGACGGCGGCAGCGCCGGCGGGCACTTTTCGGTGAACGGCGTGACCCAGGCATCCGGACAGTGGACCGTCGTGAACGCCAGCGATCTCGGCACCGTCAGCTACGTGGGCGGCGCCGCCGGAGACGCCGAGAAACTCTTCGTCGCGGCCTATGACGGCCAAGCCTGGTCACCCGCGACGACCTCGCTGACCGCGACCACGACCCTGCCCGATACTCATGCCCCCGCCGACTTCAACGGCGACGGGCACTCGGACATCCTGTGGCGCAACGACAGCGGCTCGGTCGCGATGTGGCAGATGAACGGGACGCAGATCGTCGCCAACCAGGTCGTCAGCCCCTCCGGCACCGCCTGGCACATCGAAGGCAAAGGCGACTTCAACGGCGACGGACACGCCGACGTCCTGTGGCGCAGCGACACCGGCTCGGTCGCCATGTGGGAGATGGACGGGACGAAGATCATCGCCAACCAGGTCGTCAGCGGTGCCGGCACCGACTGGCACGTCGCCGGCATCGGCGACTTCAACGGCGACGGGCACTCGGACGTCCTGTGGCGCAACGACAACGGCACCGTCGCCATGTGGGAGATGGACGGGACCAAGATCATCGCCAACCAGGTCGTCAGCGGCGCCGGGACCGCGTGGCACGTCGCCGGCGTCGGCGACTTCAACGGCGACGGGCACTCGGACGTCGCGTGGCAGAACGACAACGGCACCGTCGCCATGTGGGAGATGGACGGGACCAAGATCATCGCCAACCAGGTCGTCGGCTCGGTGGCCAAAGACCAGCACGTCGCCGGCATCGGCGACTTCGACGGCGACGGGCATTCCGACATCCTGTTGCGCAGCGACAGCGGCGCCGTCTCGATGTTGCAGATGAACGGAACGCAGATCGTCGCCAACCAGGCCGTCGGGTCCGCCGGCAACGATTGGCACATCGTCGACACCGGGGACTACAACGGCGATCACCACACCGACATCCTGTGGCGCAGCGACACCGGCGCCGTGGCGATGTGGGAGATGGACGGGCCGCACATCATCGTGAATCAGGGCGTCGGAGCCGCCAGCAGCGACTGGCATACCGCCTGATCGGTGCTCGAACTGGGGGCTGCGTCGAGGCATCTCTCGACGCGGCCTCTCTCGCTTCGGATAGCGCCATCCCGGGGCTCGAGCAGATTCAACCTGCCGAGAGGCCTTGCCGCCATCCAATCCCGGTCGTCCCGACCCGTGGAAATAATTGTTCTGGGTCAAAGCGAGCCCCGCCGGACTGCGGTGGAATGCGGCCTTGCGCGGCCCGGCGGACCCGATTCGGCCGACATGGCCGACGTTGTCCTGCCGGCCCCTCCGTCGAGGCATGAGCGACCGTCACGATGCCAGCGTCGACAGAACCCCAAGGAAAAGTCCTCGCCGTGCGCGGGGTGGTGATCGACGTCGGCTTCGACGGCGCCGAGCTGCCGCGGCTCGAGGAGGCCCTGGTCGTGGACTGGGATCGGCCGGGGACCCTGATCGTCGAGGTCCAGGCCCATCTCGACGAGCACACCGTGCGCGGGGTGGCGCTGCAGGCGACCGCCGGGCTCCGCCGCGGGGTGCGGGTCCGCGCCACCGGCGAGCCCCGTCACCGTGCCGGTCGGCGACGCGGTGCTCGGCCGGCTGATCGACGTCACCGGCGAGCGTCCGCGACAACGGGCCGCCGCTTCCGCCGACGTGGCGCGCTCGCCGATCCATCGCGCGGCGCCGCCGCTGGCAGAGCGCAGCCCGGCGACGGCCATCTTCGAGACCGGCATCAAGGTCATCGACCTGCTGGCGCCGCTGGCGCAGGGCGGCAAGGCGGCGATGTTCGGCGGCGCCGGCGTCGGCAAGACCGTGCTCGTCATGGAGCTGATCCACGCCATGGTCGAGAGCTACGAGGGCATCTCGGTGTTCGCCGGCGTCGGCGAGCGCTCGCGCGAGGGCCACGAGCTGCTGCTCGAGATGCGGCCGCTCCGGCGTGCTCGAGCGCAGCGTCCTGGTCTACGGCCAGATGAACGAGCCGCCGGGCGCGCGCTGGCGCGTCGGCCTGACCGCGCTCACCATCGCCGAATATTTCCGCGACGAGCAGCGGCAGAACGTGCTGCTGCTGATGGACAACGTCTTCCGCTTCGTCCAGGCGGGCAGCGAGGTGTCCGGCCTGCTCGGGCGGCTGCCGTCGCGGGTCGGCTATCAGCCGACGCTCGCCAGCGAGGTCGCCGCCCTGCACGAGCGCATCGCCTCGGTCGTCCGGCGTCGCGGTGACCGCGATCGAGGCGGTCTACGTGCCGGCCGACGATTTCACCGATCCGGCGGTGACCGCCATCTCCAGCCACCTCGACAGCATGATCGTGCTGTCGCGGCAGATGGCGGCCGAGGGCATGTATCCGGCGATCGATCCCCGATCGCCTCGTCCTCGATCCTGCTCGATCCGTCGGTCGTCGGCGAGGAGCATTACCGCATCGCCGAGAAGGTCCGCGAGACGATCGCGCACTACCGCGAGCTGCAGGACATCATCTCGCTGCTCGGCATCGAGGAACTGAGCGCCGCGGACCGCCTGCATCGTCGAGCGCGCCCGGCGCCTGCAGCGCTTCCTGACGCAGCCCTTCGCCGTCACCGAGGCGTTCACCGGAAAGCCCGGCCGCTCCGTCCGCTCGCCGACACGCTCGCGGGCTGCCAAGCAATCCTCGACGGCGAGCTGCGACGACTGGGCGGAAAGCTCCCTCTACATGGTCGGCACTCTCGACGAGGCGCGCGACAAGGAAGCCGCCAATCGCCGCGGCGAGGGCCGTCATGAGGCTCCTCATCACCACGCCGACTGCCGTTGTCGTCGACGACCCGGACGTCGTCGCGGTGCGCGCCGAGGACGAGAGCGGCGGCTTCGGCATCCTGCCAGGCCACGCCGATTTGCTGACCGTGCTGACGGTGTCGGTGGTGAGCTGGCGCCGCGCCGACGATCGCCGGCGCTTCTGCGCGCTGCGCCGCGGCGTGCTGTCGGTCACCGGCGGCGACCAGATTGCCATCGCGACGCGCGAGGCGATCGCCGGGCGACGATCTCGACCGCCTTGAGCAGGGTGCTCGACGCAATTCCGCGACGCGCTCGACGCCGAGCGCAGGGCGCGCACCGAGAGCCTGCAGCTGCAGATGCAGCGCGATGCGGCAGATCGTCCGCTATCTGCGGCCCGAGCGGCCCGGCGTGTTCGGAGGCGGACGATGAACGCCAGGCCGGCCGACCCCGAGCCGGAACGGCGACGCGATGGCCGACGCGGTGCGCCGGCGCGCGCGAGCGCCGGCGGCGACTGGCTGCGCGAACGGCGAGCCGTCGGTAGCGCGGTTCGTCGGCCAGATCGGCCTGCTCGGCTGGATCATCGTCGCCCCGACGCTGATCGGGCTCTTCATCGGACGCTGGCTCGACCACAAGCTCGGCACCGGCATCTTCTGGAGCGCGCCGGCTGCTGCTGCTCGGCGTCACGGTCGGGCTGCTGGTCGGCCTGGAAGTGGATGCACAGCCAATGATCGCGCCGTCCGTCACCGACGCTTGCTCTCCTGGTGCTCGGCGCCGGCGGCTGGCTCGCCGCTGGAGCGGCGTTCGGCGCGTTCCATTTCCTGACGCTGCGGCGGAACATCAGGATGCTCGCCGAGCGGCCGGCCGCTGCGGCCCGCCCTGGCGCTGCAGCTGGTGCGGTTCGCGGTGATCGCCGCAGCGCTCTGTCCTGATCGTCGCGTCATTTCGGCGCCCTGCCGCTGCTCGCCGCGCACCGCGGATTCTGGCGTCGCGCGACGGCCATCGTCTGCGCTGTCGGAGCGCGGCCATGATCGGATTCGCCGCTTGCCACCCAAGCCGTCTTCACGATCGGGCCGGTGCCGATCACCGAGCCCGTCGTCGTCACCTGGGGCATCATGGCGGCGCTCGGCGCTGGCAGGCTTTCTGGCTCACGCGCACGCTCCGGCTTGCGCCGTCGCGCAGCCAGACGGTGCTCGAGGTCGTCGTCGGGACGCATCGAGCGATCAGATCCGCGACACCATGCGGGCGAAGCCGGCACCTTATCTGCCGCTGATCGGAACGCTCTTCATCTTCATTCTCGGCGCCAACTGGTCCTCGCTGATTCCCGGGCGTCGAGCCGCCGACCGCCCATCTGGAGACCGATGCGGCGCTCGGCATTGATCGTCTTCTTCGCGGTCATCTGGTTCGGCATCCGCGCCCGCGGGCTGGGCGGCTATCTCGAAGACTTTCGCCGAGCCGAGCATCGTGATGATTCCGCTCAACGTCGTCGAGACCTTCACGCGGACCTTCTCGCTGATTGTCCGCCTGTTCGGCAACATCATGAGCGGCGTCTTCGTCATCGGCATCGTCCTGTCGCTCGCCGGATCTGCTCGTCCCGATCCCGTTGATGGCGCTCGACCTGCTGACCGGCGCGGTGCAGGCCTACATCTTCGCGGTGCTCGCCATGGTGTTCATCGGCAGCGCGGTCGGCGGACGAAGGCTCCGCCGGCAACGCAGACAGGAGGAAACTGCATGAACTGGATCGAGATCGTCAGCATTCTTGCCGCCGCGATGGCCGTGTCGTTCGGGGCGATCGGTCCGGCGCTCGGCGAGGGCCGGGCGGTCGCCGCCGCCATGGACGCCATCGCCCGCCAGCCGGAGGCCGCCGGCACCATGTCGCGCACCCTGTTCGTCGGCCTCGCCATGATCGAGACGATGGCGATCTACTGCCTGGTGATCGCGCTGCTGCTGCTGTTCGCCAACCCGTTCATTCATTAGCCGACCGGGAAGATGCGCATCGACTGGTGGACGCTGGCGCTCCAGACCGTCAATGTCCTCATCCTCATCTGGATCCTCTCGCGGTTCCTGTTCCGCCCGGTAGCCGACATCGTGGCCCGGCGGCAGCAGGAGGCGGCGAAGCTCGCTCGCCGAGGCGGCGGCGACCCGCCAAGCCGCGGCCGCGCTGCTTGCCGACGCCGACAAGGCGCGCGCCGGGATCGCGGCGGAGCACGACGCGGCTGATCGCCGAGGCGCGCGACGTCGGCGGCGGCCGAGAGAACCCGTCTGCTCGGGCAGTCGCTCGGAAGACGATGGAAAAGCTCGCGCCAGGATGCCGAGGCGGCGATCGTAGCGCCGCCGCGAGGCGGCGAAGGCGGAGCCGATCGGCCGCGCCGCGCGAGCTGTCGCTGGACATTGCGCGGCGACTGCTCGCCCGGTTGCCGCCCGACGCGGCGCTCGAGACATTCCTCGACGGGCTGTGCGGAGAGATCCGGGCGCTGGCAGCCGGCGAGAAGCACGGCCTCGCCGCGTCGGCGGGCGATCATCCGATCGAGGTGGTGACGGCGGCGCCGCTCGCCGACGGGGAGACCGAACAGATCCGCGGCGCACTCGCGACCGCGCTCGGTACCGACCCGCGCATTGCGGTTCCGCGACGATCCGGCGCTGCTCGCCGGCATCGAGATGCAACGGCCGCACCACGATTCTGCGCAACAGCTGGCGGCAGATCTTTTCCGCATCGGCGAGGAGCTGGGCCGTGACACACGCGCCGATCTTGACGCCTGGCTCGAGGAGGCGAGGCATCGCGTCGCGGCGACGACGCTGGCGCCGACCACCGAGCAGATCGGCCGCGTCGAGACGCGTCGCCGACGGCATCGCGGTCGTGTCCGGGTTGCCCGACGTGCGGCTCGACGAGCTGGTGCGCTTCGAGCACGGGCAGGTCGGCTTCGCCCTCACGCTGGAGCGGGAGTCGCTCGGCTGCGTGCTGCTCGACGATGCCGGGACGATCGGGGCGGGAGACCGGGTGCGCGGCACCGGCGAGGTGGTGCGGGTGCCGGTCGGGCCGAGCCTGCTCGGCCGCATCGTCGATCCGCTCGGGCGTCCGCTCGACGGCGGCGGGCCGATCGAGGCCGAGGCCCATGAGCCGGTCGAGCGTCCGGCGCCGGCCATCATCGATCGCGATTTCGTCACGAGCCGGTGCAGACCGGCCTTCTGGTCGTCGATTCCATGTTCGCGCTCGGACGCGGCCAGCGCGAGCTGATCATCGGCGACCGCGCCACCGGCAAGACGGCGATCGCGGTCGATGCGATCATCAACCAGAGGACCAGCGACCTGATCTGCGTCTATGTCGCGATCGGGCAGAAATCGTCCGCGGTCGAGCGGGTCATCGAGGCGGTCCAGACGCCACGGCGCGCCCGAACGCTGCATCTTCGTCGTCGGCGAGCGCCGTCGGCGGCGCCGGGCCTGCAATGGATCGCGCCCGTTCGCTGGCTTCACCATGGCCGAATATTTTCGCGACCGCGGCCGGCATGCGCTGGTGGTCATCGACGATCTGACCAAGCACGCCGCCACGCATCGCGAGATCGCCCTGCTGACGCGCCAGCCGCCCGGGCGCGAGGCCTATCCCGGCGACATCTTCTACATGCATGCCCGCCTGCTGGAGCGCGCCGCCAAGCTGTCGACGGAGCCGGGCGGCGGCTCGCTGACCGCACTGCCGATCGCCGAGACTGATGCCGGCAATCTCAGCGCCTATATCCCGACCAATCTGATCTCGATCACCGACGGCCAGATCGTTCTCGACGCGCGGCTGTTCCACGAGGACCAGAAGCCGGCGGTCGATGTCGGCACCAGCGTCAGCCGGGTTGGCGGCAAGACCCAGGCGCCGGCGCTGCGCGAGGCCGCCGAGGCGCTGCGGCTCGACTATGCGCAATTCCTGGAGCTGGAGACGTTCACCCGGTTCGGCGGCGTCACCGATCTCCAGGTCAAGGACCGGATCGCGCGCGGACGGCGGATCCGGGCGATCCTGTCGCAGCCCCAGTACGCGCCGCTGCGGCTGGCCGACCAGGTCGCGCTGGTGCTGGCCTTGCAGCAGGGACTTCTGGACGATCTGCCGCTGGAGCAGATGGAAAAATTCCGCTCCGAGCTTGCAGGCTGGCTCGATCGCCTCGCGGCGCCGATCGTCGAGGAGATCGAGCGCACCGGATGCCTCGGAGACCCGGCGCGCGATGCGCTGATGACGAGCCTGTCGGCTCTGGCGAAGGAGCTGACGCCGGACGTGCCCGAGCCGGGGAGCGGGTGATGGCCGAGCAGCTCGCCGCACTCGTCGCCCAGATCCAGAACATCCGCCAGCTCGGGGCCGTGGTCACCGCCATGCGCGGGATCGCCGCCGCACGCGCGCAGAAGGGCCGGTCGCTGCTCGCCGGCATCGTCGCCTACAGCGACGTCGTCTCGCATGCCATCGGTCAGGCCTTGAGCCTCATGCCGACGGACGGCGCGGCCTCGCCCCGGCCCCGGCCGGCCCGGCCGGCGCTGATCCTGTTCGGCGCGGAGCAGGGGTTTGCCGGACCCTTCAGCGAACGGGTGCTCGAGGCGGCCGGCGACCCCGGGGCGACGAGCCTGATCGTCGGCACGCGCGGCACCGCGGTCGCCAGCGAGCGGGGGATCAAGCCCGCCTGGTCGGCGCCGATGGCCACCCAGGTCGACGCGATACCAAGTCTCGCCAACCGACTGGCCGACGCGCTCTACGGCTTCGTCGCCACCGGCGCCATCGCGACGGTCGACATCCTATTCTCGCGCGCGGTGCCCGGCAGCGGCATCCGGGTCGATCGCCATTCGCTGCTGCCGGTCGATCTTGCGCGCTTCGCCCGCCCGGTCGAGAGGCAGGCGCCGTTGACCACGCTCCCTCCCGGCCTGCTGCTCCAGCGCCTCGCGGCGGAATACGTGTTTGCCCAGCTGTGCGAAGCGGCGATGCACGCATTCGCGGCGGAGAACGAGGCGCGCATGATGGCCATGGCGTCCGCCAAGACCAACATCGAGACCAAGCTGGAAACTCTCTCGCAACGCGAGCGACAGCTGCGCCAGGAGGAGATCACGACCGAGATCGTCGAGCTCGCGGCCGGCGCCGAGGCGGCGCGGCGCAGCCGCGGATAGACCGGACGCGATTGACGCGGGGCTCGACGGTCGCGCCATCGCGGATGACCATTGACAGGCCGGGAACCTGCGCGTCGGCGGTGAGCTCTTGAACATCCGCCGCAAGAGTGGCGTTCGACATGATGGCCTGGACCATGAGAGGGATGGCTGCGTATGGGTGGGGAGCGAGGGTCAGGATTCCGACCATGGACTACGCTCTTCTGTCGTCGACTACCACCGTCAGAATGATGTCCCGCACCTCATAAAGGTTTTGCGCGACGTGGGTACAGAGCCCCCGCATCTCGTCGGTCGCCTCAAGCAGGTCCGGCACCATGATTGTCAGCATGCCGGCTGACGATGCGGATCGTACGCCGTTGTGCGAATCATCGAGAGCAAAACATGATCGCGGATCGACGGCGAGCCGCTCGGCTGCTTTCAGAAAAGGATCCGGCGCTGGCTTTCCGTTTTCGTAGTCGCCGCGCGCGACGATCGCATGGAAGCGGTCTCGAAGCCCGTGGACGTGGAGATGCCGCTCGACCGTCTGGTGGGACGACGACGTGGCGATCGCCCGAGGCAGCCCGAGCGCCTCCAATGTGTCGAGCAGCTCGAGCACGCCCGGCTTCAATGCCAAGCGAGTCTCCGCGATGATCCAGAAGTGTCGCGTCCACGCTGCCTGGAATTCGTCGAGCGGGAAGGCCTCACCAAAGTGGGAGACGAGCAGGGCGCGGCTCTGGGGCAACGGCAAGCCGACCAGCTGGCCAAAGATCTCTGATCTGGGCGTGTAACCTCGTTCCGCAACGGCAAGTGCGAATGCGTCCCGGTAAAGCATCTCGGTATCAAAGAGCAGGCCGTCCATGTCGAAGATGACGGCAACCGGCATGCGTGGAAGAACCATCCTTTGTGTCCGCAACATCAGGCGCCATCCGTCGACGGGGGAGCAATATGGCCTGGCCGATCCAACATCCCATGCCGTTCCGGCGCGACCGGGAGAGCTGACCCAAGCCGGTTCGGCGTCCCTGGAGTACGTGAAACTACCGCTACGGCAATACCTTAACGGAGTGTAGGTGGTCTATCGCTATCCTGGCGCGTTCAACAGGGCGCCACACATGATCATTCCATCGGTTTTGAAGCTTGCGCGTGCCGTCGTTCCCGCTCTCCTGCTCTGCACGTCGGCGATCGCGGCCGACCTCGACGAGATCAAGGCCCGCGGCGAGCTCCGCCACCTGGGAATCAAGTACGCGAATTTCGTTACCGGCGCCGGCGATGGCTTCGACGTCGAGCTGATCCAGGGGTTCTCGCGCCATATCGGCGTCAAGTACCAGCTGGTCTATTCCGATTTCTACAACATCATGCGCGACCTGCTGGGCCAGGACGTGGTGCGCCAGGGTGCGAACATCTCGCTCGCCGGCAGCTTTCCGGTCACCGGCGACGTCATCGCGACGGGGTTCACGGTCCTGCCCTGGCGCGCGGCCGTCCTCCTGTATTCCGAGCCGACATTCCCCTCGCAAGTGCTGCTGATCGCCCCGGCCCAGTCGCCGCTGCGGCCGATCAAGGGAAGCGGCGACCTGATGTCCGATATCCGGGAGACCAAGAGCCTGATCGGAAACAGGAGCCTGCTGGTGATGGGGAGAACCTGCCTCGATCCGGCCAATTACGGCCTGGAGGGGGTGGGGATCGACCTCAAAGCCTATACGAAGAGCACGAACCTCAACGAGATGATCCCGGCACTCCTCAACAAGGAGGCGGAATTGACCCTGCTCGACGTGCCGGACGCCATTTCCGATCTCAAGAAATGGGCGGGACAGATCAAGATCCTGGGGCCGATTTCCGAGCACCAGGCGCTTGCGACGGCCTTTCCCAGGGATGCGCCGAACCTGCGTGACGCCTTCAACAGCTACCTGCGCCAGATCAAGGCCGACGGCAATTACGACAAGCTGGTCGACAGGTATTACCCGGGCATCCGCCGGTTCTTTCCGGGATTCTTCGAGTAGGAAGTAGGAAGCGCCGACGCCGATGCTCCCCGACCCCGCCACGACGCCGTTGCGACGGCCCACCTCTCCATCATCGACACCGGTGTCCCGGACGGATGCCGGGCGGAGCCGGTGCGTGACGAGCCGGAGATCGGGATCCTCGGGATAGGTGTCCGGCCATGCCGCTCCGTCGACGCCTCGTGCTGCACTGGCCGCTGGTCATGGCCGGCTTCTTCTCGGCGTTCACGCTGGCTCTCCTGTGGAGCCTTCATTCCTCGCAGTCGCAGCTGCGGGCCGCGACCGATGCGCACCTGGTGGCCGACAGCCAGAGGAGAGCCGCAACGATCGCCGACTTCGTGTCCGAGCGGCAGCAGGCCGTCGTCGAGCTGGCCGGCAGCCTCGAGATCGAAACCTACCTGGTCAATCGGGCGCTGGGCATGTCGGCGCAGTACGGCCTCAACGCCACGCTCGATTTCATCGATCAGCGTCTTCGGCAGCTGATCGAGAAGAAGACGCTTCGCGGCCAGCCCGTATACAGCCGTATCGTCTTTCGCGACGAGGATGGCGCCATGCTCGCCGCTGCCGGCAAGGAGGAGCACGGCGTCGCGATACCGGCGATCGCCAAGGACGCTCCGCAACTGCTGACGGATGCGGATGTCCTGCTCATGGTTGCCGGTGCGCCGGTCGTCCACAAGGGCGTCTTCAGCGGCACGGTCGTGGCGGTGAGCGACCTGCGCCTGCTGTCCCGGCTGCTGATCTCGAGCGGCGCGGCCGAAGCGGGGGCGATCAACTATCATGAGCTGCTGATAACCGACAAGGGCATCGGCATTCCCGCCTCGGAGCGATCGACCGAGCTGGTGGGCAATCTCGGGCCCGCCTTTGCCCGGCTGCCGGAGAACAGGCTGGTTGCCGCGACTGATATAACGGGTGCGGAGCGGCTCGGCAGCCTGCTGGTCCTGCGCACCTCGATCGCCGGCGCCCCGCTGTCGGCGATCACGCTGATGTCTGAAATCCGAGGCCTACGGCCAATCGGCGCCGCCGGCGTATTCGTTCTATCTGAGCGCCTTCCCGCTGGTGCTGCTGCTCTCCGCCTTCGGCTTCGAGCGGATGCGAAAACGAGCCGTGCAGCTGGAGCAGGACTATTCCAAGTCGCATCGTCACCAGGACGAGCTCAAGCAGCGCAACAAGGCGCTGTCCGGCGAGATCTCCCGGCGCCGGGCCGTCGAGGCCGCCCTGCACGACAAGACCCAGACGCTCGACAAGCTCAACGCCGAGCTGCGCATTGCCGCCGCCGCCTTCGACTCGCAGGAAGGCAT
The DNA here is from genome assembly GCA_963755055.1 of uncultured Alphaproteobacteria bacterium. Classification (GTDB taxonomy): domain Bacteria; phylum Pseudomonadota; class Alphaproteobacteria; order Rhizobiales; family Xanthobacteraceae; genus AP-16. Next base: position 10,868 of record CAVWIS010000034.1, on the reverse strand, counting down.
GGTCGTCGCCGATGCCGACAGGGTGATCCTGCGGGCCAATCGGGTGTTCACCGCGATGACCGGCTACCCGGCCGAGGAGATCGTGGGCCAGCCATGGCGTCTGCCCAAGCCGGAGAATCACAAGTCGGACCGCCACAAGGCATACTTCTTTCGCGAGATCTGGGAGACGGTCGACCGCGCCGGCGGATGGCAGGGAGAGGTCTGGGACCAGACCAGGCTGGGAGAGATGTATGTCAGATGGCTCACCATATCGGCGGTGAAGGACGACGATGGCGCCATCACCCACTATATCGGAACCTACTACGACGTGTCGGAGCGCAAGCGGGCGGAGGAAAGAATCAAGGAGCTGGCGTACTTCGACCAGCTCACCGGCCTGCCCAATCGCACGCTCCTGCTGGATCGCATGAGACAGGCGATCAACGCCAACTCCCGCAACGGCGCTTGTGGCGCCCTGCTGTTCATCGACCTCGACGGCTTCAAGACCCTCAATGACACGCTCGGCCACGACATGGGCGACCTCCTGCTGAAGAAGGTGGCGCAACGCCTGACCCGATGCGTTCGCGCAGAGGATACCGTGGCGCGATTTGGCGGCGACGAGTTCGTCGTGCTGCTGGCCAGCCTGGGTACCAAGGACAGAGAGGCGGCGATCCGGGCCGAAGCCGTCGGCGACAAGATTCTCTCCTCCCTCAACCAGATCTACCTTCTCGCGAGCTACGAGCATCTCAGCACCGCCAGCATCGGCATAGCCCTGCTCGCCGATCATCATCAGAGCGCCGACGAGCTGCTCAAGCGCGCCGATCTCGCCATGTACGAGGCCAAGGCGGCAGGCCGCAACACGCTGCGCTTCTTCGATCCGGACATGCAGACCATGGTCACCACGCGCGCCGCGCTGGAGGCGGATTTCCGCGAGGCCGTCAGAAACGCGCAGTTCCTCCTCCACTACCAGGCTCAGCTCGACGGCGAAGGGCGTCTGACGGGTGCGGAGGTGTTGCTGCGCTGGCCGCATCCCCACCGCGGCATGGTTCCGCCCGACGACTTCATTCCCGTGGCCGAGAGCACCGGCCTGATCCGGCCGCTGGGCAATTGGGTGCTGGAGATGGCCTGCAGCCAGCTGGCGATCTGGGCGACCCGGCCGGAGACGGAGCATCTCACGATCGCGGTCAACGTGAGCGCCGTTCAGCTCCACCACAAGGATTTCGTCGACCAGGTCCTCTCGACCGTCGACCGCATCGGGGCCAACCCGCAACGGCTCAAGCTGGAGCTGACCGAGAGCCAGCTGATCAACAACATCGAGGGCGTCATCGACAAGATGACGGCACTGAAGGCGAGGGGCATCCGCTTCTCGCTGGACGATTTCGGCACGGGCTACTCGTCGCTCTCCTATCTGAAGCGGCTGCCGCTGGACGAGCTGAAGATCGACCAGGATTTCGTCCGGGACATCCTGGTCGATCCCAACGATGCCGCCATTGCCAGGATGATCGTCGTCCTCGGCGCCAGCCTGGGGCTTGCGGTCATCGCCGAGGGGGTGGAGACCGAGCTGCAGAGGAGCATCCTCGCCCGCCAAGGCTGCCACGCCTACCAGGGCTTCCTGTTCAGCAGACCGCTGCCGCTCGACGAGTTCGAGGAGTACATGGAGACGCTGACCCAACCGAGATCGCCGCGGCCTCTGTCGATGCGCAATGCGGTCGCAGGTGCCGCTGCCGTCGGGTAGAGTGGATCCGGCGGACGCGAGCGGGTCGCGCCCTCGCCCTACGCTTCCGCCACCCTGCCGTACAGCTCCCGGTAGGCCGAGGCCGACGAGGCCCAGCCGAATGTCTGGGCCATCGCGTCCGAACGCATCAGGTTCAGCCGGCGCTTGCTGGCAAAAGTGCCGAACGCCCGGCAGATGGCGCCCAGGAAGGATTCCGGCGATGCCTGCGGAAAGAGGAACCCGGTGCGGCCGTCCTGGATCGTCTCGGCAAGACCTCCGGTCCTGTGGCCGATGGGAAGCGACCCGAAGCGCTGGGCGTACATCTGGCTCAAGCCGCATGGCTCGAAGCGGGAGGGCAGCAGGGTAAAATCACTGCCGGCGAAGATGCGACGTGCCTCGCCGTCGTCGAAGCGGATGGCGACCCCGATGGACCTCGCATGCCTCGTCTGGGCGGAGCGGAGCGCCTGCTCGAGCTCCGGCTCGCCGCGGCCCATGACGACGATCTGGCCGCCGGATGCCACGATGGTCTCGGCGGCGGCGAGGACGAGATCGACACCCTTCTGATGGACCAGGCGGGCAACCAGGCCGAACAGGGGGCCGCGCGACAGCGCCAGACCGAACTGACGGCGCACGTGATCGGTGTTCTGCCGCCGGCTCTTCCAGTCGCCGGCGCCGAACGGCACCGCCAGCTCGCGACAGGTCTGCGAATCCCACGTCCCGTCGATGCCGTTGATGATGCCGGTCAATTCGTTGGCCGCCGCGCGCTTCCTGAGCACGCCGTCCAATCCGCATCCCGATTCAGGCGTGGTGATCTCGCGCGCGTAGGTCTCGCTGACGGTGGTCAGATGCGAGGCATAGACCAGGCCGGCCTTGAGGTAGGAAACCTTGCCGTAGAACTCGAGCCCGTCGATGTGGAACGAGCTTTCCGGCGCGCCGATCCGGCGCAGCGTCTCCCGGGCGAACAGTCCCTGAAAAGCCAGGTTATGGATGGTCAGGATCGTCGGGATGGGACATCCGTTCCACGCCAGATAGGCCGGCACCAGCGCCGACTGCCAATCATTGGCGTGCACGAGGTCGGCCTGCCAGTTGCGATCGACAAGGCCTCCGGCAAGCTCGGCGCCGGCGGACGCGAGCCTGGCAAAGCGCAGATCGTTGTCGGCCCAATCCCTTCCGCTCTGATCGCAATAAGGCGTGCCGTGCCGCTCATAGAGCGCGGCACAGATCACCACGTAGATCGGGATGCCGTCGGCGGTTTTGGCCAGGCCGAGCGAGCACGCAGGAAGCTCGGCGAGAGGAGGGCATCCCCCCACGATCTCGAGGTTGCCCAGCTGAGCCAGGACTTCCGGATAACCCGGGACCAGGATGCGGACGTCGGTCCAGGGCCGCAGGGCCCGCGGCAGCGTGGCGGACACTGCCGCCAAACCCCCGACCCTGACGAAGTCGTCGATCTCCGAGGTGATGAACAGAACACGAAGGGACATGCAGCCTCCCCGGCTGGGGACACTGCGTTGCAACAATCGTTCCAACATCAAACGGCTTCTCGACACGGCGGGGCGCGCGCCGTTTCCTTCGGCAGATCAGTCGCTTCATCCGATTGGCGGCGGAGCACCCGTCGCGGTCGGTCGTGGCAGGCAGCCGCTGCCCGCCTCACAACCAGCACCCGATCGCCTGTTTAAGCAGCAACTTACCTTGCGTTAGCAAACAATTAACAGGACGGCAGACCTGGCTGGCGACGTCGCGGACGATTGATGTTGGTCTCGCACGCGAGGAATTCGCCTTGGTCCGGGAACCCGATCGTGGTGGAGCGCATTACCATTGATCACGGTTGCGTCTCCCATCGGACATTCAGGCTTCATGGACATGCAACGGCTGGCCGCCCGCGCCCGCATCCCCGTGTCGATCGGGGGGTCGGCAGCCGTTCGCCTCTGCCCCGCCTGCGGCGGCAACACCGGGCAGCGGCTGCTCTATGCGGTCAACGGCTGCGACATCCTGCAATGTGGAAGCTGCGGGCTCGGGCGCGCCGAAGCGCCGGCGTTCGATCCGGCGAGCTACTATACGGGCGACTATTTCTCCGGAGAGCTTTCCGACGGTTACGCCGACTATCGTGGCTCCGAAGCGGTGCTGCGGCGGGAATTCGCCCGGACCGTCGCGTTCATTCGCCAGCGGCACGGCGGCGGGCGCCTGCTGGAGGTCGGCTGCGCCTACGGCTATTTCCTGCAGGAGGCGCGGCCGTATTTCAACGTCGTCGGCATCGAGCTTGCGGCCGATGCGGCGGCCCATTGCCGGACAGCGGGGCTCGCCGTGCACCAGGGCGTGGCCGACGAGGCGACGCTCGGGCGGATCGGCAGCTTCGACGTCATCGTCCTGCTCGACGTCATCGAGCACCTGCCCGATCCTCAGGAAACGCTGACGCTGCTCGCCCGCCATCTCGCTCCCGGCGGTATCATCGTGATCACCACCGGCGATTTCGGCTCAGCCCTGGCGCGCCTCCTCGGCCGGCACTGGAGGCTGATGACGCCGCCGCAGCATCTGTGGTTCTTCACCCCTGCCAGCTTGCGGGCGATGGCGAGCCCGCTCGGGCTCGGGGTCGAGCAGGTCGATCACCCCTCAAAGATCGTGCCGCTATCGCTGATGACGTTCCAGCTCCGCCGCATGCTGGGCTTGCCCGCCCGCGCCGCCGGTCGGGCGACACCGGGCTCGGGCTGCCGGTCAATCTGTTCGACGCCATGCGCGTGACCTTGCGGAAGTCGGCGTCATGAGCAACGACCGTCTCACCCTGGCGCAGATCGCCCTCCTTTGCGCCTACGCGGCCGGAATGACGGGCGGACAGCTCTTGTTCAAGATGGCGGCGCTACGCTCGGCCCCGGCCGGCAGCGTGGGCCAGCGACTGATCGATCTCGCCGGAAACGGCTACTTTCTCGCCGCCTTCGCGCTCTATTGCGCGCTCGCCCTGGTCTGGGTGTGGATCCTGACCTTCACCCCCCTGTCGCGGGCCTACCCGTTCGTCGCGCTGGCTTTCGCCATCACGCCGCTGCTCGGCGGCTGGCTGTTCGACGAGCCGATGAGCCTCAGGCTCGGCGTCGGCATTGCGGCGATCGTCTGCGGGCTCCTGCTGGTCATCGGCTGACGACGGAACCATTCAGGCATTCCGACGTTACCTTCTCGGTCTGCTTCCCCAATCATTAGATCGGTATGCCAGCGATGAAGCACGTCTCGCCTGCGCCGACATGGGTGGTGATCGCCGCCTACAACGAGGCGAGCGTCGTTCACCGCGTCGTCGGCGAGGTCGCAAGCCGCGGCTACAAGGTCGTCGTGGTTGACGACGGCTCGTCCGATCAGACCGCCCGCGCCGCGAGCGCGGCCGACAGCGTCATCCGCCATCCGATCAATCTCGGCCAGGGCGCCGCGCTGCAGACCGGCATCGAGCACGCATTGCGCCAGGGCGCCGAGATCGTCGTGACCTTCGATGCCGACGGCCAGCATCGCGCCGCCGACATCGAGAACCTGGTGCGGGCGCTCGAGCAATCGCAGGCCGATTTCGCCCTCGGTAGCCGGTTTCTCGGCCGCTCGGTCGATCTGCCGCCTTCGCGCCGGCTGCTCTTGAAGGCCGCCACCTTGTTCACGCGGCTCACCACGGGCTTGCGCCTCACCGATACCCACAATGGCCTGCGCGCCATGACCCGCCGCGGCGCCGGCATGATCCGGCTGCGGCAGAACCGCATGGCCCACGCCTCGGAGATTCTTGCGCAGATCGCGGCGAGCGGGCTCGGTCATGTCGAGGTGCCGGTGAGCATCGAGTACACCGCCTACTCGCTCGCCAAGGGGCAGAGGGCGGGCGACGCCCTGGTGATCCTGCTCGACCTTTTTGCCCGGAGACTCTACCGATGATGGCGCAGGCTGCGCTTTCGGTCCTGCTCTTCGGCGTGGTGGCCTACGCCATGAACGAGCGGCGTCGTTCACCGGCCGTGGCCTCGCTGTCCATGGCGGCGGCGGTCGCCGGTCTCTATTTCACCTGGATGCCCGATCACGCCACCGACCTTGCGCTGTGGGCGGAGTCGGCCGCGGCGTCGACCTCGTCCTCTATATCTGGGTGTGCATCACCCTGATCGTGCTGCTCAACCTGCACCTCAAGCTGCGCACCCAGATGGAGCTGATCACCGTCCTGGCGCGCACGATCGCGCTCGCCGATGCGCGTTCCGGGCCGAAAGAAAAATCCGGGAGCCCGGACAACGTCAGGGTGTTGCGGCGTCGATGAAGCGGCTGCCCTTGCGCACATAGGTCGAGGCGAAGACGCGGCCGGAGCGCTCGACCGTGTCGACCAGCGTGAGGTCGCCTTTCCCCTCGGCGCAGGGCCAGCGCTCGGTCTCGATCACGACATCCGCCTCCCCGAGGCCGGGTCCCGTTCGCCAGCCCTTCCGCAGCATCGGCGCCACCATGTATTCCCGCGACGCAATGCAGATGACGAGGCTCGGCGGGTTTTCGGCAAAAGCCCCGGCGGCGTCCAGCCGGCGCTCGATGCGCCGCAAGGCCTCGGTCGCGGCGACCGACCAGTAGTCCAGGTCGAACCGCCCGTAGGAACCGGCGGTGCCGCCGGCGAAGAAATTCATCGCGACATATTCGAGCGGATGCAGGATCGCCAGGTTGACGATGGCGACGATGACAGCCGCAGCGGCGGACGTCAGGATCGGAATGCGGAGGGTTCGCAGGCGGCGCAGCAGACGCACGAACGCCCAGCCCCCGAGCAAAGCGAGCATCGGAATGACGAACAAGGTGTGGCGGACGCCGTCGTAGAGGGTGGCGTGCTGGACCATGAGGAACGCGACCGGAGCGATTGCCGCCACCCACACGAGGAGAATGCGGCGGCTCCGTGCCACCAGCAGTGCGGGACCACGCAGGCCAAGAATCCCCTGTGTTGTCAGCCGGCGGATGCTCGCACGGCCGAACCACACGACCCTGGCGAGCGCCATCACGGCCGCCAGACCGATGAGAGCCAGGAATCCCACGGGCAGCCGGGCGAGCCACTGCCCGGGAATGTAGGACCAGGGCAGTGCGTTGCTCACCACCTGCTCGCCCCAGTGCGGGAAGGAGAACTCCACCGGGATCGTGGCAAAGAACGTGAGCGCGGTCCTGAACTGGGCGACCGGATTGCCGATCTGCAGCCAGGGCCACAGCGCGATGGCCGTGATCCACGCCACCGCGATCGCTGCCGCGGTGCGAGCCGCCATGGCCAGAATCTCCGGCCGCGCGGCCCGGCCGCGCAACGCCAGCGCCTCGGCGGCGCACAGCGCCATGGCGCCGATCAGGTAGGCGTGGGTGATGATCCCGCCGGTGCGGGTGGCGATGGCGAGGCCGGTGGCGAGGCCGGCGCAGACGGCGGCCGGCCAGGCGGGCACCACCTGCCTGGCCATGACCATGATGGCGAGCGTCGCCCATGACATCGCGGCGAGAAACGGAACGTCGACCGAGGTAAAGAACAGGCTGCCATAGAGATAGCCGGTGGAAAGACACAGCACGAGCGCGACCGGGCCCGCCCAGCGGCCGACGGACAGCCGCGCGATCGGCAGCAGCGCGGCAAGCCCGGCAAGGCCGACCAGGAACGTCATGGCATGGCGGGTGGTGAGCGGGTCGATGGGCAGATGCGATTGCCAGAACGCCGTGAGCATCTGGAACCACGGGCCGTAGTACCAGAGCGAGAATTCCACGGTCTCGAAATGCGAGCGATCGGTGAAGCCGGAAGTGTACCAGGCCAGCGCCTTGGGGCCGTAGTCGTCGGTGTTGAACTCGTCGATGCCGAAACCGTAGTCGGCGGCCGTCGCCAGGCCGACCACCAGGGTCACGGCGAGGAGCGCCGCGCCGGCAATGATGTCGCGGTCGACGGCACGAGCCATCGGCGCGGTCAGCGGGGTGGATAGCGCGGCAACGGTCAACGGCCTGTTCCTCGATCGACGCGGTATCAACGCGGCAGCCGGCATTTGGTGCCGCTGGACACCGATAGACCTTCTCGTGCACTCCGGGGAGGTATGGTAGCTCGGACGCGGCCAAATCCCTCCCCTGAAAGGCCCTTTCAGGGGAGGTATGGCTGCGCCGAGGTAGCCCATCTCGGCAGCGGGGAGCTTTCGTTGCGTATCGCGGTTGTCGGCGGCGGACCGGCCGGGCTCTATTTCGCTTATCTGTGGAAGAAACGCCATCCGGAGGCCGATGTCCGCCTTCTCGAGCAGAACCCCGCCGACGTGACCTGGGGTTTCGGCGTGGTTTTTTCCGAGCGCGCGCTCGACTTCCTGCGCGCCGACGATGCCGACACCGTGGACCTCATCACGCCGCATATGGAAAGCTGGCGCAACATGACGCTCGAGCTTGCCGGCGAGCGCATCGAGATCGACGGCATCGGCTTCTCCGCCATCGGCCGCCTCGCGCTGCTCCAGCTCCTGCAACGCCAGGCCCGCTCGGTCGGTGTCGCCATGACCTTCGGCACCACGGTGCAATCGATCGAAGAAGCGGGCGAGGTCGATCTGGTCGTCGGGGCCGACGGCCTCAACTCGGTCGTGCGCCGGTCGTTGGAAAAAGATTTCGGGTCCTCGCTCGACTACGGCGCCAACAAGTTCGCCTGGTACGGCACGACGCGGCGGTTCGAGACCCTGTCGCAGACTTTTGTCGCGACCGACCGCGGCGCCTTCACGGCGCACCATTACCGCTATGCGCCGGAGGCGAGCACGTTCCTGGTCGAGTGCGACCGGACGACCTGGGAGCGCACCGGGTTCGCCGCGATGACCATCGAGGAGTCCCAGGCGGCCTGCGAGCAAATTTTTGCCGCCACGCTCGGCGGCCACCGCCTCGTCTCCAACAAGTCGGTCTGGCGGAATTTCCCCTGGCTGTGGAACCGGCGCTGGCATGTCGGCAACACGGTGCTGGTCGGCGACGCGCTGCACACCGCGCATTTCTCCATCGGCTCCGGCACGCGGCTCGCCATGGAGGACGCCATCGCCCTGGTCAAGGCGCTGGAGGCGGAGAACGACGTCGCCCGCGGCCTTGCCCGCTACGAGGAAAACCGCCGGCCGATCGTCGAAAAACTGGTCGCCGCCGCCCGGACCAGCGCCGGCTGGTACGAGCAGTTTTCCGCGCACATGCGGCTTGATCCGCTCGATTTCGCCTACGGCTACATCACCCGCTCGGGGCGCATCGACGACGCTCGGCTGCGGACGCTGTCGCCGGCCTTCATGCGCCGCTACGAGGCGGCGCGTCGATGACAGAATCTCCACAACGTGTCATTGCAACGGCCTGCATTACAAGTTAGGTTGGGCGTTCCTTTCAACGCTGGGGGAGATTGCGCCGTGACCCAACAGGCAAACGAGGCCGAGCGGGACATTCAACAGGCGAGGACGTATCTGCGCGGGGAAAGGATGTCTCCCGAGGACGTGCTCGCTCTCGCCAAGCGCCTGAGAGGCTCGAACCAGCAGAACGCCTTCCGCTGGGCGCGGCGAATCCTGGGCAGGGCGCGCGCGCAGAACGCGGCCGCGCTTGCCGACGACCCGGAACTCGGCCTCGAGCTCGGCTGGCAACACTCGCTCTGCACCTACAAGGATCCCGACCTGCCGAGCCTGGTCGGGTTGAACAGCGCGCTCGCCATACTCCGGGTCGTCGACCACTCGGACCGATCGGTCCGCGACGAGACGCTCGGCCAGACCGGCGCCATCTACAAGCGGCTGTGGGAGGCCACCGGGCAGAAGCTCCATCTGGAGAAGTCGTACGCCTGCTATCGAAAAGCCTACGACATCGACCCGATCGGCGAGAAGCCGGGCTATTGCGGCATCAACGCCGCGTACGTGCTCGATCTGCTGGCGGACCTGGAGAGCAGGAATGAGGCCGTGGAGCCACGTGCGAAGGAGATCGTGGCCTGGCGAAGAGACGAGGCGGCGGTGATCCGCAAATGCCTGGCCAAAGTGCTGGAGCCGATCGAGAACGAAACAGGGAAGGAGGACCTCAAGACCGATTGGTGGTATCTGGTCACACGGGCCGAGGCCCATTTCGGGTTGGACCAATACCCGGAGAGCGACGCCTTGCTGAAGCGGGCCAAGCGGGACTGCGCGGTGCAAGCCTGGGAATATTTCAGCACGGCCAGGCAGCTCGCCTCGCTTCATCAGCTCCGCCCGCCGGCGAGCGAGACCGATCGCGCCAAGGCGATGAACGTGCTTGTCGCGCTCCTCGCCGACGCTGCACAACAAGACTCCGGGGCCGGGGAAAAATCGTCGACGCTGCGGACCGAGGCCGCGCTGAAGAGCGCATTCCGCGGGCGGATCGGGCTGGCGCTGTCGGGCGGCGGCTTCCGCTCCTCGCTGTTCCATCTCGGCGTGCTCGCCAAGCTGGCGGAGCTCGACCTGCTGCGCGAGGTCGAGGTGCTCTCCTGCGTGTCCGGCGGCTCGATCGTCGGCGCGCAATATTATCTGGAGCTCCGCAAGACCCTGCAGGAAACCTATACGGAGAATCTCACCGCGGAGGCGCTGCGGCAGCTCTACATGCGCATCGTGCAGAAAGTGATGGACGATTTTCTGGCGGGCGTGCAGCGCAATATCCGCAACCGCGTGTTCGCCAATCCGCGCGTGAACCTCAAGGCGATGCTGCCCGGCGACTACGATCGGACGGTGCGCCTCGGCGAGTTGTTCGAGCGCGAGCTCTTCGTCAAGGCCCTGCCAGAGGACAAGAGGGCGGAGGCGCTCAAGTCGGGAATCTGGCTGAACGATCTGAAGATCAAGCCAGTCGATCCTGCCGGCAACCTCTTGCCCTTCGACCCCAAGACCGACAATTGGCGGCGGCGCGCCAAGGTGCCGATCCTGGTGCTCAACGCTACATCGCTCAACACCGGCCACAACTGGCAATACACCGTGAGTTGGATGGGGGAATCGCCGCATGCGATCTCGCTCGACCTCGACGGCAACAACCGTCTGCGCCGGATGTGGTATGACCGCGATGCGCCGCAACGCTGGAAAACGGTGCGGCTCGGTCATGCGGTCGTCGCCTCGGCCTGCGTCCCCGGCCTGTTCGAGCCGGTCCGCCTGCCGGGGGCCTACGGCCGGTTCGACGGCGCCGAGCAGGACGCCCGCTGGATGGTCCGCCAGGTCGACGGCGGCGTGCACGACAACCAGGGCACGTCCAGCCTGCTCGAGCAGGGCTGCTCGGTGCTGCT